>NZ_FOQY01000026.1 GCF_900113865.1 Streptosporangium canum | reverse complement strand
CTGAGCAACCTCGGTCACACGCTGTATCAGCTAGGCCGTTTCGCGGAGGTGGCATCGGTGAGACAGGAGGCGGTCGCCATCTACCGGCGGTTGGCCGAGGCCGACCCCGACCGCTACCGCCCCGACCTCGCCGCATCTCTGGGCCACTTCAGTCACACGCTGTATCGACTGGACCGTTTCGCCGAGGAGCTGCCCGTGGAGCAAGAGGCCGTCGCCATCTACCGGCAGCTGGCCGAGGCCGACCCCGACCGCTACCGCCCCAACCTCGCCCAATTGCTGAGCAACCTCGGCAACACACTGAAGAGGCTGCGCTGCCATGCCGAGGCGGCACCCGTGGAGCAGGAGGCCGTCGCCATCTACCGGCAGCTAGGCCGAAGCTGACCCCGACCGCTACCGCCCGGTGGCAAGCCGACCCGGACCGCAGGCCGCGCCGAAGCGTTCGACGCCCAGATCACCAGTGACTTGAACCGCGGAACCTACGTCGACCCGAACGCGGGGAAGATCACAGTCAAGGAGTACGGGGATCAGTGGCTCGCCGCACAGACCTTCGACCGGTCGTCATACGAGTTGGTGGAGATCCGCCTACGGCTCCACGTCTACCCCACTCTCGGGAAGGAGGAGCTGCGGGAGTTACGCCCCAGTCTCCTTCAGACGTGGTTGCGCGGCCTTCAGGTGAAGCTCGCGCCGAACTACGTCCGGACCGTCTTCGCCCACTTCTCCGCGCTCCTGAACGCTGCGGTGGACGACGACCTCATTCCCAAGAATCCCTGCCACGCGGGATCGGTGAAGCCACCGAAAGCGGAGTCCAAGAAGATCAGGCCATGGTCGGTGGAACAGGTGAAGACCGTGGCCGGCGCCGTCACACGACGCTATGAGGTCATGGTGCAGGCGGCGGCGATGCTCGGGCTCCGTCAGGGTGAGGCATTTGGCCTGGCAGTCGACGACATCGACCTTGCGGCCGGAGTCGTCCATGTCCGGCGGCAGGTCAAGTTACCCAACGATCGCCGCATGCTCTTCGCACTGCCGAAAGGCGGAAAGGTTCGTGACGTCCCCCTCCCGGAGAGTCTCGCCCTGCGCCTTTCGGATCATCAGGAGGCCTTCGCGCCGGTCGAGGTCACCTTGCCCTGGCGCACAGCGGATGGACCGCCGCACTCGGCGGAGCTGGTCTTCACGACCAGGCTGCGCAGTGTGATCAACCGCACCGAGTTCAACCGCTTCGTCTGGAAGCTCACCCTGACCAAGGTCGGCATTTCGGCGACCAGGGAGAACGGCTTCCACATGCTCCGCCATCACTTCGCCTCGGTGCTCCTGGAGCGGGGCGTGTCCATCAAGGCCGTGGCCGACTTCCTGGGACACGCCGACCCCGGCTTCACCTTGCGGACCTACACGCACCTGATGCCCTCCAGCGAGGACCGCATGAGGCAGGTCATCGAAGACGTGTGGGCGATGGGCCGAAGTGCCCTGGATGTGCCCTGAGAAGGGCTTACGACGAGATCACCGCAGGTCAGGAAGCTGGCAGCTCAGAACATCGAGATGTGGACGTGGTCGATGTGGTTGGCGGTGTTGCCGCCGCGGTTGGACATCATCTTCCAGCCGGCGCCGGTCCGGACGTCGTAGTACTTCTGCTGCCAGATGATGTACATGACCCCGAGCCGGGGGCCGTTGGTGATGGCCCACTGGGCGAGGCGGTCGCCGCGCTCCTTGGCCTCGGCGGTCGGGACCCGGCCACCGGTGCTCATCATGAAGTCGCAGGCCCGGCCGCTGCCGTGGTCGCCCGGATCGCCGGGGCGCAGGCAGCCGTAGCTGTAGGGCATCGGGAAGGCCTGCAACACCATGTTGCGCATGGCCACCGTGCGGGCGGTCAGGCCGCCGCTGCCGGAGGGGGTCTGGAAGCCGTACTTGGCCAGGAGTCCCTCGATCCGGACCCTGTCCTTCTTCAGAGCCGCGATGTCGTCCTTGAGCTTGACGACCTTCGCCTCCGCCGACTTCTCCGCGACCTTGGCTTTCTTGATCATCTCCTGGAGCCGGTTGAGCTGGGTGGCGCGCTGGCTGGCCAGGTAGGACATGGTTGCGGCCTGGCTGAGGACGCTGCCGGCGTCGCCCTGGAAGCTCAGCAGGTTGGCGCCGTCCAGCGTGCCGCCCATGTAGGCGGTCTGGGCGAACCGGACGACGTCGACCTGCGCGGTGGCCAGCGCCCTCTTCAGGCTCTTGGCGTTGGCGGCGGCCTTGCTGGCCTGGACCCGGGTCTCCTCCAGGCTCTGCACCTGGCCGCGGTAGTTCTTGTTGAGCTGGCTCGCCTCGCGGGTGAGCTTGCGGAGCTCGGCCTCGGGGTCGGGTCTGGCGGCGTGCTGGACGGCGGCGCCGGCCATGACAGGGGTCAGGAGCAGCGCGGCGAGCACGGCGCCCAGCGTGGCCGCGCGAGTCGATCTCACGCTTCGCTCACCTCCAGAGCCCCCTCATGGACGGAGCGAAACTATAGAAGACGATCTTGGTGCCCGCCACCGGAACGGCGGAAACCACGCACCATTGACGAACTATCTACCAGTCTGCGGTGCTTTAAACAAATGCCGCCGCCCGGGCCGCGGCACCACCGTCACGGGAGATCCACCGGGGGAATCCTCGCACAGTACGGTCCCTTGCCATCACCGACAGAACATGATTCGGTCTCATCGGCGCGGGGCCTTGTGAAGCCCTCCCCGGCGGACGACACTATCCAAGCAAGCACTAGCTCAGATATTGACTCCGGCCCGCCCACCAGGAGGCAACACATCATGCGTCAGCACGACACGCTGTTCATCGGGGGCGACTGGGTGGCCCCCGCGGGCACCGGGACCATCGACGTCGTCTCGCCCCACACCGAGGAGGTCGTCGGCCGCGTCCCCGACGGCACCCCCGCCGACATGGACCGCGCGGTGGCCGCCGCGCGCCAGGCCTTCGACCAGGGCCCCTGGCCCCGGATGACGATGGCGGAACGCGCCGCCGTGGTCGGCAGGCTCGCCGAGATCTACGCGGCCCGCCAGTCCGAGATGGCCGAGATCATCACGCTGGAGATGGGCTCCCCCATCACCTTCTCGCAGATGGCGCAGGCTCCGCAGCCGCTCGGCATGCTGCAGTACTACGCCGGGCTCGGCGCGTCCTTCCCCGTCGAGGAGGAGCGGCCGGGCACCTTCGGCCCGGTGACCGTCCGCCGCGAGCCGGTCGGCGTGGTCGCCGCCGTGGTCCCGTGGAACGTCCCGCAGTTCGTCATCATGATCAAGCTCGCCCCCGCCCTCGTCGCGGGCTGCACGGTCGTGGTGAAGCCCGCCCCCGAGACCCCGCTCGACTCCTACCTGCTGGCCGAGATGGTCAAGGAGGCGGGCATCCCCGACGGCGTCGTCAACATCGTCGCCGCCGGCCGCGAGGCCGGCGAGCACCTGGTCTCCCACCCCGGCGTGGACAAGGTCGCCTTCACCGGCTCCACCGCGGCCGGCCGCCGCATCGCCGCGATCTGCGGCGAGCAGCTCAAGCGGTGCACCCTGGAGCTCGGCGGCAAGTCGGCCGCGATCATCCTGGACGACTGCGACCTGCCCTCCGCGATGGGCTTCCTGTCGATCGCCTCCCTGATGAACAACGGGCAGGCCTGTGTCGCCCAGACACGCATCCTGGCCTCGCGCAACCGCTACGACGAGGTCGTGGACGCGGTCGCCTCGATGGTCCGCGGCATGCCGGTCGGCGACCCCGCCGACCCCGCCACCGGCATCGGCCCGCTGGTCGCCAAGCGGCAGCAGGAGCGGGTCCAGGACTACATCAGGATCGGCATCGACGAGGGCGCCAAGCCGGTCGTCGGCGGCCTGGAGCGCCCCTACGACCGAGGCTGGTACGTCGCTCCGACCGTCTTCGCCGGGGCCACCAACGAGATGCGCATCGCCCGCGAGGAGATCTTCGGCCCGGTCCTGGCGGTGATCCCCTACGAGGACGAGGCCGACGCGGTCCGCATCGCCAACGACAACGACTACGGCCTGGCCGGGACGGTGTGGACCGCCGACACCGAGCACGGCATGGACATCGCCCGCCAGGTGCGCGCCGGCACCTACGGGGTCAACCTCTACATGATCGAGTCCAGCTCCCCGTTCGGCGGCTTCAAGAGCAGCGGCCTCGGCCGCGAACTCGGCCCCGAGGGCCTGTCGGCCTACCTGGAGTACAAGTCGATCGCCCGCCTGGGCTGACGCCTCTTGCGGACCTTCGGGCCGCAGAAAGGCCGCAGAAGGGCCGCAGAACCCCGAGACGTGCTTGTACGGCTCCGCGGAGCCGTACAAGCACGACAACGGACGGACGGCCCAGCACGCCCCCGCGACGCTGGGCAACCGCTCGACTGCAGGAAGTATGTCCCACGACCACCGCTAGGCGGCGGTTCGTGTCCCGTGGACTTCTCCCGGCGGATTTCATCCATCCGCTGTAGGTAGACGACGTTTATCCGCGATTGGTTCGCGAAATAACCTCAAGAGTTTGGCGGGCGATCTCCAGCTCCTCGTCCGTCGGGATCACCGCGACCTTCACGGCCGCGCCGTCGGGCGAGATCAGCCGGTCCCCGCGCCGGTTGCGCACCGGGTCCACGGCGATGCCGAGCGCCTCCAGACCGGCCAGCGCGGTCTCCCTGACCAGCGACGAGTTCTCCCCCACACCCCCGGTGAAGGCGATCACGTCCACCGTGCCGAGCACCGCGTAGTAGGCGCCGACGTACTTGCGCAGCCGATGGCAGTAGACCGAGAAGGCGAGCTCGGCGTCCGGGTCCCCGGCGGCCAGCCGCTCCTGCACCGCGCGCATGTCGTTGTCGCCGCAGAGGCCGAGCATCCCCCCGCGCCGGTTGAGCAGCGCGTCGATCTCCTCCAGGGACATCCCTCCCGTCCGTCCCAGGTACAGCACGATCGCCGGATCCAGATCCCCGCTCCGGGTCCCCATGACGAGGCCCTCCAGCGGGGTCATGCCCATGGAGGTGTCCATGCACCGCCCGGCCGACACCGCGGAGGCGCTCGCCCCGTTGCCGAGATGCAGCACGATCACGTTGCCCAGCGGCCTGCCGACCGCGCGAGCGGCCTCGCGGGAGACATAGGCGTGTGAGGTGCCGTGGAAGCCGTAGCGGCGGATGCTCAGCCGCTCGGCCACCTCGCGGTCGATGGCGTAGGTCGCGGCGGCCGGGGAGATCGTGGAGTGGAAGGCGGTGTCGAAGACCGCGACCTGCGGCAGGTCGGGACGGAGCCGGCGGGCGCCCTCGATGCCCGTCAGGTTGGCGGGGTTGTGCAGGGGGGCGAGCGGGATGAGCTCCTCGATCTTCCTGATCACCTCGTCGGTGATCAGCGTGGGCTCGGTGAAGGTCTTGCCGCCGTGCACCACCCGGTGCCCGATCGCGGTCAGCTCCGCGGAGTCGAGTCCGAGGCCCCTGGCGGTGAGCTCGGCCGCGACGACCTTCAGGGCCGCCTCGTGGTCGGGGACCGGAGACGAGGCCTCGCCGATCCGCTCGACCGTCCCGGACGCGAGCCGTTCGCCACCGGACAGGAGTTGATATTTCACGGAAGAGGATCCGCTGTTGAGCACCAGTACGCGACTCAACACGCCTCCCCGTCCTGACGGCTCGCCGGTTCCCCCCGGCGGCCCGCCGAACATTTCCGGCGGCCCACCGTATCCTCCCACCGACCCGCCGAGCGTCCCTGACGGCCCCCCGGACGTCCCCGGCGGCCCGCCGTACCCTCCCACCGGCCCGCCGGACGGCCCCGGCCGCCCGGCCCGTCCTCCCGGTGGCGCTCCGGACGCCGCCCCGCCATGCCGTACGGCCCTGACCGCCCGCTCATCGGTCGGCCTCCTGCGCCTGGACGGCGGTGATGGCCACGGTGCTCACGATGTCGGTGACCAGCGCGCCCCGCGACAGGTCGTTGACCGGTCCGCGGAGCCCCTGCAGCACCGGCCCGACCGCGACGGCCCCCGCGGAACGCTGCACGGCCTTGTAGGTGTTGTTGCCGGTGTTCAGGTCCGGGAAGATCAGCACGGTCGCCCGGCCCGCGACCCGGGAGCCGGGCAGCTTGGCGTCGGCGACCCTGGCGTCCACCGCCGCGTCGTACTGGATGGGGCCCTCGACCAGCAGGTCCGGCGCCCGCTCCATGACCAGTGCGGTGGCCGCGCGGACCTTGTCCACGTCGACGCCGCTGCCGGAGTGGCCGGTGGAGTACGACAGCATCGCGATCCGCGGTTCGATGCCGAAACGCTCCGCCGTACGGGCCGAGGAGATGGCGATGTCGGCGAGCTGCTCGGCGTCCGGATCGGGGTTGATCGCGCAGTCGCCGTAGACGAGCACCCGGTCGGCCAGGCACATGAAGAACACCGAGGAGACGATCGAGGTGCCCGGGACCGTCTTGATGATCTGGAACGCGGGCAGGATCGTGGCGGCGGTGGTGTGCGCGGCGCCGGAGACCACGCCGTCCACGACGCCCCGGTGCAACATCATCGTGCCGAAGAAGTTGACGTCGGTGACCACGTCCATGGCCCGCTCCAGGGTCATCCCCTTGTGCGCCCGGAGCGCGGCGTACTCCTCCGCGTAGGAGTCACGCATCGGCGAGGTCAGCGGGTCGACGACGGTCACCCCGGACAGGTCGAGCCCGAGATCGCCGATCCGCCGCCGGATCACCTCCTCCCGCCCCAGCAGGGTGAGGTCCACGATGCCGCGCCGCAGGAGGATGTCGGCGGCCCGGAGGATCCGGTCCTCCTCGCCCTCCGGCAGCACGATGTGCCGCCGGTCGGCCCGCGCCCGCTCCAGCAGGGTGTGCTCGAACATCATCGGGGTGACCCGGTCGGAGCGGGCCAGCTCGATCCGGTCGGCCAGGTCGGCGGTGTCCACGTGGCTCTCGAAGTGGCCGATGGCCGTCTCGATCTTGCGCGGGTTGTCGGCGGTGAGCCGCCCCTCCAGACCGCCCAGGGTGGTGGCCACGGTGAAGCTGTCCGCGGTGGCCGACAGCACCGGCACGCCGGGCGCCAGGCGGGCGGTGAGGGCCCTGACGGCCTCCGTGGGCTCCTGCCCCAGCGTCAGCACCACTCCGGACGGCCTCGCCGTACCCGCCGCCTCGGCCGCCACCGCGGCCAGCAGCAGGTCCGCCCGGTCGCCCGGCGTGATCACCAGGGCGCCGTCGACCAGGTGCTCCAGGAACACCGGGAGCGTGGCCCCGCCGAACACGAACCCGAGCACGTCCCTGCGGAGCCCGTCCTCGTCCCCCTGGATCTGCTTGGCGTCCACGGCCTGCAGCACCTGGCCGACGGTCGGCGCCGACAGTGAGGGATGCTCGGGAATGACGTAGCAGGGCACCGGCAGACCGGGCTCGACGACCATTCCCTGCGGCACCCGGTTGGCGATCACCGCCAGCACCGTGCTGCCCAGATCCGAGAAGACCTGGTAGCCGGTGCGCATCTCCATCGCGATCTCGGCCGCCTGCTCGCCGTGCGCCCCCACCACCACGATGACCGGCGCGCCGAACTCGGCGGCGAGGCGGGCGTTGAGGGCCAGCTCGCGTGGGAGGTCGTCGGTGTCGAAGGAACTGCCCAGCACCAGCAGCGCGTCGCACTCCCGCTCCAACGTGTGGAACCGGGCGACCAGCCGGGCGATGAGCTCTTCGTTGCCCCGCCGCGCATAGATCTCCGCGGCGTCCTCGGCCGTGACCCCGATCGCCGAGGCCGCCGGGCGGTATCTGGCGTTGAGCAGTTCGAGCGTGCGGTCGTCGCCCTCCCCCGTGATCGGCCGGAACACCCCGACCCGATCCACGTGACGGGTGAGCAGCTCCATCAGGCCGAGCTCGACGATCTGCCTGCCGTCACCACGCCCGAGACCGGCCACGTAGATGCTCCGCATACCCACTACCCCTCGTGTCGACACATCCTCTGTCATGCCTCGCCACTAGGAGTAAACACCTTCGGGGGTTCAGGAGTTGGCGACGGCCCATTCCCCGATCCGGCGGATCAGCCCCGGCGTGGCCGCCGACTCCGCGTGGCCGTATCCGGGCTCGATCCACAGCTCCTTCGGCTCCCGGGCGGCCTCGTAGATCTGGTGGGCGTGGTCGAGCGGGAAGAAGCCGTCCGCGTCGCCGTGCACGACCAGCAACGGCGTCGGCGAGATGTGCGCCGCCGCCTCGTGGGGCGCCGCCGGCACCGGGTCCCAAACGCCCTTCCTGATCCGCGTCCTCTTGCCCACCCGCGCGGCCAACCGCCCCAGCGGCCGCTCGATCGCCCAGTGCACCTGGCGCATCGGCCGGGTCCCCCGGTAGTACCACCGCGCGGGCGCGCTGACCGCGACCACCGCGTCCGGCCGGAGACCGCGCCCGTCCGGGCCCCCGTCCCGCCCGCGCCACCCCGCATGCCGTACGGCCACCGCCGCGCCCATCGAGAACCCGACGACGGCGACCCTGGGGTAACCGATCGCCCGCGCGTGGCGCACCGCCGCGTCCAGATCCAGGATCTCCAGGTCTCCCACGGTCGACTCTCCCCCCGACCGGCCGTGTCCCCGGAAGTCGAACGAGATCACCCCGCCGAACCCGCTGAGCACATGGGTGATCCGCCGCGTGGGGCGCTCCCGCAGCGATCCGGTGAACCCGTGCGCCAGCACGATCCCCAGCTCGTCCGGCCCGCGCGGCGGGGTGTGCGCGGCGTCGATCCGGACGCCGTCCTCGGTCATGAGCGTCGCGGCGAACGATGGCGCTGAAGACATGCTCCGAGCTTAGGACGGTCCCGATCGGCGGCGGAGGGCGGCGCCGATCAGCGCCTGGGCATGACGAGGTCCATGGTGTGTCCGTAGACCGAGACGGGGACGCGCAGCCACTGGCTCTCGGCCGGCTCCCTGACCATCCCCTGCGGCACGGCGGCGACGGTGATGCCGTACTCCTCGATCAGCCTCCGGCACTCGCCGGCGGTCGCTCCCGGAGCGGCCACGACGTGCGCCCCGCCCATCAGCGCCAGGTCGAAGACGGCGGCCTGCTCGCGCGGCTCGCAGGTGCCGACGAGCACGAAGTCGCGCTCCCTGATCATCGCCTCCGGGACCAGCCGTCCCAGCTCGGCGACCACGTGGGCGTGGCTGAGCGAGCGCCTGCCGTCGAAGGTGAGCGCGGGCGCGTCCGGGCCCGGCGGGACCGGGTCGTCCACGCCGTCGGAGCAGACGGTCTCCGCCACCTCGGCGAAGGTGAGGATCCGCCGGATGCGGGAGTCTCCGACGGCCGCCGCCGCCCGTTCCGCCAGCGCCGCATCCGTGATCATCACGCGCGCGCGGCTGGACGACAGCCGTTCGTAGAAGGCGTCGCGGTCCATGTCGGCCGCGAGCGGGACCACCAGCGCGCCGGCCGCGGTGACGGCGTGCACGGCGAGGGGGTAGTCGTGGCCGGGCGGAAGATGGACGATCACGGGCTCGCCCGGCACCAGGCCGCGGGCACGCAGCGCCGCCGCCGCGTGGCCCACCTGCTTGGCGAGCATGTCGTAGGTGAGGACGTCTCCGGTCCGCACATCCGTGACCGCGGGTCGGCAACCGCGGTGCCCGGAGGCCCGCAGCACCACTTCGGTCCATGTCGGCATGGCTCCGAAGATAGGGACTCCGGCGCCCGCGCGCATGGCCAGGAATATGCAGAGAGCTGACCATTCACGGCGGGCCCTACGCCCTCGGAGATCTCAGGAGGCGCACACGACCCGTGCGGAGGCCCGCGGAGACGAATACCGGCAGTTCCGCCTACAGGGGAACCGGCGGGAATCACCCGTCGAAAGGGTGTCCAGGAGGTGAATCGACGTACTTCGTGAGGCGGACACGTGAGAGTGATTGTGCGGATCAACTAAAATGGTAGGGCCGCACCGTCCGCGGCCAGCCTCCACGATCACAGAGTGAGACTCCATCATGCCTTTGAACAGCCGCGACGACCTGCGGAACATCGCGATCATCGCGCACGTCGACCACGGCAAGACCACTCTCGTGGATGCCATGCTCTGGCAGTCCGGAGCCTTCCGGGCCAACCAGGACGTGGACGACCGTGTCATGGACTCCAACGACCTCGAGCGCGAGAAGGGCATCACCATTCTCGCGAAGAACACCGCCGTCAAGCACGGTGACATGACCCTCAACATCATCGACACCCCCGGTCACGCCGACTTCGGCGGCGAGGTCGAGCGCGGCCTGTCGATGGTGGACGGCGTCGTACTGCTGGTGGACGCCTCCGAGGGCCCGCTGCCGCAGACCCGGTTCGTGCTGCGCAAGGCGTTCGCCGCCAAGATGCCGGTCATCCTGTGCATCAACAAGGTGGACCGTCCCGACGCCCGGATCAAGGAGGTCGTGGACGAGGTCTACGAGCTCTTCATGGACCTGGACGCCACCGAGGAGCAGATCGACTTCCCGATCGTCTACGCCTCGGCCAAGGCCGGTCGCGCCTCGCTGAACCGTCCCGAGGACGCCGGCATGCCCGACTCCGAGGACCTGGAGCCGCTGTTCCAGGTCATCAAGGAGACGATCCCGGCTCCGGTCTACGACCCCACCGCGCCCCTGCAGGCGCACGTCACCAACCTGGACGCCTCGTCCTACCTGGGCCGGATCGCGCTCTGCCGCGTCCACCAGGGCACCATCAAGAAGGGCCAGCAGGTCGCCTGGTGCCGCACCGACGGCAGCATCCAGAAGGTGAAGATCACCGAGCTGCTGATGACCGAGGCCCTGGAGCGCAAGCCCGCCGAGCAGGCCGGCCCCGGCGACATCATCGCGATCGCCGGAATCCCGGACATCATGATCGGCGAGACCCTGGCCGACCCCGAGGACCCGCGCCCGCTGCCGCTGATCACGGTGGACGAGCCCGCCATCTCGATGACCATCGGCACCAACACCTCGCCGCTGGTCGGCAGGGTCAAGGGCTCCAAGGTCACCGCCCGCATGGTCAAGGACCGGCTCGACAAGGAGCTCATCGGCAACGTGTCGCTGCGCGTCCTGCCGACCGACCGTCCCGACGCCTGGGAGGTCCAGGGCCGTGGCGAGCTGGCGCTGGCCATCCTGGTCGAGCAGATGCGCCGCGAGGGCTACGAGCTGACCGTCGGCAAGCCGCAGGTCGTCACCAAGACCATCGACGGCAAGGTGCACGAGCCGGTCGAGCGGCTGACCGTCGACTGCCCGGAGGACTACCTCGGAGCCGTCACCCAGCTCCTGGCCGTCCGCAAGGGCCGCATGGAGCACATGACCAACCACGGCACCGGCTGGATCCGGATGGAGTTCGTGGTCCCGGCCCGCGGCCTGATCGGCTTCCGGACCGAGTTCCTGACCGAGACCCGCGGCACCGGCCTGGTGCACCACGTCTTCGAGGCCTACGAGCCGTGGTTCGGCGAGCTGCGCACCCGCAACAACGGCTCGCTGGTGGCCGACCGCTCCGGCCCGGTCACCGCCTTCGCGATGACGAACCTGCAGGAGCGCGGCATCCTGTTCGTCACGCCGACCACCGAGGTCTACGAGGGCATGATCGTCGGTGAGAACTCGCGCTCCGACGACATGGACGTGAACATCACCAAGGAGAAGAAGCTCACCAACATGCGCTCCTCCACGGCGGACGTGACGGAGACCCTGATCCCGCCGCGCCAGCTCTCGCTGGAGCAGGCGCTGGAGTTCATCCGCGAGGACGAGTGCGTGGAGATCACCCCGGAGACCGTGCGCATCCGCAAGGTCGTCCTGGACGCCTCGACCCGTGCCCGCACCACCGCTCGGGCCAAGCGCGGTAACTGACCTTCCGCGGGGAAGCCGTACAGGGCCTCCCCGCGGGGAAGCCGTACAGGGTCTCTTCGCAGGGAAGCCGTACGGCGAAGGCGCCGGACCGTCACGGTCCGGCGCCTTCGCCGTCTCCGGCCCCGGCCCGTCCGGCTCCGCCATCTCCCGGAGGCGTGCCGGCTCGTCGGCGTCCGGCCACACGACGGGCAGATCCGCCCAGGCCAGGCCGAGCCGAGGTAAATGCGGTTTCCGGCCTCTTTGAAATGGTTACCGAGGTAGCGTATCCAGGTATGGCCGTTCACGGTCTCATCACCAGTGACCTGTCGGAGATCGCGGAAGCAGTGCGGCTATTCGGGGCCGCCGGCGTCGAGGCATTACCGCTCAGCATGTCAACGGCCTTCAACTAGAGAATGGCAGAGGAGCGATGGACCTGAGCAATCTCACGTGGCGGAAATCGAGTTTCAGCAGCAGCAACGGCGGCGACTGCGTCGAGGTGGCCGAGCTCGGAAGCGCCTCCCAGCGGCCGGATCACAAGCGGGACGCCACCCACGCCGTCCGTGACAGCAAAGACCCCTCCGGCCCCGTCCTCTACTTCAACCCCACCGAATGGAAAGCATTCATCGGCGGCGTCAAGGCATCCGAATTCGACCTTCAAGCGCCGATCTGACCATAACCCCCGTTTTCCTCCGAGACCGTCCTGTTTCGGCATGAGAAAGGCGGCCTGCTCACGGGGTGCGGGAAAGGCGAACACCATGCTAACCATGGGTTGAGCATTTGCTGACCCGACTGCTCCTAGCGTTTCCGTAGCCGGCCGGGGCCGGAGTCGGATCGAAGGAGCGGGCCATGCAGCGGCTGAGAAGTAGGCGGCGACGGCACGCCGTGCTCGTCCCCCTGATCGGGTTGGCGGCATGCGTCCTGTCCGCCTGCGGGGGCGGCCCGGCGCCGGCGCCGGGTTCGCTCCCGGCTGGCCGGGCCGCCGCGACCGGCGGCGAGGGGCCGTACGGTGGCATGACGAGCGCCCCTGCCGACGGATCGGCCGCACCGGGCGACGCCTCCGCCCGCTCTGCTCTTCCCGGCGCCGCTCCCCGGACCACACCGATGGACGTCTACGCCCACGACCGGCCCGGCATGCTCAGCCCCGCCGTGGCGGGGTTCCCCGAGCGGGTCTACGTGCCCAACAGCGAGAGTGACACCGTCACCGTGATCGACCCGCGCACCTACCAGGTGCTGCGCACCTTCAAGGTCGACCGGCGGCCGCAGCACGTCGTTCCGTCGTGGGATCTGAAGACGCTCTGGGTCAACAACAACGACGGCAACTCCCTGACCCCGATCGACCCCATGACCGGCAAGCCCGGCAAGCCGGTGTCCGTCGACGACCCCTACAACCTGTACTTCACCCCGGACGGCCGCAACGCCCTGGTGATGGCCGAACGGGAGAACCGGCTCGATTTCCTCGACCCGCACACGATGCGGCTCCAGCACTCGATGCACATGCCCTGCAGGGGGATCAACCACGCGGACTTCACCGTCGACGAGAAAACCTTCCTGGCCAGTTGCGAGTTCTCCGGTCACCTGGTGGCCATCGACATAGAGGCCCGGAAGATCCGCGCCGTCATCGACCTGGCGGACGGCACCACGCAGCGCAAAGGCATCCAGTACAGAACCACGCAGGACAGCCGTATGGAACGCGACATCCTGGAGCACGACAGGATGGGGCACGACTCCATGCGGCACGGCCGCATGCTGAACGCCAACATGCCGCAGGACGTCAAGCTCTCCCCTGACGGCACCACCTTCTACGTCGCCGACATGGCCAAGCACGGCGTGTGGCTGGTCGATGCCGGGAAGCTCCGTGTCACGGGTTTCATCAAGACCGGCCAGGGCGCTCACGGACTCTACGTCAGCCGCGACTCGCAGGTGCTGTACGTGTCCAACCGCGGTGCCGGATCGGTCACGGTCGTCTCCTTCGCGCTCCGCCGCCCGATCGACACCTGGCGCATCCCCGGCGGCGGCTCCCCTGACATGGGCGGGGTCTCCGCCGACGGCAGTCGCCTGTGGCTGTCCGGACGCTATGACGGGGTGGTCTACGTGTTCGACACCGGCAACGGCAACCTCGTCCGCAAGATCAACGTCGGCGCCGGCCCGCACGGCCTGGCCGTCTATCCCCAGCCTGGACGCTACTCGCTCGGCCACACGGGGATCTTCCGGTGAGGTACGGCTGCGCCGGAGCGTGATCGCCGGGCGATCGTGAAAAGCCACGGCGCGAACCTGCCGGGCTCCTTGAGCCGGGGGACCCGAGGCGCGGCAAGAGGCTAGTCCGCCGGGAGGTGGACGGTGAGCCACTCGACGAGCGGGGTGAGGTCGCGCCAGACCGCGCGGACGCGGTCGAGGACCTCGGGGGTGTGAACCCACGGCTCCGGGTCGAAACGGCGGCCGGCGTGCAGGGACCTGTAGCGGAGCAGATCGAGGCGGGGGTGGCCCTCCGGGACGCCGCGGGGGCGGGTCTTCAGCCGGTCGCCCTCGATCTCGTAGCCGGCCGCGGCGAGCCCGGCCACGACCTTCTCCAGCGGGACACCGCTGAGCTCCTCGTCGACCGCCTGGCGGTAGCGGGCGAGCTGGTCGCCCTGGGCCGAGTAGAGGCCCGCCCCGGCGTGCAGTCCCGTGGCGTCGAGCTGGACGTAGTAACCGATGGCCTCGGCGGTGGCGGCGTAGGCGCCCTGGTGGGTCTTGTAGGGCGACTTGTCCTTGGCGAAGCGGACGTCGCGATGCGGGCGGAACAGGTGCACCCGGCCGAACTCGGCGGACAGTTCCTCACCCAGCGCGGCCATGGGTGCCTTGACCGCCTCGTCATAGACCTGCTTGTGGCGGGTCCAGTAGGTCTTGGAGTTGTCCGCCTCGAGGCCCTCGTAGAACAGGAATGCCTCGTCGGGGAAACCGCTGAAACTCATGGCCCCCATGCTCCCACCGGCGACCGACAATAATCCGTCACCTCCCGGTGGGCCCCGCCTCCCCGGCGTACACCCTGCCCGGGACGAGCGGCCCGCCGTACAGCTCGGAGAGCGTCACGAACGTGTAGCCCCGCAGGGCGAGCAGGTCCAGCACCTGGGCGGCGGCCTCGACCGTGGTGCTGTGGATGTCGTGCATGAGCACGACGGACCCCGGCGTGACCGTGGTCGCGCGCTGCGTGACGATCAGACTGTCGCGGTCCCGCCAGTCCATGGTGTCGACGTCCCACAGGATCTGGGCGAGCCCCTCCCGGCGGGTCTCGGCGGCGACCCGTTCGCCGGTGGATCCGTACGGCGGGCGCATGAGGGTCATCCGGCGCCCGGTCACGTAGTGGACGATCTGCTGAGTGCGGCGCAGCTCTCCCCTGATCCCCGCCTCCGACAGCGCGGTGAGCTGTGCGTGACTCCAGGTGTGGTTGCCTATCTCGTGTCCTTCGGTCACCATCCGGCGGAGGGTGTGCGGGCCGTCCTCCGCCACCCTCTGGCCGAGCACGAAGAAGGTCGCCCTGGCGTGGTGCCGGGCGAGGATGTCGAGCAGCTGCCCGGTGTATTCGCCGGGCCCGTCGTCATAGGTCAGCGCCACGCACTTGACCCGCCTGCAGTTGATGTGACGCGCCGCGGGCGCGACGGGGTATCTGCTCCTGGGCCACTGCGGCTGGATCGCGGCGAGTTTCGCGGCCAGTTCCGCGGGATCGATCGGCGGGGGCTGCCGGGCCGCGGACGGCACGGGAGCGTCCGGGACGGCGGGGGCGACGGAGACCCGCGCCCCCTCGGATCTCAGGTGGGCGACCGGCGCGGCACATCCCCCGACCCCCAGCAGCAAGGCGAGTGGAACGGCCCATAACCGCACGCTTCCCCCAGGCAGGCGAGCGCGGGGTTATGGATAGTCCTCAGCCGCGTCCCCCCGCAAGATCTTGGCCAGGTCCTCCCACCAGGATGGGACATCGGCCTGTAATTCGGCGTATCGACGCGCCACGCGAATGGCGCATCCACTGGGATCCGTGCCCAGATGGCGACGTTTCACCGGCCCTTCCTGCCAACGGTAGAAACCATCACGGAAACGTATGACCAGCCCTATCCACACCGAAAGGATGCCGTCGTTCCCGACCTCGTAGACGCCGGTCACACCGAGCTCTCCCAGCTCCGCACGGAGCCGGTCCGTCGCCGCGCGGGACTCGCTCACCCGCCACCTCCCGGACGGGGAGGGGAAGACGCACGGTGGGGGACGCACCCGTTGTCCGGCGGTGTCGGCACACCGGAACGGGAGACCGAAAGCGACATAGCGTAATGATGCGGTTCCAGCTTGTCGCCGGACAGTGGTTCGCCGCTATTGGTCTGGGGTCTCCCGCGGTTCGGCGACCGCCACGGGCCTACGCGGCCTGGCGCTGCGCGGGCAGCCGGAACTCGCCTTCCTCGATGGCGTAGTCCTCCAGCATCGTCCGGAGCTGGCGACGGCCCCGGTGCAGGCGTGACATGACCGTGCCGATGGGGGTGCCCATCCGCTCGGCGATCTCCTTGTAGGCGAAGCCCTCCACGTCGGCCAGGTAGACGGCCACCCGGAAGTCCTCGGGCAGGGCGCGCAGGGCGTTCATCACGGCGCTGTCGGGCAGCTGCTCCAGCGCCTCGGTCTCGGCGGACTTGAGCCCGGAGGACGTGTGGGACTCGGCGGCGGCGAGCTGCCAGTCCTCGATCTCCTCGGCGGCCGAGAGCTTGGGCGAGCGCTGCTTCTTGCGGTAGTCGTTGATGAAGTTGTTGGTGAGGATGCGGTGCAGCCACGCCTTGAGGTTGGTGCCCTCACGGAACTGGTGATAGGAGGTGAACGCCTTGGTCACGGTCTCCTGGACGAGGTCCTCGGCATCGGCGGAGTTGCGGGTCAGACGCATCGCGGACGCGTAGAGCTGGTTGGTGACCGGTACAACGTCGCGCTCGAACCAGTCCTGGCGCTGCTCTTCGGTCATCGTGATCACGTCATCCCCCTCTTGCTGTTCCCCCAGTCACCGTCCGGCTCAGGTGCGACGCACCCTTCCCGGCGGCATACGGCATGCTCGCAGGCACCCGGTAAAGGTGCCGTTAAGAGTGGTTGTGCCTGCTCAGGGGGTTCGTCACTGGCTGCGCCAATGGCGGGTGCAACACGCCCTACAGCCGGACAAGTCTCATTATCGTAACATCCTTCCTTCAATTTGGCCGAACATGTGTCTATCATCACATAACCCCAGCTAGCGCTACCTTTGGGTCTATGGAATACGTGGATCGACACGACCCCGAGACCCGCTCCTGGGTGGCCGAGGCCATCCGCCGAGTCGAGGCCGACGCCCATAGAAGCTGCGACACTCATCTCCACGTCTTTCCGCTTCCCCCGCGGTGGGGGGTAAACCTCTACCTGAAAGACGAGTCCGTCCACCCCACCGGTTCACTCAAGCACCGGCTCGCGCGCTCCCTGTTCCTGTACGGCCTGTCGAACGGCTGGATCGGTCCCAGCACAACGGTCGTCGAGGCGTCCAGCGGTTCGACGGCGGTGAGCGAGGCCTACTTCGCCCGGCTCATCGGCCTGCCGTTCATCGCGGTGATGCCCGCCTCGACCTCGCCGGAGAAGATCGCGCTGATCGAGTTCTACGGCGGCAAGTGCCACCTGGTGAACGACCCCGGAACCATCTACGAGGAGTCCCACCGGCTGGCCGTCGAGACCGGCGGGCACTTCATGGACCAGTTCACCTACGCCGAGCGGGCCACCGACTGGCGCGGTAACAACAACATCGCCGAGAGCATCTTCAGCCAGATGGAGATGGAGCCCCACCCCGAGCCCAGCTGGATCGTGGTCGGCGCCGGCACCGGCGGCACCTCCTCCACCATCGGCCGCTACATCCGCTACCGGCGTTACGTCACCCGCCTGGCCGTGGTCGACCCCGAGGGCTCGGCGTTCTACTCCTCCTGGTGTTCGGGCGACGCCACGGCCACCGCGCCCGGCTCCCGCATCGAGGGCATCGGCCGTCCCCGCGTGGAGCCGTCCTTCATGCCCACCGTGATCGACCGCATGATCCAGGTCCCCGACGCCCGGTCCATCGCGGCCATGCGCTGGGTCCGCGAGGTCACCGGCCGCGACGTCGGCGGCTCCACCGGCACCAACGTGGCCGCGGCCGTACAGATCCTGCGGGAGATGCGCCAGGCGGGCGAGCGGGGCAGCGTCGTCACGCTGATCTGCGACGGCGGCGAACGCTACCGGGGCACCTACGACGACGACGCCTGGCTCGCGGAACGAGGCCTGGACATCGTCCCCCACCTGGAGGAGCTGAGGTCCTTCCTCGCCCAGCCCTGACCCCGGCGTCGCGCGCGGGGCGCCGCCGTCACCGGCGACCGGCGCCCCAGGCGCGTCAGGCTCCGCCGTCCCGCTGCGCGTTCTTCCTGGCGATGGCGTCCACCACCTCGGAGACGTGGGGTCCGCACACGGGGTCGAGGGAACGCCGGCCGGAGAACCAGGAAGTCTGGATGACGAAGTCGGCCGGGTACCCACACAGACAGGTGCCAGGAGATTGCGGATCTGTCGGTATGACCGCTGAGCGGTGAGTCACCATGGCTCTGACTTTAGACCGCTATGACCGACTCTCCACGAGAAGCGGAAAACTCGGCGAAGGATCTCCGGTGAAGGGACCGGCAGGAGGGGTCAGGCCGCCTTGGCCGGGTCGACCTCGAAGGTCGTGGCCAGGTCGTCGAGGATGGCGTGGGCGCCCTGGATGCCGACGGCGCTCATCCAGGTGAGGTCGGCGACATCGTGCTTGGCGCCCTTGAGCTTGCCCCAGAGCGGGTTGGCCTCGAACTTCTTCTTGATCGGCTCGACCGACGGGTCGGCGTAGGCCGCGACGAAGATGTGGTCGGCGTCGAGCTGGGAGATGTTCTCCTGGCTGACCTCCACCATGATCGTTTCAGTGGTGGTCGGCTGCCCCTCGGGGCGAGCGAAACCGACGTCCTTCAGCACCAGGCCGGAGTAGGAGTTCTCCACGTAGAGGCGGACGGTCGGCTCACCGGCGAAGCGGGCGATGGAGACGGTGGGCAGCTTGCCCTCCTTCGCCTTGATCGACTCGCCGATCGCGGCGGCACGGTCCTGATAGGCCTTGATCTTCTGCTCGGCGAGGTCCTCCTTGCCCAGGGCCTGGCCCATGAGCTTGAGGTTCTCCTTCCAGATGGCCCCCGTGGTCTCGCTGAACACCGTCGGCGCGATCTTCGACAGCTTGTCGTACAGCGCCTCGTGGCGGACCTTGGCCGAGACGATCAGATCGGGCTTGAGCGCGATGATCTGCTCCAGGCTCGGCTGCTCCAGCGTGCCGACCGGCTTGGCCTCCTTGGCGTGGCCGAGGACCGGGGTCAGGTAGTCGGGAAGCTTGTCGTCGATCGCCCGGTAGGTGGTGAAGCCGACGACGTCGGTCTCCAGGGTCAGCACCGCGTCCACGAAGCTCTGGTCGAGGGCCACGACCCGTTTGGGCTGGGCCTCGATCCGGCTCTCGCCCATGGCGTGCTTCACCGTACGGGGGAACGCCGCCGCGTCGCTCGCCGCCGGAGCCGGGGCCGTCGCGCCGGTGTCGGCCGTCGTGCTGGAGGTGCTCGCCCCACAGGCGGCGAGGCCGAGGGAGAGTACGGCTCCCGCAACGCCCACGGTCAAGGCTCGCAACGCTCTCATCAAAGATCCCCTTCAAGATACGGCCAACCTAATTTAGCTTAGCCATACCTAAGCTGACATACTTGTGCAGGATCGAGCAAACGAGAGGAGCGCAGGTGAGCACAGTGGCGGCCGTCACGCGACCCCCGTCGCGCGGCAGGGCCCGTGCCATCCACCGGCATCGCCTGCTCGTGCTGGCCGGGCTGTTCGGGGCTCTCGCGGTCGCGGCCCTGCTGAGCGTCATGATCGGCGCGAAGCCGGTCCCGCCCGCCGACGTGTGGCACGCGCTGACAGGTCCGACCGGCAGCGAGAACGACATCATCATCCGGTCGCTGCGCATCCCCAGGACCGCCGTCGGCGTCCTGGCCGGGATCGCGCTCGGCGTCGCGGGTGCGCTCATGCAGGGGCACACCCGCAACCCGCTGGCCGACCCCGGCCTGCTCGGCGTCACCCAGGGCGCGGCGTTCGCCATGGTGCTCAGCATCATGGTTCTCGGCGTCACCAGCCTGTACGGCTACATCTGGTTCGGCCTGGCCGGAGCCCTGATCGCCAGCGTCGGAGTCTTCGCCCTCGGCATGGCCGGCGGCCGCGGCGCCCCCACCCCCGTGACGCTGGCCCTCGCGGGCACCGCGGTCAGCGCCTTCCTCTACGCCCTCACCTCGGCCCTGGTCCTGATGGACGAGCAGGCCATGGATGTCTTCCGCTTCTGGCAGGCGGGCTCGATCGCGGGCCGGGGCGATGACGTCGTCTGGCAGGTGCTCCCGTTCATCGCCGTCGGCCTGGTCCTGGCCCTGATCAACGCACCCGGCCTCAACGCGCTCTCCCTGGGCGAGGACGTCGCCCGCGCCCTCGGCCAGAACGTCACCCTGACCCGCACCATCGGCGTGGCCGCGATCACGCTGCTCAGCGGGGCCTCGGTCGCGGCCTGCGGCTCGCTGGCCTTCCTCGGCCTGATGGTCCCCCACCTGGCCCGCCCGCTGTCCGGCCCGGACCACCGCTGGCTGCTGCCGTACTCCGGGCTGATCGGCGCCGCGGCCCTGCTCGCCGCCGACGTGATCGGCCGGATGGTCGCCCGCCCCGGCGAGCTGGAGGTCGGGGTCGTGCTCGCCCTGACCGGCGCGCCGTTCTTCGTCTTCCTGGTCCGCCGGAGAAAGCCGGTCCGCCTGTGACCTCCTCCCCCGTACGGCTCCCGCACGAACCTCCGGTGCGGCCCGCGCGTGCACGGTCCCTGCGGCTCGGCTCCGCCTCCTGGCTGCTGCGCCTGCGCTCGGCCACCGTGGCCCTGGTCCTGCTGGCCGCCACGGTGCTGCTGATGGCGCTCGGCATGCGCATCGGCGACATCCCGATGAGCGTCCCCGAGGTGTTCCAGGCGATCACCGGCGACGGCTCGAACCACTTCGTCGTGATGGAGCTCCGCCTCCCCCGGGCGCTGACCGGCGTCCTCGTCGGCGCGGCGCTGGCCCTGGCCGGCGCGATCACCCAGGCCATCGCCCGCAACCCGCTGGCCAGCCCCGACATCCTCGGCGTGACCACCGGCTCCAGCGTGACCGTGGTCGCGGTCATCGTGGCCGCCGGAAGCACCGCGGGCGGCGCCAGCGGCGCCCTGGCCGAGGTGGGCATCCCTCTCATGGCCCTGGCCGGCGGCCTGGCCGGAGCGCTGACCGTCTACCTGCTGGCCTGGCGCAAGGGGCTGGACGGCTACCGCCTGGTGCTGGTCGGCATCGGCGTCTCGGCGGTGTTCACCAACGTCAAGTACTGGCTGCTGACCGTGGGGGACGTCACCGACAGCGGCCGGGCCATGGTCTGGATCAGCGGCTCGCTGAACGGCCGGGGCTGGGAGCACGTGGTCCCCGTCGCGATCGCGCTCGTCGTGCTCATCCCGCTGACCCTGGCCGGCACCCGCTCGCTCGGCGCGCTCCGCTTCGGCGACGACACCGTGACCGGCCTGGGCGTACGGATGAACCTCGCCAGAGGCCTGATGATCCTCGCCGCCGTCCTGCTCGCGGCGGTGGCCACCTCCGCCGCGGGGCCCATCGCGTTCGTCGCCCTGGCCGCCCCGCAGATCGCACTGCGCCTGGCCGGGGTGGGCCAGCCGCCGCTGGTCGTCTCCGCTCTCGTCGGAGCCGTCCTCACCGCCTCGGCCGACCTGGCCGCGCGGACCCTGTTCAGCCCCGTCGAGCTGCCGGTGGGCGTGGTCACCGCGGTCCTCGGCGCCCCCTATCTGATCTATCTCCTGATCCGTGTTCGCAGAGAGGCACGCTCGTGAGACTGCAAGCCGTCGACGTCAGGCTGGGCTACGGCGACCGCGTCATCGTCGACGGCCTCGATCTCGGGATCGAGGCCGGCACGGTGACCACGATCATCGGACCGAACGGGTGTGGCAAGTCCACGCTGCTGCGCGCGCTGGGACGGCTGCTCCGGCCGACGGGTGGCGAGGTCCTGCTGGACGGCAAACGCATCGACAGGATGCCCACCAAGGAGGTCGCCAAGGTCCTCGGCGTGCTGCCGCAGGCTCCGACGGCCCCGGAGGGGCTGACCGTGGCCGACCTGGTGGCCCGGGGACGGCACCCGCACCAGACGTGGTACCGGCAGTGGTCCTCCGACGACGAGTCCGCGGTCAGCGAGGCTCTGTCCATGACCGGCCTGCTCGACCTGGGCGAGCGCCCGCTGGACGAGCTGTCCGGCGGGCAGCGCCAGCGGGCGTGGATCTCGATGGCCCTCGCCCAGGGAACCGACCTGCTCCTGCTCGACGAGCCGACGACCTTCCTGGACCTGGCCCACCAGGTCGAGGTCCTGGAGCTGGTCCGCAGGCTCCACGGCGAGCTCGGCCGCACCGTGGTGATGGTCCTGCACGACCTCAACCTGGCCGCCCGCTACGCCGACCGCCTGGTCGCCATGCGCGACGGCAAGGTCATCGCCGCCGGAGCGCCGCACGAGGTCCTCACCGAGCCCCTCCTCGCGGAGGTCTTCGACCTGGACGCCAAGGTGATCGAGGACCCCGTGGCCGGAACCCCCCTGGTCGTCCCGGTCGGCGTACGCCACTGACCAGCCCCGGCCGGCGGTCAGTCGCCGAGGAGCGTGTCCACGAAGACCTCGGCGTCGAACGGGGCCAGGTCGTCGGGGCCCTCGCCCAGGCCGACGAGCTTGACCGGGACGCCCAGCTCGCGCTGGACGGAGATGATGATGCCGCCCTTGGCGGTGCCGTCGAGCTTGGTCAGGGCGATGCCGGTGACGTCCACGACCTCGGCGAACACCCGGGCCTGGCGCATGCCGTTCTGGCCGGTGGTGGCGTCCAGGACGAGCAGGACCTCGTCCACCGTGGCCTTCTTCTCGATGACGCGCTTGACCTTGCCGAGCTCGTCCATCAGGCCGGTCTTGGTGTGCAGCCGCCCGGCGGTGTCAACGATCACCACGTCGACCTTGTCCTCGATGCCCTTGGCCACGGCGTCGAAGGCGATCGACGCGGGGTCGCCCCCCTCGGGACCGCGCACGACCTCGGCCCCGACCCGGTCTCCCCAGGTCTGGAGCTGGTCGGCGGCGGCGGCGCGGAAGGTGTCGGCCGCGCCGAGCACGACCTTGTTGCCGTCGCCGATCAGGGAGCGGGCCAGCTTGCCGGTGGTGGTGGTCTTGCCGGTGCCGTTGACGCCGACCACGAGCACCACGGCCGGGCGCTCGCCGTGCGGCTTGACGTGCAGGGTGCGGTCGAGGTCGACGCCGAGCTGGGTGAGCAGCTCTTCCTTGAGCAGGCCGCGCACCTCCGCGGGCGACCGGCTGCCCAGCACCTTCACGCGGGTGCGCAGATCCTCGACCATCGCCCGGGTGGGCGCGACGCCGACGTCCGCGGTGATCAGGGTCTCCTCGATCTCGTCCCAGGTGTCGTCGTCGAGACGGTCCCGGGAGAGCAGTTCGAGGAGCCCCTTGCCGAGGGTGCTCTGCGAGCGGGCCAGCCGGGCGCGCAGCCGTACCATCCGGCCGGCGGAGGGCGGCGGAATCTCGATGACCGGGGCGACGACCACGGGCTCGACCGGCTTGACCGGCGGAGGCGGCAGGGTGGTGGTCGCCGCGTCGTCGTCGGTCGCCCCCCGGGGAGGCGCCTGCTCCCCCTCCTTGGGGATCGGCAGCACCTCCGGCGGCTCGACCGGCGGCGGAGCCGTCTTGCCCCCCGGCCTGAACAGCAGGAACACGCCGCCTGCCGCAAGCAGGGCGACGACGACAACGATCGCGATTATGCCGAGATAGGCTTCCACAAGACCACAGTTTTCCAGACGCCCCGGGATGCTCCGACCCCCTGGGGGTCAGACGGCCTCGTGTTCTCTCAGGCGCTGGCTGATGACCTGGGTGACACCGTCTCCCCGCATCGACACCCCGTACAGCGCGTCGGCGATCTCCATCGTGCGCTTCTGGTGGGTGATGATGATGATCTGTGACGTCTGCCGCAGTTCTTCGAACAGGGTCAGCAGGCGCTGGGTGTTGGTGTCGTCCAGCGCGGCCTCGACCTCGTCCATCACGTAGAACGGCGAGGGCCGCGCCTTGAAGATGGCGACGAGGAAGGCGACGGCGGTCAGCGACCGCTCGCCGCCGGACAGCAGCGACAGCCGCTTGACCTTCTTGCCCGGCGGCCGGGCCTCGACCTCGACGCCGGTGGTCAGCATGTTCTCCGGGTCGGTGAGCAGCAGCCTGCCCTCGCCTCCGGGGAACACCCGCGTGAAGATCGTCTCGAATTCGCGGGCCACGTCGTGGTAGGCCGCGGTGAACACCTGCTCGACCCGGTCGTCCACCTCCTTGACCACCAGCAGCAGATCGCGGCGGGTCTTCTTGAGGTCCTCCAGCTGCGAGGTGAGGAAGGCGTGCCGCTCCTCCAGCGCCGCGAACTCCTCCAGCGCCAGCGGGTTGACCTTGCCGAGCTGGGCCATCTGCCGATCGGCCGCCTTGGCCCGCTTCTGCTGCTCCTCCCGGACGTAGGGCACCGGGTCGCCGTCCCCCGTGGGGACCGGTTCGTCCGGGCCGTACTCGGCGATGAGCGTGCCGGCCTCGACGCCGAACTCCTCCACCGCCCGCGCCTCCAGCTGCTCCAGGCGCATCCGCTGCTCGGTCCTGGCCACCTCGCTGCCGTGCGCCCGGTTGACCAGCTTGTCCAGCTCGCCGGAGAGCTCGCGGACCCGGAGCCGGACGGACTTGAGCGAGGCGTCGATCTGCCCGCGTGCCTGCTCGGCCTCGTCGCGCTCGGCCGCGGCGCCCGCCAGTGAGGCCTCCAGCGTCCGCAGCGTCAGCTCGGTCCCCCGGACCACCGCCTGGGCGACCTGCGCCTGCCTGCGCCGCCGCTCGCGCCGGTCGGCGGCCCGGGAGCGCTCCTCGCGCTCCCGCTCGGCCGCGCGCACCAGGCCGTCGGCCTTGCCCTCCAGGCCCCTGACCCGCTCCTCGGCCGTCCGTACGGCCAGGCGGGCCTCCATCTCGGCCTGCCTGGCCATCGAGCAGACCTCGGCGAGCTCGTCGCGGATCTCGGTGCTGGGCTCGGACTCCAGCCCCTCGCCCTCCTCCGCGGCGGCGAGCCGCTCCTCAAGCTCGGTCAGCCCGGCCGCGTCCCGGTCGCGTGCCTCCCGCGCCGCCCGCACGCCCCCGGCCAGCCGCTCGCACTCCTCCCGGGCGGCCTCGGCCGCGGCGCCGAGCTGGGCAAGCCTCCGGGCCGCCGCGGCGACCCGCTGGTCGGCGTCGCGCTGCCGGGTCCGGACCTGGTCCAGCGCGGCCTGCGCCGCGTTGACGCCCGCCTGCGCGGTCTGCACACCCGTCTGCGCCTCGGTCACCCGCGCCTGGGCGGCCTCGACCGCGAACTGCGCCTCCCCCTCGGCCTCGGCGGCCTCCTCCATCGCCGTCGCGGCCTGTTCGGCGGCCACTCCGGCCGTGGCCAGGTCGGCGGCCGCCTCGTCCAGGGCGGCACGCATCTGGAGGGCCGAGGTGCCGCCGGCCGAACCACCCCGGGCCGCGTAGGCGCCCAGAAGGTCACCGGAACGGGTGACGGCCCGCAGCTCCGGCCGCTGGTCGACCGCCTTCCTGGCGGTCGCCAGATCGTCGACGACCAGCACGCCCTCCAGCAGGTGCGCGGCGGCGGCCCGCAGCTCCGCGGGGACGGTGACCAGGTCGATCGCCCATTCGGCACCGGCCACCGGCACAGGGGCCGCCGGGGGCTCCGCCCCGCCGGCGGCGATGACGAGGGCGGCCTGACCGCCGCCCTCGCTCCTGAGGAAGTCGATGGCGTCCGCCGCGCTCTGCAGGGACTCCACGGCGACGGCTTCGGCGGCCGCCCCCAGGACGGTGGCGACGGCCACCTCGGCGCCCGGCCGGACGGTCAGCATGGTGGCCACCGGGCCGAGCACGCCGGCCAGGTCGGCGGCGAGCAGCGCCGCGCCGCCGTCCGCGCCCCTGGCCAAGCTCAGCTCCAGCGCCTCGAACCTGGCCCCCAGCGCGGCGACCTGGCGCTGCGCCTCCTGGTCGGCCTTGCGCGCCGCACCGAGGGCGGCCTTGGCCGCGCCGAGGCCCGCGTTCGGGCCCGCGACGGCCGCCTTCGCCTCCTCCACCACGGCCCTGGCCGCCTCGACGGACTGCCTGGCCTGGTCGACGACCTCCAGGGCGATCTCCAGCTCCTCGGCGAGGGCGGGATCGGCGGCCGGGTCGGCCTGCTCCTGGCTGTCGTGCTCGGCCTGGGCGCGTTCGGCGCGCTGCTCGGCCTCCGCCAGGGAGCGCGCCAGCCGGCCGATCTCCTCCTCGGCCGCTCCGGCCCGGCTGCGCACGGCGCCGACCTGGCCTCGGAGCCTGGCCAGGCCCTCACGCCGGTCGGCGGCGGCCCTGGCCGCGGCGGCCAGCCGCCGCTCCTCGGCGGCGAGGGCGCTCTCGGTCTCGGCGCGCTGGGCCACGGCCCTGGCGAGCGACTCCTGCTCGTCGGCGAGCAGCTCGGCGAGGACCCGCTCCTGCTCCCGGACCTCCTCGGCCTCGCGCTCGAAGTCCTCCGGATCACGCCCGCGCCGCTCCACGGCGGGGTCGGCGGCGTTGCGGTGCCGCTCGGCGGCGAGCCCCGCCAGGCCCCTGAGCCGCTCGCGGAGCGAGGAGAGCCGGAAGTAGGTCTCCTGAGCGGTGGCCAGGCGCGGCTGGGCCTCGGCCTCCGCGGCCTCCAGCTCGGCCTCCGCGACCTGGCCCTGCTCCAGCTCGGTCTCCACCACCGTACGGCGGGCGAGGACGGCGGCCTCGTCGGCGGTCTCCCGCTCCAGCGTGGTCCGCAGGGTGAGCACGTCGTCGGCGAGCAGGCGGAGCCGGGCGTCGCGGAGGTCGGCCTGGATGACGGCGGCCTTGCGGGCGATCTCGGCCTGGCGGCCCAGCGGCTTGAGCTGGCGGCGCAGCTCGGTGGCGAGGTCCTGGACGCGGGTCAGGTTGGCCTGCATCGCGTCGAGCTTCCGCAGCGCCTTCTCCTTGCGCTTGCGGTGCTTCAGGACGCCCGCGGCCTCCTCGATGAACGCCCGGCGGTCCTCGGGCCCGGCGTGCAGCACCTGGTCGAGCTGGCCCTGCCCGACGATGACGTGCATCTCGCGGCCGATGCCGGAGTCGGACAGCAGCTCCTGGATGTCGAGCAGGCGGCAGGTGTCGCCGTTGATGGCGTATTCGCTCTGCCCCGCCCGGAACATCAGGCGGCTGATCGTGACCTCGGTGTAGTCGATCGGCAGCGCGCCGTCGCTGTTGTCGATGGTGAGCGTGACCTCGGCACGGCCCAGCGGGGCCCGCGAGGAGGTCCCGGCGAAGATGACGTCCTCCATCTTGCCGCCGCGCAGCGACTTCGCGCTGTGCTCGCCCATGACCCACGCCAGGGCGTCGACGACGTTGGACTTGCCCGACCCGTTGGGGCCGACGACCGCGGTGATGCCCGGCTCGAAACGGAGGGTGGTGGCCGAGGCGAAGGATTTGAAACCGCGCAGGGTGAGAGTCTTCAGATACATGCAGAAAACCCCCCACTCCCCGTGCGCCTCCATGGACCGTGGCGCCGCGCGTCACGGCTCAGGCGTCGGCGACCGGTGTCCTCCCTCGTCGCCCAGCCCGCCCCGCGTGGGAAGACTACCGTTCTTCACCCCCGCTCGCCCGCACACCGCGGGCTTCGAACCCCGGGGAGGAACGGGGAGTTCGGGAGGGCCGTCAAAGCCCGGGAGTGGCGTCACGGCGCGGTTTCCGCGTGCCGTCACCCGTCTCCTGGGAAGGCGCCAGGCGCCATGGCCGAGGGCGGCGGATACGGCGGACGAAAGCACCAGGCGCGCCACGGCGGATGGCGGCAGATGCGATGGATGGCGGCGGATGGCGGAACACGGCCTGCCGCCGCCGGGTGCTACCGGGGCGGTTGACCTTCTTCTCGCGCCACATATGACGCCGTACGTGTGACGGCTGGCCGTGGCGCCGGATATGACAAGGGACGCCCCGAAGAGGCGTCCCTGGACAGTGTGTTCGTCCCGGCCCCTAGGTAAGGGCCGGCTCACGATCCTGCAGGCGGGTGAACGCCTCATCACGGGTGCTGGCCGCGAGTTCGTCGTTCTGGGCCTGGAGCCGGGTGAGCTCTGCCTCGAGATCACGGATACGCTGCTGGAGACGGCGCATTTCCGAGACCATTCGAGGGTCAGGACCGCCGACGTGGCCGAGTAGAGCCTTCGCCATGGTTAAGGGTCCTCCACGCTGAGTGACCAGACTGGTTCGCGCACTTCTTGCCGCGGGAGGGGTGCGCGTGGTTCTTATCAAGAGTCGCACTGGTGAGGGAGACGGTCAAGTTGAACGCTCCGCTCGGACGCACCTGTGGGCACTCCCAACGGTAAAATATACCTCATTTTAGGGGGCTAAAGGAACGGTTAACGCTCCACAAAACCAGCCGAGCCCCCCTTGGCCTCGCTCCAGCGCTCCACCACCCCGTCGACACGACCCGGCGCGTCACCGCCGCGGAGCAGTTCCAGCAGCCTGGCGCAGGCCTCCCGCGAGCCCTCCGCCACGATCTCCACCCGCCCGTCGGGGGTGTTCCTCGCCCAGCCCACCAGGCCGAGCTCCAGCGCCCGCGCCCGTGTCCACCAGCGGAAACCCACGCCCTGCACGCGGCCCCTGGCCCAGGCGGTCAACCGGACCCCCGTCACGCCCCGGCCCTTCTCGGGCGGGGCTGGCAGCGGGGGCAGCTGTAGGAGGAGCGGTTCATGAACGACTCCCTGATGATCGGGGCGCCACACCTCGGGCAGGGTTCGTCCCGCCTGCCGTACACGGCGAGCGACCGGTCGAAGTAGCCGCTCTCGCCGTTGACATTCACGTAGAGACTGTCGAAGGATGTGCCGCCCTCGGACAGCGCCGCGGCCATCACCTCGCGGGCGGCGCCCAGCAGCTCGGCGATCTTCGGACGGGTCAGCGCCCCCGTGGGCCGGGCCCCGTGCAGCCGGGCCCGCCAGAGCGCCTCGTCGGCGTAGATGTTGCCGACGCCGCTGATCAGCGACTGGTCCAGGAGCGCCCGTTTGACCTCGGTCTGCCTGGCACGCAGGCGGCGGCCGAACAGTTCCTCGTCGAAGTGCTCCTCGAACGGGTCGGGCGCGATGTGCGTGATCGGCTCCGGCACGGGCCGGCCGCCGGAGTGGGCCATCGCGGTCACCAGCACGTGGCCGAAGGTCCGCTGGTCGACGAAGCGCAGGTCGGGACCGCCGTCGGTGAAGCCGATCCGGACGCGGAGATGCCTCTCCGGGGCCGAGCCGGGCTCCACCACCAGCAGCTGCCCGCTCATCCCCAGATGCGCCAGGATCGCGTCGGAGCCGTCCAGGGGCAGCCAGAGGTATTTGCCCCGCCGCTCGGCGGAGCCGATCGTGCGGCCCTTCAGGCGGGAGGAGAACTCCTCCGCGCCGGGGACGTGCCGCCGGATCGCCCGCGGGTGCAGCACCTCGGCATGGGCGATGACCCGCCCGGACACCCAGCGCTCCAGGCCACGCCGTACGACCTCGACCTCGGGCAACTCGGGCATGCGCCCCTCCTTGAACGGGTCAGCTGGCTTCGCGCTTGTCCCGGTCCTGGCGGATCCGGTTCCAGGCCGCCTCGGCTGCCTGCTGCTCGGCCTCTTTCTTCGAACGCCCGGACCCGGAGCCGTACTCCTCGCCGCCGAGAAGGACGACGGCGGTGAAGGACTTGGCGTGGTCGGGACCGCTCTCCTCCACGTGGTACTCGGGCACGCCGAGCGACTCGGACGCGGTGAGCTCCTGGAGCGAGGTCTTCCAGTCGAGCCCGGCGCCCAGCGAGGCCGAACGGGTGATGAGGGGGTCGAAGAGCAGGTGGACGACGCGGAACGCCTCGTCCAGGCCCCTGTTGACGTAGACCGAGCCGATGAGCGCCTCAAGGGTGTCGGCGAGGATCGAGGACTTGTCGCGCCCCCCGGTCCCCTCCTCCCCCCGGCCGAGCCGCAGGAACCGGCCCAGGCCCAGCGTGCGGGCCACGTCGGCGAGGGCGCGCATGTTGACCACCGCGGCCCTGAGCTTGGCCAGCTGCCCCTCGGGCAGGTCGGGGTGGTTGCGGTAGAGGGTGTCGGTGACCACCAGGCCCAGCACCGAGTCGCCGAGGAACTCCAGGCGCTCGTTGGTGGGCAGGCCGCCGTTCTCGTAGGCGTAGGAGCGGTGGGTCATCGCCCGCTCCAGGATCGCGACATCCAGCCGCACGGAGAGGATCCGCTCCAGCTCGTCCCTGACGGACTCGACGGCCACCGGTTTAACGCTCGTACCCACGTCTTCTCCTCGCACGGTTCTCATCGAATGCGCGATGGCGAAGGGGAGAACGAGAATTGCCCGAAGACGTGGTGGGCGCCGGGAGGGTACGCGTTACCGCGAACCCCGGCGTCCACCACAGCCGCGGGCGGACCGCCATCGCATTGTGGTGCAGACGGTGACGCCGACCGGGACCAGAAGGGCCCGGCCGGCATCCGTCAGTCAGAATGCGATCAGGCGGAGGGCTCGATCACCTGACGGCGGTTGTAAGTGCCGCAGGTCGGGCACGCCACGTGCGGACGCTTCGGCGAGCGGCACTGGGGGCAGCTCACGAGCGAAACCGCGGCGGCCTTCCACTGCGACCTGCGGGAGCGAGTGTTGCTCCGCGACATCTTGCGCTTGGGGACAGCCACGTCAGCTCTCCTGATCGTTGTTATGTTCCGGAATCAGACCTTGCAATTTGGCCCAGCGGGCATCGATCACCTCGTGCTTGTGACCAGGCTCGGCATCCGCGAGCCTGATCCCGCATTCCACGCAGAGCCCCGTGCAGTCTTCACTGCAGACCGGGCTCAGCGGCAGTGTGAGAACCACCGCGTCGCGGAACGTGGGCTCGAGATCGAGCAGTTCACCGTCGAGGATCGAGTCACCCTCGGCGGCATCCTCCGCCGAGTAGAAGAACAGCTCCTGGAAGCCCACCTCGGTTTCCGAGATGACCGGTTCCAGACACCGTGCGCACTCCCCCCGCAGCGGGGTTCGCGCCGTGCCCGTGACGAGCACACCTTCCATGACCGCCTCGAGCCGGATCTCCAGCTCGACATCGGCGTCCCTGGGGACACCGATCATGTCAACGCCGATCTCCGCCGGTGCCGGGAGAGTGCGGGTGATCTGGAGCATCGATCCCGGTCGCCTGCCCAGATCATGGGTGGAGATTACCCAGGGGGCTCGGGGATCAAGGCTACGCAGAGTCATTCCGCTCTCATCAGGCATGGCGAATCACCGCCGTTGTGCAAGGCCAAAACAAGAGAATACCAGCAGCTAACCCCTGAGCCGTTCGACCAGAAGCTCCTGCACGAGGTCGGGGACCAGGCCGGCCACGCTCCCGCCGTACCGGACGATCTCCTTGATACGGCTGGACGACAGGAACGACACCTCCGGCCCGGTCGCCATGAACAGCGTCTCGACTCCGGACATCCGGTAGTTGAGCTGGGCCTGCTGGAGCTCGTAGTCGAAGTCGCTGACAGCGCGCAGGCCTTTCACGATGGCGGGGATCTCCTGCTGCTTGCAGTAGTCCACCAGCAGACCGTGGAACTTGTCCACGCGGACGTTGCCGTACTCCTTGGTCACGGTCTGGAGCATCTCGATGCGTTCCTCGACCGTGAACAGGCTCTTCTTCTCGATGTTGATCAGGACGGCTACGACAACCTCGTCGTACTGCCGGGAAGCCCGGCCGATGATGTCCAGATGACCGTTGGTAACGGGATCGAACGACCCCGGGCAGACAACGCGACGCAAGGTGTACCCCCTGCTCTATGGATTCCCGGCGGCGCGACCGTACCAAACGGACGCTTCGCCGTAACGACGGACCCTCTCCTCCTCGTATCCGGTGGGCCACACCAGGTCCTTCCCCCGGCTCTCCCGTTCCACCGCGATCAGCGCGTCCTCCGCCAGCCAGCCGTGGTCCCTCAGCTGCCCGAGCACGGCGTCCACCGCCTCGTCGGTCACCGCGTAGGGCGGATCGGCGAACACGAGGTCGTACGGCTCCTCGGTGCCCCGCTCCAGCACCCGCTCGACCCGGTCGGCGGCGAGCAGGGCCCCCGGCAGCCCGAGGGTCGCGATGTTCGCCCTGATCGTCCGGGCCGCCTTGGCGTCGGACTCCACGAGCAGCGCGTGGACCGCCCCCCGCGACAGCGCCTCCAGCCCGACCGCGCCGGATCCGGCGTAGAGGTCCAGCACTCTCGCCCCGTCCAGCGAGCCGAGCAGCGACCCCACGGTGGAGAAGATCCCCTCCCTGGCCCGATCGCTCGTGGGACGGGTCCCCCGCCCCGGCGGCACGGCCAGCCGCCGTCCTCCTGCGCTTCCCGCGATGACTCGACTCACCGGCCCATTGTCTCAGTGCCGGCTGAGACGCCCGCCTGTGTCCCGACGCCCGTGCACCGAGCGCCGATGCCCGTGCGCCGATCGGAACGCCGGCCCGGATGACGCCCGTGCACCGGGCGCCGATGCCCGTACGCCGATCGGAACGCCGGCCCGGATACCGGCCGGATGTCGATCCGGCCACCGGGCGAGGCCCCGCCGCCCGCCGGCCCGGCGCCGCGGACCGATGTCATCCCTCGTCCCACAATCACGGTCAGCGGCGCGCCCCGGCAGCCCGGCGTGTCGCGACGGATCGCATAACCGCAGGTCAAAAGGGTCTGGGGAGGTGATCTAGGTCAAGAGTGGGCAAGGAGTGGCGACGAAAGCGCAAGGGTCGTTCCGCCCGGTCCCGACGCCTTGCATGATGAGTCCTGCGGCCTTCAAGTGACCCAGGGGGAGGCCGACCGGCGTGATCGTGAGCCCTTCCGCACGCCGGTGCTCTCGGCACCTGACCCGAGAGTGGGCCCAGGCGGGGACGGCATTCGGGGGGAGGCCGTCCCCGCAGTTGGGCGTTCACCTCCCGCCCGGCCGCGGCCCCCGCGCCCTCTCCGGACCTCTCAGGTCTTCTCCAGATACTCCGCGCGCTCGTCGGCGAGCAGCCGGTCGATCTCCATCCGGAGGACGGCGTGCTCGGCCAGCTCGGGATCCGCCGTCAGCATGGCCTCGGCGTCCTGGCGGGCGGCGTGGATGACGTCCTCGTCGCGGAGGAGCTGGAGCATCTTCAGCGACGACCTGCGGCCCGACTGGGCCACGCCCAGCACATCACCCTCGCGGCGCTGCTCCAGGTCGACCCGGGACAGCTCGAAGCCGTCCAGGGTCGCCGCCACGGCGTCGAGCCGCTGGCGGGCCGGAGTGCCGCCCAGGGAGTCGGTCACCAGCAGGCACAGCCCCGGCAGCCCGCCACGGCCGACCCGGCCGCGGAGCTGGTGGAGCTGGGAGACGCCGAACCGGTCGGCGTCCATGATGACCATGACCGAGGAGTTGGGGACGTCGACGCCGACCTCGATGACCGTGGTCGCCACCATGACGTCGATCTCACCCCGGGTGAAGGCCCGCATCACCGCGTCCTTCTCCTCCGGCGGCAGCTTGCCGTGGAGCACCGCCGTGCGGAGGCCGTGCAACGGCCCCTCGGACAGCATCTGGGCCACGTCCAGCACCGCCAGCGGCGGGCGCCGCTCGTCGTCGTCCTTCGACAGGTCGCCCTCGTCCCCCTCCAGATCGCCGATGCGCGGGCAGACGATGTATGCCTGCCGTCCGAGCTCGACCTCCTCGCGCAGCCGCGTCCAGGTGCGGTCCAGGAAGTGCGGCTTCTCCGCGGCGGGCACCACGTGGGTGGTGATCGGCGCGCGGCCGGAGGGCAGCTGGGAGAGCGTGGAGACCGTGAGGTCGCCGAAGACCGTCATGGCGACCGTGCGCGGGATCGGGGTGGCGGTCATGACCAGCACGTGCGGGCGCCCGCCTCCGGCCTTCTCGCGGAGCGCGTCGCGCTGCTCGACGCCGAACCGGTGCTGCTCGTCGACCACGACCAGACCGAGATCGGCGAACTGCACGCGCTCCTGGAGCACGGCGTGGGTGCCGACCACGATCCCGGCCGACCCCGAGGCCGCGTCGAGCATGGCCGAGCGGCGGGCCGCCGCGCCCAGCGAGCCCGTCAGCAGGGCGACCACGGTGCCGCCGAACATGCCGCCGGCGGCCAGGTCGCCGAGCATGGCCGAGATCGACCGGTGGTGCTGCTGGGCGAGCACCTCGGTGGGCGCCAGCAGTACGGCCTGCCCTCCGGCGTCGACCACCTGGAGCATGGCCCGCAGCGCGACGACGGTCTTGCCCGCGCCGACCTCGCCCTGCAGCAGCCGGTGCATGGGGTGGGCGAGGGCCAGGTCGGCCTCGATCTCCTCCCCCACGCTCCGCTGGCCCTCGGTGAGCTGGAACGGCAGGCGCCGGTCGAAGTCGGCCAGCAGCCCGTCGCCGCGCGGGGGCCGGGGCGTGGCGGGCCAGGAGGCGGCGGCCATCCGGCGCTGCAGCAGCACCGCCTGGAGCAGGAACGCCTCGTCGAACTTGAGCCGTTTGCGGGCCCGGGTCACGTCGCCGTGATCGCGCGGCCGGTGGACGGCGAGGAGCGCCTCGGCCAGGCCGGGAAGCTTGTGCCGGGCCCGCAGCTCGGCCGGGAGCGGGTCGTCGAGGGGGCCCATGGTGTCGAGGACGACCCCCAGCGCGCGGCGGATCGCCCAGGGCGTCACGTCCTTGCCCGCCGGATAGATCGGCACCAGCGCGGCGGCGAACTCCTCGGCTCCGGCCTCCGTCTCGTCGAACATCTCGAACTCGGGGTGGGACAGCTGCCACCTGCGCTTGTCGCCCTGGCCGAACGCGCCGACCTTCCCCGCGAACATGCCTCTGGCGCCCGGCCGCAGCCGTGTCTCCGCGATGTGGGAGGCCTTGCCGAAGAACGACAGATAGATCTTGCTGCGCCGGCCGTCGACGACCTCGACCTCCAGCCACGTGCCGCCCTTGTTGCGCATCGGTTTGCGCATGGCCCTGGTGACCTCGCCGACCACGGTGACGTGCTCGTCGACCTGCAGGTCGTCGAGGTCGGTCAGCTCACCCCGCTCGGCGTAGCGCCGGGGGTAGTGCCGCAGCAGGTCGCCGACGGTGCGCAGGTCGAGGACACTCTCCAGCAGCTTGGCCGTCTTGGGATCCAGTGCCTTCGCCAGCGGCTCGTCGAAGCTCGTCACCCCAAGTTTCTACCGCGTCCGGACGACAGAATTCACTCGACGCCGATGAGCAGCGGGTAGCCGCCCTGCCCGCCTTCGTACAGGACGACCTCGACGTCGGGCCGGATCCGGGCCAGATGGTCCTGCACGGCCCTGGCCAGCCCCTCCGGCGCGTTGACGCCTTCGAGCATGGTCACCAGCTCGCTGCTCGACGACACCATGCGACGGGTGACCTCCAGGGCGGTGCCCACGAGGTCGGCGCCGATCACCGCGGCGTCGCCGTCGATGACGCCCAGGACGTCTCCCGGCGCGGTCAGGCCCGCGCTCGTCATCACCTCGCGGTCGGCCACCCAGACGTGCCCGTGGCGGGTGTGCGCGGCGGCCTCGGTCATGGCCACCACGTCGTCGTCGAAGCGCCGCAGCGGATCGTGGACCGCCAGGGCCGCCAGGCCCTGCACCGAGGCTCTGGTGGGCAGCACGCTGACCACCAGGCCCTCTTCGCGGGCGATCTCGGCGGCGGCCGCCGCGACCTCGCGGGTCCCGCTGTCGTTGGGCAGCACCACGACCTCGGCCCCCGCCTCGCGGATGGCCGCGAGCACCGCCGCCAGGGGCGGACTGGAGCCGGGCTCCCTGCGGACCACCACGGCTCCCGACTGCTCGAACACGGCGCCCAGCGCGGGCCCGGCCGCCACGGCCACCACGCCGCGTCCCCGGGCCGCCGGGTGGGTCCGGCCGGAGGCGTCCAGGTAGGTCACCCTGATCCGGTGCGGCCGGCCCGCCCGCATGGCCGCCTCGATCGCCGCGCCCGCGTCGTCCACGTGGACGTGCACGTTCCACAGGCCGTCGCCGCCCACGACCACCAGGGAGTCGCCGAGGGCGTCCAGCTCGCGGCGGAGCGCGCCGACCGCCGCCTCGCCGGCGTCGAGCAGATACATGACCTCGTAGCCGGGGCCCTCCTCCGGCTCCGGGGGGACCCGGCGGGTCGGCGCCGGGATGTCGACCCGCTCGGTGTAGGAGTCGGTGACCACCGCGGCGAGGCTCTCCAGGATGATCGCCAGGCCCGCGCCGCCCGCGTCCACGACACCGCTCCGGGCGAGCACGTCGAGCTGGTCCGGAGTACGGCGGAGCGCGGAGCGCGCCTCGTCGGCCGCCCTCCTGGCCACCGAGGCGAGGTCTCCTGTCAGACCGCGCACCGCCCCGGCGACCGCGGTGAGCACGCTGAGCACCGTGCCCTCGACCGGCCGGGCCACCGCCTGGCGGGCCAGCTCGGCGGCCCTGACCAGGCCGAGCCCGAGATCGGCGCCCCGCCCCTCGGCCGTCCTGAGCACCTCGGCGAGGCCGCGCAGCGCCTGGCTGACGATGACGCCGGAGTTGCCCCGGGCACCGAGCAGCGCGCCCTGCGCGAGCGTCTGCCAGGTGGTCGCGGCGTCGGCGTCGCCCGGCAGCCCGTCGAGCGCCTTGGCCGCGGAGAGCATGGTCAGGTGCAGGTTGGTGCCGGTGTCGCCGTCGGGGACGGGGAAGACGTTGAGCGCGTCGATCTCCTCGCGCGCCTTCCCCAGCGTCTCCGCGGCCAGCCGCGACCACTGCCGGACCGCGGGCGGGTCGAGAACCTGCAGCATGCCTGCCCCTCGCCCTTCCCGGATACGCTACGGTTGCCTCTGGAGATTATCCCCGTTCGACCAGTCATGGCGGCCCGTGTTGGCATGCATGGCCGGACATCGGATATCCTCGTGTGGCCAGCCGGTTGTCCCGGCGTGCCCGATGACCGCCCGCTAGTGCGGCGGATCGAGCCTCTCGACTGATATAAGGAGCGAACCGTGGCTTCCGTCTGCGACGTTTGCGCTAAGAAGCCGACCTTCGGCAACAACGTCTCCCACTCGCACCGCCGCACCCGCCGCCGCTGGAACCCGAACATCCAGCCCGTGCGCGCAGTGGTGAACGGCACGCCGAAGCGGCTGAACGTGTGCACCTCCTGCATCAAGGCCGGCAAGGTCACCCGCTAGTCGAACTTCCGCGCAGCCCGCCGTCCCCGTCCAGGGGACGGCGGGCTGTCGCTTTCCCGGGATCCCGCCGCCCCTCCACGGCCCCCTTCCCGAGGTCCCACCGATCTCCCTCGGTCGCCTTCCCGGACCCCACCGATGATTTCCATCGGTGGGGTCCGGCCGGTCTCTCGCAGTCTCCGCAGACCGATTTTCCGGGTCTCCGGGAAATCGCCATCCCCGATAGCTAGTGTCCGATAAATGAGCACTCCTCACGGGCCACTGGAGTTGAGCGTCGGCGCGAGCACCGGCGCGAAGATCGGTGTCGCGCTCTTCGCCATCCCCTTCATCGGCGTCCCGCTGTTCGTGATCTCCAGAGTCGTGCGCGCCGACGAGCTGTTCTCCGAGCGCCTCTCGCTCGGCCTCTCGTTCCTCTCCGCGCTGGTGCCCCTCGCGGTCATGGTGGTCTTCCTCGTCAACGCCCTGGGCACCTTCCGCCTCCGGGCGGTGCTGACGGGGAGCGTCCTGGAGGTCCGCCAGACGTTCACGACGCGCAGGGCGGACCTCGCCCGGGCCACCGTCTGGTTGGACTCCTCCCCCGAGTACTTGGACGCCGGTCAGGGCCGCCGCCCGACCGGCCGCCGGATCCCCCACCTGTACGCCCAGGAGCAGGGCGGCGCCAGGGTCCGGATCCGCCTGCGCACGGCGGGTGGGTTCCTGCCGCCGCACGAGCTGGTGGCCCTGGCCGACGCCGTCGAGTCGGGTCGGCGGACCGGCCCGGAGGCCGAGCGGGCCTCCCAGGCGGCCGACCTGCTCCGGCGCCTGGGCACCGACCCCATCACCAGGATCCTCTAGACCGCCGTACGGCCGCGTCATCGGCGCCGGGAGCGTGGAGGCTGAGACCCCGGAGGGGGCGCGGCGGCATCCGGCGGCGGCACAGCGCACCCGGCGGTCCTCCGCCGGTCAGCCGCCTGCCGCCGGTGTCATGGCCGAGTGCGCCAGGCGTGGTCCACCGGGCCGATGCCCCGTCCCAGCGGGAACCCGTGGGCGATCGCGCCCGTGACGTACGCCTTGGCCTTCTCCACCGCCGCCGGGACGTCCTCACCGAGCGCCAGGTAGGAGGCGATCGCCGAGGCGAGGGTGCAGCCGGTGCCGTGGGTGTGACGGTTGTCGTGGCGCTCGGCGGTGAAGCGGAACTCCCGGGTGCCGTCGGTCAGCAGGTCCACCGGGGCGCCGGGCAGGTGACCGCCCTTGATCAGCGCCCAGGTGGGGCCCAGCTCCAGGATCGCGTCGGCGGCGCGGCGCAGGTCTCTCTCATCCTCGACCTTCACCCCGGTGAGCTGCGAGACCTCCCAGAGGTTGGGGGTGACCACGGTGGCCGTACGCAGCAGGAGCGACTTCACCGTGTCCACCGCCTCGGGGGCGAGCAGCGCGTCACCGTGTTTGGAGACTCCCACCGGGTCCACCACGACCGGCGCGTCCACCCCGGCCAGCACCTCGGCGACCGTCTCCACCAGGACGGGCGAGGCCAGCATCCCGGTCTTGATCGCCTGGGCGCCGATGTCGCCGAGCACCGAGTCGAGCTGGGCGCGCACCGCTTCCGGGGGAAGCTCCCAGTAACCCTGCACACCCAGCGAGTTCTGGGCGGTCACCGCGGCGATCACGCTCATGCCGTACACGCCCAGGGCCATCATGGTCTTCAGGTCGGCTTGGATGCCCGCGCCCCCGCCGGAGTCGGAGCCGGCGACGGTCAGCACACGGGGAGGGGTCAAATCGGTCATGTCTCCCATCCAACCAGCTTCCTCTCAGATGACCGCACACTCTCCCACCGCGCTCCGGCAGGTCCGCGGGGCCTGCGCCCGGCCGTACGCGGTGAAGGTGATGGCCAGGCTCTCACCGGCCTCAAGGTCCCTGCCCGGTTCGAGCACCAGGGTGTCACCGTCCTGCGTCCAGCCGGCCCCGGTCACCGAGTCGACCTCGCCGCCGACCGGCAGGCTCAGCGCCAGAGCGGTGACCTTCTCGCCCGCGGTGACGGTGAGCTTGGCCGTGTACACCTCCTCCTTCTCCTGCACGACGCCGAAGTCGACCGTGACGGCCGCGCCGCCGGCGGCCGGGGCGTCGGGGGGCTCCGGGACGGAGGTCTGGGAGGGCTGCGGGACCGGGGGCTGGGTGGTGGCCTGGGGGGGCGTCGGGTCCTGCTGCCCGGTGTCGGTGATGAGCGACTTGCCGGTCGTGCTCGGCTCGGTCTCCGGCTCCCGGGTGGGCCGCGCCGGCTCGGTGCGCCGGGGGGCGCGCGTGGCCTTCGGCGTCGGCGTGGGGGTGCTGGAGGTGCGGCCGCTCTGCTGACGGGTGACCGCCGGCGTGGGGACGGGGGTGGCCTTGTCCTTCTCCGCCCGCTCGGGCTCCCCGCTCGACGTGGGCTCCCCGGTCTGGTCCGCCGGGTCGGTCAGGCCGGTCGGGTAGGACTCCGATCCGCCCGGCGTCTCCGCCGCGCACCCGCCGGGCGGGCAGTCGGCGCTCGACCCCGCCGGGCCGCCCAGCACCTGGACGCCGGCCACGGTCCCGCCGAGCACCACGGCCACGGCCGCGACGGCCAGCAGCACGGTTCTGATCCGCCTGCCGGGCCTGCGCTTCTCGTCGGGCCACACCGGGTCGGACAGATCAGACGGATCCGACCACCCCGACCCCAGGAATCCGGTCCGGGGTTCGGTGACCGCCGACTCCTCGGGACGGAGCCGGCGCCCGATCGGCTCGTCGCGATAGTCAGGCTCCGGAGTGGGCTCCGGTTCACGTTTCCCCCGGCTGCGGGGGGCGTCTTGTTCATGTCCACCGTGGCGGCCCATGTTGCCCCTTTCTCTAGGGAGTTTCGGCCGCCCATCTTCATACCAGTTTAATAACCGTTTGTCGCAAATTTAACTGATGTCACATGAGTGGGAAACGCCACTCCGAGAAGTGATCCCAGCCGCCGCGGCCCATCGGACGGCCCGTGACCTGCACACCCTCGCCGTCGATCACCTGGCCGACCACGGTCCACGCCGGCGGGAGCCGTACCCCCGCCGGGAAGGTCGCGGCGAGGGCGTGGTCCTCCCCTCCGGAGAGCATCCACTCCAGCGGGTCCGCGCCGAGGAGCCGGGCGGCCTCCGCCAGCAGGGGATGGACGGCGAAGGACTCCGGGGCCAGCACGATGCCGGTCCGGCTGGCCTTCGCGACGTGCCCCAGGTCCTGGAACAGGCCGTCGCTGACGTCGAGCATCGAGGTCGCGCCGAGCGCGGCCGCCTCCGGCCCGCGGGCGTAGGGCGGCTCCGGGCGGCGGTGGGCGTCGACCAGCTCCGCCGGCTCCGTCCGGCCGCCGTGCAGCAGCGCGAGCCCGGCGGCGGCGTGCCCGAGCCGACCGGCCACCGCCACCACGTCGCCCGGACGCGCCCCCGAGCGCGTGACCGGCGCCCGCCCGCCCAGGTCTCCCATGGCGGTGACAGCGATCACCACCAGGTCGCATCGGGTGATGTCGCCACCCACCACGCTGGCGCCGACAAGGTCGCACTCGTCGCGGAAGCCGTCGGTGAGATCGTCCAGCCAGCCGGTGGCCGCCTCGGGGGGCAGGCCGAGACCGACCACGATGCCGGTGGGATCGGCCCCCATGGCCACGACGTCGGACAGATTCTGCGCTGCGGCTTTACGACCGATGTCGTACCCACTGGACCAATCGCGACGAAAGTGCCTACCCTCGATCAATAAGTCCGTCGTCACGACGACCCGGCCATCAGGAGCGCTCACCACAGCGGCATCGTCCCCGGGACCGAGCAATACCGCCCCACCTTGGGGCAGGCGTCCAGTAATACGTGCAACAACTCCGAATTCGCCGAGATCTCCGACTGTGATGACACACCTCCCGTTCATCACAGGGTACGGTGGCCCTTCGGCACTGATCCAATCGCCCGGGAGGACGTTATGGTGCAGGCCTACATCCTTATCCAGACCGAGGTCGGCAAGGCGGCGAACGTGGCCGGGGAGATCTCCGGGATCTCCGGCGTCACGCAGGCCGAGGACGTCACCGGCCCCTACGACGTGATCGTCCGTGCCGAGGCACGGAACGTGGATGAGCTGGGCAAACTTGTCGTGGCTCAGATTCAGGCGGTCGCGGGGATCACACGTACTCTTACGTGTCCCATCGTCCATATCTGATTCTTCAGGAACATGTGATGTCACTCCGGTTCGCTCGTTGGACGGGGTACGCCTGTGCCCTGCTGATCCTGGCGGGATGCAGTAGTACGGTCCGGGTGGATCCACCCACCCCGGAGGGGGCGGCCGCCGCCGCGTGCAGGACACTCGGCGAGCGGCTCCCACAGCGGCTCGACGGCGTCGCCCGGGTGGAGACCACCCCGGCGTCGCCGTACGTCGCGGTGTGGGGGGAGGCCGGGATCGCGCTGCGCTGCGGGGTGCCCCGCCCGGCGACGATGGCGGCCACCGACCAGGTGCCCGAGATCGACGGGGTGGCCTGGTTCTCCGACCCCGCCAGGCCGCTGCTGTTCACCTCGGTCGGCAGGGAGGCCTACGTGGAGGTGACGATCTCCCGGCAGCACACCCCGGAGAACGTCCTCGTCGAGCTCGCGGCCCCGATCAAGGCGGCGCTACCGTAGGCCGGGCGAGCGGTGCAGCGCCAGCTGGATCAGCCGCTCGACCAGCTCGGCGTAGGACAGCCCGGTGGCGGCCCACAGCTGCGGCGCGACCGACATCGCGGTGAAGCCCGGCATCGTGTTGATCTCGTTGAGGATCAGCCGGCCGTCGGCGGTGTAGAAGAAGTCGACCCGGGACAGGCCCTCGCAGCCCAGTGCCTCGAACGCGCGGACGGCCATCGCCCGCAGGTTCTCGGCCACGTCGGCGGGGATGTCGGCGGGCACGGACAGGGACATGTCGTCGCCGATGTATTTGGCCTCGAAGTCGAAGAACTCATGGTCGCCACGGACCTGCACCTCGCCGGGCACGCTGGCCCGCGCGGCCTCGTCGCCCGGCGACTCCAGCACCGCGCACTCGATCTCGCGGCCCACGATCGCGGCCTCGACCAGCACCTTGGGGTCGTGCTCGCGGGCGGACTCGACGGCCCGCTCCAGCTCCTCCAGGTCGTGGGCCTTGGAGATGCCCTGGCTCGACCCGGCGCGGGCCGGCTTGACGAAGACCGGCCAGCCGAGCTCCTGGACCTCCTTGAGGACCCGGTCGCGGTCGGTCCGCCAGTCACGGTCACGGATCACCACGTAGGGGCCGACGGGCAGGCCCGAGGCGGCGAGGACCATCTTCATGTAGGCCTTGTCCATGCCGACCGCGCTGGCCAGCACCCCGGAGCCGACGTAGCGGACCCCGGCCATCTCCAGCAGGCCCTGGATCGTGCCGTCCTCGGCGAACGGCCCGTGCATCACGGGGAAGACCACGTCCACCTGGCCGAGCTCGACCGGGATGCTGCCGGCGTCGTAGGCCACCAGCGAGCCGTCGCCGGACGGCAGCGCCAGGCCCGTGCCCTGGACGTCGACGGACGGCAGCTCGTCGCCCTCGATCGCGTAACGCTGGTCGCCCGAGGCGAGCACCCACCGTCCGTCCTGGGCGATCCCGATGGGGACCACCTCGTACTTGGACCGGTCGATGGCCCCCAGCACGCTTCCGGCTCCAAGGATGGAGACGGCGTGCTCGGAGTTACGGCCACCGAAGACGATTGCGACCCTCGGCCGGGTTTCGTGCTGCTCGCTCATGATGACCGAATCTACCCTCTCTGGGGGGTCAATCCGCCTGTCAGACGCGCCTATCAGGCCGATTCGGGAAGAGAGTCGAGAGCCTGGGTCACGTCCACGATGAGATCCTCGGCGTCCTCCAGGCCGATGGAGAAGCGGACGGCCGCCTCGTCGATCCCGGAGGCGTCACCGGGCCGGCCGTGACCGGCCGAGGCCAGGTGCGTGGCCTTGGTGCGGGTGCCGCCGGCGGAGGTGGCGATCGAGGCGAGCTTGAGGGCGTCGATCAGCGCCATGCCCGCCCCGTAGCCGCCGCGCGGGGTGATCGTCACGCAGGCCCCGTACCTGGTGCCCTCGGGGCCGGAGTCGAACAGGTGCCTGGCGAGCTGGTGGCCGGGGTGACCGGGCAGGCCGGGATAGTCGACCCGGCGGACGGCGGGGTGCTTGGCCACGGCCGCGGCGAACACCATCGCGGTGGCGCACATCCGGCGCACCCGCAGCGGCAGGGTCTCCAGCCCCCGGCGGAGCAGGAACGCGTCGTCCGGGGAGAGCGTGCCCCCGATGTCGACGCTGACCTCCCGGAGCCGGGCGATCAGGTCGGGCCGGCCGACCACGACACCGCCCGCGCAGTCGTCGTGGCCGCCGAGGTAGCGGGCCGCGGAGTGGATCACCATGTCGGCGCCGTGTTCGAGGGGACGGCACACGACCGGGGTGGCGAAGGTGGAGTCGACCACCAGCAGCGCCCCGGCCCGGCGGGCGATCCGGTAGAGGCCGCGGATGTCGGAGACGGCCGTCGTGGGATTGGACAGCGTCTCGGCATAGATGATCTTCGTGGTGGGCCGGATCGCCGCCTGCGCCAGGGCGAGGTCGCCGTAGTTCACGAATCCGGCCTCGACCCCGAACCGGGACAGCACGTTGGTGATCAGCGAGCGGGTCGCGCCGTACAGCGGGGTCGGGGCCACGATGTGCGCGCCCGCGCGCAGGAACGTCATCAGGACCGCGCTGACCGCGGCCATCCCCGACGCGAACGCCTGCCCGGCGACGTCCTCGGGCGCCGCGGCGCCCTCCAGCGAGGCCACCGCCGCGGCGAAGGCGGCGGCGGTGGGGTTCTCGATCCGGCCGTGGGCGGAGCCCTTGGCCTCGAAGAGCTCGGCGTGCCGGGCGGAGTCGGCGGAGCTCCACGCGGAGCTGCGCCACACCGGGAGGCCGAGGGGGGCCTGCTGCGGCGTCTGCGGGGCGGGCAGGTGCACCGATCGGGTGTTCTCGCCCTGCCGTCTGCGGGCGCGTCGGTTCACACGCCGTACCGTTCGGGCTTGGGGGTGCGCGACATCAGCAGCATGGCGGCCTCGCTGGGGGGCATCCCGTCATGGACGACGGCCACCACCACCTCGGTGATCGGCATCTCCACATCGTGCTTTCTGGCCAGTTCCAGGACTGACTCGCAGGACTTGACTCCCTCGGCAGTCTGCTTCGTCGCGGCGATGACCTCGGCCAGGGTCATGCCCTGACCAAGATTCTTACCGAAGGTACGGTTGCGGGACAATGGGGAGGTGCAGGTCGCTATGAGATCGCCCATCCCGGCGAGGCCGGCGAAGGTGTGCGGGTCCGCGCCGAGCACCGCGCCCAACCGGGAGATCTCGGCCAGCCCGCGCGTCATCAGCATCGCCCCGACGTTGTCGCCGAGTCCCATCCCAGCCGCGACGCCGACCGCAAGGGCGATCACGTTCTTGACCGCCCCGCCGAGCTCCACCCCCACCACGTCGGGGTTGGTGTAGGGGCGGAACCACGGCGGCAGGTGGCAGGCCTCCTGGAGCCGTTCCATGGCCCGCTCGTCGGTGCAGGCGACCACGGTCGCGGCGGGCTGGCCCCGGATGATCTCGCCCACCAGGTTGGGGCCCGACACCACCGCGACCCGCTCCTGAGGCACCTCGGCGACCTCGCAGATCACCTCGCTCATCCGCTTGGTGGTGCCCAGCTCGATGCCCTTCATCAGGCTGACCAGCACCGCGCCGGACGGCAGGTGCGGTTTCCAGCCGATCAGGTTGGACCGCAGCGTCTGGGAGGGGACCGCCAGCACCACGAAGTCGGCGCCGTCGAGCGCCTCTGCGGGGTCGGTCGTGGCCCGCAGGGTCTCCGGCAGCGTCGCGCCGGGCAGGTAGTCGGGGTTCTCGTGGCGGCGGTCGATCGCCTCCACGACCTCCGGGCGCCTGCCCCACAGGGTCGTCTCCGTGCCCGCCCCTGCCATGATCATCGCAAAGGTGGTGCCCCACGATCCTGTGCCGAATACAGCCGCCTTGGTCATTTCATCACCGTACGCCGAAGTCAGTTGTCGGAAGGTTTCTTGAACGGCGCATCGGGCGCCTTCTCCTCGCGTAACTCAGCGAGCAGGGCGGTGATCGCCGCCATGATGTCGACGGTCGCCTCGCGCAGGACGTCGGCGTGGAGCTCCTGCCCCTGGTACTTCGACAGGTCGACCGGCGGCCCGGTCAGCACGCTGAAGGTCTTGCGGGGGAGGAGCCGGGGCCTCTTGCTCCCGTAGGGGAGGATCTCCTGCGCGCCCCAGTGGGCCACCGGGATCACCGGCGCGCCGCTGGCCAGGGCCAGCCGGGCCGCCCCGGTCTTGCCCTCCATGGGCCAGAATCGGGGGTCGCGGGTGCAGGTGCCCTCGGGGTAGAACAGCACGCACGCCCCGTCGGCGAGCCTCCGCTCGGACTCCCTGAGCGAGCGGATCGCCTCGGCGCTCCCCCGGTAGACCGGGATGGCCATCAGCGACTTCACCATGTGCCCGAGCAGCGGCACGGAGAAGAGTCCCGACTTGGCCAGGATCGTCGGCCAGCGTCCGTTGCTGTAGAGGTAGTGCGACAGCAGGATGGGGTCCAGCCAGGAGAGGTGGTTGGTCACCAGGATGATCCCGCCGGTCCGGGGCAGGCGGTCGGCCCGGCGCCAGTCCTTCGTGACCAGGAGCCACGCCAGCGGCCTGACGATCGCGACCGCCACGGCGACCCAGAACCGGGAAGGCCATCCAGGGCGTCTCATAGCTCCTCCATGTAAGCGCGATGCGCCCTAAGTGTCCCGGTTGACTCTGTGGGATGTCGAGGCGGGATGCTTAAGGCTATGCCTGCTTCGGAGAGCTCCGGCTGGACCCTCGTCGTCCCCGTCAAGACATTGGTCGCCGCCAAGACACGGTTGTCGGAGGCGGCGGGCCCGCACCGGGCCGCGCTCGCCGTGGCGATCGCCTGCGACACCGTCGAAGCCGCGCTGAGCTGCGTGATCGTCGCGCGGATCGTGGTGGTGACGGGCGACCCCCTGGCGGCCCGGGCGCTCGGCGGGGTGGGCGCCCACGTGGTGGGCGACCCGGAGGCGGGGCTGAACGCGGCGCTGCGGCACGGGGCGCGGGAGGCGGTACGGCTGGCGCCCGGCGACGCCGTCGGCGCGCTCCAGGCCGACCTGCCCGCCCTCCGCCCGGCGGAGCTGGCGCTCGTGCTGACCGCGGCCGCCGAGTTCGAGCAGGCGTTCCTGCCGGACGCCGCCGACGTCGGCACGACCTTCTACGGCGTACGGCCCGGCGTCCCGTTCACCCCGGGGTTCGGCGGCGAGTCACGCGACCGCCACCTGCGGCGTGGCGCGAAGGAGCTCTGCCTGGACGGGATCGACTCGGTCCGCAGGGACGTGGACACCCCCGACGACCTGCGGGCGGCCCTGGCCCTCGGCCTGGGGCCCCGCACCCTGGCGATGGTGGAGAGGATCAGAGGAGGATTCCCCTCTCCGTGACACCGGCGGTCAGTGCCCCCGCGTGTGCCTCCCCGCGTCCGGCGACGGCAGGTCCGCCCCGGGCATGGAGATCGTCATTCGCGCCCGGCCTCCGTCGCCGGGGAGGCTAGAGGCTCAGGATCCTCCGGTAGGTCAGAACCGGAAGGTGGGCGAGAGTGATGCCGGCCGCGCCGATCCAGATGGTGGCGTGCGCGCCGGACCACTCCCCCAGCACCCCGCCGAGCAGGCCGCCGATCGGCGCCGCGCCCCACATCAGGAAGCGCATGCTGGCGTTCATCCGGCCGAGCAGGTGCTCCGGCGTGATCCGCTGGCGGTAGCTGAGCTGGTTGATGCCGAACACCCCGGCGCCCATGCCGCTCAGCGCGCAGCCGAGCGGGAACAGCACCAGCAGCCGGCCCTCGGCGGCCAGCGGTGCGATCAAGATGGCCAGCGCGGCCACGGCGGCTCCGCCGTACATGGCCCGGCCGGCTCCGAAGCGGGCCGCGACGCGTGGAGCCAGCACCGCGCCGGCCAGTGAGCCGACGGCGCCGCCGGACAGCAGCAGTCCGTAGATCGCCGGGTTCACGTGGAGGACCTTGACCATGAAGATCGGCTGGGCGACGGCCCAGATTCCGTTGGACAGCATGGTGAGCGCGCCGAGCACGGCGATGCGCCGGAGCAGCGGGTGGCCCACGACGTAGCGGACCCCCTCGGCGATCTCCTCCCTGAGCCTGCGGCGCTCCACGGCCGGTGTGGCCGTCTCCTCCGCGCGGACCCCGCCGAGCAGCAGCGCCGAGACCAGGTAGCTGATCGCGTCGGCGAGCAGGGCGATCGGCGCGGTGACCGCGTGCACCAGCCAGCCGCCCAGCGCCGGGCCCGACAGCACCGCGGTGTTGCGCAGCGTCTCCAGGGTGCCGTTCCCCTTGAGCAGGTCGTCCCTGCCGACCAGCGAGGGCAGGAAACTCATGTGCGCGACGTCGAAGAAGACCGTGCCGAGGCCCATGAGCAGCGCGACCGCGTAGAGGTGGGGCAGGGTCAGCGCGTCCAGGACGACCGCGAGCGGGACCGACAGCAGCGCGACGCCGCGCAGCAGGTCGCTCCAGATCAGGATCGGACGGCGGCGCAGCCGGTCCACCCACACGCCCGCGGGCAGCCCGATGAACAGGAAGGCGGCCAGTTCGGCCGCGGTCAGCACGCCGACCTGGAAGAAGCTCGCGTCGAGAGTGAGCACCGCCACCAGCGGCAGGGCGACGACCGTGATCTGGGTTCCGAACTGGCTGATCGCATCGGCTCCCAGGAAGAGCCGGAACGACCGGTCCCGCCACATCCCGGTGCCGCTGTCCACAGTGCGCATGAACAGGGATCGTGGCGGTCCCGCACGGAACGGGTCAAAGCCTTTTCCGAAGGGCTACGCTGATCGGGTGCAGGCGACGGTGCGGACCTTTGACCCGGCGACCAGGTCGGGGACGGTGTTCCTGGACGACGGGACCGAGATCCCGTACGGCACCGCGGCGTTCGACGCCGGGCCGCTGCGGCTGCTCCGCTCGGGCCAGCGGGTGAACATCATCGTGGACGGCGACCGCGTCACCTACATCACGCTCTCGACCTTCCCGGTGCCCGGCAGGCCCGCGGGCCCCCAACCCTGACGCCCCGCACAGCGCGCCCTCCCCGGACGCGCCTGCCCGGTCACCCCCGGTCGGGCCGGTCGGCCCCGGTCAGCCCCCTGGCTTCACCGGTCAGGCCGAACGTCCCCCGACCGCGCCGGTCAGGCCGGTGGCCGGTCGGCTCCGGATACGCCGGACGCCCGGACTCCCTCACGGGAATCCGGGCCGCCCATGCGGAGCCCTACTTTTTCTTCGCGGCCTTCTTTCCCTCCACGTTGACGAGCTCCTTGAAGTCCGATCCGGGCCGGAACTTCGGCCCCCAGCTCTCGGCGACCTTGATCTCGGCGCCGGTCGAAGGGTTCCGGGCCGTGCGAGCGGGCTTGTGCACCATCTCGAAGGCGCCGAAGCCCGTGATCGAGACCTTGTCCCCGCTGGCGACAGCTTTCTGAATGGCGTCGAGCACCGCGTTCACGGCCTCGGTGGCTGTCTTCTTGTCGCCCACCCGATCCGCGATCGCGTCGACGAGTTCCTTCTTGTTCATAAAGTTGCTCCCCCTGTTACCGATGTCTGGGAGTGGGTCATGAGGCAGAAAACCCGTCTCACCCGATTTGTCACGGCCCGGGGTCTCAACAGAACGAGAAACCCCTTGCCCGCTTGAAATTAAGGGACGGAGCCTTGCGACTCAATCACCTTCCGCAATGTTTCCAGCACTCGGCGTATCTGAAACCAGAGCATCAAGGTCTAGAAGGAATAAATCAAGACGCCCCGCTGCATGGCTGAGATCACGCTTGGCGACATCACAGATGGAGAGCAGGCGCCTGCTCAGGCGCTCCCTCTGCGGGAGGGACACGGGCAGCACGCGGACGCGGCGGTGCGCCTCGCGCAGCCGCCACGCCAGCTCGTCTTCTGAACGCGTCAGACGGTCGTCGGCAGCCATGGCTGCCGCCCATTCTCGTACACCGCGACGGCATCGGCATTACGCAGGGTCAGCCCGATGTCGTCCAGCCCTTCCATCAGCCGCCAGCGCGTGTAGTCGTCGATCTCGAATCCGGCGATCTCCCCGGCCCAGCGAACCTGGCGTTCCCCCAGGTCAACCGTGATTTCCAGAGTGGGATCGGCCTCCACGGCCGACTGCAGGGCCTCGACGACGCCGGCCGGCAGGACAACCGGCAGCAAGCCCATCTTGGTGGAATTATTACGGAAGATATCGCCGAAACGAGCCGCGATCACGACGCGGAAGCCGTACTGCTGCAGGGCCCAGACGGCGTGCTCGCGTGAGGAGCCGGTGCCGAAGTCGGGTCCGGAGACGAGGATCGAGGCGCCCTCGTGGACGGGGTCGTTCAGGACGAAGGCCGGGTCCTCGCGCCAGGCCGAGAACAGGCCCTTCTCGAATCCGGTCCGGCTGACCTGCTTGAGCCAGACCGCCGGGATGATCTGGTCGGTGTCCACGTTGCTGCGGCGCAGCGGCACGGCCCGGCCGGTGTGGGTGGTGAAAGCTTCCATGATCGGGATCTCCTAGACCAGGTCGGCGGGCGCGGTCAGTTTGCCGGTGACGGCGGTCGCTGCGGCGACCTGCGGGGAGACCAGGTGGGTACGGCCGCCCTTGCCCTGACGTCCCTCGAAGTTGCGGTTGGAGGTCGACGCGCTGCGCTCGCCGGGGGCGAGCGTGTCGGGGTTCATGCCCAGGCACATCGAGCAGCCCGCCTCGCGCCACTCGGCGCCCGCGGCCTTGAACACCTCGTGCAGCCCCTCCTGCTCGGCCTGGAGCTTGACCAGCATCGAGCCGGGGACGATGAGCGTGCGGGTGACGACCTGGCGGCCGCGCAGCACCTCCGCCACGGCCCGCAGGTCCTCCAGCCGCCCGTTGGTGCAGGAGCCGACGAAGACCGTGTCCACCGCGACGTCGCGGAGCGGGGTGCCCGCGGTCAGGCCCATGTATTCCAGCGCGCGCTCGGCCGCGGCCGGGTCGTCGGTGTCCTGCGGGGCCGGCACCGCCGACCCCAGCGGAGCGCCCTGGCCCGGGTTCGTGCCCCAGGTGACGAACGGGGTCAGCGTCGTGGCGTCGATCTCCACGACCGTGTCGAAGACGGCGTCCTCGTCGGTGGTCAGGGACTTCCAGTATTCGACCGCGGCGTCCCAGTCGGCGCCGGCCGGCGCGTGGGGGCGGCCCTTGAGGTAGTCGAACGTGGTCTCGTCCGGAGCGATCATGCCCGCCCGGGCGCCCGCCTCGATGGACATGTTGCAGACGGTCATCCGGCCCTCCATGGAGAGCTCGCGGATGGCCTCGCCGCGGTATTCGACGATGTAGCCCTGGCCGCCACCGGTGCCGATCTTGGCGATGATCGCCAGGATCAGGTCCTTGGCCGTGACACCGGCCGGCAGCTCGCCGGAGACCTCGATGGCCATCGTCCTGGGCCGGTATGCGGGCAGCGTCTGGGTGGCCAGCACGTGCTCCACCTCGGAGGTGCCGATGCCGAAGGCGATGCCCCCGAAGGCGCCGTGGGTGGAGGTGTGAGAATCGCCACAGACGATCGTCATGCCCGGCTGGGTGAGGCCGAACTGCGGCCCGATGATGTGCACGACGCCCTGGCCCGCGTCACCCATCGGGTGCAGCCGGACGCCGAACTCGGCGCAGTTCTTGCGCAGCGTCTCGACCTGGGTGCGCGACACCGGGTCCTTGATCGGACCGAGCAGGGTCGGGACGTTGTGGTCCTCGGTGGCGATCGTGAGTTCGGGACGCCGGACGGGGCGTCCCGCCATGCGCAGGCCGTCGAACGCCTGCGGGCTGGTCACCTCGTGAATGAGGTGAAGGTCGATGTAGAGCAGATCGGGTTCTCCGTCGGCACGTCGCACGACGTGCTGCTCCCAGACCTTCTCCGCCAGCGTGCGGCCCATGTCGCCTCCTTGCGATCGCTATTCCGCACCCCACTTGCTTTCTCATATGTCGAGACGGCAGTATCGGTGTATGGACAACTCTAGCGGAGTCGGCGTACTCGACAAGGCCGTGCTCGTGCTCAATGCCCTTGAAGCCGGTCCGGCGTCCCTCGCGCAGCTCGTCCAGGCCACCGGCCTGGCACGCCCCACCGCCCACCGGCTCGCCGTCGCGCTGGAGCACCACCGCATCGTCTCCCGCGACACGCAGGGCCGATTCGTGCTGGGCCCGCGGTTGTCGGAGTTGTCCACGGCGGCCGGAGAGGACAGGTTGCTGGCCGTCGCCTCGCCGGTGCTGATCCAGCTCCGGGACCTTACGGGAGAAAGTGCACAACTTTACCGTCGGCAGGGGGACGAGCGGGTGTGCGTGGCGGCCGCCGAGCGTTCCAGCGGGCTGCGCGACACCGTCCCGGTCGGCGCCGCCCTGCCGATGCTCGCCGGATCGGCGGCGCAGATCCTGCTGGCCTGGGAGGAGCCGGACCGCCTCCACCGGGGACTGCGCGGGGCCAAGTTCACCGCGGCCACGCTGGCGAGCGTCCGGCGCAGGGGCTGGGCGCACAGCGTCGGCGAGCGCGAGCAGGGTGTGGCCAGCGTCTCGGCGCCGATCCGGGGCTCGGGCGGCAAGGTCGTCGCCGCGGTCTCGGTCTCCGGTCCGATCGAGCGCCTCACCCGCACTCCGGGCAGGCTGCACGCCGCCCCCGTGGTCACCGCCGCCGAGCGGATCACCGAGACGATGCGACGGGCCAACTGAACCGTGCGATATGGGGAGGCGAGCACCCTTGCGGCCCCCTAGGCTGGGGAGGTGACAGATCGCATCGAGGCAGCCGCGGCTGAACTGCGTCCCCTGCTCCAAGAATTCATCCTCTGGGCGCGCGAGAACGCACCCGGCAGCGACTCCAACCTGGTCGGCTCGGTGGTCCTGTGGCACCGGCTGATCGCCTCCGACAACGTCGGTCGGTGGAAGCGGGCCGATCTGCGCACGGTGCTCCTCGACCGGATGCCGCAGGTGGTGGAGGACCCGGACGCCGCCGCCGACGGCATGGTGCCCGCGGTCCGCGCCTATCTGACGTTCCTGTCGGAGACGGACCGGCTGGCCAAGGGCTCCTCCTCGCTCAAGGAGCTGCTCGCCGAGCTCGACGACCTCGAGGACGACTTCGTCGACGCGATGGAGGACATCGTCGTCGACCAGGACGAATACGAGGACGACGAGGAGGACGAGGGGCTGGGTGACTTCGAGCCGTTCGCGGACGAGCTCGCCGAGCTGCCGACGATCCGGCTCCGCCCCGACGCCGAGCTGGCCGCGGCGACCCGGGCGGCGACTCTGATCACCAAGGCCCGCGACCTCGCGGTCTGGGTCGGCTCCGAGCGCCGGGTGGGCGAGACGAGCCTGCTGACCGACGCCGAGATCACCGAGGCCCTGGCCGCTCTGGGACTGCCCGCGCCCACGGCGGGCGGCAAGGCGCTGGCCGACTCCGTGCCCGCGCTCTGGAACATCTGGAACCTCGCGATCGACCTGGACTTCCTCCAGCCCGAGGGCGAAGACACCGTCAGCGCCGACGCCGACACCGCCGACTGGCCCTTCGAGGAGGACGACGACGCCCTCGACGTCTGGATGGCCGGCCTGCACTCGATCGACTACGGCGATCCGGAGCTCGAGGACGAGGAGGCCACGATCGCCCTGTCGGGGCTGACCCGGGCGCTGCTGGTCCGGGTGCTCCTGGCCACCGGCTCCAAGCCGCTGGCCGAGCTCCGCACCGAGCTGGCGGAGGCCGCCGCCGAATACGACGAGCGGGGCGCCGAGGCCTGGGCCGCCGCCACCGCGCAGTACGGCGACCCGCTCAACCCCGTGCTCGACTGGCTGGCCGGCTACGGCATGGTCGAGGTCGAGCACGACCAGGTACGGCTGACACCGCTCGGCATGGAGGGCGTGGTCCACCTGACCGACGACGCCGACATCGAGCTGGACGCCCGGCCCGCCATCGACGCGATGACGGCCCTGGACCTGCTCTCCTTCAGCGCGGAGCTGCCCGAGGAGGAGGCGGACGCCGAGTTCGCCGCCTGGATGGAGCTGCGCGAGCCCGACCGGGCCGCCAAGGAGCTGCTGGAGGCCGCGGCCGAGGACGACGCGGACGCCCTGGTCCGGGTCCAGGCGGCCAGCATGGTCGGCTCGCTCGGCGAGGTGGCCGTGCCCGCCTGGCAGGACGCCCTGGACGAGCCGTCCCTGCGCCCCTACGCGGCCACCCACCTGGCCCAGCTCGGCGTCGACGACGCTCCCCCGCCCACCCAGGCCGACACCCACTGGCTGATCCTCGACATGCTGACCATCTCGGCCGGCCTCGGCCGGCCGGAGTTCGTCAGCAGCCTCGACGACATCGGCAACGTGCCGAACCTGGTCAACCTGCTCGACGTGATCTGGAAGGTGCCGCACCCGCATCTGGAGGAGCTGCTGGAGGCGATCGGCAAGGCCCACCCGGACAAGCAGGTGGGCAAGGCCGCCAAGCGGGCCCTGTTCAAGGCCCGCTCCACCCACAACTGACGGGTGGATGAGGACGCGCGGGGCACGGACCGCCCCGCGCGTCTCACGACCACGGCGTCCACGGCCCAAGCCCGCGAGGTCCCCCGCTCACTGGGGAGCCGGCACCGGGGCCGGCAGGAGGGTGATCGGCTACGCCGGCCGTACCGGGAGGTCGTTCAGCGGGTGTCCTCGTGCCAGTCGGACAGCGGACGGTAGATCGCGACACCGCTGTCCTCCAGCTCCTGGCGGAGCTTGAAATACTCCTCGCCGAACGGGTCCACCCCGTTGAGCGGCATCAGGCCGCGGCGGATGGCCAGGTCGTGCGGGGCCAGCTCGGCGGCCCGGGCGAGATGCCGCTCGGCGGCCGCCCCGCGGTCGTCGCGGAACAGCCACGCCGCCAGCCGTCCGTGCAGCCGGGCCAGGCGCTCGTCGTCGGTGGGGGCGCGCAGTTCCCGGAGGGCCGTCCCGGCGTCGCCGTCGATCACCCACCGGCGCAGGGCCGCGGTGGCGCGCTCGGAGGACAGGCCGTTCATCGACCGGAAGGTGTCGGTGGCGGTCATGGTGTCCTGCGGCCGGGCGATCCGGCCCTCCTCGTCGATCCAGACCACGGTCGGCACGTTGATCACGTTGTAGAGCTCGGCGATCCGTCCGTCCGCGTCGATCACGGCCGGGTGGGTGACGTCCGCGAGCCACTCCCGCGCGTCCCGCGGGTCGCGGTCGAGAGAGACGCTGACCACGCTGAACCCGTGCCCTCCGAGCTCCCGGTGCAGGGCCTCCCAGGCGGGCAGGTCATAGCGGCAGCCGCACCAGGAGGCCCAGAAGACCAGCGCGACCTTGGTGCCGCGCAGGCCGGCGAGCGGCCCGAACTCCGGGGCCCGGCCGAGGGTGGGCTCGACCGGCTCGCCGACCGCCACCACGTCCTCGTCCGGGTCGGCCACCACCTGCCTGCCGAGCAGCCCGGCGAACCTCACCAGATCCACGCCCTCCTCGGTCTCCGCGGCGGCGGCGCGGAACGACGGGATGCACGCGTCTCCCCTGCACCAGCCGTGCGGCTTGCGCTCCCAGCCGAGGATCGGCACCCCGTGCGGCACGACCAATCCGTCGATCTTCTCCTCGTGCCCGTCGGCGAGCAAGGTGATCATCTTCAGCCCTCTATTGGATAGTGTCACTCTCCAATTATTGGACAGTAGAGCTATCCAAGCAAGGGGGATACCGGAAAGATGCGGTCCGAAGAAACAGAAAACCCCCGGAAGCCTGTGCTTCCGGGGGTTTCACCCATGTAGCCCCGACCGGATTCGAACCGGCGCTACCGCCTTGAGAGGGCGGCGTCCTAGGCCACTAGACGACGGAGCCTTGCAGAGATGACAGTGGTAGTCCCGACCGGATTCGAACCGGCGCTACCGCCTTGAGAGGGCGGCGTCCTGGGCCACTAGACGACGGGACCCTACACACTGTCGTCGGATTCGGGGGGAACCGAATCCGCAGCATCTCTTGAAAGAGATGCAGCTGGGGTACCAGGACTCGAACCTAGAACAACTGAACCAGAATCAGCCGTGTTGCCAATTACACCATACCCCACCGCGCTTGACCCCCTTGCGGGACTCTTTGGCGACTCCGAAAGAATAGCCCAGGTTGGGGGTCAAGGCCAAAACGATTGGCGGCGACCGGATCCCCCTGGCGGCGGAGTGCACCCGAGGGTCCGTTATGTAACGCTGCTTTCGGAGACCCGTCCGCATGTGAGGAGCCCGAGCCTTGGCTGAGAACCCGTTCTTCTCCCCCAGCACGTTGCCCTACAAGTTGCCCGACTTCGCCGAGATCCGGGAGGAGCACTACCTGCCCGCGTTCGAGCGCGGCATGACCGAACAGCTGCAGGAGGTCGAGGCGATCGCCGGCGACCCCGGCCCGGCGACGTTCGCCAACACGGTCGAGGCCCTGGAACGCTCGGGCCAGATCCTGAAACGGGCGGCGACGGTGTTCATGAGCATCGCCTCCTCCGACGCCACCGACGGCATCCGGGAGATCGAGACCGAGATCCTCCCCAAGCTGACCAAGCACGGCGACGCCATCCACCTCAACCGCGCCCTCTACGAGCGGATCAAGCAGGTCGCCACCGAGGACCCGGAGGAGGCGTGGCTGCTGGAGAAGTACCGCGTGGACTTCGTCCGGGCCGGCGCCGACCTGTCCGAGGCCGACCAGGAGCGGCTCAAGGAGCTCAACGAGGAGCTGACCAAGGTCGCCACCACCTTCTCGCAGAACCTGCTGAGGGCCTCCACCGACTCCGCGCTGGTCGTCGAGGACGTCAAGGAGCTCGACGGGCTCTCCGAGAGCGCGATCAAGGCGATCGAGAAGGACGGCAAGTACGTCCTGCCGCTGCTCAACTTCACCAACCAGCCCGCCCTGGCCGAGCTGACCGACCGGCAGACCCGCAGGAAGCTGTACGAGCTGTCGGTGAACCGGGCGCCGGAGAACTTCGACCTGGCCGTCAGGCTGGCGACGCTCCGCGCCGAGCGGGCCGCCCTGCTCGGCTACCCCACTCACGCCGCCTACTCCGTCGCCGACCAGACGGCCAAGACCACCGACGCCGTCGAGGAGATGCTCGGCAAGCTGGTGGGCCCGGCGGTGGCCAACGCCCGCCGCGAGGCCGAGCTGCTGAGCGAGCAGGCCGGCTTCCCCATCGAGGCGTGGGACTGGTCGTTCTACGCGGAGAAGGTGCGCAAGGCGCGCTACGACTTCGACGGCTCCGAGCTGCGCCCCTACTTCGAGCTGGACCGGGTGCTGCGGGACGGCGTCTTCCACGCCGCCGGCGAGCTGTACGGGATCACCTTCGCCGACCGGGACGACCTGGCCGGCTACCACCCGGACGTACGGGTCTTCGAGGTGTTCAACGCCGACGGCTCGCAGCTCGGCCTGTTCGTGTTCGACCCCTACGCCCGGCCGACCAAGCGCGGCGGCGCGTGGATGAACAACCTCGTGGACCAGTCGCACCTGTTCGGCGAGCTGCCCGTGGTGATGAACAACCTCAACGTCACCAAGCCCGCCGAGGGCCCGACCCTGCTGACCTTCGACGAGGTCAACACCGCCTTCCACGAGTTCGGCCACGCCCTGCACGGGCTGTTCTCCGACGTCCGCTTCCCCCGGGTCTCCGGCACCGAGGTGCCGCGTGACTTCGTGGAGTACCCCTCACAGGTCAACGAGATGTGGGCGACCTGGCCGTCGGTCCTCGCCAACTTCGCCAGGCACCACGAGACCGGGGAGCCGGTTCCGGCGGAGCTGCTGGAGAAGATGAAGGCCGCCGAGAAGTTCAACCAGGGCTTCGCGACCGTGGAGTATCTCGCCGCGGCGCTGCTCGACTGGGCCTGGCACAAGCTGGCCCCCGGCGAGACCGTCGAGGACGCCGAGGCGTTCGAGGCCGCGGCCCTGGAGCGCGCGGGGATCGCCTTCGACCTGGTCCGCACGCGCTACCGGACCAACTACTTCGCCCACATCTTCTCCAGCGGCACGGGCGGCTACAGCGCCGGCTACTACTCCTACATCTGGAGCGAGGTGCTGGACGCCGAGAGCGTCGAGTGGTTCAAGGAGAACGACGGCCTCAAGCGCGGCAACGGCGACCACTTCCGGTCCGCCCTGCTGTCGGTCGGCGGCTCCATGGACGTGATGGCCGCCTTCCGCAACTTCCGCGGCCGCGACCCGCGCATCGAGCCCCTGCTGGAGCGCCGCGGCCTGCTGACCTGACCCCTCCCCCCGGCCGGGGCTGAGACGCCCCCAGCCCGGCCGGGGGCTCCGGGCCGTCACCGGCGGGCATCCGCCCGCCGGCCCGCCCTCCACCACGGCCTGGCGGCCCGCCGGGCACCCGGTCCACGCTCCTGGACCGGCACCCAGGTCCCCGGACGGGCTCCACCCGTCAAACCCCCGGGATCGGCACCCCAGCCCCCGGGCGGGCTCCGTCCGTCAGGAGTCCAGTTCGGCGACGGCCTCTCTGAGCCATCGCCTCTCGGCGTCGCCGGTCGCGCGGGCGACCAGGAGCATACCCCGGTGGAAGGGGTCGGAGACCTCCTCGGCCCGCAGCGGCCTGCCGTCCCGGTAGAAGAAGCTGGCGGGGGCCTCCAGGAAGTCGAGGCGGCGGCGGAGCACCCGGGCCCGGTCCGCGCGGCCGGGGAGCTGGGACAGGAAGGTCAGCAGGCCGAAGAAGCGGGTCTGATCGCTGATGTCGAGGTCGGCGGGCTCCCGGAGCCGTCGTAGGAGCTCCGCCCGCCCGGCCTCGGTCAGGGTGAGGACCTGACGGCGGGCCGCGCCCGCCCCCTCCTCCTCGTGCCGCTCCACGAGCCCGGCCCGCTCCAGCCGGGTGATCGCCGGATAGAGGGCACCGTCGCTGACCGGGCGGAGATGGCCGCTCAACTCCAGGATCCGGGCCTTGAGCTCGTAACCGTGCATCGGCCCCTCCCCGAGGAGGCCGAGGATCGACAGGGTCAGGTCGCCGCTTGCCATGGAAGCATCGTATCGCTATACCTCTAAACGAGCTAACTCTAAAAGAGGTACAAATATGCGACTGATCCGCCTCGCCCTGCCCGTCTACGTGGAGTTGCTGACCGCCGTGGTCGCGGTCGGCCTGATCGACCTGCTCTGGGTCTCCGGCCTGGGCAGCCAGGCCGTGGCCGCGGTGACGGTGGCGACCACCACCGAATACCTCGCCCTGGGCGTCATCCTCGCCGTCCAGACCGGCACGACCGTCCTGGTCGGCCGGCGCGACGGCAGGGAACCGATCACACCGGTGATCCGTACGGCATGGCTGCTCTGGGCGGCGGTCAGCCTGGCGGTGGCCGTCCCCGGGGTACTGCTCCGCGAGCCGCTCGCCCGGCTCTTCACCGGTGACGCCGTGACGGCCGGCCTGACCGCCGACTTCTACCTGATCTCACTGGCCGGGCTCCCGGTCTTCTTCGCCCAGTCGCTGACCGACGGGATCTTCAAGGGACGCGGCGACACCACGACCCCGATGCGCACCGCCCTGCTCTGCAACGCGCTGGTGATCGTCCTCGACCCGCTGTTCATCTACGGGCTCGACCTCGGCGTGCCGGGTGCCGCAGCGGCGACCGTGCTGGCCCGGACGGTCACGCTCGCCGTCGCGCTGCCCCTTCTCTCCCGGCGGACGCCCCGCGACCGTCCGGCGCGCGCGAACCGCGCCGACGCCGTGGCCATCGTCCGCACCGGCCTGCCCATGGCCGGGGACTTCCTGGCCAGGTCCCTCGCCGGTATGGTCCTGGTGGAGGTGGTCGGCGGGTTCGGCGTCGTGGCGCTGGCGGGCTACGGCATCGGGACGAAGATCATGCTGGCCGGGGTGATGGCCTTCTACGCGCTCCGCCAGGCCGCCATGATCCGGACGGCCCGCTCCGGCGACGCGGGACCCGCCCTCGGGTACGGCCTGGCGGCGGGCCTGGCCGTCGCCGCGGCGCTCAACGCCCTCGCCGTGCCCGCGGCGAACCTGTTCACCGGTGACCCGGCGGTGGCCGCCGAGGCCGCGGGCTTCCTGCACTGGATGACGCTCTACCTGGTCCCGTTCGGCGGGCTGATCTCCGTCGGCGGGGTGCTCCAGGCGAGCGGGAAGGGGAGCAGGCTGCTCACCGCCACCCTGGCGGGTTTCGCGCTCCAGCTCCCTGTCGCCTACGCGCTCGGCGCCGCGCTCGGCCTCACCGGCGTCTGGCTGGCGATGGCGGCCGGAGCCGCCCTCACGCTCGCGCTCGTCGCGGGGCCCGGCCTGCCGGGCCCCGTCCGGGCGCGCCTCAGCCCTGGAGCCTGGCGAGGGCGGCGCGGATCCGGTCCATCGAACGCTCCCGGCCGAGCGCCTCGATCGACTCGAACAGCGGCAGGCCGACGGTCCGGCCGGTGACGGCCACCCGTACCGGGGCCTGGGCCTTGCCGAGCTTGAGGCCGTGCTCGGCGCCGACCTCCTCCAGCGCGCTCTTGAGCGACTCGGAGTCCATGTTGACCTTCTCAAGGCGGGCGAGGTAGCCGGTGAGGATCTCCACCGCGGCGTTCTTCATGGCCTTGTCCCACGACGCCTGGTCGAAGACGGGCTCGTCCAGGAAGAGGAAGTCCACGTTCGCGGTGATCTCGGACAGGACCGCGATCCGGGTCTGGGCGAGCTCGGCGACCTTGGCGAAGGTCCCCCGGTCCCAGCTCGGGTCCAGCCACGGCTCGCAGCGGGCGACGAAGGTGTCGAGCGGCAGCGCCCGGATGTATTCGCCGTTGAAGGCGCGGAGCTTCTTCTCGTCGAAGAAGGCCGGGGACGGGTTGACGCTGCCCAGGTCGAACAGCGGCACCATCTCGGCCCAGGGCATGATCTCCCGGTCGTCACCCGGCCCCCAGCCGAGCAGCATCAGGTAGTTGACCATGGCCTCGGCCAGGTAGCCCTCCTCGCGGTAGGACTCCAGGGCGACCTTGTCGCGGCGCTTGGACAGCTTCTGGCGCTTGTCGTTGACGATGACCGGCACGTGCGCCCAGATGGGCGGGGCGACGCCCAGCGCCTCCCAGAGCAGCTGCTGCTTGGGCGTGTTGGACAGGTGCTCCTCGGCGCGGACCACGTGGCTGATCCGCATCTCGATGTCGTCCACCACGTTGGCCAGCACGAACAGCGGGGAGCCGTCGGCACGCGCGACGACGAAGTCCTCCATCGCCTCGTTGGGGAACTCGACCGTGCCGCGGACCAGGTCCTGGACCACGGTGACGCCGTCGTCCGGGGTGCGGAAGCGGACCGCCCCCTCGGTCAGGCCCCGGTCGCGGCAGAAGCCGTCGTAGCCCTTGTGCTCCGAGCCGGTGCGGGCCTTCACCTCGTCGCGGGTGCAGGTGCAGTAGTAGGCGCGGCCGCCGGCGACCAGCTTGGCCACCGCCTCCCGGTGCTGCTCCTCGTAGGCCGACTGGAAGTAGGGGCCCTCGAAGAACGGACTGTCGCCGTTGATGCCGATCCAGGCCAGCGCCGAGATGATGCCCTCGGTCCACTCGGGCCGGTTGCGGGCGGCGTCGGTGTCCTCGATGCGCAGCACGAACGTGCCACCGGACTGCTCGGCCAGCGCCCAGTTGAACAGCGCCGAACGGGCGCCGCCGACGTGGAACATGCCGGTGGGGGAGGGAGCGAAACGAACCCTAATCACGGGAGACCACCCGGTTGGTGAGAGTGCCGATTCCTTCGATGCCGACGCTGACCTCGTCGCCGATGTCCAGCGGGCCGACCCCCTCGGGCGTCCCGGTGAGGATGACGTCGCCGGGGATCAGGGTCATGACCGCGCTCACGTGGGCGATCAGCGTCGGGATGTCGTACATGAGCTTGGAGGTGCGCGAGCTCTGCTTGATCTCGCCGTTCACCGTCGTGGTGATGCCCAGGTCACCCGGGTCGAGCTCGGTCTGGATCCACGGGCCGAGCGGGCAGAAGGTGTCGAAGCCCTTGGCGCGGGTGAACTGGACGTCCTTCTTCTGCAGGTCCCGGGCCGTGACGTCGTTGGCGCAGGTGTAGCCGAAGACGACCTCGTGGGCCCGCTCCGCGGGGACCTCCCGGCAGAGCCTGCCGATGACCACGGCCAGCTCCCCCTCGAAGTCGACCCGCCGGGTCAGCCCCGTCGGGTAGGCGATGGCCTCCCCCGAACCGATCACCGAGGTGGACGGCTTCAGGAAGACCAGCGGCTCGTCGGGGACGTCCCCGCCCATCTCGCGGGCGTGGTCGGCGTAGTTCCTGCCGATCGCGACGACCTTACTGGGCAGCATGGGCGCGACCAGCTTGACCTGCGAGAGCGAGTAACGCTCACCGGTGAACTGGATCGGGCCGAAGGGGTGCCCGGAGATCGCGGAGATGAACTCCTCGCCGGGTCCGCCCTCGACCACGCCGAATCCGACACCCTCACCTGTGGAGAACCTCGCTATACGCACACGACAAGGCTAGTCGCGCCCGCGGTCCCGCCGGACCGCCGCCCGGCGGCGAGCCGGCCGTCGCCCGGCGCCGCCGCGCCGCGCGGGGAGCGCCGCACATCTTCCCGACGCCCCGCGACAGACCAGATTTGGACAAGCATCGTTAACCGGACCTATTGCACATATCCAGGATTTCCCCACGAAAAGGTATGTCCCGGTTGCTGTTCTTATGGGGGGTATTACGCCCTGTAAGCAGCGTTGGGAAGCACACGGCTTCCCCCCGGGGGAAGGAATCGACGTGACCGAAGCCAACACGGTGAACACGCCGAAGGGCGACGAGAACCCGGTGCCGCGGGCTCGGACCGACGCCCCGGGAGGCCAGGGGGCTCTGGCCACCCCCAAGGGGAACACGAGCATCGACAGCGGGGTCGTAGCGAAGATCGCCGGCATGGCGGCCCGGGAGGTCTCCGGCGTCTACAACATGGGCGCCGGCACCGCACGGGCGCTCGGCGCGGTCCGCGGCATGGTCGGCGGCGACAGGAGCGTCACCCAGGGCGTGTCCGTCGAGGTGGGCGAGCGGCAGGCGGCTGTCGACCTCGACCTGGTGGTCGAGTACGGCGTGGCCATCCCGGACGTCGCCGGCGCCGTCCGCCGCAACGTGATCACGGCCGTCGAGCGCATGACCGGGCTTGAGGTGACCGAGGTCAACATCAAGGTCGACGACGTCCACATGCCCGGCCAGGAGAAGGACGAGGGCGGGGCGGAGGACGCCGAGCAGGGGCCGCGCGTCCGGTGAGCGAACTCGCGCACGAGATCGCCGACGCCGTACGGCGATGCCCCGACGTCGCCGACCTGTCAGGCGGCCCCTTCGGAACCGTGGCGACCTACCTGCCCGGCGAGAGGGTGTCCGGCGTCGCGTTGCGCGACGACGAGGTGGAGGTCTCCATCGTCGTCCAGATGGGACGGCCACTGCCGGAGATCGCGCAAGAGGTGCGGACGGCGATCGCCCCGCTTGTGGGCGACCGTCCGGTGAACGTCTATATCGGAGGTATTCGATGAACCAGTTCCCCGTATGGAGCATCGCCGGCATGTTCGTCGGCATCGTCCTGGGCTTCGCGGCGGCCTTCGGCGGCCTCGGCGCGTTCCTTCTGGTGCTCGTCCTGGGCGCCGTCGGACTCCTCATCGGCCGCATCGTCGAAAGCGGCGAGATCGACCTGTCCCGGCTGGGCGTGAGGCGGCAATGACCACACCGGTCGAGCACCGCGCCACGCCCACCGAGGCGCCCGCGGACGTGCGCGGACTCCCCGCCCAGCGTCCGGGAGGCACCTCGCCCGCGGACGCGGCGCGGTCCGCTCCGCCGGTACGGCCTGCCGTACCGGCGGAGCGGCGCGGGAAGACGGACATCCCGGAGCGGGTGGTGTCGCGCATCGCGGCGCGCGCGGCCCGGGAGGTGGCGCGGGTGCGGGAGGTCCGCGAGCGGGGGCCGCTGACCTTCGGAGAACGCACCCGCGCAACCCTGGACGGGGATCTCACCGTGCTGAGACTGGACGTGTCGGTGGAGTATCCCGCTCCGCTCCGGCAGGTCACCGAGGCGGTCCGGCGGCACGTCGCCGACCGGGTCAGCGTGCTGACCGGCCTGCACATCGACCACATCGACATCGACGTGACCGGCGTGGTGCCGCCCCGGGGAGAGGACGGCCGATGACGGCCACCTCCGGTCCGTCCCACCGAACCTCCGGGGCGAGTCCCGCACCGGAGACACCGGCCGCACCCGGCGCGGCGCTCACGGAACAGGCCCCGCCGCCCACACCCGCCGCAGTCCCGAGGAACCGGGCGGCGGACCGAGCGGCGATCAAGGCCTTCCGTCCGCGCCGGGTGGTCCCCGCCGTGATCACGGCCGCCCTGATGACCGTGATCGGCGTCCTGGTCGCGGTGGAGACGATCTCCGCGCTGCTCGGCCGCCCGGTGCGCTGGGTGCCGTACGACCGGATGCTGGGCTGGGCGTCCTCGACACCGTGGAGCGACCCGTGGGTGATGCTCGGCGCGAGCGTGGTCACCGCGCTGGGCCTGCTGCTGGTGCTGCTGGCGCTCGTCCCCGGACGGCCCAGGTTCATCCCGGCCAGGACCGGCGACCCCGACCTGGTCATCGGCGTGCAGCGCCGCGGCTTCACCCGTTCCCTGGCCCACGCCGCCCGGCAGGTCCAGGGCGTCGACCACGCCCGGGTGCGGCTGCACGGCACGACCGCCCAGGTGACGGCCGGCAGCCACCTGCGGGACACCACGGGACTGGCCGAGGCCGTACGGCTGGCCGTCGCCGACCGGATCGCCGCGCTCGCCCCGGTGGACGACTATCCCGTGCGCGTGAACCTGCGAGGAAGGTGATCGCCTTGGACAGGAGGACCCCGAGGGGCAACCGGCTGGGGCTGCTGATCATCGGGCTGCTGCTGACGGTCCTGGGCGCCTTCACGGTCGCCCGTGGCGCGGGCGCGTTCCCGCAGAGCCTGGCGCCCGCCCGCGAGCCGCTCGTCAACGGCCCGGTGCGCGAGGCCTTCGTCCGCTACGACCCGTGGCTGTGGTGGGTGATCGCCGCCGGGGGGATCGTGCTGGCCCTGTTCGGCCTGCGCTGGCTGCTGGTCCAGGGACGGCGCGCCAGGCTGGGCGACATCCGCCTGGCGAGCGGCCCCGGAGGGGTCACCGATCTCCACACCGGCGGCGTCACCGACGCGATGGCCGCCGACATCAGCGCGCACCCCGCGATCCTCGGCGCCAGCGCCGCGATGGTCGGCACCGACACGCATCCGGAGGTGCGGGTGCGCGTGGTGGCCGCCGAGAGCCTCCCGATGAGCGCGATCCGCGAGCAACTGGACGGGGTGGCCATCCCGCACATGCGCCAGGCGCTGGAGACCGAGCACATCCCGGCCGTCGCCCAGGTGAGCCTGGAGGAGCCGCCGCGCTCCCGCAGGACCGTCGCCTGACGGCGCGGCCGGGGAGGCGGCGCTCGCGGTGCGGCGGGGGGCGGTAGGGCAGGATGGGTCACATGAGCGTTGTCAAGATCAATGTGCTGACCGTGCCGGCGGAGATGCGCGAGGAGCTGGAGCGCCGCTTCTCCGGGCGGGCCGGGATCGTGGAGTCGGCGGACGGCTTCGAGTGGTTCGAGCTGCTCCGCCCGGTGGAGGGAACCGACCAATACATGGTCTACACCCGCTGGCGGTCCGAGGAGGACTTCAAGCGCTGGACCGACAGCCAGTCCTTCCAGAAGGGCCACGCCCAGGCCGGCGGCCAGGAGCAGGGGCACGGCCACGGCCAGGCCGCCGGCCAGGGGCACGGCCACGGTCAGGGACCGGCCGCGACCGGGTCCCAGCTCTGGTCGTTCGAGGTCGTCCAGAGCACCGGCCCCGCCTCCGCCTCCGGCGCCTGACCCGATCGGCGGCCGGGCCCGGCCCGGCCGCGCGGAGTCACATGACGACCGCGCAGAGTCCCGTACCGGCCCGCGCGGAGTCCCATAACGGCCGCACGGGAGTCCCGTACCTGCCCGCGCGGAGTCCCGTGCCGGTCTGTCAGCCGTCCAGCGCGTTCGCCCGGATGCGGTCGGCGACGCCGCCGCGGACGAACGCGGCGGCCAGGCTGTCCGGCTTGCGCCCGGCCTGGTCCCTGAAGCAGGCGATGAACTCCTCGCCGATCCCCAGCCTCGGGTAGCGCTCCAGCACCTCGGCCCGGAGCCCGGCGGAGAAGTCCTCCGGCCGCCGGCCGGAGATGTCGAGGGCGGTGGACAGCTCCAGGAGGTGGCCCTCAGGATCCTCGGCGAGGTCCACCTTGTCCCACATGTGCCGCACGATCACCTCGGAGGCGCGTACGCGCCGCTCGACGGGCCAGCCGGCCCCGGCGGCGAAGACCCACGCGAGATGCCCGCCGGCCTCCTCGAACGGCACGGTGTGGCTGTCGAACTCCTTCACCAGGCCGATGTCGTGCAGCATTGAGGAGACGTACAGCAGCTCGGCGTCGAAGGCGATGCCGTTCATCCCCGCGTAGGCCGCCGCCCACAGGTAGGCCCGCACCGAGTGGTTGAGCAGGGCGGGTGAGCAGTAGGCGGTGGCGACCTCCAGCGCGCCACGGGCGGCGGAGGTGTCGGGGACCACGATGTCGGCGAATCTCATCAAATCTCCTTGAGTGCGGACCCCGGGCTTCAGCCATGGGAAAGACGTCGAGAGGCCAGCCTCTCCCGGCGGGAAAAGGTGCGCGAGTGGCCGGGAGGCCAGCCGTCGATAGGATCCCGCCATGGGGTTCACGACGGTCGCGGTGGTGCTGTTCGACGAGATCCCGCTCTTCGAGGCCTCCGTGCCGATCGCGGTCTTCGGGGAACGGCTGGGCGGCCCGCCGGAGTTCGACGTGCGCGCGGTCGCCGCCGAGGGCGGCCCGGTGCGCACGGACGCCGGCATCGCCCTCGCCGCGCCGTACGGCCTGGCCGCCGTGGACGAGGCGGACCTGGTGATCGTGCCGACCTGGCGGCGGCCGCTCGGCCGCCCGCCGGCGCGTGAGTCGCTGGAGGCGCTGCGCCGGGCCCACGAGCGCGGAGCGACGGTGGTCGGCCTCTGCCTCGGCACGTTCGTCCTCGCCGCCGCCGGCCTGCTGGACGGGCGCACGGCCACGACGCACTGGCGCTACGCCCCGCTGCTCGCCTCGGCGTACCCGCGGGTCCGGGTCGAACCCGACGTGCTCTACGTGGACGAGGGCGACATCCTGACCTCCGCGGGGAGCGCGGGCGGCATCGACCTCTGCCTGCATCTCATCCGCCGGACGTACGGCTCGCGGACGGCCAACGACATCGCCAGGAGCCTGGTGGTGCCGCCGCACCGGGCCGGCGGCCAGGCGCAGTACATCGACCACCCGGTGCCGGCCCCCGCCGACGGCGACCCGCTCGGCGAGGCCCTCGACTGGGCCCTGCGCCATCTGGACCAGGAGCTCACCGTGGACGCCCTGTCCGCCCGTGCCCTGATGAGCCGCCGCACCTTCGACCGGCGCTTCCGTCAGGTCACCGGCACCACGCCCACCCAGTGGCTGCTCCACCAGCGGGTCCTGCACGCACAGCGGCTGCTGGAGACGACCCGGGAGCCGGTCGAGCGGGTGGCCCGCAGCGTCGGCTTCGCCTCGGCGGTGGCCCTGCGGCCCCATTTCCGCCGCCAGGTCGGGGTCTCCCCCACCGCCTACCGGGAGACCTTCGGCGGCCCCGGCGCGACGGACGCGCCGGTCCCCGCCGCGGAGCGACGGGCCGTCCGCGGGCTGGCCTGATCGTCGCGGTGGATGGCCGGAAGGGCTCTCACACCCCCGGGGCCCGCTCCACCAGGCTTACGGGCATGAAACGAGCATTGATCGTCATCGACGTCCAGAACGAATACTTCACCGGCGCCCTGCCCATCACCCATCCCCCGCGCGAGGAGAGCCTGGCCGCCGTCCTCACCGCCATGGACACCGCGCGCGAGCACGGCATCCCGGTGGTCGTGGTCCAGCACACCTCACCCGCCGGGTCACCGCTGTTCGCCGCCGGCGGCCACTCGTGGGAGCTGCACGAGGAGGTGGGGCGCAGGCCGTACGACCATCTGGTGGAGAAGACGATGGCCTCGGCCTTCGCGGGGACGGACCTGGCCGGCTGGCTGGACGCCCAGGGGGTCGACACGCTGACCGTCGCCGGATACATGAGCCAGAACTGCGACGAGTCCACCGCCCGCGACGCCCACCACCGGGGCCTGGCCGTGGAGTTCCTGTCGGACGCGACCGGCACGCTCGCCCTGTCGAACCGGGCGGGCAGCGTGACGGCCGAGGAGCTGCACGACCACGTGCTGGTGGTGATGGACTCCAACTTCGCCTCGGTGGCCACCGTCGCGGAGTGGGCCGGCGCGGTCAGGTCCGGCGCGCCCCTGCCGCGCCCGAACATCTGGGCCAGCACCCGGGGACACGCCTGAGGGGCGTCAAACGTCCGGCGCGCATCTAGTTGCTAACGATGTCCTGGAAGAGGTCCACCCGGCTTGACCGGTTTGGTGGGATTCGGTCAGCATGATCCGCCCTCTTCATCTGGCCTGGAAGGAACTGGCGTGCGCCGCCGCACCACACCACTCATCCTCTCGTTCATCCTCCTCGTGGCCTGCGGCGCGGCGGTCGGCACAGCGGAGGCCGCGGACAAGGTCAAACGCACGACCGAGTGCCAGGGCGACTGGTTACCGGCGACCCCGACGGCGCCGGACATCATGAACGGCGAGCTGGAGTTCCTGGATCTGGCCCCGGTGAAGGTCGGCAAGGACGTCAACTGGCGTACCGACCCCTACCGCAACCGCTCATGGAGCATGGTCTTCCACTCCCTGCGCTGGATGGGCCGCCTGGTCGCCGACTACGAGACGACCGGGCAGGCGGCCTACCTGACCCGTGCCACCGAGATCGCCAAGGACTGGGTGGCGGACAACCCCCGCCGGGGCGGCGCCAAGTCCAGCCCGTACGCCTGGCAGGAGCACCCGATCGCGCTGCGCGCCCCCGCGCTGGTCTGCCTCAGCAAGCACGTCAGCGCCTCCTGGCTGACCGGCAGCCTGGCCGAGCACGCCAAGATGCTGTCCGACCCGCGCCTGTACGAGAAGGGCCACAACCACGGGATCGACCAGGACATCGCGCTGCTGGGCATCGGCTGCCGCTACGGCAACAGCTCGTGGGCCGGTCTCGCCGTCAAGCGGCTGACCGAGACCGTGAAACTCGACGTCGACTCCCAGGGGGCGCTGCGCGAGCAGGCCCCGCGCTACGCGATCTACGTCCACCAACGGCTCAAGGTCGCGATGGACGGGATCACGGCGTGCGGCCGGAAGGTGCCCGGCGAGATCGCCCGGCGCTGGGAGTCGCTGGAGGACTTCATCTCCCACTCCACCCAGCCCAACGGGTTCATGGTCCCGATCGGGGACGGCGGCGCGGATGTGCGGCCGGTCGGCTACGACCACCCGAAGAAGACCGTGCGGGTGTTCGGCAACGGCTACGTCTACGGGCGCACCGCCTGGGACAAGCCCGAGTCGGCGTTCTACTCCATCCGCTTCGGCCCCGGCCAGAAGTACCACGGCCATGAGGACCATCTCGGCGTGACCTACTACGCCCAGGGCCGCGACGTCCTGGTCGACGTGGGCTTCCACTCCTACGAGAACAACGGCTACCGCCGCTGGACGATGTCCCCGCAGGCGCACAACACGCCGTCCGTCGTCGGCGCCGGGTTCCGCAACAGGACGGCCACCGCCCTGAGCAGATCCTCGATCGGGGAGAGCCGGCAGAGCTACCGGCTGACCGACAGGGCCTACGGCGTGCCCAGGACCCGCTCGGTGCTGGTCAACCACGAGGAGGACGTGATGGCCGTGCTCGACACGGTCCCCAAGGGCTCCCGGGTCCGCAACCTCTGGCACTTCGCCCCCGACCTGTCCACCGTGTCGAACAGCGGCGGCCGGGTCGTGGTCAAGGACAAGGTGGGCTGGAAGGCGACGCTGGTCCAGGTGGCGATGCCCTCCTGCACTCCGGTGCGCGGGCTGGAGGTGGTCCGTGGCCGGCAGAACCCCTACCAGGGCTGGGTCTCCCCCGCCTACCTGCAGAAGCAGGCCGCTCCCGCCGTCGTCTCCCCCGCCTCGCCGGACTCGCTGCTGACCGTCGTGGTGCCGGGCACCGACAAGCCCTCGCTCTCCTGCGCGGGCGGCAAGGTGAGCCTGGAGACCTCCAGGGGCACGGTCAGCTTCAAGGTCAGCGGCTCCGACCTCTCCTGAGGCCCTCCTCCGGGGGCGTGGGGTACGGCGTGGCCGTACCCCACGGGGACCGGGTCAGCCGGCGGCGTGGCCCGCCCGGACCAGGCCGTAGGTGACGGCCTGCTCCAGGGCCTGCCAGGAGGCCTCGATGATGTTCTCGTCGACGCCGACGGTGGCCCACTCGCCGGTCGCGTCGCTGGAGGTGATGAGGACGCGCGTGATGGCGTCGGTGCCGTGGGTGCCCTCCAGGATCCGCACCTTGAAGTCGGTCAGCTCGACCTCCGCCAGCTCGGGGTAGAGCTTCTCCAGCCCCAGCCGCACGGCCCTGTCCAGGGCGTTGACCGGGCCGTTGCCCTCTCCGGTGGCGACGATGCGCTCGCCCTTGGCGTGCAGCTTGACCGTGGCCTCGCTGACCAGCTCGCCGCCGCGGGTCCGCTCGACGATCACCCGCCAGGACTCCACCTCGAAGTGGCGCCTGCGCTCGCCCGCCACGGTGTCGCGGAGCAGCAGCTCGAAGGAGGCGTCGGCGGCCTCGAAGGTGTAGCCCTTGGACTCCATGTCCTTGACCCGGTTGACCAGCTCGCGCGAGATCTCCGGCGACAGCTCGTAGCCCAGCTCGCGGCCCTTGAGCTCGACGGAGGCGCGACCGGCCATGTCGGAGACGAGCATGCGCATGTCGTTGCCGACCCGCGCCGGGTCGATGTGCTGGTAGAGGTTGGGGTCCACCTTGATGGCGCTGGCGTGCAGCCCGGCCTTGTGCGCGAAGGCGGAGACGCCCACGTAAGGGGCGTGGGAGTTCGGGGTGACGTTGGTGACCTCGGTGATCGCGTGGGCGATCCGGGTCATGTCGGCCAGCGCCTCCCGCGGGACGAGGTCGAAGCCCCGCTTGAGCTGGAGGTTGGCCACGACGGTGAAGAGGTTGGCGTTGCCGGACCGCTCGCCGTACCCGTTGGCGCAGCCCTGCACGTGGGTGGCGCCCGCCTTCACCGCGGCCAGGGTGTTGGCCACCGCGCAGCCGGTGTCGTCGTGGCAGTGGATGCCGACCCGGGCGGAGGTCTGCACGGCCGCGTGGACGACCTCGGCGAGCTCGTCGGGGAGCATGCCGCCGTTGGTGTCGCACAGGGCGATGACCGAGGCTCCGGCCTCGGCGGCGGTCCGCAGGACCTCCAGCGCGTAGGCTGGGTTGGAGGCGTAACCGTCGAAGAAGTGCTCGGCGTCGAGGAAGACCCGCTGTCCCTCCGCACGGAGGTGGGAGACCGTGTCGCGGATCATCGCGAGGTTCTCCTGGAGAGTCGTGCGGAGGGCCAGCTCCACGTGCCGGTCGTGACTCTTGGCGACAAGGGTCACGACCGGCGCGCCGGATTCGCGCAGGGCGGCCACCAACGGGTCGTCGGCTGCCTTCACACCGGCTCGGCGGGTCGCGCCGAACGCGGCGAGCTGCGCGTGCTTCAGGTCGAGCTCTGTTTGAGCCCGCCTGAAGAACTCTGTGTCCTTCGGGTTCGCACCCGGCCAGCCGCCCTCGATGAAGCCGACGCCGAGGCCGTCCAGATGGCGCGCGATGGCCAGCTTGTCGACCACCGTGAGGTTGAGGCCCTCCTGCTGGGCACCGTCACGCAGCGTGGTGTCATACACATGGAAGCGGTCGTCGGGCATGTCAGTCTCCTGTCGCGGGTTCGATGATTCGCCGCGCGCTCATCCGGCTTCGAGAAACAAAAAAACCCCTCACGGACGTGAGAGGTCTGCGCGCTGGCGGTGTCCCTTTTCAGCCAGCGCGCCTGCCGATAATGAGCAGACCGTAGAACATGATGCTTCGGAGTCTGCCATACGCTGACACCATTTGACACATCGATCTCAGGATCCGAGATGTACGACTCGCCGGTTCACGCGCGAGCCTCTGCCGCGGATCGGTCGCCGGTGACGAGAATGGCCCGCATGAAGGCGACTTATCTGGCTCCGGCCATCGGGCAATACCTGATCGCGCACACCACCCAGCCGGACGACGTCCTCGACGCGCTCGCCCTGGAGACCCGCGAGGCCACCGGCGACAGCGCGGCCATGCAGCTCTCTCCCGACCAGGGAGCGTTCCTCACCATGATCACGCAGCTCAGCCGCGCGGGGAACGTGGTGGAGGTGGGCACCTTCACCGGCTACTCCTCGATCTGCCTCGCCCGGGGCCTGGCCCCCGGCGGCAGGCTGACCTGCTTCGACATCAGCGAGGAGTGGACGGCCATCGCCCAGCGCTACTGGGACAAGGCAGGGATCGCCGACCGCGTCGAGCTCAGGATCGGCCCGGCCGCCGAGCGCCTGGAGGAGCTGCCCACCGGACAGGCGGTGGACCTGGCGTTCATCGACGCCGACAAGGCCGGCTACCCCGTCTACTACGAGATCCTGCTGTCCCGCCTGGCCCCGGGCGGCCTGATCCTCGTCGACAACACCCTGTGGAAGGGGCACGTGGCCGACCCCACCGTCGACGACGACGACACCCGGGCCATCCGCGAGTTCAACGACATGGTCATGGCCGACGGCCGCGTGACCTCGCTGATGCTTCCCATCGCCGACGGACTCACCATGATTCGAAAGCACTGACGAGAAGTTTTCCGCATCGCGGGCGGGCGCGAAGGAACCTGACAATCGACACCGACGACCTGCCCGGGACGTAGGAGGTCCCGCGAGGAGAGCCCGGCCAGGTGGGAGGTCGGGCTCTCCTCGTGTCCGGGTCAGCAGATCTTGTGGACCCAGCTGTGCGCGTCGGGGCGGGAGCCGTACTGGATGCCGACCAGCTCCTCGCGGATCCTGGAGGTGACGGGGCCCTGGGTGCCGTCGCCGATCGTCCAGGCGCGGTCGGCGCCCTTGACCGAGCCGACCGGGGTCACGACCGCCGCGGTGCCGCAGGCGAAGACCTCGGTGAGCTCGCCGGACTCGGCGCCCGCCTGCCACTCCTCGATCGACAGGCGCCCCTCCTCGGCGGTCAGGCCCAGGTCGGAGGCGAGGGAGAGGATCGAGTCGCGGGTGATGCCGGGCAGGAGCGTGCCGGTGAGGGCCGGGGTGAGCAGGCGGTCGCCGTAGACGAAGAACAGGTTCATCCCGCCCATCTCCTCGACGTAGCGGTGCTCGCTCGCGTCGAGCCAGACCACCTGGTCACAGCCCTGCTCGACGGCCTGGCGCTGGGCGACGAAGGCCGCCGCATAGTTGCCGCCGCACTTGGCGAAGCCGGTGCCGCCGGGGGCGGCGCGGGTGTATTCGGTGGACAGCCAGACCGAGACGGGCCGGCCCGCGCCGAAGTAGGCGGCCGCCGGGGAGGCGATCACCATGTAGCGGTAGGTGCGGGAGGGGTAGTTGACGCCGAGGGCGGGCTGCGTGGCGATCATGAAGGGGCGCAGGTAGAGGCTGTGGCCCGGGGTCGTGGGGACCCACTCGCGGTCGGTCTGGACGAGGAGCTCCAGCGACTCGACGAACGTCTCCTCGGGCAGCTCCGGCATGGCCATCCGGGCCGCCGACAGGTTGAACCGGGCGGCGTTGGCGTAGGGGCGGAAGGACGCGATCGCGCCGCCTTCCTGGCGGTAGGCCTTCAGGCCCTCGAAGAGCTCCTGCGCGTAGTGGAAGACCGCCGTCGCCGGATCCAGGCTCAGCGGGCCGTACGGCATGAGCCGCGCGTCGTGCCAGCCCTGCCCCTCGGTGTAGTCGATCGAGACCATGTGGTCGGTGAATGTCTGCCCGAATCCGGGTTCCGCCAGTACCCGCTCACGCTCGGCTGCGGTGCGAGCGTGGTCGGAGAGCTGCACGTCGAAGCTGAGCTTCTGAGCGGTGGTCATGACGGAGATCCTTCTCTTGTTGCGGTCTGCCCTTGAGTCCATTCTGCGATGGACCGGGTAACGGGAAACTACTGCATCCATGTCGAAAACCGGCACTGCCGGGGTAAACGAAGACGCGCCCGGCGGCTCACGTGAGCCGCCGGGCGCGTCTGGGATCGGGGAGGCGGCTTGGTCAGCCGGTTACTCGGGCGGTGATGTCGTCGCCGATCTCGTGGGTGGTCCGGCCGGCCCAGCCGGTCAGCCGCTCGACGAGGTCGTCGGCCACGGCCTGCTCGACCCTGGCGGCCTCGGCGGCCAGGCCGAGGTGGTCCAGGAGCATGGCGACCGACAGGATCGTCGCGGTCGGGTCGGCCTTGCCCTGCCCCGCGATGTCGGGGGCGCTGCCGTGGACCGGCTCGAACATGCTCGGCGCGGTGCGGTCGGGGTTGACGTTGCCGCTGGCCGCCAGGCCGATGCCGCCGGCGACGGCGGCGCCGATGTCGGTGATGATGTCGCCGAAGAGGTTGTCGGTGACGATCACGTCGAAGCGCTCCGGCTGGGTGACGAAGAACATGGAGGCGGCGTCGACGTGGCAGTAGTCGGTCGTGACGTCGGGGTATTCCAGGCTGACCCGGTCGAAGGTGCGGGCCCAGAGGTCACCGGCGTAGGTGAGCACGTTGGTCTTGTGGACCAGCGTCAGCTTCTTGCGCGGCCGGGTGAGCGCCTTGTCGAAGGCGTATCGGACGACCCGCTCGACGCCGAAGGCGGTGTTCAGCGACTCCTGCGTGGCGACCTCGTGCGGGGTGCCCCGGCGCAGCACGCCGCCGGCTCCCGCGTAGAGGCTCTCGGTGCCCTCGCGGACGACGATCATGTCGATGTCCTCGGGGCGGGCCTTGCCCAGCGGGGTCTCGACGCCGGGGAAGAGCTTGACCGGGCGGAGGTTCACGTAGTGGTCGAGCTCGAAGCGGAGCTTGAGCAGCAGGTCGCGCTCCAGGATGCCCGGGGGCACGCTGGGGTCGCCGATCGCGCCGAGCAGGATCGCGTCGTATCCGCGCAGCTCGTCCAGGACGGCGTCGGGAAGGGTCTCACCGGTCCGGTGATACCGCTTGGCGCCGAGGTCGTAGGTGGTGGTCTCCACCTTCGTGCCGACCGCTTCGAGGACCTTCAGGGCCTCGGTGACGACCTCGACTCCGATCCCGTCCCCGGGGATGACTGCCAGGCGAATGTTGCGCGAATCCATGCAGGCACCCTACCGGTCCGTCTCGGTAATCGAACACGGATCTCACCCACCGGACATTGCCGCACGCCCGGGACACCTGATCGTTTTGTCCGGTTTTGCGACGTATTGACCCTTTCGTTAACTTTGGTTATGGTCCTCTCCATTCGAACCGACGCCTAATCCGCACCGGCCGTCCCCCTTTCGGCCTGCGCGGAGCCGGGGAACCACCTTCTGGGATCCACGGCGGTCCAGGACATCTCGCTTCGCACGGCGGAGCCATGCCCTGGGCCGCCTCCGACGGGATCCCTTGGGGCGAATCAGCGCTTCCCGCGCTGTAGGGCGGCCTCCACGCCCGAGCCCGACAGCTAACCCGGCCGGCCTTATGGAAGGAACCATCCTGTCCGGCAAGTTTTACCCCCGCGTCCTGACCCTGCTCGTCGCCGGCACCACCGTGTTCGCGACCCCGTCCCTCGCCCAGGCCGACACCCCCGCCCCCTCCCCGGCCCCGGTCCCCTCGCCCTCGACCTCGCCCGAGGTCGTGACGCTCACCGGCCCCAAGCTCAAGGAAATCCTCACCAAGCAGGCTCCCAAGCCCGCCTGGAAGAAGGCCCTGAAGTGGGCCATGGCCCAGCGCGGCACCCCGTACGTCTGGGGCGGCACCGGCCGCGGCGGCTTCGACTGCTCCGGCCTGATGCTCCGCGCCTACGGCGCCGCCGGGATCACGCTGCCCCGCGTCGCCGCCGACCAGTACGGCGCGTTCTCCAAGAAGATCGCCTGGAAGAATCTCAAGCCCGGCGACCTCGTCTTCTTCCACAACCTCGGCCACGTCGGCATGATCAGCAAGCCCGGCTACATGGTGCACGCCCCGCAGAGCGGCGACGTGGTCAAGGAGGAGAAGCTCAACTCCTGGCGCCGCAGCAGCTTCGTCGGCGGCGTCCGCCCCGACCCCGCGGGCGTCAAGCTCTCCGCCGAGCAGGCCGAGCGCGCGACCGAGCCCGCCCCCACGATGCTCCAGGCCACCGCCTGAGCACCGGGGACGCCACGGGCCGGTCCGCCCGCGGGATGGAAGTGATCACGGACCTGTTCGGCCGGCCCTCGCTCCGGCGGGATCCGCCAGGGCGGGACTCAGCGGGTGGGAGCGCCCCCGTTGTCGCGACGGTCCAGCGCGGTCTGGAGCGCGGCGGCGGCCTCGTCCTCGGTCTCTTCGGAACGGTTCCAGGGATACATGTCGTACATGGCGATTCTCATCTCGGTCGCATGCGAGCAGGGGAGATGGTCTGGATTCCGGTCACGGATCCGGACCGGGCCTGAATGTCACGGGTCCGGGTCACGGACCGGCGACGGGGACGTACGGCCGGCGTGCTGCCGGCCTGTCCCGTCAGACCTCGCCGCGGCAGGTGACGAGTACGAGAACCTGGCGCATTTCCTGCCAGGTTACCCGCCCGTAGGAATGCCGTCTCGCCCGCTGTCCACACTTCTCACATGCTGAGACACCGAACGGCTGCCGCCCCGGCGGGCGGGGCGGCAGCCGTTCGGTGGAGACAGGCTAGTCGGCCAGGTCGACCGAGCGGCCGCTGTCGGCGCCGATCTCGGCGCCGATCTGGTCGATGACGTCGGCCGGGATACCGGTGTCGACGGTCAGCGCGATGAGGGCCTTGCCGCCCTTGACGTCGCGGGCCACCTGCATCGAGGCGATGTTGATGCTGTGGTCGCCGAGGATGCGGCCGACGACGCCGACGACGCCGGGACGGTCGGTGTAGGTGAAGAACGACAGGTGGTCGGTCGGCTCGATCTCCATCTGGTAGCCGTTGACCTCGACGATCTTCGTGATCTGGCGCGGGCCCGACAGGGTGCCGGAGACCGAGACCGTGCGGCCGTCGGCGAGGACGCCGCGGACGGTGACGACGTTGCGCCAGTCGGGGCTCTCGGAGCTGGTGACCAGCTCGACGGTCACGCCGCGGTCCTTGGCCAGGAGCGGGGCGTTGACGTAGGTGACGGAGTCCTCGACCACGTCGGTGAAGATGCCCTTGAGGGCGGCCAGCTCCAGCACGCGGACGTCCTGGGAGGCGATCTCGCCGCGGACCTCGACGTCGAGCCTGGTGGCGACCTCGCCGGCCAGGGCGGTGAACACCCGGCCGAGCTTCTCGGCCAGCGGCAGGCCCGGCTTGACGTCCTCGGCGACGGCGCCGCCCTGGACGTTGACCGCGTCCGGCACGAACTCGCCGGCGAGGGCGAGCTTCACGCTCCGCGCGACCTGGGTGCCGGCCTTCTCCTGGGCCTCGTGGGTGGAGGCGCCCAGGTGCGGGGTGACGACGACCTGGTCCAGCTCGAACAGCGGGCTGTCGGTGACGGGCTCCTTGGGGAAGACGTCGATGCCGGCTCCGGCGACGCGGCCTTCCTTGATCGCCGAGTAGAGCGCGTTCTCGTCGATGATGCCGCCGCGGGCGACATTGATCAGGCGCACCGACGGCTTGACCGTGTGGAGCTCCTTGTCACCGATGAGCCCGATGGTCTCCTTGGACTTGGGCAGGTGCACGGTGATGAAGTCGGCCTCACGCAGGGCCTCCTCCAGCGACACCAGGCGGACGCCCATCTGCGCGGCGCGGGCCGGCTGCAGGTAGGGGTCGTAGGCGATCAGCTCGACGCCGAACGGCTGCAGCCGCTGGGCGACGAGCTGGCCGATCTTGCCGAGGCCGAGGATCGCGACGACCTTCTCGTCGAGCTCGATGCCGGTGTACTTCGAGCGCTTCCACTCGCCGCCCTTGAGCGCGGAGTGCGCCTGGGCGACGTTGCGGGCGGAGGCGAGGATCAGCGCGACGGTGTGCTCGGCGGCGCTGGTGATGTTGGAGGTGGGCGCGTTGACGACCATGACGCCGGCTTTGGTGGCGGCCTCCACGTCCACGTTGTCCAGACCGACGCCGGCCCGGGCGACGACCCGGAGCTTGGGCGCGGCGGCGATGGCTTCGGCGTCCACCTGTGTGGCGCTGCGCACGATGAGCGCGTCCACGTCGGCGAGCGCGGGCAGGAACTGGGCGCGGTCGGCGCCATCGGTGTGGCGGACTTCGAAGTCCGCGCCCAGGACCGCGAGACCGGCCTCGGAGAGTTCCTCGGCGACCAGTACGACGGGCTTGTTCACAGGCTAGATCCTTTGAGACGTGGAGGAGCTGCACGGACCTCACGTAGTCTATCGGCGCTTGTGAACGCGTTCACGAGTGTCCCGCGATCCGAGACGGGCCATCGGGGGTACCCATCCCTGACGCATCCATGCGCAGAAAATTCAACTTGGTATTGCTACTGGCAAAAGTTCACGATTACCCTCATAAGCCGTGGTCCCCTACCTATCGTTCCTCATATGAGCATCGGGAACCCCGCTCTCGGCGATGTGCTCGCGCAGCACGGCGGCCCGCACCGCCTGCTGACGGCGCTCGCCGAATGGGGACTCCTGGTTGCCGTGCGACCGGACCGCTCCGTCGTGCTCGGCACGACGCAGGCGGGTGACCGGGTGCTGCTCGGATACACCTCCGCGAGCACCTACGCACGGCACCGTGGCAACCACTCGTTGTCGGCCTGCGACGCCGACACCATCCTCGACATCCAGCGCGTCACCGGTGTGCGGGAAATCGTGATCGACGCGGCGGGACCGGCGGCGGCCGCCGTCCCCATCGAGGACCTCCAGCGCTACCTGCGGTCGACCCGCACCGGCCCCACGCCGGCGCTGTCGGGCGTGGCCCTGACCGCGTACGCGACCGGGGCGATGGCCACGGTCTCGCGCCCGCAGACTCCCCCGGTGACGCACCAGCCGGAGTACCCGGCGGCACGCCCGCCGGAGACCCCGGTCGCGCGCCGGCCGGAGTTCCCGGTCTCGCGCCCGCCGGAGACCCCGGTGGCACGCCCGCCGGAGTTCCCGGCCTCGCGTCCGCAGCGGGCCTCCGTGCCGGCCGCGCCCGCCCAGCCGTGGATCCCCGCGCCCCGCCCCCACCTGTCGGGGCCGATGCAGATGGTGGACCCCGGCTACCGGCGGTGCGAGCACCCGATCCTGCCCGCGCTGCGCGTGGCGATCTCGCACGTGCTCGCCGACTACCCGCTCGTCCACCACGTGTGGATCTCCGAGGCCCGCACCTCCTCCGGCGCGCCGGGGATCATGCTGCACGTCAAGGTGCACATGTCGGCCGCCGAGGACGTGGTCAGGGACATCCACCGCGGGGTCCGCGCCCGGCTGCCGCAGCTCGCGGCGAGCGAGGCGCCGATCCTCATGGCCCGGGTCGCCGACGCGCGCAGCGAGCAGCGGATGGTCGAGCTCTGCGCCCACGTGGTCTGCGCCGACGTCACCGGCTGAACCGGCGGAACCCGCCTGCCGTCAGGGACGCACCCCTGATGGCAGGCGATTGCCGGCTATCCCGTCCGCCGGACCGGCGTGACCCGGGTCCCGGCGAACGTCATCGCGATCAGCGCCGCCGCCAGCGGCAGGCCGACCCCCACGGCGAGGAGCGCCGGCCAGGGCACGCTGAGGACGAGGCCTACTTTCCCGTACAGGACCCCGTTGAGCCCGACTCCCTGTACGGCATCGCGCTCCAGGGCCCTCTGGCCTGCCATCGCGAGCCCGGGGACCAGGCCGGCGAGCAGCCCCAGGGGCACGCCGAGACCCGCGACGAACACCGCCTGCCCGGCCGCCACCAGCCTGCGGGTCCCGGGCCGCGCCCCGACCGCCGAGAGCGTGTCGAGGTCGGGCCGGGCGTCGGCCGCGGCCAGCCCCGCGGCGGCGAACGTGCCGCCGAGTGCCACCACCGAGGCGAAGGCGGCCATGATCCACATGACGTTGTCGTTCCTGTCGTCCCTGTTGGAGATGGTTCCCCGTTCGGTCTGGACCGCGACCTTGGATGTGACGGCGCGCACCGGCCCGCTGAGCCTTTGATGCTGCTGCGGGGTGAGCACGGCGACCGCTGGATCGACGATCAGGTGGCTCAGCCGGGGAGCGAGCCCGGCCTTGGTGATCGCGCCGACCGGCATCACGCCGGTCACAAGGGAAGGTCCCCGGACGGTGACCGCCACCGCGGGCACGGTGACGACCCGCGGCTTCACCTTGTCCGTGGTCTGCGACCAGACATCGAGACGGACCCGGCCGTCGCTGACCGTCCCGGGATCGAAGAGGACCGCCTTCCCCTCCGCCAGTGCCGCCTCGGCCGCCAGGTCGGTGCGGCCGAGCAGGAGGCGGAGCAGGCCGGGTCCGCCCGCCGGAAGCTCGCCGAGCGGCCCTGTCCACGTCATGCAGCTGCGGCAGCCGACGCGGCCGTCGCGCGGGTGGAAGTTCACCGTCACCCCCTTGGCGTCGACGGGATGGTAGGCCTCCAGCAGCGGCACGCCGGGAAGCGTCTTGCCGACGATCGGCCGGATCTTCCTCCAGGACTCCTCGGTCACGTCGGCTCCGTATATCGCCGTGGTGCCGATCGGATAGAGCGCCCGGTAGTGTTTCTCGGCAAGCCTCGCGTCGCTGGCGACCTCGACGGCGACCGCGCTGAACGCCGCCGCCGCGGCCAGCACCGCGACGACGGCGGGAGCCGTACGGCCGCGGTTGCGGGCGGCGTCTCTGGCTGCCAGCCGGAGGGGCAGCGGGAGCCCTCCGGCAAGCCCTCCGACGAGCCGGACCAGCATGGGCGCCACCATGACCATGCCGAGCAGCCCGAGCACCCCACCGAAGAACATCACCGCGCTGGACGAGCGGACCCCGAAGGCCATCGCCCCGACCCCCGCCACCAGGAGGACCAGCCCGAGCAGCGGCCACCCGGCGCGGTTGCGCGGCTCGGCCCGCCGTCCGGCGAGCGCCGCCACCACGTCCACCCTGGCGGCCTGTACGGCAGGCACCGCGGCCGCCGCCAGCCCGCTGAACACGGCGAGCGCCGCGACCAGCGCGATCCGCCCGAACGGCACCTCGAACGGCCCCAGCGCGCCGGCCGGCCAGATCCCGATGTAGGACACGATTCCCCTGGCGACGCCGATCCCGAGGGCGGCGCCGAGCACCGCGGCGGCCAATCCCAGGGTCAGCCCGTCGGCCAGTACGACCAGCTTGAGGTGGCGGGCCGAGCCGCCCTGGGCGGAGATGAGCGCGAGCTCCCCACGGCGGCGGCGCAGGCCCACGGCGAAGGCGGGACCGGCCAGCAGCACGACCTCGATCACTACCAGGATCACCCCGAGAACGACCGTGAGGATGGTCATGCCCCTGAAAGAGGTGAAGATCTGTCCGCCGGCCGGCTGGGGCATCATCTCCGCGGGCGGCGGATCCTCCAGCACCGCCCGCGACTCCACGGCCACACCCGCGCGGTTGAGCCGGAGCGTCTCGTTCCAGGTGACCGGTCCGGGGGCGTCCACCAGCCAGAATCGGTCGGCGCCAGGTACGGACAGCGGTACGGACGTAGCCGTGGCGGGGATCATGGAGCCGGGCAGCCCGATGATCGTGTTGCCGTCGCTCAACGGCTGCCGGACCACCTTCCCCACCACGCGTTTGGGCACGTCGTCGCGGCTGTAGCGGAGCGTCTCACCGACGGCCGCCTTCATCGAGGCGACGACGACCACCTCGTCCGCCGCCTGCGGGTAGTGCCCCCGGACGAGCGGGAACATGCCGCCCGCCATCGGGTCGCGCAGGTCCACCTCCCGGACCGCCGCGATGGCGTAGCCGTCCCCCGCCCAGAATTCGCCGAAGCTCTGGTTCATCGGGATGATCCGGCTTCCCTGCCCGATCAGGGCCTGCATGTCCGCCCGGGACCGCGGCGGCCTGTCGCGCTCCTTCTGTCTCCATATCCGGCCTGCCTCGTCCTGCCGGATCGGCTGGGTGCTCCTGGCGTCCGTGAGCTTGGCGTCGGCCGAGCCCAGGTCCATGGTCAGCCGCTCCTCGGGGCGGATTTCCTCGGTGGCGCCGAAAGTGAGCACGGCGGTGATGGCGAGGACGGGCAGGCCGATCATGACGATGATGAGCGCGCTGCGCGCCCTGGCACGGCCGATGCCTCTGCGGGAGATCCGCAGCGCGGCGAGGAGGGCGCTCATCGGGCGCTCTCCAGGGGAAGAGTGGAGTCGGTGATCTCGCCGTCGCGCAGGAAGACCACCCGGTCGGCCCAGCCGGCGTAGCGCGGCTCGTGGGTGACGAGCAGGACCGCCGCCCCCGCGTCGCAGCGGGCACGCAGCAACTGCAGGACGTCGTCGCCGGTCGGGGTGTCGAGAGCGCCGGTGGGCTCGTCGGCCAGGATCAGCCGCCGCTCGCCGACCAGCGCGCGGGCGATCGCCACCCGCTGGCGCTGGCCGCCGGAGATCTCCTCGGGGAAACGCCCGGCGACCCCGGCCAGGCCGACCTCTTCAAGGGCGGCCATCGCCTCCCGGCGGGCCTGCCCCATCCTGACGCCGTCCAGCTCGCGCGGGAGCATGACGTTCTCCACCGCGGTCAGCGACGGGATCAGGTTGAGATCCTGGAAGACGTAACCGACGTGGCGGCGGCGGAGCCCGGCGAGGTCTTTGGCCGACAGGCCGGACAGCGGCCTGCCCTCCACGACGACCTCGCCCGAGGTGGGCCGGTCGAGGCCGCCGGCGAGGTTGAGCAGGGTGGACTTGCCGGAGCCCGACGGCCCCATCACCGCGACCAGCTCCCCGGCGGCGACGTCCAGGCTCACCTCCCGCAGCGCCGCCACGGCCTGCGGCCCGTCACCGTGCACGCGGCTCACGTCCGCGAGCCGTACGACCGGATCGAAACTCATCTTTGTCTCTCCTGCGTCTGGGGGGAGGCCGTGAGCACGGCCTCGCAGTGATCGAGCCAGCGCTGCTCGGCCTCGGCCTGGAAGATCATCGAGTCGAGCACCAGCCGCTGCGCGGGGCCTTCCACGCTCGCGCGCTTGGCGCGGGTGAGCTCCTGCAGCGTGCGCATGGTCGCGACGCGCTGGGCCTGGATGACGGGCCGCACGTCGGCGGCGGCGGTGACCGCCATCGCGAGCTTGATGACCAACTCGTCCCGGGGCCGGTCGGACTGGGCGACGGGGGTGCCGAACCATCGCTCCATCTCGGCCCGACCGGCCTCGGTGATCGTGTAGACGACCCGGCCCTGGTCGTCCTGCTCGCCGGGGGCCACCAGGCCGTCGCGTTCCATGCGGGAGAGCGTCGTGTAGACCTGGCCGATGTTGAGCGGCCAGGCCGCCCCTGTGGACGCCTCGAACTCGGTGCGCAACTGGTAGCCGTAGCGGGGCCCCTGGCTCAGCAGGGCGAGGAGCCCTTGTCGGATCGCCATGGATACTGAGTATGCATACTCAGTATGGTCACGGCAAGCCGGGCCAGAGATCCGCATATTCTGGACAGGTTCCGCCCCGGGGGCTGATACTCGGGAGATGAGCTCGCCGCCTCCCCCGTCCCGCGCGTCCGACGGGGACCGCGATCGTGCGATCAACGAGCTCCGCGACCGCGCCGTCGAGGGCCGTCTGTCGCACGAGACCTTCCTCGGCCGTGTCGACATGGCGCTGCGCGCGCGCAGCCAGGGCGAGCTTGAGGACCTGGTCGCCGACCTGCCGCAGCGCGGCCGGTTCCGCCGCATGGTGACCGAGATCGTCTCCTCGGCCTCCGATTTCACCAAGCGCGTGGAGTCCGCCTGGCGGCGGCCCAGGCTGCCCAGGCTCGCGCTGCCCGGTGACAGCCGTACCCGCTACGTGGTCGGCCGCGGCTCGGCCTGCGACCTGGTCCTGGCCGACCTGACCGTGTCACGGGTGCACGCCGAGCTCCGCCGCGACGAGGACTGCTGGATCGTCGTCGACCTCGGCTCGCTCAACGGCACCCGGCTGAACGACTGGCGCCTGGTCGGACCGGCCAAGGTCCGGCCGGGAGACGTCCTGTCCTTCGGCGACTGCATGTTCCTGGTGATCACCCCTCAGCTGACCTGAGGGGCTCCGGGGACGCGAGGCTCGCCGCGGTGAGGGGGTAGCGCGTCGTCAGCAGGACGCTGATCCCGGCGAGGAGCGCGGGCATCAGTGCGCCGCCGTACAGCACGGCCGCGACCGCCGCCTCGGGCTGCGCCACGGGCGTGCCGGGGTCGGACTCCACGAACCCGGTCGCACCGAGCAGCCAGCCGAGCACCAGCGCGCCGAGGGCGAAGACCACGGTCTCGCAGGCCGTCCAGAGGCCGGTGAACACCCCGGCGCGGCGCTTGCCGGTGACCTGCGCGTCATGGACGATCACGTCCGACAGCATGGAGAACTGCAGCAGCTGGAATCCGGCGTAGCCGATGCCGACGGCGAGCACGCACACGTGCGCGTACACCGCCCCGAACTCCCCGGCGAGGGCCAGCGCGGCCGTGCCCGCCGTGAACAGCGCCGCCCCGAGGATCATCGCCCCGCGCTTCTCGTAGCGTCTGGACAGCCAGACCCACGCCGGCATCGTGAGCAGCAGCGGCCCGACGATGCACAGGAAGAGCGTGGTGGTCATCCCGGGATCGCCCAGGACGTAGGTGGCGAAGTACGGCGCGCCCGCCAGCAGGATGCCCGCGGCGAACATCTGGGCGCAGCTCAGGCCGAGCAGCACCATGAACGGCCCGCTGGAGCGGGCCGCCGCGAACTGGGCCCGGATCGACGGCTCCGCCTCGGCCCTGGCGACCATCGGGGCGCGCGCCGTACCCGCGAAGGCGGCGAGCATGGACACCAGCAGCACCGCGCCGACGATCAGGCCCATGAGCCGGTATCCGGCGGCCTCGGTGCCCGCGATGGCCGGCGCGACGGCTCCCGACAGCAGGATCGCCAGGCCGACGAAGACCATCTTCCACTGCAGCAGCGAGGAGCGCTCGTGGTAGTCGTCGGTCATCTCGGCGGCCATGGCTTTGTAGGGCACCTCGTAGAAGGCGTAGGCGGTCGCGGTGAGGAAGTAGCAGACGGCGACGTACAGCGCGGCCGGCACACCGGTGAGCGGCGGCCCGGTGAACGTCAGCGCGAACGCCACGGGCAGGGTGAACGCGCCGAGGAGCATCCACGGCCGGCGCGCGCCCAGCCGGGAGACCGTGCGGTCGGAGCGCTGGCCCACCCAGGGGTTGATGAGCATGTCCCACAGCTTGGGGAGGAAGACCACGACGCCGGCGATCCAGGCGGGGACCGCGAGCACGTTGGTCATGTAGAACAGCAGCAGCAATCCCGGGACCGTGGAGAAGGTCGCGGTGGAGACTGAGCCGATGCCGTAGCCGATGCGGACTCCGCGCGGCACGGTGACGAGGGCGGGAGCGGGCTCCGGTGTGACCATGGGCACATTCAACCGCAGCAAGCGACCGCTCGGCAGGCCCGAAAGATACGAACATTTCCGTATTGTCACGTGGCCCGCGATTCCTCATGATCTCCGCAAACACCTAGGCACCGGGAGCAACCGTGCGGCCCACGCGACGAACAACGATCTCCGTCTCCGCTCTCCTACTCGCCAGTCTCGCCTGGGCCTCGGCCCCGGCGAGCGCCGTCGAACCCGCCTCCGGCGTCACCGATCTGGTCAAGGACATCGACCAGATCCTCAGCGACGCCCGGCTGACCCCCGCCCGAGCCGGAGTGGTGGTCAAGAGCGCCGCCTCCGGCGAGGAGCTCTACGCCCAGGACTCGGGCAAGGTCCTGACCCCCGCCTCCAACGCCAAGCTGGTGACCTCCGCCGCCGCGGTCGACACCCTCGGCCTGGACTTCCGCTTCACCACGAGCGTGCTGTCCACCGGCCGCCGCGCCGGCTCGGCCCTCACCGGGAACCTCTACCTCAAGGGCACCGGCGATCCCACCCTCCTCGCCGCCGACTACGACGCGCTGGCCGCCCGCGTGGCCGCCTCGGGGATCAAGGTGGTCACGGGCAAGCTGGTCGCCGACGACACCTGGTTCGACTCGGTACGGCTCGGCACCGACTGGGCCTGGGACGACGAGCCGTACTACTACTCGGCGCAGATCTCCGCGCTGACCGCCTCGCCGGACACCGACTACGACGCCGGGAGCGTCGTCGTCTCGGTGGCCCCCGGCGACGCCGCGGGCAAGCCCGCCAAGGTCTCCACCACCCCCGAGACCGACTACCTGAAGATCGTCAACCGGGCGACGACCGGGGCCGAGACCGACGTGCTGATCGAGCGGCAGCACAGCACCAACACCGTGCTGATCACCGGGACCGTGGCGGACGACTACAACGAGTGGGTCACCGTCGACGATCCCACCGGCTACGTCGCCTCGCTCTTCCGCAAGGCGCTGGCCAAGCACGGCGTGCGGGTGCTGGGGTCCACGGCCCGCGAGGCGACCCCGGCGGGGGCCACCACCGTGGCCGCACGCGACTCGATGCCGCTGAGCGAGCTGCTCGTGCCGTTCATGAAGCTCAGCAACAACATGCACGCCGAGATCCTGACCAAGTCGATCGGGCGCAAGGTCTCCGGGGCCGGGACCTGGAGCGCCGGGCTCGCCGCCATCACCTCCTTCGCCCGGGCCAACGGCATGCCGACGCTGCGCATGCGGGACGGCTCCGGCCTGTCCCGGGTGGACGGCCTCACCCCCGGCGGCGTCACCGGCCTGCTGCTCGCGCTGCGCTCCAAGCCCTGGTTCTCCACCTGGTACGGCTCGCTGCCGATCGCCGGTGACCCCGACCGGATGGTCGGCGGCACCCTGCGGAGCCGGATGCGCGGCACCCCGGCCGCCGGGAACGTCCACGCCAAGACCGGCTCGCTGACCGGCGTCACCTCCCTGTCCGGCTACGTGACCAGCGCGGACAACGAGCCCCTGGTCTTCTCCGTCATGCTCAACCAGTTCCTGTCCGGCTCCGCCAAGGACATCGAGGACAAGATCGCCATCCGTCTCGCCCAGTTCAGCCGGACCGCCCCGGCCGACGTCGCGAACGTCCAGCTCCGCCAGGCGCAGCAGGACTCCGCCGACGTCGAGTGCTCCTGGCTGAAGCCCGTCAGCTGCTGAACCGCCGCCTGCCTTCCCGCCGCTCCGCCTTCCCGCCGGAGCGGCGGGGAGGCGGGCGGGAAGACGTGGAGGCGGGAACGATCCCAGACGCCTATCTGATCACTCTGGTTTACCTAGATCACAAATTAATATCCGAAATTTCGTGACAGGGAGTACCTGACCCCGACAGAATGCGGAATCCATCCAGCGTCCACCCAACTGGAGGAAACCGATATGCGTAGACCGCTAGGGGTACTCGCGTGCCTCGGGAGCCTGGCGGCACTCAGCACGCCGGTGGCCACCGCCCACGCCGCGACGGCCCCGCAGGCGGCGTGCCGCGTGTACGCGGCCGCTCCCTACGTCACGGCCGCCGGGAAGATCCAGGCGTCCGCCGCACGGCTCGGCTGCGGTGACACCGCGCTGGTCCGCATCCGTGTCAAGCGCGCCGAGGCCGGTCCCGACCCGGTCGTCAAGAGCGCCTCCAGAAGAGGGCACAACGGGCGGGTCACCGTCGCGCTGCCGTGCGCCCCGGGCGTCTACTACGCGGTCGTCACCGACTACCGCGGCAACGCGGGCAGGTCCAAGGCTGCCCGGCTGTCCTGCTCCCCCTCGGCCACGCCGACCCCCACCCCGACCGCCACCCCCACGTCCAAGCCGACGGCGACGCCCACCGCGACGCCCAAGCCCACGGCGACCCCCACCGTGAAGCCCACCCCCACCCCCACCCCCACCCCCACCGCGACCTCGCCGGGCGGCACCGTGGGGACGGCCGACGAGAACGAGGTCGTGCGGCTGGTCAACGTGGAGCGGGCGAAGGGCGGCTGCCGGCCCCTCAAGCACGACGCGCAGCTCCGCAAGGCCGCCTACGGCCACTCGGCCGACATGGCGGACCAGGGCTACTTCAGCCACACCTCCAAGGACGGCCGTAGCTTCATGGACCGCATCCGGGCGGCCGGCTTCACCGGCGGGTCGGGCTGGGCGGAGAACATCGCCGCCGGACAGAAGACCCCGGCGTCCGTGATGAGCTCCTGGATGAACAGCGCGGGCCACAAGGCCAACATCATGAACTGCAAGTACACCCTCATCGGTGTCGGCGCGGCCAAGAACTCCGGCGGCACGATCTACTGGACCCAGGACTTCGCCGCCAAGTAGGGCCCCGGCCCGCCGCCGGAGACACCGGAGACGGCGACGGGAACGGCGACGCCCCCGCGACGGATGACCGTCACGGGGGCGTCGCCGTTCGAGGCGCCCGTTCACCCGGGGACCGCCCGGGAGGGGCTCGCCGCTACTTGAGCCAGCTCATCATCGGGCGGAGCTTGGCGCCGGTCTTCTCGATCGGGTGCTGTGCGATCTCCTCGCGGTAGGCGGTGAACTTCTTCTGCCCGCCGTCGAACTCATCCACCAGCTCCTTGGCGAACTCGCCGGACTGGATCTCGGCGAGGATGCGCTGCATCTCCTTCTTGGTCTCCGGCGTCACGACGCGCGGGCCACGGGAGTAGCCGCCGTACTCGGCGGTGTCGGAGACCGACCAGTACATCTTGGAGATGCCGCCCTCGTACATCAGGTCGACGATCAGCTTCATCTCGTGGAGGCACTCGAAGTAGGCGACCTCGGGCTGGTAGCCGGCCTCGATCAGGGTCTCGAAACCGGCCTTGATCAGCTCGGACACGCCACCGCACAGGACGGCCTGCTCGCCGAACAGGTCGGTCTCGGTCTCCTCGGTGAAGGTCGTCTTCAGCGCGCCGGCCCGGGTGCCGCCGATGCCCTTGGCGTAGGACAGCGCGAGGTCCCAGGCGTTGCCGCTGGCGTCCTTCTCCACGGCGACGAGACACGGCACGCCGCGGCCCGCGGTGTACTGCCGGCGGACGAGGTGGCCGGGGCCCTTCGGCGCGACCATGGCCACGTCGACGCCCTCGGGGGCCTCGATGAGGCCGTAGCGGATGTTGAGGCCGTGGCCGAAGAAGAGGGCGTCGCCCTCGACGAGGTTCGGGGCCACGTGCTCGGCGTAGAGGTGACGCTGGATGTGGTCCGGCGCCAGGATCACGGTCAGGTCGGCCTCTTCGACGGCCTCCGCGGGCGTGAGCACCCGCAGGCCGTCGGCCTCGGCCTTCTCCCGGCTCTTGGAGCCCTCGGGCAGACCGACCCGGACGTCGACGCCGGAGTCGCGGAGGGACAGAGCGTGGGCGTGGCCCTGGCTGCCGTATCCCAGGACGGCCACGTGCCTACCCTGGATGATCGACAGGTCGGCCTGGTCGTCGTAGAAGATCTCAGTCACTTACTTAACCTTTCGGGTTTCTCGTGCGGGTTACGCAGTCCGGTCCAGGGCCCGGAGAGAACGGTCGGTGATGGAACGGGCGCCGCGGCCGATGGCCACCATGCCCGACTGGACGAGCTCCTTGATGCCGAACGGCTCCAGGAGCTTGATGAATGCCTGCAGCTTGTCCGGCGTGCCGGTGACCTCTATGGTCACCGCGTCGGAGGCGACGTCGACGCAGCGCGCGCGGAAGAGGTTGACCAGTTCCAGCACACTGGAACGGTTCTCGGCGTCGGCCCGCACCTTGATCAGTGTGAGCTCGCGCTGCACGGCCTGCGCCGGGTCGAGCTCCACGATCTTCAGCACGTTGACCAGCTTGTTGAGCTGCTTGGTGACCTGCTCGAGCGGTAGTTCCTCGACGTTCACCACGATGGTCATCCGCGAGATGTCCTCGTGCTCGGTCGGCCCGACCGCCAGCGAGTCGATGTTGAACCCACGGCGGCTGAACAGCGACGCGACGCGCGCGAGCACGCCGGGCTTGTTCTCCACCAGCACGGAGAGCGTGTGCCTGCTCATGCCTTCCTCCTCGCCCGGCGGCCCGCCCGCGCGCCCGCCGGGCCTCTGCGCCTGTCTGCCGGCTCGCTTCGATCACGCACCGCTAGTCCTCGCTGTCCCAGGCCGGCGCCATGTCGCGCGCGAACTTGATCTCGTCGTTGCTGGTCCCGGCCGCCACCATCGGCCAGACCATGGCGTCCTGGTGGACCACGAAGTCGACCACGACAGGCACGTCGTTGATCTCCATCGCCTTCTTGATGGTCGCGTCCACGTCCTCCGGACGCTCACACCGCAGGCCGACACAACCGTACGCCTCGGCCAGCTTCACGAAGTCCGGGATCCGGCGGACCGTCTGCAGGTTGGTGTTGGAGTAGCGCTGGTTGTAGAACAGCGTCTGCCACTGCCGGACCATGCCGAGATTGCCGTTGTTGATGATCGCGACCTTGATCGGCACGCCCTCGATGGTGCAGGTGGCCAGCTCCTGGTTGGTCATCTGGAAGCAGCCGTCGCCGTCGATGGCCCAGACCGTGGTGTCCGGACTGCCCATCTTGGCACCCATCGCGGCCGGCAGCGCGAAGCCCATCGTGCCGGCGCCGCCGGAGTTGATGAAGGTCCCCGGGTTCTCGTAGCCGATGAACTGGGCGGCCCACATCTGGTGCTGGCCGACGCCCGCGGTGTAGATGGCGTCCGGCCCGACGATCGCGCTCAGCCGCTCCATGACGTACTGCGGGGCGAGGGAGCCGTCCTCGAACTCGTCGTAACCCAGCGGGTAGGTCGCCCGGTAGGCGTCGAGCTGGGTCCACCACTCGCTGTAGTCGCCCTTGCGGTCCTCGTTGCGCACCGCGGCGATCAGGTCGGAGATGACCTCCTTGCAGTCGCCCACGATCGGGACGTCCGCGTGCCGGTTCTTGGAGATCTCCGCCGGGTCGATGTCGGCGTGGACGATCTTGGCATGCGGGGCGAAAGTGGACAGCTGCCCGGTGACGCGGTCGTCGAAGCGGACCCCGAGCCCGATGATCAGGTCGGAGCGCTGCAGCGCCCCGACCGCCGGCACCGAGCCGTGCATGCCCGGCATGCCCAGGTGCTGGCGGTGGCTGTCGGGGAAGGTGCCGCGCGCCATCAGCGTGGTGACCACGGGGATGGCGGTCAGCTCGGCGAACTCCAGCAGCTCCGCCGCCGCCCGCGCCTTGTGCACGCCGCCGCCGACATAGAGCACCGGCCGCTTGGCGTCGGCGATCAGCTTGGCCGCCTCCCGGATCTGCTTGGAGTGCGGCCGGGTCACCGGGCGGTAGCCCGGCAGCTGCATCACCGGCGGCCACTGGAAGGTCGTCATCGCCTGGAGCGCGTCCTTGGCGATGTCGACCAGCACCGGCCCCGGACGCCCCGTCGCGGCGATGTGGAAGGCCTCGGCGATCGTCCTGGGGATGTCGTCCGGGTTGATGACCAGGAAGTTGTGCTTGGTGATCGGCATGGTGATGCCGGAGATGTCGGCTTCCTGGAACGCGTCGGTGCCGATGGCGGCGCTGGCCACCTGGCCGGTGATCGCGACGATCGGGACCGAGTCCATGTAGGCGTCGGCGATCGGGGTGACCAGGTTGGTCGCACCCGGGCCGCTGGTGGCCATGCAGACCCCGACCCTGCCAGTGGCCTGCGCGTAGCCCTGGGCCGCGTGGCCTGCGCCCTGCTCGTGCCGTACAAGCACGTGCCGGACCTTGGCCGAGTCGTAGAGAGGATCGTAGGCGGGGAGAATCGCGCCGCCCGGGATCCCGAACACAGTGTCGACCCCGACGTGCTCCAGCGCTCTGACGAGGGCCTGGGCACCTGTCATCTGTTCGGTCATCGGCTCGTTCCTTGTGTGGCTAAGCATGTTTGGCGGCATAAAAAATGCCCCATTCCACCTGATACGGCGGAGCTGGGGCGGCGCGCAGGTCGAAGTGCTTCGCTATCGGCCTGCGCGCCGGCGAAGTACTACGAGAATCCCACTGTGATGCATGGCTCCACCATGGCCGACAGAGTGTGCCTGCGTCAAATTCATGGGACAGGAGTCTCAAAGTCCGAGATGACAGATACGGGCGCGAGCCCGGTCCAGGCAGCGAAACGAGGTAACAGAACGGACAAGGGGTGAGGAAAGACACACTCCTCGGCGTTCACCCCGCAGGGCGGGGTGAACGCCGTCATACGCCGCTGTGCAGGCTGGACAAGCTCGTGCGCATCAGGGAGTCGACCCCGCGGGCGGCCATCGGCCGCGCCACCAGAAAGCCCTGCCCCCGAGTGCAGCCCATCTCGCGCAGCAGCTCGAGCTGCTCGGGACGCTCGATGCCCTCGGCGACCACAATCAGCCCCAGATCGTGGCCGAGCCGTACGATCGTGCGGGTCAGCAGCGTCAGCGTCTCGTCCCGGCCGAGCCCGGACACGAACGACGGATCGATCTTGATCATGTCCACCGGGAGCTGCCGCAGGAACGCCAGCGAGGCGTAGCCGGTGCCGAAGTCGTCGATGGCCAGCCGCACCCCGAGCCGGCGCAGCTCCGAGAGCCGGGTGATGGTCTCGTCGGCGTCCTCGACCAGCATCTCCTCGATGACCTCAAGGGTCAGCGCGCTGGGCGGCAGGCCGCTCTCGGCCAGCGCCGACTCGACGGTCTCCACGAAACGCGGCGCCATGATCTGCCGGGCCGACAGGTTGAGCGACAACCCGATGTCCCAGGAGGACGCGCGCCAGGCGGCGACCTCCCGGCAGGCCTCGCGCAGGATCCACTCGCTCAGCGGGACGATCAGGCCGGTGTCCTCCGCCGGGCCGAGGAAGTGCTCGGGCGGCACGAACGCGCTCCCCCGCCACCAGCGCACCAGCGCCTCCACAGCGGTGACACGCGAGGTGGCCAGGTCCACCACCGGCTGGTACTCGATCGCGAACTGGTTCTCCAGCAGCGCCCGCTGCAGGTCGGCGGCGAGCTCCAGCCGGCGCACCACATCGGCGTGCATGTGCGCGGCGAACACCTCGACCCGGCGCCCGCCGAGATCCTTGGCCCTGGCCATCGCCACGTCGGCGTTGCGGATCAGGTCCGCTGAGGACACGTCGTCCTCGGCGAAGGCCACCCCGACGCTCGCGGTCAGCGCGATGTCGCGGTCGGCCACCCGGAACGGCTCGGACGAGACCGTACGGACCAGCCGCTCGGCCAGATCCACCGCCGTCTGGGCGTCCACCGCCGCCTCCAGCAGCACCGCGAACTCGTCGCCGCCCCAGCGGGCCAGGGTGTCGTCGGCCCGTACGGCGGCGCGGAGCCTGCGGGCGGCCTGACCGAGCAGATAGTCGCCGCTGGCATGGCCGACCGAGTCGTTGACCGCCGTGAAGCCGTCCAGATCCAGGAACACCACCACGGCGCTGCTCGCACCCGGACGGGCCAGCACCTCGCGGGTGCGCTCCTCGAAGTAGGCCCGGTTGGGCAGGCCGGTGACGCCGTCGTGGAAGGTCAGGTGGGCGACCTGGTTGCGCAGGGCCTCCTGGTCGCTGACGTCACGGGTGGTGACCAGCAGCAGGTCCTCGCCGCGCACGTGCCGGGTGGCCACCGACTCGGTGGGCCGCCAGGTGCCGTCGGACGCCCGGACCCGGCAGGCGATCATGCAGGTGCCCGGCCCCTCGACCGGCTCCTCGTCCAGGCTCATCGCACGTAGCGCCACCTGGATCCCGGGCGCGTCCTCGGGGTGGATGTAGTCGAAGATCGTCCCGCCGACCAGCTCGTCGGGGCGGTAGCCGTACGTGATCTCGACGCCCTCGCCGATCTCCCGCACCACGCCGTCGTAGTCGCACAGCAGGACCACGTCGCCGGTGCTCTCCGCCAGGTCCTGGAGCTGCCGCTCGCCGAGGTCCACCAGGCGCCGCATCCGGCCCGTCTCCATCAGCACCACGAACAGGCGCACCACCAGGACGCAGACGATCGACGCCGACACCAGGGCCAGGACCGGGACCGGCCCCTGCACCCTGCCGCCGAGCACGCGCAGGAGCACGACCGCGGTGGCCGCCACGACGAGGATCAGCGGCAGGGCCGCGATCAGCCAGGAGGTGGCCTGTCCGACGGACGGCTCCTCCTCGTCAGGGTCCGCGACGCGGGCCGTACGGCCGCTCCACGGGACCGCGGCCAGCAGCAGGAAGGCCGCCGGAGCCAGCCACACCCCGAGCAGCGGCGGCGCGTCACCGCTCACGCGGGCCAGCGCGGTGCCCGTCTCGGACGCCGTGATGGCGGCCAGCACGGCCAGCGCCGCCAGACCCATCGGCCAGGCGGACCGCCGGATCGGCAGCACCGCCGGGCCCACGGCGCACGCGAGGATCAGGCAGAGCAGCGGCAGGGCGATGGTGATCGCGAAAGTGCCGGCGTCGTCGGCCTGGCGGTAGGACGGGCCCAGCAGCAGGACCCAGCCGATCACGAACAGCGCGCCGGCGCACATGTAGGAGTCGGCGAGATCCCGCAGCAGGGCACGTCCGTGCGCGGGCCGGGTGGCGGACAGGCCGGTGCCGACGGTGAGCATCGCCGTACCGACGAGGACCACCAGATCGGCGAAGGTCACGGAGAAGGGCGTGCCGCCCGCGAGCGGCCGCACACCGACCCCGACCAGCCAGGTGACCGAACCGCCGGCCAACCACCGGACCGCCGTCGCCCTGCGCCGGTCGGCGCCCCGGAGAAGCCCGGCGAACAGTGACACCGCGGCGATCGCGGCGGCGACGACACCCGCCACCGCTCCGACGATCCCGGGCGAGACACCGCTGAGAAGAGCGGCAACGAGCCCCACCGCGCCGGTTCCGGCAGCGGCGGTCAGCGGTACCCGGGGGTCACGCCAGCGGATCAATGTCGTCTGCCCATCAGTGTCGATTCGTCTCGCTTCCGCGACGGCACACGGTCAGTGTGTGCTCTCCGGCCGGTGCGGGGGGTGACAACGCCGTAGTCGTCACCGATCTGATAACCATGCGAGCGATCAGGGTCGCAGTCAATCACCGTACGGATCCGAGGTCACGAGGTAGCCACGGTCCGGATTCCTTTCCCGGACAGTACGGATTACAGCCGGTAAAGAGCTGCTCGGCAGGGGTTCAGGGCGGCGCGGATCGGGGTCAGTACGAGCCGGTGATCACGTTCTTGAGCGGCTCACCTGCCAGGTAGCGCAGGAGCTGGGAGCGGAGAAGCCTCAGCAGGCGCCGTCCGGACGCCGGGGTGCTGCCCGCGACGTGCGGGGTGATGAACACTCCCGGCGCCGTCCACAGTGGATGCCCCGCGGGCAGCGGCTCGGGGTCGGTGACGTCGAGCGCGGCCAGGATCCGGCCCTTGCGCAGCTCGGCGACCAGCGCGTCGGTGTCCACCACCGCGCCCCTGGCCGCGTTCACCAGCACCGCGCCGTCCTTCATCGCCGACAGGAAGTCCGCGTCCACCAGCCCCGTGGTCGCGGGGGTCGACGGGACCAGGAGCACCACCACGTCCGCCCGGGGCAGCAGCTCAGGCAGCTCGTCCTGGCCGTGCACGTCACCCCGGGCGGTCCTCGCCACCCGGACGACGTCCACCTCGAAACCGTCCAGCCGCCGCTCCAGCGCCTCCCCGATCGAGCCGTAGCCGATGATCAGCACCGTGGAGTCGGCCAGTACACCGGTGTGGTGGTAGGTCCACTCGCCCTCCCGCTGCGCGGCGGCGAACCCGGGGAACTCCCGCATCACCGCGATCATCGCCCCCACCGCCCACTCCGCGGTCCCCGCGTCGTGCACGCCCCGCGCGTTGCACAGCACCGCGCCCTCCGGCAGGTGCGGCCGGTAGGCGTCCACCCCCGCCGTGACGGTCTGCAGCAGCCGCAGCCGGGACATCCGGCCGAGCAGCTCCGGCAGGCCCGCCACCGTGAGGAGCGGTGGGACCCAGACCTCGACCTCCTCGGCCCCGTCGGGGACCGGACCCGTGCCGTCGTAGACGACGCACTCCACATCGGGTAGATCACTGAGGACGTCGACGGCGGCTTCGGAGGGGACCCAGATCTTCATGGCTGCATTATCCAGGGGATCGTCCTGGAACCTCCCCCCACATACGACGGTATGAATGAAGGAGGAGGTTCGCATGATTCGAATGTCACGACTGGCTTCCATCCTGGCGACGGCGCTGGTGGCGGCGCTGGTGGCGAGCTGCTCGGCGGCTCCCGCCGGCACGGCGCGGACCCCCGCCTCCGGCGTGGCCGCCGCCCCCTCCGGCGAGCCGCGCACCCTGGTGGAGAATCTGGCCGTACCCTGGGGCATCGCGTTCCTGCCCGGCGGCGACGCCCTGGTCACCGAGCGCGACACCGCCAGGCTGCTGCGGGTCACCCCGGCGGGGAAGGTCACCGAGGTCGGCGAGATCGACGGCGTACGCCCCGACGGCGAGGGCGGCCTGATGGGCGTGGCCGTCTCTCCCGTTTTCACCGAGGACCACTACGTCTTCCTCTACTTCACCTCGGCCCAGGACAACCGGATCGTGCGCTACCGCTACGACCGGAGCCTGACCGACGCCACCGTGCTCCTTGACGGCATCCCCAAGGGCCCGATCCACAATGGCGGCCGCCTGGCCTTCGGCCCCGACGGATACCTCTACGCCAGCACCGGCGAGACCGGCGACCGCGCCCTGGCCCAGGACCTCGGCTCCATGGCCGGCAAGATCCTCCGCATGACCGCCGACGGTAAGCCCGCACCCGGCAACCCGTTCGCGAACGTGCTCTGGAGCTACGGCCACCGCAACGTCCAGGGCATGGCCTGGGACCCGTCGGGACGCATGTACGCCAGCGAGTTCGGGTCCAGCTCGTTCGACGAGATCAACCTCATCAGGAAGGGCGGCAACTACGGCTGGCCCGAGGTCGAGGGTGTCGGCGGCGCCCCCCGGTTCATCGACCCGATCGTCACCTGGAGCACCGACGAGGCCTCCCCCTCCGGCATGGCCTACGCCGACGGCTCCCTCTGGGTCGGCGCGCTGCGGGGCCGCCGGCTCTGGCAGGTCCCCCTCGCCGCCGACGGCACGGCCGGCGTCCCCGCCGCCAGGTTCGAGGGCCGGTACGGCAGGCTCCGCGCGGTCACCGCCGCCCCCGGCGGCTCCCTGTGGATCGGTACCAGCAACAAGGACGGCCGCGGCTCTCCCGTCCCCGGCGACGACCGCATCCTGGTCCTGACCCCGTAGCCCTGAGGCTTTCACCGATCTGCAGATGACGGTTCGCTTCTGTGCGGTGGGTGAGTGTTGTGGTTCGCTCCCGTTCGCGCTGCGGTGGGTGGGTGTTGTGGTTCGCTCCCGTTCGCGCTGCGGTGGGTGGGTGGTGCGGCCGGCCGTCGTTGGTCGCGGTCTGGTGTTTTCAGGCCTCCGGCCTGGCGGGCGCGGTGGTTTCGGTCCTTTTATACGCCGGCCGCACCACCCACCCACCTCCGCGCACCTGTGTCTCGCCGTACGGCGTGCCCGCCGTAGCCGCTCACTTTCCGGCCGCCCGGCGGGCTCGGGGAGGCTGAAGCGATCTCCGCATGGCCGTCCAGGGCGCGCCGCCGTAGCTGAAGCGTCGCTTTCGAAAGGAGCGCACAGCTGGGCGCCAGTGATCTCCGTATGACCGTCCAGGGCGCGCCGCCGTAGCTGAAGCGTCACTTTCGAAAGGAGCGCACAGCCGGACACCTCAGGGAGCACATGAAAAATCCGTGTACCCGGCCAAGGGACAAGATCGCTCAGATGAGACCGCTCAGCTCAGGGGGTCCGTCAGGGGCCCCAGGGGGGCTCGTCAGGGGGCTCTTCAGGGGGCCGTGGGTGCTTACCTTCTAACGGGTCGCCTGTGATGAGCGGGCCGCCCGGTCGCACTGCTGCGGTCTGTCGCCCACCCGCTGTGGATCCGGCTCCTGGGGAAGACCTGCTGCTGCTACGGCCTGGCCCAACCGTTTCTTGCCTATCAACCCGCTCAAGGTCTGACGAGGAAACGGTCGCCTCAGATGACCGGAGGCCGCCCCAGCCTGGTCATGCGCCACACCGTCCGCCATTTCATCGGCTTCCGGGGGCCGCACGGAGTGCGGAGCCCCTCCATGAATCCGCCGCACCACGCCTTCAGCCCGGCGACAGGACGGATGCGCGCCACAGCGAGCAGAATCCACACGCCCAGATAGACCGGGATCAAAGGGAGCGGGAGCCGACTGTCCGGAATCTGCTGGGCACCTCAGGACTCCTACCTCGATCCCGGCCTTTGCGGGCTGTCCGTCACTGCTCCACGCTGCTCGCCTCAGGATCTTGCGCCACCCTGCCGGCGATGATGCGTGCCACTTGGGAAGGTGTTATCTCGGTCGTATCGACGAGCTCGGCCTCGCGGGTAAGCCACGGCAAGGCGCCGTGGTAGTCCGCGAGATGGTCAAGGCGCCACTGCCGTGCCCCGGTCTCGACGGTGTCGGTTTCGATCCGGTGGGTGAGCGTGCGCTGGTCGGTGTGCAGCACGAAGTGGTGGACGGGAATGCCGGACTTGCTCAGGCCGGTATGGATCTCCTTCCAGTATTGCTCGATGAGAACTGTTTGCGGGGCAACCAGCACACCGCCGACATAGTCCAGGAGCTGCACGATGGTCTCCACCACCAGGCCACGCCAGGGCCTCCAGTGCTGGAAGTCCCCGAGCCTTGGGAGATCGGGGACGTGGCCCAGCATGTAACCGATCTGCTCGGGATCGAAGAGACGAGCCCGTTGGATGAGCGGCGTGAGCTCTTTGGCGGTAGTTGTCTTGCCCGCTCCGAAGGTCCCGTTCAACCAGATAATCATGGCGCTGAGCGTAGCCAGGCAACCAGGTAGATAGATCTCCGACCTCGGCAAAGATCCAATAAATGCAGCACTCCACACGTCGGCATGAGAACCACGGTCGGCTCCGGCATCCCCACCCGGAGCGCAACGCCAGCCCTGCCCGGCACAGAACAGCCCAGAGTTCACATCTTCCACGGCGCCCGACTGTGCGCTTCTTTCGAAAGCGACGCTTCAGCGGCACCCCCTGAAGGCCATACGGAGATCGCTGGCGCCCAGCTGTGCGCTCCTTTCGAAAGCGACGCTTCAGCTACGGCGGCGCGCCCTGGACGGCCATGCGGAGATCGCTTCAGCCTCCCCGAGCCCGCCGGGCGGCCGGAAAGTGAGCGGCTACGGCGGGCACGCCGTACGGCGAGACACAGGTGCGCGGAGGTGGGTGGGTGGTGCGGCCGGCGTATAAAAGGACCGAAACCACCGCGCCCGCCAGGCCGGAGGCCTGAAAACACCAGACCGCGACCAACGACGGCCGGCCGCACCACCCACCCACCGCAGCGCGAACGGGAGCGAACCACAACACCCACCCACCGCAGCGCGAACAACGCGCGCCCCCGGACCGCTCAGGAGGCTACTCGTCCTGGGCGGGCGTGGTGGACGGGACGCACTTGAGGTCGGTCTCGGGCTTGTAGACGGTCTTCTTCGTCTCCCGCTTGACCTCCTTGCCGTCCTGCTTGAAGACCCGGGTCACGTCGATGGTGAAACCCTGCTGGCCGGCCATCGGGATGCACGTGGGACCGCTGTCGGTCGCGCTCTTGAACGGGGTGATGTCGTAGCGCTCGGAGGAGATCGACTCGATGTCGTAGCGCTTGGTGCTCCAGAAGGCCACCGTGACGCCCTTGTCCGTGTAGGAGGTCTTCACCAGCACGCCGTACTTGGAGTCGTTCTTCCAGCGGAAGTCCGGCGCGGGCCAGGAGACGGTGGACTCGCGGCCGGCCGGGTAGCGCGAGATGTAGAACTCGTGCGCCATGTGCTGGACGTCCTCAAGACCGCCGAAGAACACCGCGTTGTACATGGTGGTGACGAACTGGGAGATGCCGCCGCCCACCGAGTCGACCAGCCGGCCCCCCTGGATCATGGGTGCCGGGACGAAGCCCCGGGCCGTGTCGCGCTGGCCGATGACGCCGTTGAGCGAGAAGGTCTCGCCGGGCTTGACCAGGTAGCCGTCCAGGAGCTTGGCGATCGTGCGGATGTTGGTCACCCGGGGCAGGCAGCAGTCGTACGGGGTGGTGAACTCGCTGATCTTCTCCTTGATGCCGAGCTTGCGCACCTCGGCCTCGGAGACGCGGGGCTGGACGGTCGTGAGGGCCACCGGGATGGTCCGGCTGCCGCCTTCGGCGACCATCCGGGCCACGGACTCGGCGAGTTTGTCCTCGTCGATCCCCTTGCCCTTGCGGCCGGGGATCAGCTTCGGCGTGGCGCCGACGATCTGGAAGGTGGGCTCGCGGGGGGCCAGGGCCGGATCGACGAGCCTGGTCTCCACGGTCGCGACCGCGCTCCTGGCGTCGAACACCGGCCCCATGCCGCCGGAGCTGTCGGGCTCGAAGGACAGGTGGGCGGCGAGGGTCTCCACCGGGAGCTGGACCTGCTTGCCCGCGTACGTCAGGGTGACCGGGCCGGACAGGGCCTTCCCCGCGTCGGCGGCGGCCTCCTTGACCACCGCGGCCGTCACCTTGGGCTTGATCACCGAGACCGGCAGCTCGACCTCGCCGGCGGGGCCCAGGAAGGCCGTCCTGATGGTGCGGGCCGCGGCCTCCTGTTCCAGCTCGCGGCCGTCGCGGGGGGTCACCGCCACCGGCTTGACGCCCTCGAAGGTGACCGCGCCCTCACGGACCTTGAGGTCGATCTTCTTGGCCAGGGCCGTGACGGTGTCCCGCATGCGTTCGGAGTCGGCGGAGACCTTGGGGGCCAGCTCGGTGGTGCCGGTCAGCGCCCGCCAGACCTCCATCGGAGCGGGGAAGCCGCTGTGCGCCTGGTCGATCGTGGCGACCACGTCGAACTCCAGCCCGGCCTTCTCGGGATCGATGGAGTATTTCCTGCCGGCGGCCCGGACGACCATCTCCTCGCCTGCCTTGCCGGGCAGCCGGTCCCTGAGTTTGTCGGCCGCCTCGGTCGCGGTCAGCCCGCCGATGTCGATGCCGTGGACCTGGGTGCCGGGCAGCATCTTGCCGGACATGACGATCGCGGGCACGGCATAGGCGAGACCGGCGAGCAGCAGCAGGAGCAGGACGGCGACGGTGATCCTGCGCCCCCGGCGGGGCGGCTCCTCGTAACGGGACGCCTCCGGCTGCCGGGGGTCGCCGCCGCCGGAGGAGGCGGCCGGGGGCTCCTCACGCGGGGGCCGCTGCTGCAGGGGACGCTCGGGCGAGGTGGCCATCTTCCAGGGCTGGGGCGGTGAGGCCGCCGGCGGCAACCCGGCCGATCCCGTGGCGGGCCGACCGAATCCGGAGGGCCCCGCGGGCTGGGCGCTCCCGGCAGGACCGAAGATGTCAGGCGAGACGCCGGGAGGGAGCCGTGGTCCGCCCTTGGGGCGGTCATCGGGGGAGGCGTTGGGGTCGCGGGCGCCCGGCCGGACCGGGCGTGAGGGGAGGGGCACTGCCGCGAACGGGTCCGTCGGCGGGTCTATCGACGCTCCGGCGTTCCGCACGGCCTCCGTCTCCTCCTGCTCCGCAGTTTTTACCTCCGTTAACCCTAAACCACAACCATCGGCCGAGGCCCGAAAAGGCGTAACGAATCAGCCCGTCCACCGGTAGCGGTGTTCGGGCCGCCCGGCGGTGCCGTACCTCGGCCGCAGCTCGGCCTGACCCGTCGCGCACAGGTACTCCAGGTAGCGCCGGGCGCTGACCCGGGAGAGCCCGGTGAGCACCGCCGCCTCGGCCGCCGACACGTCGGTGCCGGTCTCCCTGAGCGCGTCGGCGACCAGGCCGCAGGTGGTGGCCGACAGCCCCTTGGGCAGCGGCGGCGGCCCGCCCCTGTCCGCGCCGAAGAACCGGTCCACCTCGTCCTGGCGGACCTCGGACCCGATGGCGGCGAGCTGCCTGCGGGTGTCGGCGTACTGCCCGAGGCGCTCGGTGAGCGCTCCGGCGGTGAAGGGCTTGATCAGGTAGTTCACCGCGCCACCGCGCATGGCCGCGCGGACCGTCGCCACGTCGCGCGCGGCGGTGATCACCAGGACGTCGACCGGGTGGGACACGCCCCTGAGCGTCATGAGGACGTCGAGGCCGGACATGTCCGGCAGGTAGACGTCCAGCAGCACCAGGTCGGGCCGGTGCTCGGCCACCGCCGCGACCGCCGCCCTGCCGGTGTGCACGGCGTCGACCACCGTGAACCCGGGCACCCGCGCCACATAGCCGCTGTGGATCCTGGCCACCATGAAGTCGTCGTCGACGACGAGCACCCGGATCATCTCGGCACCTCCGCGTCCGTGATCCGGCCCCGCCCGTCGCCGGTCGCGCTCTCCCGCCACCCACCCGTCCCGTTCCCCGGTCCGTCGCCGGTCGCGCTCTCCCGCCCGCCCGTCCCGCTTCCCTGCGGCCGGGCCCCTCCGGTGTCCTCGCGCCGGGGCAGCAGGGCCGTGAAGACGGCGCCGCCGGCGTTGTGCACCCGCACCCAGCCGCCCCGGCGCGAGCACGCCTGGCGGGTCAGGGCGAGACCGAGTCCGCGCGGGCCCGCGTGTGCGATCTTGGTGGTGAAGCCCTCGCGGAAGACCTCCTCGGCCAGGCCGGGGGTGATCCCCGGGCCGGAGTCGCCGACCCGGACGTGCAGGCCGTCGGTCTCGGTGCGGACCGAGACCTCGACCGTGCCGCCGATCTCCTCCAGCGCGTCGAGGGCGTTGGCCACCAGGTTGCCGACCACCAGCACGGCGTCATGGGGGTCGCCGAGCACGCCCTCCTCCACCCGGCAGTCCTCGGCGAGCACCAGGGACGCGCCCCGCTCGGCCGCCTCGGCGGACTTGGCCAGCAGCAGCGCGGCCAGGGTCGGATCGGCGACCTTCTCCCGGATGCCGGACGCGTACAGACCGTAGGCCTCGGAGGTCTGGGTGATGTAGTTGACGGCCATGTCGTGCTCGCCGAGCTCCAGCAGGCCGACCACCGTGTGCATCCGGTTGGCGAACTCGTGGGCCTGGGCACGCAGCGCGTCGGTGGTGCTGCTGGCCTGGTCGAGCTCGTGTGCCAGCCGTACCAGCTCGGTCCGGTCGCGCAGGGTGACCACCCAGCCGCTCTGCTGGTCGCGGACCGCGACCGGGGTGCGGTTGAGCACGAGCACGCGGTCGCGGTGGAGCACCACCCGGTCGTCGCCGGCGTCCACGCCGTCCAGCACGTCCCGCATCCGGTCCGACAGCGGCATCTCACGCAGTTCACGGCCCACGTCGTGGGCGGAGAGGCCGATCAGGTCGCGGGCCGCGTCGTTGACCAGCGTCACCCTGCCCTGGAGGTCGAGGGCGAGCACCCCCTCCTTCACGCCGTGCAGCACCCCCTCGCGCTGTTCGAGCAGGGCCGCGATCTCCCGGGGTTCCAGGCCGAAGGTCTGCCGGCGGACCCGCCGGGCGATCAGCCCGGTGGCCGCCGACCCGGCGAGGAGTACGGCGAGCACGGTCCACAGCAGCGGCGGCAGCGCCGAACCGAGTTCGTCGGCGACGGTGTCCTGGAGCACGCCGACCGAGGCCAGGCCGATGACCCGGCCGGAGGAGTCGAAGATCGGGGCCTTGCCGCGCACGGAACGGCCGAGGGTGCCGGTCTGGATGCCGGTCCAGGCATGGCCGCTGCTCATGATCTCCGAGCCGTCGGTGGACAGCCTCTTGCCGATCAGCGCCGTGTTGGGGTGCGCGTAGCGGATCTGCTCGCGGTTGGCGATCACCACGTAGTCGGCGCCGGTGGCCGCCTGCACCCCGGCGGCGATCGGCTGCAGGATCGACTCCGGCCGGGGACGCGCGAAGGCCTCGCGGACCTGGGGAAGCCCGGCGACGGACTCGGCGATCGCCAGTGCGCGCTGCTGGTACTGCCGGTCGAGCTGGCTGCGGGTGTGTTCCATCCAGACGCCCGCCGTGCCGCCCACCGCGAGGAACACGATCACCGTCTGCAGCACGAACAACTGGGTGCCGAGGGAGGCGTTGAGTATGCGTCGCACGAGTGAACTCCCTGGTCAGGGAGATTATGAAAGCAGCCGGAGATAACGGCGCGGTCGCGGCGATCGTGCCTGGCATGACCAATACGACCGATACGACGGCAACCTCGCAAAGGATCGACACCGCCGTCCGCGACGCCCAGCATCCTCACCACGCTTTCTTTCCGTTGTTGGGAGTTGACCATGCGTCTCCGGAGACTCGCCGCCCTCGCGGCTCTGTCCCTCGCCGCCCTCACCGCGTGCGGCTCGGGCTCGGGCTCGGGCGTCGGCACGCTGAAAATCATGGCTCCGGCCTCGCCGGGCGGCGGGTGGGACCAGACCTCGCGTACGGCGGCCGAGGCCCTCAAGTCGGCCGAGCCGTCCCGCAAGGTGGAGGTCTACAACGTCCCCGGCGCGGGCGGCACCATCGGCCTGGCCCAGCTCGCGGGCCAGAAGGGCAACGGCGACCTGCTGATGACCATGGGCCTGGTCATGGTGGGCGCGGTGGAGCAGAACAAGTCGAAGGTCACGCTGGCCGAGACCACGCCCATCGCGAAGCTCACCGAGGAGTACGAGATCGTCGTGGTTCCGGCGGAGTCGCCGTACAAGACGCTGGCCGACCTGGTGACGGCCTGGAAGGCCGACCCCGCGAAGATCGCGATCGCGGGCGGCTCCGCCGGCGGCACCGACCACATCGTGGCGGGCCTGATGGCCAAGGCCGCCGGGATCGACCCCAAGCAGGTCAACTACATCGCCCACTCCGGCGGCGGTGAGGCGCTCAACGCGCTGCTGGGTAACAAGGTGGCGATGGGCGTCTCCGGCATCGGCGAGTTCGCCGAGCACGTGAAGTCCGGCAAGCTCCGCGCCCTCGGCGTGACCTCGCCCGCCCGCGTCGACAGCGTCGACTCGCCCACTCTGAAGGAGGGCGGCCTGGACGTCGAGCTGGCCAACTGGCGCGGGTTCGTGGCCCCGCCCGGACTGGACGACGCCGCCAGGAAGAACCTGACCGACCTGGTCACCAAGATGCACGACTCGCAGGCGTGGAAGGACGCGGTGGCCAAGAACGGCTGGATCGACTCCTTCCAGACCGGCCAGCAGTTCGCCGACTACCTCGCCGCCGAGCAGACCAAGGTCAAGACCATCATCGCGGAAATGGGACTCGTCTCCTGATGTACTCCACCGAAGAGCCGACCGGCGCCACCGACCGTGGCGCCGGCCCGGCGCACTCATGGCGGCGGCCCGAGCTCGTCCTGGCGCTGATCGTCCTCGGGCTGGGCGTGTTCGTGATCGCGGGGACCGCGGACGTCAGCACCGCGGGCTCCTCTCTCGGGCTGGGACCCCGGTTCTTCCCGGTCATCGTCGGTTCGGCGCTGCTGCTGATCGGGCTGTTCTACGTGATCGACGTGGTCCGGGGTGGCCACGGCGACCCCGAGGAGAGCGAGGACGTCGACGCCGGCGCCCGCCCGGACTGGCGGACGGTCGCGCTGGTGAGCGTGATCTTCCTGGCCTTCGCCGGGCTGCTGGACCTGCTCGGCTGGATCATCGCGGGCGCGTTGCTCTTCTTCGGCCTCTCGGTGGTGCTCGGGGCCACCCGGCGGCTGCAGGCAGGCGTGATCGCGGTGGTGCTGTCCACCGTCACCTACCTGGCCTTCGTCAAGGGCCTGGGCGTGACGCTGCCCGCGGGGCTGCTGTCGGGGGTGATCTAGGTGGATCCGTTCCAGCTTCTGATGGAGGGGTTCGCGACCGCACTGACCCCGGTCAACCTGCTCTACGCGCTGGTCGGGGTCACTCTCGGCACGCTGGTCGGGGTGCTGCCCGGCATCGGACCGGCCATGACGGTGGCGCTGCTGCTGCCGATCACCTTCACCGTCCCCCCGGCGAGCGCGTTCATCATGTTCGCCGGGATCTACTACGGCGGCATGTACGGCGGGTCCACCACCTCGATCCTGCTCAACACCCCCGGCGAGAGCTCCTCGATGATCACCGCGCTCGAGGGCAACAAGATGGCCAAGCGGGGCCGGGCGGCCCAGGCGCTGGCCACCGCCGCGATCGGTTCGTTCGTCGCGGGCACGATCGCCACCGGGCTGCTGGTCGTCGCGGCTCCGCTGGTGGTGGACTTCGCGATCTCGTTCGGTCCCGAGGACTACTTCGCCCTGGCCGTACTGGCCTTCACCGCGGTGTCGTCGGTGCTGTCGCGCTCGGTCGTGCGCGGGCTGGCCTCGCTGGGGATCGGCCTGGTCATCGGGCTGGTCGGCATCGACCAGCAGACCGGGCAGGCGCGGCTGACCCTGGGCGTCCCGCAGCTTCTCGACGGCATCGACGTGGTGATCGTCGCGGTCGGCCTGTTCGCGCTGGGCGAGGTGCTCTACGTCGCCTCACGGCTGCGGCACGGCGAGCCGGAGGTCGTCCCGGTCGGCCGGGCGTTCCTCGGCCGCTCCGACTGGTCGAGGTCCTGGCGGCCGTGGCTGCGCGGCACCGCGCTCGGCTTCCCGTTCGGGGCGCTGCCCGGCGGCGGCGCGGAGATCCCCACCTTCCTGTCGTATTCGATCGAGAAGCGCCTGGCCCGCGGGGTCGCCCGCGAGGAGTACGGCAAGGGCGCCATCGAGGGCGTCGCCGGCCCCGAGGCCGCCAACAACGCCTCGGCCGCGGGCACCCTCGTCCCGCTGCTCACGCTGGGCCTGCCCACGTCGGCGACCGCCGCGATCCTGCTGGCGGCCTTCCAGCAGTACGGCCTGCAGCCCGGCCCCCAGCTCTTCGACCACAACCCGGCGCTGGTCTGGGGCATGGTCGCCTCGCTGTTCATCGGCAACACCATGCTGCTGGTGCTCAACCTGCCGCTGGCCCCGCTCTGGGCCCGGGTGCTGCACGTGCCCCGCCCCTACCTCTACGCGGGCATCGTGCTGTTCGCCGCGCTGGGCGTCTACGCCCTCAACTCCTCCTGGGTGGAGCTGGTCATTCTCTACATCCTGGGCATGCTGGGCTTCGCGATGCGCCGCTTCGGGCTCCCGGTGGCCCCGGCCGTGATCGGCATGATCCTGGGCCCGATGGCCGAGATCCAGCTCCGCCGGGCCCTGGCCATCGGCGCGGGCGACGTGACGGTCCTGGTCAGGAGCCCGATAGCGGCGGTGCTGCTGGTGGTCGCGCTGCTGGTCCTGGCCGTCCCGCTCGTCAGGAAGCTGGTCGCACGCCCGTCACACGCCGGGTAGACCGTCCCGGGAACCGGGCATGCGCCAGACGGTTGCCGGGGCCCCGCCGTACCGGAGAGCGGCGGGGCCCCGCCCGCTCCCTCGGGTTCCCGCCGTCACGGAGAGCCGGCCGTCAGGGGGAGACGGCGGTCATGAAGAGCCGGCCTCCAGGGAGTCGACGGCCACCTCCGACATGCGCCGGCCCTCCTCCGTCGCGAAGTAGGAGCAGGACGCCCATCCCGTGGTCCCCGCGGGCAGCCCGGACGCCGACCTGCCGCCCAGCCGGAAGCGGCACCAGCCATTCGACGAGCCAAGTATCTGGCCGTAATCGCCGTAGTAGAGAAGGCCGATCACGTACGACCCTCCGGGGCTCGACCGCAGGCGGACGCCGTCGGCGACGATGACAGCGTCCACCCCGAGGGCCACGGAGGCGCTGGGAATGGGGGCGGCGGCGTGAGCTGGGGAGACGGCCGCCGGCGTCCCGCCGAGAACGGCCGGGACCATGGCCAGGAGCGCCAAATACCTTTTCACGCGTTCTCCGATCCTGGGGCCGAACAGCGCCAGCGATAAAGGGGTTACTAACGTGATCACTGTGCAAGTAATGAACAATTGAGTCAATATGTATTTGATATGAAAAATCAGAATTACCACATACAAAAGCCCCGCTGATCTTTCGATCGGCGGGGCCTTTCATATGGTCCGCGCGGCGCCGCGGGGACCGGAGTGGACTACTCGGAGACGCCCAGCTTCTCCAGCAGGAGCTCACGGGCCCGGCCCGCGTCGGCCTTGCCGCGGCTGGCCTTCATGACACCGCCGACGAGAGCGCCGACTGCGGCGATCTTGCCGCTGCGGACCTTGTCGGCCGCGGCGGCGTTGTCGGCCAGGACCTGGTCGATGATCGCCGTCAGCTCGCCCTCGTCGTTGACGATCTGCAGCCCGCGGGCGGCCACCACCTCGTCCGGGGAGCCCTCCCCGTTCAGCACGCCCTCCAGCACCTGGCGGGCCAGCTTGTCGTTCAGCGCCCCCCCGGCGACCATCGCGCACACCCGGGCGATCTGGTCCGGGGTGATCAGCAGCTCGCTCAGCGGCACCCCGGCCTCGTTGGCCCGGCGCGCCAGCTCGCCCATCCACCACTTGCGGGCGTCCGCGGGCGGGGCCCCGGCGGCGACCGTCGCCTCGACCAGGCCGATGGCGTCGGCGTTGTGCATGGCCGCCATGTCGAGGTCGGAGACGCCCCACTCCTGCTGGAGCCGCTTGCGCCGCGCGCTCGGCAGCTCCGGCAGGGCGGCCTTGAGCGAGGCCACCCACGCGGTGTCGGGGGCGATCGGCACCAGGTCGGGCTCGGGGAAGTAGCGGTAGTCCTGCGCCTCCTCCTTGGAGCGGCCCGAGGTGGTGGTGCCGGTGTTCTCGTGGAAGTGGCGGGTCTCCTGGAAGATCCGGCCACCGCCCGCCAGGATCGCGGCCTGGCGCTCGATCTCACCGCGGACCGAACGCTCGACGCTGCGCAGCGAGTTCACGTTCTTGGTCTCGGTGCGGGTGCCCCACTCCGAGGAGCCGCGCGGCATGAGGGAGACGTTCACGTCGAAGCGCATGGAGCCCTCCTCCATGCGCACGTCCGAGACGCCGAGGCCGCGCATGACCTCGCGCAGCTCGGTGCCGTAGGCGCGGGCGACCTCGGGGGCGAGCCGGTCGGTCCCCGGGATCGGCTTGGTGACGATCTCCACCAGCGGGATGCCCGCGCGGTTGTAGTCGACGATCGAGTAGTCGGCGCCGTGGATGCGGCCGGTCGCGCCTCCCACGTGGGTGGACTTGCCGGTGTCCTCCTCCAGGTGGACCCGCTCGATCTCGATCCGCACGGTCTTCCCGTCCACCTCGACGTCGAGGTAGCCGTCGGAGCAGAGCGGCTCGTCGTACTGGCTGATCTGGTAGTTCTTCGGCATGTCCGGATAGAAGTAGTTCTTCCGGGCGAAGCGGCACCACTCGGCGATCGAGCAGTTGAGCGCCAGGCCGATACGGATCGTCGACTCGATCGCCGCGGCGTTGGCCGTCGGCAGCGCCCCGGGAAGGGCCAGGCAGACCGGGCAGACATGGGTGTTCGGCGGAGCGCCGAACGTGGTCGGGCAACCACAGAACATCTTCGACGCCGTGCCCAGTTCGACGTGCGTCTCCAGGCCCAGCACCGGCTCGAAGCGCTCCAGCGCCTCGTCGTACGGCATGAGCGTTTCGGTGCTCATCGGTCGTTCACCACTCCTCATTCGCTGTGCGGACGGCTCGTACCTCGCCGGCCACTCCGCTCACTGCGTCGGGCTCTCTCCGGCTCACAGGTAACCAAGTCCCTTCAGTGCGTTTCTCGTCTCGGCGACCCAGTCCGCGTAGGCGGGCACCTGAGCGAGGACCGCGAGATCGATGTTCCGGCCTATGTATTCGAAGTAGTCGCGGATCGGCTTCCCCCGGCGGGGAACGGTCACGGCCAGGATTCCGGCGGGGTCGGTGATCCTCTCGACGTCGCGCGGCCGGGCGGGCAGCAGGCTGAGGTCGCTGCCCTCCAGACCGGCCCACACCCCGCGGTCCGCGAGCAGCCAGGCCTCGGTCTCCCCCAGGCCGATGACCGGCACCAGGTAGTGCGAGTGGTAGCGGACGCCGTCCGTCTTACCGCCCGTCTTCCCGCGCTCCCGTATGTCGTCGTGGGTGAACAGCAGGTGGCAGTCCGCCGCGAGCTCCTCCAGCGCCGTCACCATGTGCTCCCGATCGCACGAGACGACCTCCGTCGCCTCGACGTCGACCGCGTGCGGCGACATCCACGTGAGCTCGCGCAGCTGCCGGGAGATGACGATGCCGAGGAAGCCCTCGTCGGCCTCCCCCTCCGCGACCAGCCCGGGAACCAGGGGGCGGCTCATGCCGCCGCGCCCAGGTATTTGCGGACCTGCCGGGGCGACACGTAGGTGCCCGGCTCGCCGTCCGGCTGGATCGGTTTGGCCACGGTCACCCGCGAGACCCGGTCCCTGTCGGGATCGACGCGGACGGCGGTGTCCAGGAAGGTCAGCGCGTCGGGGTCGCTCCGGTAGATCTCGGCGACCACCACCGGGGAGTGGCTGGTGAGGATCACCTGCCGGGACGGCTTCACGCTCCCCGGCTCGGCGATCCGCTGCCGGATCCGGCGGAGCAGCTCGCCGAGCCGGCTCGGGTGCACGCCGCTCTCGATCTCCTCCACCAGCAGGGTTCCGGAGTGGTCCGGATCGTGCAGGGCCGTGAGCAGACCGAGGATCCGCAGGGTCCCGTCCGACAGCAGCGCGGCCGGCACCGTGCCCTGACCGTCGACGACCAGCTCGAAGGAGCATTCCTCACGGTCGGCCCGGGGCACCAGCTCGACCACGTCGGGGACCACGCCGGCGAGGTCGGCCACGAGGTCGGCCAGCGCCGCCGATCCCGCCATCCGCCCGAGCACCGCGGCGAGGTTCGCGCCGTCGGCCGCGAGCGGCCCGCGGTCGGCCGGGGAGGACCGGCGGCGCATGGCCCCCGGCGACGGGACGTAACGGCGCCACGACTGGACCGTACGGCGAGGCGTGATCTCCGGCTCCGGATCCTCGACCATGAACTCCAGCAGCTCCTCCGGGAGCTGGTGGGCCACATGGCTGATGACGGCCCCGCTGGACCTGGGGATCCTGAGCACCATCTCCGCGCCCACGTCGAACCGGATCGGCAGCAGCGCGCCGGGCTCCGGGGAGACCAGGGCCTCCACCGAGACGACGAACCCCGGCACGGGGGTGCCCCGCGCGACCCGGTGGAACTGCTCCCCCGGCAGGCCGCGGCGCGCGTCGAGCAGCCCGCCGGAGCCGACGATCTCGTCCGCGACGTATCCGAGGGCGTCGAACAGGTTCGACTTACCGCTTGAGTTGGGGCCGACCAGCGCGAGGAAGGGCGGCACCTCGAGGTCGAAGTTCAAGAATGACTTGAACCCGTCGATCTCGATCCGAGTGATCATGCCGCCGTTCCCCCTGTCGCCCTGTCGCCCCGAAAGCCCCGCGGCGCCCTACAGCGCCGGGGCCTTGGACAGCAGGCTGCCGCCCCAGCGGCCTTCGAGGGCCCTCTCCACCGCGGCGGCGACCCGGTAGCAGCGGTCGTCGCCGAGCACCGGAGCCATGACCTGCAGGCCGACCGGCAGGCCGTCCTCGTCGGCCAGGCCGCACGGCACCGAGATGGCCGCGTTGCCCGCCAGGTTGGTCGGGATGGTGCACAGGTCGGCGAGGTACATCGCCATGGGGTCGTCGGCGCGCTCGCCGATCGGGAACGCCGTGGTCGGCGTGGTCGGCGAGACGAGCACGTCCACCTGGTGGAAGGCTGCCTCGAAGTCACGTGCGATCAGCGTGCGGACCTTCTGCGCCTGGCCGTAGTAGGCGTCGTAGTAGCCGCTGGACAGCGCGTAGGTGCCGAGGATGATGCGCCGCTTGACCTCGGGGCCGAAGCCGGCGGCCCGGGTCAGCGCCATGACCTCCTCGGCGCTGCGCGTGCCGTCGTCGCCGACGCGCAGGCCGTAGCGCATGGCGTCGAAACGGGCCAGGTTGGAGGAGGCCTCCGACGGGGCGATCAGGTAGTAGGCCGGCAGGGCCGTGGTGAACGACGGGCAGGAGACCTCGACGACCTTGGCGCCGAGGGACTCCAGCAGCTCGACGGTCTCGTGGAAGCGGGCGAGCACGCCCGCCTGGTAGCCGTCGCCGCCGAACTCCTTGACCACGCCGATGCGCAGCCCGGCCACGTCGCCGTTGCGCGCCGCCTCGACGACGGAGGGCACCGGGGCGTCGATGGAGGTGGAGTCCATGGCGTCGTGCCCGGAGAACGCCTCGTGCAGCAGCGCCGCGTCCATGACGTTGCGGGCGAAGGGGCCCGGCGTGTCCAGGGAGCTCGCGAAGGCGATCAGGCCGTAGCGGGACGAGCCGCCGTAGGTCGGCTTCATGCCGACGATGCCGGTGACCGCGGCGGGCTGGCGGATCGAGCCGCCGGTGTCGGTGCCGGTGGACAGCGGGGCCTCGTAGGCCGCGACCGCGGCGGACGAGCCGCCGGAGGAGCCGCCCGGGATGCGGTTCAGGTCCCACGGGTTGCGAGTGGGGCCGTAGGCCGAGTTCTCCGTGGAGGAGCCCATCGCGAACTCGTCGAGGTTGGTCTTGCCGAGGATCACCAGCCCGGCCTCGCGCAGGCGGCGGGTCACGGTGGCGTCGTACGGCGGGCGGTAGCCCTCAAGGATCTTGGATCCGGCCGTGGTCGGCATGTCGACGGTGGTGAAGACGTCCTTGTGCGCGATCGGCACACCGGCGAGCGGGCCGAGGTCCTCCCCGGCGGCCCGGCGGGCGTCGACGGCGCGGGCCTGCCCCAGCGTCGTCTCGACGTCGACGTGCAGGAAGGCGTTGACCTGCGGCTCGACGGCGGCGATCCGGTCGAGGTGGGCCTGGGCCACCTCGACGGCCGAGACCTCTCCGCCGGCGACCAGCGCGCCCAGTTCGGCGGCGGACTTGTGGATGAGGCTCATGCTTCCTCCCCGAGGATGCGCGGAACACGGAAGCGGCCGTCCTCGACTGCCGGGGCGCCCGAAAGCGCCTGGTCGGGCGTCAGGCTGGGCCGTACCTCGTCGGGGCGGTAGACGTTGGTGAGCGGGAGCGCGTGCGAGGACGGCGGGATGTCGTCGGCCGCCACCTCGGCGACGCGGGCGACCGCACCGATGATCACATCGAGCTGGGCGGCGAAGTGGTCGAGTTCCTCGTCGGCCAGCGCCAGCCGGGACAGCCGGGCGAGGTGAGCGACCTCGTCGCGGGTTATGGCGGACATGAGTCGTTGAACCCGTTTCGTGGAATGGCAATTGGACACTGTCATCTTAGGGCTCGTGACCTAACGTGCCTGACTCATTGACGTCGCGGTAACCACGCGAAGATCTGTTGGAAGGGGCCGGACGGCCGCGCCGCCGTACGCGGGGCGGCGATGAGGACCCCGGCCGGCCGGTGGGGTCCGGCCCGTACGGCCGGCCGTACGGAAGGCTCCGAGCGGCCCGCCGGAGCCGGAGACCAGGCCCTCTGAGACTAGGCCCTCTGGGGGTCCAGGACCTCGGCGGAGCCGAGGAAACAGAATCCGGGTGTGGCCGGGTCACGGTGTTTGCGGAGCCAGACGGTGGCGTCGACGGCCGACATCGGCTCGGCGAACAGCCAGCCCTGCGCGAGGTCGCAGCCCATGGCGGCCAGGCAGGTGGCCACCTCCGCCGACTCGACGCCCTCGGCGACCGAGCGCAGGCCCAGGGAGCGGACCAGGTCGACGATGGAGCGGACGATCCGCTCGTCGTCCTTGGAGTCGCAGATCCTGCGGACGAACGAGGAGTCGATCTTGACCTCGGAGACCGGCAGGCGCTGCAGGCGGACCAGCGAGGAGTAGCCGGTGCCGAAGTCGTCCAGCGCGAGCGGCACACCGAGCGAGGCCAGGGCGCGGACGGCGTCGGCGGTGTAGGCCTGGTCGGTCATCAGGATGCGCTCGGTGACCTCGAGCTGGATCGCCTTGGGCGGCAGCCGGTACTGGGCGAGGCCCGCCTCCAGCCGGTCGGGGAGCGCGGAGTCGAGCAGATCACGGGCGGAAACGTTTACCGATATCTGCTCGTGCACTCCGGTATGCCACCAGTGAGCCGCCTGCTCCAGTGCCGCGTCGATGACGTACTGGGTGAGGTGCCGCATGAGGTAGGACTGCTCGGCCATCGGCACGAACTCCCCCGGGGAGATCATCCCCCGCTCCGGGTGGCGCCAGCGCAGCAGCGCCTCCACCCCCCGCACCTGCCCGCTGGCCAGGTCGAGCTTGGGCTGGTAGTGGAGCCGGAGCTCGGAGCGGTCGATGGCCCTGCGCAGGTCGCCGATGAGGTTGAGCCGTTCGGGGCTGTTGCGGTCCTTGTCGGCGACGTAGATCTCGACACCGGTCCGCCCCTCCTTGGCCAGGTACATCGCCACGTCGGCGCGTTGCAGCAGCAGCTCGAAGTCCGGCGCGTGGTCGGGGTAGAGCGCGATGCCGACCGAGGCGTCCAGGTCGAAGGTCATCCCCTCCAGCCGGACCGGCTCGGTGAGGGCCACCCGCAGCCGTGCGGCCACCTCCCGGGCCGCGGCGGCGTCCCTGATCGAGGGGAGCAGCACCGCGAACTCGTCGCCGCCGAGCCTGGCCACCACGTCGCCCGGCCGTACGCTGTGGGTGAGCCGGTGCGCCACGATCTGCAGCAGCCGGTCGCCCACCGGGTGCCCCAGCGTGTCGTTGACCTCCTTGAACCTGTCGAGGTCGAGCAGGAACAGGCCGACCCGCTCGCTCAGCCGCGCCTCGGCGAGCGCCTCCTCGGTGCTGAGCACGAGCAGCTTGCGGTTGGGCAGCCCGGTGAGCCCGTCGTGCATCGCCTGGTGGTCGCGGCGGACCGACAGGGTGGCGGTGAAGTAGACGGCGGCCATCGGGGCGAGGAACAGCGGCACCAGCGCCGGCGAGTGCTTCATCACCACCACGACCAGCGGGGCCAGCCCGAGCAGCCCGGCGTAGACCAGGCTCTGGTGGCCGATCGTGGTCCTGATCACCCGGTTGATCGACCGGCGCTCGTGCAGCGCCACCGCGCCGGAGACCAGCAGCGCCCGGACCACGAAGTAGGCGAGCCCGGCCAGTCCGATCGCGAGCATGTCGGGCCCCCTGGGCACCCAGGAGACCTCCGGGGCCGGCGGGCTCCCGAACAGCGCGAGCACCAGCCCGGCCGCGGTGCAGGCCAGCGTCGCCTGGGCGATGTTGAACATGACCCGGTGCCACGCCTTGCGGGTGACGGCGCAGTTGACGACCATGCCGACCGCCTGCATCAGCACGGCGACCGGCAGCCCGTAGTGGAGCAGCGCGGCGAAGGTGAACATCGTCGACGGGTAGGTGCCGCCCACTGTCATCGACGACGACAGCAGCACCGGCCGCAGCTCCCCCAGCACGACCAGGAACGTCAGCATCCAGAACAGCGGGCTGCGGGCGAGGCCGGCCAGCTCCGGCGGGCTGATCCACCACTGGGCCACGACGAGGGCGGTGAAGCCGATCGTGATGACGGCGGCGAGATAGGCCCACAGGGGTGAGCCCATGCGCGGTCCGCTGTCGCGTGCGTCGTTTGGGTCGGCCATGAGTAACAAAACCCCCATTAGTTCACTATGGGAGAGTACGGCCTCTGGGCCACTTCGCGAAACCGGTTGCGCACGTTCCGTTACCGGTCATTTGAAACGCCCGCGCTGCCGCGACTCCCGCCCCCGGTCACTCCTGCGGGCCTGCCGCCGGCCCGGCTCCCACCCCGGCCCGGCCACCCACCCGGTCACTCCGCCGGCTCGACCACCGGCCGCGCCCCGGCCCCCGGTCGTCTCGCCGGCCTCACCGGCCCGGCTCCCGCCCCCGGTCACTCCTCCGGCTGGACCGCCAGCCCGGCCGCCGCCTCCGGCCCCTCGGCCAGCAGGACCTGGAGGCCCTCCTCGCCGAGGATCGGCACGCCGAGCTTGACCGCCTTGTCGAACTTGGATCCGGCGTTCTCACCCGCGACCAGGAAGGCGGTCTTCTTCGACACCGAACTCGACACCTTGCCGCCCCGGCTCGCCAGGGCCGCGCCCGCCTCGTCGCGGGTGAAGGCCTCCAGCGTGCCGGTCACCACGAAGGTGAGCCCGGCCAGGGTCTGCGGGAGCTGATCCGTCGGCGGCTCGTCCTCCATCCGGACCCCCGCGGCCTTCCACCGGTCGACGATCTCCCGGTGCCAGTCGACCTCGAACCAGTCGCGGATCGCGGCGGCCACCCGGGGGCCGACGCCCTCGACGGCGCCGAGCTCCTCCTCCGAGGCGGCCGCGATCGCGTCGATCGAGCGGAACTCGGCGGCGATGGCCTGGGCGGTGGGCGGTCCGACGTGCCGGATGGAGAGCGCGACCAGGACCCGCCAGACCGGCTGGTCCTTGGCCTTCTCCAACTCCTCCAGCATCTTCTCGGCGTTCTTGCTCGGCTCGCCGCTCTGGTTGGCGAAGAAGGAGACGACCTTGGGGTCGCCCGTCTCCGGGTCGGTCTTGGGCAGGCCGGTGTCGGGGTCGCGGACGACCGACCGGATCGGCAGCAGCCGCTCGATGGTCAGGTCGAACAGGTCGGCCTCGGTGCGGACCGGGGGCTCCTGGGGCGGCAGCGGCTGGGTCAGCGCGGTGGCCGCCACGTAGCCCAGGCCCTCGATGTCGAGGGCCCTGCGCCCGGCGGCGAAGAAGATCCGCTCGCGGAGCTGGGCGGGGCACGCCCTGGTGTTGGGGCAGCGCAGGTCGGCGTCGCCCTCCTTCTCGTAGGCCAGCGCGGTGCCGCACTCCGGGCAGTGCGTCGGCATCGTGAACTCGCGCTCGGTGCCGTCACGCAGGTCCACGACCGGCCCGACGATCTCGGGGATGACGTCGCCCGCCTTGCGCAGCACCACGGTGTCGCCGATGCGCACGCCCTTGCGCGCGACCTCCGAGCCGTTGTGGAGCGTGGCGCGCTCGACCGTGGAACCGGCCACGACGATCGGCTCCATGACGCCGTACGGCGTGACCCGGCCGGTCCGGCCCACTCCCACCTGGATGTCCAGGAGCTTGGTGTTGACCTCCTCGGGCGGGTATTTGTAGGCGATCGCCCAGCGGGGCGCCCGGCTGGTGGAGCCGAGGTTGTTCTGGAGCTCGATGCGGTCCACCTTCACCACGACGCCGTCGATCTCGTAGGCCGGGTCATGGCGGTGCTCGCGGTAGAACTCGATGAAGGCGTTGATGCCGTCGAGGTCGTCGACGACCTTGTAGAGGTCGCTGACCGGCAGGCCGAACTCCCGGAGCCGCTCGTAGACCCCGGACTGGGTCCGGGGCAGGGCGGTCCCCTCCCACCTGCCGACGCCGTGCACGATCAGGTGCAGCGGGCGCTGCGCGGTGATCCGCGGGTCCTTCATCCGCAGCGAGCCGGCGGCGGAGTTGCGCGGATTGGCGAACGGCGCCTTGCCCGCCTTGCCGAGCTGCTCGTTGAGCTGCACGAACCCCTCGACGGGCATGTAGACCTCGCCCCGGATCTCCACCAGGTCGGGCACGTCGTCACCGGCCAGGCGGTGCGGCACGCCGGCGACGGTGCGCACGTTGGCCGTCACGTCGTCGCCCACACGCCCGTCGCCCCGGGTCGCGCCCCGGACCAGGCGGCCCTTCTCGTAGACCAGCGCGATGGCCAGACCGTCGATCTTCAGCTCGCACAGGTAGGGAGCCGGGTCGCGCTCGGCCAGCCGCTCGGCCCGCGCCTGCCAGGAGGCGAGGTCGTCGGCGTCGAACGCGTTGTCCAGGCTCTCCATCCGCTGCAGGTGCGCCACCGGCGTGAAATCGCTGGAGATCGGCGCGCCGACCTTCTGCGTGGGCGAGTCGGGCGTGCGCAGGCTCGGGTGCTCCTCCTCGATGCCGCGCAGCTCACGCATCCACGTGTCGTACTGGGCGTCGCTCACGGTGGGCGAGTCGAGCACGTGATAGCGCCAGTTGGCCTCCTCGACCAGCTCGGTCAGCTCCGCGTGCCGATCCAGCGCCGCCACCGGCACACCCTCGACCTCAGCCCCCATCGCCAGCTCTCCCCTCATCGATCCAACCGAGGGAAACGCTATCGCCGGGCGCCGACATCCCGCGGCGGCCTTACCCGGAGGTGACTCCTCTCCCGCGTAACCGGGGTGGCTTCCCGCCACGCCGCGTGGGCGTCGTGGAGGGCCGGCCCGGCCCTCCTGACGTCGCCGGACATCCCCTCTATGCCCGCGACCGCGGGCCGGAGGGGCCGGCCGCGGTCACTCGCCGGGGTCGTCTCTCAGCACGCGGGCCGCCTCCCGCGCCTTGGCAAGAGCGGCCCTGGCGTAGGCGGGCGAGGCCCCGGCCAGCCCGCAGGCGGGGGTGAGCACGACCTGCGAGGCCAGAGTCGCGACGGGGAAGCCGAGACGGCGCCAGAGCTCGACGGCGGGCTTGGCGACCACGTCGACGTCGGGCAGCCGGGAGTCGACGCCGGGCACCACGCCGAGGAAGAAGGCCGTCCCGGCCTCGATCGCCTCCCCGATCGCGTCCTCGTCGCGCCGCCTGAGCAGGGAGGCGTCCAGCGAGACGCCGCCGACGCCCGCCGCGCGGAGCACGCCGAAGGGCACGCCGGGGGCGCAGCAGTGCACGACCGTGAACGCGCCCTCGGGCAGCACCGCCCCGAGCCGCTCGGCGGCGATCGGTGCCTCGACGACGGCCAGCCGCCCGAAACCCGACGCGGTCGGCACCGTGCCGGCGAGGACGCCGGGCAGGCCGGGCTCGTCGAGCTGGACCACGATCCGCGAGGCGCCCGGAACCCTGCGGCGCACGTCGGCGACATGCGCGGCGAGCCCTTCGGCGAAGGAGCCCACCAGGTCGCGCACGGCCCCGGGATCGGCGAGCGTCTTGTCGCCGTGGCGCAGCTCGACCGCGCCGGCCAGCGTCCACGGGCCGCACACCTGGATCTTGAAGGGCCCCTCGTATCCCTGGGCCGCCTCCTCCAGCGCGTCGAGGTCGCGTACGAGGTGGTCGCGGGCCCGCTTGAAGTCGCGCCCCGGCCGGTCGGCGAACCGCCAGCCGGACGGCTGCACCTCCACCGGCAGCTCCACCAGCAGCGACGCGGTGCGCCCGATCAGGTCGGCGCCCACCCCGCGCGCGGGCAGCTCCGGCAGGTACGGCAGCGCGGGCAGCTCTCCGAAGACGACCCTGATCGCCTCCGCGTGGTCCGCCCCCGGGTGCGACCCGACGCCGGTGGCGGTCGCCTCACCCCACGGATATTCGCTCATGCCCGCTCCCAGCCACACACGTCGGAGAACGATCGATCACCGGCGCGCCTGCCGGCCCGCCCGCCTCGCTCGTTCACGACAGCCAGCTTAGGACCGCCGGGCGCCGCCGCTCACCCGAGCGGTCGCGCGTGGCCCGTCCCGTCGTGACAACGCTTGATCAAGTTGAGTAGGGTTCTGGCGGTCTTTCACCCACATTGGGGGAACACATGGTGATCGGTCGGATGCTCGCCGCGGTGTCGCTGCTGACGGCGATCACGGTGCCTGCGGCTCCGGCGGTCGCGTCCGCCGCGGCGGCGCCCGAGAAGTGCGCCCCCGAACGCGGCACGGTGAGCATCGCGGAGTCATGGGGCCAGAAGCGGCTCAACCTGCCCGAGGTGTGGCGGCTGACCAAGGGCGCCGGGGTGACCGTCGCGGTCATCGACAGCGGCCTGGACACCACGCATCCCCAGTTGAGGGGGGCCCGCGCGGAGGACGTCACCGGCACCGGGCCGCTCGACTGCTACGGCCACGGCACCGCGGTGGCGGGCATCATCGCCGCCGTCCCGCGCGACCGGGTCCTCTTCTCCGGGATCGCGCCGGCGGTGAAGCTGGTCTCCGTCAAATACACCGTGGGGCCCGAAGGAGAGATCGGCATATTGGTCCAGGCCGTCGCCAAAGCCGTGGAGCTCGGCGCCGACGTGATCAACATATCGACTCGGGCGGCCGACCAGCCCGACCTGAGCAACGCCATCGCCTACGCGCTGTCCAAGGACGTGGTGGTGGTCGCCGCGGCCGGCAACGTGAACAAGGACGACGGCTCTCCCCTGCCCGCCTATCCGGCTTCCTATCCCGGGGTGCTGTCCGTCGGCTCCGCCGGTCCCGACGGGCGCAGAGCCGACTCCTCGAACCCGATCACGCCCATCACCGTGCTGGCTCCCGGCACGGACCTCACCACCCCCTGGCCCTTCCGGGTCTACATGGAGAAACGGGAGGGCACCAGCTTCGCCGCGGCGTACGTGTCCGGGGTCGCCGCGCTGGTCCGCTCCCGCTATCCGGAGCTGACCCAGGCGGAGGTGGTACGGCGCATCACGCTGACCGCGGACGGCGGCTCCGGGACCGGCACCGGCAAGGGGATGGTCAACCCGCTGCAGGCCGTCTCGGCGATCCTGTCGTCGGAGGCGGTGGCGCTCGCGCCGCCGGAGCCCACCCCGCTGGCGGCCGACGCGATCCGGCAGGCGCCGCCGGAGGACACCCGGAGTATCTCGGTCGCGACGTGGATCGCCCTGCTGTCGCTCGCTGCCGTCATCCTGATCGCCCTGGGTAGCGTCACGATTCCGGCGGGACGTCGCCGCAGGTGGCAGCCGGGAACCCTGGATAACAGATCGTGAAAGACATGTGAAATCAGTGAACGCCAGGTTCGATATTTGCTTTGATAGCCATAGAACAACTTATTAGTAGCTTTATCGGTAGCTGAGGTGGAAGGATTGCAATGGGGGATTTCAACCCATTACTGGCAGAGGATCCGGAACGCGTAGGCGTCCACATCCTCGTCGGGC
>NZ_FOQY01000070.1 GCF_900113865.1 Streptosporangium canum | reverse complement strand
AGCGTTCGTCCTGAGCCAGGATCAAACTCTCCAAACAATGTTTGAAAGGTTTTCCCGACTGAAAGCACCCGGACTCGCATCCGGATGTATCAACCAAAGGAATCCGTCCCCCACTAAAAGTGGGTTGGACGGGGTTGTGCTTCATGCACTGGCTTTTAACACACTGTTGAGTTCTCAAGAAACGGACGCGTTCTCCATCTTCCCGGCCAACTGGCCCGGCGTCCGGGGCGTTTCGTTCGTTCCGTTGTGTCTTTATTCTTTCAGGCCCGCTTTTTCGTGTCAAACCGGCCCGTTTGGAACCACTTGACTTGATCTAGCTGGTCTTACCGGAATTCCGACCGCCCCGTCTCCGGAGCAACCCTTCTAACTTACTCCGACATTCAGGCCTTGTCCAACCGTGCAGACAGAACCAGATTTTCGGTGATCTTTTAGAGGGGAGTGCAGGAGCTCGTCCTGCTTGATGAACTCTAGCAGTCCACTCGGGCTGCCATGACCCACTTCGCGGTAACAACTAGGTCTTCCCTGGGCCAGGGGCCCCCAAACGCGGGAGCCCGGAGTCAACGGACTCCGGGCTCCCGATCAAGAACGCACCTCAGACGCGTGCTCAGCCGGCGGGGAGCGCCGCCAGCTGGGCGGCCAGCCGCGTGATGTCCTGGTCGGCCTGAGCCGCACGGGCCCGGACCTTGGTCACCACGTCATCGGGCGCCTTTGACATGAACTGTTCGTTGCCGAGCTTGGCCGCCACCTGGGCGGCCTCCTTCCGCGCCACGGCGAGGTCCTTCTCCAGGCGCTTGCGCTCGGCTGCCACGTCGATCGTCCCCGCCGTGTCGATCTCCACGACGATCCCGCCCACATCGAGGCGGGCGGTGGCGGCGAAGGATTCCGACGGCTGGTCGAGCCGGAGGAGCGATCGGATCGCGCCCTCGTGCGAGGAGAGAGCCGTACCTGTCAGGGACAGGCGCGCGGCGACCCGCTGACCGGGCTTGAGGCCCTGGTCGGAACGGAACCTGCGGACTTCGGTGACCAGACCCTGGACGGCGAGGACCTCCTCCTCGGCCGAGGGGTCGCGCAACGACTCCTGGACCGTCGGCCACGGGGCGACGACGATCGACTCGCCCCCGGTGACCGCCCGCCACAGTTCTTCGGTGACGAACGGCACCAGCGGATGGAGCAGCCGCAGGAGCGAGTCGAAGACGTGGCCCAGCACGAGCCGGGTGTGCTCCTGGCCCGAGGCGATCTGGATCTTGGCGAGCTCCACGTACCAGTCGCAGACCTCGTCCCAGGCGAAGTGGTACAGCAGGTCGGAGACCTTGGCGAACTCGAAGTCCTCGAAGGCCGCGTCCACCGACGCGACGATCTCCTGGAGCCGCGACAGGATCCACCTGTCGGCCGCGGTCAGCTCCTCGACCGGGAGCTCGCCGACCGCGGCGCCGTTCATCAGCGCGAAGCGCGTGGCGTTCCAGATCTTGTTGCAGAAGTTGCGGGAGCCTCCGGCCCACTCCTCGCTGATCGCCACGTCGGAGCCGGGGTTGGCGCCGCGCAGCAGCGTGAAGCGGGTGGCGTCGGCCCCGAAGCGCTCGACCCAGTCGAGCGGGTCCACCACGTTGCCGAACGACTTCGACATCTTCTTGCCGTACTGGTCGCGGACCATGCCGTGCAGGGCCACCGTACGGAACGGAGGCCGGCCGTCCATCGCGTACAGGCCGAACATCATCATCCTGGCGACCCAGAAGAACAGGATGTCGTAGCCGGTGACCAGGACGGAGGTCGGGTAGAACTTGGCCAGTTCCGGCGTCTTGTCCGGCCAGCCCAGGGTGGAGAAGGGCCACAGGCCGGAGGAGAACCAGGTGTCGAGGACGTCCGGGTCCTGGACGTAACCGGCGGGCGGCTCCTCGTCCGGTCCGACGCAGACGACCTCGCCGGCCGGGCCGTACCAGACCGGGATCCGATGGCCCCACCACAGCTGCCGGGAGATGCACCAGTCGTGCATGTCGTCGACCCAGTCGAAGTAGCGCTTGGCCAGCTCCGGCGGGTGGATCCTCGTCTGGCCGTCGCGGACCGCGTCACCGGCGGCCTTGGCCAGAGGGGAGACGTTGACGAACCACTGCAGCGAGAGCCGGGGCTCCACCACGGTCTTGCAGCGCGAGCAGTGCCCGACCGAGTGGAGGTAGGGCCGCTTCTCCGCGACGATCCGGCCCTGCTGGCGCAGGGCGCCCACGACCGCGGGCCGGGCCTCGAAGCGGTCCAGTCCCTGGAACGGGCCGTGAGCGGTGACCACGCCGCGCTCGTCCATGACCGTGATGGACGGCAGCGAGTGGCGGCGGCCTATCTCGAAGTCGTTCGGGTCGTGCGCCGGGGTGACCTTGACCGCGCCGGTGCCGAAGGCGGGGTCGACGTGCTCGTCGGCCACGACCGGGATCCGGCGCCCGGTGAGCGGGAGTTCGACCTCTCGGCCGACCAGGTGCGCGTAACGCTCGTCGGACGGGTGCACGGCCACGGCGGTGTCACCGAGCATGGTCTCGGCTCGGGTGGTCGCGACAATGATGGAGTCGTCGCCGTCGCCGTACCGGATCGAGACGAGCTCGCCCTCGTCCTCGCTGTGCTCCACCTCGATGTCCGACAGCGCGGTCAGGCAGCGCGGGCACCAGTTGATGATCCGCTCTGCGCGGTAGATGAGCCCGTCGTCGAAGAGCTTCTTGAAGATCGTCTGGACGGCGCGGGAGAGCCCGGGATCCATGGTGAAGCGCTCGCGCGACCAGTCGACACCGTCGCCGAGCTTCCGCATCTGGCCGAGGATCCGGCCGCCGGACTCCTCCTTCCACTGCCACACGCGCTCGACGAAGGCCTCCCGGCCCAGGTCGTGCCGGGACAGACCGTCCTTGGCGATCTCACGCTCGACGACGTTCTGGGTGGCGATGCCGGCGTGGTCCATACCCGGCAGCCAGAGCGTCTCCTGGCCACGCATGCGGGCGCGGCGGGTCAGCGCGTCCTGGATGGAGTGGTCGAGGGCGTGGCCGATGTGCAGGACACCGGTCACGTTCGGCGGGGGCAGGACGATGCTGTATGGCTCGCGCTCGCTGCTCGGATCCGCGGTGAAATATCCCTCCGACACCCAGCGCTCGTAGCTCCGGGTCTCCACGTCGGCGGGCGTGTACTGGGTGGGCAGCTCTGGCGTCGTCACGGTGTCCAATTCTAGGGACGTCCGGGTGGTCGATGTCCCATGGTCTCAAGACTTGAAAGGTGTCTATACATCTTCTAGCTTATCCATACATGTCGACTCTTTACCGGCGGCTTGCCGACGAACTACGCGCAGGCATCGCCAACGGGACCTACCCGCCGGGCTCTCGGCTGCCGTCGGAGAGCGAGCTGGCGGAGCGGCACGGGGCTTCGCGGGGGACCGTCCGCCAGGCGTTCACCGTGCTCGCGGCCGATGGGCTGATCTCCTCGCGCAAGGGCACCCGGCGGCTGGTCCTGGGACCGGCCCTCAGGCAGAGCTTCAGCCAGTTGCACAGCTTCTCCCGGTGGGCGGCGTCGATCGGTGAGACCTCGGGCGTCCGGATGGTGGAGCTGGTCCGGCGCGAGCCGACGGACCTGGAGGCCGAGCGGCTGGAGCTCTCCGCCGACACCCGGATCTACCACCTGACCCGCGTCCGGCTGCTGTCCGGCCGACCGGTGATGGTCGAGCGCACCGCCTACGTGGAACGGATCGGCACCCTCGTCGGCGGGATCATCGCCGACGCCGGCGACGAGTCCGTCACCGCCCGGCTGGAGGAACTCGGCGTGGTGTTCGCCCACGCCGAGCACACCGTCAGCGCGATCACAGCCGAGGCCGAGGACGCCCGGCTGCTCGGCGTCCGTCCCCACAGCGCCCTGCTGCGCGAGCTCCGCCGTACCACCGACCCGGACAACCGTCCGCTGGAGTGGTCCGACGACCGCTATCTCGGCGACGCCGTCGCCTTCACCGTGCACAGCTCGGTACGGGCCAGCACTCTCATCCGCTCCTCCGCCCCCTCCCGCTGAGGCACCCGCCCTCTCCCTTCTCACTGGCCGATCCGGTCAAGGCCGGGGACGGGGCCGTACCGCCGGAGACGGCGACGCCCCCGCAGAGTGACTGGCGGATTCTAGGGATCCCCGCAGCTCCCTGACTTCAGGGTGTTGCGGGGATCATTAGAACCCAAGTGACTCTGCGGGGGCGTCGCCGTGCGGACGGGTTACGCGGACTTCTCGCGCGGCGGCCGCTGCTGCTTGTTGAGCTGGTCACGTGGTACGAGCGTCGGGTTGACGTGCTCCAGCACCGACTCGCGGGTGATGACGACGCGGGCCACATCCTGGCGGGAGGGCACCTCGTACATCACCGACAGCAGGACCTCCTCCAGGATGGCCCGCAGGCCACGCGCGCCGGTGCCGCGCAGGATCGCCTGATCGGCGATGGCCTCCAGGGCGTCGTCGGTGAACTCCAGCTCGACGTTGTCCAGCTCGAACAGGCGCCGGTACTGCTTCACCAGGGCGTTGCGCGGCTCGGTGAGGATCTGGATGAGCGCGTCGCGGTCGAGGTTGTGCACGCTGGTGATCACCGGAAGACGGCCGACGAACTCGGGGATCATGCCGAACTTCAGCAGATCCTCGGGCATGACGTCGCCGAAGATGTCGGAGGAGTCGACATCCTCCTTGGAGTGGATGATGGCGTTGAAGCCGATGCCCTTCCTGCCGACCCGGGACTCGATGATCTTTTCGAGGCCGGCGAAGGCGCCACCGCAGATGAACAGCACGTTGGTGGTGTCGATCTGGATGAACTCCTGGTGGGGATGCTTGCGCCCGCCCTGCGGCGGCACGCTCGCCGTGGTGCCCTCCAGTATCTTCAGCAGGGCCTGCTGCACGCCCTCACCGGAGACATCCCTGGTGATCGAGGGGTTCTCGCTCTTACGAGCGATCTTGTCCACCTCGTCGATGTAGATGATGCCGGTCTCGGCCTTCTTGACGTCGTAGTCAGCGGCCTGGATCAGCTTGAGAAGTATGTTCTCGACGTCCTCGCCCACGTAGCCCGCCTCCGTCAGGGCGGTGGCGTCGGCGATGGCGAACGGCACGTTCAGCATCTTCGCCAACGTCTGGGCGAGCAGTGTCTTGCCGGATCCGGTCGGGCCCAGGAGCAGGATGTTGGACTTGGACAGTTCGATGCCGTCGTCACGCCCGCGCTCACCGGACTGCACCCGCTTGTAGTGGTTGTACACCGCCACCGAGAGTGCCTTCTTCGCCTGGTCCTGACCGATGACGTAGGCGTCGAGGAACTCGTAGATCTCCCTCGGCTTGGGCAGACTGTCCCACTTGAGCTCCGAGGACTCGCTGAGCTCCTCTTCGATGATCTCGTTGCAGAGATCGATGCACTCATCGCAGATGTATACGCCGGGTCCGGCGATGAGCTTCTTGACTTGCTTCTGGCTCTTCCCACAGAAAGAGCACTTCAGCAGGTCTCCCCCGTCGCCGATGCGTGCCACCCCAGATACTCCTTTGCGTGGGACCGCTCTGGCTGCCGCGGTCCGTTTCTTCCGACCGGCCCGATACCCGGTACGAAAAGTCATCCCGCTCAGGTTTCGACGTTACCGTCTTCTGAGCCCTCAGTGAGCCCCCTAGCGGCGAGTCGCACCGGAACGTGCCCAATTGGGCACCGTTCCGGTGCGATAGGCCTCATTAAGAGGCTATGGCCTTGGCCAGCTTCTTGCGGGACGGGATGATGTCGTCGATCAGCCCGTACGCCTTGGCCTCCTCGGCATCGAGGATCTTGTCGCGCTCGATGTCCTTGCGGACCTCGGCGGGCGTCTTGCCCGAGTGCCGGGCCAGGATCGTCTCCATCTGCGAACGCATGCGCAGGATCTCCCGCGCCTGGATCTCGATGTCGCTTCCCTGACCGCCGCCCTCGGTGGAGGGCTGGTGGATCAGCATGCGGGCGTTCGGCAGGGCGAACCGCTTGCCGGTCGTGCCGCCGGCCAGCAGGATCGCCGCGGCCGAGGCCGCCTGCCCGAGACAGACGGTCTGGATCTCCGGCCGGACGAACTGCATCGTGTCGTAGATCGCCATCATGGCGGTGAACGACCCGCCCGGCGAGTTGATGTAGATGCTGATGTCACGGTCGGGGTCGAGGGACTCCAACGTCAGCAGCTGGGCCATGACGTCGTTGGCCGACGCGTCGTCCACCTGCACGCCGAGGAAGATGATGCGGTCCTCGAACAGCTTGTTGTACGGGTTCATCTCCTTGACGCCGTAGGACGTGCGCTCGACGAAGGAGGGAAGAACATAACGGCCGTTGATGTCTCCCGGCCGGATCAACTCACTCACCTTGTGCCCCTTCAGGAGACGGCGCCCGTGGAGGGCACCTGCCGCGCGCTACGGACGACCTGGTCGATGAAGCCGTAGTCCTTGGCCTCTTCCGCCGTGAACCAGCGGTCGCGGTCGGAGTCGGCCTCGATCTGGTCAAGCGGCTGACCGGTGTGGAAGGCGATGCGCTCGGCAAGAGTCTTCTTGACGTAGAGCATCTGCTCCGCCTGGATGGCGATGTCGGCGGCGGTACCGCCGATGCCTCCGGACGGCTGGTGCATCATGATGCGGGCGTGCGGCAGGGCGTAGCGCTTGCCCTTCTCGCCGGCGCAGAGAAGGAACTGGCCCATGGAAGCGGCCAGACCCATCGCGACCGTGCACACATTGTTCGGCACGTATTCCATCATGTCGTAAATCGCCATACCGGCGGTCACCGATCCGCCTGGCGAGTTGATGTAGAGCCAGATGTCCCGGTCCGGGTCGTCCGCGGCGAGCAGGAGCAGCTCGGCGCAGATTCGGTTGGCGATCTCGTCGTTGACCTGGGTGCCCAGCACGATGATGCGCTCACGCAGCAGCCGCTGGTAGAGCTGGTCTTCGAGCCTGAACGAGCCGTTCGGCTGGCTCATCGACTCGGGCCCGGAGCCGGTCGGCTGGTAGAAGGTCGGCGGGCTGGTCACAGCGTCACCTTCCGATGCGTCGTAATCGATTGGCTTTGCTTGTGACCTTAACGCGCGCCGCCCACCGGACATGCCCCCTCCAGGTGCTGTTCGCTGACGGCGCATGCTCATCACCCCGTCCCAAGCCCCTTCGCACGGCCTCTCGGGAACAGTTTCCACCCAGGCCGGCCAGCGTGTCGGCGCCGGATCCCTGGCACGGAACAGCCGTTTCCCGGGCAAGCACCGCCCCCGGCTACGGCTCGCGGCCCCTCAGCGCCGTCCAGACGGCGCCCGCCCCCCTCACCGGGACGGGAGAGGCGGCACCGGGAAACGACGAGGCCCCCCGCCGTGCCAGGCACGTCGGGGGGCGTCGGGCGCGTCGCGGCGGGACCTACTTGGCGGCCTCGGCCTCGGCGGGCTTCTCAGCCGAGTCCTCAACCGACTCCTCGGCGTCCTCCTCGGCGGACTCCTCACCGTTGATCTCGGTGTAGATGGCCTTGAGGTCCACCTCGTTGCCGGCCTCGTCGGTCACCTTGGCGGCGTCGCCGACGACGCTCTTGGCCTTGTCCCGGACGATCTCGACCATGGCAAGGGTGAGCTGGTCGTTGTCGGCGAGGTGCTGGGCGAGCGTGTTCGGGGCGACGTTCATCTGCATGGCGCGGCGCACCACGAAGTTGGTCAGCTCCTGCTCGCTGACACCGAGCTCCTCGGCCTTGACGATCTTGTCGAGGACGAAGCCGGTCTTGAGCGCCTTGGCGGCGTTGTCGTCGAACTCGGCGTAGCGCTCCTCCTCGGTGGTCTGGTAGAGGCGGAAGTACGCCTCCTTGCTCAGGCCACTCTCGGCGATCTGGTGCTCGAGGTTGTGCTTGCGGCTGTCGACCTCGGCCTTGAACGCGCTCTCCGGCAGCGGAATGTCGATCTTGGCGAGGAGGGCGTCCAGGGCGTTCTCGCGGGCCTGGACGACCTGGTCGATCAGCTTGTTGCGACGGGCCTGCTCCCGGATGCTGTCCTTGAGCTCGTCGAGGCTGTCGAACTCGCTGGCGAGCTGGGCGAACTCGTCGTCGAGCTCAGGGAGGACCTTCTCCTTGACGCTCTTGATGGTGATGGTGACCACGGCCTCCTCGCCGGCGTTCTCGCCGCCGACCAGGCTCGTGGTGAACTCCTTGGTGTCACCGGCGGACATGCCGACCAGCGCGTCGTCCAGGCCCTGCAGCACCGAGCCGGCACCGACCTCGTAGGAGACGTCGTTGGCCTGCTGCTCCTCGATGTTCACACCGTCGATCGCGGCGGCGAGGTCCATCACGACGTAGTCGCCGTTGGCGGCGGCGCGCTCGACGCCGGTCAGCGTCGCGAAGCGCTGGCGCAGGCCGTCCAGCTGGGCGTCGACGTCCTCGTCGGACACCTCGGCGACCGGGACGGTCACTTCGAGGCCCTGGAAGTCGGGAACGTCGAAGTTCGGGCGGATGTCCACCTCGGCGGTGAACTCGACCTGCTCGCCGTCCTCGATCTTGGTGACCTCGATCTCCGGCTGGCTGACCGGGAAGATGTCGCTCGCGTCGACGGCCTGGCCGTACAGCTTCGGCACGGCGTCGTTGAGGGTCTCCTCCAGCACCACCGCGCGGCCGAAACGCTGCTCGATGATCCGGGCCGGAACCTTGCCGGGGCGGAAGCCGGGAACGCGCACCTGCTGCGCGACCTTCTTGTACGCCGCCTGCAGGCTCTCGCCGAGCTCCTCGAACGGCACCTCGACAGTGAGCTTGACCCGAGTCGGGCTGAGCTCCTCCACAGCGGTCTTCACGGGGTGGTCTCCTTGATCAAGCTTCGAGTGATCGCGGGCGCGTCAAGTCGTACGGCTACCGCGGCAAGCTCGCGCGCCGCGCCCACATGAGCGGCACCGGGCACAGCCGTCGAGACATGCGAGATTAGGGCATGCTCCACTGTGGCGGGTGTCCAGCGCCGCTGGCCAGTCTAGGGCAGACCTACACCTCGGAGCGACCGCTGCTTGTTCAGTTCTCCTTGATGATGCGCCTCAGGATGTCGGTGGTCTCACCCGGGGTGGTGCTGACCGCGCACAACCGCTCCATGACTTCGCTGTAGCGGTCGACTTCCTCTCGTTTGTCCAGATAGAGGGCGCTGGCGAGCTGCTCGACGTAGACCACGTCGGGGAGCTCCTGGTCCTGGAAGCGCAACACGCTGAAGGCCCCGCCCTCCGCGCTGTGGCCGCCGAAACTGAACGGCATCACCTGAATCGTGATGTTGGGCTGGCGCATGAGGTCCAGTAGGTGTTCCAGCTGGGCCCGCATCACCTCGGAGCCTCCGATGGGACGCCGCAGGGCCGCCTCGTCGATGACCGCCCAGAAGAACGGCCCGTCGGCCCGGTCGAGCACCTGCTGGCGCTCCATCCGCAGGTCGACGCGGCGAACGATCTCCTCGGGGGCGACTCCGGCGCTCCCCGCGGTGATGACCGCCTTGGCGTACTCCTCCGTCTGGAGCAGGCCCGGCACGAACTGCACCTCGTAGGTGCGGATCCGGGAGGCCGCCTCCTCCAGGCCGACGTAGGTCTGGAACCACGAGGGCAGCAGGTCGTTGAACCGGTGCCACCAGCCGGGCTCGTTGGCCCTGAGCAGGAGGTCCATCACCGCCGAACGGGCCGCCTCGTCCTCCACACCGTAGAAGGTGAGAAGGTCGGCGACATCGCGCTCCCTCAGGCCGACCCGTCCGAGCTCCATCCTGCTGATCTTGGATTCGGAGCCCCGGATCAGGTGGCCCGCCTCTTCCCGTGACAGGCCCTTGGTCTCGCGCAGCCGGCGCAGTTGGGAGCCCAAAAGGATACGCAGAGCTGTGGGACCTGATCCCTGTTGAACCTGCGTCACTTCGCCTCCCTCTTCAATTGGGCCAGCGCACACAGTGTCACCACTTCCGGCCTCGATGACAAGGTCTCAACACCGTGTCCGATTCGCCAACTTCCTGTCGTAACCGCTCATGCTGCTGCACATTGCAACTGCACGTGCATTTGGGTCTTGCAGCGGACGTTCCGGTGACCCATGATGGCCTAGTGCATATTGGGCTTATGGTGCACAGGCTCTGAAAACTCACAACTGGCACGGAGACTCACGATGACAGCGGGAGGTACCGGCAGGATGGTGGAGGAGCCAAAATCGGCTGCCGACTACCTGCAGGCGACTCGCGAGGTCGGCTTCGACGAACTGCTCGGGGCCAATCACTCCGACGCCACGGCGTGCCCGCTCCCCCGGCAGGCCGATTCCGTGAAGACCGCGCGAGATGTGACCCGATCGACACTGAGCGACTGGGGTCTGTCGGAACTGAGTGATGACGCAGCGCTAGTAGTTTCGGAACTGGTGACGAACGCGGTCCGTTACGCACTGTGCCCGGCAAGTCAGGCCGAGACCACCCCGATCACCCTGATGCTGCTGCACCTGTCGCCCCACGTGCTGCTCGCCGTGGCCGACCCCAGCGACGAGGTCCCCACCCCCAAGGAGCCGGACTTCGTCTCCGAGAACGGCAGGGGCCTCTACATCGTGGAGACCTACAGCGAGTGCTGGGGCTGGGACCACCTCGACCGCGGCGGCAAGGCCGTCTGGGCCCTCTTCAGCGGCACCGTCTGATCCGCTCGGCCCGCTCCCGGCACGTCCCGCTCGCCGCACGGCACGCTCCGTAGAGCTCCCGGCACATCCCGCCTCCGTAGGGCAGGGTCTCACCGTACGATCCGCCGCGGGCCCTCGCCGAACGGCCGTTTCCGGCCATGCGATCGGCCGCCCGGAGAACGGGAAAGGCCGCCCCCGGAAATCGAAGACGGCCTCTACCTCGTATTACGTGTCGGGGTGACAGGATTTGAACCTGCGGCCCCCTGCTCCCAAAGCAAGTCTTACCGATCCGATGACCTGCTCTGGAGAGAGTTTTTCCAGTTCGGGCGGGGTGAACCACCTGGAATGACCGAGGTTCGCGGGGACCGGCCGGGAGCGGCTTGCTCCCAGCCTGCTCCCACTGACCAAACCTCGTGATCAAGGTCACATCGCCCTAGACTGGGCATCGGGTTAGTTGTTCCACGAAAGAGCCCCTCGGCAAGCCGCACTAGCCGAGGGGCTCTTTGTTACCTAATTGGGACTAGTCGAACTCGCCCGCCTTCACGCCGGCGAT
>NZ_FOQY01000028.1:35746-118504 GCF_900113865.1 Streptosporangium canum | reverse complement strand
ATGGGTGCAGGGAAGAAGCACCGATGACGGGTGGATCAGCTTCCCCAAAGACGGGCTGAATGTGTACCGGGACGGCAGCAGGAGCTGGGGGAACGTGGCGGCGGAGAAGGCCGACCTCAACGGCGTGAGCACCAAGTGGGTGCAAGGCAAAGACGACCGCGACGGGTGGATCGACTTCTCGTACTACGGGGTGAACGTGTTCCGACACGACGAGGGCACAAAGAGGTGGGGAGTCATAGGGGTCAACAGGATCGATCACCACTGACAACGTGTGGAATCACCAGGTCCGTTGCCGCTGGGTGCCGTACATGGGAAAGCCCGGCCCTCCTCCCTCGCCACCGGCGCCGACCTTGAACGAGCCGAGGGGCCGCTCAGTGACACTCTCATGACGCATCTACTGACACTGATGTTGTCCCGTAGCTCGTAGAACTTGAAGTGGCGGTCCCCGCCTCGGGGCCTACCTGGTGGTAGGTCTCGGGCAATCGCCAAATCACTCCGAGCAAGGAGACGGGGACCGTGAGCAAGACCTATCAGACCAAGGGACGGCTGCCGTGCCGGACGTGCTTCCTGCAGGTTGGGGATGTGGTTGCAGAGGGTGCCGCCCGAGATACCCAACAGCTGGGCCGGAAAGGGACGACGCCCTGACTGGAACCGGGCGCCGTCCCCCTGCTGCGGACTCAGTCCGGCATGTCGTACCACTGTGGTTCGGGGTGGGGGCTGGGGACGGGGCCCGCGTCCTTGCCGGGGGTCACGTACAGGTCGACGGTGTCGGAACTATGGAAGCGGGTGGACGCCACGATCCAGTCGTTCTTGATCCGGCTCGCCGGAACGGCCTCGTCGAACCACGAGATGCCGCCGTCGCCGCCGTCGAGGTACTGCCACACCAGCCGGTAGCCGGCCTTCAGCCCGCGCCGGCTCAGCTCGGTCCGCACGTCCGCGACCGTCTTGCCGTGGCTGGTGTACCCGGACAGGGCCTCATCACCTTCCGGGGCGAGGGGACCCTCGTCGACGTACGGCTCGCCCGGCTCGGCGGGACGGCCGACGCCGAACACCACGCGGCCGGGGAAGTCGGCCGGCATCCACACCTTCCCGCAGAACGCCGACGAGCACGGCCTGATCGTCTGAGTACCGATGCTGCCATGCCACTTGAAGCCGCCCGGGACGATGGGGCCGATCAGCTTCCCTACGTCGGACGGCGCCACCGGGACGACCTTGACCGTGACGTTCAGCCCCACCGCCCGGAACGCCTCCTCGAAGCTGCGGCGGTCGGCCGTGGGGTCGGTGATGTTCACACTGAAGTATCCATCGTTCTTCTTGATGGAGACGGCCGCGTTGGCGTAACTGGTCACCGGGCCGCCGACCAGGCCGATGCCGACGGCGACCGCCGCGGCCGCCGCCATGGTCGCGAGGCCCAGCACCAGCCCCCGGCGGACCTTATGGCCGGGCCGTGTCACGGTGACCGGTTCCCGCTCCTCGGACATGATCGCGTGCATGAGCGCCCGCGTCTCCGGCGCGGACGCCTCTCCGGCCAGGTCCTTGTCGCGCACGCGGGCGAGATCGGCGAGGTTCACAACGAACTCCCTTCCAGGGCGGTGGCACGAGGATGGTCGATCCCGGCTTTCGCCAGGCCCCGAGCGAAACGCTTGCGGGCGCGGTGGAGCCTGATCCGCACCGCGTTGCGGGAGATGCCGAGCATGCGGGCGATCTGCCCATGGTCGAGCTTCTCCCAGGCGACCAGGGAGAGCAGTTCCCGGTCGTCGTCCGGCAGGTCGCGGAAGACCCTCCCCATCTGCGGCATCTCGTCCTCCGGCGGGCGGGCCAGCGCGGGGGAGGCGGCGAGCCGCTCGCGCAGGGCCGCCGTACGCTGCTCGTGGCGCCGCTCGCCGCGCCGATGGTTGGCGAGCACGCGCCGGGCCACGCCGTACAGCCACAGCCTCGCCTCGTCGCCCTTGGGCACCTCCTCGATGCGCCGCCACGCGATGGTGAATGTCTCGGCCACCACGTCGGCGGCGGCCTCCGGGTGCGGGTAGCGGCGCAGGACGTACCCGAGTATGGGTTCGTAGGCGGATTCGTAGAGCTCCACGAACCGGCTACGGGGATCGGATCCCATCCGGTCTCCTTAACTGGATCATCGGTCATCTACATCCATGTCCGGAATTCTCAGGGCATTTCTATGAGGTTCTGCGGGTTTGGAACATCCCTCGGCTCCCGAAGAGCCCGGTGTGCACTTCTGCACGGCCCGCCGGCCACGCCGACCTCGCCCACCGGGCACGTCGACGCCGCCCCCCTGGTCGCGCATGGAGCGGCGGTGCAGTGGGGCACGGCCCGGACGCCGGGGACGTTCCTGGCGGATGCTCCGCTGAAGGTTCCGGCGGAGGTGATCGGGTTCGCCGCCGAGCGGCTTGATGCCGATCGAGTGGTCCTCCATGTCGGTGGACCCACGGCTCGTTGGCCGCGCGTGAGCGCCACGATCGGGTGACGCTCCGGCCCAACAGTTCGCGTTCGGAGTGTTGGCCGGACGGAGGGTGATATTACTTTGAGTTACCTAACAACCCCATCGCGTCACGGAAAGGCGCGGCCGCGAGGGGCCGCTCCGGTGCGCAGCCGGCCGTCTGCCGACCGGACGAAGCACCGTTCCGCCAGGACGCGACGTCACCAACAGGGCCGGGGCCGTGCGCGCCGGTCTCCGCAGGAGGAGAGTCTGTGATCTCGAAGAGCAAGAAGAACGCCCGTTCCATGGCCGTGGCGCTCGCCGCAACCGCCGCCTTCACCGTCACCATCCCGGGCGGCACCGCCTTCGCCATCGACCACGTCCAATGCGTTGGCGGCGAGAACTTCCTGAAGATCTGGTCACACCTCGACGGCCGCGAGAGCGTCGACTGCTACGCCAACGGCGGGAAGACCGACTTCGGCGGATGGTGGGTCGACCGGATCTCCACGGGCAACAACGACCTGATCTACTACGACGCCAACGGCGACTCGGTGAAGATCGAGCGCTGGCACGACATCACCTTCCCGAACCGCCCTCCGAAGGTCGTCGCCATCCAGATCGTGTGACACGTTGACATCCGGCTGCCGCTGGAATCGCCGGCCGGTCACACCCCGCAGGCGTGACCGGCGGCGGGCACTCCTCATGCCACCCCGAGCCCGCCTCCGGGGTCGCCCGCCAGGCCGCCCCGGCCTCCTGATGCGGTGGGCGACGGCGGGTAGTCGTCGACGGTCATGGAGTTGTAGAGGCGTGCGCTCTTGGTGGTGAGGCGGAGGAGGGCGCGGCTGGGTCCCGCGGGCAGGGCGGAGATCAGGCGGGCGCCCTGGGCCAGTCCCGAGACGCCGAGGCGGGACGTGGGGATCAGGGTCTTCGCCGCATCGCATGGACCAGCCAAGAAACACCCGCCAAGACCCACGCCTCTGGTGTCCTGCGCCGGTAGTCCGTCGTCAGGCCGTGTTTCGTGGATCATGGGACGGGATCGCGGAGCCAGAGCTTGATGGACGCGACGTCGATCGTGCCCTGGTAGATGACGTCGCGCGTGCCGAAGCGCGTGGCCACGACGTGGAAACTGCCGCAGCTTGTCGACGCGGCGCTCGACGGTGTTGTGTTCCTTGCGGCGGTCGGCATCGAAGTCGGGCGGGCGGACGCTCGGCTCTGAGACGGCCCGCAAGATCACCGGAGCCCTCGACCCAGCTGACCGGCCCTCGCGCTCGTCGTCGACCATGCGGTGTCGTGTCAGCGGCCGCGTCAGGACGGCAACAGCCCGGTATCAGAGCGGTCGGTGATCGTGGATGCCATGAACGGTTCAGCGATTGCGGCCTTGAGGGGGGAGATCCCCCGGGCGACCCGACCTGAGTAATCGAGATGCCCCGGGCACCAGCAGGACCGTATTCCACCATCCGCTCGCTCAATCGAATTTCGTCACAGTTTCAGAGGAGCACACCACCATGTCCGTCACCCTTTCCGACCAGGACAAGCTCACCCTGCGGACCGCCGCGTGGGGCGCCGTCTCGCTGATGTCCGCGGCTGGTGTCGCCGACTCGGCCCACAAGGTCGCCACTCACGGCTCCATCGCCCTGACCTCCGCGACCGGTCTGGTCGGGCACGTGCTCACCAAGGCGCCCAAGGGTGTGAAGTGGGGTAAAACCACAGCCGACCTGGCCGACCAGGTGTTGCCGGCCCTGACGGCGTCCATGACCCTGCTCAAGCAGCAGGCTCCGGCCGAGGCCGACAACTTCCGCAGTACCGTCATCGTCGCCATCGAAGCAGCCGCCCGGACCCACCAGGGCCAGCCCAGCCCCACCCTGGCCGAGATGATCCGCAAGATCACCGGAGCCCTCGACGTCGCTTGACGGCATGCCGACCCGCGCGGCAACAGCTGGTCACCGGGGTCCTGTCCGGCCCCCGTGGCACGGCGGCGTGCCGGGTCGGGGAAGGAGTCGAGCCCGGCCAGGGCGGCGTGCCGGTTGCCGGCCTACCGCCTCGCCCCCATCCCCTGTCGACCCCGAATCGCTCGGCGAGCTTTTCGCCTGAGCGCGACACCAGAGACGAGGAACCATGAAAACCCGATCCCTATTCGTGATCACGGCGACCAGAGCGCGCACCGACGGCGTGCACCAGCGCCCGGTCGTCCTCAGCAAGATCTTCCGGCGAGTGGCGGTGCCGGCGCTGGCGGCCGCGCTGCTGGCCGGGGTGGGCACACCTGCGGGGGCCGCAGCGGACAGCAGTACGGCCGTGTCGGAGGCCGCTGCCGGGCAGGACCGCCCGGAGCTGCAGAAGGCCATTCAGGAGATCGTCGATCTCGGTCTCGCCGGGGTGCAGCTGCGTGTGCACGATGAGCGGGGCGAGTGGGTCGGCAGCGCCGGGGTGCGCAAGCTCGGTCAGGCCGCCAAGCCGCCGACGAACGGGCGGTTCTGGACGGGTAGCGTCATCAAGCCCTTCACCGCGACCCTGGTGCTTCAACTGGTGGCCGAGGGCAAGATCGGGCTGGACAGCCCGGTGGCCGGCTACCTGCCCGAGCTCGGGCTGGACCGGCGGATCACCGTGCGGATGATGTTGCAGCACACCAGCGGGTTGTTCAACTACACCGGCGATTTCTACGACGGGAAGTACGTGCCGGGGATCCCCGGCAAGGGCAAAGAGTGGCTGGACAACCGGTTCCACACTTACCAGCCGGAGGAACTGGTACGGCTGGCGCTGTCCAAGCCGCCGAAGTTCGCTCCGGGAACGGGCCAGGACTACGCCAACACCAACTACACGCTGGCCTTGCTGCTGATCGAGAAGGTCACCGGCCGATCCTACGCCGAGGAGATGAAGCGGCGGATCCTGCGGCCGCTCGGGATGCGGGGCACCGTGGTGCCGGGCGCCCGGACGCAGCTCCCCGGGCCGCATGCCCATGGCTACTTCCGCTACCAGGACGCCGGCCAGTGGAAGGTGGTCGACGTCTCCCGCCAGAACCTCTCGCTGCTGGCCGGCGCCGGGGCCCTGATCTCGACCACCCAGGATCTCCAGACGTTCATCTCCGCGCTGATGGGCGGCAAGCTCCTGCCGGCCCCGCTGCTGGCCGAGATGCGCAAGCCGTACGGCAAGCTCGGCTACGGCTTCGGGCTGTTCGTGCAGGACCTGGGCCCGAACTGCGGCGGCACCGTCTTCCAGCACAACGGTAGTCCTCCGGAGGGCTACGGGGCGCTGATGTACAGCTCGCCCGACGGCAAGAAGACCCTGACCGCCTCGCTGACCACCGGGGACGCCGCAGTCGACCCGGCAGCGGTGTACCCGAAGCTGGTGGACAGGCTCCTCAAGGAGGTGTTCTGCGGCGGGCAGGCCGGCTCGGCTGACGAGGCCAAGCCGGCTCAGTCGACGGGGCCGGGCACCTCGGACCGTACGCCTTGAGGGCGGACCCCTTCCGGTGGTGCGTCAGGTAGAGCGCGAACCGGGCCACGCCGAGCTCGCTGAGTTCGGTGTGGCCGGTCCACAGGCGCGGACGCCGGGCCGAGCAGGTCGAGGAACGGCCGGATAGGCAACCAAGCGGAGACGGTGTAAGAGGTCCTGACGCAATGGGCCGGGGCGGCGCCGGCAGCCAAGCGCGCAGGCGAGGCTGAGGAAGGCTTCGTGGATGTCGGCGCGGACCTCCCGACGGATGCGCAGCAGGCGGAAGGCGTGCGGCAGCGCGGAGGTCTGCTCGACGTCATAGTGGTGTTTGCCCAGGCCAGAGCCCTACCAGAGCTGGACCGCACCGCGCAGGCGAATCCGCAACCTCGTGATCCGGACTCCTCACAGGTCTTAGGCGACTCTTCCCGCCGATGCGGTGAAGGTGTTGCACGCTCCGGGCCGTAGGGTGTCGAAGCCGCGCTGTTCCCAGTACACCCGGTTCTTGGCCTTGCCATGCTCCTTGTGGTCGCCTTCCACCGACTTCCAGTCGATGATGAGGTCGGTGCCGTAGGCCTTGGTGTGGGAGAGAGAGTCCCAGACACTTCCGAGGAAGGCCCCGGTGAGGCAGAGGTTCTGCAGGGAGACCTTCGCGCTCAGCGCCCATCGCTGCTTCTTCGACATTTTCGCCTCGGCCCGCCGCTCCTCGCGGAGAATGCCGCCCAGCTGCTGTACATGATAGGAGTAGCCGATCGCCAGGCTTTCCAGCATGCGCGGGTGGTTGAGCTCATCGCTCAGCGCCGAGTCGGTGACCATGAGATAGATGGTCCCGGTGCCGATGCAGTACAGGCTGAAGGTGTCGCCGGGGTAGTAGGGGCCGCAGGCGGTCTTGACACGGTCCTTGTGCGACACCACGACCTTGGGCTTGGTCCAGGTGAAGCCCGCCTTCCGCACCTGCGCCGACCACACCCGGTCGAGACAGGCGGACATCTCGATGACGTAGAGGCGTGCGCCGTCATGGCTGGCGCTGGTGAAGGCAGGTTCCTCACAGGTCTGCTGGGGGATCGTGCCGGTCCTGTAGAGGGGGTTGCCGGTGAGGACCGTCGAGGTCCCGGGGACCGCGTGGGCGGTCCCGGTGAGGGGCAGGCTGAACAGCGCGTCGGCCATGAGGGCGACGAGGAGGGTACGCATGGCAGCAAACCTTACTGATCTTCTTGAGATCGCCATAAGCATCTGCGGAACGGCCTCTGGCAAGGCCGGAGTGTGTCACGACGCTCGGCACGATTCGGGCTCTACGACGACCGGACAGGCCCGCACGGAGCGATGGAACGAGAACGTACGTCAAGGGCGTCCTCCTCATGTCACGCGTCGTCGACACGGAAACGCCTCTTTGCTGGTCGGCCGGGAGAGTTGATCGCCGCGTGCATGATTTCTCCCCGATGTGATGACAAGACGGGCGGGCCGAGTCGCTGGGGGCCTCCGCCGTGTGCCCGTAGTAGACCTGTCTGTCTCTCCATGAATTGCGAATCTGCGCAATTAACTACATGATAATATGCGTGCTGTCGGGTGAGATCGAGGTCAGGGGATGCTGTGAGCGGGTCTTTCGCTGCTGTGGTCAGGGAACGGGGGCGCCGGGCGGCCGCGGCGTTGGAGGCGGCCCGGCGTGGCGATGATGTTGACGCGCTGATGCTGGCCGAAGCGGAATGGGATCATGTGGCGCGGTTGGCTCGCACGCACGGTGTGCCGATCGGCTCGGGTGAGGCCGAACCGGGCGAGGGGGCGGCTCTGTGATGTCGGTTCCGTTGTATGAGGCCAAGGCGGAGCTGTTTCGACTGCTGGGCCACCCGGTGCGGATCCGGGTGCTGGAGCTGCTGCAGGAGGGGCCGATGCCAGTGCGGGACCTGCTGGCCGCCATCGAGGTCGAGCCGACGGGGTTGTCGCAGCATCTGGCCGTACTACGCCGCTCGGGGATGGTCAATGCGCACCGCGACGGTTCCACCGTGGTCTACGCCCTGGCCGGTGGGGACGTGGCCGAGTTGCTACGCGCGGCCCGCAAGTTGCTGACCCAGAAGCTCACCGAGCAGCACGAGTTGCTGAGCGAACTGATCCAGGTGGAGGCCGGCACCTCGTGACCCCCTCGTTCTCCTCGGGCTGGGCCCGCCTGCGCAGCGTGCTACCCGAGGGCGGGGAGTTGGCCGCGATGGGCCGCCGTCCCCGCCGTGACCTGCTAGCCGGGTTGACGGTGGCGATCGTGGCATTGCCGCTGGCGCTGGGATTCGGCATCTCCTCGGGCATGGGCGCCGCAGCGGGCCTGGCCACCGCGGTGGTCGCCGGAGTGCTGGCGGCGCTGTTCGGCGGCTCGGGCCTGCAGGTGTCCGGCCCGACCGGGGCGATGACGGTGGTACTGGTTCCGATCATGCACGCGCACGGCGCCTCCGGCGTGCTGATGGTCGGCGTGTTGGCCGGGCTGATGCTGATCGCGCTGGCGCTGGGCCGCGCGGGCAAGTACATGGCCCTGGTGCCGGCCCCGGTGGTGGAGGGCTTCACCATCGGCATCGCCTGCGTGATCGGCCTACAGCAGGTCCCGGCCGCCCTGGGCGTGCCGACTCCAGAGGGAGACAAGGTCCTCGCCGTAGCCTGGCAGGCCGCGCAGGACTTCCTCACCCAGCCGCGGTGGTGGGCCCTGGGCATCGCCTTGACGGTGGCCGCGGTGATGCTGCTGGGGGCGCGCTGGCGGCCCACCGTGCCCTTCTCCCTGCTCGCCGTGGCCGCCGCCACCCTGCTGGCGCAACTGGCCGACCTGCCGGTAGCGCGCATCGGGGACCTGCCCGCCACCTTGCCCGCTCCCTCCCTGGCCTTCGTGGATGTGAGCGCGCTGAGCTCGCTGCTCGCCCCTGCGGTCGCGGTCGCGGCCTTGGCCGCGTTGGAGTCGCTGCTGTCGGCCGCCGTGGCCGACGGCATGAGCGTCAACCACAAGCACGACCCCGACCGGGAACTGTTCGGCCAGGGCCTGGCCAACCTCATCGTCCCGCTGTTCGGCGGCGTCCCGGCCACCGGTGCCATCGCCCGCACCGCGGTCAATGTCCGCTCCGGCGCCCAATCACGGCTGGCGGCGCTGGCTCACGCGGGCGTCCTGGCCGTGATCGTGTTCACCGCCGCCGGCCTGGTCGCCCAGATCCCGCTGGCCGCGCTGGCCGGTGTGCTGCTGGCCACCTCGGTGCGGATGGTAGAGGTCGGCTCGGTCAGAGCCATGATCGGCTCCACCCGCGGCGACGCCGTCGTCTTGGGGTTGACCGCGATCGCCACCTTGGCGCTCGACCTGGTCCAGGCCGTCATCCTCGGCCTGATCGTGGCCGGCGCGCTGGCATTGCGCTCCATCGCGCGCGACGTCCGCCTGGATGCGATGCCGATTCACCCTGATCTGCCCGGCGACCACACCGAGCAAGAACATGCCCTGCTGGCCGAGCACATCGTCGCCTACCGTCTGGACGGGCCGCTGTTCTTCGCCGCGGCCCACCGTTTCCTGTTGGAGCTGTCCGAGGTCGCCACCGTCTCCGTGGTGATCTTGCGCATGTCCCGTGTCACCACCATCGACGCCAGCGGCGCTCTGGTCCTGGGCGATGCCATCGAACGCCTACAGCGCCGCGGCATCACCGTCTACATCTCCGGCATCCGCGCCGGCCACCACCAGCCCCTGCACGCCCTCGGCATCATCGCCCGCCTCGATGAGGCCGGCCGCGTCTTCGCCACCACCCCCGAAGCCATCGCAGCGGCCCGAGACCGGCTCCGGCACACCGGAGTTCTGCCCGCGCCCGCCGCCACTTCGGGGGTCGTAGCGCAGCGGAAGGAAAACGTACGCTAAGCCCGTTCATGCAGGTCAGCCGTTGTGGAGAAAGTCGTGGCGGGCTGACGTCCAGTACGACGACGTCTTCTTTCGCGTGCCCGCTCTGGCGGCAACGTGGTGTTCGACCTCGTCGATACGCAGCAGGCGCGGGTCCGTCGGGGCTGCCTAACCAGACTGGTTAGTCTAGTTATATGAACGAACCAGTATGCTTTTGGTGTCTCCGCACATGACAACGATGAGGACGCCGACTCGATGAAGACCTATGTGATCACTGGTGGCACCGACGGCATCGGTGCGGCACTGGCCCGCGCGTTGTTCTCCCGGGGCGACAGGGCCGTGATGATCGGGACCAGTCCGGGCAAGGGCGAACGACTGATGGCCGAGGCCGCCTCGGCGCCCGGCGGCGCGGCGTTCATCCAGGCCGACCTCAGCCTGGTCTCAGACACCCGCCGCGTCGTCGACATGCTCATCGAGGAGTACCCGGCCATCGACGGCGTGGTGTTGTGCGCCCGTTTCATGCGGTCCTACCGGTCGGTGACCGTGGAAGGGTTCGAGAGCAACTTCGCACTGTTCTACCTCAGCCGACTGCTGGTGAGTTACGGGCTGCTCGGCCCGCTGAAGCAGGCGGAGCGGCCGGTGATCGTGAACGTCGCCGGACCCGGCCATGACACACCCGTGGCTTGGGACGATCTGCAGAGCAGCCGGCACTACGACTTGGTGCACGCGATGTTCATGACCGGGCGCCTGAACGATCTGCTCGGTGTGACCTTCGCCGAGCGGCACGGCGAGGGCCCGGTGCGGTACGTGCTCTTCCACCCCGGCACCACGTCGACCAGCTATGCGGGCGAGTTCGATCCGCAGGCCGCCGCCTACCTCCACCAGCAGCGGATGATGGCCAAACCCGCAGCAGACGTGGTTCCGCCGATTCTGCGACTGCTCGACGATCCGCCGACGCCGCCGTTGACCGCGTTCGACCTGTTCACCGAGTTGAACGTGCACACCGAACTGTTCTCCGCAAAAGACGCGACACGACTGTCCGGCCTCACCGACGAGTTGCTCGCCGCCGTCGCGGGGTGACCGGGACTCGCTAGACCAGCCGATCGGGCCGATGAGTCTGGGCTGGTGGACTGCCTCGTATGCTGAGGACATGCATCAAGCCGTCGCGGCGCGGGGCCGGATCGACAAGCGGCAGGCGATCCTGGACGCCGCCTTCACCGTCTTCGCCCGGGCAGGATACGCCCAGGCCGGGGTGGACGTGATCGCGGCCGAGGCGGGAGTGGCCAAGGCCACCGTGTACAGCCACTTCGGCGACAAGGAGAACCTGCTCCGCGAGGCCGTCGCCGCCTCCGCCGACCAGGCGCTGGCCGACAATCTCGCCGCGGTCGACCGGCTCACCGACCGCGGCACCGACCTCCGCGCGACCTTGGAAGGGGTCGGCCTGCGCCTGCTTCAGTGCTACTGCGACGACCGATCCTGGGCGCTACGCCGGCTGCTTTCCGCCGAGATCAACCAGTTCCCCGACCTGCTCGACATCATCCACACCCGCGCGGCCGACCGCATCACCGAAACCCTCGCCGACCGGCTCGCGCGCCTCACGGTCGCCGGCCACCTGCACACGCCCGATCCGCTCCTGGCCGCCGAACAGTTCTTCGCCCTGCTCTGCGGCCCGATGGACAGACGCACACGCCTCGGCACCCGGCACCTCCCCGACACCGAACTGCGCGCCCTCTCGCGCGCCGCGGTCGACACCTTCCTACAGGCATTCGCCCCGAAACGGACCGAAACCACCTAGCATCGCCCGCCACACAAACGTGAACCGCGCCGGGATTGCTGGAGACTTTGATGTACCCCGGCTTTCGTGGAGTCGCTTTGGTTGACTTACATGCCTCCACCCCCTTCAGGAGAGGTCGGCATGGCAAGGAGATATCCCCCTGAGTTCCGTCGGAAAGTCCTGGATCTGTTGCAGGCCGGCCGGACCGTGCGGCAGGTGGCCTTCGATCTACAGAGATCCGGAACGAACAAGGCACCCGGTCCCGCCCATATCGGGGAACGCGCCCACACCGTCATTAGGAACGAAGCCCTGGACCTTCGATCGCCCCCGACCACGACCGGCGACCCTGCGGCGATCGTCGTGCCGCATCTGGGCGGCGGCGTGACCATGAGCCGGCTGCGAGGTACGGGCGGCTTGGTCTGCGAAAATAGGAGGCAGCAGGCAGAATGTTCATGTCAGGATGGTCGCTTTGTATCCGATGTGAAAGGAACTGAGGGACAATGCCGAGCGCCATCACTTTAATTCGCTCCACTTCTCTGTCCGACGTCGCCCAGTACGCTTACGCAGCCACGGCGCCTTCCGGGTCACGACTCATCTTCCTCGCCGGAGCGTGTCCCCTGAACGAGGACGGTTCGACGGCGGCGATTGGGGACTACGCGGGCCAAGCAGCGAAAGCCATCGAGAACATGCAGGCGGCTCTCACTGCCTCTGGCGCGTCATTGCAGGACGTCATCAGCACAAGGGTTCTCGTCGCATCCGCCCGGCAAGAGGATTTGGCGGCTGCCTGGAAGATAGTCCGGGACTCGTTCGGTGAGCATGACGTACCGAGCACCTTGATGGGAGTCACCGTGCTTGGTTACGCCGACCAGCTCGTTGAGATCGAAGCCATCGCCGCCGTACTTGATTCCTGAGCGGTAAGCGTGCACCTGGCGTGAACGGACACGGCTAAGAAAGCTGTGCGAACGCATGCGCCTCGCCCGCCAGGTGCCGGCTAGCGCTCTGAACGGGGATGCCGTCCGGGTTCCCTGAATGCGAAAGGCGCATGCATGTTTCGGGCTGGGCTGGTTTGAGCTGCTGATCCTCGCTGTGGTGCTGGTCGCTGTCGCGACTGTATTGGTGATACGGGAATTGCGGCACGTGGAAGGTCCGCTGGAAGTCGCGGGTGAGGAACGCTCCGAGCTTCCGCTTCCCCGAGGGCGGGAAGATCACGGTCGAGTGGCTCAACCGGCGCTGGGCGCGGGCGAAGCCGCCCAAGCTCGGCTGGGTCCGCTTGCGCCTCACCCGCCCGCTCGGCGGGAAGGCCAAGAATGCCATCGTCCGCCGGGGCGGTGAGCTTCGGCGACCGCAACGCCAGCCCTTCGGCGTCGTGGTCGAGCACGAGATTCCTGATCTCGGTACGGATGTCATCAGAGGTCATGACGTGGCTCCGGTGAGCTGGGCGTGAAGACGCTTGCACTCGTGGACGAAGCGGATCGTCCGGCGGCTGTGTGCGAACCCGGCGACGACCGGGATCTCCCCGCGCGCGCCGGTCCAGCGTGCCACGTCGGCGGCGAAGGCGACGAGTTCGGCGTGGGTCACGGTGATGCGCTGCCCCTCGCCCGGCAACATCCCGGGCAGCAGAGCGCGCAGGATGCGCCACACCTCGTGGTGGCCGCCGGCGTCGGCCAGCTCGGCCAGGGCCGCGATGGCGGGGCGGGTCTCCCGCCAGGTGCGGCGCAGCACCAGCGCGAGCTGGCGGCCGATCGCCTCGGCGGGCAGCTCACCCCTGGTGGCCATGCTCAGGACCAGCGGGATCATGCCGGGCACGCTGTCGGCCAGGAGAAAGGCGAGGATCACCGCCGTGGACTCGCCCATCGGGCCCTGGGCGATCTCCAGGCCGGTGATCTCCGTGGGCATCACCCACGCGCCCCAGTGGCCGCGCAGCAGGAAGGGCAGGAGGTTGACGGCCACGACCTCGCGGTGCGAGGGCAGCATGGCGGGCCACGCCCGGAGCGTGCCGCCGAACTCGCCGACCGTCCAATCGAACGGCTGACGCAGCAGCACCTCGTCGATCAGCCGATGGCCGGTCGGAGCCGTCACCCGCAACACCGGCTGCAGTCTGACGTTGGTGAAGTGCTCCGGTTCGCCGTCGCCGAACTCGACCATGGACGCGTCCACCATGTGGCGCCACACGTGGCCGCACTCAGGGTCGGCCATGCCGTCACCGGAGAGCCAGCGGGCGGCCGAGCGCGCCGCCTCCGAGTCGACCTTGGCGGCCCGGTCGGCCGCGGCCTGGTGGCTGCCCCGGGGCAACCGCAGCAGCGCCTGCGCCAGGTCCGCCAAGGGCGGCTCCACTCCGGCGGCGGCGCAGGTCTCCAGCCGGCCGACCAGCACGTCGGGGTCGAGGTGGCCGCTCATCCAGGTCGGCGTGGCCAGCAGTACGGGCGGCAGGGTGCCGTTTCGGAGGGCCTCGGCGAGTTCCGCGTAGCGGTGCAGCAGGAAGTCGTGGGGCGGGGAGACGCGATTGGGGTGGGGCAGCTGGTTGCGCCGCCGCCACTCGTCGTGCTCGGGCAACTCCTTGGGCATGAAGGAACGCAGCCGGGGTGGGACGAAGACGACGGTCACCTCCACGAGCGGCTCGCTTGGGCCTGGCGGGGGTACCTGCTCCTCCGCCCGCATCGCCGCGATCCGGGCGGGGTCCACGCCGAGCTCGGCCATGTGCTCGTAGGCGAGGTCGAGAATGGAGGACGGCATGGCCTCCACGGAGTCGTCGTACACGACGCCAGGCCTCGTCCGCATGGGACGGCGGCGATCCGGCAGTCTGTCGTCGCAGATCTCCTCGTCCTCGTCGTCGGCGCCGAAATGCGACGGCTGCTCGACGTCGGTGGGGGAGTCGTACAGATGGATCCGGCCCCTGGCGAAGGGGATCTGCCGGTCGCCCTCGTGGGCCACCGCCCCGTCCGGGCCGTCGTCGCTGGTCCAGGTGATGAAGAAGGCGCGCAGCGGGGTGTCGTCGTCGAGGTAGCGGCCAGGCCGGTAGGCGCCGCCCAGCATGATCCGCCGGGGCCTCGGCTCCGGGCCGGGCTCCTCGCCACGGGTGAGGATGCGTACTCCCACGGAGTGGTTCGCGCCGTCCCAGAACTTCTCCGGTTCGATCGGCGGCAGCTCCGGCACGCTCCCGGGAGTGACGAACTCGGCGGACAGCGCCGACTGCCAGTCGTCGGGGTCGAGGCGCACCTCCCTGGACCGCCAGTAACCCTGGTCCTGCTCGACGTGGGGCTTGAGCTTGCGGCGCAGTCCCGCCCGGTCGCCGGCGATCCCGGCGACGAAGGCCGCCAGCCAGCGCTCCTGGCCGATCCAGCGCTCGTGATAGTTGGGGGAGATCGACGGCTCGGGGAACCGCCGCGCCTCCGGCAGCTCGGGCAGCGGCGGGAACTCCTTCTGCTCCAGCAGTTCCTCGACCGGAGCCTCCCCGCCGAACTGCTCGGCCAGCTTCGCGCCCAGGTCGACGGGGAGGTGGCGGACGCCGTCGAGGATCGCCCCGGTGTGGTCGGCGAACAGGTCGGCGTATTTCAGGGTCAGCTCGGCCGCGCGGTTGCGCACGTCGAAGGACTTGTGCGCATACGCCGTGGTCAGCGCGGTCACGAAATCGGCGGCCGCCTCGGGCGTGGCCCGGATCGCCTGGTCGAGCCAGCGCAGACCCGTGGCGGCGAGCTTGGCCTCGTCCCGGAAGGTGAGCGCGTCGACCGCCTCGACCAGGTCGGCGTGGTCGAGCGGCATCGCCCCGCGCACCTGCCCGGCGGCCAGCTCGGCGACCGTGCCCGGAGCCGACGGCAACAACCGCAGGTAGTCGCGCACGCGGGGCGCGGACTCCGCGGGCGTGGGGCCGAGGAGCGTGTGCAGCCGGACGAAGAAACGCAGGTCCTGCGCCTCGCCGCCGCGCAGGAAACGGCTCACGCAACCGTCGAGCACCTGCTCCCTGGGCAGCTCGCGGGCGGCGGCGGCCAGCCAGCGGGTCGGCCGGGGCTCCAGCCGCTCGTCACGGAGGGCGCGGCCCGCGCCGTCGGCGTCGAAGACACGAGGCAGCAGCACGGGGGTCAGCGGGTCATCGGCCACGCTCGGCGCAGCCAGCCAGGCGGCCACCAGCGGGTCGTGGTCGGGCGGCACGGCGCCGGACTCACGCAGCAGCGCCACGGCCAGCGGCGCGATGCGGTCGGCGGGACGGCGCACCCGCTGGGCCAGCCGGACCGCGACATCACGACGCCACTCCCGGGAGCGGGTGGCCGCCACCCTGCACACCTGGGCGACGTCGGGGTCCTCGGCCCAGCGGCGGTTGACGTCGCGGCCGGTCATCCACGTCACCGCGGCCGCCGGGCCGGTGATGACGCCGACACCGGTCAGCAGCAGCGCGCCGGCCAGGCTGTCGAGCAGGTCGCCGACCTCCCAGGAGGCCATCTCCTCGAAGTCGCCGGGATGATGAGCGCGCACCTGCTCGGTGCGGACACGGCGCAGCTCCTTGACGAGGCCGGGCAACCGCCCGCCCAGCTCGGCGCGCTCCTCCTCGGTGAGCGTGACCAGCCGGTCGGCCAGGCGGGTGACCTGGTTGCGGATGACCAGATCACAGATCTCCGCCCAGAGGGTCATCGGGAGACCTCCACGGCGGCGCGGGCGACGATCCGGGCGGCCAGCACGTGTTTGCACGGCCCCCGGGAGCCGCGATGGTCCCACCACCACTCGCAGGTGCAGGATCCGTCGGCCGGCGAGACCCGGCGCGCGCCGCCCGAGGTATGGACGGTGGCCAGCTCGCCTTCGAGGTGCACGGCGCCCGCGTCGACGAGCTTGCGCGCCTTGGCCAGCCGCGGGTTGAGCAGGATCACGTTGTCCTTGTCATAGGGCAGCTCACGGTGGAAGTGGGCGGCCTCCGACAGGTCGTAGCCGACCCGGCCGGCGACGCCGAGCTGCGTCAACGCGGCCCGCACCCGGTCGGCGGGCATGCCCGCGCGGTCGGCCAGCAGGCCGATCTCGACCTCGGGTTCGAAGTTGAGCAGCATGCCCACCACGTCGGCGTCGTTCTCGGCCTCGTCGGTGGCCAGGTCATCGAGCACCGCGCCCTCACCGGAGAAGCCGCGCCAGCGCTCGGGCGAGAGGGTGAGCGTGTAGCGCATGCCGGGGAGCTCCAGCTCCCAGGCGCTGGAGGCGGCGTCGGCCGGGCCGTACACCCGGAGGGACTTCGCGAAGCGCAGCAGCGGCAGGAGGGTGCCGAGCCGGTTGGGGCCGGCGAGCTGGACCGAGCCCGGAACCTGGCGGTCGGAGACCTTCAGCTCCCGCCCCGCCTGCGCCACCCACACCGTGCCCTTCTTGGGCAGCCCGCGCAGGAACCGCACCGCCGCCATGCCGGCCAGCTCACCGCGCTGGTCCATGCCCGAGGCGATGACCTGCACCTCGGCGAAGCCGCGTAACCAGCGCTCGGGCAGCGGCACCTTCTTCTCCACCACCGCGCCGTCCATCGTGGTCACGACCAGCTCGTCGAGCCCGACCCCCAGGTGCAACGGGTCACGCGCGCCGATGCGCGCCAGCGCCTCCCGGAGCGGCGCGTTCACGTCGACGTTGGTGGTGCCCCGGTCGAACACCTCGCCGTCGAGCGCGCCGTTCAGCAGATCAAGCCGGGCGTACACGCCGCCGCAGGCCGAGAACGACTCGAACCGCAACCGGTCGCCATTGCACGTCACCACCGGGTCGCGCACCCAGCCGGGCCGCGCCTGAGGTTGGTGGTAGCGGGCCAGCGCCACGTCGGCGACGCCGAGCAGGGCCGCCGCGGCGGGGGCCGCCTGTGTCACCACGCCGCTGAAGAACCGGGGGGCCACGGCCGGGCCGGACAGGGCCCGCCCGCCGGAGGTCGCCAATCCGAGACGACCGTCGACAAGAGAGGAGGGCGCGGCGTATGTGTACGCCTGCGTCGCTGAAGTCATGGCCGGGACATTAGGTCACCCCACCGACAAACCGGCGCGGCAGATGCCGCCTTCGCCGACCATGGCACCCACGGAGCCGGTGCGCTCCTGGCCCATCATCGACGCCAAGGGCTGTGGCGATCGTTGTCTGGGGTTGTCAAGCGAACGAGCTGGTCAGATGCGTGAAGGTCGTTAAGGCACGTCAGGCAGGTAGGCTGGCCGCGGCTGCCGCGCCGGTCCACATGTTGCCGGATGCGTATGTATTGCTTACGTCCATGAGCTGCAGCGGCACCGAGCCCGCGGACTGCTCGGCGCCCCCGGCATATGCCGCTGATGCCCCGACGGGAACCTGCTCCGGCTTCCTTCCGACGGCGCACGTGACGACCTGGTTCGGCAGAATGTCGTCCATGAACGACAACCCGCGACCCGGCTGGAAAAGCCTGGTGGGCGTCCTGGCGGCCGGCGCGGTGTTTGGTGCGGCTACCTCCCTGGCCAACGCCGTAGCCCATCTTTCTGTGGATCTGGAAAGCCGGGAAGCGACGACCAGCGGGTGGTCGATCATTGAGATCGTGAGCGGGCTGCTGGACTCCGGCTGGGCCTGGGCCGGGCTGGCGGTGCTGGCGGGGTTTCTTGCCACCCGCGCCAAGCGGAGCGGCCTTGGGGCCCGGACGCCGGCCCGGGGCGCCGTTGCCGGTGTGGTGACCCTGCTCGCCGCCACGGCGGCGTACTACGCCATGGATACGGTGGTCCACGATGTCCCGCTTGGCTCCTACGGGCATGACACGGTCTACTGGTGGGCGGCGAGTGTTCTGCTCGGGCCGATTTTGGGTGCCATAGGGTCATGCGCCAGACGGCCGGGAGCGATCGGTGTGCTCGCCAAAGTGACCGTGCCGGTCGGCGCGGCCGTCCAGATGGTCGCGATGCCACCCGGCAGGAATGAGGTGATCATGACTATCGGGCAATGGGTTGTGTGGACGACAGCTGCTGTGACCATCGGTGTGGTGGCGGTCCGCTTCCTCGGTCTGCGGGGGCGGCGAAACCACTCCGGGGAAGTTGACCTGCCGTAGAGCCCCTGCCGGCAGATGAGTTCCCTTCCGAGATTGCGCGCAGCGAGCCTCCGCAGGGGCCTGGATCCGCTCGCGGCCCGTCAGGCACGCGTCCCTCAAGGTCCTGCGGTTCGAAACCGGCGAGTGGTGATCGACAGGAACCGGGTGAACGCCTGCACAGATACCGGGACTTCGAGTCCTCTGCTAGAGAGTGTCTGACAATTCGGCGTGGCGGAGCCAGAGCATCAGGCAGCCGATGGTGGCGTCGGCCAGGTAGCGGCCGGCGAGTCGATGACCGGCCACGCAACGTCGTCGATCGCGAGCCACGGCGCGACGGCTACGGCCGTGGGCGTAACCCCGGCGAACGCCTTGACCTCGCGATGGAGGTGGGGCTGGTCGACGTAGCCGCTCTCGGCGGCAACGCCGGCGGCGGCATGACCCGCCGCGAGAAGGTGGGCGGCGTGGTCGAACCGCACCAGTCGGGCGGCGCGTTTGGGTGTGATGCCCAGCTGGGACCGGAAGCGGGACCACAGGCGTTTGCGGCTCCAGCCGACCTCGTCCGCCAGGCCGTCGACCCGCACCCGCCCCCGGCTGGCGAGCGTCCGTCGCCAGGTGTGGACGACTTCCGGATCGACGGGTGGGCGGGCCCCCAGCCGTCGGCCGAGGATTTCCACCGCGATCGTGAACCGTTCGTCCCACGACGCGGCGGCGCGCAGTCTGTCCTCGGCTCGCCCGGCGTCGCGGCCCCAGACATCCTCGAGGGATACCACCGTCCCGCTGAGCTCGGTCGCTGCGCTGAACACCGCAGCTGCCGCGGCCGGCTCCAACCGGATCTGGAGGCACTCGCCGACACTCCGGCCGGTTGCTCGAAGATCGCCGGGGAGGAGCCCGATGACGACACTGCCGCGTTCGTGTCGGCCATGGGTGTCGTAGACGAGGCCTTCTCCCTCGCTCAGGTCGATGATCAGGGTGACGGATGGGTGCGCGACCATGGCGATGTCCACGAGTGCGGAGGCACGTCGGCGGAATCCGGCCATGCTGATCCCGGGCAGCCGGCCTGAGCGGCGCGGGACTGCGATGTCCATCCATGCCCAGTCGGGTGGCATCCCGGTCGACAGCACGTCACCATTCTAGGCATTAGGGATCACCGGCGGGCTGTCAGCGGCCGTTGCCGTGAAGCCCAGCAGCAGTTCGCCGGTCGTCTCGGGCGCTTCGAACATGGGTATGTGCCCGACGCCGGGCAGCAGTTCGACCCGCGCGTTCGGCACCGCGTCGTACTGGTGCGCCGACGACGGCTCCCAGCGGCGGTCGGCAGTGCCGAAGATCACCAGCATTGGGACTTCGAGGGCGGCGAGACGTTCGGACATGCTCCGCTGGGCGATATACGCAGTGTTGCGGCGCAGCACCGTCCTGAACGTGCGGTACGTGGTGCCCCGTACATCGGCGACCAAGTCGTCTGGGATATTCACGGGGCGAGCGCACGTCGCGCTTATCCCCCTGCGGATCACCGCGTCCGAACGCCTCGACCACAGGAGCGGGCCGAAAGGCGGGGCCAACAGGACCCGAAGGGGCAACGGCTGCGGAAGGAGCGCATCGGGACTCGGGCCGGTGCTGATCAGCGCGAGCGACCTCACCAGGTCGGGGCGCTGTTCGGCGAGCGCGGTGGCGATGTAGCCGCCGCTGGAGTGCCCGACCGTGGTGACGCGACGAAGGCCGAGGTCGTCGAGCAGCGCCGCCACCCGGCCCGCCTGCACGGGCACGTCGTATGACAGCGCGGGCGGGGACTGGCCGCAGCCCGGGAGGTCGACCCGGATGACGTGATGGTGGCCGGCGAGTGCCGGGACCACCGGGTTCCAGGAAGCACCCGAGAACCCCGATCCGTGTATGAGCAACAGCGGCGGCGCCTCCCGCGGGCCGTAGTGGACCACGTGCATCCCATGCGACTGCTCAAGGTTGTACTCACTCATGCGGCAGACGATGCATGGGCTGCCGACTGTCAGTCTTGGACAAATGTCGTCGGGCTCACAGGCGACGTGTATAAAGCACACGTCGCACTACGCCGCTTCGGCCTGATCAAGGGCATCGACGATGAGTCCCGCAGGCTCGCCGGCCGAAACGAGGATCTTCTCAGCATGGGAACGGGGTGGAATCCCCCTCGGCCACGAGCACGAAGGGGAGGATGTCAAACGGGCATAGGATCGGCGGCATGGCGACGCGGCTTGTTCAGATTCATATGAAGGCTCGGGATGACTCGGCGCTCGGCCGGTTCTGGGCGGAGGTGCTCGACTGGGGTGTCGACAGCGAGGAACCCGGCGTGACCAACCTCGAGCCCGTGGGCTTCGTCTATCCCGGTGCCACCGCCGTCTGCATCGACGTCGTCGCCGACCCGCAACCCAAAACGGTGAAGAACCGCGTGCACATCGATCTCGCCACGACCTCCGCCGCCCATCAGGCAGACCTGGTCGCGCGCCTGCGGGAGCTCGGCGCGACGCCCGCCGACGTGGGCCAGGGCGACGTGCCGTGGACGGTCCTCGCCGACCCGGAGGGCAACGAGTTCTGCGTGCTGGAGCCTCGACCGATCTACCGGGACACCGGACCGATGGCCGCGGTGGTGCTTGACTGCGCGGACCCGCGGGCCATGGCCCGATTCTGGGACGAGGCGATGGACTGGACCCTGCACGAGGTAACCGACGATCACGCGGTGCTGCGCTCCGCCAAGGACGTCGGCCCGTATCTGGTGTTCCACCGCACGCCCGACGTGAAGACCGTATGGAACCGGGCAGTTCGGCCGCGCGTTCATCTCGACCTCCGCCCGTACCCCGGTGACGATCAGGAGGCGGAGGCGGCCCGGCTGCGGGCTCTCGGCGCCACCGGCATCGACGTGGGCCAGGGCGACGTGCCGTGGACGGTCCTCGCCGACCCGGAGGGCAACGAGTTCTGCGTTCTCACCCCTGCTTAGCGGAATCCGAGCCGGCCCCGCCCTCGTCAAACGGCTTGGTCGTGGCAACGCCCTTCGTACCAAGTGTTGCGGCGAGATCTAGAAACGAGTCTAGAACCCGCCCGTCGCCACGGGGTCAGTTTTCACCCGTCGTCGACAGCGTGCGGGCGAAGCGCAACCAGCGGACCTCGCAGTGGTGACCGAGCAGGGTCTGGGCCACCGCGAGGCAAACGAGTTCGGAATCGCGGCCCGCGCGCATGGCCCTCGAAGCGCGCCGGTCGCTCCGTCAGCCGGGCGTCGCGGTGAGGCGCGAAGACCTCCGGTGCGGTGAAGACTCGACACCTTCGCCGCACCGGAGATCTCCGCTATGGATGAGGCCTTGCCGTCGGCAACGCTCCTGGTCAATACGCCTAGCCTCTGACCTGGACCTCGGCCAGGGACAGCGGGTTGGACGGCGAGGCGAGCTGGATCCTGACGTACCTGCCCCTGGTGCCCTCGGGCAGCTTGACCTTGCTCGGCGAGCCGGCCTGCTCGCCGACGTGCACGGCGGTCACGCCGGGTGCGGTGCGGGCCTGGTCCAGGTCGTCGGTGGTGAACGGCTGGTCGGAGGCCATCACCCAGAAGTCCTTCAGCCGATCGGCGCAGCAGTCGAGCCGGTTCCAGACGTCCACGCTGTCCAGCGCGGCCGAGGCGCCGAGATCGACCTGCCACCAGGCCTGCTTCTCCGGCTCGGCGGTGTGCGTCGTCGTTGCGGCGCTCCAGTCGCCGCCGGTGTTGCCGTCGACGGCCCGGGAGGCCGGCGCGTCGTAGCCGGTGCTCTTCTGCGTGGCCGGCTTGCCGAGCGAGAGGTTGGGCCGGTTGATCGCCAGGGGCAGGGCGGTGGTCGTCCCCATGCGCCCGGTGCGCTGGTACAGGCCCAGCGTGTAGGGGCCCGGCGCAACACCCTCGGGGGCGCTCACGCTGATCGGCACTTTCACGCTTTCACCGGGACCGAGCGGGCGCACGCGAGGTGCCCCGAGCGTGGCCGTCCAGCCCTGGGGCACGGTGAGGGAGAGCTCGGTGGCCGGGGCGTGCCTCTTGCCGGGGTTGGTGACCGTGAGCTCGCCGCTGATCGTCTGACCAGGGGCGATCTCCTTTGCCAGGCTGGAGGAGGTGCGCAGCAGGCTGCGCACGCCCGGCGTCTCGATCTTGAAGACGTAGGCGTGCTTCCCCGTCTCCTGCGGGGTGTTCACCACGACGCGGCCCTGCTCGTCACGGCTCCACGACAGGCGCGCGCCGGAGCCGAGCATGGTGATGCGGGTGCTGTGGTCCACCGGCAGGTCGGCGCCGAGCGTAAGCTGCTCGCCTGGCCACTTCAGCGCCGTGGCGTACAGGGTGCCGTCCTTCACCGTGTAGCGGACGTCGTCGGGGCCGCCCTTCTCCTCGGCCCGGTTCCAGTACGTGGTGCCGTAGATCGCCTCGCCGTTGGCCTTGAGCCAGGCACCGATGTCCAGCAGCCGCTGCCGCTGGATCTCGGGGATCGTGCCGTCGGCCTTCGGGCCGATGTCGAGCAGCAGGTTGCCGTTCTTGCTGACGATGTCCACGAGCGAGTCCACGAGCTGGTCGGAGGTCAGGTGGTCCTCCTCCGGCTCGTTCTGGTTGTAGCCGTAGGAGTGCGCGATGCCGCGGCTGGACTCCCATTTGACCGGATCGATGTCCGGCTTGACGGCGTACTCAGGGGTCTGGAAGTCCAGTTCGGGGCTGTCGAGGTTGCCGCTCTGGATCTTGCACCGGTTGGCGACCGCGACCTCCTTGCCGCTCTTGAGCGCCTTGTTGTAGTAGTCGGCGAGCACCCCGGCGGTGTTCCAGTAGGAGGCCGGCTTCTCCCACTGGCCGTCGCACCAGATGATGTCGGGGTCGTAGCCGTCGATGAGCTCGCGCATCTGCGGGAGCATGTAGTCCTTGACGTAGTCACCGCCGCTCGGTGCTCCGGTGTACGGAATCTCCGCCCCCGTGTAGGGGTTGGTCGCCGGCCGTCCGGTGTAGAGGGGGTTGTGCCACTCATAGAGCGAGTAGTAGAAGCCGGCCTTCAGTTTGGCCTCGTCCTTGCGGGCCGCGTCGAACAGCTCCTTGGCCAGGTCGCGGCCGGGTCCGAGGCCGACGCTGTCACGCCCGCTGACCTTGCTGTCCCACAGGGCCATGCCCTCGTGGTGCTTGGAGGTCAGCACGAAATACTTGGCGCCGGCGTCCTTGAACAGTTTGACCCAGTCGGCCGGGTCGAACTTCTCCGCCTTCCACTGCTGCAGGAAGGTGTCGTAGTTGAAGTCCTGGCCGTACGTGGCCTTGTGGTGGGCGTTCGTCGCGCTGCCGGGCGAGTTCATGTAGTTCCCGTACCACTCGGCGTAACTGCCGCGCGGTCCCCACGCGGGCACCGAGTAGGCGCCCCAGTGGATGAAGATGCCGAACTTGTCGTCGTTGAACCACTGAGGCACCGGATGGCTGTTCAGCGACTCGACCGTGGGCTCGTACGCAGGGGGCGGGTCGGCACTCGCGACAGGTTGCGTGGCGAAGATAGATCCGACGATAAGGAGGCTAGTAGCGGGAGCTAAGAGCAGTTTTCGCCTCATGGGGGGACTCCAGACGTTGATTGATCGGATGAAACGTAACCTTGGCGTGATCGCCTTCACAAGGGGACTGTGGCAAAAATGAGGTGATCCACGACAGGAGACCCCTATGCGTCACGGCAAGCCCTGGCGGCTGCTCCTCGCGGCATGCGTCGCCGCGAGCGGGCTGACCGCCCTCACCCCCACCGCGGCCCTGGCGGCCGACACCGTCTTCCATGTGGCCACGCAGGGCGACGACGACGCCGCGGGCACCGAGGTGGCGCCCTTCAGGACGATCACGCGCGCCCAGCGCGCCGTACGTGAGGCACTGCCCACCGCGACCGGCCCGCTGCGGGTGCGGGTGCGGGGCGGCGTCTACTACCTCTCCGAGCCCCTCACCTTCACCCCCGCCGACTCCGGTGCCACCTACGAGGCGGCCGCGGGCGAGTCGGTCGTGCTCAGCGGCGGGCGCAGGCTCGCGCCCGCCTGGACCACCCACCAGGGCGCCACCCTGGTCGCCGACATCGGCAAGGACCTCGACTTCGACGAACTCTTCCTGGACGGCAAGCGGCAGGTCCTGGCCAGGTACCCGAACTTCGATCCCAAGGTCGAGGTGCTCAACGGGTACGCCGCCGACGCGATCTCCCCGGCACGGGTGGCCGGCTGGAAGAACCCCACGACCGCTTTGGTGCGCGGGCTGCACCAGGGCGAATGGGGCGGCAACTCCTTCAAGGTGACAGGCGTCGACGGCAACGGCGACCCGAAGCTGCAGTGGGTGGGCGACAACAACCGGGGCAGCGGGCTGCACCCGCAGAAGCGCATGGTCGAGAACGTCCTGGAGGAGTTGGACGCGCCGGGGGAGTGGTTCTACGACAAGGCCGCGGGCAGGCTGTACCTCCAGCCTCCCGCCGGCGTCGACCCCGCGGCGGTCCGCGTCGAGACGGCCGAGCGGGAGGAGCTCATCCGCATCGTGGGCGATTCTCCCGCGTCGCCGGTGCACGACCTCACCTTCGCCGGGTTCACCTTCACCCAGACGCACCGGACGCTGTTCAGCCGGCCGTACGAGAAACTGCAGCTGGGTGACTGGGCCATCGCCCGCGCGGGTGCGGTCTACCTCAAGAACACCAGAGGGATCACCGTCCGTGACGCCCGCTTCGACCAGGTCGGCGGCAACGCCGTCTTCATGGACGGATACGCCGAGGGCAACGTCGTCTCCGGCGGCGACTTCCGCGACTCCGGGGCGAGCGACATCGCGATCATCGGCTCCCACGACGCCGTCCGAGAGCGCTCCACCTGGGACGGCATGCGGAGCACCATCACCGACACCACGCCGGGCCCGAAGACCGAGGACTACCCGCGCGACATCACGATCGCCGACAACTACCTGACCCGCAACGGGCGCTTCGAGAAGCAGACCTCCGGCGTGCAGATCTCGATGAGCCGCCGGGTCACGGTCTCCGGCAACACCGTGCACGACGGGCCGCGTGCCTGCGTCGACATCAACGACGGCACCTGGGGCGGGCACGTCATCGAGGACAACGACATCTTCGACTGCGTCAAGGAGACCTCCGACCACGGGCCGATCAACTCCTGGGGCCGCGACCGCTTCTGGCCCCTGACCGCCGATGACGCCGTGAAGAAGAGTTACGCCAAGCTTGACGCGATGGAGACCACGAAGATCCGGCACAACCGGATCTGGCACTCCTCCCACTGGGACGTCGACCTCGACGACGGCTCATCCAACTATGAGGTCACCGGCAACCTGCTGCTCAACGGTGGGGTGAAGCTGCGCGAGGGCTTCTTCCGCACGGTGCGCGGCAACGTCTTCGTCAACGGCGGCGGGCACTTCCACGTCTCCTACGCCGACAACGGCGACGTCGTCGAGAAGAACATCTTCGTCACCGACGACCCCTACGACTTCATCCAGAGCGATCCGTCCACCTCCAAGACCGTCTACGACGACAACCTCTTCTGGAACAACGGCAAGCCCGTCGCCGACATCACCGACGCCTGGCGCGCCCGCGGCCTCGACACCCGCTCGGTCATCGGCGATCCCCTGTTCGAGGGGGCGAGCCCCTACAGCGATCCGGCCAAGCTCGACTACTCCCTCAAGGCCGGCTCCCCGGCTCTGGCGCTGGGCTTCAAGCCCTTCGCGATGACCGGATTCGGCAAGCCGGGCTCGCCCACGCCGCCGCCGCTCACCTGGCGCAAGCCGGACAGCGGCATGACGATCGGCAACCTGGCCGAGCCGCTCATGGGCGCGACGGTCACCGAGATCCACAGCGACGAGGTGAAGTCCTCCGTCGGGCTCACCGACTACGACGGCCTGTTCTTCGCCGCCGTGCCCGCCGACTCCCATGCCTGGCGGCAGGGGCTGCGCACCGGCGACGTCATCAGGGAGATCGCCGACGTCAAGGTGAGCGACCGCAACAGCTTCTGGAAGGTCTACAACCGCACTCCCGCCGGCCGGCCGACGGCGCTGAAGGTCTGGCGCAACCAGGCGCTGACGGATGTGAGCCTGACCAAGGCCGCCGGCGTGGAGACGATCGACAACGTCTCCGGCGTCACCTACACCGGTACCGGCTGGGACTGGAAGAACGACCAGCGTGGCGGCGCCGGATCCACCCTCGGCGACCTGCACGCCACCCAGACCGACGGGGACGCCTTCGAGCTGGCCTTCCACGGCACCGGCGTCGAATACATCGCCCAGGTCAACTCCGACGAGGGCAAGGTCGACCTCTACCTGGACGGCAAGCTCGACACCACCATCGACAACCACAACCCGACCCGTGAGTACCAGAAGGTCGTCTACACCAAGACCGGCCTGGCGCCGGGGCCGCACACGCTCAAGGGAGTGAAAAAGGACGGCTCCTACTTCATCGTCGACGGATTCAAGATCCACACTGCTCCCGGGGGCGACGACGGCGAGGCGCCGGTGACCACCGCGTCCGGGGTGCCCTCGGGCTGGTCCTCCCAGCCCGTGCAGGTGGTACTGACCGCCTCCGACGCGGGCACCGGCGTAGAGCGGACCGAGTACCACCTCGGCGACGACTCCTGGCGGGCCTACACCGGTCCCGTGCGCGTGGACCGTGAAGGGGAGAGCGTACTGACCTTCCGCAGCGTCGACCGGGCCGGCAACGTCGAGGAGTCCCGGTCGGTCGCCGTCAGGATCGACACGACGGCTCCCACGCTGACCGTCACGCCCAGCCCCGACCGGTTGTGGCCGCCGAACCACAGGCTGGTGCCGGTGGAGATCTCGCTGAAGGCGGCCGACGCCGGTCCCGTCACGGTCACCCTGGTCTCGATCACCAGCTCGTCGGCCGGGGTGGAGGACGACGTCCGCGGCGCCTCGTACGGCACGGCCGACACCTCCTTCGCGCTGCGTGCGGAGCGGGACGGCGGGGCGGACCGGGTGTACAGGATCACGTATCGGGTGGTGGACCGGGCGGGCAACGCCACTGTGGCCCACACCCGGGTGAGCGTACGGCAGGGCGCCTAGGTTCCCGGCAAGGCGGACCGGGGCTTCCGGGCCGCCTTGCCTTCCCCCGCCGGCGGTCTCCCGCTCCACGCGTGACAGCTTCTCGGGATTGCGCACGTGGTAGGCGCTGGTGACGTAGCCGTTCTCCACGCGCACCGCCACCACTCCGTCGATCTCCCCGTCGACGCGTACGAGCAGCCCGGGGCCGCCATTGATCTGCACCAGCTCGGTCGACCGTTCCGCGTCGCGTTCCCACCAGCCGACGGCCAGTAGGTGAGCCACGTTGTCGATCCCCACGACGGGCCGCAGCAGGGCGTGCCTGACTCCGCTTGTTCGCCGAAGCGGTGCAGGGCGTAGCGCGGCCGGAGCGCGCCCGGCTGCGCCTGGACCTCGTCTTCAGCCCAGACAACGCCGCCCGGGCCGCCGATACGCCGACGTGCGCGTCTACGCCGGAGGCAAGCAGGACTGGGCCGAGGCCGGGCCGACCTTCGAGGGCAGCCGCACGACCAGTGGGGCGGGACGACCGGCGTGAGGCAGGACATCGACGGGCCGTACCTGTGCAGCGGGCAGGTGGCCGAGCAGGCCGGAGTCAACCCGCAAACCTTGCGCTACTACGAGCGGCGTGGGCTGATCGCCGAACCGCGGCGCAGCCCGGCCGCATGACCGTGCCCATACCCGTGCCCGGCGCCCATCAGGTGGTCCCCTCGCGCTCGGGGTGCAGGGCCTCGGTGTGCTCGGTGTAGGCCAGTGCCAGGTCGAGCAGCATCCGGACGTGCGGATCCTCCGGCCGAGCAATGTTCCGGGGCTCGATATCCGCACCCGCCGCCTCTTGCCATATTATTCCCCATTCGGCATATCATCGCTGTATGGCGATTGATAATGATGCCGGCCGCTGCGTCAGCGCCGATATCGCCGCCGGCATCTCCCCGGCGGCGGCGCTGTTTCACTCCCTGGCCGATGAGAACCGGCTGCGCATCGTGGCCCGGCTTGCGCGCGGCGAGGCCCGGGTGGTCGACCTGGTCGGTGAGCTCGGCCTGGCCCAGTCCACGGTCTCCAAGCACCTGGCCTGCCTACGCGACTGCGACTTGGTCGACTACCGCGCCGAAGGCCGCCAGTCCTTCTACTCCCTGACCCGGCCCGAGCTGATGGACCTGCTCGCCTCCGCCGAGCACCTGCTGGCCGCCACCGGCCACGCCGTGGTGCTCTGTCCCGTCCACGACACTCAGCACGGCACTCAGCACGGCGCGGTCGATGCGCGCCGTGCGCCGCAGGCCGAACTCGAGCACGACCTGGAACACCTCGACCAGCAGACAGGCGAGCGCGAAGGAAAGCCGGTGTCATGACCACGCTGAACCTGCCCGCCCCGGACCGGCGCGCCTTGCTGCAGCGGCGCATCCGGCTGCTGGTCGCGGCCACCATCACCTACAACGTGATCGAAGCGGCCGTGGCCATCACCGCCGGGACCATCGCCTCTTCGGCCGCCCTGATCGGGTTCGGCCTGGACTCCATTGTCGAGGTGGCCTCCGCCGCCGCGGTGGCCTGGCAGTTCTCCGCCACCGACCACGAGGCGCGGGAGAAGACCGCGCTGCGCGTCATCGCGATCTCGTTCTTCGCGCTGGCCGCCTACGTCACCTTCGACGCCGTACGCGCGCTGCTCGGCGTCGGTGAAGCACAGCACTCCACTCCCGGCCTGATCCTGGCCGCGCTCTCGCTGGTGATCATGCCGTTCCTGTCGTACGCCCAGCGCCGCGCCGGCCGCGAACTCGGCTCCGCCTCCGCCGTCGCCGACTCCAAGCAGACCCTGCTGTGCACCTACCTGTCCGGCGTGCTGTTGGTCGGGTTGGCGCTCAACAGCGCCTTCGGCTGGTCCTGGGCCGACCCGATCGCCGCCCTGGCCATCGCCGCCGTCGCGGTCAAGGAAGGCCGCGAAGCCTGGCGTGGGGACGCCTGCTGCGCCGTCCCTGCCACCCTCTCCGGCAGCGTGTCCGGCACCGTCTCCGGGGTTGACGGTTGCGCGGACGGCTGCTGCTCATCCGCGCAGAAGGACTCGCAGGAGGACAAGCAATGATCGGCCGTCCGATGCCCGCACGCGTGCGGGCCGCCTACCGCGCCGAGATGCGCGCCGCCCGCACCGCGACCGAGCCCGAGGCACGCTGGCGGCACCTGGAGCGCGCGCACATCATCTCCCAGCCCTGGCCCTGGCCCCACACGGCCAACCACATCGCCATGTTCGCCCTGGCCGTGGCCCAGCACGACCGGCGTGAAGCGTTCGGCCAGGTCATCCGGATCATCGTGGCCGCGCCCGGTAGCGCCTTGAGCCGCTACCCCGAGGGCAACACCGGCCGCGCCCGCGTTAGCCTCACCCAGCCCATGCCCATGCCCGACGATCTCGCCAAACTGCTGCAAACCGCCTGAACCAGCTCCCCGGAGCAGTGTTCAGACGCTCTCGGAGGCGCCGTTGTGGAAGGGACACAACCCCGCGGCCACAGCGGAAGTCGGCGAAGGCCACCTGGCACGACGCCGCCTGCTTCACCGATGCCGAACGGGCCGCGCCGGCGCTGGTGGAGGCGGTCCTCACCCCGAACCCGTCCGGGGAGCGCGTCCCCGACGAGCTGTACGCCAGGGCGTCGGCGCACTACGACAAGGCGATGTGGTCGCTCATCCTGGCGATCGCCCACATCGGTTTCCTCACCCCCGCCGCTCTCATCGCCAAGCCGATCCCCGGCATGCCCCCCGGCCAGAACTACAGCGAGCAAGGAAGGAATGAAGCATGAGCATCACCACGTTCGCGGTGGCGGGAGCGGCCGGGCGGCTGGGACGCCACGTCGTCGACGCCCGGACCGAGCGGGGGCACCGGGTCGTGCCGATGTCCCGCGCCGCCGGGGTGGACATCATCATGCACAGTCCGATCTCTTTGGGCGCCTGGGTCCGTCACCGCCCGTGCCCTGGGCCGCTCCCAGGACTATCCGCGCCCCCCTGCCTGGCCCTCCCCCGAGCAGGTGCTCGCCGAACGGTTCGCCCGCGGCGAGATCGACGAGGAGGACTACCGGCAGCGCTTGAACACGTTGCGCACCTTCTCCACCGCGCCGAACACCGATCCCGGGCCGCGCACCACGACGCTGCCACCCTCCTGAGCAGGAGGCCCGCCATGAACATCGTCAAGCTGGATCGCCGCCGGGGAGCCGTGCCGGCGCGCGTGAGCACGCCGGCGCTCACCCTTCGGCCGGGGATGTGCGCGGCAGGCGCAGCCTCTTCAAGGCCAGGGCGTTGACCGCGACGATGACACTGGAGCCGGACATCGACAGAGCGGCGATCTCCGGGCGCAGCACCAGGCCGAAGGCAGGGGCGAACACGCCCGCGGCGATGGGCAGCGCGATCGTGTTGTAGCCGATCGCCCAGCCGAGGTTCTGGCGCATCTTGCGCAGGGTTGCGCGGCCGATGCGCAACGTGGCTGCCACGTCCAGCGGGTCGGAGCGCATGAGCACCACGTCGGCGGTCTCGATCGCCACATCCGTGCCGGCGCCGATGGCGATGCCCAGGTCGGCCTGGGCGAGCGCGGGGGCGTCGTTGACGCCGTCGCCGACCATGGCGACCTTGCGGCCACCGGCCTGCAGCTCGGCGATCCTGGCCGCCTTGTCGCCGGGCAGGACCTCGGCGATCACGGTGTCGATGCCCAGATGCCGGGCGATCCGCTGCGCGGTGGCGGCGTTGTCGCCTGTGAGCATGACCACCTCGACGCCAAGGTCGTGCAGGGCGGCCACCGCCGCCGCCGAGGTCTCGCGGGGCGCGTCGGCGATGCCGATGACCCCGGCCGCCGCGCCGTCGACCGCCACCATGACCGCGGTACGGCCTCCCGCGGCCACGTCGTCTCGGCGGACGGCCAGCTTGCCGAGGTCGACGCCCTCCTGTTCCAGCAGCCGCCGGTTGCCGACCACCACCCGGTGTCCGTCGACATCGGCGACGGCGCCGTGTCCGGGCACGTTCTCGAACCGCTCGGCCCGCGACACAGGCAGGGCGCGCGCCTCGGCGTGGGCGGCGATCGCCTGGGCCAGCGGATGTTCGGATTCCCGTTCGACGGCGGCCACCAGCCGCAGCACCTCGTCTTCCGCCATGCCGTCGACGATGACGTCGGTGACCTCCGGTTCGCCCTTGGTCAGGGTGCCGGTCTTGTCCATGACCACGACTTGGACGCGGGCGGAGGTCTCCAGCGCGATCGCGTTCTTGAACAGCACGCCTCGCTTGGCGCCGAGCCCGGTGCCGACCATGATCGCCGTCGGGGTGGCCAGGCCGAGCGCGTCGGGGCAGGTGATGACCACCACGGTGATGGCGAACAGGATCGCCACACCGAACGGCGCGCCGGCGAGGAAGAACCAGGCGGCGAAGGTGAGCGCGCCGCCGACCAGTGCGACGAGCACCAGCCAGAAGGCGGCCCGGTCGGCCAGCCGCTGCCCAGGGGCCTTGGAGTTCTGGGCCTGCTGCACCAGTTGGACGATCTGGGCCAGGGCGGTGTCGGCGCCGACCCTGGTGGCGCGTACCCGCAGGGTGCCGTTGCGGTTGATCGTGGCGCCGATGACGGCCGAGCCCGGCTGCTTGTGCACCGGCAGGCTCTCGCCGGTGACCATGGATTCATCCACCTCGCTGTCGCCGTCCTCGACCACCCCGTCGGCCGGGATCTTGGCTCCGGGCCGTACCAGCAGCAGGTCGCCGGCGACAACCTCGGCGGTCGGCACCTCGACCGGCTCGCCGTCGCGCAGGACCGTCGCCTTGGGCGGGGCCAGGTCGAGCAGGGTGCGGATGGCGTCGTTGGCGCCGCCGCGGGCGCGCATCTCAAACCAGTGCCCCAGCAGCACGAAGGCGGCCAGCACGGCAGCGGCCTCGTAGAAGACTTCACCGCCGCCGGTGATGGTCACGATCACCGAATACAGCCAGCCCGCGCCGACCGCGACGGCGACCAGCACCATCATGTCCAGCGTGCGAGCCCGCAGCGCGCGCAGCGCCCCGTCGAAGAAGATCCAGCAAGAGTAGAGGATCACCGGCAGGCTGAGCAGCAGCGCCCACACGTCCCGGCGCAGCCCGAACGGCACCGGCAGGTCCAAGCCCAGCACCTCGGTACCGATCGGTGACCAGGCCACGATCGGGATGGAGAACAGCAGCGCCACCAGGAACCGGTTGCGCATGTCCGCCACCATCGTGGCCATCGACATCCCACCGTGATCGGTGTGATCGGCGGGCGCTCGACGAACGGCGGTCCCGGAACCGGCCGCGTCCTGCGCGGGCCCTGCGCGCGCACCGTCGCCGCAGACGGGCCACTGCGGTAGCGCGGCGGTGTCCGCAGCGGCCGTCAAAGGCCCCGTGGGGCCGGAGGGCGGCGGGCCGGGCTCGATCATCGGGTCGCAGATGTGGGAGGACACCGACTGGCCGGCGCAGTGATAGCCGCACTCGATCACCCACGTGCGCAACTCGGCCAGACAGGTACGGGCCGGGTCGAACACCACGGTCGCCGTCTGGGCCACCGGGTTGACCTCCACCTGCAGCACCCCGGGACGGCGGCCGAGCACGGCCATCACGACGTTCTGCTCCGAGGCCCACCGCAATCCGCGGACGTCCAAGATCGCGGTGCTGTGTTCCTTGCCGCCGCCGCGGCGAGCATGAAGGTGGTTCATCACGATCGGCCTCCTTCACAACAGAAGGACGAAAAACGGGGTAAAGCCATCACGCTTCTACCGTTCATCGTAGATGGGGTGCTGGTAAGGAACGTGGTATGAGCCCCAAACGTCGTTGATCTTGTTGTGGCTTCCCTGGTCAATGCCGGGCGGACGTGACGCACCCCCGACGCATACGAGTACCACCGCAATCAGATCCGCACGCACCTCGGCTTTCGCACCTGCACAGGCGCGGACGCGACGAAGGTGACGGTGTGGTTGGCCGAGAATGTCGCGCACGCTGAGCGAAGGCCTGAGCGGGTTCGGGAGGAGCTACTCGAGCATCTGCGGGAGGGGAGGGGAGGGGTGAAGCCGTCCTGAGAAGCGGCCCAGATATTCTCCGGCGAAGTACGGGCGTCCCGACTCTGCGGAGGGCAAGACCGACAGGCGGCGATCCGTTGTGCGTCTGAACCGCTGCCGGTCGGCGGACTCGTTACGCGGGAAGGAGTCGTGGGTTTTCCGACGGACCTTCTCCGCGCGTCTGCTACGGCATCAGTGGTGGGGCGCAACGGAACGAATGTATGGTGGCCGCCTGATCGGTGTTGAGCATCAGCTTTCGGCGGGGGAGTCATCCCGACGTTGTGTCCGGGCTGAAGTTTGCTGGGTGGCTCATCCGGTCACCGAGACGGTCCGGCCCCTGACGGGCGCTCCACCGCGAAGTACTCGACTGTGGTGTGAGTGAGGATCGATGCCAGATGTCGACAGGTGCGGCTCCGGTCGCCCGAGCCGGAAAGGCCGTGTCAGTGAGTCTTGAGACCAGGGTGTCCGGCTGGTGAGAAGATCGGGATGCTTCGAAACAGCAAAAGCAGTCCTCGCAGGATTGCCGGGACCGCTGCCCGCCCTTGCCCTGAAGCACCGTGAGCTGCTGAAGTTCGCGGTGGTGGGTGGAACATCGTTCCTGGTGGACAACGCGGTATTTTATGGGCTGAAGCTCACTGTTCTGGAACCGAAGCCGGTGACCGCGAAGGTCATCGCGGTGCTCGTGGCGACGATCGTGTCCTATGTGCTGAACCGTGAATGGTCGTTCCGGACCAGGGGCGGGCGCGAGCGCCATCACGAGGCGGCGCTGTTCTTCCTGGTCAGTGGTGTCGGTCTGGTGCTCAGCTCCGTGCCGCTATGGATCTCCCGGTATGTGTTCCTGCTGGAGACCCCGGAGGTGAGCCTGGTCACCCAGGAGATCGCCGACTTCATGAGCGCGCAGGTCATTGGCACGCTGATCGCCATGGTCTTCCGTTTCTGGGCGTTCCGGAAGTGGGTCTTCCCCGACGAGGAGGCCCACCCCGGCCGCGTGCGACTGGCTCCAGCTCCCAAGCCCAAGGACGAGGCGGCCTGATCCGACCCTCCACTCGCCGGGTAGCCGCGGCGCATCGCTGCGTCGAGGCTCCCTCAGCTTGTCGTTCGACCGAAGAACAACTCGGTCACGACCCTGTCGGCCGAGGCATGCGACCGGAGAATCGGGCGGCGGGTGGACTATCTCGAATTTCAGGGCTTCCATGTCTTCGCGTCATGGCGCATCCCCCGGTACGGAAACCGGCCTCGCGGTCACCAGCCGCACCCTCCGCCGCGGTCGTCACCCGCCGGCCCTGGGCCGCCGGGCATGCCCGTCTCGCCGAACCAGTCGGCCAGCCACCGCCGCATCTGGAACATCTCGGCGTGCTGGGTGTCGCGCACCGTGCGGGCGAACGCCGCGACCTGCTCGTGCTGTGCCCGCCCGTGCATGAGCAACTGCTGCGACATCATGATCGCACCCATGTGGTGGCGGATCATGTCCTGCAGGAACGCCTCATCCAGCGCGTCGCCCGACAGCGTCGACAGATCACGCATCATCGGCCGGTAGCCGACCGCCGTGGAGCGCCCCGGGTACCACTGATCCAGCCACGCCTTCATCTTCGTGATCTCAGCGCTCTGCGTCGTCACGATCGATTCCCCCAGCCGGCGCATCTGCGGCCGCTCGGAGCGGCGCAGCTGCTGGGCGGCGGCGACGGCCTCCTGGTGGTGGGGCAGCATCTGCGTCAGATAGTCAAACTCGTCATCCACCCTCACGCCGGGCATCGGGCCGCCCGGCCCCATGCCCGGGCCCGTCCATGGGTTTTCCGGAGGGCAGGTCTGCCGCCATCCGGAAGGGGCCGGAGTCGGCGCCGGCTGTGACCGGTCGTTCGCGGCCGCGACGTTGAGGCCCGTCAACGCCGTGGTGACCAGGATCGCCCCGGCCGCCGCCGTCCGTGCTGCCTGCCGTCTCATCTTTCCTCCCGGCGGCTTGTTCGGTTCCTCACCTCTCACGGTGGGCGCACACAGCCGGCGGGCATAGGGCCGATCGGCACACAGGAAAAGGACCAACGTCTCCAAAGCCTCGGCCCGCCTGGGCGAGCGCGGCCGCCGGGCACTGATCCGGCCGTTCGACGTCTCCGGCACCAGCACGCCGACCAGCTCCCCGCCGGCCCGGGCCAGCAGCCCCAGCGCGCCGTTCACCTCCGCAGCCGACAGCCGCACCCCCTCACCGGCGATGCTCAACGACCCCACCAAGTAGCGCGCCACCTTGGAGACACCGGAGATGGGCCGCCGAGCGGCGCCGACCCTGCCGCCACCGTCCACCCACACGGTCACGTCCTCGGCCAGCACCTTCTCCAACCCCGGCAGGTCCCCCTGCTGCGCGGCAGCCAGGAAGCTCTCCACCAGGTCGCGGCGGCGGGCCTGGTCCAACCGGCGATCGGAGCGACCACGCGCCTCGGTCAGGCGCCGGCGAGCTCGGGTGTACAGCTGCCGGGAGTTCGCCTCGGAGGAGTTGATGACCTCGGCCACCCGCCGGCAAGCCCGCCGCGATCTCCACCGCAGAGGCTGACCAGGCCGAACTCCGCTCCGCGGCCCGTTTCTGCCGTATTTCGGTGGCACCCGGGGGAGGGGTGTCAAGGGCATCGGGTTCGAGAGGTGTTTGGGGGGCGTCCGGCGGCGTGGAGGCGGCATTCCCCACCGCTCGGTAGGGACAGGGTGGGCACAGGCGCGCAACCGGTTTCCGTGGACGGGCTGCAAGCGCCTGGACGCAGGAGCGAGGAGAGCTCAGATTTATTGATCTACACTGTAAAGGCGCCCGGCTGGTTTCAAGATCATTTAAAGTTCAAAACCATTTGAAATCGCTCAGAAGCGGCCTGCTGTCACCCATCCCGCCGGAGCACATACCTGCCACACTCAAAGTCACCACTCGGTGAGGGAAAGCAACATGGAGGGTGACCGCAAGCCTCACAATCAGCTCATCAGTGCCGCGTCAGGCAGCGTCTGCCCTGTTGGTGATGTGGCGACGCCTGAGCAGGGGTGTCACCGCTCAGGCGTCGGCGGTGTGGGAGGCTGGGCCGGTGCCTGTAACCCTCCGTCCCCTGGACGCCCGACACTTCTCTGCCTGGCTCGAACGCAGTCGAGCCGCGTACGCCAAGGATCTCGTCACTTCGGGGCAAACGTCCGAGGACGCCGACCGGCATGCGGACGAGAGCATGGCTCAGTTCTTTCCGTCCGGGATACCGGCCCCGGGGCATGTGGTCTTCGACGTAGTCGACGATGCCGGGGTGACCGTCGGCTACCTCTGGATCGGGCCGGACACGAGCGACGACGCCGGTGCCTGGTGGATCTGGGACATCGTGATCGACGCCGACAAGCGTGGTCGGGGCCTGGGACGAATGGCCATGCTCCTCGGTGAGGAATACGCCCGGGCGCAGGGCGCTCATACTCTGGGTCTCAGCGTCTTCGGGTTCAACACAGGCGCGCGTGGCCTTTACGAGTCGCTCGGCTACGAGGCGACCTCGGTGAAGATGCGCAAGAAACTCGACTGAGCCTCAGGCGACGTTTGCTCTGCCGACGACGGCGCGCAGGCGCCGGTCGTCGGCGTGACGGTTCCGCCAGATGATGTAGCGGCGGATTCGGAAGCAGCCGTCCGCCTTCGTCATCGTCGATCTCGCGTACACGTACTCGTTCTGCCGCCCGGACAGGGTGACGGGCACGCGCCGCCCGGCACAGCACCGGGGCGGCGCGTCACATCACAACGGCGAACGTTGCCTGCCGCGGCACTAGCCCAGGTCGTCCCACTCCTGGAGTAGGTGGGCCGTGGCCGCCGCGGGGGCCGTGAACGACCAGCGGCCCGGCGGCAGGTTCAGGGCGCAGCCCCCGTCGGCCAGCCTGGTGGTCGGCAGCTGCTCGCTGAGGCCCATGAGGAAGGTGCCGTTGACGGTCATCCCGTCCCACGCGCCGTGTACGGGCAGCACCGCGCGGGCGGTCACGCCCTCCGGGACGGCGAACGTGAACTGGACCCCGTCGGGCCCGGCACGCCAGCCCGACTCGACGGTCCCCGACGCGCTCTCGTAGCGGGCGTGCGCCTGGCGCAGCAGCGGGACGGGGCCGGGACGCAGCAGCAGCTCGCCGAAGCCGCCACCCGTCCCGCGCGGGTCGTCGCCCAGGCCCGCCACGTGCCGGAACAGCCAGTCGCCCACGCAGCCGTAGGCGTAGTGGTTGAAGGAGTTCATGGCCGGCGTCTGCAGGCCGTGCCGGTGGTGCCAGGCGTCCCAGCGCTCCCACATGGTCGTCGCCCCGGCGCGGAGCTGGTAGCGCCAGGACGGATAGCCCTCCTGGTTGAAGATCCGGCATGCCAGGTCGTGGTGGCCGGTCTCCGACAGCACGGGCAGCAGCAGGGGAGTGCCCACGAAGCCCGTCATGAGCCGGTGCCCGCCGGCGCGGACCAGCTCGGCCAGCGCCTGCGCCGACGCGGTCCGGTCCTCGGGTGGGACCAGGTCCCAGGCGAGGGCGACGGCGTAGCCGGTCTGCGTCTCGGTGTGCAGCCTCGGCCCGCTGAGGAAGGCTCGCTGGAAGGCGCCTGACACGCGGGTGAACGCCTCGCCGTACTCCGGCGCGTGCGGCTCGCCGAGCACGTCGGCCACGTGTGCGACCAGGCGGAGGCTGCGGGCGAGGGCGGCGGTGGCGATGAGGCTCTTGGGCGTCTCGACCGTGCCGGGGGCCAGCCAGTCGCCCAGGGCCCTGCCCGCTCTGATGCCGTCCTCGGCCTGGGCCAGGCAGTAGTCGGCCCATCGCCGCATCGGGTCGTAGGCGCGGCGCAGCGTGTGGTCGTCGCCGTAGCGCCGCCACAGCAGCCACGGCACCTCGACCAGCGCGTCGGACCATACGGGGGAGTCGTATCCGTATTCGGGTAGGACCGGTGCGACATGCGGGACCGCGCCGTCGGCCCGCTGCCCGTCGATCAGCGTCGTCACCCAGCCGGACAGGAACGCCTGTGTGTGCCGCAGGAAGCTGAGTGTCGAGCCGAACACCGAGATGTCGGCCGTCCAGCCGGTCCGCTCGTCGCGTTGCGGGCAGTCGGTCGGCACGCTCACCAGGTTGCCGTCCGCCGACGCGCCGATGTTGGCGACGAGTTGGCGTACGGCGGGATCGCTCACGGTCAGCGAGCCGGTGGCGGCGAGCGCGGAGGACAGCAGCACCGCCTCCAGGTCGTTCGGCGTCAGCGTGCCCGGCCAGCCGGTGACCTCCGCGTAGCGGAACCCGTGCAGGGTGAAGGCGGGCTCCACGACGTGCGAGCCGGGGCCGAGGGCGAACTCGTCACGCTGGTCGGCGGTGCGCAGGTTGTCGGTGTAGAGCCGCCCGGTCGCGGTCAGCTCCTCCCCGTGCCGTACCACGATCCGTACGGGGCCTGGCGCGTCGACGCGCAGTCGTACGCGCCCGACGACGTTGCGCCCGAAGTCGGCCACCTGGACGCCCGGCGCGGGTTCGGTCACGGACACGGCGGGCACCGTGCCGATCACCCGTACCGGGGGAGCGGGGTCGGCCTCCACCAGGATCTTCGAGGCGGCCGTCGTCTCGGCGGGTCCGGCCTGCCGGGAAGGGGCCTGGAGGGTCTCGCCCATCACCAGGTCGGCGCGCGGGCGGCCGAGGTCCCGCCGGGTCCAGGCCGTGTCCGTGGCGAACACGCGGCGGACCCCATCGTCGTCCCGTACGAGCACCTGGGCGCTGGCGGCGGGCCGGTCGCCGTAGCGGCGCGGGCCTCCGCCGGCGACGTGACCGGCGTACCAGCCGGGGGCGAGCCACAGCTCCAGCTCGTTCTCGCCGGGCATGAGCAGGTCCGTGAGTTCCAGCAGCCGATAGCGCGTCCGGTGGCCGTAGTCGGTCCAGCCGGGGGCCAGTTCCTCCTCGCCCAGCCGTACCCCGTTGAGCAGTGCCCGGTAGACGCCCAGTGCGGTGGCGGCCAGCCAGGCGCGCCCGGGGGCGGGACGCCATGTGAACGATCCGCGCAGGCTCACCGCCGCCCGGGGGTCGCCCGCCAGCCAGGGGGCGTCCCATCCGCCGCGCGCTCGCAGGCCTGTGGTGAACGTGCCGGTCGCGTGCCCTTCCACACTCCATGTGTACGGCGTCAGCGGCGCCAGCCGCTCATCCGGCACGTCCATGCCGTGTGATCCGGCGGGTACGGACGACCGCCACACCTCGTGCCCGTCCGAGGACACCACCACGGTGGCCTCCTTGAGCAGCCGGGCGTTCCACGACAGCCGGGGTGAGGGCTCGTCGACGCCTACCGGATCCGCCAGACCGCATGTCAGGCCCGCCCGTGAGCCGGGTGGGGCCGGACGGATGAACGGCGCCTGCGCGCCTGAGATCCGCACTTCGAGCACCCCCGAATCCCGGTTCACGCATCGAGCCCGGTGGTGAAGGCGTTGTGCAGGCCGTCGACGTCGACGCCGGACAGGCTCGGCGCCATCACGTTGATCAGCAGCACGAAGCACGCGTCCTGCTCCGGGTACATCCACCACTGGCATCCCGAGGCGCCGCCGTGGCCGTACAGCCGCCGGTCGAGCAGCCCGGGGGCCGAGTGGCGCAGGTTCCAGGTGAGGCCCCAGTCCTGCCCGGCGTTGACCGGGTCGGGCTGCAGCTTGACCAGGCCCGTTGTCTGCGGGGTCGTCATGGCGGCCAGGGTGGTGGGGTGGATCAGCCCGCGGTCGCCGCGCAGCAGCGCTCCGCCCAGTGCCAGGAGGTCCTCGGCGCGGGAGAACAGCGCTCCTGCCGGGTGGCGGAGCCGTACGAACGTGTCGAAGTCGAAGCCGGGCCCGAGCAGTTGGAGGCCGTGGACCTCGGCCGCGTCGCACGCCGGGTCGAACGTGATCCGCCCGCCGCCCGGTACCAGCGTGTTCAGGTCGGAGTCGATCACGTCGGCCACGTCGCGGCCTGTGACGTCGCGGACCATCTCCGCGATCCCGGCGAAGGCCAGGTTGGAGTACTGGCTGAGTGTGCCTGCCTCGAACATGGACGGCGCGGTGACGAGGTGTTCCAGCAGGTCGTCGGGGGTGAGCGTCTGCTCGGCGATGCCGCTGGTGTGGGTGAGCAGGTGCCAGAGTGTCACGTCGGGCCGGGCGAAGTTCGGCAGTACGTCCCGCAGCGGGCGGCGCAGCGACAGCAGTCCGCGCTCGACCTGGCGCAGGGCGGCCAGTCCCATCAGCGGTTTGGTCACCGAGAACAGCGCGAAGTGGTCGTCGGTCCTGGTGTCGCGGCCGTCGTGCCGGCCGAACGCCTCCAGCACCTGGATCCCGTCGGAGGTGGCGGCGCCGAACACCGCGCATGGCAGCCGCCCCTCCTTGATCTCGCGCCTGACCCAGTCGAGCGCGATGTCGTGAGTGGTCATCCTTTGAGTGCACCTTCCGTGAGTCCGGCCAGGACGCGCTTCTGCGCGACGATGTACACCGCCACGAGGGGCAGTGTGGTGAGCAGGACGTGGGCGAAGACGAGGTTCCAGTTCAGGCTCTGCAAGGTGCCGGAGGCGAACTGGAACAGGCTCAGCGGCAGTGTGGCGTTCGCGCTGCCCTGGAGCAGGAAGAGGGCGAAGAAGAAGTCGTTCCAGACGTTGATGATCAGGATCACGCCGCCGACGAACAGCACCGGCCGCAGCAGGGGCAGCAGGATGCGGACGAAGACCTGCGGGCGGGATGCGCCGTCGATGGCGGCGGCGTTCTCCAGGTCGGGGGGGAACGCCCGGACGAATCCGGTGGCCAGGAAGATCACGATGCCCAGGCGGCAGCCGGTCATCGTCAGCACGTAGCCGAGCGAGCCGCCGTCCAGTGACAGGGCGCGCAGCAGGTAGACGGTCGGGATGATCGACGGCGGCAGCAGGATCGACAGCCCCATCACGAAGTAGGCCGCCTGCAGCCACCGCGACCGGCTGCGCCCGAACGCCCATGCCGCCGCCGCGCCGAGGAGCACCACGGCCACCACGATCGGCACGGTCACCTTGAGGCTGTTGAGCAGTCCGGTCAGGTAGCCGCCCCGGTCGAGCACGATGCCGTAGTTCTCGGCGATCGCCCATGTCCTGGGCAGGCCGAGGCCCAGTTCGGCGGCCTCGCCCGAGGGTTTGAACGAGTTGACGACCACGAGCCAGATGGGGACGAGCACCCAGGGGATCGAGAAGAGCGTCAGCGCCGTGTATTTGAGGACCGCTCTCATCCTGTCACCTCCCTGCGCCGCAGCCACCATACGAGGGGCACGGCGGTGGCGATCACCAGCAGTGTCACGGTGAACCCCAGCGCGCTGGCGGAGCCGAAGAAGCCCTGCCCCCACTGCTGGCGCATCACCACGTTCAGGGCCCGCGTGTGGTCGCCGGGTCCGCCGCCGGTGGTGGCGGCGATCACGTCGTAGGCGCTGAGCGCGCCCACCAGGGTGACCGCCACGTTGAAGGTCAGCGCGGGGGCGAGCATCGGGAACACCACCCGCCGGAACCGGGTCCACGGTCCGGCCCCGTCGACGGTCGCCGACTCCAGCAGTGACTTCGGGATGGAGTTGAGGCCCGCGATGTAGACGAGGGTGATCAGCCCGCTCCACTTCCACGCGTCGATGAAGGCGACCACCACCAGTGCGGTGGACGGTTCGCCCAGCCACGCCCACTCGATGCCGAGGAAGGAGTTGACCGCTCCGTCGGGGGCGAGCAGCCCGCGCCAGATGTATCCGGCGGCCAGTGGCGAGATGAGCGTCGGCAGGAAGAACGCCGAGCGGAAGACGGTGTTGATCCCGCTGGTCCGCTGGAGGGCCAGGGCCAGGGAGAGGCTGACCGTGTTCTGGATCGCCATGCACAGGATGGCGTACAGCACGGTCACGGTGACCGCGTTGGCCAGGAGGTCCTGGTCGATCAGTGTGCGGACGTTCTCCAGCCCGTTCCAGGTGATCTCGGCCCGGAAGCTCGTCCAGGAGGAGAACGCGAACCGGACGTTGAGTAGGAACGGGGCGAGGAAGAAGACCGTGACCAGCACGATCGCGGGCAGGGCCCACGGCAGCCAGGCCGCCCTGGTCCGCATCACCATCCGGGCAGCCCTGCCGCCTTGGCCGCCTGCTCGACCTGGCCCTGTAGCTGGGTCGCGGCCTTCTGCGGATCCTTCTGTCCGGCGATCAGCTCGGACATGAGCTGGGCCAGCCCGCCCATGCCGGGGATGTCGGAGTTGAAGGCGATGACCGCGCCGGTGTCGTAGGCCTTCTTGACGTCCTGCAGCACGGCCGGGACGCCTTGCGGGTCGGGCACGTCCTTGAGCACGGGGAAGGTCTTGGACGCGGTGATGTACTCGGCGTAGGCCGGGCCGGTCATGAAGCGCACGAAGTCGAGCGATGCCTTCTCCCGCGCCGCGTCACCGGTCTTGGGCAGGTAGAACGTGCCGATCGGGCCGGGCGCGTAGGTCACGAGCGGCTTGTCGCTCGACAGGCCGACGAAGCCGACGGATTCGTCGACGGTCTTCTGGTCGCCGCCGGCGGCCGCGAGGAGGGCCGGGAGCATGTCGGAGTGCTGGGCGACCATGGCGGCCTTGCCGGTCACGAGGGCCTTCATGGAGTCCTCGAACTTGGCGGTGACGATGTCCTTGTTGAAGCAGCCGTCGGCCTTCAGCTTGGCGTAGGCGGTCAGACCGGAGACGAAGGGCGAGCCCGCGTCGGCCAGCGTGCTGCTGTGGCCCGCGATGGCCTTGCCGTACGCGTTGGACTGGTTGGCGCCTGCCAGGTAGAGGATGGGCAGGATCTGCACCGGCCAGATCGACCCGCCCGACTCGAAGACCGGCGTGACCCCGGCGGCCTTGAGCTTGGGGCAGGCGGCGGCGAGCTCGGCGAAGTTCGTGGGCGGGGTCAGGCCGGCCGCGGTGAAGACCTTCTTGTTGTAGTAGAGGCCGAAGACCTGGGGGAAGCCGGTGATGGCGGCGTAGACCTTGCCGTTGACGGAGCCGGCGGCCTGGTAGAGGTCGCCGGACCTGGCGATGTACGCCTCGCCTGTCAGGTCGCGCAGGTTCGCGGCCGGGTTGAGGGCGAGCAGGCCGCTCGCCGTCGCGTGGTATTCCAGGATGTCCGGGCGGTCGCCGGTGGCCCATTTGGTCTGGGTGGTGTCCTCGAAGCCGTCGGACGGGATCGACACGAGTTCGATCTTGTGGCCGGACTGCTTCTCGAACTTCTTGTACATCTCCAGCAGCGGCGCCGGGTCCGCGCTGTTGTGCCAGAGGGTCAGTTTCACCTGACCGGTCCCCTCCGGGGCGGAGGACCCGCAGCCGGAGAGGGACAGGGCGAGGACGGCGCCGATCGCCGCACCGAGCAGACGGGATGGTGCTCTCACGCCCGTACTCCTGTTCATGTTAGGGGGTATTATGTAGAACGTTCTCCATTGTTAGGGCACGAGAGAATCGCCCGTCAAGAGGTAGACCTGGATAGCCGAGACGGGCTAGCCTCACCTCTCAGAAAAGTATGTAGTTCGTTCTACGAAAACTCTATGAAGGACGGCGTGTGACGAGCGGACGGGTGACGATCGCCGATGTGGCCAGGCGAGCCGGGGTTTCCACGGCCGCCGTGTCCAAGGTGGTGCGCGGGGCCTACGGCGTGAGCGCGGAGATGCAGGCCAAGGTGACGCAGGCCATCGACGAGCTGGGCTACCGCCCGCACGCCGCGGCCCGCGCCCTGCGCGGACGCACCTACACCCTCGGCGTCATGCTCTCGGACACCCGCAACCCGTTCTTCCCCGACATCATCGAGGGCGTCACCGGCCGGCTGGGCGACACCGAGTACCAGGTGCTGCTCGGACCCGGCGGGATCGAGCCCAAGACGCAGGCCAGGATGACCGACGCCATGATCGACCGGAGCATGGACGGGCTCATCCTGATCTCGCCGGTCATGGCGGACGCCGAACTCGCCGCCATCGCGACGGCCACCCCGGTCGTCGTGGTGGGCAGGCACGGCGGCTCCGCGGCCTACGACGCGGTCGTCGACGACGACGTGATGGGGGCGGGGCTCGTGGTCGACCACCTGGTCGGGCTCGGGCACACCCGGATCGCGCACATCACCCACCTGGAGCGGGCCCGCGCCCAGGGGCTGCCGCACACGGTGCGCGCCGAAGGGTACCGCCAGGCGATGCGAGCCCACGGACTCGCCGACGACGTGCTGGCCACCTCCTTCACCGAGGAGGGCGGCTTCGAGGGCGCGCGGGAACTGCTCGCGCGCGACGAGCGGCCCACCGCGATCTTCGCCGGGGCCGACATCGCGGCGCTCGGCGTGCTGCGCGCCGCCGACGAGGCGGGCCTGTCGGTGCCGGAGGACCTCTCCGTCGCCGGATACGACAACATCGGCATCGCCTCGCTCAAGCGCATCTCGCTCACCAGCGTCGACCAGGACGGGCAGGTGATCGGGGCGACCGCCGCGCGCCTGCTCGTCGAACGCATCGAGGGACGCTCACGATCGGTGACGTCGTCGGTGTCGCCCACGCTGATCGTCCGCGGAACCACAGGACCGCCTCGCCGCTGAGAACCGACCGCATGTCGGGGGACTGTCGCGGACCACACATTAAAACGATTCGATGGAAGGACCCCCCACGTGAGACGACTCGCTCTCCTCGCCCTTCTCCTCCCGCTGGTCGCGCCCGCGCAACCGGCCCTCGCCCAGGCGGCCGCCCTGGCCTGCCCGGTCAGGGTCGACCCCGCCGCGTTCGCCTCCGAGGCCCGCCTGAGCACCCTGGCCGAGCAGCAGGAGGCGTTCGGCCCCAGGCCGACCGGCTCCACCGCGCACGCCGACTACGTCGACTGGCTGGAGGAGGAGATGGCGGCCATCCCCGGCCTCCAGTTCTCCTCCCTGCCCTACGCCATCGACCGCTGGGACAGCCTCGGCACCGGCCTGACCGTCGGCGGTACGGCCGTGCAGGTCGCGGCCCCCGTGCCGTTCTCCTCCTCCACCGGCGCGGGCGGCGTCTCGGCGCCGCTCGTCCACCTGGCCGCGGGGACGACCATCACCGCGGCCAACGCCGCCGGGAAGATCGTCGTCAGGGACCTGCCCTGGACCAGCGTGCCCAACCTGCTGTTCTATCCGCTCGGCCTCGGCTACTCCATGTACGACCCGGCCCTCACGATCAACATGCTCGGCTCGGAGTCGATGGAGGCCCCGGCCGCGGCCGACGCCGACCTCAAGGCGGCCGCCGCCGCGGGCGCGGTGGGCGTGATCGAGATCAGCCAGCTCCCGCACGCCCAGATCCAGGGCATGTACGCGCCCTACGAGGGCCTGCCGTACGGCGTGCCGGGCGCGTACGTCGGCGCCGACCAGGGCAAGCAGATCAAGGACGCGCTGGCCGCCGGGCAGCCGGTCCAGGCCGCGCTGACCGTGAACGCCGCCTGGACGCCGACGACGACCCGCACCCTGCTCGCGACGCTTCCCGGCGGGAGCGCCCAGAAGATCGTCGTGGAGAGCCACACCGACGGCATGAGCCCGGTGTGGGACAACGGCCCGCTCACCATGATCGAGATGGCCCGCTACCTGTCGTCGCTACCGGTGGAGTGCCGTCCGCGCACCGTGCAGTTCGCGTTCGTGACCGGCCACCTCTACCAGCACCTGACCGGCCCCGGTGTCCGCGAGGGCGGCGCGGGTCAGCTCGCCGCCCAGCTCGACGCCGAGTACGACCAGGGCGGGGTCTCCTCCGTCGTCGTGCTCGAGCACCTCGGCGCCAAGCGCTACGACGCGGTCGCCAGGCCGAACAGCCTGCCGGGCAAGCAGCTCGTCGCCAACCCCACCCTCACCGAACTGCTGATGGTCCCCGTCAGCGAGAGCACGCCGCTGCGCGAACTGGTCAAGGGCCACATTCAGTACTGGGACGTGAGGCGCACCGCGATCCTCAAGGGCCTGTCGGCGGCCGACCTCGCCACGGTGCCGCGCCACTGCGGCTTCGGCGGCGAGGGCACGCCCTACAACCGGCACCTGCTGCCCGTCATCTCGCCCATCGCCGCACCCAAGACGCTGTTCTCGCCGCAGTTCGGCGCCGAGGCGATCGACCTGCCGGCGATGCGCAAGGCGTCGCTCGCCTTCACCGACGTCGTGCTCGACCTCGGCCCGATGGCCCAGTCGGCCGTCGCGGGCGACGTGACCACCATGCGCCAGCAGCGCGCCTCCGGCACGCCGGGGTGTGCGTGAGCATGGACAGGAGGACGCTCGTGCGTCGGCACACCATCGCCGACGCCGGGTGTCCGCTCACCGTCGGCAACGGGGAGTTCGCCTTCACCGCCGACGCCACCGGGCTGCAGACCTTCGCACCGCTGGGCACGCAGGCGCAGTGGGGCTGGCACACGATGCCCAACCCCGAGGGCCATGTGCTGGAAGACGCGCTCACCGACTACGACGGCGCCGGCTATCCGGACCTGTATCCGGCCACCGAGGCGGGCGGCTGGCTGCACGTGAACCCGCACCGCCTGCATCTGGGCCGGATCGGCCTCGACGTCGACGAGGCCGCCCCCCTCGGCCGGTCGGCGCAGACCCTCGACCTGTGGACCGGCGCGCTGTCCAGCTCCTTCGAGCTGGGCGGCCTGCCGTACGAGGTGGAGACGGTCTGTCACCCCGAGCGGGACCTGCTGGCCATCCGCGTCGTGGGCGGCACGGGGATCAGGATCGCCTTCCCCTACGCCAGCGACGGCTGGCACACCACCGCCGACTGGGACGGACCCGACAGGCACACCACCACGCACGCGCTCACGCGCACGCCGTACGGCTCGCGCTGTGACTTCACCCGCGTCCTGGACGCGGACCGCTACCACGTGGCCGCCGAGTGGGCGGGGTCGGCGCGGCTCACGTCGCCCGGCGGTCACGTGTACCTGATCCAGGGCGAGGAGCTGGAGCTCGTCGTCGAGTTCGCGCGCCACCCCGTCGGCGCCGCCCTCCCGTCCTTCTCGCAGGTCCGTACGGCTGCCGCCGCCCACTGGGAGAGGTTCTGGACGAGCGGGGGAGCGGTGAGCTTCGAGGGCAGCACCGACCCGCGAGCGCCCGAGCTCGAACGCCGGGTCGTGCTCTCGCAGTACCTCACCGCGGTCAACTGCGCGGGCTCCACCCCGCCGCAGGAGACCGGATTGGCCGTCAACTCCTGGAGCGGCAAGTTCCACCTGGAGATGCACTGGTGGCATGCCGCCCACTTCGCCCTGTGGGGCAGGCCCGAGCTGCTGGAGCGGAGCCTGCCGTGGTACCGCTCGATCCTGCCGCGGGCCAGGGCCACGGCCGGCCGGCAGGGTTTCCGCGGTGCCCGCTGGCCCAAGCAGGTGGGGCCGGAGGGCAGGGAGAGCCCGAGCGAGATCGGCGCATTCATCGTCTGGCAGCAGCCGCACCTGATCTACTTCGCCGAGCTGCTCCGCCGGGTCCGCCCGGGGGCGCTGGAGGACTACCGGGACCTGGTGTTCGAGACGGCCGAGTTCATGGCCTCCTTCGCGGGCGGCGGGCATCTGGGGCCGCCGCTGGTCCCGGCTCAGGAGTCCTACTACGAGTCCAGGCGGTCGGTGCGCGATCCCACGTTCGAGCTGGCCTACTGGTGGTGGGGGCTGGAGACGGCCCAGCGGTGGCGGGGCCTGCTCGGTCTCGACCCCGACCCGGAGTGGGCGCGGGTCCTGCACGGCCTGGCCCGGCCGCTGGTGCGCGACGGCGTCTACGCGGCCATCGGCGTGGAGCCGTACACGATCAGGACCGACCATCCCTCGATGACCGGCGCGCTCGGGTTCGTGCCGCCCACCCCGCTGATCGACCCCGAGACCATGCGGGCCACCCTGCACGACGTGCTCGCCGGCTGGGACCTGGAGAGCACCTGGGGCTGGGACTATCCGATGCTCGCCATGTGCGCGGCCCGGCTCGGCGAGCCTGACACCGCCGTGGACGCGCTGCTGATGGATGTCCCGAAGAACACCTACCTGGCCAACGGCCACAACCACCAGTGGCCCGGCCTGCTGCCCCTCTACCTGCCGGGCAACGGCGGCCTGCTGGCCGCCGTCGCCCACATGGCGGCCGAGGGGTGCTTCCCCGAAGGCTGGCTGGTTCAGGCGGAAGGGGTGGTCGCGATGCCGTGATCGGGGCCGGCGAGCAGGGCGACCGTGTAGTGGTAGAGGTCGCCGGCCGACGACGTCAGGGTGGCGACGCGGCCCTCACGCACCTCCGAGGCGATGAACTCGGTGGTCCCGTAGACGATCAGGCGGGGCACCGCGGCACGCAGCGGCGGCAGCGAGGGATCCTCCAGCCTGGCCCGCGCGGCCAGCGCCCCGAACATGTCGAGGAAGGGCCGGTAGGCGGCGTCACGCTGCTCGACGGCCCGCTCGCCCGCCCTCGGCAACTCCACGAAGTACGCCTGCGCGTACTCCGGGCGCTCCTGCCACCACCGCAGGTAGGCGGTCATCCCCAGCCGGAGCGCCTCGTTCCAGCGGTCGCCCGCCCCCGACGCGGCCGTGCGGATCGAGTCGATCAACTCGGGCAGGTCGCGCTCGCATCCGGCGAGGAAGCACGCCTCCTTGTCGGCGAACTGGGCGTAGAAGGCGTTGCGCGAGACCCGCGCGGCGGCGATCACGTCCGGCACGCTCGTGGCGGCGTATCCGCGTCTGGCGACGAGCTTCAGCATGGCCTCCACGAGGCGCTCTCGCTGGGAGTTGCGCACCGTGTCGGGGGAGAGTCCGTGCCGCCCCCTGGGGAGCGGCCGGGCCGCCGGAATTTCCTTCTGTTCATGTCTTGACATCGCTCTCCGATCGTACTTCCCTCTCTTAGGAGACGTTCACGTCTCCAAATAACCTACGAGGTGACCATGGAGAACTTCACCCGCCGGCAGGCGTTGCGGGCAGGGGCGCTCGGCCTCATGTCGGCCGGATTCCTGTCCTTGACCACCGAGGCCAACGCCGCCTCCACCATCGAGACGATCTACAAGGCGGCGGGTCCGTGGCCGGTCGCCACCGGCACCTCGGGCGGCCACCGGCTCTACTACCCGCAGACCCTGGGCTCGGGCGGCGTCACCCACCCGATCGTCACCTGGGGCAACGGCTCGTGGGCCACCCCCGACAACTATCCGGGACTGCTCAACCACCTCGCCTCGTGGGGCTTCGCGGTGGTCGCCTCCACCGACACGACCACGGGCACCGGCGCCGAGATCCTCGCCGCCGCCCAGCACCTCATCAGCCTCGACACCGACCCCGCCAGCGTCTTCCACGGCAAGCTGAACACCGCCCAGGTCGCCGCCGTCGGCCACTCCCAGGGTGCGGGCGGATCCATCAACGCGGCCAACGACTCCGCCGGGCTGATCAAGACCGTCGTGCCGATCGCCGTGCCCGCGCAGTGGATGGCCGGCCCGGGAGACGAGTTCTCCGTCGCCGACCTGACCTGCCCGGTGCTCTTCCTCAGCGGCGCGAACGACTGGCTGATCTCCTCGGCCGCGACCGTGCAGGGCTACTACGACCAGGCCACCGCCGGAGCGGGCCGGGCGCTGCTCAAGGGCGCGGGGCACAACGACATCCAGAACACCGGCGGGGCCTTCCTCGGCTACGTGACCGCCTGGCTGAGGTACCGCCTCCAGGTCGACTCCCAGGCCCGCGGGGCGTTCGCCGGCAGCGCCGCCGAGCTCCCCACCAACACCGCCTGGCAGAACCGGGCCCTCAAGAACCTCACCTAGGAGAACCACCATGGCGGATCTGACGCGGCGTGGGCTACTGGCCGCCGGCGCGCTCACCCTGCTCGCCGGATGCGGCAAGGACCAGCCCCGGCAGCAGGCCGCGGACGGCGGGCCGCACGGCGAGGTCACCGTCTGGCTGCACGGCTCGCAGGACACCGGCCGGCAGTTCCAGGAGCTCGTGCACCGCTACATCGCCGAGTTCAAGGTCGACGTGAAGCTGCTCTACCTGCCCGTGGGCCAGCTCGACGCCAAACTGCTGACCGCCTTCAGCGGCGGCGCCCCGCCCGACGTCTTCAAGATCGGCCACTGGAGCTTCCCCGCGCACGCCAAGAAGCAGCGGCTCGCGCCCGTCGACACCAAGGCGCTGCCGCTGCAGAACTACGAGCCGGGCACGACCACCCCGCTCACCTACCAGGACGTGCCCTACGGCGTGCCCGTCGACTTCAACCCCTGCATGCTCTACTACCGCAAGGACCGGTTCGAGGAGGCCGGACTCGACCCCGACAAGCCCCCGGCGACCTGGGAGGAGATCGCCGACCACAGCGCCAGGCTGACCTCGAAGGACCGCAGGCGGGTCGGCCTGCAGTGGCTCTACGGCGACCCGCAGTGGGCCCTCATGACGCTGACCGCCCTCGTCCGGGGCAAGGGCGGCGAGCTCGTCGCGGCCGGCGGCGCGAAGGCGTCGCTGGCCACCGAGCAGGGCATCGACGCCCTGACATACATGTCGGGGATCGGCAACCCCAAGCTCTCCAACCCGCTGGGCGCGCTCGGCCTGTTCTACTCCGGCGAGGCCGCCATGGTCGTCAGCGGCGCCTTCCTCGGCCCCGCGCTGGAGAAGCTGGGCAAGGACAAGCTCACCTTCGGCAAGCAGTACGGCGTCGCGCCCATGCCCACCTGGGCCGGCGGGCCGCCCGTCGTTCCCGCCTACACCTGGGGCTGGGGCGTGGCCAAGGACTCGCCCAACCAGTTCACCGCCTGGCACCTCGTCAACTACCTGCAGGGCGCCCCGTCGGTGACCGCCAACCTCGACAACGGCATCATCATCCCGACCAAGGGCTGGCGCGACGCCGGGCCGCGCGGCAAGTCCGAGATCATGAAGATCGTCGCCGACAGCCTCCCGCATGTCGACTTCGGCCCGATCATCCCCGGCACCCTCGAACTGGCGAAGGCCGCGGCCGGCGCCGTCGACTCCGTCGCCCACGGCAAGTCGACCCCCGCCCAGGCCGCGGCGACCTTCGACTCCACCGTGCGGCTGGCCCTGTGAGCGTGCTCGACAGGGTCAGAGCCCGGCCCCATGGCCCTGTGAGCGTGCTCGGCAGGGGCAGGGCCCGGCCCCAGGCCGCGGCGGGCGTGGCGCTGACCCTCCCGGTGGCCGTCTTCTTCGTCGTGTTCTGGCTCGTCCCGTTCCTGGCCGCCATCTATCTCAGCTTCACCGACTACGAGATGGCGGGGACGCCCAACTGGATCGGCCTGGCCAACTACGAGCGCATGTTCGCCGACCCCGGCTTCCTCAACTCGGCGTGGATCACCGTCGTCTACACGGTCTGCACGGTCGTCCCGACGATCGTGCTGGCCCTGCTGGTGGCCGTGCCGCTGAGCAAGCCGGGACGGCTCAACCGCGGGCTCAGAGCGCTCGTCATGATTCCGGCCGTGATGCCGCTCGCCGCCACGTCCATGGTCTGGGTGATCATCTACTCCGACCGGGGCCTGGCCAACACCCTCCTCGGCCTGGTCGGGATCGGTCCGCAGTCCTGGCTGACCAGCTCCGACCTGGCCATCTGGGCCCTGGTCGTGATGGTCGTCTGGAAGAGCATGGGGCTGTTCGTGATCATCCTGACCGCCGGGCTGCAGGCGCTGCCCGGCGAGGTGTACGAGGCCGCCGCCATCGACGGCTCAGGGGCGGTGACCACGTTCACCCGGATCACGCTCCCGCTGCTGCGCAGGACCCTGCTGTTCGTCCTGGTCATCTCGGTGGCCGGATCGATGCAGGCGTTCGTGCCCGCCTTCCTGCTCACCGGCGGCGGGCCCGCCGACGCCACCCAGGTGCTGCCGTACTACATCTGGGCCAACGCCTTCCCCTACGAGCACATGGGCTACGCCGCCGCGATGGGCATGGTGCTGCTCGTCGCCATGGTGATCGTCTCGGCGCTGCAGTTCGGGTTCCTGAAGGGAGGCGACGAATGAGAGCGGGAACCGTCCTGCGCACCGTCTGGCTGATCGTCGCGGTCGGGTTCATGCTGCTGCCGGTCTACGCCATGCTCGTCGTCGCCTCGGCGCCCGACGACACCGACCTGCGCGGGCTGGTCTTCAACGGCTTCCACCTGCCCGACAACATCAGGCTGCTGTTCGGCGAGGGCAACCTGCCCACCTACCTGCGCAACAGCCTCATCCTGTGCGTCGGCACCGGCGTCCTGGACGTGATCTTCTCGGCCGCCGCCGGATACGCGATGGCCCAGCTGTCCTTCCCCGGCCGCCGCGTCCTGTTCGCGCTGGTGGTCGGCACGCTCGCGCTCACCCCGATGGTCCTGGTCATCCCCGTCTTCCTCATCGTGAAGGAGCTCGGCTGGGTCAACACCTTCCAGGGCATGATGGTGCCCGGCATGATCAGCGCGTTCGGCGTCTTCCTGGTGCGGCAGTTCGCCCTCGGCATCCCGAAGGAGCTGCTGCTGGCCGCGCGGGTCGACGGCGCGGGGGAGTTCCGCATCTTCGCGCGCGTCGCCGTGCCGCTGCTCAAGCCCGCGCTCATCACCCTGTTCCTCGTGCATTTCCTGGCGCAGTGGGACAACCTGCTCTGGCCGCTGATCGTGGCCAACGAGCAGGAGCTGTGGCCGTTGCCGGTGGGGCTGGCCAACTTCCAGAGCGAGGTCGGCTTCACCTATCACCTGACCACCACCGCGGCACTGGTCACCGCCGTGCCGCCGTTCATCCTGATGGTGGCGCTGCAGCGCTACTACGTGGCGGGACTCACCTTCGGAGGGCTGAAACGATGATCCCGGACACCGCGAGGATGATGGAGTGGATCGAGACGGTCACCTCGCGGGGCATCAGGCGTCCCGGCTACCCGGCCGACGACTGGACCGCCGCGTGGGCCGCCGAGCGCTTCACCGAGTTCGGGCTGCACGACGTACGGCTGGCGCCGGTCGAGCTGCCCGTCTGGCGGCCGGTGACGGCGGCCCTGGTGGTGGGCCTGGACGCCGACCCGTCGAGAGTCGTGCGGGTGGCGGCGTCCGCCCTGCCGTACACCACGCCGAAGGCGACCGTGCGCGCGCCGGTCAGCCGCGAGGTCGTGCCGGGCGCGATCGTCGTGCCCGAGTACACCTTCACCGAGCTGCCGCAGTCCTACCTCAGGGAGCTGGCGACGGCCGTGCACGACCCCGAGGGCGTCTTCGACGAGCTGGTCCAGACGCTGCCGTTCCAGCTCGACTACCTCGACGTCATCCAGGGCGTCATGGACGGCGGCGCCGCCGCCTTCGCGGGGGCGCTGACCGGGGTGCCGTGGGAGACCCGCGACTACTACGTGCCCTACGACGCCGTGCACCGCGACCTTCCGGCCGTCTGGCTGTCGGGCGGCGACGCGCGTCGGGTGCTCGACCTGGTCGACGAGGGCCCCTGCACGGGCACGCTCACCGTCGAGTCGGAGACGGGCCCGGCCCTCTCGCACAACGTGATCGGCACGCTCCCCGGCCGCTCCGGCCAGTGGGTGATCATCGGCTCGCACCACGACGCGCCCTGGGCCTCGGCCGTCGAGGACGCCTCGGGGATCGCGCTGGTGCTGGCCGCCGCCCAGTACTGGGCGGGCGTGCCCGAGCGGGACCGGCCGCACAACCTTCTCTTCCTGCTGACCGCGGGTCACATGGCGCACGCCGCGGGCACCCGGGCCTTCATCGAGGAGAACCGCGGCCTGCTGGGCGACGTCGTGCTCCAGCTCCACCTGGAGCACGCCGCCCGGCGGTGCGTGGTCGTGGACGGCGAGCTGGTGCCCACCGGCGACCCCGAACCCGGCTGGTGGTTCACCACCAGGAAGCCGGAGCTGGAGAGCCTGGTGGCGGCGGCCCTCGTCGCGGAGGACCTGAGGCGCTCCTTCGTGCTGCCGCCGGACGTGTTCTCCCCGATGCCGCCCACCGACGGGGCCTTCTTCCACCCCGAGGGGGTGCCGCTCGTGCACTTCCTGTCGGCGCCCATGTACCTGTTCGACTCGGCCGACACCCTCGACAAGGTGCACGAGGCCGGCCTTGAGCCGCTCACCCGGGCGGCGATCAGAATCGTCGAAGGGACGGCCGGATGGCGTCGCGCATGATCGTGCCAACCACTGCCGGGCTGGTCGAGGGCAGGGCCGAGGAGGGGGTGCTCGCCTTCCTCGGCGTGCCGTACGCCGCCCCGCCCTTCGGCGAGCACCGCTTCGGCGCGCCCGTCTCGCCACCCGCGTGGGAGGGTGTACGGTCCGCCGTCACGCGGGGCCCCGCCGCCCCGCAGGCGGCCGGTGAGGACATCGGCCTGTACGCGCCCGACGTCTTCGAGGTCGGCGAGGACTGCCTCAACCTCGACGTGCGCACCCCTGAGACCGGCCGGGCCGGGCTGCCCGTTTTGGTGTGGATCCACGGCGGCGCGTTCGCCATCGGCGGCAACGGGGCGGCCTGGCACCAGGGCACCCGCTTCGCCCGTGACGGCGTGGTCTGCGTGGCCGTCAACTACCGGCTCGGCTTCGAGGGCTTCCTGGCCCTGGAGGACGCCCCGCTCAACCGGGGCGTCCTCGACTGGCTGGCCGCGCTGCAATGGGTACGCGACAACATCGCGGCCTTCGGCGGCGACCCCGGCAACGTGACGATCGCCGGGCAGTCGGCGGGCGGCGCCGCCGTCGCCACCCTGCTGACGATGCCCCGCGCCGAAGGGCTGTTCCGGCGCGCGATCGTGATGAGCGGCTCGGCCAACCTGGTCGCCACCGAGCAGGAGGCGCGCGACTACGCCAAGACGCTCGCCACCCGGCTGGGGATCGACCCGACCAGGTCCTCCTTCGCCGGGCTGCCCCCCGAGGCGCTCGTCGCCGAACAGCCGCCGCCGCTGACCGGCGACGCCGGCGGGCTGAACGAGTCGGTGCCGGTCAAGCCGGTCGTCGACGGTGACCTGATCCCGGCCGTCCCGCTGGCCGCCCTGCGCGCAGGCGCGAGCGGGCACCTGCCGCTGCTGGTCGGCTGCACCTCCCAGGAGGCCGACGTGTTCGTCCGCCGCCTGGCCGCCGGCCTCGACGAGGTCGCCGCGCAGGCCGCGCTCGACCACCTCGGCGTCCAGGTCGACGGACCCGGCCTCACACCCGCCGAGCGCGTCGGACGCGCCGTCACCCAGCACCTGTTCACCCGCGAGACGCGCTGGATCCGCGAGGCCAGGCCCGCCTACGCCTACGAGTTCCGGTGGGAGTCGCCCGTCGAGAGCCCGGTCGGCGGCGGACGCGTGGGCGCGGTGCACAACCTCGACCTGCCCTTCGTCTTCGACGTGCTCGACGCGCCCGGCGTCGAACGCACCGCGGGGCCGGACGCGCCGCAGGCCGTGGCCGACGCGATGCACGCCGCCTGGGTGCGTTTCGCCCGCACCGGCGATCCCGGCTGGCCACTGGGGCACACCATGGTCTTCAATGAACCCACCGACCGGAGGTTGTGACATGCAGTCCTACTCGAGCGCGGTGGCGGCGACCCCGCTGCTGGGCGAGACCATCGGCGACAACTTCGAGCGGACCGTGCGGCGCTTCGGCGACCGCGAGGCACTCGTCGACGTGCCCTCCGGTCGTCGCTGGACCTACGCCGAGCTCGACGCCGAGGTGAACCGGCTGGCCCTCGCGCTCCTCGCCTCCGGCATCGCCAAGGGCGACCGGATCGGCATCTGGGCGCCCAACTGCGCCGAATGGATGATCGTCCAGTACGCCACCGCGAAGATCGGCGCGATCCTGGTCAACGTCAACCCCGCCTACCGCGGCCACGAGCTCGACTACGTCGTCAGGCAGTCGGGCCTGCGCCTGCTCATCAGCGCGCTCACGCACAAGGGCAGCGACTACCGCGCGATGGTCGAGGAGATCGGGTTCGCCGACGTCGTCTACCTCGGCGAACCCGGCTGGCACCGGCTGCTGGCGCTGACCGCCCCCGAGGAGCGGCTGCGCGAGCGCATGGCGTCGCTGAGCGCCGACGACGCGATCAACATCCAGTACACCTCCGGCACGACCGGCTTCCCCAAGGGCGCCACGCTCTCGCACCACAACATCCTCAACAACGGGTTCTTCGTCGGCGAGCTCATCCACTACGACGAGCACGACAGGGTGTGCCTGCCGGTGCCCTTCTACCACTGCTTCGGCATGGTGATGGGCAACCTCGGCGCCACCTCCCACGGCGCGTGCGTGGTCATCCCCGCGCCCGGCTTCGACCCCGAGGCGACGCTGCGGGCCGTACAGCAGGAACGATGCACCTCCCTGTACGGCGTGCCGACCATGTTCATCGCCGAGCTCACCCTCGCGGGGCAGTACGACCTGTCCAGCCTGCGCACCGGCATCATGGCGGGCTCGCCCTGCCCGGTCGAGGTGATGAAACGCGTCGTCACCGAGATGAACATGGCCGAGGTCGCCATCTGCTACGGCATGACCGAGACCTCGCCCGTCTCCACCATGACCAGGTCCGACGACGGTCTGGAGCGCCGCACCGAGACCGTCGGACAGGTGATGCCGCACGTCGAAGTCAAGATCACGCACCCGGAGACCGGGCTGACCGTGCCGCGCGGCGAGCCCGGCGAGCTGTGCACGCGCGGCTACTCGGTGATGCTCGGCTACTGGAACGAGCCGGAGCGCACGGCCGAGGCCATCGACGCCGCCGGCTGGATGCACACCGGAGACCTGGCCACCATGGACGCCGACGGCTACGTCAACGTGGTCGGCCGGATCAAGGACATGGTCATCAGGGGCGGCGAGAACGTCTACCCGCGCGAGGTCGAGGAGTTCCTCTACCGCCACCCCGACATCGCCGACGTGCAGGTGATCGGCGTGCCCGACGAGAAGTACGGCGAGGAGCTCATGGCCTGGGTCGTCATCCGCCAGGGCGGCACACCCCTGACCGTCGAGGCCGTCAGGGAGTTCTGCGCGGGCAAGCTCGCCCACTACAAGATCCCGCGCTACGTCCATGTCGTCGACGGGTTCCCGATGACGGTCACCGGCAAGATCCGCAAGGTCGAGATGCGCGAGGAGGGCGTGCGCCTGCTCGGGCTCGGCTAGGAGCACTTCGTTGGGTGGGGACAGGCCGGGGTGACGTGCGACGGCAGGTCGTGTGACGAGGTCTGGCGACGGCCCCTCGGGGCGGCGCGCAACAGCGGTTTCCGTCCCGGCCGAATCGGCCGGCCGGCGGAGCCGGTCCGATCGCCAACCGTACCCGGACCTGTCCCACTATCGTCGTACCGGATCGACGACAACAACGCCAAGGACACGACCGTGGAGGACGGCGGATGGCGCGCCGTCCGGACAGGAAGCCATGACCACCACCGCGCTCATCATCGGCGACTTGCAGGCCGGCATCGTCGACGGACACCCCTTCGTCGCCGACATGCTGCCCGTCATGGAGGAGACAATTCTGCCGGCGGCCAGGGCCGCCGGAATCCTCGTGATCTTCATACGTACCGGTCTGCGGACCTCAGGCCTGGATGCGGCAGCGGGAAACCCACTGGTCACCGCCCTGCGCAGGGCGGGGACGCTGTTCCACGAAGAATCCCCCGAGACGCTCGTGCACCCGCGCATCGCGCCGTTGCCGGGCGAGGTCGTCGTCCTCAAGCGCCGCGCCAGCGCGTTCGCGGGGACCGACCTCGATCTGCTCCTGCGCGCCCAGCGCATCGACTCGATCGTGCTGACCGGTGTCGCGACCGGGGCGATGGTCGCCGCCACGCTCTACGACGCCGCCGATCGCGACTACCGTCTGACCGTGCTCAGCGACGCCTGCGCCGACGGGGAGCCGGACGTGCACGACTTCCTGATCAACCGCGTCTTCCCGGCCAGGGGTGCTGACGTCCTCACGAGCCACGAGTGGACCGCCCGCCTGTGACCAGCCGGCAGGAGTATCGGCGCGTCTTCGCCGCGGGCCTGGCGGTGTTCACCGCCGCGAGCCTGGCCGGCGGTCTGGCGGATACGTCCGGCTGGCTGATCGCCGCTCGTGCGGGCCGATCGAGAAGGTGAAAGGCGCGGCGGCGTTCACGCGTCGTCGACGGCCGGTCGGCGTGTCGCCGCCCTGGACGCCGTCGAAGCCAAATACGCCGCCCGCGGCAAGAGCGTGCGCATCGTCGGGCTCAACCCGCCCAGCGCCCGCATGCACGGCACCCTGTCCGGCGAGCTGACCGGCAGCCACTGACCCCGCAGCCGCCAACCTCCGCCGGCCGGGGCGGCCCAGGCGGCTACTGCGGAAACCCCGTCTAGCGCGGGAAGGCGTTGTCGGCCATCGAAGTGTCGAGTGGGGCCTGCTGGACGGGGTGGCGAACGTAGTGGATCGCCTCGACCTGTTCGATGGTCACCAGTCCTTCGGTCATGAGCTCGTCCAGCTGGGGCAGGAAGGCGCGGATCCGCTCTTCGGAGTCGATGATGGTGACCGTGACCGGCAGTTCGTCCGACAGTGACAGGATGCGGGCGGTGTGGATGCGGCAGGAGGAGCCGTAGCCCTCGATGCCGCGCATCACGCTGGCGCCGGCCAGGCCGCTGCGGTGCGCGCGGTGCACGATCTCGTAGTACAGGGGCTTGTGGTGCCAGATGTCGTTCTCGCACACCAGGATCGTCAACCGTAGTGCCGGGCCGTGGAGTTTCATGGCCGCCTCCTACCAGCTACCTAGACGGAGCACCACTGGTAGGGACCGTTGACGAAGAGACTCCTTCGTGGTTGTCCCGCCCGCAGGAGGGAGCGGCGGGCCCCACCGCCGCAGCCCGGAAAACCGGGTTTCACCTGCGATTATATAGCGGGCGAGCCGGGTGGCGCCCGTCGTGGTGGCCGCTGTCGGCGGCGTGGCCGGGGCGAGCGGGCTGTATCTGGGCGTGCACCGGCCCAGCGACGTGGCCGCCGGCGCCGCCTTCGGTGCGGCCTGGTGGGCTGTTCTCCGGATTCACCGGCTGCTTTGGGCCGGGGCCACCAGCCGCGTTGAACCGCTCCGGGGTGTCGGCCGGTGGGGCCTCAGAGCTCCCTGCCCAAGATGTCAGCATCCCCTGATGGCGTCAGGGCTCGCAGGGCCTCAGGACTGGCCGCAGGTCGCGGGGCAGAACTCGACCTCGGGGTAGCGCGAGGACGGCTTGTCCAGGAGGGGCTGCCGCTTGGACTTCAGGTGCCGGTCGAGGAAGGCTGCCACGTAGGAGCGGGTGAGCTCGGCGGCGCGCGCCGCGGGCAGAACGCTGGAGGCGGGCGTGATACCGAGGGCGCCGGCCATCAAAGGAGACGTCGGCCGCCCGTCCCGCGACCACCCCCGTGCCGAAACCCGGGTCGGTGTCGCTGTCGCAGGCGAGGCATTCGGCGACCCGCCCGCCGGGGAAGGTCGTGGCGTAGCTCTCGTAGGTGTGGTCGATCCCGGCCACCACGTACCCGCGGCTGGCCAGGTCCTCGGCCAGGGACGTGAGAGTGATCATCGGATTGGTGAAGCCGGGGGAGATCACCACCAGCGGCAGGTTCCGGCCCGCGGGTTCGGCGTCTTTGACGGTGTTGGTGCGCGTCTTGCTGAGCGTGTCGTTCGGCACGCCCCCGATCCCCAAGCGCCTCAGGGTGAGCTCCGATTCCTTCGGCGTCATGTACGGCGCCCGCTGCCCGCCTCGCTGCTCGGTCGGATACCACAGGGTGACCTTGAGCTCCCTGGCGTCGACGTCGAGGTTCCAGGGATCGGGGCGGGAGGCGTCCTTCAGATACAGGGCGGTGGTGCCGACCAGATGGGCGCCGGTGGGGGCGGGCAGGGTGGCGGGGCCGGTCGGCGTGGCCGACGGGGCGGCGGACCGGGGCGGCGTGGGCGCGGAGCAGGCGGACGCGGCCAGGACGACCAGTCCCGTGGCGGCTGCCAGGATCTGTCTCATCGAGAGGTCCATTCACTTGTCCAGCAAGGTCAGGGCCTTGGCCAGCGCGGGGTCGCGCCCGGCGGCCGCGTCCTTCGGGGTCAGGGGCACGTGGTGGTCGGGCGGCACGCCGATCCGGTCGATCACCTCGCGCTTGGGCCCGAGGTGGTGTTTGGCGGGGAAGCTCAGGCTGGTGTTGTTGCCGAGCAGGTACGGCTGCGCCGGGCCGGAGATGACGCCGGCGGTTCTGGTGCCGACCAGCCGGCCGAGGCGCAGGTCCTTGACCGCGGAGCTGAAGTGCTCGCACGCCGAGGCGCAACTGCGGTCGGTGAGCACCATCAGCGGCAGGTTGAGCAGCTCGACGGTGTCGTCGGTCCGCGAAGTCTCGCACTTGCCGTCCACGGTGCACTGGTAGGCGGTGACCTTGCCGTGGCCGAACGCGCTTACCAGCCGGGTCGCCTCCACGGGGCTGCCGCCGCCGTTGCCGCGCAGGTCCAGCACGACGCCGGACAGGGTCCGGCCGGTGCGCAGTCTGGAGATCGCCTTGAAGACCCTGTCCGCGGAGTCGGGAGCGAACCCGCGCAGCCGTACATAGGCGATGTCGTTGTCCAGCAGCTTCGAGGTCACCACTTGCAGGGCGGTCAGATCCCGTCGGTAGAGGCCGGGCTTGAGCGTCGCGCTCCAGCGGCGGCCGGTGCTCTGCCGCAGGAGCCGTAACCGGACCGGGCGCGCCTCCGGGTACCCCGGGTAGAGGGCGGCGATCGCGGGAGTGGCCTTCCCGTCGATGAAGGGCGCCGATCCGTTGACCGATTCGACAATGTCGTCCGGGCGCAGCCCGGCCGCTTGCGCCGCGCCGCCCTGCACGGTGGTGACGAACAGCGGGGGGAGGGCGACGCCGGGGTTGCCGTCCACCTGCGGGCCGTTGACGTTCGCCTGGAGACCCAGGCCGTAGCCGTCGCCGTCGTAGTGGTCGGGCGGCTGCTTGACGTCGTGCGCCCAGCGGGCGTGGTTGTCGCCGAGGCCGGCCACGATGGCCTCGAGGGTGACGACGGCCAGCTTGTCGCGCAGGTCGGGGACCTGATCGGTGGTCGTGCGGTAGGCGGCCTCGAAGGCGGTCCAGTCGGTCTTGCGGTCGCCGGTCAGCGCCGGCATGCCCGCCTCGGGCACGTCGCGGCCGTTGCGGTTGAGCTCCTGCGTCAGGGCGACGAATCCGGCGCTCAGCAGCGAGCGGGCGTCCAGCGTGGCGCCGCTGTAGTAGTTGCCGAGGATGCAGAAGTAGGCCTGCTCGATGACGTCGATCGTGGTGGCCGTCTCCGCCCCGGGAGCTCCCTGGGGCGCTGCGCAGACCGTACCGGCTGCCGTGCTCGCCTCGCCGCGCGGTGGCGTCGGTGCCGTGCAGGCCGCCGCCGCCGCGAGGGCGAGCCCGGCGGCCGCGATCCTGATGATGGTCATGACAGGCGCCTGCGGATGCACCAGAAGCAGAACCACGACAGGCCGAGGGTGAGCAGGGCGTAGATCCCGGTCTCGATCCACTGGAAGGGCCAGAAGCGCTCAAGAGGCTGGTAGGTCGCCTGCTGCCGGTAGCCGAGCCGGTTGATCTCGACCATGCAGCCGTCCCCGGCGCCCGCCGACGGTGCGCAGGGGCCCGACGTGGTGGAGACCCGGACGGCGGCGAAGCCGCCATCGGTGCCGAGCGCACGTCCGGACGGATCGACCAGGTCGGCGGACAGGACCCAGGCGCCCGCGTGGCCGGGAACGGCCGACCTCAGGCGAATCTCCACATGTCCGCCTCGTTCCCGGTTTATGCCGATGCCGTCCACGTTCGTCGTGCCGAGCTCGAAGGTCGAGGTGATCGGGGGCATCAGGTGGGGCCGGACCAGCAGCGGCATGGCGAGCTGGAACGCGGCGAAGACGGCCAGAGTGAGGGCCATGGCGGGCAGCGTGCGGCGCACCAGCATGCCCACGGTCACGCCGAGGACGAAGATGAAGGCCGCATACCCCATCGGGGCGATGCCGCGCGCGCCGAACACCAGGGGAGCCATCAGGGCCAGGTTCTCAGCGGCTGATCTGTCCAGCGGGTCGGACCACCAGGTCACCATGAGGCCGCACAGGCCGGCGACGGCCACGGCGGTCAAGCCCACGAGCCCGAGCTTGACCGCCAGCCAGCGGCCGCGGGTGATGCTCTGGTTCCACACCATCAGGTGCGTGCCCGCCTCCAGCTCGCGGGTGATCAACGGTGCTCCCCAGAAGAGCCCGGCGAGGGCGGGCAGGAGCAGCACGACGAGAGTCAGGGCCGTGAACGAGGTCTCGTGCCCGCCGAAGAAGTGGTCGTAGAAGCGGTCGCAGGTGTTGTCCTGGGTGCAGGCTGCGATCCCGGCGGAGTAGTCGGAGGCCAAGCCGGGGCCGGTCAGGGGCAGGGCGGCGGCGAGGATGACGAGCAGGGCGGCCATCATCGCGGCCGAGCCGCGGAACTGGCGCCAGGTCAGCCAGATCATCGCCGCACCTCCAGGGCGACTCGCCGGTCCGCGGTGTGCTTGTCCATGTAGGCCAGGACGAGGTCCTCCAGAGTGAGTTGGGTGACCGTCCAGGCGGGGTCGTGGATCGGGGCGTCGGTGCGGATCACGTACGTGCTCTGCCGGTCGGTGTGGCGCGCGCAGACCACGTGCTGGTCGGCGGGGAGCCGGTCGGGATCGCGGCGCGGGCCGGTGAGCCGGTGATGGGTGGCCAGCAGCCGGTCGACCTCCCCGGCCACCTGGACGCGAGAGTCGACGAGCACGATCAGGAAGTCACACACCCGTTCCAGGTCGGAGGCCAGGTGGGAGGAGAGCACCACGCTGAACTCGTGCTCGACCGTGGCCTCCATCAGCCCCCGCAGAAACTCGCGGCGGGCCAGCGGGTCGAGCGAGGCGACCGGCTCGTCCAGGATCAGCAGCTCGGGCCGCTTGGCCAGGCCAAGGGTGAGGGCGAGCTGAGCACGCTGGCCGCCCGACAGCCGGCCTGCCCGCCGGGCGGGGGCGAGACCGAGTCGCGCGATCCGGTCCCGCGCCATGGCGGCGTCCCAGCGGGGGGGTTGAGCCGCGCTCCCAGCCGCAGGTGATCGGCGACGCTCAGCCCGGCGTAGACGGGGGTGTCCTGGGCGACGAACCCCACCCTGGCCAACTGCGCCGGGCTGCCGGCGGGACGGCCGCCCAGCACGGTGATGCCGCCCGCCGTCGGCTCCAACTGGCCGCTGGCCAGCTTCAGCAGCGTCGTCTTGCCGGCTCCGTTGGGCCCCATCAACCCCACGACGTGGCCTGCCGGGATGTCGATGGTGCGCTCACGCAGCGCCCAGCGCTTGCCGTATTTCCTGCCCAGTCCCTGGGCCTGCAGGACAGTGTTCACGCTATGTCCTCCTGAGCGGTGGTCCGAAAGGTGGTCATGAAGAGGGCCTCGATGCTTTCGTCGTCGAGGCCGGCCCGGCGGGCCTTGGCCAGCCAGCGCCGCAGTTCCAGCCGCAGGGGGCCGTGCGCGGCCAGCGAGGCGTTGGTGAGCGTCGCCGTCACGAACGTCCCCACCCCCGGCCGGGCGGCGACCAGGCCCTCGTGCTCGAGCTCCCGGTAGGCCTTCAGAACGGTGTTGGCGTTGATCGCCAAGTGCGCCACGACCTCCTTGACGGTCGGCATCTGGTCGCCCTCGCGCAGCACGCCGAGCCGCAGCGCATGCCGTACTTGCTGGACCAGCTGCAGGTACGGCGAAACACCCGACCTGCCGTCCAGATGGAACTCGATCACCGGCTTCTCCATTTATCTAGCCTGCTAGTACTTTAGAGTCCCAGATGTTAAAGGATCATAAGGAGCGCTGTACAGGCCTCGCCCGGGGCGCCCGAAGCGGTCCGTCGCTCAGCCCTACACCGGGGAGATCTTTCCTCTGCCTCGCCAAATGGCTGCCGGAGTGAACACCGGATTTACTGCGGCAAGCCCATGATCGCGGCCATGCTGACCTGGAGTACTTCTCTCGGCGACCAAGGCCGAGGTGTACGCATTTACTGTGACAGCGCGGAGAGCCCGATCGTGATGCGCTCGTCGGTGGCGTGGTAGCCGGTTCGCCGGTCACCCGCGGCCACGCGGCACGCTGCGTTGATGCCGGCGCGCAGCCGGATTACCGTGCGGGGGTCGTCGTGGCCGCCGAGGCCTTCGATCGTCAGGCAGGAGAACAGATGAGTCCTCCAGGGCGGCGTGCTGGTCGATGGCATCGGCGAGGTCCAGGGCGATCTCGCAGATCCCGCCGTACAGCAGCGAGGTGAGTGGTTCCAGCGGCCGATCGGGGATGCATCCGGCCTCGATCGCGATGACCAGTCCGCGCCGCATCTGCTCCTTGCACCCGGCCTGGATGTTGCGCATGGTGGACCAGTCGAGCGCGCCCGGCGCTTCGACCAGGGTGAGCTTGCGTACGGCGGGTTCCAGGGACGCCTCCAGCAGGGCCCGGCAGCCCGCGGCCATCCCGTCCCACGGATCCTGCTCGGCTTGGAACGCTCGCCGGACGACCATGGCGAACTCCTCATCGCCCTGGGGACCGAGGCCGCGATGAAGGGCTACCGAGTCCGCTACACCCTGGCCTCCAAACTCGCCAACGAACTCGTCGAGGCCGCCGATGACCGCCAACTCACCAAGACCATCAACCGCTACGGCCGCGTCGACCTGCTCTGCATCGATGAGCTTGGATACATGGAACTCGATCGTCACGGCGCTGAGCTGCTGTTTCAGGTTCTAACCGAGCGTGAGGAGAAAAGCAGCGTCACGATCGCCTCCAACGAGTCTTTCTCCAAAGCGCACATGTTCGCATGGACGTGTGCAGGGTCGCGCCGAAACCTCACGGGTTCGGTGGGCGCCCCGTCGGTCGAGGCTCGCTTGCCATATCGATTTTCAATGGCTACGTTTATCGATACATCGAAAAACGATATGCCTTGGAGGCGACCTGATGGCAACACCGCACAGCACGATCGGACGAGTGGCGCGCCAACCCGCGGTCTTCGCGGTCCTCGTCCTAGTGACCGGGGTAATCACCGGCATGGTGCTCTACTCCCGGGCCGGTTTCTTCGGCCTGACCTACTCCGTCATAGCGGCCCAGTCGCCCAATGGCTACGGCATCCCTCTCGATCACCCGGCGTTCACGCAGATGGCCCGGCCAGGTGTCATGGCCTCGGCGAACGGCCTCGAATTCATCGACGGTTCCCCCGACACCGGCCAGTACCTCTGGCAGGCTCTGACCACCTTCCCGGGCTTCGTGGTGGCCTCCGGCGCGTTCTTCCTGCTGTGGCGGCTGCTGTGGCGCGCCCGCAGCGGCGTCTACATTCCGCAGGTCGCGCGTCAGGTGCGTCTCCTGGGCTGGTGGCTGCTGGTCGGTGGTCTCCTGGCTCCCCAAATCGAGCGCTTCGCGAGGATGAGGCTGCTGGACACGATGGCCGTGGGCGAGGCCAACTACCTGCTAGGGGAGATCCCGCTGGTCGTGCCGCTCGTCGCGCTAGGGCTGCTGGCGCTGGCGGGCATCCTGCGCGACGGGGTGCGGATGCGCGACGATCTGGAAGGAACCGTCTGATGTCGCCCGCCGAGACGGATACCCACGACATCACCGTCCATCTCGACCGGCTCCTGGCCGAGCGCGGCATGACGCTCACCGAACTGGCCAACCGGGTCGGGGTGACCGTCGTCAATCTGTCCATCCTGAAGAACGGCAGGGCCAAGGCCATCCGGTTCACCACGCTGACCAAGATCTGCGAAGTCCTCGGCTGCCAGCCAGGTGACCTACTCGGCTATCACCCTGGGGAAGAACGATGAGCGGCCGCGTTGTCCTCGCCGCTCGCCCATCGCGCCGGCCATGCGACAAGCCGCCGCTAAAGGCGGCCAGAGTAGACCGAGCCTGAGCGGCAACCTCGGCCATGGGCGCCAGGTCTCGTTCATGGCGCACATCGGAGACAGACCAAGAACCGCTTGATCAGCATTCTGGAGGCTGATCGCGGGCGTGAACAGCAGAATTCACCCAGGCCACAGCCTGATCGGTAGTCTCCCGTCGTCGATGTGATCGGCGAGATAGAACATGGCGCCTTCGGGGTTCATGCCGAACGCAGCAGCGACCAGCTTGGGATCCAGGGTGTTGACCAAATCGACCAGCCGGGTAGAGCGGAGCATCCGAGGCGGGACGCCACACGGGTCCAGGACGTGGCTGACATAGGCGGTGGACGCCGGGCCACGTCCAGCCTTGGTGCCCTTGGTGACCATCACGTGGGGGTTGTCGGTGCGCTGAGTCTCGCGGTGCGCCAGACAGCGTTGCAGGATGCTCCAACTGGCGGGGTCCACCGGCACCGGGTGGGGCCGCTCTCCCCGCCGAATCGTCCGGTTGACCGGGTCTATGTCGGTCGCGCGCAGGCGGCGGACCTCGTTGCTGGAGGCTCCGTGCAGTAGGGCGAGAATTCCGAGCAGGGCCTCGTGCGGGTGGACCGACGGGTCGGTGGTCCATCGGCGAAACAGCACACGCTGCTGCTCCAGGGTGATGGTCTGGCCGGTGAAGCCCTTGGGCGTCTTGGCCGACAGGCCACGAGCCGGGTCGACGAGCACGATCTTGTGGGCTTTGGCGAAGCGGAAGAACTGCCCGACGATCGTCAGGCGCCGCGCCCGGCCCTTGGGCAGCACCGCCAGGAACGCGTCGATGTCGTGCACATCGGGCCAGGGCCCAGTCCTGCTTGCCCCGCTCATCGTTCAAGAACCCGGCCAGGTCACGCACGGTCGAGAGCACCGCGTCGATGGTGACGTCGCTGCGGGGCAGAGTCCCGGCCCTGCGGGCTCGTTCCCGTGAGCGCAGCAGGAAGGTCGCGAAGGACTCCACGGCCGGGCGCAGCGGCGCAGGAGCGGCGTCGATGCGGCGCCTGCGCCGTCCCTCGGCCAGTCGCGCTGCTTGGTCTGCTGGCAGCGCCAGCCCGTGGTCGGTGAAGTAGTCCTCCAGGAGCCGAGCGAGGGAGCCCATGGAGCGCCCCGGACGCCGGGCGCGCTCCAGAAGGGCCTGAGGGTGGTTGGGGTGCTCGTCTTCCAGCAGTCGCCCGAGGCTGCTGATCATGGTGCAGGCGCGCCCGACGCTATAGCGGGCGGCCAGCTGCGCGATGAGGTCGCCAAGCCAGGGCGGTGGCTCGGTCAGGCGGGCGATGAGGTTGTCGCCGGCGATGACGGGCCGGTCGGGGTGGCGTTGCCAGCAGGGCGAACACAGTCCCAGCCCGGCATGACGGCGGACCTGGCCGCATCCGGCGCAGGCGCGTGGCGGCTGTTTGGACTGCCGGACGCGCGAGCAGTGACCGCACCAGCCGGTGTCCTGGCGCAGATAGCCGGGCCGGCCGCAGCGCGGACATGGGAGCTGGGCGGCTTGCCGATCGGCTCGGCGCCGGCAGTCGCGACACAGGGGCGCCTCTTGGGTCCGCACCAGATGTCCGCACCTGGTGCACGCCCGTGAGCAGCGGATGCACACTCCGGTGCCGGCCTGCAAGATGCGCCGTTTGCCGCAGCCCGGACAGGTGTCCTTCGCCGCCTCCTCGGCCAGTCGGCGTCGACAGCGGCTGCAGTGCTGCCGATCGGGATCGCGAAGGCCGACCGAGCCGCCGCAGTCGACGCAGTCTCGTTGCCGCTTGCCCATCGCGCACGCTCGGCGCAGCGCATGCGGGCTGAACCGCTCGACGGCCGGGCGGCCCTCCAGCTCCATCAGATAGCGCAGCCGGTTGCGGATCGTTCCTGGATGCAGGCTGCCGCCGGACTCGTCGGCGAACAGCACCGGCGAGTCGGGGAACTTGCCGCGTACATCGTCCAGGAACCAGCGCAGCACCAGGTCCAGGTGGTCGAGCATCGGCACCCAGCGGGGCCGGGGCCCGGAGGTGCGGGCGCCTTTGCCGAAGCGGACATGGAGCTTGCCGAACGGGCCCCGGCCGAAGTGCACATCGGCTTGATCCAGCAGCGCGCATTCCTCCGAGCGCAGACCGGCGTGATACAGCGTTCGAAACAGCGCGTAGTCCCGCGCCGCGGGCGCGTACTTGCGGGCGGTGGCGATCCGCGTCTTGAGGAAGTCGAAAAACTCCGTCACCCGCTCCGGGGTCGGCGGCGGCAGCTGGGCCGGGGAATCATCGCCGACATGGCGGGAGGCGTTGAACTCATCGACCGGGCAGACCAGGCGGACCCCGAACGCGGCTTCGATCTGGGCCGCCTTGCGGGCCTGCAGGAATCGATGGAACCCTTTGAAGATCTGCACGTAATCGCGGCGGGCGGAGGTCGCCCGGCCGGCCACCGCCAGGTCCCCGACGATTCGGTCGATGCCTTCAGGAGTTACCTCCCAGGCCAGACGCCCCAGGGCGGTCAGGGTCCGCTCCAGCAGGCCGGTGTCGTTGTCGATCGTCACCGGGCTGAACCCGCGGGCTCGCCACGAGGCCACGAAGGCCTCGACGCACTCGGCCTGGAACTGCCACGGGTCCGTAGTGATCGGCTCCTGCGGGATGCCGCCGCCCTGGACGATCTGTAATCGCGACCGCGTCATCGGCACACCTTCCTCGCACCTGAAGGATTAAGGCAGCACCTAACATAGCGTGGCTACACCTTGACGATCGGTGAAACGAGGAAGAACGAAAGATCCCAGGCACAAGCCGCAATCCCGCAAGACAAACAAGTACGAGCCCCAGATGGCTGGACCAAAACCTTCACTGACCCGCGTCTTTGCGCCGCCCTCGTTGACCGCATCACCTTCGCCGGCAACATCATCGAGACCGGCACCGACTCCTACCGGCTGGCCCAGACCCGAGCACGCAGCGACGCCAACGCCAGCTGACCGGCAACCACAGTTACCCAACCGGTCAGAATGAGCGCACCAACATCACCGTCAGTGCCAACCGCCTGCCTCGGTCTCAACCCAAGTGGCAGCGATGCCCGCCCGTGAGCCGGTGTCCAGTCGTCGCTGCGCCTGCGGGTCTTCAGCGAAACGATCCGCGAGGGCTTCACCGGTTTCGTTCACGGCGCGAGCCGGTGCAGGTCGCGGGGAAATAGCGTGACCTGGCGTACGTTCGGCACGTCGAGTAGGCGTGCCATGAACCGTTCCAGCCCGAAGGCGAAGCCACCGTGTGGCGGCATGCCGTAGCGCATCGCGTCGAGGTATCCCGAGTATGCCGACAGGTCGGTTTCGCCGCGTGCGGTCAGTGTTCGCACGTAGTCGGCGTGCCGGTGCATCCGTTGGCCGCCGCTGACCAGCTCCAGGCCACGGAATATCAGGTCGATCGCGCGTGAGTAGCCGGGCCGTGCCGGGTCCGGATGTGTGTAGAACGCGCGATGCGCGGTCGGGTAGCCCTCGACGAACACGAAGTCAGAGCCATGCTCGCGCAAGGCCCATTCGCCGATCCAACGCTCATGCGCCGGCGCTAGGTCAGGCTCGGCGGTCACGTCCTGGCCGGTCGCCATACTGATCATCTCGAGTACGTCGGCGAAGTGCACCACCACGGGTTTCTCCGTCAGCTCGGGCATGGTGACGTCGAGAAGCTCAAGTGAGGGACCGGCCGAGGCGTGGATGTTGGCCAGCATGCCCCCGACCGTCGCGTGGCAGGTGGCGATGACGTCACGGTGGTCTTCGATGAAGCCCATCTCGGCGTCGAGAGAGGTGTACGACGCGAGGTGGCGGGCGGTGTCGCTCGGCTCGGCGCGGAAGACCGGTCCGACTTCGTAGACCCGCTCGAAGACACCGACCATCATCTGCTTGTAGAGCTGAGGGGACTGCGCCAGGTACGCTGGACGGCCGAAGTAGTCGAGCTTGAAGACGTTGGCGCCGCTTTCGGTCGCCGCGCCCACGATCTTCGGGGTATGGATCTCGACGAACGACATCGCTTCGAGCGCCGTGCGGAACCCGCCGACCGCGGCCGCGCTGATGCGGTGGGTGGCGGCGAGCTTCGGGTGGCGCAGCGCGACCGGCGCGTGGTCGAGCATTGCCGGCAGGCTCGCGCGCAGGTCGGGCCGGTAGAGGTCGAACGGAGCCGGCTCGGCGGGGTCGGTCAATGCCTCGATCACCGGCGAGGTGATCTCGACGCCGCCCGGCGCGGACGGCTCGACAGTGACCGTGCCGACGACGACGACCGTCGTCTCTTCCGGCAGGGTCTCCAGCTGAGCGCGGGCGGCCTTTTCGGACACGACAATCTGGGTCAGGCCGGCGGCGTCGCGCAGAATCAGGAAAGCGACCGACTTCAACAGTCGGCGACGATGAATCCAGCCCGCGATGCGTACGGTCTCACCGACGTGTGCGGACAGCTGGGTGGACAGGATGCGTTGCATGGTAGTGGCCTCCTCTGGTTCGCAACGCGTCCCCTGAGAGGCGTGGGCGAGCGGGATCCTCGCGGTACCACCACACCTTCACTACGCCACCAATTTGTGCGGCGTAGCCTCTGCAAACCCTTGACGTGGGCGATTCGGCGGGACTCTACTAGACCGAAGGCCGTTCTTCCCCGCAGCTCAGGAGGGTCTTCACGCCCCGGTCGGAGTCCGCCTTCGCAGCTGCCGGCGGCTCTCTCCAACTCCGGTGATCGAGGTGCTACTCGGCTCCGTCGTCGCTGTTGGGCGTCATCTTACCCGGGTCGCGCCCAGCTCATACTGAATTATTGCCGCTGATTTCGGCGAGGCGGGGACTACTGACTTGCGGCGCAGTACCGCCGAACGGCGCCCCCGAGGAACCCGGTGAACAATCCCTAACGGGACACCAGCATAGATTCTGGACTATCACCACCACACCACCACTCAAAATCAACTATTTGGCGGCTGGCGACACGCTCCTTACCAACACCCCCATCAGTCTCTGGCCGAAGCCGAGAACCAACAGGCCGCTCGTTGGCGGGCGTAGTCCGTGACGGCGGGAGGGTAGGGCAACCAGCAGTCGTCCAGGCCGGCCACCCGCCGCAGTGCGTCGTTTGGCCAGCGGCTTGCCGCCTTCGTCGACGAGGGGCGACGTCGTGGTGTTTCTCGCTCCAGTCGATTCGCATGTCACCCCGTCACCGGCGCCTCCTTCATCACTCGTTGCCCAGGTGAGTCGCACAGGGGCACGCCACGCCTTGACGAGAGAGCTCGACGGCTCGACATCCGATCAGCGGTTCGTGACCTCAGCCGGCCGCAGGCCCGCGCGCTGCGCAAGGACTCGACGGCCCCGGTCAATGCGAGCGGTGTCTCCTGCGGCTGACTCACGTCATGATCCTGGCGAAAGAGGACAGCCAGCGGGTGGTGGTCGAAAGGGGCCGAGGCGCCCGGCCTTAGCAGAGGACTCGCAGTCCGGTATCAGCACAGGCGTTCACTCGGCCCCCGTCGACCACCACCCGCTGGCCGCTCATCCTCGCGGCGCCTGCCTGCGATGAGGAGTCACGCTCCGGTAGGCGCGGCGTCAGTGGGGTGAGCCCTGAGTCGGTGGACTCGGGGCCGTACGGAGGCATTAGGTATCAGCGCCCCGCGCCGATATGGCCGGGGCGAAAACCCCACGCCGGCGCCCCCTTGGAAGGCGGACCCGGAGCCGGCCCGGCAGCAGGCGGAAGCCGCCGAGACGCGGGCTGCCGACCTGCTGCAGACCCTGCGCGACCAGCGCACCTGACCATGCTGCCGCGCCGGGCAGGCCACCACTCCCGCCTTAGCGGGCTATGCCGTCATTAGCATGCGCGGGAAATGCTGCAGTAGATGGGGTGCTTGAGTTTCTTGATGATCTTGCGATAGACGGAGGGGACGTCCTTCTCGAAGATCTGCGAGTAGGTTCTCCAGCCCGCACGGGCGCCCTTCTCCAGCTTCTTCCACACCCATGCGCCGCCTGCCCGTACCACGGCTTCGCAGGCCAGCCGCACCTTCCAGCCCTTGACTCGGCTGCATGTGCCCATGGCGGCGATGCTGGAAGTCGATCCGGTCGTGAGGACGGTCACGGCCATCGAGGTGGCGGGTTTCTCGGACACGACGTTTGCGGTTGCGGCATGGATCGACGGTGCTGCCGTACCCGCGTGAGCAGTCGCTGGCGCGCCAATACCTAGGATGGCGGCCGTCAGTACGACCGCAGCCAACCTTCTGGTGGGTGGCATGAGCTCCTCTTCTCGCTCGTTGAAAGGGTTGACAGCGGGAATGTAGGCCGCCGCATGTTGAGGAGGTGTTGAGCATGTGTCGGCGCGACTGCTGGAGGAGCTGCCCCTTGACTCTCCCCCCGTGGAAGGGCCGACGGGCAGACGCCGGCCGCCTATGTCAGCACCGCCGCGCTGGCGGCCGCGCGCGACGAACTGCCCGCCGACGCCCGTGAGGCGTGCGGCTGTTCCGCATGGAGGGCCCACCTGATCGACGTGCGCGAGGCGCCCGGCGAGCGCAGCGAGCTGTCCGGCGACGTGGCCGGCACCCTCTATGCCATCCGGGAGAGGCTGGAGGAGACCGTCGACGAGTTCATCAACCTCACGCACAGGCCTTCGGGGAGGATCGGACCGGGATTTGGCGCTAGAAACCGGAGGATCAGCTGGGCAGTCTGGGGCTGGCGTTGAACGCGGTCATCTGGTGGAACAGCCTGTATCTGGACGCGGCCGTCAAGCACCTGCGCGAGCAGGGCTTCCCGGTCACCGATGAGATGTGCGCGCGGTTGTCGCCGATCCATACGACCACATCAACTTCCCGGGCCGCTACGTCTTCGCCCGCGCCGACGTGGCCGGCGGCCTGCGGCCCTTTCACGACGGCGGCCACGAGCCGAGCTGACCCGGGTCGACATCGACGTGCGGGGGCGCCCGAACCCGCGGGGGCACCACCCGGCCCGGTCAGTCGTGGCGGGGGATACCGGAGACCTCGTGATCGGCGTGGTAGAGCGCCTCGCCGATGAGGGCGCGGACGTGTGCGTCGCGGGCCCGGTACAGCACGCGACGGCCGTCGCGCCGGGTCTGCGCGAGCCCGGCCAGGCGGAGTTTGGCCAGGTGCTGGGAGACCGAGGGCCTGGCCGCGCCGACCGCGGCGGCTAGTGAGCCGACGTCGAACTCGCCGGTCGTCAGCAGCCACATCAGCCGTAGCCGGGTGGCGTCGCTGAGCATGCGAAAGGCCTCCACCGCGGCTTCCACCTGAGCGCCGGTGGGTTGTTCCTGCACAGGGCTCGCACCTGATTCGTTGTCGCGTGCGTACATGACTACATATAATCCGGCGAAACGGGTTGAAGGCAAGTGAGGCACGCGAATGGCGCATCCAAATTCCCCTCAGCACGGCCACGAACACGGGCACGAACACGGGCACGGCCATGCGCATGGACACGGTCATGGGCATGGCGGAAGGCGGGGTGGCGGGTTCAGGCGGCTGCTGGCGAAAGCCCGTCATGCCGTCACCCCGCACAGTCATGACAGCGCGGACAAGACCGACACCGCGCTGGAGTCCAGCAGCCGAGGCATGCGTGTCCTGGCCATCTCGTTTGCCGCGCTGACGGCCACCGCCCTCGTGCAGGCGGTCATCGTGATGCTGTCCGGGTCGGTGGCGCTGCTGGGCGACACACTGCACAACTTCGCCGACGCGCTGACCGCGGTGCCGCTGGCGATCGCCTTCTCGCTGGGACGGCGCGCGGCCACGCGCCGCTTCACCTACGGCTACGGCAGGGCGGAGGATCTGGCCGGGGTCGTCATCGTAGTGCTGATCGGAGCGTCGGCGGCGCTGGCCGGTTACGAGGCGGTCAATCGGCTGATCAACCCGGCCGACATGCAGGCGCTGGGTCTGGTGGCCGCCGCCGGTGTGGTCGGGTTCCTCGGCAACGAGTGGGTCGCCCGCTACCGGATCAAGGTAGGTAGGGAGATCGGCTCGGCCGCGCTGGTGGCCGACGGTCTGCACGCTCGCACCGACGGCTTCACCTCACTGGCGGTGCTGCTGGGGGCCGGTGGGGCGGCGCTCGGGTTCCCGCTGGCCGATCCCATCGTGGGCTTGCTGATCAGCGTGGCCATCTGCTTCGTGCTGCGCGACGCCGCCCGCGAGATCTACCACCGGCTGATGGACGCGGTCGACCCCAAGCTGATCACCCAGGCGGAGGAGATCCTGGCGACGGTGCCCGGTGTGGAGCGTGTCGGGGCGGTACGGCTGCGCTGGGTCGGTCACGCGCTGCGGGCCGAGGTCGAGATCGGCGTGCGACATGACGCCTCGCTCATCGAGGCGCACGGCGTGGCGGTGGCGGCCGAGCACCGGCTGATGCACGAGCTGCCGCGGCTTCGTGCGGCGACGGTGCATGCCGACCCGGACGGCCCGGCCGGTATCGATCACCACGCCGTTCTTCTCGCCCACCGGTAATACCAGGTAAGGGTCGTTTTGTCGGTAGCTTGTGCCAGGATGACGCGCCGGCGATTCAGGGGGACGGCGCATGCTGAGATCTTTGCCGGTGGCGGCCAGGACGCTGGTGTGGGTACGCATCCTCAACGCGCTCGGCGCCTACACCCTGTCGTTCCTGGCGGTGCTGACGGGACCTGAGCTGGCCGCGGTGGCGCCGGCCTTGTTCGGGGTCACGGCGCCGGCTCACCGTCGCCCAGGCCGAGCACAACAGCTTCACCGACCTGGCCATCCCGAAGAGCAAGGCCGGCCAGTCGGCTCCCGGCACCATCGCCGCCGAACGCGGAACAGCGCTCACCCGCGCCTACGTCGCGGCCTTCTTCGACCAGCACCTCAAGAACAGTGCTCGGCGAGCGCCCGGTAGATGCCGGCCAGGCCGGGGTTCTGCCCCTTGCGCCTGCCGGTGGGGATGATCGAGGTCAGCGTGAGCGGAGAAAGGTCAGCGCGGCGAGCACTCTGCGGTGGTCGTCGGCGTCCGGGCCGAGGTTCAGCTTGGTGTATACGCCGGTGACGTGCTTGGCCACGGCGGCCTCCGACACGTACAGACGCTGGGCGATCGCACTGTTCGACCGACCCTCGGCGACCAGCGCGAGCACCTCGCGTTCGCGTGGCGAGAGCGCGTTCAGCGGATCGTGCGCGCGATGGTGGACCAGCAGCTGGTGGACCACGTCAGGATCGATGACCGTACCCCCGGCGGCGACCTCACGTACCGCCTCCACGAACTGGCTGATCGCGCCGATCCGGTCCTTGAGCAGGTAACCGACGCCGCGCGTGCCGGCCTCCAGCAGTTCCCCGGCCGCGGCCGCCTCGACGAACTGCGACAGGAGGAGGATGCCGAGCCGGGGATGCTCGCCACGTAGCCGAATGGCGGCCCGTAGCCCCTCGTCGTGGAAGCTCGGCGGCATGCGGACGTCCACCACGACGACGTCGGGCAGGTCTCGGGCGATGGCGCGCAGCAGCTCGTCGGCGCTGCCCACGGCGGCAACCACCTCGCAGCCGAACCGGGTGAAGATGCCGGTCAGCCCCTCCCTCAGGAGCACCGAATCCTCGGCGATCATCAACCGCATGGCAGCTTCACCCGGATCGCCGTGGGCCCTCCCTGCGGGCTGCTGAGCGACAGGGTGCCCTCGAGCACGCCGATCCGATCGGCCAGCCCGGTGAGCCCGCTCCCCTTCGCCGCGTCGGCTCCGCCGATCCCGTCGTCGTGCACGTCGAGGGCGAGAAGATGGTCCGACAGCTTCGCTTTGATCGTGATGTTCTGTGCCTTGCTGTGTTTGATCGCGTTGGTGAGGGTTTCCGAGATGCAGAAGTAGGCCGCCGCCTCCACACCCGCGGGCGGGCGGCGGGGTAGGTCGAGGTCCAGGGTCACCGGGATGGGGCAGTGGCGGGCCAGGTCGGTGACGGCGACCCCGAGCCCCCGGTCGGTGAGCGTGGAGGGGTGGATGCCTCTGATGACGCGGCGCAACTCGTCCAGCGCGGCCTGCGTGTGGTCGTAGGCCAGGCTGATGGCTTTCGCCGTACGTTCCGGGTCTTCCCGTACGTCCAGCTGGGCGAGGCCGAGTTGCATGAGCACGGCGGTGAGCTGGTGCTGAGTGCCGTCGTGCAGATCCCGTTCGATGCGCCGCCGCTCGGCTTCGAAGGCGTCCACCAACCGGGCCCGCGACCGGGTCAACTCGATCATCCGCTCCTCGGGGGGCGCGGCGAGCAGACCCCGCGTCAGCGCCCCCTGCGCCGCGGCCACCACCGTGAACAGGTACGCGCAACCGGCCAGCCCGACCGGCACCACGACGACGGCCGGCAACACCATCAGCGGTGAGCCGCCAGACGGGAGAGCCGAGGCGTAGGAAAAGACGGTCAACGCCGCCAAAGAGATGACGAGGCCGTTGACCGCAGGCAGGATCGTCGCCCACAGCAGCACGTAGCCGATCTCGCGCCAGGCGGTCGGGTTCGCGAAGGAGATCGGTGTTCTCGGCTTCGGCGTGGGGACCGCCGCCGGGTCGATCAGCCTCAGCCGCCGGCGCTCGAGAGAGGCGATCGGGCCGCTCAGCACGACGGCGACGATCAACAATGTGATCATCGCGATCAGCAGCGCGGTCTGCCGTCCGAAGGCGGCCGCCACGGCCACCGCAGCGCCGCCGGGCAGACTGGTCAGCAGGTAGGCGAGCGCCCGCCAGGGCCATGGCGACCCGAGGAACCGCAGCGGGTTCCCCGTGATCGACTGCCAGAGGGAGGTGACGTCCGTCATCAGCCCTTGATCGTCCGGGTGACCTTGCCCTTGGCGTTCAGGAACTGGATCCGGGGGTTGCCGTCCTGATCGACCCGCATCACGATGCGCGGCGTGCCCTTGCCGTCGGCGAGCGTCACCGCCGATGACTTGTCGGGGTTCTTACCGATGAAGACCCGTTGCGGGCTCGGGTACTTCTTCCGGTACGCGGCCATCGCCTGGTCCCGTGCCGGGCCGGGCGGCATCTGCTCGATCTTCTTGTACTCCTCGAAGGACTCCGGAAGGGGCGCCTCGGGCCGGTCGTTGACCGCTAGGCCGACGCCTCGGACGCCCTCTTGTTCCATGTACCGGAGAACGAGGGTCTGGTCCTGCTTGTACTGGTCGAAGGAGAGCTGCCCGACCGCCCACGGCTTTCCGTCGTTGACACCGTTGTCGGTACCCAGGCCGCCGGACTCGTCCCCCTCACCGTTGTAAAACGTCATACCCGGCCGCGTGCCGGCGTTGCCCAGATCGACGCCGTTCACGACCACGCCCGGCGACCTCTCCTTGTTGCTCAAGACCATGCGCGGCTTGCCGTCCGGCTCCACCACGTTGATCCGCTGGACCTCGATCTCGTCGAATTTGGCCTTACCGCCGTCCTGCGCGACGGCCTCCCCGCTGTTGGCCATGATCGCCGCCGTGGCGACCGCGGCGGCCACTGCGGTGATCAGGCAAACCCGCATCCGCCGAAGTTGCCGCTCGACCTTCACGATTTCCAGTGATGCATCCATGCCTTCGATGATCTTAGCTGCCTTGGTGGTTGACGATAGGGCTGCTTACCGATCAGGGGTAGAGGTTCTTCTACCTCGGTAACTTTCGGGTGAGCGCTGATCATTCGACGGGACAGACGGTGCCCGGCTCGGGGAGCGTCAGGTTGGTCAGGCATGTGATGGCGTGCCGGATCGGGCACTGCTTGCCCGACAGGTACATGACGTGACCGGGCCCGTCGTAGGCGACGGTCACCGATCCCTGGATCATGCTGGTGGAGCTCTCGGTCGATGCGTAGTCGAATCACGTCGTGCCGACCATCAGGAACGGCGGCAGACCGCGTGAGCAGCGGGCGCGACGGATTGGCCACCGGCAGCTTGCACTGACTGCCTCAGGGCCCAGACCATGCGCCCATGCCCTCTCGGTGACGCGCCACGGGGTCGGCTTCGGCGGTGATACGCGCGGAGGTCTCCTCGCCCAGGCGGACGTAGCGGCCGAGGCCGGCCAGGTGCTGGTGGCGGCTCTTGGCCTGCAACTCCGGGGCGGTCCGTCCGGCCTGCGCGAGATGCTGCAACGTTCTGTGTCACAGATGCGCGGCGCCGTGGGCAGAGGCTAGGTGGTCGTTCGCGACCGGGCCTCGGCGGCCCAATGAGGTGTGTTCCACCGGTCGGCGATGGTGGCGGCCCGAGCGAAGTGGGCGGCGGCCTCGTCGGTGCGGCCGAGGAAGACGGCCAGCTCGCCGAGGGTGTGAGCGACCGGGCGCAGCGCCAACGACAGGCTCGCGGCGCCCGCCGGGGGGCCGTTGCGATGCGGAAGCAGCGTCGCGTAGATCTCCTCGGCGGCGTCGCGGTCGTTCAAGGCGACGATGGCCATCGCGCGCAACGTGGTGAGGAAGGTGAAGAAGAAGTCGGAGCGGATCGGGCTGGGTGACGCGCGGACCTCGGGGGCTTCGGCGTCCAGGCCGTTGGCGTGGAGGGCGAGCGCGAGCAGGTCGGAGACCATGGGGCCAAGCACGGCGTGGAGGGCGCGAACGTCGTCCAGGTGCGCACCGAGCGTGCCCTCGTTCAGCCAGATCGTGGCCAGGGCGAGTTGCAGAAAGCCCGTGTGCACCGATCCGATGCGCCGCATGCCCTCGTCGGCCTTGATGTAGAGGAGCTCGGCGTCGACGAATCGGCCTTCGATGAGCGCCAGGCTCGCCAGCGTGATCTCGGCGACGGCGATCGCCTCGCGCATTCGGTAGGTACGCGCGAGTTCCAGGGCCTCGGTGATCACCTGGTGCATGGTCACCGGGTCATTGGCGGCGGCGGCGACGCCGGCATGATTGAGCAGTCCAGTGACGCGGTAGACCGGCAGGTCGTGCTCGGTGCCGATCTCCACGAGCTCCCGGCAGAGCTCGGCGTCGCCGTGGACTTCGGCCAGGATCCCGAGTGCCGCGGCCCGCAACCGGGGTCCGGTGGCGAGGTCGAGTGCCTCCTGCGCTGCCTCTACAACCGTCGGGTCGTCCTCGCCGACCAGTTCGTGCGCGTACGCCGTCAGGAGCCGGGACCGCACCGAAGGGTTCAGGTCGCGCTTCAGCAGGCGGCTCAGGCGGTCGACGATGGGCCGGTCCACCGTGCCGTACGTACGGGCCTGCCAGGGGGTCGGCTCTGTCCACGCGGTGAATGCGGCGACCATCAGATCGTCGCGGCCCAGGGACTCCGCGTACTCCACGGCTTCACGTCGTGTTTCGCGGGCGGCTGCGACGGCTCCCGCCCGGATCTGCGCGCGCAGCAGCCTGCCGAGCAATTCGACGCGTTCGTCCGGTCCGGTCGAGTTGGTGACGGCATCGGTGAGGAGGGCGGCCGCCACGTCGTGGGCGTAGCGGGCCTCGGCAAGCTCGGCGGCCTGGACGCAGTAGCCGACGGCCTTCGGTGAGCCGGCGCGCGTAGTGGTGGGCCAGCGCCGCGATGTCGTCGGTGCCTTCAAGAGCGACGGCGATCCGGGCGTGCATCCGGGTAGCACGCAATCTGCTGACGTCGAGCGTGTCCCTGACGAGGGCGTGGACAAAGCGGATGAGGCCTGGGCCGGGCTCGTCGAGAAGCCCGGCGATGACGCCCGCGTCCAGCGCGTCCATCACCCCGTCCTCGTCGGTGTCGGCGGCCCGTGCCGGACAGCGGGAGCGGGCGGCAGCGCGGCCGCCTGCGCATCCCGCGCTACAGGCCGTAGGAGGCCAGGGCGCCGCCAGCGTGGGCGGCCAGCGGGGCGGCGATGTGTTCTGCGTCGCGGTGCACGCCGCGATGTTATCTGTGGTTCTTGGCCTCTTCTCGCAGGTCAGAGCAGTACCTCGCGGATGCGTCGGCGGTCGCGGTGCCCGGCGCGGTAGGCGATGAGGGTCATTCCGGTCAGGGGTCTTGTCGCTGGTAGGCGAGTTGCTGAAGCCGTGTGCGGGCATCGGGGTCGAGGACGTCAGGCCGTCGAGGACGTCAGGCCGGACGATGAGCCGTCGGATGCGGTCCTCGGCGGTGATGAGGCGAAGGCTTTGGTGCTCGGAGAGCCGCCGGGCGAGGTTGGTTCATGGCCGCCTGGGTGCGTTCCGGCGGGGAACGCGGTCACCGTCAGTACTGCTGGCGCTGTCCGCAAAACGACGGTCGTGAAGTAACGCTTCGCTGCTTTCGGCCCCACTGGCGCCGGTTCGGGAGCACCCTGGAGGCATGTCGAAGACGACGCCCGAGGCGGGGCGAGTGACGGGTTCGCGGCTGTGGCACGGCGCCGCGATCATCGCGCTCGTAGTGCTGGCGGCCTCTCTGGCGGCGGGACTGCTGTGGTTCTTCGCCGACCCGCTGAACCTGCCTCCGCAACTGCTGGACACTTTGGACCAGCGAGCCAGCGTGATCGGCATGTTCGCCGGCATGCTGTTGGGCGTGGCCGGGTTCGTGGTCGCGGTGATGGCGTTGCGCGCGCAGACGCGCGCCGACCGCATCCCGGCCGGTACCGCCCCGCCCGAGACGGCAGCAGCCGAGCAGCGGGCCCCGCAGGTGGCGGCCGAAGGCGAACGGTCGGTCCCCGAACCGGCCGACGCCCCTGCCCCCCAGCCCGGTAACACCGATGAGTCGTCCACCGGCACCGGCAAGTACGTGGTGGACCTGCGGCAGGCCCACGGCGTCCAGGTCGGTGAGCACCTCACCCAGCACAACGTCTTCGGTTCGCCCACTGATCCCGCCTGATTCGATCTGACTCCGCCGACATGAGGCCCCTATGGACCCGCAGCCCGCTCCCGACCGGCCCACACCTTCCGCCGGGCCGTCCGAAAAGTCGACCGCCGAGCCGGGTGTCGAGTCGGATGCTGAGCCGTCCGGGGACGGTCGGCGGTACGTGGTCGACGCGCGTACCGCGACCGGGGTGCAGATCGGCGAGGGCAACACCCAGATCATCTACAGTTACGGCCGCTTCACCTGGAGCGACTCGGCGGGTGTGCCGCCGCTGGCGGACGTGCGCGGCGTGGTCGATTCCCCCTACCGCGGACTGAACGCCTTCCAGGAACGTGACGCGGCCTACTTCTTCGGCCGCGAGCAGGTCACCGGCCGGCTCATGGCCCGCCTGTCCCGCCAGGCGGAGACCGGCGGCCTGCTGATGGTCTCCGGGGTGTCCGGCGCGGGCAAGTCCTCGGTGCTACGCGCCGGGATCCTGCCCCGGCTGCGCGGCAGCGGTCTGGACGGCGCACCGCACGCGACCCGCTGGCCCTGCCTGCTGTTCACCCCGACCCGCACCCCGCTGGAGGAACTGGCGGTCCGGATCGCGGCCCTGGCCGGGACCGACGCCGGCACGGTCCGGCACGCCCTGACCCAGGATCCGGCCGGGTTCGCCCTGACCGCCCGCCAGGCCGCCCTGCACGCCGGCGCCGCACCCGGCCCCCCAACACCAACCCCCTCCGCGCCACACCCGCCGGCACCAGATCCGGCCGCCCAGGAGCCGGACGGGCAGCGGCGGCTGGTCCTGCTCATCGACCAGTTCGAGCAGCTGTTCACCCAGTGCGCCGACGACGGCCAGCGCGCCGCGTTCATCACCGCGCTGCACGCCGCCGCCACCGTCGGGCACGGCCCCGACCAGGCACCGGCGGCGCTGGTGGTGCTGGTGGTCCGGGCCGACTTCGAGGCCCGCTGCGCCGACTACCCGCCGCTGGCCCAGGCGGTCCAGGACCGTCACCTGCTCACCGGAATGACCGAGCGGCAACTGCGCCTGGCCATCACCGAACCGGCCCGCCAAGCCGGCTCGGAGGTGGAGGACGACCTGACCCAGACGCTGCTGCGCGAGATCCGCACCCGCCGGCCCGCAGCCCCCAGCTCGTCCTCCACCGGCCCGTCGGCCACCGCGGCGGCCGGCGGCGCCGGGACGCTGCCGCTGCTGTCGCACGCGCTGGACCAGGCTTGGCGCCACCGCACCGGCCGGATGCTGACCCTGGCCGACTACGAGCGCACCGGCGGCATCGAAGGCGCGGTGGCCGACAGCGCGCAACGCGTCTACGATCGGCTCACCCCCGCCCAGCAGGACCTCACCCGGCAGATCTTCCTGCGCCTGGCCACCACCGGCAGCGACGGCACCGACACCGCCGACCGCGTCCCCCGCGCCGCCCTGACCGACGGCCAAGCTCCTGAGCATGTATGCGAGGTGGCGGCGGTGCTGGAGGCGTTCGCCGCCGAACGCCTGCTCACCCTGGCCGCCGGCACCGTGGAGATCAGCCACGAAGTGCTGCTGCGCGCCTGGCCGCTGCTGGCAGAGCAATGGCTGGCCCAAACCCACGCCGACCGCCTGCTCCACACCCGGCTGCGCGCCGCCGCCGCCGAATGGGCCCCCACCCGCGACCCGTCCTACCTGTACACCGGCAGCCTGCTGGAAACCGCCGCGCAACGCCTCGCCGACCCCGCCTTCCCCCTGCCCCTGGCCTCCGCCGAACGCGACTTCCTGGCCGCCGGCACCCGCGCCCAGCAGCGCCGGACCCGCCGCCGCCGCGCCAGCACCACCCTCCTGGTGGTGCTGGTCGCGCTCCTGGCCACCGCCACGATCTTCCTCCAGCGCAGCCAGCAAGACGCCGTGCGCGAACGCGACACCTCCATCGTCGCCCTGCTCAGCAGCCAGAGCGAAAACACGGACGATAGCGACCCCGTCCAGGCCAAGCTGCTGAGCATGGCCGCCAGTAATATCAGCGACGACTCGTTGAGCGATAACAGCCCCGCCGCGCAACAGGCCGCCTACACCCTTAAGGCCGCAGCCACCCGCCCTGGAATCGGCAAGCTCACCGGCCATCAGGGCGCGGTCTCCTCGGTGGCGTTCGCACCGGACGGCCGCACCCTGGCCAGCGGTGACCGCGCCGGGACGGTGCGGCTGTGGGAC
>NZ_FOQY01000028.1:0-34664 GCF_900113865.1 Streptosporangium canum | reverse complement strand
CCGGACGGCCGCACCCTGGCCAGCGGCGGCGACGACGGGACGGTGCGGCTGTGGGACACGGCCAACCACCGGGAAAGAGCCACGATCACCGGCTACCAGAGCCCGGTCAAGTCGGTGGCGTTCACGCCGGACGGCAAGACCCTGGCCAGCGGCGACGTCGACGGGACGGTGCGGCTGTGGGACACGGCCAGCGGCCGGAAAATAGCCCAGCTCACCGGCCACCAGGACGGGATCTCCTCAGTGGCGTTCGCACCGGACGGCCGCACCCTGGCCAGCAGCGGCGACAAAGACGGGACGGTGCGGCTGTGGGACGTGAGCTATCTCGTCGAACCCTTGCCATTTCTGTGTGCTCAGGTGAGGCGTTCCTTTACTCTGCAGGAATGGGAGCGGTACGTGCCGGAAGGCCCGGCGTACCAAAAAATTTGCCCCTGACCGGCCATGCGCCCGGAGCCGCTCATCCATCGCGAAGCCCCTCAACCGGACCATCAGCTGACCCAGCCACGCACATCGCTGCGAACTGCATCACCTACCTCATCGCGCATCACAACGCGCCCCCTGCCCAGAGCGTTGCAGCGGGGTGCTGGACCTTTGGTAGAGGTCAATCGCCACACGGAACTCATCCGAACACCGGACAGTGAGCAGGCATGCCTGCTCAGGCCGCGCCTCCGTGCCAGTCTGGGCCGCTGTACCCGCGCACCGCCAACCCCAACACCCATCGCGCCTACGCCTCGGCCATCGACCGCACCATCGACGTGCTCGGCCGCGACCGGCCGCTCGCCGACGTCACCGACGCCGAGATCGGCGCCGCGCTCACCGAGTTGTGGGGCCGATGCGCGCCGGCGACCTGGAACCGCAACCGCGCCGCCGTCGCCTCCTGGCTGCTCTGGTGCCAGACCAAGAAGCACTGGGCCGCCCCATCGGTCCCGGCCGAGGCCGAACGCCGCAAGGAGAGCACCGACGAGACCCGCGCGGTCGCCAAGACCACCATCCACCGACTGCTGTCCCGCCGCGACATCCCGCTGCGCGAGAAGACCTTGTGGCGGATGCTGTACGAGACCGCGGCCCGGGCCGCGGAGATCCTGGCGCTGAACGTCGAAGACCTCGACCTGGAGCACCGCCGCGCCCCCGTCCGCTCGAAGGGCGGCCGCCGACATCTGCCCGCACACCGGCCGCGCCCGCCTCGGCTACGACCGCGCCCGCGTCCTGCTGGACAAATACGCCGGCCTCGACCTGCACCAGCTGCGACACAGCGCCGCCACCCACCTCGGCGACGCCGAAATCCCGCTGCAGCTCATCATGGGCAAGACCCGGCACAAGAACCCCCGCACCGCCATGCGCTACGTCAAACCCGGCGCTGAGGCCATCGCCAAGGTCACTGAGGTCCTCGCGCCCCGCCACCGTACCCACTGACCAGGCTCAACACGCTCGCGTGTACTTGGTGACAGCTTCCTTAACGACAGGCCGGATCGACAGCTCCTCGGTGAGGTTGAGGCGCGCGCCGTGGATCAGGGGCAAGATGGAGCGGATCTCCCAAGACAGCTGGGCGGCCTGGATCAGCAGCCAGGCGGGGGAGTGGCCACCGTTGATCGTCGGATCGCGCGGATGATCCTACGGTTTCACTCGCGGTCGGCATCAGGCGTTCGGGCCACGGCCGGTGGCCGGGGGGTGGGTGCCGTCGCGCTGATGCCCACAGGATGGCGATCCAGGTATCGGACTCGGCGGGGGAGGGGCGTCGAGGGCACCGCTTCGAGAGATGCCTGTGGGAGCGCCCGGCAGTGTCAAGCGTCTGGCCGTATGAGCGGTAATGCCGCAGATTTATTGATCTACATTGTAAAGGCATTCGGCTGGGTTCAAGATCATTTACAGTGGACTGAAGACCCTCTCCTACAAACAGGAGTCGCGACCGGGACATCCGGTATGAGGTGCGGGGAACGAAAGGTTTTGGCTCAGGCGGTCATGGGGGAGCAACCGGCCGAGCCGTCGCCTGGTGAGTGTTGTGGTGGGCGATTGATCTGCCGGAGGCGCTGGAATTCCCGCTGGTACGCCGAAACCGGTGGTCTATGACTACCGGCGCCGGCAGAGGTTGCACGCCGTCGAATTCGTCGCCGAGTTGGACGCTCCGCACCGGTGGCGACGCTGTGGAGCAGGTGCAGGTCAGCGCTGCATGTCGATGATGAGCTTCCCGCGGACTCCGCCGGCTTCGAGTCGTCGGTGAGCCTCTGTGACGTCGCCGATCGGGTAGACGGCGTCGATCACAGGGCGGACGCTGCCCGCCTCGGTGGAGGCGGTGAGCTCGGCTATCCGCGCGGGGGAAGGGTTGGTGCTGAAGAGTTTCATGCGCCGGGGTGAGAGGGCGGCTCGCAGTCCCGTGGTGGCCATGGAGGTCAGGATTCGGTCCTGGTCGAAGGCCAGCGCGACCATGCGGCCACGACGATCGAGCCGGGCCTGGTAGGCCCCGAGATCGGTGCCTACGACGTCGAGGATCACATCGTAATGACCGATGTCCTGCGGCCGGGTCGTGCGGTAGTCCAGGGCCGCGTCGGCGCCGAGTTCGGTGACCCAGTCGAGATTGCGTGCGCCGGCGAGCGCGGTGACGTGGGCGCCGAGCGCCTTGCCCAGTTGCACGGCGATGCTGCCGACGCCGCCTGTGGCGCCGCGGACCAGGAGCCGTTCACCGCTGGTGAGGCCGGCCTTGTCGGTCAGGGCGGTCAGGGCGGTGGTGCCCGACGAGGGCAGGGCGGCGGCGTCCAGCAGGCTCAGGTTCTTGGGGGCCCGGGCGAGCCGCTGTTCGGGGACGGTGACGTAGTCGGCGATGGCGCCGAAGGTGAAGTGCGGCATCAACCCCCACACCTCCTCTCCCTCGCTCCAGGCGTGTACGCCGGAGCCCGGGGCCGCGATGCGGCCGGCGAAGTCGACTCCCAGGCCGCGGGGGAAGCGGGCTCGGGCGATGCCGCGCAGTCTGCCTGTGCGGAAGGCGAGTTCTCCGGCGTCCACGCTCGCGGCGCGGACCTCGACGAGCACCTCTCCCGGCCCAGGCTGAGGCGTGGGCACGTCGTTGATGCGCAGCACCTCGGGAGGGACGAATCGGGTGTATTGGACGGCGCGCATGATCTTTCCCAATCGTCGGACCGTAAGTGGGCTCGCAGCCCACTTACGGTTCGGCTACTCTAACCGGAGCGCCAGCCCACTTGTCAAAATCTGGAGGAGGCCATGCCCTACGCCGCCCGGCGACGGCCCCTGCGTGCGGACGCTCAGCGCAACTACGACCGCATCGTCAGCGCGGCCCGGGACGTCTTCGCGCGTGACGGCGCCGGCGCCGCCCTGAAGGAGATCGCCCGTCAAGCCGGGACGGGATCGGCGACGCTGCACCGCCTCTTCCCCTCCCGCCGGACCCTGCTCGAAGCCGTCTTCCATGACCGCGTCGAGGACCTTTGCGCCATGGCGGCACAACGCGCCGAGGAGAACGAGCCGGGCCCCGCGCTCCTGGCCTGGCTTGGCGACCTCAACACCTACGCGTGCGCCAGTCGCGGCCTGGCCGCCTCACTGCTGCAAGACAGCCGGGATGCCGACCTGTTGGAGCAGAACGCAGGCTGCCAGGCGATGATCACCAATGCGGCGCGCGACCTCCTGCGGCGAGCACAACAGACAGGCGCCGTACGCGCCGGGATCCGCGCCGAGGACCTGCTCGCGCTCGTCAACGCCATCTCACTGGCCGCCGAGCAGCACGATGACGACGAGCAGGCGGACCGGCTGCTGGAGATCGCGATCGAGGGCATCCGAGGCCAGGCCGCATGACGGATCAGGTGGAGACGCCTTTGGCCGGCGTAACCCTGCCGGGGTGCGCTCGCGGAGCCGCATCGATCAGGGGCGGCTGGGGCGTAGGGGGATGTCAGTGACGCATGGCACTGTGACGTCCATGAATTTGAGCGTGCGTGAAGCCGTCCTCGACGCTGGACGGGCCCTTGCCGTACCCGATCCGGTGACCGAGGCGTTCATCCGCCTCCTGCGCCCCTGCATCTACCTCTGCCCCTACGACGAACTGCCGCAAGAGCTGAAGAAGGATGCCCGGCCGGCCGCTCGGGCCCTTGGGTTTCCCCATCTGCCCGAGGATGTGGAAGTGCCCTCGTACCGGTCGCACGTGGTGACCATCGACTGCGCCGCACTACCTGCCGATGTCCTCGACATCGACTTTCCCGCCGACGGTCACCTGGTCATCCTCGCCGAGATCACGGACGACCCGGAGGATGGCGTCATCATCCACCTGCCGGCAGGCACTGAGACCGTCGAACGACACTCGCAGTCGAAGTCTCATGAGCCGTTCCCGCTCTACGCGGTCCCGGGCACCACCAAGCCCGACCCTCTCCACTGGTCCCAGGTTGCGGAAGCGGCCGACTACGCCGAGGGCGACGCCGAGCGGGCCCGCCTCGTGACCAAGTTGATCGATGAGATAGGGGAGATTCCCGACGTCCGGTGGAAATATGACCTCCAGCTCGGTGGCTACTCCCGCGCCTTTCACACCCGGTCGAAGACCGCGGGAAGGCACTGTTCCTCTCCATCCCGGAGAGCACGGTCTTCGGGGACGGTTGCATCACCCTCGTCTCGGGGACCCGGGAGCAGATCGCAGAGCACCGCTACGACGAACTCGAGTTCGACGTCGAGTGCTGATATTTCCAGGGCGGGCGGCCGGCGGTAGGAGCATGGGCCGCGTCGGTTCGTCCGCCAGCCGGCGCATCATCGCCATCGGCTGCGCCAGGCTCGGGCGCGACCAGTCCACTCCGTACCCCGTGCAGTACGACAAGTACAAGGCGATCCGCTCAGCGTACGTCTTCTCGGTGTTGAACGCCCGGCCCGCTCCGCGCACCTCCGCCAGGTACGCGCACGCCTCGACGCAACCCAAGATCCTCATCGACCACCATCCATGACACCGACTCATCGGCGCCCACGGTCCGCTCAGGCCGGTAGTACCGAGGCAACGCGCCGGACATTGGCCGGGAGGAGTTGGTCCGGTTCTTCACGCTGACGTGGAAGGGCTTGGGGCGCATCGCACCGACCCGAAATGAAGTGGTCTTCTTCCGGCACCTGCTGGGCGGACGAGGTTGTCGGTGCGCGCAGGGTTGACGCGCTCCGGTTGGCTCTGTTCTCCCGAAGCTACGGCGAAGTGACAAGTAGCTCTCTGTGATCAGAGTGACGCTCAGTCAGGGAGAGCGAGGCGGGGTCCGGGGACTTCGCCGGCCTGGCCTGGAGGGCGGCGAAGTCGGCGTGGGCCTGTTCAACGGCTTCGGGGTACGCCTCGCGCTTGGCGTGTTCGGCGAGCGCCCGGTAGATGCTGGCGACGGAGGGGTTCTGTCCCTTGCGCTTGCCGGTGGGGATGATGAGGTCGGGCTGGATCTGCTCGACGGACTCGCCGCCCGCGCGGCGCCGGAGCACGGTGTGGAGCATGTCGTCGGTGATGACAGGGGGCCGGCCGCCGTGCTTGCCCTTGCGTGCCGCGGTGTCGAGCCCTTCGAGCGTGGATTCGCGGATGTTCTCGCGCTCGGTCTCCGCCATCGCGGCGAAGAACGCGAACAGCAGCTTGCCCGGGCCGGTGGGGTCGTAGATGCCGGGCAGGGGTCCGGCGAGCATCTCCAGGACCAGGCCGTGGGCGGTGAGGTGGTCGGCGAGCGCGGTGAGTTCGACGTCGTCCGCGTCCGACCGGTCGGCCGGGGAAGGCTGCTGAGGGTCTGTCATGGGCCCGGATTTTCGCACAATGCAAGTCTCAGAAGGGGGTCCGTCCTGCTTTTGAGTGAGAACGGGTTCTGCGAACGAATCCGGGTTCGGCTGGGGTCCGGCGGCCCATGATTGATCTTGCTCGCGCAAAGGAACGTTTGTGAGAAACCGGGGTGTGGTGAGTTACGAGTTGGGTCCGCTGCCAGCGCCTCCCGCGCATCGGCGAACCTCACGGGGCCGCGCGAATCGGTGTCGGGCCCCGGTCTGGCTACGATTCCAGGAACCCAAGCGCCCGTGTGACGAATTCGTCGTGGTACTGGAAGATGCCCCCGTGGCCGGCATCCGGGTAGAGGGGGACGAGTTCGCCCCGGGGTAGCCGCGCGGCCAGGTTGAGTGTGTTCTCGCTCGGCACCATCCGGTCGCTCTCGCCGTTGGCCACCAGGACCGGCTGGCCGATACGGGTCAGGTCGGCCGGCGGCTGGAGGCCCCATCGGCGGATGGCCTTCAGCTGGGCGCGGAACGACCTCGGCGAGATGGCTTTGTCACGGTCGTCCGTGCGCTCCTTCAGCCGTTCCAGGAAGGCGCGCGCTTCCCTTTGGCCGTGCTCGGTGTCGGTGAAGAAGAGGAACTGCTTGGGGTCCTTGCGGGTTAGGAAGCCCTTCAGGGTGTCCTGGAGGGTGAGTGCGGTGATCTTGTCGATGCCGGGGCCTCCGGCGGGGCCTGTGCCCGCGAGGATGACCTTGCGCACCAGCTGCGGTTCCTGAGCCGCGATGACCTGGGCGATGAAGCCGCCCATCGACAGGCCGAGCAGGTCGACCTGCTCGAAGCCCAGCGCGCGGATGAACAGCACCGCGTCGCGGGCCATCGCTTCGATGGTGTCGGGCGTAGAGCCGCCTGACGCACCGACTCCGCGGTTGTCGAAGGTGATGACCCGGCGCCGGGCGGCGAGTCCGTCGATGACGCGGGGGTCCCAGTTGTCCAGAACCGCGGCGAGGTGGTGGAGCAGGATCAGCGGCACGCCGTCTCCTTCCGCACCGAGCTGCCGGTAGACGAAGTCGACGCCGCGCACGGACACCGAACGAGTCGGTGCCTCCTTGCACGACGACGGGGCGGGCGTGGGGGAACTGCGCGGTGCGTTCATGATCGGCTCCTGTGCGGATGGAGGTGGCGGGAGGCGGAATCCTCTCGTTGCCGAGGCGTACCGGTGGCGCGGTGGGGGCTCTCACCTCATCGCGACGACGACCTTGCCTGCTTTGGCGCGGCCCTTCTCGGCGTACTCCATCGCCTCGCGGGTCTGGTCGAAGGAGAAGGCGCGGTCGACGACGGGGCGGATCTCTCCGGCGTCGATGAGCCGGGTGAGTTCGCGCAGCTGGTCGCCGTCGGCCTTCATGAACAGGAAGGAGTAGGTGACGCCTTGGCGCTTGGCGTGGCGCCGGGTCTTCCAGCTCAGCGCGTTCATCGCCTGCCGCAGGACCAGGTTCGCGCCCAGCTCGCGGGCGAAGTTCGCGTCGGGAGGCCCCGCGATGCTGATGACCTTCCCGCCGGGCTTGAGGACCCGCAGGGACTTCTCCAGGGTCTCGCCGCCGAGGGTGTCCAGGACGACGTCATAGCCGTCCAGGACCTCCTCGAAGTCCTGTGTCCGGTAGTCGACGACGACGTCCGCGCCGAGCTCCTTGACCAGACCGGCGTTGGCCGCGCTGGCGGTGGTGGCCACATGCGCGCCCAGATGCCTGGCCAGCTGGAGGGCGATGGTGCCCACTCCGCCGGAGCCCGCGTGGATCAGGACCTTCTGACCCGGCTGGACCTGTGCCCTCTCGACCAGTGCCTGCCACGATGTCAGGGCGACCAGGGGAAGGGAGGCGGCCTCCTCCATGGTGAGGGTGGCCGGTTTGGGTGCCAGGTCGTTCTGGTGGACGGCGATGAGTTCGGCGAAGGTGCCGATGCGGTCCTTGTCGGGCCGGGCGTAGACCTCGTCGCCCACGGCGAAGCGGGTGACGTCCGATCCCGCCTCGACCACCACCCCGGCGAGGTCGTTGCCCAGAGCGAGGGGGAGACGGTACGACAGGATCGCCTTGAAGTCGCCGTCGCGGATCTTGAAGTCCAGCGGGTTGACGCTCGCCGCGTGGACCCGGACCAGGACGTCCTCGGCGCCCACCTGCGGGTCTGGCGTCTCGGCGATGCGACCGCCGCTCTGGTCGCCGTACCGCTCGATCATGAAGGCCTTCATCGTCGTCTCCGTTTTCCGTCGTCCGCATGGGGACGTGGCCACTGTGCGTGCCGGACTTTTACCAGTACGCCACACTTTGTGAGGTTTGTTTCGCTTTCCCAGAGCCCCACCGCTGCGGTGGGCGGCCGCGATGCGCGCCTCAGGCCGCGTTCGGCGATGCGGCCAGGCTCTGCTTCACGTGCCGGGTGATCTCGTCGGCGAGGATCTCGGGCAGTCCCGCCTCGATGCCGTCTAGGGCCTGCGCGGCGACCTCGGCGGGGTCGGCCTTCTGGTCGGCGGGAACGCTCGCGGCCATGCCGGTGTCCATGTATCCGACGTGCAGCGCCGAGACGGCGATGCCGCGTGGCGCCAGCTCCTCCCGGGCTGCGCCGGTCAGCGCCCACGCTGCGGCCTTGGCCGCCGCATAGGCTCCGAGGCCGGCCGGGTGCAGCCAGGACAGGACAGACAAGACGTTGAGCACGGCACCGCCGCCGTTGGACTCGATGACGGGGGCGAAGGCCCGCGTCACGGCGAGCGGGCCGAAGAAGTTCGTGTCCATCTCCAGGCGCACCGCGTCCGGGCCGCCCGCGATCAGCGGAGTTCCGGTGGAGATGCCGGCGTTGTTCACCAGCAGCGTTGCGTCGGACGCGATGCGCGCCGCGGCCCGGATCGACTCCTCGTCCGTCACGTCGAGCCGCAGCGGGGTGACCCCCGGCAGGTCCACCGTCTCGGGGCGCCGGGCCGCCGCGTACACCGTCGCTCCGCGCTCAACGAGCTGGGCGGCCAGATGCCGTCCGAGCCCCCGGTTGGCGCCGGTGACCACCGCGACCGCGTCCTTCAGTCCCATGCCCACTCCCAGCGTTACAGCCGTCGGCGAGCGGCCGGCGGCGCTAAATTAGATTACAATCATAATCTAAGCACTAGTCTAGGATAGATGCCAGTCGACATCCAATCGGGAGGTGGCCGATGGGCCGCGTATCGCAGGCGCAGGCCGAGGAGAACCGCCAGCGGGTCGTGGAAACCGCGTCTCGCCTGTTCCGGGAACAGGGGACTCACGCCAGCGTCGCCGACATCATGAAGGCGGCCGGACTGACCCACGGCGGCTTCTACAAGCAGTTCGCCTCCAAAGAGGCGCTCATCGACGAAGCCACCGCCCACGCCTTCAACGAACTCACCCGGCACCACAAGGACGGACTCGAGCAGCACGGCGGGCAGCGCGGCGCCGCCCAGCGGGCACTGATCGACGCCTACCTCTCCCCTGGACACCGCGACAGCCCGGCGGACGGGTGTCCCGTCGCCGCACTCGTCACCGACATGGCGCGCGAGGGCGAAGGCCAGGAAGCCCGCCGGATCTACACCGAAGGCGTGGGCGACTTCGCCGAGTGGCTCACCACTGAGGACCAGGACGGCATCACCCGGCTGTGCACCATGCTCGGCGCACTCGTCCTGGCCCGGGCCACCAACGGTTCCCCGCTCTCCGAGGAGATCCTCACCATCGCGCGCGCGGCACTGACGGCATCCGGCTGATCCGTGCCGCGCTGCCGGGCAGCCCGCCCTCGATCATCGCGGCGACCTCGGAGGCCGAGCAGGATTTGAGCTGGCTGTAGACGCACAGCGACTTCCTCTCGACGTGCCAGTAGATCATCACGCCGGGGCCGCGGTACCGCTGGTGCCACTCGGTCATGAAGTTCGAGGACCAGGAGCCGAACTTCTTGGAATCGCTCGCGCAGGCGGTGCCCTCGCCCCACCACGCCGCATCACGGGCGGCGAAGGTGGCGTTGACCAGCCGTACCAGCGCCGCGCGCAGGTTGGTGCGGTTGACGAACAGGTGCCGTACCCGGCGCAGGACGGCCTCGCTCTCGCCGTGCTTGCCTGTGGCCGCGACCCGCTTGATGCCCATGTTCGTGCCCAGCGCGAACAGCACCAGCAGCAGCCGGCGCCGCAGCACCGCCTTCGGGACCGCCTCCCTGGTGGCGACCGAGGTGAACTCGCCGGTGAAGCCGGTGGCGAACTCGGCCTCCTTGAGGATGTCGATCAGGTCGATGGTGCCCCAGCGGCGTTCGATCTCCGCCTTCAGGGCGACGAGATTCTCCGGCTCCTCCTGCTTGCCCAGCGGCGAGACCTTGATCCACGGCTCGCCATGCTTCTTGATAATGTCCACCCCGCCCGTGGTGCCCAGCTCCAGTGCGGTGTCGAAGCGGGTCAGGGCCTCGCGCAGCCGCTTCTGAAGGGACCCGATGAATTTCTCCGGGTCCTGTGGTTGGCGGATCGCGTCGTAATGCACATCGCGGTTGTCCTCGAAGTCCGGCGGCAGATCGTCCTCCGGGTTACGCCACCGGTTCGCGCCCGGCACCCAGATCTCCCGCCGTCGCAGCGCGTCCCGCAGTGAGACGAGTACGCACAGCTCGTACGGGATGCGCTCGACCCGGCCGCGCTCATCCACCACCGCCTTGCGCCACTCCTCGCGCACCACCCCCGCGAGCGGGATCTTCTCCGCCTCGTCGAAGAACGCCCCCTCCTTGGCGATGGGCTGATCCAGATACCGCTTGAGCAAGTCGATGGCGTCCATCACCGGCCGGTAGGCGGTGTTGTTGCACTTCAACTCCAGCGCATTCAGCAGCGGCGAGAGCATCCGCCGCCAGTGGTTCGAGTACGACGAGCACAGCACCGTACGCACCCGGGCCCGGTAGCGGGCCTCGTTCGCCGCGGCCTCCGCCGCCAGCGCCCTCAGCGTGGACTCCCCGGCCACCGGATAGATCACCTTGCGGACCGTGCCGCCCGGCTCGGCGACCGCCGCCTCCGCCAGCCGCAGCAGGATGCCCTCCTTGCCATGGACCCGCTTGAGCTCCTTGTTGAACTGGAGCCCGCGCACCCGCTGGAGCTTGTTCACCTCCGCCAGCAGGCTGTCCAGCCCCAGCGCACCCGGGTCCGCCTTGAGCTCGGTGAAGAAGGTGCCCCCGCCGCCCGCGCTCTCCTCGTCCGCGTCGGCGTCCTCGGCGATCAGGTCGTCCAGCCGGGACCTGGTCGCCGCCGACAGCCGGCCCACGATGGCCGCGCAGAACCGCTCCTCGAAGGTGCTGACCGCCTTGCCCACCAGCCGGGCGATCTGTCCTGGGGCCGGCGGCTCCAGCCGGTCCTTGCGGCAGCGGGCCACCACCGCCTCGGCGAGCCGGTCCCGGTTCAGCTCCACCCCGCACAGCTCGACCGCCAGCCACTCGGCGAGCTGGGCCTGGTCGTCCTCGGGGCACTCACGGAAGCCGAACGCGCCCCGGATCTCCATCCGGTGCCGCTTGATCGCCCGCCCCGACCAGTCGTACGCGGCCCACTCCTCCGCGGCTACCTTCACCTGCTGGGCGACGTACGACACCGCCGGCACCGGGATCTCCCCGGCGTCCTCCGGGAACCGGGCCTCCACCTCGAAGAACTTCAGCAACAGCGCGAACCCCAACCGGTTCGCCCCCGACTTGTTCCGCAGCCGCTCCTGATCCTCCTCCAGCAGCGTCCAGACCTCGATCAGGTCCTCCGGCTCCCACTCCTGCCGCACCCCGCGCTCCCTTCGGTCGTCATGACCGGACCAACCTCGCCGAGCACGGCCCCTGATGAGCCCAGAAGATCAAAAACGCTGACAAGCACACTCCAGATCCGCTACAGAGAGCTACTTGTCACTTCGCCGTAGCTTCGGGAGAACAGGGCCCGGTTGACACGTATCTTTCATTTAGGAAAATTTCCTAAGAATTTCCTCTGTTGTAGATCCCCGGAATAAGGCGCGAATCGGGGCATACGGAACGTGAAACGGCCATCCGTCACCAGTGCTAGGAGAGGGTATGAGAAGAACCCTGCGCGTCCTCGCCGCGACCGTGCTCGCGGCGGGAGTCGTTACCGTCGGGTCGAGTGCGCTGAGCCCGGCGTCGGCAAGAGTCAATGACTGCGACCACACCTTCGGTCAGAACTCGTTCTCCGCCCGATGCGCGACGAACGGTCCCGCCTACGAGTTTCGCGCGTGGGTCCAGTGCGTCAACGGCCGTAGGGACGGCGGCTGGGTGACGACCAACAGCGGCCAGTGGAGCATAGCGAGCTGCGGACCATGGTGGATCGACCGCCTGAGCTACGGTGTGGACGTGCGCCCGCTCTCCTGACGCGGGTACGGCGGTACCGCCATGAGGGGCGGTACCGCTCACACACCTGCAGGGTCAGTTACTGCGTCAGCCGCTCGGCATCGGCCACGGTGCACTCGCTGAAGTCCAGGAAGGCACGGATCTGCGCCCGGTGGCGTTCGAACGCCGGCGCCAGTGGACGGTCCGGTCCGGCCCGGTCAGCAGGTCCGGCTCCTTGCCGATCAGTAGCCAGTGTTCGATTATCCGCCGATGTGCGGTGCGCGGGCGGCGGCGGAGCCGTCCCGGATCACCTCGCCGGTGAGGTTGCCGTTGGCTCCCGAGCCGAGGAAGACGATGAGGTTGGCCACGTCGTCGGAGTTGGAGAGCCGGTGGGTGGGGGTGGCGGCGGCGAGGGCGTCGGTGACGGACGCCGGGATATCGGGGCGGCTGTCGGTGAGGGTGAAGCCCGGTGCCACGACGTTGACCAGGATCCCGTCCCGGCCGCCGTTCCAGGCCAGGCTGCGGGCGAGCCCGTGCAGGCCCGATTTGGCGGTGCCGTAGGGGCCCGGACCGGGCAGGCCCTCCTCCGCGACGCTCGAGGAGATCAGCACGATCCGGCCCCAGCCCTTGGCGCGCATGCTGGGCAGGACCGCGCGGACCGTGGCCGCTGTTCCGATCAGGTTGGCGCTGATCATTGCGTCCCACTCCTGCAGCGGTACGTCCTCGAACCGGAGGCTGGGGTCGGGCGGGCCGTCGCCGCCCCAGCGCACGGCATTGGCGACGAGAACGTCGATCCCGCCCCAGCGCTCGACGACGGTCGCGACGGCGCGGTCTATGGTGGGGAGGTCTTCGAGGTCGACCCGGACGGCATACGCCTGCCCGCCGGAGGCCCTGACGTCGGCGGCCACCTTCTCGGCCCTGTCGGGGTTGTTGCGGTAGGTGATCGTCACCCGGGCGCCTTCGCGTCCGTAGGCGCGGGCGGTCGCGGCTCCGATTCCGGTCGAGCGGAACTGCGTGAGGAAGGGCATGACCGTGGCGTGGGTGAGCTCGGCATGGACGAACTCCACGTCGTCCAATCCGAGGGCGGAGAAGTAGGCGCGCAGGTAGGGCTCCTGGAAGTCGAACTGCTCGCGGGGGGTGCCCAGCCCGTAGGCCCCGCCGCGCGCGCTCAGCACCACGGCCGACTTTCCATTGAGCGGCAGCCAGGGCAGGGTCACGCGGTCGATCCATGCCTTGAGCGCGGCGGGCACCGTGAAGTTGTACATCGGCACGCCCAGGAGCAGGACGTCCGCCGCGAGGAGTTGTTCCACCAGCGGGCGGGTGGCTGCCCAGCTCCTGGCCAGTTCGGGGATGCCGGCGGCCACCTTGTCCATGGTCGCGATGTCGCGCACGCCGTTCACGGATGACTGGGTGGCGAGGTGGACCCGGTCCTCGTCGATGGGCCGCACCGGGTCGGCCACTAGATCGCGGTAGGTGTAGACCCCGTCGGGATGGGTTGCCCGCCAGTCGGCCACGAAGGCGCTGCCGAGCCTGCGTGAGAACGAGTTGCTGCGTCCGCTGGCGTCCAGATGGAGAAGGTGCGTCACAAGGTTGCCTCACATTCAAGATGATCTGTAATTGCAATCAATATAGAACAAGATAGTTGTGAGTCAAGAACATCTTGGCTTGGTATCATGCTGGGCATGGCCAACGCTCCCGCCCCGGAAGGCTCGCCCGACAGCTGGTTGCACCAGGACCTGCACTGGGTGTTCGCGCGGCTGAAGCAGGGCCTGGCCGCAGCCGAGGCCGCGGCCGTGCGCGAGCACGGCATGACCCTGTGGGGCTACACGGTGTTGATGGCCATCGTTGAAGCCCCCGCCAGCTCCCAACTCGCTCTCGCCCAGGCCGTATCGGTCGACAAGAGCAAGCTGGTCCTCATCCTCGACGAACTGGAAAACGACGGCTTGGTGCGCCGCCGGCCGGACCCCGCCGACCGCAGGGCCCGCATCATCGAGGTCACCCCCGAAGGCAGCCGCGCCCTCAAAACCGCCCGCAGCGACATCAAGGCGATCGAGGACCAACTCCTGGCCGACCTCGCCCCTGCGGCTCGGAATGCTCTGCAGAGCGCGCTGCAACATCTCGTCGGCGAGCCCATCGCGAGAGTCGAGGCCGGGCGGTCACCCGAAACCGCCTGCATGCCCAACCCGGCCTGACCGCACCTGGAGCCCATGAAGAAGATCCCATCTTCGGGCAGAGGCCGGGAATCTTCGCCGGGAGGCTCCACAACCTGCGGGAATGTCGCAGATGGCGGCTGGTGGGCCCGGCCTTACCGACAGGACTGGACAGGTCGGCGGCCCGGCCTTGGACGAATCGTCGACGGCCCGCGATCTCCTCGATGAGATGAGGGTGCCAGCGCGTCCGTGGCGAACAGACTCCAGCCGTCGGCGGGCGGGGACAGCTGCCGGCTGTCGCCGAAGGAGTCGATCACGGTGACGTCGGAGAGTGTGATGATGTGACCGGCGAAGGCGTCGATGGGGAAGGCGGCGTCCTCGACCCGCCGCACCGCGCGATTCGGGTGCTTTCCGAAGGGCTGCGGTTTCGGAGACATATCCAGTCCGGGCCGAATACGGTGGCTTGTTGACGATCGGCTAAGCCCGTAAGCCTTCCGGAGTCTCCTCATGCGTACCGCAGCGGCAATCCTCTCCTTCGTGCTCGCCATCACCATCCTGCCCGCCCGGCCGGCCACCGCCGCGGTTTCCGCCTCGCCACTGCCGGGCGGCAAGACCACCTATGTCATCTCACAGGGTCATCTGAAGGCCGCCTCCCAGCAGAACTGGGTACGGCTGGGCAGCTACCGCTTCGCCGCGGACGGCACGGTGAGCGCCGCCCTGTACCTATGGTGGCAGCGTCACCCCAAGGACAGACAGCGCACCGGCACCGTCCCCGACCCGAGCTGCACCACCAAGGCGGGCGGTGCCGCATCGCGGCCCCGCGCCTGCGAGGTGCTCACCGCCGGAGGCTTCACCAGTGCCCCGGACGAGAGCCGCACCGGGACGTACACCGTGGCGGGCGACGTACTCACCATCCGGTGGAAGATCGCCCAGACGTGGACGGAGCAGTGGTACGTGCGGCCCTCGCCTGACGGCAGGCTGGCCCGCCTGGACCTCAAGCAGAGCACGCTGGCCACGCACGGGTACGGCTACGGCAGCAACGCCGCGATCAGCACCCGACGCGCGATGAGCTCGGTGAAGGCGTTCCCCGGCTCGCTCAGGCAGGACCTGACGAGCTGGGCGGGCGGCAAGCTCGTCACCTCCGGCAATCAGCCGTTCGGCCACTCGGCCTTCCGTGCCTGCGCCGCCACCACCTCGTGCCTGACCTACCTGCAGCCGTCCTCGCGCGGCGCGTGCCAGAAGTCGGGCGGCTGCCCCAAGTACGGCGGCGGAACGCGCCCCAACGTCAGCTCCATCCAGTATTACCTCACGATGATCTCCAAGTCCGACCGCCGCGACACGCTCTGGCACTGGTGTACCTGCCTGGCGATGGAACGCGATGAGTTCTGCTACACCGGCAACTCACACGTCAAACCGCTCATGCAGATCATCGACGATACGGGAGCCTTCCGCGGCTGGGTCGGCGCGGAGGCGTCATTCTCGACCGGCTCCCGGGGGACAGACATGCTGGCGGTGCTGCGCATCTCCGACTTCCGCTGACCAGCTCGAACCTGTGTCTGCAAGTTGTCGGCTCAGTGAGAGCAGGGCGGGGAGGGCGCCGCAAGGCGGTGCCCTCCCCGTTGCATCAGGCGTGGTGGCGCCGTGGTCCGCACCGCCTCACACCCCGTCGATCAGGGCTTGTCGATCTGGGCCGGAGGCTCGCCGGCGGGCTTGGGGACGCGGATGGTCTCGGCGGGCTGCTCGCCGTTACGGCGCGATTCCGCGGTCGGATAGCAGTCGTAGTAGCAGTAGTAGGCGTCGCAGTAGCGCAGGAAGCAGATCCAGCCCCTGGTCTGGGCCGTCTGCGTGCAGGCGGCCACCGGTGCGGCCTTGGGCGCCGTGGTGTGCGCGGCGGCCGCGGCGTGCGCGGGGAGCGCAACGAGCAGGCCGGCGCCGGCCAGGACGACACCGGCCAGAGCGGTACCGGCATTGCGGATGAAGATATGCATGATCCTCCTCGTTCGCATACGGAACACAACGAGGTTAATGTAGTCGATCAACTACAGACAGTCACCGACCCGGCGGGGGACACTCGGCCGGCGCTCGGCGCGAGGTCGGGGCCTGCTCCAGGTCGATCTGGCCAAGACCATCACGATGACCGAGCAGCGCGATGTGCTCAGTAGTGGTCGAGCGCTCCTTCTCCTGGCTGTATCAGTGCAAACGCCTACGCATCCGCTACGGACGCCGGCGCGATCTCCACGAAGGCCTGCTTGAGCTGAATTGCAGCATCATGTGCCTCCGCCGACTCCGAACCTCATGAAAGGCGTAATAAACCGCCCCGCATGATCGTTGAGCCACTGGCTGCGCCCGCCGACGGCGGGCTACCGGAGCCGCTGCTCGCGGAGCTCACCGCGCTCTACGCCGCCAACCGGGACTTCTTCGCGCTCAGCGGGGACTTCCCCGACCCTGACGACATCCGGCCGACCCGGACCCATGGATCGGACTGCTGCTGATCGACGCGCGGGTGCACCGCTCCGGGTACGGGCGGGCGCCGGCAAGGACTGTCGAGGAACGGTTTCGCTCGGCCGGTAGGACGGCGGTCCGGCTTGCCGTACTTGACAACAATCCGAAGGGTCTCGCCTTCTGGACCACCCTGGGGTACGAGGTGCTCGACCACCGCGAGGACCGGCAGCACGGGCGGCCCTGCACGGTCATGCGGAAGGGACTGTGAACCCGAGTTCCGGAAGCCGGTCGAGGGTCGCAACGATCGCCGGGACCAGGGCGGCCAGATCGATGTCCGTCTGGGTGCGGCCCGCGTAGTGGCCGCGGCCTTGGCCGGGAGGACACATCCGTTTCTCCAGAGGACTTCCGGTGCCGGGTCCGGTCAGCCGAGAGCGGCCCGCGAGCGGGCGATCTGGTCGCGGGTGCGAGCCGACCAGAGGTGTTCGTTGAGCGGGTCGAGCCGGTGGAGGCAGGTGGTGAAGTGGGCCAGCGCGGCCGGTTCGTCGCCCCGCCACCGGCTGATCTCGCCCAACGTGTAGGAGATCAGCGCCTCTCCCCGAGTGTCTCCGGCGTTGACGAACATCTCCGCGCACCGCAGGAGGATGCCGGTGGCCGTGTCGTGGCGGCCCAGCGCGGCCTCGGCCTGGGCCAGCCGGTGCAGCGCCAGCCGTTCGCCGGTGCTCCAGCGCAGGTCCCGGCAGAGGTCCAGGCAGGCCCGGTAGTAGCCGATCGCCTCCTCGACGCGGCCCGTCTCGTAGCAGGCGATGCCGAGCATCCGCAGGAAGCGGGCCCGGTGGACGGCGCTGTGTCCCTCGGCGTGGGCGAGGGCCCGGCGGCAGGTCGCCGCGGCGGCGTCGTGGCGGCCCAGGAAGAACTGGATCGCGGCGATCTCGGTCCACGCGCTCAGCAGGCCGTGCCCGTCGCCCAGCGTGTCGAACCGCTCGGCGGCCAGGGTGGCGGCGGCGAGCGCGCACCCCAGGTCCGTCTCCAGGGTGGCGGCGACCCCGAGCGACGCGTACGCGGCGGTGTGCTGATCCCCCGCCCGTGAGCAGCGGCCGAGCAGGTGGCGGAACTCGTCGGCGACCCTGCCGGCGCGTCTGCGGTCCACCTCGGCGTCGGCGCGTACCAGCCGCAGGCGCGTCTCGGCGGCGGCGTCACCCGCCGCGGCGGCGGCATCGGCGGCCGTCCCCAGCATGCGGACGGCCTCGTCGTGGAAACCGCGCACGATCAGGAACGGCGCCAGCGCGTAGGCGAGTTCGGCCGCCTCGCGCACCAGCCCGGCGCGGGCGGTGGTCTCAGCCACGGCGACGAGCACGCCGCGCTCCGCCGTCAGCCAGGCGCCGCCCTCCGGACAGGGCGGCGTCCGGGCCGGGATGCCGGGCGGGGGCGGGGCGAAGGCGAGGGGCAGTTCGCGGGCGGCGCCGGCGGCGTGGTCCCGGGCCGTGGCGGCGACCCGGCGTAGCGCCGCCGCCCGGCTCGGCCCGCTCTCCTGCGTGACGAACAGCTCGGCGGCGAAGCCGCGCAGCAGGTCGTGCATGCGGTAGCGGGGCTGGTCGGCGGCGTCGGCGTCACCGGCGGTGATCAGTCCGGCGGCGGCCAGCTCCTCCAGGGAGCCGTCCACGTCGCGCACGGTCGCGCCCGCCAGCGCGGCCACCGTCCAGGCGGCCACGCCGTCGGCGGCCACCGATCCGAGCAGCCGGAACGCGCGCCGTGCGGGCGCCGACAGCGCCGCGTAGCTCGCCCCGAAGGTGGCGCGGACGTCCAGGTGGCCCGCACGCAGCTCGCTCAGCGCCGGGGCGTCGGCGAGCCGCCGCGCCAGCTCGGCCAGCGGCCAGGCGGGACGGGTCACCAGCCGCGCCCCGGCGATGCGCAGCGCGAGCGGCAACCGCCCGCAGGCGCGTACGATCGCCTCGGCCGATTCGGGGTCGCTCGCCACCCGGCTCGCCCCGGTCACGCTCGCGAGCAGGTCGTGGGCGTCGGCGGGCGGCGGCACGTCCAGCGCGTACGCGATCGCGCCGGGCATCGCGGGCAGCGGCCCGCGGGAGGTGACGAGCACCGCCGATCCGGGAGTCCCGGGGATCAGCGGTTCCACCTGGGCCTCGCCGGCCGCGTCGTCCAGCAGCACGAGCACCGCACGGTCGGCGACCTTGGCCCGGTACATCGCCGCCCGCTCCTCGGCGGAGGAGGGCAGGCCGGCGGAGTCCACGCCGAGCGCCCGTAACAGCTCCGCGAGCGCGTCGGCCGGGTCGCGGGGTGAGGCCGAGGCGTCACACAGCCGGACGAACAGCTGGCCGTCCGGGTACCGCTGCCGCACCAGATGCGCGACATGGACCGCCAGCGCGCTCTTCCCGACGCCGGGCGGCCCCGACACCGTCACGATCATCGGCGCCGTCCCGGTGCCGTCCAGCGCGGCGACCAGGTCACGGGTCTCGCCCTCGCGGCCGGCGAAGTCGGCGATGTCGGCCGGGAGCAGGCAGATCCCCCTCCAGGCGGGTTCCCGGGCCGTCTCCGGCGCGGGGGCCGGGACGGGGGCGTCGTCGAGGACCGCCGCCTGCAGGCCGCGTAGTTCCTGGCCGGGTTCCACGCCCAGCTCGGCGACGAGCGTCGAGCGGGCCCGCCGGTAGGCATCCAGCGCCTCGGCGCGCCGGCCCGCCCGGTGCAGCGCCAGCATGAGCCGGTGCCACAGGCGTTCGTTGAGCGGCGCGGCCTCCACCAGCGGTGTCAGCTCACCGACGAGCTCGTCGTGCAGGCCGAGCCGCAGGCGCACGTCGATCCAGCCGAGCCGGGCGTTCTCCCGGCGTTCCTCCAGCTCGGTGACGCGCGCCTGCATCGTCGCGGCCAGCGGCACGTCCTCGGCCGGTCGGCCGCGCCACAGCGCCAGCGCCTCGGCGAACAGCCGGTTCGCCGTGGCGGCGTCGCCGCCCGCCGCCTCCAGCCGGGCTCGCCGTACGGCCTCGTCGAAGGCGAGCAGATCGAGCCGGTCGGGGCCGAGGCGCAGGCGGTAGCCGTACGGCAGGGTCTCGACCTCGATCGCGGCGCGGCGCAGCGCGGTCAGGTACGTCTGGAGGTTCGGCAGGGCGGACCGGGGCGGGTCGTCCCACACCGAGGCGATCAGCCGGTCCCTGGACAGCACGGTGTCGGGATGGAGCAGGAAGACGCCGAGCACCGCGCGCACCTTGGCGGCCAGCCGGAGCGGCTGCCCGGCATTGGTGACCTGGACCGGTCCGAGGACCGCGAAGTCCACTTCGTCTCCCGGAACGATCAGCGGTTCTGCGCCTTCTATGGCGACCATATGCGGTTTCTGTGGGCGAAGGGAGGATCTTGATCAAAGACATCTGGAAGGAGGTGGATGAGATGAAGATCGAGGTTCGCAAGGTGGAGGCCGTCAAGGCCACCCAGTTCATGACCTGAGGCACCGCCTCTCAGCCGGTCGGGAGGCGGTACGGCCGCCTCCCGGCCGGCTCCGTCCCGACGAGCGATGCGGATGAGCGATGCTGGTGATGTTGAAAGAGTGCGCCTGGGAGTCTCTCGGCGGCGAACTGGTGGTGGTCCACGACCCGCGTGAGGCGTACACGCTGGCTGATCCGGACGGCCGGATCGCGGCTCTCCTGGAGGAGCTGGCCCGCGGGCCGGCCACGGCGGAGGAGCTGAGCCAGGCGCTGACCGCGCGAGGCGTGGCCGTCACGGGAGACGACGTCCGCGACGGTCTCACCGGGCTCGACTCCCTCGGCCTGGTCGAGAACGCCGACGAACGCCTGCTGGGTGACCCGGACGCCGACGAGCGGCATTTCTCCAACCTGACGTTCTTCGGGGTCTTCGCCCGGCTCGGCAGGTCGCGAGCGGAGTTCGTCCGGCGGCTGCGCGACTCCCACGTCCTCGTGCTCGGTGCGGGCGGCGGCGGCTCGTCCCTCGTGCAGTGCCTGGCCGGGCTCGGCGTCGGCGCGCTGACGCTGGTGGACCGCGACGACATCGCTCCGCGCAACTTCGCCCGCCAGTTCCTCTACCAGCACGCCGACATCGGCCGGTCGAAGGTGGAACGCGCCGCCGAATGGGTGCGTGCGTACGACCCGGGCGTCGAGGTCCGCGCCGTGGACCGGTGGATCTCCGGCCCGGACGACCTCAAAGACCTGACCGGGGACGTCCAGGTGATCGCCGGCGGCCTCGACGGCGCGTTGGACGCGAACCTGTGGGTCAACGAGGCGGCGCTGCGCGCGGGCGTCCCCTGGGTGGCCGGCGGGATGACCCGCACCCAGCTCATCTACTTCTCCGTCGACCCGGGTCGCAGCGCCTGCCTGCGCTGCGACGAGTCCGACCTGCCCCGCCCGGACGAACGCACGACCGCGGCGGTCGCCCATCGGCTCACCCGCGGGCTGCGGCTCGCCAACGGCCTCACCGGGCCGATGGCGATGCAGGTCGGGTCGCTGGTCGCCTACGAGGTCATGCGTTACCTGACCGGCGTCGAGCCGCCGCGCGCGGCCGGGTGCCGGGTGGTCGTCGACCTGCTCAACGGGCTCGTCCCGGTGTGGCAACCGTTCCCCCGTGACCCCGCCTGCCCGGCGTGCGCGCTGGCCCGGCGGTGAGCCGATGAGCGGCAGGGTTCCGCTGCGCCCGCTCAGCATGGTCGAGGAGGGCGATGAGGTACTGGTCGGCGATCCCGCCACCGGCACCTTCGTGGCCATGCCGGCCGTGGGGGGAGTGGTGATCTCGGCGCTGCTGCGCGGCGCGAGCGAGGAGGAGGCCGCAGCCGAGGCCGAGGCGTTCGCCGGTGAGCCCGTGGACATGCCGTCGTTCGTGGCGACCCTCGCCGAGCTGGGATTCGTCGACGACCGGCCCGGCGTGGAACGCCGGGCCGTGCGCACCGCGCCCATCCAGATGCGGCGCTGGATGGCGGGGGTCAGCCAGCGCGCGGCCCGTCCCTTCTTCGGACCGGTGGCCTGGACCTGCTACACCGTCCTGGCGCTGTTCTGCCTGGCCGTCTTCGTCGCCTGGCCGTCTCTGTTCCCGAGCCCGGCCCGGGACGCGTTCCTGCTCGACGACGTCGGGCTGAGCGCGCTGCTGCTTGTGCCGTTCGTCCTGGTCTCCACGGCTCTGCACGAGGGCGGGCACTGGCTCGCCGCCCGGGCGATCGGCGTCGAGTCCCGGTTCGGGATGGACCGGCGGATGATGCTGCCCGTCCTGGAGACCGACCTCTCCCAGATCTGGACGGTGCCGCGCCGTCGCCGCTACGGGCCGCTGCTCGGCGGGATGGCGGTGGATGTGGTCCTGCTCAGCCTGCTGCTGGGCGCCCGCCTGCTGATCCGGCAGGGGATGTGGTCACCGGACCCCTTGGTGGAGGCGACGCTTTCGACATGGGTGTTCGTGAAGTTGGCGGGTCTGCTGTGGCAGTGCATGGTCTTCCTGCGCACCGACCTGTACGGGGTGCTGGTCAACGTGCTCGGCTGCCGCGACCTGTGGCGGGTCAAGACGCTGATGCTGCGGCGCGCGTTCGGCAGGCTCACCCCGGCGCAGGCGGCGGAGCTGGGCTCGGCCGCGCCCGCCGACGTGCGGGCCGGGCGGTGGTTTCGGTGGCTGTGGCTGGCCGGGTTCGCCGGGGTGCTGGCCTGGTTCGTCTTCTTCGTGGCCCCCGTCGTGGTGACCGTGCTGGTGTGGGCGGCCGAGGGGCTTGTGCTCGGGCCGCTCAGCCCGCGGTTCTGGTACGCGTTGCTGTGCGCCGTCCTGCTGCTCGGCCCGTATCTCCTGGCCGCCTGCCTGGCCGTCCGGGAGTACGCCCGGCGGTAGACCGGGCATCGTACGGCGACCGGCTTGCGGGGCCTCGACGGCCGGTACCACTGCGCCGGGGGCGAGGAAGTCTGCACGGTATTACGCCAGTCCCAAACTGCCAAAAATCCTCGCATTAAAATCCCGTGGAGATTCATCGGGATTCTCGGGGCCGCCTTTCGGGGGGCGCCTGACCGGGGTTGTCCCGGCTCCGGCGAGCCTCGGCGGGCCGCTTCCCGGCACCCGCCCGCGGCTGGCCAAAAATATGTGAATTCTTGGATTCGCCGAAGTCTTCGAGACACCTCTCGGCATAGCTCCAGGTTGTTGGGCTATCTGTCCGTTTCTTTGGTTCTCGTCTGGCCGATCTATGTTCGGCGCCGGAACTTCGTTCGCGTAATGACAAATTTAATGATTTGGCTATACGATCGCCGTTCGTGGTTGGAGTTGATCTTTCAGGGACCCGATTGGCCAACGACCTGTTCTTTGTCATGCATGACAACGCGACCGGCCGGATGAGGCTTCATGCCCGCCTGACCGGTCTGGGGCTGGCCGCCGCCATCCTGGGAGAACTGATGCTCGCCGGGCGGATAACCGTGGGATTGGCGGCGGGGCAGATACGGCTCGTCGTTCTCGACGCGGCGCCGCCCGAGGACGCGCTCACCAGGACCGCCCTGGAGCACATCGTCGCCGAACCCGAACACCGCTTCTGCACCTGGTTGCGCTTCCTCGCCCGTACGGCGCTCGCCGACGTGGCGGCCCGGATGACCGCCGACGGGCTGCTGCGCTCACCCGGCAGACGCCCGTCGCGCAGGCAGGTGCCGGTCGACGTGAACATCGCGGCGTGGCCCGGCGGACGCGTCAACCTGGCGATCCAACGCCGTGAGCCACTCAGCGTCCAGGACGGCGTCCTGCTGGGGCTGCTCGTCGCGACCGGCGGCAACCAGCTCGTCCTGTGGGAGCAGAACCCGAGATACCTCTCCGATTCGATCACCGCCCTCCCGGCGCCGCTCCAGGAACTGATCGCCCAGACCGAGGCTGCCGTAGGTGACTCCGTCATCAGCCGCCGGTGAACCCACCCCCCTCATCTCAAGGATCCCAATGTCCGTGACAGAACGAAGGGCCAGCGCCGTTTCCGCCGCGCTCGCCCAGGACCGCCTCGGTGTGCCGTCGGTGGTGTTCTTCGTCATCTCGGCGGCGGCGCCGCTGACCGTCATCGGTGGCTCGGTGACCGCCGCCTACGCCGCGACCGGCGTGACCGGCGTGCCGCTCGCCTTCATCCTGCTCGGAGTCATCCTGGGCCTGTTCGCCGTCGGCTACGTGACGATGGCCCGTTACGTCGTCAACGCCGGGGCGTTCTACGCGTACACCGCGAAAGGGCTCGGCAGGCCGGTGGGGGTGGCGACCGCGTGGGTCGCGTTGCTGGCCTACAACGCGCTTCAGGTGGGTCTCTACGGCATGATCGGTGCGGCCGCCCAGCCGCTGATCGCCGACTGGTTCGGAAGCTCTCCGCCCTGGTGGGTCATCGGGCTGGTCGCCTGGGTGCTGACCGGGGTGCTCGGCCTCATGCGGGTCGACGTGAACGGGAAGGTCCTTTCGGTCCTGCTGCTGACGGAGATAGCCGTCGTCGTCGTGTTCGACATCGCCGACCTGATCAACCCGGCGGCCTCGGGCTACAGCCTCGAGGTCTTCGACCCGTCGAACCTCTTCGTCCCCGGGATCGGTGCGGTGGTCGCGATCTGCATCGCGTCCTTCGCGGGCTTCGAGTCGTCGGTGGTGTTCTCCGAGGAGACCAAGGATCCCAGGCGCACGGTGCCGATCGCGACCTACGTCGCACTCGCCGTCATCTCCGGGCTCTACGCCGTGTCGTCCTGGGCGATGACCGTGCCGATCGGCTCGGACAAGATCGTCGAGACCTCGCGCGAGCAGAGTTCGGCCCTCCTGTTCAACCTGGCCGGGCAGCACCTGGGGGCGACCGTCGCCACCATCGGTTCCCTCCTCTTCGTGACGAGCCTCTTCGCCGCGCTGATCGCCTTCCACAACACAATCTCCCGCTACGTCTTCGCCCTGGGCAGGGAGAGGGTGCTGCCCGAGACCTTCGGTCGTACTTCCCCCCGGACCGGTGCCCCGGTCAACGGCTCGGTGGCGCAGAGTGTCATCGGGCTGGTCACGATCGTCATATACGCGATCTTCGGCCTGGATCCGGTCGTCCAGCTGTTCTTCACCGTCGGATCGTTCGGTGGCCTGGGACTGCTCATGATGCTGGCGGCCACCTCGATCTCCGTGCTGGTCTTCTTCGCCAAGAACCCCAACGAGGAGAACGCCTGGCGGACCAGGATCGCTCCGGCTGTCTCCTCGGTCCTGCTGATCGTGGTCATCGTGCTCGTCATGGCCAACTTCGACACCGTGCTCGGCGTGGCCCCCGACTCCCCGCTGCGCTGGATCATGCCGGCCGTCTACTTCGTCGCCGTGGGGCTCGGCGTCATGTGGGGACTCGCCCTGCGGGCCAACCGGCCGAAGGTATACGCGAACATCGGGCGGGGTGCCCAGGCGGCCGTGGGAGGGACCGCATGACAGAGATCATTCGCGTTCGGAACGCTCCCGGAGCCGCCGAGACCGTCGGCGCGATCATCGCCACCTCCTTCCACGAGCAGGAGATCTCGGCCTGGATGATCCCGCCGGACGACGACCGCCGCCGGGTGATGCCCCCCTTCTTCTCCATGGTCACCGAGAGCGCCCTCATCCACGGCGAGGTCCACGCCACGGCCGACATGTCCGCCGTGGCCGTATGGTTTCGCAAAGGCGCCGAGCCGCTTCCCGAGACCCCCGACCGGGACGCCCGGGTGAAGGCGTTCGCCGGTCCCCACGCGGAGCGCATCGGGCAGATGGGGGAGGAGATGGACAGGCGCCACCCCCACGACCCGCACCACTACCTGGCCTTCCTCGCCGTGCTCCCCGGGCACCAGGGACGGAAGACGGGGACCCGGCTGCTCGGGGAGTACCACCGCGGGCTCGACGAGGCGGGCATACCCGCGTACCTGGAGGCCAGCAGCACCCGCAGCCGCAGGCTCTACCTGCGCCACGGCTACCAGGACCTCGGCGACCCGATGTTCATGCCCGGCGGCCCGCCGATGTTCCCCATGTGGCGCCCGCCGAACCCCTGACCCGAGTGCTGTCCTGCCGCCTCCGGCCCATCGCGGGCCGGAGGCGGGGGCGATTGCGGCCCCGTTGTTCTCGCGGCCCGGCCACCGCGTTCCCCCCGGCCCCGGCGACCCATGAGGCCCGGGTCGCCGTGACACGTGGAACGCGGTGGCTCGATCGGCCGGGCCTTCGGCCAAGCGCGCAGAGTCGCGGAGGGCAGCCGAACACGGCGACGAAGGGCGGCGTGCTCGGCTGTCTATCGCGTGCTGGACGTTGGATGAGGAGGAGTTCGCCTTGCCGGCGAACAAGACGGGGGCGACGCGCCTGGGATTCGGCTTGGTGCTCAAGTGCGGCGAGGCCGAGAACCTGTTCGACATCAGACTTCGCCGCGGCCGCGCCGCCGGTCCATCTCACGCGCTTGGCCGCGCTGTGTCACGTACGGCGGACGCAGTTGATCGACGACCTGGTCGAGCTGCTGATCCAGCTTGTCCACAAGATCAGCGTGCGGGTGGAGAAGAAGGTCGAAGGCGAGACCAAGACCGAGTTCCGGCGGGTGCACGGCAAGAGCGGATCAAGCAGGATGAGACCGCCCGCATCCCTCTCGGCCGCCGTGGCGCCCCCCAGGAGGTGGCCGCCTGGATCGTCCACCTCGCCGACCCCGCCGCCACCTGGATCACCGGACAGGTCCTCACCATCGACGGCGGTCTGGAACTCGCCTGACAGCCCGCTCCGTCGCGCCTGTTCCCGGATCGCTCACCGGCGCACCGTTCCCCGATGCCGGACAGCCGGATCTCGCCCCTCCTGCCAGCGGGCCAGCGCCTCGGGGGAGACCGTGAATAGCGGGCCAGGCGAGCAGGGGGGAGGGGTCGGCCGCGCCGTACTCGCCGGCGTGGGTGAGCGCACTGCGGCGCAGCTGGGGCAGCGCTCACGGACGGCCGTACGGGCGGCCGGCGCCGGCGCTGGTCGGCCGGTGCGCTGGGATCTGATCGTCAAGTACAGGATCACGCGGAGATCAACTCATCCACCACTCCGCCGGACGTGACCTGTGTGGGCAATACACCTAGGCCAGGGTTTCCGGTGCCCGAGGTTGACCTGATCCGCCCAGGAACCCGGTAGCTGACAGCGGGGAAACCGAGGCCCCTGACGGGCATAGCCCCTTTTAGGGAAGCCACTCCTGAAGTCCGGTGAGATGCCCGAGTTCCGACTCGATGCGCTGCCTGTCGCTGATGGTGAGCTCCAGACCGTGCAAATCGGCGGCCCATGGATCGGCGGGCTCGCCGAGGACCATGGCCAGGTCAATGAGGTGGCACAAGGCGATGGCCCGCTCGACCGCCGGGGCGTCCGCGCCATGCCTGCGCACTGCGGACTTGAGCGCGCGGAAAGCCTGCAGGTCATCATTCTTGAACTCGCGCAGAATCCGGGCGTTGTCGAGCGCCTTGGCCAGACCTGTCAGCTTCTTCGAGCCGCCATACTCCAGGTCGGCAGGCTCGTCGCGCTGGATGAATATGATCGAGTTCCCGGACGGGTCGATCAATGTGAACCGGGACGCGCCTGGCCGGTAGCGGGTGATCCGCGGCAGGCCTGAACTCAGCACCTTGCCGTAGACCCGGCGCATCGCCGCGACGAACGCCGCGTGGTAGGGCGCCACGGCGTCGACCATGACCAGGCAACCTCCGGACTCCTCCCGGGCCGGATCCAGACTTTTGGGCGCCGGACCGAAGTGCAGCTGAAATCCGCTCCACTGCAGCGCCAGATAGACATAAGGCCTGCTCTGCTTGTAGGTCGCCTGGAACCCCAGCGCCTCATAGAACGCCAAGGTCTCCTCGACCGACGCACACGGCATCAACGGCACCGTCGTCTCGTTCGGCCGAACCGAAATCTCACTCACGTCATCCCACCTCCCAGGTCGTCCGACGATGCTTGCACCCTGCAGCGAACCTCGCATATGGATCGTTCCAGCGGGTCGGGCATTCGTGATGTCTGTCGAACGACAGGACCGCACCGCAGCCGGGTTATCGGGGGCAAGCCTGTCGTGATCGACGCCGGTGACATCGAGAAGGACGACCTCGGCGTCTGCCGCGGTCGTCCAGGACAACGGTGCGCACCGTGCCGCCCTGGCCGTGGATGCGGACGTGTTCGGCGATCACCGGATCCACGCCCCTCCGCCTCTCATTCGCGAAGTTGCCGGACAACCGGGAACCGGGCGGTCCGCGCCGGACGCTCTGGCCCAGCTCGCGTCGTGCCACCGGGGTCAGTCTTACCAGATGACAAAAGTTATCCAGGAAGCCTCGTTGGGTGCGCGCACGGCGCTAGACCGTGCCGGCGCCGCCCGGGTGGTGGGGGCGCCTGGTGTCCACGTTGCCGGTCAAGGTTTTGAGGATGCCGGGGAGTTCGGCCACCGTTTCGGCGGGCAGGCCGCCCACGGTCTCCTCCGCCAGGGCGCACCAAAGCTGCTTGACCTGCTCGGCCAGAGCTTTGCCGCTGTCGGTGAGCTCGACGATGCTGGCGCGCCTGTCGGAGGGGGCGGGTGTGCGGCGGATGTGGCCGCCGGCTTCGAGCTTGCGGGTCATGAGCGTGACGCTGGGCGGCTCGCAACCGAGCGCCTCGCTGAGCTGGGCCTGGATCATCGGGCCGGTCCGGGTGAGCTCGAGCAGGAGCGCCTCTTGTCCGGGGTGCAGGCCGAGCGGGGCCAGCAGCGATGCGGCCCTGGCCCGGTGGCGCAGGCTCAATAGGCGGATGGCCTGGTTGAGGGCGTCGGCGTGCTCGAAGTCCATGAGCTCTCCTTGACAGATTAGTTATGCGCATAACTATTATGCGCATAACTAATCTTACTCGACATCGAGGAGCCGGGCATGACCGTGAAGGTCGCCGTCATCTACTACAGCGCGACAGGCAGCGTGCACGCGCTCGCGCAGGCCGTCGCCGAGGGCGCCGCCTCGGCCGGGGCCGAGGTGCGGCTGCGGCGGGTCGCCGAGCTGGCGCCCGACAGCGCGATTGATCAGAACCCGCTGTGGCGGCGGCACACCGATGCAGCCGGGTCGATCCCCGAGGCCTCGATTGATGACCTGGCGTGGGCCGATGCGTTCGCATTCGGGACGCCGACGCGGTTCGGCGCTCCTGCCGCGCAGCTCAAGCAGTTCATCGACCAGGCCGGCGGGTTGTGGCACGAAGGCGGATTGGCTGACAAGCCGGTCACGGCCTTCACCTCGGCGTTCAACCGGCACGGCGGCAGCGAGGCCACGCTCTTGTCGCTGGGCAACGTCTTCTACCACTGGGGAGCCCTGATCGTGCCGCCCGGATTCACCGATCCAGTCGTGTACGCCGCTGGTGGCAACCCCTACGGCACATCGCATGTGACCGGCCCGACCGGAGACGGCCCGGACACCGCGGTGCTGGAAGCGGCCAGGTACCAGGGGCAGCGGTTGGCCCAGATCACGATCCGGCTGCTGGGAAGCGGGCGCGTCACCGATGCCGCGGACGACGGGAACGCCCGCGAAGCCCTGGCCGCGACAGCCTCCCGGACCGCGTGAGCGGCGGGTTGACAGGGAGGAAGTCATGACAACCGACATCGCGACGCGGCGGGCCAGGCCGCACACCGGGCCCGCCTGGTTGGTCCTGGCGTTGGCGTGTGCCTGCCAGTTCATGGTGATCCTGGATTCGTCCATCGTGAACGTGGCCCTGCCCTCGGTCCGCGAGGACCTCGGCTTCACACCCGCCGGCCTCGCCTGGGTGGTGAACGGCTACCTGCTCACCTTCGCCGGCTTGATGCTGCTGGGTGGCCGCGCCGCCGACTTGTACGGCCCGCGCCGGATGCTGGTCGCCGGGATGTTCCTGTTCTCCGCCTCGAGTCTGGTCGGCGGCCTGGCAACCGCTCCGGAGGTCCTGGTGGCGGCCCGCCTCGCGCAGGGCATCGGAGCCGCCATGATGGCCCCGGCGACGCTGGCCGTGATCAACACCTCCTTCACCGAGCCGAACGCGCGCGCCAAGGCGTTCGGCGCATGGTCCGCCGCGGGCGGTGTGGGCGGGCTGGTCGGCGCGGTCGCGGGCGGCGCCATCACCACCGGCCTGTCATGGCGGTGGGTCTTCCTCATCAACGTGCCCATCGGCGCGGTGCTGATCGTCACGGCCATGATGTCGCTGGCCGGCACGCGAAGCAGCCGACGAGAGTCGCTCGACCTCACGGGCGCGGTCACGGGGACGGCGGGGCTGGCCGCGCTGATCTACGGGGTCATGCAGAGCGCCGATCACGGCTGGTCGTCCGGGCCGGTCATCGGGCCGGTCGTGGCGGGCCTGCTCCTGCTCGTCGTCTTCACCGCGGTGGAGGCGCGCTTCGCCGCCCAGCCGATGGTGCCCCTGCGGCTGTTCAAGATCCGGGGGGTGGCGGTCGGTAACGGCATGCTGCTGATGTTCGGCGGAATCGCCATCGCGATGTGGTACTTCACCTCACTCTTCCTGCAGAACGTCCTCGGCTACAGCGCGCTTCAAGCCGGGCTTGGACAGACCCCCGCGGCGGTGATGTTCATGTTGATCGCGCGATGGGCCGCCGCCCTGCTGCCGCGCACCGGCATGCGGCCTCTGTTACTGTCCGGCAGCGCCTGTTTCCTGGCCGGATTCGGCTGGCTCTCCCTGGCTCATGCCGACAGCGGCTATGTCACCAGTGTGCTCGGGCCTACCCTGCTCATCGCGATCGGCATCGGGCTGACCTTCCCCACCCTCATGGCCGCGGCGACCGTCGGCGCTCCCGAGAGCGATGCGGGGATCATCGGCGGCCTGGCCCAAACCGCCGGCCAGGTGGGCGGGTCGATCGGCCTGGCGGTGCTCGCGACGGCCGCCGACGCCAGAGCCGCGTCGGAGGCCGGCGGGGGCTCCCCGGTCGACGCCCTCGCCGCCGGATACGACCTGGTCTTCCTCATGGCGGCCGGGCTCGGCCTGGCCATCGCCGTGGTCAGCATGCTGCTGCCTCGGCACCGGCGCGGCTGACCGCCGGCGACGCCGCGGGATTCGCTCGCCACACTCAGGGCGCAGATCCTTGACCGGCACTTCCCTCCCGTACAGCCGTAGCCGTCGCTCGCTGGCAGAGGTAGTTTCCGCAGCTCAACGGCCGGGCGGTCGTCCAGCTGGACCGCCTGACCGGCCTGCCGGTCGACGCGGTAGTCGTCGGCGGTCGAGGCGACGGCCGTCCAGAAGTCCGCGGGGCCGGTGAAGGAGGATGGGGTATCCACAGCGATTTAGCGGCGCTGTCTTGCGGAACAGCGGAAACCGGCGCTTGTTCAGTGGCCGATGCTGTCCAGTTCGGCCACGTCCTCGTCGGAGAGGGACAGTCCGGCGCCCGCGGTGTTCTCGCGCAGGTGGGCGGTGGACGAGGTGCCGGGGATGAGCAGGATGTTCGGCGAGCGCCGCATCAGCCAGGCCAGTGCGACCGACATCGGCGTCGCCTCCAGCCGACTCGCGACCTGCGAGAGGGCCTGCGACTGGAGGGGCGTGAAACCGCCCAGGGGGAAGAACGGCACGTAGGCGATGCCGTCAGCGGCGAGCTGGTCGACGAGGTCGTCGTCGTGGCGGTGGGCGAGGTTGTACATGTTCTGCACGCACACGATCGGGGCGATCCCGCGCGCTTCAACGACCTGCTCCGCGGTGACGTTGCTGACCCCGATGTGGCGGATCAGGCCCTCTCGCTGGAGGTCGACGAGCGTCTCGAACGCCTCGGTGATCGAGCCGGGCCGGGGGCTCTGAGCGTCGCCCATGCGCATGTTGACCAGGTCGAGGGTCTGGACGCCGAGGGAGTCGAGGTTCTCGTGGACCTGCTTGCGCAGGTCTTCGGGGCGTCGCGCCACGGGCCAGCCGCCCTGCGCGTCGCGGGTCGCGCCCACCTTGGTGGCGATGAATAGCGACGACGGGTAGGGGTGCAGCGCTTGGCGGATCAGCTCGTTCGTGATGCGCGGTCCGTAGGCGTCGCTGGTGTCGATATGGGTGATCCCGAGGCTGACCGCCTCGCGCAGGACGGCCAGGGCGCCGTCGCGGTCGGCGGGCGGGCCCATGACCCCCGGGCCGGCCAGCTGCATCGCGCCGTAGCCGAATCGGGTGACGGTCGAGTCACCCAGCGTCCAGGTTCCGCCGGGAAGAGTGGAGGGTGTGATCATCGTGGTGCCTTTCGCTTCCTGCCAGGGGTGGTGTCTCCGGGCTTGTTGCACCAGTATTGGAGACCTGCTTTCTTTCGGGAAGTAGGCACCTTGAAGTGCGTAACTACCCCCAAAGGGGGAGAGGCGAGGCCAGTGGCGACGACGAAGGCGCAGGCCAAGGCGGAATACAACGCGTTCATGGCGGTGTGCCCCAGCCGTCAGCTCCTCGATCGGATCTCGAACAAGTGGGTCGTCCTGATCCTGTGCGCACTGGGAGGCGACGTGCCAGACGCATCCGACCAGCCCGGCGCATCGCACGCCCCGAAGGCGATGCGCTACTCCGAGCTCTCCCGACTACTGGCCGGCGTCAGCCAGAAAATGCTGACCCAGACCCTACGAGCCCTCGAACGCGACGGGTTGCTCACCCGCACCGTGACACCCACCGTGCCCGTCACCGTCACCTACCAGCTGACCGGCCTCGGCCTCTCACTCCACCACCTGACACGCGGGCTCAGACACTGGGCACAGACCCACATGGACCAAGTCCTTGCCAACCGCGAGAAAAACGACGCACAAGCTTTCTAGCGTGAACAGCGCTCTCCGTCTCTGCGGAGGGGAGCGGTCCGGGCACGCCGGGTTCGGCGGCGCCGAGCTGCAGGGGCCCCTCCCTGGAGCCGGTGCTCGCCCGGGATCACCGTGTGCTGCCTTCGACCCGGTCCGGGACGCGGGTGGCCCGGCCGGGGTGTTCCAGGATCTGATGGACGCGCTGATCGCCGAGGCCGCATCACGCGGGCAGGTCAGGTTGGAACTGGTCAGCGTGGACTCCACGATCGTGCGGGCGCATCAGGAGTCGGCCGGGCCGGCAGTGGCCGGGGAGACGCTGGATGCGCTGGAGCAGGCGCTGACCGAGGAAAAGGGGGCTTCGCTTCCAAAGCAGCCGCCGGTGCTGCGGGTGATGCGCCGCAGGTCACACCCGGCGCGGACGACGCGGACGCGTCGTCGGGCCCGGATCGTGGCGCCTTGCGGCGACGCCGCAAGGCCCGGGCAAAGGCTGCCGAGCTCGGCCGATCCCGAGGCGGGCTGAGCAGCAGGGCCTCGATCGCGCGTTTGTATTCGCTGCGGTCAGCCGCTCAGCTCGGTGCGGCGGGAGCGGGCCAGAGCCAGCCCGCCGAGGACCGCACCGACCAGCCCAAGCACCACGGCCAAGGCCGCCCCGAATACTCCATTGCCGGTGCCGAGACCACCGTCGGCGACAGCCAGTTTCACCACGCCGTTGAGCCCGCCGATCAGCCCCACCACCATGGCCACGATGGCTCCCCTCCTCCCGCCGTTGCCGATACGACGGACGGAGCGCAGCGCCAGCCAGCCGATGACCACGCCGCCCAGCGCCACCAGTGCGGCCACACTGGCCCAGACTCGCTCAGGGGTCCCGAGAAAAGTATCGACACCCTGGCCCGCGCATTCTGCCGCCGACGTACAGACTGGCGAGGTTGCCTGTGCGGCAAGCACCAACAAGACGGACATTGAGGATCCTTTCGGTCGAATGACGGACGCCCGCAGCGTGTGCAGCGCGGTGACTCGGCCTATGCCGGTCGAGGTCCCGGTGACGAGCGCGAGCGCCTGGGAGGGGTTACACGGAACCGATCATCGCGCCGTCGAGGCGGCCATGGCCTCCGACAGCGGACGGCAGCGTCTACGCAGTTCCGCGTAGACGACTCGTGCCTTGGTACGCCCGTCGTCGTAGGCGGCCGCGCGTCCGGGCGGAGTGTTCTCGCGGGCGGCGACCGTAGGATCACGGCATGGAACACCGCGTGGTGCCGTGGCGCCTGCCCGTGCCGGCGCAGGACGTGTTGCTCGCGCTCTTCATCACCGTGATGCAGGTTCAGGGCACGATCGTCCGCAATGCCGACGAGGTGGTGCAGCGGCCGCTCGCCGACCTCGGAAACCTGGGAACGGCCCATCGGTTCTGTCGGGGAGAGATCCACAGGCCGGTGCCCGTGAAACCATAGTGAACGTAGATGCCGGCTTCGGGGGCCATGCCGGAGGCGGGATACCAGAACAGGCCACGTGCCGGGGTCAGGTCGCCGGTGTGGACCTGGAGGGACTCGGCCACCCAGGCGGCTCCGAAACCGACCGGATCCGCTCCGGAGGCGGGGGCCAGGAGGTGGCGCTGTAGTCGACGGCTTCGCCGATCGGCCGGTGCAGTGCCTCGCGCAGAACGCCGTCGCGGACGGTGCGGGGGGCGGTGCCGTACAGGTGTTTGAGGTTGGCGCGCAGCGGCATGCCGGCGGTGTGGGTGAGCAGGTGCCGGGCGGTGGCGTGGCCGAGCGGGTGACCGGATACCTCTGGCCAGAAGGTGCCGAGCGGGTCGTCCAACGGGGCGCCCGGGGCTTGGGCATGCGGCCGGTCCGGGGCGAGCGGGTGTCCATCTCGCTGAAGGTAGTACGGCCGGCGCCGGCATCGAGGGGGACAGGCGGCGTCCCTGCTCTGCCATGACCGCCTCTTTCTCCGAGGTCGATACGGCTGCTCCGCTACCGGCCGGTCAGCGACCAGTCGTGGCGAATATGCCGACATGCCGCTCAGCCTCGCCGAATCCGATCGGCGGCAGACCTTCAAGAGCAGCCAGAAAGATGGTCGTGCTGCCGCGTGGTCGAAAGCCCTGATGGGTCTAGTCAGCTTCTCAGCCCTGAAGGGCTGAGCTTGCAGCTCCTCGCCGTCGGTGGCTTCGACGGTTTGGTCCGCGTCAGGCAGCGTGACTCACTGCCCAGCCCGTCTCACCGCGTGCGGCGATGTTACGGGCTGCGTTGACGTCGGCGTGCTCAGCGAAGCCGCACGACGTACAGCGGAAGGTTTCCTGGTCCGGCCGGTTCTTCTTGTCCACGTGCCCGCAGGCCGAGCAGCCTTGCGAGGTGTAGGCCGGGTCCACGTACACCACGGCGACACCGGCACGGGCCGCCTTGTAGGCAATGAACCGGCCGAGCTGGTGGAAGCTCCACGAATGCAGCGTGACCCG
>NZ_FOQY01000027.1 GCF_900113865.1 Streptosporangium canum | reverse complement strand
CTCGGTGGTCCTCTTCGACGAGATCGAGAAGGCCCACCCGGACATCTTCAACTCGCTGCTGCAGATCCTGGAGGACGGTCGCCTGACCGACGCCCAGGGCCGCGTGGTGGACTTCAAGAACACCGTCATCATCATGACGACCAACCTCGGCACCCGGGACATCTCCAAGGGGCAGGGCGTCGGGTTCGCGAAGTCCAACGACACCGAGTCGAACTACGACCGGATGAAGTCCAAGGTCCAGGAGGAGCTCAAGCAGCACTTCCGGCCCGAGTTCCTCAACCGTGTCGACGACATCGTGGTCTTCCACCAGCTCACGCCGAAGGAGATCATCAAGATCGTGGACCTGATGCTCGCGCAGGTGGGCGAGCGTCTGAAGGACCGCGACATGGGTCTGGAGGTCACGCAGGAGGCCAAGCAGCTGCTGGCCGACCGCGGCTACGACCCGGTGATGGGCGCCCGTCCGCTCCGCCGCACCATCCAGCGCGAGCTGGAGGACTCGCTGTCGGAGAAGATCCTGTACGGCGAGCTCCGTCCCGGCCAGATCGTCAAGATCAGCATCGAGGGCGAGGGCGACGACGCGAAGTTCGTCTTCGTGGGTGAGACCGCGCCGGCCGACCAGGTTCCGGACTCGGCGGCCGCCATCGCGGAGCCGATCCAGAACTAGTCCCACCAGGTAAAGAGAGACCCCGCCGTGAGGAGATTCACGGCGGGGTCTACTCATTTGTTATGCAATAAGGTATGCCGCCACCATAGGTAGTACTACACTCCGTAGAGTGAATCCGGCTCATCTCACCGAAGTGATCCACAAGTCGTACTGATTGCGGTGAGGGTGCCCCCGAGGTCAGCCCAGCGACGTACCGAGGAATCAACTCCGGGAGTGACGCGGAGATCGGTGCCCGTGCGGGATGCTCGGCGGGCCGGCCGAGTTCCCGGCAGGGACGGCCTGTTGACCCGTGACGCCACAACCACCGGCGTGGGGCAATCGGGGCCGCTTACACGGAGCACGCCTGGGAGGCATCGGATGCGTTTGCGGCACGAGGACGGGACGCTCGTTCACCTGTCCTACAACGCGGGCGTACATCCCGCTGAGGACCTGGAGAACCTGATAGCGCACCTGACCCGATACGCGGTCCCGGTGCGCAAGCGGCTCGGCGTGGAGCGGATGGGCGTGGGCCTCTGGCTCTCCCCGAGCGTCGCCGACCATCTCACCGCCGACCGGATCGAGCTGGTGCGCCTGCGCCGTTCCCTCGAGGAGCGGGGCCTGGAGGTCGTCAGCCTCAACGGCACCGGCGGGCGCAACCAGGACGCCCCCGGCCCCGACTGGGCGAAGCCCGAGCGTTACCGCTACACCATGGCGCTGGCCAAGATCCTTGCCTTCCTGCTGCCGGAGGACGTCCGGTTCGGAAGCATCTCCACCATTCCCATCGGCTGGCGCCGCGACTGGCCGGCCGACCTGCACACGATCGCCTCGCGACGCCTGGAGCGCCTCTCCCGCGAGCTGCGCGGCCTCTACAGCGTCACCGGAAAGACGATCAGGGTCGGCTTCGAGCCGTGGCCCGGCTGCGTGCTGGAGACCACCAAGCAGGCGCTGGAGCGGGTCGGCGACATCGACTCCGACCACCTCGGGGTCTGCCTGGACGCCTGCCACCTCGCCGGCGGCTCGGAGGAGCCCGGAGCCGCCCTGCGCGGCCTCGCGGCCGCCGGTGCCCCCGTGGTGAAGCTCGGCCACGTCCACAACCATGTGAGCGAGGCCCGCCATGAGCTGCCGAGCACCCGCTCGGTCCTGGAGGACACCCTCACCGCCATGCTCTCCGGCGCGGTGAACGGCACCGCCCACATCGAGGTCGAGACCCACGACCTGGCCGTGCCGCTGCGGACCAGGAGGCCGGGGGCACTGGTCGACATGCTCGCCGAGGAGCTCGACTGGGCCCGCACCAACCTCACCGCACTCGGCCTGCGCCTGGCCGCCTGAGCGCCTCTGGGAGCCGCGCCGGGCAGCCGGGCACGGCTCCCGTCCCGGAGGCCGTGTCCGGCCGTCTCTGCTCCCCGTGGACCGCTCACCCCGGAAGGCGGTAGGTGCCGTCGTCGAGGACCTCGGCCAGGCCGTCGGCGATCAGGCCGTCGAGGGCGCGCTCCCGCTGCGGGGCGATGTCCCAGACCACGTCGAGGGCGTCTTTGGGGACGGGGCCGTGGGCCTGGCGCAGGACGGACAGGAGGCGGCCGCGGCACTGGCGGTCGGTGCCGGCGTAGGTCTGGCCCTTGCGGGCGGGGCCGTCGTAGGCCGGCTTGCCGGCCAGGCGCCAGGCGCACAGCTCGACGATCGGGCAGTCGGCGCACCGGGGGGCGCGTGCCGTGCAGACCAGAGCGCCCAGCTCCATGACGGCGACCGCCCAGACGGGGGCGTCGTCGGCGCCGGGGAGCAGCGACTCGGCGAGCCGGCGCTCGGCGGACGTGGTGGCCTTCGGGGGATACTCCTCGCCCCGTACGGCCCGCGCCAGGACCCGGCGGACGTTGGTGTCGAGAACGGCGTGACGGCCCTTGAAGGCGAAACTGGCCACCGCGGCCGCGGTGTATTCGCCGATGCCGGGGAGAGTCAGCAGGGTGGCGTGGTCGGAGGGGACCTCGCCGCCGTGCCGGTCGGTGATCGCCCGCGCGCAGGCGTGCAGGTTGAGGGCTCGGCGCGGGTAGCCCAGACGGCCCCAGTGGCGTACGGCCTCACCGGGGGGCTCCCCGGCGAGCGCGGCGGCCGTGGGCCAGCGCTCCATCCACTCGGTCCAGACGGGCAGCACCCGGATCACCGGTGTCTGCTGCAGCATGATCTCGCTGACCAGGATCGACCAGGGGGAGGCGCCGGGGGCGCGCCAGGGGAGATCGCGGGCGCTCTCGGCATACCAGTCGAGAACGGGTTCCAGCAGGAGGTTCGACTCGGGCACCTCTCGACGATAGTGCCGGGCCGGAGCCCTTCCCTCCGCTTCGCCGGCCGAAACGGCGGGGGCAGCGGCGGGTCGTCTCTCATCACTCATGAGGAATCTTCATACTGTGTGTATGGACCCGGACACTTTCCGTAGCGACATAGGGGTGGATGTCTACTGGCGGCGTCGGATGGCCGCGCTCGTCGGTGTGCTCGTGGTGGTCGCCGTCGTGGCCTGGGCCTGCTCGTCGAGCGGGCCGGAGGACACGTCGAAGGTGCAGGCCCAGCTCGGCGGGTCGCCCACGCCGGATCCGATGGTGACCGTGCTGCCCACGGTGACGGTCACTCCCTCGCCGAGTCCGACGACGACTGCGGGAGCGGCCAAGCCGGCCTCCAGGACCAAGCGGCCCGGCGACGCCTGCGAGTCTCCTGACCTCGTGCTGAACATGCAGGGCCAGGGTGACGTCTACGCGCCGGGAAACCGGCCCCGGTTCATTCTTACGCTGGTGAACATCGGCAAGGTGATGTGCACGGCCGACGTCGGTCCCCGGGCGATGGAGGTCCGCATCACCTCCGGCAGCGACCGGGTCTGGTCGTCGGCCGACTGCGTCAGCGGCGAGACCGACGACATCCGCAGGCTCGACCGCGGCATCCCGTACGTCCGGGAGATCGAGTGGGACCGCCGCCGGTCCGGTGGCGACTGCGCGGCCGAGCCTGACGCCGCCCTGGCGGGCACCTACGTGGCCGTGGTCCGGGGTCCCGGCCTGAAGAGCCGCAGGACCGTCTTCCACCTCCGCTAGTCCCGGCGGGACGCTTGGACGGCCGCGCCGGGCGGAAGTCCCGAGAAGCGCATGCCCGGTAGCCGGCCGCCACCCCTTCGCCGACATCTTCGCCGACATCCGATATTCACGCACGGGGCCGAGTGGTCGCCGGAGCGGCGCGGTGTGCGCCGCAGTGGATAGAGGGCGGGCTGAGCATGTCAAATGCAGCAAATGTCTGGGTAAACCCTTCGAGGTGATTCACGGCCCGTCCATTTCCGGTGATTCGGGCGCTCTCGACCGGCTCTGCTGATCATGTAAGGGTGGAGTTGATCAACGGGGCGCTCCGGATGTCCGGAGCTGTCGGCCGCCGGCGGTGTGAGGTCCGGCGGTATGGATTTCGGCCAACGCGAAGGAGAGTGACATGCTGTCCGAGACGGTGTTCCGGAGTGATGACGTGCCTGCGGCGGATCGGTTCGAGCACTGGCGTGAGCTCGTCAGCCAGGCGCACGCGCCCATGGACATGTCCAGCGACTACCGGGAGGATTTCCGGGCCTCCCAGCGTCTGCTGGATCTCGGCCCGGTTTCCGTGTGGCGGACGGCCTTCCAGCCCGTATGTTGCCGCCGGACCTCGAAGCTGATCCGGCAGTCCGACCCCGAAGGGGTGCACTTGTCGCTGCCCACGAACGGTCCTCTCGTGACCGTTCGTGAAGATCACGAGATCGTATACGGACCATATGACCTGTGTGTCTACGACACCTCGCGGCCTACCGAGTTACACGCGGGTGACTTCTCCAACCTGCATACGGGCGTGGCGCTCGACATCCCCAAGACGCTACTGCACCTGCCTGGGAACACGCTCGAAAAGCTGACCACGCGGCAGCTGCCGGTGCGGGAGGGCTTCGGTGCCCTGCTGGCCCATTTCCTCATCCATCTGATGGAAGGGGCCGGCTCGTACCAGCCGTCCGACGGGTTGCGGCTGGGGACGGTCGCGGTCGACCTCGTGTCCGCGTTGTTCGCCCACACCCTGGACGCCGGCGACGTCCTGCCGCCGGAAACCCGCCGGCGGACCCTGATGCTGCGCATTCACGCCTTCGTCGAGCTCAACCTCGCCGACCGCGCCCTGACGCCGGCCGTTATCGCGGCCCATCACCACATATCCGTCCGCTACCTACAGCTTCTCTTCCAGCAGCAGGACAAGACCGTGATGGGCTGGATCCGCCGGCGGCGCCTCGAACGGTGCCGTGAGGACCTCGCCGACCCCTCCCTGCGTGCTCACTCGATCCGTGCCGTCGCCCTGCGGAGGGGCTTCGCCACCTCCGCCGACTTCAGCCGCGCGTTCCGTTCCGCGTACGGCATGTCTCCTTCGGAATACCGTCATGCGGCACGCGCTGGTGATCGGAGTGCGAATCCGTCGGCGAACGCCTCGGACACCGCGCCGCCGACATTCCAGAACAACGGCGGAGACACCTCTCCGGATGCGTGAGGAGCGAAATCAAGACGACGGCGCCGCATCTCGCCCGGGCGGATGACGGCCGGCGCCGGACCCCCGTGTGCGCTCATCGCCAAGGAACACTGCGCGCCGTGATAAAGACTTCCGTGATCGGTCGCCGTGATACTGAACCGGTCGGATCGCAATGGGTGGATTTGACACCGCACGTTTCCGTGAACTTCTTAGCAAAGGGGAAAGAAATGAAGCGGACCATCAAACAATGGGGTGCCCTCGGCGCCGCGGCCGTATCGCTGGCAGGGGTCATGGTCGTCGCAGGCGGGACAACGTCGGCACACGCGGACACCCGGTGCGGCTGGGGATGGATCAAGATCAACGACAGTGCCGGCGGAGATCCCATCAGCGATGCCCGCGGTCACTCCCACAGCGGTGGCAACCACTACGTCCGTAATTTCTGGTGGGACGCCGCCTCGGGGGCGTACATATGGGATTGGTGGGCGGACAACGACGGCGGGTCGGACGGTGACACGGCGGACACCTACTTCGGGTCGCGCTGGTGCGCTAACCCCGCCTGGTAGTGACGCCCGGTGAGCGAGCGAGATCTCTGTCCGCGAAGGCGTCGGGACGCGTGACACCTCTGATGCCGCATACCGATCGCCGAGTGACTCGCCGAGGGCGCTGACCGGCGGGCGGGCAGCTCGGAACAGAGCCGCCGCGAGGTGGGAGACCCTGTTCGCCCGGCCGGGTGAACAGGGTCTCTCGGGTTACGGGCGGCCCGGCGAACGGCACGCGGAGGCAGGGCGTCGAGTCTTCGGGACCCGGCCGGCTCGATGCCGTTCTCGCGCGCTCCAGGGCCCGTCTCGCGGATCTCCGCGGTCCTAGACGTAGCGCTCCAGGATGGAGGACTCGGCCAGCCGGGAGAGGCCCTCACGGATGTGGCGGGCCCTGGCCTCGCCGACCCCGCCCACCTCCTGCAGGTCGCCGATGCTGGCGGCCAGGAGTTTCTGCAGGCTGCCGAACTGGTCGACCAGCCGGTCGACCACCGTGCCCGGGAGGCGGGGGACCTTGGCCAGCAGGCGGTAGCCCCGGGGGCTCACCGGACTGTCCAGGGCGTCGTTGCCCGAGTGGCCGAGGACCTGGGCGACGACGGAGAGGTCGAGCAGGTCGCTGGAGGACAGCTGGTCGAGATCGTGCAGGGCCTCGGCGAACTTGCGGGGACGACGGCCCGCCATCGGCAGGTAGTCGCGAACGATCAGCTCGCGGTCGGTCTCGGTCCCGGCCACCAGCTCGTCGAACTGCAGGGACAGCAGACGGCCGTCGGTGCCGAGCTCGACGACGTAGCCGGCGATCTCCTCGGAGATGCGCCGGACCATCTCCAGCCGCTGGGCGACCACCGCGATGTCGCGGACCGTGACCAGGTCCTCGATCTCCAGCGCCGACAGTGTGCCGGAGACCTCGTCCAGACGGAGCTTGTAGCGCTCAAGGGTGGCCAGGGCCTGGTTGGCCTTGGAGAGGATCGCCGCCGACTCCTCCAGCACATAGCGGAAGCCGTCCAGGTAGAGGGCGATGATCCGCATGGACTTGCTGAGGGAGATGACGGGCACGGACGTCTGCACGGCCACTCGCTGGGCGGTGCGGTGCCGGGTGCCCGACTCGTCGGTGGGGATGGACGGGTCGGGCATCAGGTGCACGGCCGCGCGCACGATCCTGAGGTCGCCCGCGTTCAGCACGATGGCGCCGTCCATCTTGGCGAGCTCACGCAGCCGCGTCGCGGAGAACTCGACGTCCAGTTCGAACCCGCCGCTGCAGATCTCCTCGACCGTGCTGTCGTGGCCGAGGACGATCAGACCGCCTGTGTGGCCGCGGAGGATGCGCTCCAGGCCGTCGCGGAGCTCGGTGCCCGGAGCGACCGCGGCCAGGACGGCCCTGCGGCGTTCGTCGAGCCCTTTGTAGTGTGCTGGCACATGACCCCCGTGGTCTGCGTATCACGCTCAGCTTACCGGCGGCGGCCCCGCGGAGGCCGGAATCGCCGGATGGTCACCTCTAGGTGACGTGAGTGAGGGCGTCCCAGACGTTGTCCGCCTCGACGACGTCGAAACCCGGCAGGAAGCTCGTGCTCCGGCCGCCGACCGGGACCAGGGAGCGTTCGCCGTTCTTCCGCTTGCCCGCGTCGAGGGAGCCGGCCGGGACCAGGGCGCGGGTGAAGCCCAGCCGTGCCGCCTCCGACAGGCGGCGGCGCACGTCGCGCACCGGGCGCAGCTCGCCGGCCAGGCCCACCTCGCCCATCACGATCAGCCCGGGTGGCAGTGCCTTGTCTCCGGCGGCGCTGGCCACCGCGAGCATCACCGACAGGTCCACCGCCGGATCGCTGAGCTTGATGCCGCCCACGGTCGCGGTGAACACGTCGCAGCCGCCGAGCTTGGCGTTGAGCCGCCGCTCCAGCACGGCCAGCACCATCGTCACCCGGTAGGTGTCGAGCCCGGAGGAGGAGCGGCGCGGCTGCTGGGCCTCGGTCCGCGCGACCAGGGCCTGGACCTCCGCGGGCAGCGGCCGGGTGCCCTCCAGGGTGACCGTGACGCACGTGCCGGGCACCGGCTCGGCGCGGTGGGAGACGAACAGGCCGCTGGCGTCGGCGATCCCCTCGATGCCGCCCTCGTGCAGGTCGAAGCAGCCGACCTCGTCGACGGGGCCGTACCGGTTCTTGATGGCGCGGACCATGCGGAGCCGGGAGTGCCGGTCGCCCTCGAAGTGGAGCACGACGTCGACCAGGTGCTCAAGCGTCCGGGGGCCGGCGATCGAGCCCTCCTTGGTGACGTGGCCGACCAGCACCGTGGACATGCCCCGCTCCTTGGCCAGCCGGACCAGGTTGCCGGCGACCTCCCTGACCTGGGTGACCCCGCCGGGCACCCCGGTCGCCTGGGCCGAGCCGATCGTCTGCACCGAGTCGACGATGAGCAGGTCCGGCTGGACCTTCTCCACGTGGGTCACCAGCGCGCTCAGGTCGGTCTCGGCCGCGAGGTAGAGCTGGTCCTGGATCGCGCCGATCCGGTCGGCCCTGACCCGCACCTGGGCGGCCGACTCCTCGCCCGTGATGTAGAGGACGGTCTGCTGCCGGGCGATCTTGGCCGCCGCCTCCAGCAGGAGCGTGGACTTGCCGATGCCCGGCTCCCCGGCCAGCAGCACGACGGCGCCCGGCACGAGGCCGCCGCCGAGCACCCGGTCGAGCTCGGGAACGCCGGTGCCGCGCGCGTGCGCCACCTCGGCCTTGACCTGTCCGATCGGGACGGCGGGGGCCGACACCGCCCCGGCGGAGGCGACGTTCACGCCACCGCGGGCGGTCTCCTCCTCGACCGTGCCCCAGGCCTGGCACTCGCCGCAGCGGCCCACCCATTTGGCGGTCTGCCAACCGCACTCACCACAGCGATAGCCGACCTTCTTTGCCATGGCCGCACGTTACCGGTCCCGACCGACAACTTTCACCCGGTACGGCTCCCGCGGGAGCCGGGACCCGCCTAGATGTGGTCTTCGAGGGCGGCGAGGAGCAGGCGCTTGGGCTTGGCGCCGATGATCTGCTGGACCACCTCGCCGCCCTTGTAGAGGTTGAGCGTCGGCAGGCCCATGACGCCGTAGCGGGCCGCGATCTCCTGGTGCTCGTCGTAGTTGAGCTTGGCGATCGTGACGCGGTCGCCGTGCTCGGCCTCGATCTGCTCCAGAACCGGCGCGATCATCCGGCACGGCCCGCACCACTCGGCCCAGAAGTCGACCAGGACGGGCTTGTCGCTCTGGAGCACCTGCTCGGCGAAGTTCTCGGCGGTCAAAGTGATCATGACTCTCCCTGCTTTCTCAGTACGCATCCGGGACAGGCGTCGGTCAGCTGCCCGGCGACCTCGGCCCGCCGGGCGAGCAGCGTGCGGATCTCGTCGTCGATCTCGGCCAGCTTGCGCTGGTAGACCGCCACCGACTCCGGGCAGGACCCGCCCGACTCGTGGCCGGCCCGCAGGCACGCCACGAACGGCCGGGCGTCCTCCAGGGTGAAACCGACGCCGAGCAGCGACCTGATCTCGGTGACGAGCTTGAGGTCCGCCTCGCCGTACTCCCGGTAGCCGTTGGCCGTCCGCCGTGCCGTGATCAGCCCCTGCTGCTCGTAGTAGCGCAGCGCGCGGGTGCTGACCCCGGCCCGTCTCGCGAGCTCCCCGATCCGCATCCGTCCTCCTTACGGCCTCACGCTAAACGTTGACATCAACGACAAGGTCAAGCGGTTTCGGAGGGCTTTTCATCCCGGTTGTCCGGCGGGCGGCGGCTCGGAGCGGTCAGTACAGCTTCCAGCGCAGGACGTTGGGGTAGGCGAGCTCCAGCCCGGGGGTCTCGGCGATGGCCCGGTCGGCGATCGCGGGGGTGAACTCGATGCGGAGCACCGCCTCCAGGTCGGCGCGGCGCTCGAAGGACATGCGCAGGTCGAGAGGGCGGCTCTGCCAGCCCTGGCGGCTCCAGAACTCCTCGACGGACCTGGCCGAGTGGGTGGGCACGGACTGGCTGAACCAGCGGCCGAAGGCGCCGCGGCCGGCGTCGAGGTCGATCACGAAGGCCGCGCCGCCCCGCCGTACCACCCGGGAGAGCTCGGCCAGGCCCGGCTCGCAGCCGGGGCCGAAGAAGTAGGCCCAGCGGGCGACGGCCACGTCCACCGAGGCGTCGGGCAGCGGGAGGGCCTGGGCGGTGGCCGCGTGGACCTCGACGTTGGGCAGCGGCCGGCAGCGGCGCCTGGCCAGCTCGACGAGGTCGCCGTGCGGCTCGACGCCGATCACCCGGGCGGCGGCGGCCGACAGGGAGGGCAGGTGGTAGCCGCTGCCGCAGCCGATGTCGAGGACCGTCGCGCCGTCCCACGGCCGGATGGCGGCCATCGCCGCCTCCGCCTGCCCGTCGGGGTCGACCGCCCGGTTCTCCAGCTCGTAGATGTGCGGGGTGTTCCAGATGTTCGGGCTGGGGATGGCGCCCTGCATGAACCGCGGCATGTCCCCACCGTAGCGATGTGATCTCCGCTGCATCAGCGAGGCCGGACTCCACTCGTCCGCTGTCCCGCTTAGGCTGGCATCGTGAGTGAGCGAAGCGAGCGGGGCCTGCGGGCACGGCGGCGTCCGCTCACGCGAACTCCAGCCGGAGGCGAGGAAGCCGTATGAGCGTTATCCGAGTACCTAGTGCGAAGATCGCGCTGTCCACCGCGTCCGTCTACCCGGAGCGCACGCCGGACGCCTTCGAGCTGGCCGCGAGGCTGGGATACGACGGTGTCGAGATCATGGTGGGCGCCGACCCCGTGAGCCAGGACGTCGACGTCCTGGAGCGGCTGTCGGACCACTACGGGCTGCCCATCCTGGCCATCCACGCGCCGTGCCTGCTGGTGACCCAGCGGGTGTGGGGCAAGGATCCGTGGGCCAAGCTCCAGCGGGCGCAGCGGGCCGCCGAGCGGGTGGGCGCCAGGACGGTCGTGGTGCATCCGCCGTTCCGCTGGCAGCGCGACTACGCGCGCGACTTCGAGGCCGGCCTGGCCCGGATGCGGGAGGAGACCGACGTGGTCTTCGCCGTGGAGAACATGTTCCCGCTGAAGGCCCGGGGCAACGAGGTCGTGCCCTACTCGCCGGACTGGAACCCGGTCGACTACGACTTCCCGCAGGTGACGCTGGACCTGTCGCACACGGCGGTGTCCGGGGTCGACGCGATGGAGATGTTCACCAAGCTAGGCGACCGGCTCGCCCACCTGCACCTGGCCGACGGCGTCGGGACGGCCAACAAGGACGAGCACCTGGTCCCCGGCCGGGGCGGCCAGCCGTGCGCGCCGATCCTGGAGCGCCTGGCGGGCAACGGCTACGACGGCCTGGTCGTGCTGGAGATCAACACGCGCAAGGCGGCCAGCCGTACGGAGCGGATCGACGACCTCGCCGAGGCGCTGGCCTTCGCGCGCCTGCACCTCGCCACGTCCTCCAGCGTGTGAGCGGAGGATCGGCGATGAGCGTGCGACCTCCGGACGGGCGGCCCGTGGGCGACACGGCGGAACACATCGGTGAGTGAAAGACCTGTGAGCGAACGACCCGCGGACGACGCGGGAGAACGGCCGGAGGGGCGACCCGCGGACGCGCGGCCCGCGAGCGGGCCCGAGAGCGGCAGGAGGCGTCCCGGGCGCCGGCCCGGGGCGGCGGACACGCGCGGGCAGATCCTCGCGGCCGCCCGCGAGACCTTCTCGGAGAAGGGGTTCGACAAGGCGACCATCCGGGGTATCGCCCGTCAGGCGGGGGTGGACCCGGCGCTGGTCCATCACTACTTCGCGAGCAAGGAGGGGATGTTCGTCGCGGCCATGGAGCTGCCGGTCAACCCCGACGAGGTCATTCCGACGATCATGAACGGGCCGCGTGCGGAGATCGGCGAGCGGCTGACCCGGTTCGTCCTGACGATGACCTCGGAGGCCGAAGCCCGCCAGCCCGTGCTGGCGCTGGTCCGCACCGCGATGACCAACGACCAGGTGGTCTCGATGGTCCGCGAGTTCCTCACGCACGCGCTCGTGAACCGGGTCGCGGCGGAGCTGGGGATCCCGCCGATCCGGATGGAGGCGGCCTTCGCCCAGCTCTTCGGGGTGGTCCTGATGCGCTACGTCGTCAAGCTGGAGCCGCTCGCCTCGGCCGGGATCGAGGAGCTGGTGGAGCTGCTCGCCCCCACGGTCCAGCGCTATCTCGACGGTCCCTGACGGCGCCGGCGGGCTGAACGCGGGAGATGTCGGCGGGCTGAACGCGGGCGGAACCCGGTGGGCATCGGCGGGCGTCGGCGGGCGGAACCCGGCGGCGACATGTGTGCAGAGCATTGTTCTGGGCATCGAAGTGACCATATGGTGACCACGTTCACCACGGGTCGCGGCCGGAGAACATGTTACCCATCGGTAGGATTCGTGGCGACCCGTCGTCACCGTGGATGACCGGCGGTCGTACGCTGGCAGCCAACGCCGTCTGTGGGAGGACCCGTGCTCTGGGTAGCGATCATCGGGCTGGTCATGACAGCCGTCGCGGTCGCGCTTGCCGCGCGCCGTGTGCTGTTCCTCTACCAGCTCGCCACCGTCGGGCCGCCCGCGCCCGAGCGGATCGAATACGCCAAGAACAACGTGGGCGACGAGATCAAGGCCCAGCTCGTCGAGGTCTTCGGGCAGAAGAAGCTGCTCAAGTGGACGGCCTCGGGCACCGCGCACTTCTTCGTCATGTGGGCGTTCTTCATCCTGGCGACCGTCTACCTGGAGGCCTACGGCTCGCTGATCCAGGGCGCGATCACCGGTACGCCCGACTTCCACATCCCGCTCATCGGGACCTGGGCCGTCCTGGGCTTCCTGCAGGACTTCATCGCGGTCGCGGCCCTGATCGGCCTGATCGCCTTCGCGGTCATCAGGATCAAGAACTCGCCCAAGAAGCTCGGCCGCAGGTCCCGCTTCTCCGGCTCGCATCTCGGCGGCGCCTGGCTCGTCCTCTTCATGATCTTCAATGTGATCTGGACGATGTTCCTGTTCCGCGGCGCGGCGTTCAACACCGGCAACCTTCCCTACGCCTCGGGGGCGTTCGCCTCCGAGGCCACCGCCGCCCTGCTGCGGCCGATGGGCGCCTCCGCCAACGAGGCACTGGAACACGTCGGGCTGCTCCTGCACATCGGCGTCATGCTGGTGTTCCTGGTCATCGTGGTGAACTCCAAGCACCTGCACATCTTCACCGCGCCGCTGAACGTGATGTTCTCCCGCCGCCCGGACGGCAACGGCCCGGCCCAGCCGATGCGGATCGACGGCAAGGTCGTCGACTTCGAGGACGAGGACCTCGACGGCGACAGGCTGGGGCGCGGCAAGATCGAGGACACCACCTGGAAGGGCTTCCTCGACTTCTACACCTGCACCGAGTGCGGTCGCTGCCAGTCGCAGTGCCCGGCCTGGAACACCGACAAGCCGCTGTCGCCGAAGATGCTCATCCTCGACCAGCGCGACCACGCCTTCAAGGTCGCCCCGTACCTGACGGCCACCCAGGACCAGCGCGCCGACCTGCACGAGGACGTGCTGGCCCTGCTGGACAAGCCCCTGGTCGGCGAGGACGGCGTCATCCACCCGGACGTGCTGTGGTCCTGCACCAACTGCGGCGCCTGCGTCGAGCAGTGCCCGGTGGACATCGAGCACATCGACCACATCCTCGACATGCGCCGCTACCAGGTGATGGTGGAGTCGAACTTCCCGTCCGAGGCCGGCGTCATGGTCAAGAACCTGGAGAACAAGGGCAACCCGTGGGGGATGTCCGAGATGAAGCGGGCCGACTGGATCGAGGAGCTCGCCGGCCGCGAGGTCGACCCGATCGAGGTCCAGCTCATCGACGAGAAGATGCCCGAGGACACCGAATACCTGTTCTGGGTCGGCTGTGCCGGAGCCCTGGAGGACCGGGCCAAGAAGACCACCAAGGCGGTCGCGGAGCTGCTGCACGTGGCGGGGGTGAAGTTCGCGGTGCTCGGCCCGATGGAGGCCTGCACCGGCGACCCGGCCCGCCGCCTGGGCATGGAGTTCCTCTTCGACATGCTGGCCAAGCAGAACATCGAGACGCTGAACGAGGCCGGGGTCAAGAAGATCGTCGCCACCTGCCCGCACTGCTTCAACACCCTCGCCAACGAGTATCCGCAGCTCGGCGGGACCTACGAGGTCGTCCATCACACCCAGCTCCTGGCCAAGCTGGTGGATGAGGGCAAGCTGGTCCCGGTCACGCCGATCGAGGAGAAGATCACCTACCACGACCCGTGCTTCCTCGGCCGTCACAACAAGGTGTACTCCCAGCCCCGCGACATCATGGCCAAGGTCCCGGGCGTGCAGACCCAGGAGATGCACCGCCACAAGGAGCGCGGCTTCTGCTGCGGCGCCGGCGGCGCGCGGATGTGGATGGAGGAGCGGCTCGGCAAGCGCATCAACACCGAGCGCGTGGACGAGGCGCTGACCACCGACCCCGACACCATCTCCACCGCCTGCCCGTTCTGCCTGGTCATGCTGGGCGACTCGATCAACGAGAAGAAGAACGCGGGCGAGGCGAAGGAGACGCTGGAGGTCGTGGACGTCTCCCAGCTTCTGATCAAGTCCATCAAGGGACAGCCCGTCAAGGCGTCCTGAATCCCGGTCAGGCACGGCCCGCTTCGCGGACCGTGCCTGACAATCGGTAAAGATGTTGAGAAAAGGACGCTAGGTCTGAAACTCTTCCTGTCGATTACGGAAAAATCACGGTAACCTCAACGTCGCGTAGCTCATTGACGGGGAGGGAGCTGACGATGCGTGTCGTCGTCACGGATGCCGAGGTCACTCTGGCCGACGTCCTCTCGCTCCGCCTGTCCCTCCGCGGGCCGCTCGCGGGCGGCGCCGAACTGGTCCTGCGTCACCGGGTCACCGCCGTCGAGCGCACGGTGGCGCTGGGCGCCTCCGGAACGGAGGCGCGCGACGCGACGCTCGCGGTCTCGCTGGCGCCGCTGGCCCTCACCCCCGGCCGCTGGGACGTCCACCTGCGGCAGGAGGGGACGCGCACCCGGCTGCGGAGCGTCGATCCCGGCTTCTCCCTCGACCATCTCGACGCCTACGCGCTGAGCCGCCGGGCCCTGGCCTACCGGGCCTACCGGACGCGCAACGGCTTCCTGGCCCTGAAGGTCGACGAGGCCGAGCCCGCCGCGGAGGTCCGCGCGGTCTGGTTCCGGGAGGGCCGTTTCGAGGTCACCGGGCTGCTGGCCTTCACCGGCCTCGACGACGACGAGTCCCGGCACGAGGCGCGCCTCGCGCTCCGCCGTAACCACCCCGACGCCGAGCTGACCGCCGTCGCGACGGTCCAGGGGGTCCGCTTCCACGCCGCGCTCTCCCTGTGCGACGTGCTGGCCGCCGCGCCCGAGCAGTCCGGCACCTGGGAACCCTCCCTGGAGGTGGACGGCCTGGCCGCGCCGCTCCGCCTGGGTTCCCGGCTGGACGACGTCGACGGCAAGCACCGCCGCCTGCACTACCCGGCCGAGGAGATCGACGGAGTGCCGATCCGGCCCCGCTACACAGCGGACGACGAGCTCAGGATCGAGGTCGGCGGGTGAGGATCTGCCTGCTCCTCCCCTCCGTCGACGGCATGCGGGGTGATGTCCGGTCGGTCGTCAACCTCGCGGGGGAGCTGGCCGAACGCCACCAGGTCGAGATCATCAGCGTCCGGCGCCACAGGGAGAGGCCGTTCTTCCCGGTGGAGCCGGGGGTGACGCTGTCCTGGCTGGTCGACGCCCAGCCCGGTGTGCGGCACCTGCTGCCGCAGGGGCAGATGCGCGCCGAGGTCGCGCTGTGGCGGCGGCTGCGCGCGCTCAAGGCCGATGTGATCATCAGCACCAGGCCGGGGCTGAGCATCCAGGTGGCCCGGCACGCGCCCCGCGACGTCGTGCGGATCGCCCGGGAGTGGGGCCGGCCGCCGGTGCCCGGACCGATCAAGAGGTTCTACCCCCGCCTGGACGCGGTCGCCACGGCCACCGAGAAGAGCCGTCAGGAGTGGGACACCCTGCTGGCGGCCGGCATCGAGGTCCGGATGATCCCGGACGCGCTCCCCCCCGGTCCCTGGCCGCGCTCGCGGATGGACAACCGCATCGTCGCCGCGGGCGGGCGGTTGGTGCCGGCGAAGTCCTACGACCGGCTGATCCGCGCGTTCGCCACCATCGCCGGCCGGCGTCCCGACTGGCGGCTGCGCCTGTACGGCGGCGGCCCGGAGGACAGGCGCCTGCGCGACCTGGTCCAGGACCTGAACCTGCACAACCACGTCTACTTCATGGGCACGACCTCCGACCTGGCCGGCGAGTTCGCCAAGGCGTCGATCGTGGCGACGACCTCCCGGACCGAGGTGCTCGGGATGACCGTGATCGAGGCGATGGCCAGCGGGGTGCCGGTGATCGGCTTCGACGGCCCGAGGGGGCCGGGCGAGTTCGTGACCGACGGCCGCAGCGGGGTCCTGGTCCCCGAGGGCGGGGACGAGATCGAGGCGTACGCCTCGGCGCTGCTCGCGCTCATCGACGACGAGCGCCGGCGCCGGGAGCTCGCGGCCGGCGCGCTGGGGGCCGCGGCCGCCTATTCGGCGCCTTCGGTGGCCGAGCAGTGGGAGAAACTGATCGCGGCTACCTCCCGCTGAGCCCGGCCCGGGTACCGTTGGGGCATGCATGGGTACAGCGGAGACAAGCAGGCCTATCTGACCCGGCTGCGGCGGATCGAGGGACAGATCCGGGGCCTGCAGCGGATGGTCGAAGAGGACGCCTACTGCATCGACGTGCTGACACAGGTGTCAGCCGCCACGCGGGCGCTCCAGGCGGTGGCGCTCGGCCTGCTGGAGGACCACATCGGGCACTGCGTCGCCGACGCGATCAGCACCGGCGGCCCGGAGGCGGAGGAGAAGGTCAAGGAGGCCTCGGCGGCGATCGCCCGCCTCGTCCGTTCGTGACTAGTCACCGGACCATCTTTCCGAACCACGTCCCGGACCCCTGTCGAGGAGTCCGGGACTAGGTCGTCTGGACGGTTCTCTCATCGGCTTCAGCAGATCGCCGAAGCACTCAATCCGAGCGCGTTGTCGAGCTCCGCCAAGGTGAGTGGCCGTTCGCTGATGGCGACGGCGGTAAGCACCTCGGCATAGAGCGCGATCTCGTCCAACGCGACACGGTCGTGGACCCTAGAGTCCAGGTCGTCGTGCCCCACCGCGTCGTCCTTCCTTCCGCAGCCCACACCCACTTCGAGGTTACGGCGGGCGGTCTTTCGTGCCCATGGCCCATCGGGACCATTCCTTCCGGCACGCTCACGCCCTCAGAAGGATCATTTCCCGATTGCGAGATCACGATTCAGGCAATCAGCCGATGCGTGAGGGGATACAGGGATATAAGGAGAGTAAGGAGAAAATAACTCCATTTGTGGTTTAAGTATGCTGGCGCTTGTCAGAAGTGGCGGGGGAAGGTCCCTGATATGCCCGGGATCGGATCGTCCCGCTCGTGCGTCAGGCGATGCACGAGCGCCGAGGCCGTGGCGAACCCGCGCTCCGGCACCGTGGTCCCGCTCAGACGGCACCACGCGAGCCCGGTGGCGTAGGCGGCGCCCAGCAGGGCCGCCGCCGAGGCCCGGTCCGGCGGATGGAGCGCGGAGTGCAGCTCGCCCGAGCGCGGCCAGCATCCCCGCAGCGGGTGCGACGGGTCGGTGAGCACCACATGGAGGATGTGCCGCAGCTCCGGATCCAGCCACGGGTAGAGCGTGTCGGCCGCCCTGGGCGCGGACGCCGCCAGGTCGGCCGCGAGGAGCGAGGCCGCCACCGCCCGGGGGTCGGCGCCCTTCGGGACGAGGAACCCCAGGGCCTGGACCAGGTCGTAGAGCGTGTGCTGGAAATGCTCCCCAGGGGAGGAGTCCGGCAGCGTCACGTGGAGCGGGCAGCGCGACAGCCATGCCTGCCGTACGGCGTCGTCACCGTAGTGGGCGACGGAGGGATCGGGGCCGGTACGGCGGAGCACCGGCTCGATCATGGTCAGCAGGACCTCGGCCCGGGGGCGGAAGCGCCGGTCGCCGCGGACCGCGTCGGCGGTGTCGGCCATCAGCGCGACCAGCCGGAGACCGGCCTCGGGGTGACCCGCCCGGACCCGCTCGCCGTACAGCGCCACCAGATCGTCCAGCGAGGCGGGGGGCAGCCAGCGGACCCACTCGTCGCCGGGGAGCGGGCGGGCCAGGAACTCCCCGAACATCGACAGCAGCACCTCGTTGCCGTCGAACGCCGGGGCGTAGGCGCACCACATGAGCGTGCCCCAGACCGCCGCGACCGGGCTGGCGACCTCCCTGGCGAAGAGGTCGGCGAACGGCCCGGTGAGCGGGAAGTCCTCCCTGCGCCTGCCACGCTGGGCGATGACCAGCTCGCGGACCCGCTCGGTGATCTCGGGGGGCACGTCCGGGCCGACGAACCCCTGGACCGACCCCCGGTCCGAGGTGAAGTCGGGGCCGCCCGGGACCAGGTGGGGCGAGATCATCGAGGTGACCTGGATCACCTGCGCCGCCGCCCGGAAGCCCGGGTCGGCCGGTGGCGCGGCCAGGTGCCAGCGGCCGTCCGCGGGATCCTGCCGGTACCACCGGGCGTGCGCGCCGAACAGCCAGCGTCCGCCGTCCGGGGTGGCCAGGGTGCGCAGCGCGACGGCCTGGGCGCGCGCGGGCAACGGGAGCGCCGCCCACCGGTGGTCGGCGACCATGGCGCGCACATCGCTCTCGATGGCGTCGAAACAGTCCCACTGCCGCACGGCGGTCATGTTACCCATGCCCTCCCGGCGCGTCAGCGATCAGCACCCGTGTCGCCCGTGACGGGGACGGCCGCCCGATGCCGCGCCGCCTTGGCCATGTAGTTGCCGGGGGTGCGGGCGAAGGAGTCGCGGTCGTCGTCGGTGAGCTCGCGGATGATCTTTCCGGGCACGCCCGCGACGAGCACCCCGGCCGGGATCCTCTTTCCCGGCCCCACCAGGGCGCCGGCCGCGACGAGCGAGCCCGCGCCGATCCGGGCCCCGCCGAGCACGATCGCGCCGATGCCGACGAGCGCGCCGGTCTCCACGTGGGCGCCGTGCACCATGGCCTTGTGGCCCAGGCTGACCCGGGGTTCCAGCACGGCGGGTTCGCGGGGGTCGGCGTGCAGGCAGCACAGGTCCTGGATGTTGCACTCCTCGCCGACCTCGATGACCTCGTCGTCGCCGCGGAGGACCGAGCCGTACCAGACGTTCGCGGCACGGCCGAGGCGTACCCGGCCGACGACCACCGCGCCGGGGGCGATGTATGCCTCTGGGTGGATCTGCGGGGTCGCGTCACCGTCGAGGGCGGCGATGTAGGGGCTGATGTCCATGTGATTGATGTTACGGTGAGTGAGCTTGTCCGATATTTCCGCACGCAGGTCGGGCGTTCCGGTTGCGGACTTGGACAGTAAGCAGGAAAGTCGTCTCCTGACGTCTCCTTTCCCGCCACACAACCTCCACGGGCAGCGCTATGACAAATCAGCACGAGAGCTTTCCCGATCTGATGCATGAGGACTCGTTCGAGGTCGTCATGCGCGGCTACAACCGTCGCCAGGTTCACGACTACATGAACCGCAACCGCCACCAGATCCGTGATCTGGAGGAACGGCTCGCGCGGGCGATCGAGCAGGCCGAGCAGGGCCGCATCGAGTTGTCCGAGGCCCGGCGGAGACTCTCCGACGCCCCGCAAGACTACGACGAACTCGGCCAGCGGCTCAGCCAGATCCTGAAGCTGGGTGAGGAGGAGGCGGCCTCCAAGAAGCAGGTCGCCGACGCCGAGGCCAGCAAGCTGCGCGAGGACGCCTCCGAAGAGGCCCATCGGCTGGTCAACTCGGCCCTGGAACGGGCCGAGGGCATAATGAACGCCGCCCAGCAGGAGGCCGAGCGCCGGGTCGCCGAGGCCACCGCCGCCGCCGAGCACATGCTCGCCCAGGCCGGCGGCGACGCCGAGGAGACCCTCAACGCGGCGCGCACGGAGTCCGAGGAGACCCTGCGCGGCGCCCGCGCCGAAGCCGACCGGATGGTCACCTCGGCCCGGGCCGAGGCGGAGCGGACGATCGAGAGCGCCCGGGCCGAGGCGGAGTCCACCCTGGGCAGCGCCCGGGCCGAGGCGGAGTCCACCGTGTCCTCCGCCGCCGCCGAGGCCCACGCCATGCTGACGGCGGCCCAGCAGCGCTCCACGGTCCTGGACGAGACCACCGGCCGCCGGGTCTCCTACCTGACCGACACCCACCGCGAGGTCATGCGCCGTCTCAACGAGATGGGCGCCGTGCTGGGGGACCTGATCCACCGTGAGAACGCCGCCGGAGCCCTGGTCGACGAGGGCTCCGTGCTCCCCCAGTTTCCCGTCCAGACCGCCGTCGTGGCCGTCCCGGCGGACGGCGCTCCGGCCGAGGCGACCGCCGGGCCCGACCAGAGTGCCGACCAGGGGGCCGAGCCCGGACCCGGGGCCGAGGCCGACGTGGAGTCCGACGTCGAGGCCGTCCGGGTGATCGTGGACGACGAGCCCGAGGACCGCGACGACCACTTCGCCGGCGACCGCCGTACCGAGATCTTGGACGACACCGACGTGCACCTGGGCCGGGTCGCCAAGGAGAACGACGAGTACGCCGCACGGAAGTGACGGCCGTGTCCGCCGCGGGTGGAGCCGGCGACATTCCACAGCCCCGCGGCCGCTGACATCAAGCGGAAGCCCCCGCCCCCGATAGGGTCGGGGGCTTCCGCGATTGGGGGCCCGGCGCCGGGGCCGCGCGAGATCCGCTGACCCGGGCACCGGGCGGCTACCAGGAATCCCTTCCGTCGGAACGGTCCTGTTGTTCGTGTAACTGCTCTCGCAGTCCTTCCGGTTCGTCCGCGTCGATGGTCATCGCGCAGCCGATGTCACGCTGGGCGGGGGTCAGCGGGTGGTGGCGGGTAGCCCACCACCGACCCGCGTCGCTCCGCCAGATCGTCCAGTCGGGGAACTCCCGGGCGATTTCCGCCAGATGCCGGTCGAATGACATCTATGCACCTTCCCCGCGCCCAGGTCCGTCTGCGTGACGTTCCACTTCCGAAGGTGAGGCACTTCTCTAGAGAAATCAATGATCGTAGGGGACAGGTCAACCTACCGGTTGACGGATGGCCTTGATCTATGAGTCGAAATCGTATTGAAGTACATAAGAGGCGGCGTCGAGGATCATCTCGTTGACCTCGACCGGGAGGCCGGACGCGGTGTAGGCGATCCGGCCGATCGCGATGACGGGGGTACCGGCCGGCAGGTCGAGCTGGACGGTCTCGTGCGGATGGGGCATACGGGCGCGCACCTCCTCGCTGAAGCGCACGGGGGTGTGGCCGAGGTCGCCCAGGCGCGCGTAGACGCCTCCCGGGCCGGTGTCGTGCTGTGTGATGGCGGTGTCGTCCACCAGGGTGGCGGGGAAGTGGGAGACCGAGAGCTGCACCGGCCTGCCGTCCACCGAGTAGCGTCGCCGCCGGACCCACACCTCGGTGCTGTTCAGGACTCGGGCCACGGTGTCCTCGGCGACCTCCCTGTCGATGTTCACGTCGTCCACGGTGTAGGGGCGGCCTCTGGTGTCGGAGTCCCAGATCGCCTGGCCCTGCCCCCATTGATCATGTGAGAGCCGCCGGGAACCGTGCCGCCTGATCGGCCGGAACTGGCGGACGTAGACTCCTGAGCCGCGCTTGGGCACGGCCAGTCCTTCATTGATGAGCACGGACAGGGCCTGCCTGGCGGTCGCGCGGGCTATGCCGTACTGCGCCATCAGGGCGTTCTCGCCCGGAAGCCGGTCCCCGTCTCGGAGCTCGCCGGACAGGATCGCTTCGCGAAGCCCGTCGGCGATGCGCCGATAGATCGGGGGCTCGGGAGGAACCGGGGATTGCTGCACGTTTGATCACCCTCTGTCACCAACCGGGTTTGGCGTCTCCAGAGAACTTGCCCCATCTTGTCCACGATCGCACAGATGCAGAGGTTGGTACCGTGCTTCTTTTGAGCGGATCGTGCCTGTGTGGCGATCTCCGGGGGTTTTCCCGGTCCGTTACCGTGGAACGGTCCCATCCACTATTCGCCGGGCCCACCACCGGCGCGTGACGGCCGCGGCCAGTACGGCACCCGCCGTGTTGACCAGCACATCGTCGACGGAGCTCACCCGGCCCAGGCGCAGGCCGTACTGGAGGAGTTCGACGGCGAGTGACGCGGTCGCCGCCACGGCGGCGACCCCGGCGAGCGACGCGCAGCGCGCCGAGCGGACCGGGAGCATCGCGCCGAGCGCGGCGAAAACCAGCAGATTCCCTCCGACCTGCACGAACGCCGTCTCAGCCGGTCCCTGAAGCACCGTCCACAGATCCCTGAGCGGGATGAGGCTGAGGCCGCTGCCACCCGCCCCCGGAGTGAGGATCATCCAGATCCAGGGGGCGGTCCCGACCACCATGACGACGTCGGCGACGGCCGTACGGACCGGAAAGGGATGGCCCGCGCGGAGGCGGCGCAGGGTCAGCAGGCGGGCGGCGATGAGGGCCGGCGGAACCGCCAGAACCGCCGCGATGATGATATTTCCCCATGCGTCCCACACCTGCTGCATGGGGCAATGATGCCGGGGGCGGCCGCCCGCCGGACGGCTCCCGGGGGTACGGGAAGGTGACCTCCGAGCAAGGGCCCCAGCCGGGCGCCGTGGGTCCCGCCCGCCCCTGCGTCCCCGGCCGCCGAGGTCGGCGCCCTCCTCGCGCGGGAGCGCCGTGCGACCCCGTCCTCGCGGCCCCGGCCGCCGGGCTCACCCGAGGTGGCGTCTGAGGAACTCCACGGCGCGCGCCCAGGCGACCGGCGCCGCCTCGGGGTCGTAGAACTGCGGGGCCTCGTGGTTGTGGAAGGCGTGCCCGGCCTTCTCGGCGACGTACGTCTCGATGCCCGGCCGTCCCGCCGCGGCCTCCTCCACCTTGGCGACCTGCTCGCGGGGGATGTAGGGGTCCGAGCCGCCGAACACGAACAGGACCGGGGCAGTGATCTTCTCCATCAGGCCCGTGGCGTCCGGTACGGCGGAGCCGTAGAACGACAGCACCGCGTCCACCTCGGCGGTGGCCGCGAGGAGGTAGCTGATCGAGCCGCCCAGGCAGAATCCGATCACCGCGGCCCCGCCCCCGGCCTCGGGCAGCCCCTTCAGGTGTGCCAGCGCCATGGCCGAGTCGGCCACACCGTGCGGGACGTCGAACCCGGAGGCCAGCTTCAACGACGCCGCCAGCCCGGCCTCGTCGTGGTCGGCCACCCAGTTGGGCCGCAGCCGCCAGAACAGGTCAGGCGCGCCGACGACGTATCCGAGCTCCGCCAGGTCCTCGGCGACCTTCCGGATGTAGGGGCCGACCCCCCAGATCTCCGGGATCAGCAGGACGACGGGGCCGCCGCCGCTCTCCGGCAGCCACAGGTGCAGGTCGAACGAGCCGTCGGCGACGGTAACCGTCTCGGTGCGGGCTTCCATGGATCCTCCCTGAGGACTGATCGGATTGGACGATCAGAAAACCGCATACCCACTGAGCCGGAAGAGTTGCGACCTCTCCGCAGAGGTCGAGAGGTCGGCCGCGCAGGGACGGCCGCCTCCAGCCCACCCGTGAGGCGAGTGCTCCGCTGAAACGCCTGGCTCACAACCGCCTGTTCGGCCTCGCCGGGAAAACGGGAGATTCGGCACCGTGGCCGGCGGCGATCGCATCGATGTGGTGCGCGAGCTCGAAGTCCTTGACTGTGAGGCGGTTTCCGGCGTCGTGAGTGGTGATCACGAAGCGGATCCGTTGCCAGGTGATGTGAATGTCGGGGTGGTGGCCGACCTCTCGGGCTTTGGCCGCGACGTACATCGCCATGTGCGCACACTCGTGATACGTGTGCTTGAAGGTGCGGGCAATGGCGTGGTCCTCGCGCTCCCATCCCGGTAGCCCGGCCAGATGGGCGGCGATCTCCTCTTCGGACAACGGCTGCGGGAGCATCGGCATCTCCACGTCGATGGGTCAGGCGAACTGAGAGATGATCTCAGCCAATTCCCGGCCAGGAGCGGTATCTGCCCAGGCGGTCGCTCGTCATTGTTGAGCCTCCCATCACATGATCATTTTGTAACGCAGTTCGCGGCCATCGGCGATCATCGTCATCACGGTGGCTTCAATTGGCGCGCCGTCGTTGGTTCGCAGAATCCTGGTAAGGACCAAGACCCACTCCTCCGGCTGAATCTCGAGCAGCTGTCGCTCTTGATCTGTCGCGGGGCGTGCCCTGATGCCCTCCTCTGTCTCGCGCGGCTCATGGCCGAGTTTGGCGAGCATGGTGATGGCTCCGCCAGGGATCTTGCGCGCCTCGGCGAGCGGCGTGCCGCCGGCGATCGCCACAGGGTAGTAGGAGTCGGTGAGCTCTATCGGCCGTCCGTCCAGCAACACCAGCCGACGTCTGACGACCGCGACGTCTCCCTGGCTGAGGTTGAGTGCCTGGGCAACCTCGTGTGGTGGCTGAACCTCGCATACTTCGCGAAGTTGATGCGTACCGACGTGACCGCGCTGAGCGGCCTCCTCGGCCCACGCATCTGGTTCTCCTGATTTCCGTGGTCGTACATAGGGCGCAGAGACGCTGGTCCAAGTGCTGTCCGCCATGCGCTCCTCCCTCGATTGCGAAGGCTTCTGGCGCGGAGAAGCGAAAATGTCGATGATCAGTTTCTAGAGATCCGTGCCGGTCACCGGATATCTGACGCGAGTCCGGCGCAGACCGTTGTGGCTGACCGCGAAAACGAACGGCTCGGTCACTCGCCGGACTGCGTTGATGATCCGGAACTCGTTGCCGAGGAAGAGGTCGGCCATCTCCCTGCCGACGACATCGGCTTTCGCGAGAGCAAAGATGCGCGCACCGCTCATGTAGATGACTCGGGCCTCGACGAGGTTATGGGTGATGGCCAGGTCCTTGCAGAGCAAGATATCGCCCCGGATGGTCGCCTCCTCGATCCACTGCGTGTCGGCGATCCGCTGGGATTCGTCCTTGCCGTATCGCTCATCCATGGTCTCCAGGACCCATCCGGCTTCACGAAGGGTGTTGGGGACTATGCGTGAACCCAGCCCACGGTCGAGGAAGAAGGTCAGTCCGGACGTCCGTGCCTCGACTGCCACCGTCCGGACCTCACGCGGCCTGTGGGAGAAGCGCCTCGACCTCGTTCAGTTGCAGGTCGTAGTCCTCGGCGACATCACCGGCTCCCTCTCCCGCTCGCAGACGACTGAGGACGTCGGCCACCCGGATGCCTCGGCGTGTCAGGGTCGGCTGCCCGCCGTTGATCCATGGATCCACGGTCACGTCCACCCGTCCGTAACCGGAGAGGTGGATCACCTTCATCCAGCCGTCCTGGTAGGTGACGCGTCGCAGGTAGTCACGTACGACCGGACGGAAGACCTGCTGCCCGCTGCGCGCCACGACCAGCCCGTCCACCGCCTCCCGCTCGGCCGGGTCGTCGGTGTGCTCCTTGAAGTCCCACAGCACCTCGGCCCCGTCCGTCATCAGGCGCTCACTGGCGAGTGCCTGCTCCAGGCCGATGTTCTCCTCCAGCCAGCGGATCGCGGGGCGGATGCGCTGCATCGGAACCTTCGCGCTGCGGAAGGCGGCGAGCATGTAGGCCTCGGCGAGTCCGACGAACGGCACCGTCGCCCCGTGGGCTCCAGCGGTGGTCACCAGTGGTTCGGCGGCCACGACTGGCTGGTCGATGCGTTTGTAGACGTATCCGACGGCCCAGTTGCGGAAGGTCTGGCGAGGAACGTCGATCAGATCCGCTGCCTGCCCTTTGGTGTAAAGAGGGGTGACATAGCGGAAGTCGTTGATCAGCCCAGCCCCCGGGCCTGTGTCCGGTGTTGCCACGATGCCACCTCCTTTGATCTCAGCGTAGAGAAAACGCAGGCTGTGCGCACACGATCCATGCCAGATGTCGTCGTCTCTTCCGCGTTGAGCCCCACGGCTGCGTGTTCGGCCTCATCGAGGAAACATGGGAGGCAGAAGGTGGAGGCGCGGGATACGTCGATTACTACCCCAGCCGCATCGGGTTCTCCGAGCCCGGCGGCGGCTCTTACGACACCTGATCGTCATTCAGGGGGATGAATCCGCGAGTCGGGATTTACCCTGAAGGCAGGCCGACCCCTGATGAGGTGTTCTGGATCATGGCGGTGGAACCAGCCCTCGGTGACAACCTGGCGCGCATTCGAGTGAGTAAGGGACTCACACAAGAGGACCTGGAGGAGCGTTCGGGCGTCAGCGTGTCCACGATTCGCAAGCTTGAGCAGGGTGACCGCAAGAGCGCCCGTGTGTCGACGCTGCGCAAGCTGGCGCAGGCGTTGAATGTACGGACCTCCGATCTGTTCCGGCCTTCCCCGGAACCGGTGTCGCCGCTGGATGAGACCGTGCACGCGGACCTCTTCGCGTTGCGCCGGACGCTCAAGCCGGTGCGCGGGCTGGCAGGCATCCAGATGCCCGATCTTGACGGCCCGGTCACCTATGAGTCGGTGCGGGCCTCGTTCCTGGCGGCGAACGGGCTGTATCGGGAGGACGACTACCGGGCGGTCGTGCAGACGATTCCCCCGCTGTTGCTGGAGGCTCGTTCACTGGTGGCCGGCGCGCGAAGCGGGGATGAGGAACGCGCCGCGCTGACGCTGTTGTCGCAGACCTTCCAGTTCTCCGCCCAGGCGCTGATCCAGCTCCAGCAGTACGACCTCGCCTACCAGGCGATCTCTGAGGGGATCACGGCGGCCGAGCGGGCCGATGACCCGCTGCTGGGTGCGTGGAACGTCTTCAACGAGTGCTGGCTGTTCCTGCGCGAGGGCCGCTTGGAGGACTCCCGGCGCGCTGCGCTGACGACCGCTGAGGCCATCGAACCGCGATTCTCGACGGGCAACCCGGCGGAGTTCGCCACCTGGGGATGGCTGCTGCTGTGGGCGTCGGCGGCGGCCGTACGCAACAACCAGGGAGCCGACGCCGAGGAGATGCTGACGCTCGCTCGGGCGGGCGCTCATCGCATCGAGGGACGGGAGTTGGAGGCTCCCGCGCTGTGGGCGGCTCGGGGGGCGTCCACCTTCGCCGGTTTCTCTCCCGAGCTGATCCAGATCAAGGCCGTCGAGTACGCCGTGGTCCAGGGGAAGAGCGCCAGGGCTCTGGAGATCCATGAGGGAGTCCGGCCATCGGGAAAGCTGTCGAGCAGCACGCGGTACCGGTACATGCTCGACGTGGCCAGTGCCCACGCCGCCGAAAGCAACACGACCGAGTCGTGGGCGATCCTCCATGACCTACGGACGCGGGTGCCGCACTGGTTCAAGTATCAGTCGTTCGCCCGGCGCGTGGTCGACCAGCTCATCGAGGACCGATCGCGGGCGCTGCGGGCCGAGCACGCCGAGATCGCGAGCTTTCTGGGGATCGAGTCCTGATCTAACTGCCACCTTGTGTGGCAGGCGTCGTGGTCACGATCTCCAAGTGCCACATCACGCATCTGGAGTCATCGCTAACTCTCCGTGATGCTGTTCGCATGGTCGCCATCCCTTCCGAAACGGTGAGATCCGATGCTCCCCGCGCTGCTTGCGCCGCTGCGGAGAGACTGCGAACCGAACTTGCGGCTCTTGGCGTCCGTGCCGACGTTCACGCGGGGTACGGCGTCGCCCTGGTGTCGGTCTGGCGTGAGTTGCTCGTCTGGACGGATGGCACGGTCTACCGGTGGTGGACCGGTCACCTGTCACCGAAGACGAGGCGGCGGCTCTACACGGCCTACGGCGTGGACAACCCAGCTGCGGCGGCGCGCTGTGTCGCGCATCGGCGCGAAGAACTCCAGCAGGCGCATACCTCGTCGGAGCCGATCGCGGAGCAGATGTCGTGATCGGACTGGAGGAAGAGTGCGTGAGCCCGCATGTAGTGATGGCCCAGCGGAATCATGTCCGCCTGGACTGGCGCAGGCCGTACCGGACGCTGGAACGGGTGCGGCCGACGGCATGGACATGCGCGTGCCGGGCCACGGTGTACGAGCTGTGCGAGGGCGGCGGCCGGGCCTTCATCCGCCGGACGACACAGTTCGACGGCGACCGTCAGGTGGACGAGTCCCCACGGTGGCCGGTCAATGAGGCTCGGGTGATCTGGACGGCGTTGCTGTCCGGAAGAGCCCGGTAGAACGGGCGTGGCGGCGTGGGATCTGGAGGGACGGCGTCGCCACGCCTGACGAGATGCCAGGGGTCGACCGGGTGGCTCCTGGCATCTCTCATCGGCGGCCGCCGACCCCGTCCGGACGGCAGGGGGACGGTGCCCGTTCCGGCCGGTCAGATGGTCCTGGCCAGGGCGCGGGAGATGCCCAGGGCGGCGGCCTTGACGACGGGGGCCAGGCGGGTGGGCTGGAAGCGGGCCAGGGGGACGGAGACGGACAGGGCGGCGACGGCCATGCCGTCGCTGAACACCGGGGCGGCGATGCAGGCTCCGCCGAGCTGGGCCTCCTCGCGCTCGTAGGCCAGGCCCGCCGCCTGGATCTGGCCGATGGTCTCCTCAAGGCGCTGCGGGTCCACGATCGAGTGGGGGGTCAGGCGGCGCAGGGGCCGGCCGAGGACCTCGTCGATCAGGTCGGGGCCGGAGTAGGCCAGCAGGGCCTTGCCGATCCCGGTGCAGGTCAAGGGGAGTCGGCCGCCGACGCGGGAGGGCAGGGCGAAGGTCTCCTGGCCGCGGATCTTCTCGACGTAGACGACGTCCAGCCCGTCGCGCACGCCCAGGTGCACGGTTTCATGGGTGGCCTCGTAGAGGTCGTGCATGAAAGGCAGCGCCGCATGTCTCAGATCCCGTTCGAGGGGCACGATGCAACCGAGTTCGAAGAGGCGGCGGCCGAGGTAGTAGCCGTCCTCACGGCGGGCTATCGCGCCGATCTCGGTGAGCTCGGTGAGCAGCCGGAAGGCGGTGGTCTTGGGCAGGTGGCAGCGTTCGGCGACGTCGGCCAGGCGGAGAGGGCCTCCCGTGGGGCGGAACGAGTCGAGCACGAGCCAGGACTTCTCCAGGACCGAGAGGCGGTCGGGGTTCCGTTTCACGGAACGCATTGTTGCCGATAAACCGCCTTCACCTCTATACCCGTATCTAGTGACCAAGAGGGGTCCTACCCTGAGGAGAAGTCTTGTCTGACCAGGTGACCCACTTCATCGGTGGGGTGCCGGTCGCCGAGGGCGCGATGTTCGCCACGCACGACCCGGTGACCGGCCAGCCGGTCCGCCGGGTCCACGAGGCGGACCGGGCCATCGTCGACCGGGCGGTCGCCGCCGCCCGCGCGGCCCTGCCGGGATGGGCGGCGCTGCCGGTGGCGGAACGGGCCGCCTGGATGCGCCGTCTCGCCGACGCGATCGAGGAGCGGTTCGAGGAGCTGGTGGCCGCGGAGATCGCCGACACCGGCAAGTCGATCACGCAGACCCGCACGCTGGACATCCCGCGAGGCGCGGCCAACTTCCGGTCCTTCGCCGAGATCGCGGCCCAGCGCCCGGAGAGCGCGTTCCACCTGCGGGACGTGCTGAGCTACACCGTGCGCAGGCCGCTGGGCGTGGTGGCGGTGATCGTGCCGTGGAACCTGCCGTTCCTGCTGGCGACCTGGAAGATCGGCCCCTCGCTCGTGGCGGGCAACACCATCGTGGTCAAGCCCTCCGAGCACACGCCGGGCTCGGTCGCGGTGCTGGCGGAGATCGCCGCCTCGGTCGGGCTGCCGCCCGGCGTCCTCAACGTCGTGCACGGGTTCGGCGGCGGCTCCACCGGCCAGTTCCTGGTGGAGCACCCGGGCGTGGACGCGGTCACCTTCACCGGCGAGAGCCGTACCGGATCGACGATCATGAAGAGCGTGGCGGACCGGGTCAAGCCGGTCTCGTTCGAGCTGGGCGGCAAGAACGCCGGGCTGGTCTTCGCCGACGCCGACCTGGACGCGGCCGTCGAGGGGAGCGTGCGCTCGGTCTTCACCAACGGCGGCCAGGTCTGCCTGTGCACCGAGCGGCTCTACGTGGAGCGGTCCGTCTTCGAGGAGTTCACCGCGAGGCTGGCCGAGCGGGCGGGACGGCTGAAGTTCGGGCGTCCCGCCGACGAGGACACCACGATGATGCCGATGATCTCGGCCGAGCACCGGGACAAGGTGCTCTCCTACTACGAGCTGGCCAAGGACGAGGGAGCCGAGGTCCGGGCGGGAGGCGGCGTGCCGCGCTTCGGCGACGACCGCGACGGCGGCTACTACGTCGAGCCGACCGTGCTGACCGGGCTCCCGCGCGACTCCCGGGTGAACCGGGAGGAGATCTTCGGCCCGGTCTGCCATATCACGCCGTTCGACACCGAGGCCGAGGCCGTCGAGCTGGCCAACGACAGCGAGTACGGCCTGGCGGCGACGGTCTGGACCTCCAGCCTGAACCGGGCCCACCGGGTCGCCGGGTCGCTGGAGGCCGGACTGGTCTGGGTCAACACCTGGTACCTGAGGGACCTGCGCACCCCGTTCGGCGGGGTGAAGCTGTCGGGCATCGGCCGCGAGGGCGGCACGCACTCGCTGGACTTCTACTCCGAACCCACCACGATCACGATCAAGCTGGAGCCGGGACATGACTGAGTGGAGCGAGGCCACCGACGTGCTCGTCGAGGCGGCCGACCGGTTACTGGAGGCGGCGCGGAGCGGCAGGCCCTGCCCGCCGGTGCGGGAGACGCTGCCGGGCCGGACCGCCGAGACCGGCTACGCCGTACAGGAGATCAACACCAGGCGGGCGCTGCACGACGGACGGCGGCTGGTCGGGCGGAAGATCGGCCTGACCTCCCAGGCGGTCCAGCGCCAGCTCGGCGTGGACCAGCCGGACTTCGGCATGCTCTTCGCGGACATGGCCTTCCTCGACGGCCTGCCCATCCCGACCGGCCGTTTCCTGCAGCCCAGGGCCGAGGCCGAGATCGCGCTGGTCCTCAAGAGCGACCTGGTGGGCGGCCCCTTCACGGTGGCCGAGGTCATCCGGGCGGTCGACTTCGCGCTGCCCGCGATCGAGATCGTGGACAGCCGGATCGCGGGGTGGGACATCACGCTCGTGGACACCGTCGCCGACAACGCCTCCAGCGGCGCCTTCGTCCTGGGCAACACGCCCGTCCCGCTCACCGGTCTGGACCTGCGCCTGGCCGGGATGACCATGAGCCGGCGCGGTCAGGAGGTGTCCACCGGCGCGGGCGCGTCCTGCATGGGGCATCCGCTCAACGCCGCCGTCTGGCTGGCCAACGCGCTGGGCGGCAGGGACTTCCCGCTGCGCGCCGGGGACATCGTGCTCACCGGCGCGCTCGGCCCGGTGGTGGCCGTCGAGCCCGGCGACGTGTTCGAGGTCGCCATCGACGGCCTCGGCTCGGTGCGGGCGGTCTTCTCGTGACCCACGACGAGCCCGGCCGGGGCGCACGGCGGATCAAGATCGCGATCATCGGCTCCGGGAACATCGGCACCGACCTGATGTTCAAGGCACTGCTGTCCAAGCGGGTCGAGGTCGTCGCCATGGCGGGGATCGACCCCGACTCCGACGGCCTCGCCCGCGCCCGCCGGCGCGGGGTGGCGACCACCCACGAGGGGGTCGAGGGCCTGGTCGGGCTGCCCGGGTTCGCCGGCGTGGACGTCGTCCTCGACGCCACCTCGGCGAAGGCGCACCTCCACAACGACCGGGTGCTCGGCGAGCACGGCAAGCGGGTCATCGACCTGACCCCCGCCGCCGTCGGGCCCTACGTGGTGCCTCCGGTCAACCTGGACGCCCATCTCGCCGAGCGGAACCTCAACATGGTCACCTGCGGCGGGCAGGCGACGATCCCGATCGTGGCGGCGGTGGCCTCGCAGGTCCCCGTCCGGTACGCCGAGATCGTCGCCTCGATCGCCTCCAGGTCGGCCGGCCCCGGCACCCGCGCCAACATCGACGAGTTCACCGAGACGACCTCCCGGGCGATCGAGGAGGTCGGCGGGGCCGCCAGAGGGAAGGCGATCATCGTCCTCAACCCGGCCGAGCCGCCGCTGATCATGCGTGACACGGTCTACTGCCTGGTCGGCGACTGCGACGAGGCCGCCGTGGCGGGAGCCGTACGGGCCATGGTGGAGAAGGTCCGCGACTACGTACCCGGCTACCGGCTCAAGCAGGACGTGCAGTTCGAGAGGATCCCGGAGGGCGAACCGCTGCCCGACGGCGGGCGGGGCGGCGGGACCAAGGTGAGCGTCTTCCTGGAGGTGGAGGGCGCGGCCCACTACCTGCCCGCCTACGCGGGGAACCTGGACATCATGACGTCGGCCGCGCTGCGCACCGCCGAGCGGCTGGCCGAACTGCCGGGCCGTACCGGACAGACTGTGGACACGGGGGTGAGCGCGTGAGGCTCTACGTCCAGGACGTGACGTTGCGGGACGGCATGCACGCCATCCGGCACCGCTACACCACGGCCCAGGCCGCCGAGATCGCCGCCGCGCTGGACGCCGCCGGCGTGGCGGCCATCGAGATCGCCCACGGCGACGGTCTCGCGGGGGGCAGCTTCAACTACGGCGCGGGCGCGCACACCGACGACGAGTGGATCGAGGCGGTCGCGGGAGCCGTACGGCGGGCGCGGCTGACGACGCTGCTGCTGCCCGGCATCGGCACCATCCACGACCTCAGGCGAGCCCACGCGCTCGGCGTGACCTCGGTCCGGGTCGCCACCCACTGCACCGAGGCCGACATCTCCGCCCAGCACATCGCCACCGCGCGCGAGCTCGGCATGGACGTCGCCGGCTTCCTGATGATGTCCCACATGGCGCCGGCCGACGAGCTGGCGCGGCAGGCCAAGCTCATGGAGTCGTACGGCGCGCAGTGCGTCTACGTGACCGACTCCGGCGGCCGGCTGACCATGGACGGGGTCCGGGACCGGGTCCGCGCCTACCGCTCGGTGCTCGACGAGGGCACCGAGATCGGCATCCACGCCCACCACAACCTGGGACTGGGCGTGGCGAACTCGGTCGTGGCCGTGGAGAACGGCACCTGCCGGGTGGACGCCTCCCTCGCCGGGATGGGCGCGGGCGCGGGCAACTGCCCGATCGAGGTGTTCGTCGCGGTGGCCGACCTGATGGGCTGGGAGCACGGCTGTGACCTGCACGCCCTGATGGACGCGGCCGACGACCTGATCAGGCCGCTGCAGGACCGGCCGGTCCGGGTGGACCGGGAGACGCTGACGCTGGGCTACGCCGGGGTCTACTCCAGCTTCCTGCGGCACGCCGAGGCGGCGTCGGCGCGCTACGGGGTCGACACCCGGACCATCCTGACCGAGGCGGGCCGCCGCCGGATGGTCGGCGGCCAGGAGGACATGATCGTGGACATCGCACTGGACCTGGCACGCGCGGAGGGAACCTCATGAGGAAGGCATTCGGCTCCGGCCGCAGGGAAGGCTCCGCGTCCGGTGTTCCCGGCTCCGTCAGGGAGGAGGAGACCCCGTGAGGAAGGCATTCGGCTCCGGCCGCGGGGAAGGCTCCGCGTCCGGTGTTCCCGGCTCCGTCAGGGAGGAGGGGACCCCGTGACCGACATCCACAAGCTCGCCGCCGTGCTGGACGAGGCAGCCCGCACCGCCCGCGCGGTGCCGCAGCCCGAGCAGGGCTATGACGTGACCGCCGCCTACCGGGTCCAGGAGGAGCTGCTCCGGCTCCGGCTGGAGCGGGGCGACCGGCTGTCGGGGGTGAAGCTGGGCTTCACCAGCGAGGGCAAGCGCCGCCAGATGGGCGTGCATGACGTGATCTTCGGTCGTGTTCCGGAGTCGTCGGCCATCCTTGACGGCTCATACGCCGATATATCGGGCTACATCCATCCCCGTGTCGAGCCGGAGGTCGTCTACCTGATCGGCCGCCGCATCGCCACGGTCGCCGACGCCCTCGCGCCCGGCGCCGTCGCCGCGGTCGCCCCCGGCATCGAGGTCATCGACTCGCGCTACGAGAACTTCCGGTTCTCCCTGCCGGACGTGATCGCCGACAACACCTCGGCCGCCGGTTACGTGGTCGGCCCGTGGCAGCCCTACGATCCCGCCCGATGGAACCTCGGCGTCGTCTTCGAGATCGACGGCCGCCCCGTCCAGACCGGGTCCACCGGCGCCGTCCTGGGAGACCCGCGCCGGGCCGTCGCGGAGGCCGCGCGCCTCGCCGGGGCGAACGGGGTGGTCCTGGAGCCCGGGTGGATCCTGCTCGCCGGCGCCGCCACGCCCGCCGAGCCGCTGGCCCCCGGAGCCCATGTCAGAGCGGAGATCCAGCACCTGGGCTCGGTCTCCTTCACCGCGTCCGGGGGGCAGCCGTGACCGACGGGCTCGTCATCAAGGGGAAGGCCACCCCGCGCGGGAGGTTCCCGCACGTCAAGCGGGCCGGAGACTTCCTCTACGTGTCCGGCACCAGCTCCCGCAGGCCGGACAACACGATCGCCGGAGCCGCGGCCGACGAGTTCGGCACGGTCACGCTCGACATCGCCGAGCAGACCCGGGCCGTGATAGAGAACATCGGCGACATCCTCAAGGCGGCCGGGGCCGACCTGAGCGATCTCGTCCAGATCACCGCCTACCTGGTGAACATGAACGACTTCGGCGGCTACAACGCGGTCTACGCGGAGTACTTCGACGAGGCCGGTCCGACCCGCACCACCGTGGCCGTCCACCAACTGCCCCACCCCCACCTGCTCATCGAGATTCAGGCCGTGGCCCACCGACCGGAGGAGCGACAGTGATCCCCCCCATCGACTTCAACAAGTGGATCGACGAGCACGCCCACCTGCTCAAGCCGCCGGTCGGCAACAAGATCATTTTTGAGGACTCCAGCGACCTCATCGTGATGGTCGTCGGCGGCCCGAACGCGCGGACCGACTTCCACGTCGACCCGTACGAGGAGCTCTTCTACCAGGTCCGCGGCAACATGCACATCAACGTCATGACACCCGAGGGGCCGGACACCGTCCACGTCCGCGAGGGCCAGATGTGGCTGCTCCCGCCGAACATGCCGCACTCGCCGCAGCGTCCCGAGGAGGGGTCGGTCGGCTTCCTGGTGGAGCGGATCAGGCCGGAGGGCGTGCTGGAGAAGTTCCGGTGGTACTGCCAGGAGTGCAGCGCCGTGGTCCACGAGGTCGAGCTCCAGGTCCGCGACATCGTGGCCGACCTGCCGCCGATCTTCCAGGCCTTCTACGACGACGAGAAGGCCCGCACCTGCGACGACTGCGGCGCGCTGCACCCGGGCAAGGGATAACCCTTGATCATTGATGTCCACACGCACCACGTCCCCAAGGGCTGGCCGGACCTCGGCTGGCCGGGGGCGCCCCGGCTCCGGGTGGAGTCCGAGCGGGAGGCCATGATCCTGCTCGGCGACCGGGAGTTCCGGCGGATCCAGGACGACTGCTGGAACCCCTCGGCCCGCCTGGAGCAGATGGACGCCGACGGGGTGGACGTCCAGGTCGTCTCGCCGACACCGGTGTTCTTCTCCTACGAACGCCCGGCGGCGCAGGCCGCCGGGGTCGCCAGGGTCTTCAACGACCTGGCGCTGGAGATCTGCGCGTCCGAGCGGCTGGTGCCGTTCTGCCAGGTGCCGCTCCAGGACCCCGACCTGGCCTGCGCCGAGCTGGACCGCTGCCTGGCCGCCGGGCACGCGGGCGTCGAGATCGGCAACCACGTCGGCGACCGTGACCTCGACGACGAGGGGATCGTCCAGTTCCTCCAGCACTGCGCGGCGGTGGGCGCGCCCGTCTTCGTCCACCCGTGGGACATGCCGGACGGTCCCCGGCTGCGGCGCTGGATGGCCCAGTGGCTGGTCGGCATGCCCGCCGAGACGCACCTGTCGGTGCTCGCCCTGATCCTGGGCGGCGTCTTCGACCGGGTGCCGGACTCCCTGAGGATCTGCTTCGCGCACGGCGGCGGCTCGTTCGCCTTCTGGCTCGGCCGCTTCGAGAACGCCTGGCACCGCCGTAACGACCTCGTCGGGGTCTCGGAGTTCCCGCCCTCCGCCTACCTGGAGCGCTTCAGCGTGGACTCGGTCGTGTTCGACGAGCGGGCGCTGCGGCTGCTGGTGGACACGATGGGGGAGGACCGCGTCATGCTCGGCTCCGACTTCCCCTACCCGCTGGGCGAGTCACCGGCGGGATCGCTGATCCGGGGGGCCGGGTTCCTCTCCGACGGCGCCCGCGCCAAGCTGCTCGGCGGCAACGCCGCCCGGTTCCTCGGCCGGTGACCCCGTGCTGTCGCTGCACCGGGTGACGATGCGCTTCGGCACGGTCAAGGCCGTGGACGGGATGGACCTGGCGGTCCGCCGGGGCGAGCGCCGCGGGCTGGTCGGACCGCCCGGGTCCGGCAAGTCCACGGTGATGCGGCTCATCGCCGGGGTGATCCGGCCGACCGGGGGCCGCGTCGAGTACGACGGGCACGACGTCACCGACCTGCCGGAGAGCCGCCGGCCCGGCATCGCCAGGACCTTCCAGCACGGCACCGCCGTGGCCGGGTTGACCTGCGTGGAGCACGTGGCGATGGCGCTGGGCGCGCACGGCCGCGGCGGGCGGCCCGTCCCGCCCCCGCAGGACCGGCGGCACGCCCTGACGGTCGAGGTGCTCGACCTGCTCCGGGCCGCGGGTCTCGCCGAGCAGGCCGGCGAGGCGACCGACCGGTTGCCGCCGGGAGCCCGCCGCAGGCTGGAGATCGCCGTGGCGCTGGCCTCGCGGCCCCGGCTGCTGCTGCTGGACGAGCCGATGGCCGGGATGACCGCCGGGGAGCGCGTCCGTTTCGCGGATCTGCTCCGGGGGCTGCCCGCCGGGCTGACCGTGGTGCTGACCGGCTGCGACCGGGACGCCGTGGCGGCCGTGGCCTCACACGTCACGACGCTCGAACGGCCCGAGCAGATCACGGTCCCCGCCTGGCGGGTCCGGCGCCGTCCGGCCCGCCATGTCGAGCGGAAGTTCCATGTCCCGGAACCTTCCGATGCTCTGACCTTCGCCGATGCCGGATGATGGAGAGGCTGGTAAGCACCTGACCGGGAGATGATTCGTGACCATCAGCCGCGCGGACTGCGTCGCCCTCGACGCGGACGACCCCCTCAAGCACCTCAGGGACGAGTTCGTCCTGCCCGACGGGACGATCTATCTGGTCGGGAACTCGCTCGGCGCCATGCCCGGTGCGGCCGTGGCCGCCACGGCGCGTGTCGTGGAGGAGGAGTGGGGCCGGCAACTGGTCGGCGGCTGGAACTCCGCCGGCTGGTTCGACCTGCCGCTGACCACCGGCGACCGCCTGGCCCCGCTGATCGGCGCGGGCCCCGGACAGGTGGTGGTGGGCGAGAGCACCTCGATCGCCATCGTCAAGGCGGTCTCGGCCGCCCTGGGCCTCCGCCCCGGCCGCCGGGTGATCATCTCCGACCTGGCCAACTTCCCGACCGACCGCTACATGGTCGAGGGCCTCGTCAAGGCGCTGGGCGGCTACGAGGTGCGCGACATCGGGGTCCTCGACGAGGTGCTGGGCGACGACGTCGCCTGCGTGCTGATGTCGGAGGTGGACTACCGGACCGGAGAGCGCCACGACACCGCCGCGGTGACCGCGAAGGTGCAGGCGGCGGGCGCGTTGATGATCTGGGACCTGTGCCACAGCGCCGGCGCCTTCCAGGTCGACATGTCGGCGGCCGACTTCGCGGTCGGCTGCACCTACAAATATCTCAACGCCGGCCCGGGGGCTCCCGCGTTCGTCTACGTCAACCCGCGGCACCACGACCGGGCCGAGCACATGCTGACCGGCTGGCACGGCCACGCGGCGCCGTTCGCGTTCGAGCCGGGCTACCGTCCCGCGGAGGGTATCCGGCGCTTCGCGGTGAGCACCCCGCACGTGCTGTCCTACGCCCCGCTCAACGCGTCGCTGGACATCTGGGAACGGGTGGACCTGGAGCAGGTCCGGGCCAAGAGCGTGGCCCTGACGTCGCTCTTCATCGACCTGGCCGATGAGCTCCGCGCGCCGTACGGGCTTGAGCTGGTCACCCCCCGGGACCCGGAGCGCCGCGGCAGCCAGGTCAGCCTCCGCCACCCCGACGGCTACCCGGTCATGCGCGCGCTGATCGACCGCGGCGTCCATGGGGACTTCCGCGCCCCCGACATCCTGCGCTTCGGCTTCGCCCCGCTCTACATCGGTTTCGCCGACGTCTACGACGCGGTCGCCACGCTGGCCGAGGTGCTGGAGAAGGAGCGCTGGCGCGACGAGCGGTACCAGCGGCGCCTGGCCGTCACCTGAGCCGGCGTTCCGTGAGATGGAACCCTTCCGGTTCCATCTCACGGAACGGGGCGTGGTCGGAAGGGGACGGAACCGAAAGCCTGAGGGTGTTCCTCCCTTTCCTGTGAAAGGTCGCGCCATGCGCCACTTCCTCCGGCATGCCCTGATCACCTCCGGCGTCGCGGGTCTCGTCCTCGCCTCCGGTACGGCGGTGCGGGCAGCGGCCCCCGACGATCCGAACATCCCCTCCGTCTGCGGTGACCGCCGCCCGGCCGACCCCCAGGCCGGCACGTACGGCATGCAGCTCGACGGCACCTTCCGGCACCCCTCCCTGACCCCGGCTGGCGAGGAGCGCTTCTCCTTCCCCGGCGGCGCCCAGGACCTGTTCGGGAAGACCAAGGGCTACGACCCGAAGTCCTACCTGGAAGGCCCGATCAAGCTGGAGGCCGCCTACCGGGGCGCCGAGTTCACCCCGGACTACTTCCACAGCTGGCAGAACATCGTCGACTTCGACGGCCGCCGCTACCTGTTCCAGTACGACCGGAGCGAGGGCCGCGTCTACGACGTGACCGACGTCAGGAAGGTCAAGATCGTCGAGTCGCTCAGCCGCAACGACATCAAGGCCGAGTACGGCGAGAACGTCGAGCTCAAGGACGGCAAGGACTGGAAGGCCCACGATTACTGGGGCGCCTCCACCATCCAGTGGAACACCAAGCTCGGCGCCTACGTCATGGTCCAGAGCTTCGAGCAGAAGCGCCAGGTCGGCGAGCTGGGCGACTCGGTGGAGCACTCCAAGTTCCACAACGCCGAGGGCGTCGAGAAGCTCCGTGAGACCACGAGCTTCAAGGGCTTCAAGGTCTACCGGCTCGACGGCCCGCGCAAGAAGGACTGGAAGCTGCTGGCCACCGTCACCACCGACGGCTCGGCGGCCGACCCGCTGAACGCGCCGGTCGACGGGCCGCAGCAGGGCTCGGGCTCGCTGGACGTGCCGTACTGGACCGGCGGCAAGTACATGTTCGTCGCCGCCGCGCCGCTGGACACCTGGAGCAACACCGAGGTGCCCACCTACCTGTACTCGGCCGGCTACCAGGCCTACGACATGTCCGACCCGGCCAGGCCGAAGAAGATCGGTGAGTGGCACCGGAAGGGCCAGGTCGCCGGCGAGTCCGCCGACTACGCCAAGAACCCGCGCTGCGGCAACCAGACCTCCTGGATGGGCGCGCGCATGCCGCTGTTCATCCCCAAGCCGGTCGAGGAGGGCGGCAAGTACGGCTTCGCGGCCCTGGGCGGCTACGGCCTGTCGGTGCTGGACATCTCCAACCCGGCCAAGATGACCGAGGTCTCCCACCTGGACCTGCCCATGTCGGTCGGCGGCACCGAGGCGGACAACGTGGACGTCTCCCAGTTCGAGAAGACCGGCATGATCTACGTCTCCGGCTACCCGCTGGGCGAGGACTGCCACGAGCCCTACAAGGACATCTTCCAGATCGACGTCCGCGACCCGGCCAAGCCCCGCATCGTCGGCGCCCTGCCCCGGCCCGAGCCCGCCGCGGCGGCCCCGTTCGGCGACTACTGCCAGCGCGGCGGCAGCTTCGGCCCCAAGCGCTCGGGCTACTACACCTCGCCCGGCGAGCCCAGGCAGGGCCTGCTGCCGTACGCGTTCTACAACGCGGGCGTGCAGTTCTTCGACACCCGCGACCCGAAGCACCCGAAGATCGTCGCGCAGTTCGTCCCGGCGGGCTTCGCCAAGGGGGTGCCCGACTACGCCCTGGGCAACCAGACCCACGGCACCTACGTCGAATGGGACCGCAAGATCGCCTGGGTCTTCACCAACGACGGCATCTACGCGATCTCCTCGAAGAAGCTGCTCGGCACCCCCAACCTGGGCAAGCCGGCCAAGCCGTTCCGCACCAGCGCCCGGTGACGCCGCACCCGGCCGGGGCACTCCCGCTCCCGGCCGGGTGACCGAGGGGACTCCCCGGACGCGTGGGATGAGCGCGCCCGCAAGGCGCTTGGCGTCATCCGACGCTCAGGCAGTCGCCCGTTCCACGCCGGCGACCTCCGCGGTCACGGCCGGTGTGCCCTATTTCTCGGACAGCTTGCGTCCCTTGTACATCGGGTGCTTGGTCTCCCAGTAGCGCCAGCCCTCCACCCTCGCGGGGACGCTCGCGATCCCGGTGACGACCTTGTGCCGGGTGCAGTCGCTGAGCTCGCGCCACTGGGCGAAGCCGACCCGGTAGCCGAAGACGCGGTACCACATGTTGCCGTACATGCCGTCGCTGATCTCCTGCGTGTAGTCGTGCCCGGCCTCGACGATGAGCTCCTCGGCGAGCAGGGGGTTCACGTTGTTGCGCAGCCGGCGGATCAGGTTCCTCGTGTCCACGGCGTCGGTGGTGTTCGCGTCGGCGGTGGTCGTGCCGGCGGCGTTCGGGGCGGTGGTGGTGGTGGTGGTCCTGCTCCTGCTCCTGGCCTTGTCCCTGTCGATCTCGGAGTTCTTCTCCCTTTCGATCTCGACCTCGAAGTAGACGCGGTGCTGCCGCCTGACCGTCGCCGTCATCGTGCCGCCGGGACCGTCGATGAAGTGGGTGCGGGGGACGAAGAAGTTCCTGGGCTCGAAGTCGTGGAACCTGAAGAAGTTCCTGGGCGAGCACTTCCTGTCGGCCTCATCCCTGATCGAGTGTTTAAAGGGGACCGGAGGGGGATTGGGGGTGGAGGAGCGGGTCGCGGCGGCCAGGATTCCCTGGGACGGAGAGGTGACGGCGGAGGCGGAGACGGTGGCGGTGAGAGCGATGGCGAGGGACCCGGCCAGGGTCAGCGTCACCGCCCCCGCGGACGGACGGCGCCTCGTCGGCCGGATGTGCGCGGTCGTGACGTTCATTCGGGGATTGGGCGTGAACATAGAGATTCCGTTCCTTTCGGAACGCGGCGCGCGGCCGCGACTGACTCGCTGGCCGGAATGCGGCCCATACTCGCCCGTCGAGTAACTCAACGTGACAGTAAGGATGCTTACAGTCGTGGATGAGAGCCTTGTGATGCCACGCCGCCCCGCAGTCCCCTAAAAAGGGAAAGTGCCGGTGAAAAGGTTTCTATGCCGAGTCGTCCGGCATTCTGCGGTCTGATCCGGCCGGGAACCTCCGGCGCGGCGGCGGGGACGGCCTCACGCCGTTTCTCCATGGGGCCGATCGTGCGCGGGGGCGCCGGCAGCCGTGCGCCACCGGTCGAGGACCCGGTCGATGGCCGTCCGGATCCGGTCCCTGGCCTCGGCACGGGGCACCCCCGACATCAGCAGCCGGTCGTAGTCGGTGTCGAGGTGCCGCACCGAGGCGACCACCGCCAGCGTGATCGCGTTCGCGTCGAACACCCTGGCGGCGGCGGTACGGCCCACCCGGCCGCTGCCCCGCTGACCGGCGTGCCGGGCGATCTCCTCGGCACGCTCGGGCGGGCAGCCGGGGAACATCCGGGTGATCTCCATGGCCATCCCGGCCTGGAACTCCACGTCCTCGCCGGCCCGCCGCTCCCGGTCCCGCTCGCGGCGGCGTAGCCGTACCTCCTCGTCGGCCAGGCACCGCTCCTCGGCCAGCGCCAGCGCGGCCTCCTCGACGAGGATGCCCCGCCGCTCGTAGCGCTTGCGGCGCGGGTTGAACCTGACCACGACGGCGGCCAGCCCGCTCTCCTTCTTAGCCCGCCGGCTGAGAGCCGCGTCGCCCGAGGGCAGGAAGGCGAGGTGGTCCATGTCCGCGCAGGTCAGGCAGTGCGGTCCGGCGTTCTCCATGATGAGGTGGGGGCCGGTGTCGCCGCAGCCCGCGCACTCCCAGGACTGCTGCGCCTCCACCACCACCAGATCGGGAGCCTTGCTCTGCCGTTCGGCGAGCTGCCGCCGTCGGGCCTCGCTCATGTCCGGCGAGATCCAGTGGACCCGGAAGGCGCTGTCGTCCCCGCCGGCGACGAACCGCAGCTCTCCCCGGTCCCGGCCGCCGGACACGTAGGCGGTCTCGCTCGGGGTGAGCCCCTTGGCCAGTGCCCAGCGCCGGAGCGCGGCCACCGCGTCGGCCATCTTCGCGCCGTCCACGGCCGCGAGCTCCTCCAGCGCGGCGACCCGGCCCTGCCGCCAGGTGTCCACGTGCCGGGCGTGCAGCCAGCGGACCCCGGTCAGCACGTCGATCGCGGTGACGTATTTCCGCTGCGCGAGCGCGGCCTCCGCCGCCTCCACGATCCGGCGCTCAAGTTTGCTCACCCCGTCAGCTTGCCGTACCCGGCGCGCTCACGGGCGCGGTGCGCTCAGGCCCCCCGGCGCGGGGAGGCGGCACGTCCATGTCCCGGCGGTGCTTCCGGCCGTGCTCACGGTCGTGCTTCCGGCCGCGCTCACGGTCGTGCTTCCGGCCGTGCTCACGGTCGCGGGATGTTCCGCAGGTTCGCCCTGGCCATGTCGATCATGCGTCCCACCCCGCCGGTCAGCACGACCTTCCCCGCCCCCAGCGCGAACCCCTTGACCTGCTTGGCGGTGATGCGCGGCGGCATGGAGAGCACGTCGGGGTCGGTGACCACGTCCACCAGGTACGGCCCCGGCGCCGCGAAGGCGGTGGCCAGCGCCTCGCGGACCTGCGTGGGCTTCTCGACCCGGACCGACCCCAGCCCGATCGCGGCGGCGATCGCCGCGTAGTCGACGGGCGCGACGTCGGTGCCGAAGTCGAGCAGCCCGTCGACCAGCATCTCCAGCTTCACCATGCCGAGCGAGGAGTTGTTGAAAACCACGATCTTGACGGGCAGGTCGTACATCCGGGCGGTGAGGAGCTCGCCCATGAGCATGCCGAGCCCGCCGTCGCCGGAGAGCGAGACGACCTGCCGCCCGCGGTCGGCGAACTGCGCGCCGATGGCGTGCGGGAGCGCGTTGGCCATGCTCCCGTGCTTGAAGGAGCCGATCACCCTGCGACGGCCGTTGGGGGTGAGGTAGCGCGCCGCCCAGACGTTGCACATGCCGGTGTCCACGGTGAACACCGCGTCGTCGGCGGCGAGCTCGTCCACGACGCTCGCCACGTACTCCGGATGGATCGGCGTGTGGTGCTCGATGTCGCGGGTGTAGGCGTTCACGACGTTGTCCAGCGTCTTCACGTGCTTGGACAGCATCTTGTCGAGGTAGCGCCGGTCCGTCTTCCGCGCGACCTGAGGCAGCACCGCGAGCAGCGTCTCGCTGACGTCGCCGTGCACGGCCAGCTCCAGCGGGGTCCTGCGGCCCAGCTGCGCGGGGTCGTGGTCGATCTGGACCGTCCGCTTACCCGGCAGGAAGTCGTCGTAGGGGAAGTCGGTGCCGAGCAGCACCACCAGGTCGGCCTCCTGCATGGCGTCGTAGCACGCGCCGTAGCCGAGCAGCCCGCTCATCCCCACGTCGTACGGGTTGTCGTACTGGATCCACTCCTTGCCGCGCAGCGCGTGCCCGACCGGGGCCAGCGTGCGCGCGGCCAGCGACATGACCTCCTCGTGCGCGCGGCGCACCCCGGCGCCGCAGAACAGCATCACCTTCTCCGCGCTGTTCAGCGCCGTGGCCAGCTGCGCCACCTGGTCGGAAGGGGGCCGGACCGTGCCCTGCCGGGTGAGGAACCCGTGGGTGCCGGTGCCGTGCGCGGCCGGCATGTCCGCCACATCGCCGGGGAGCACCACGACGGCGACGCCGCTGTGGCCGATGGCGTGCTGGACGGCGATGCGCAGCACCCGGGGCATCTGCTCGGCGCTGCCGATCATCTCGCAGTAGCCGCTGCAGTCCACGAACTGGCGGTCCGGGTGGGTCTCCTGGAAGAACCCCGTGCCGATCTGCGCGCCGGCGATGTGCGATGCCAGGGCGAGCACCGGGGCGCCGCTCCGGTGGGCGTCGTAGAGACCCTGGAGCAGATGCGTGTTGCCGGGCCCGCAGCTCCCCGCGCAGACCGCCAGACGGCCGGTGACCTGCGCCTCGGCCGCGGCGGCGAACGCCCCCGCCTCCTCGTTGCGCACGTGCACCCACTCGATGCCGGCGGTCTTGCGGATCGCGTCCACGACCGGGTTCAGGCTGTCGCCCACCACCCCGTAGACCCGCTCCACCCCGGCCTGCCGCAACACCTCGATGAACTGCTCCGCAACGGTGCCCATGGTCCCCCCTCGCCTATCGCGTCATCGGGGTACCTCACCGGATTTCGCCGAGTCACTCCCCCGGGAGGCGGTCGATCGGCCGGCGGGAGACCTCACCGCGCCGATCCGGCCGCAGGGGCAAAGCCGCACGCCCCGGGTGGTCAACGCCTAGCATGCGAGGGCGAGATCATACGTTCCTCGGGAAGGGAAGTGCGTGACCGGGCAGAGCTCTGCGATCACGTCCGAATACGTCTTCGACAACGACGGGACCCACTCCGCCGACCAGCACCGGTATCTGGCCGAACTCCTCGACCCGCTGACCACCGAACGGCTCGGGCAGACCGGCGTCACCGACGGCTGGAACTGCCTGGAGGTCGGAGCGGGGGGCGGCAGCGTGGCGCTGTGGCTGGCCGAACGGGTGGCGCCGACCGGCCGTGTGCTGGCCACCGACATCAAGCCCGGCCTCATCCCCGCCCGTCCCGGCCTCACCGTCGTCAAGCACGACATCGTCGACGACCCGCTACCGCCGGACGAGTTCGACCTGATCCACGCCCGGCTCGTGCTGAGCCATCTGCCCCAACGGCAACGGGTGCTGGAGCGCCTGCGCGCCGCACTGCGGCCGGGAGGCCGGCTCCAGGTCGACGAGATCGACATCAGCCACTGGGCGCCGCTGCTCACCCCCGACCGGCGGGCGCGGGAGCTGTACGAGACCTACATCGCCGCCATGGCCCGGGTGCTGGGCGCCGCCGGCAGCGATCCCACCTGGGGTGCGTCCGCCGCGCAGGCGATGCGCGAGGCGGGCCTGGTCGACGTCGACCCCCAGTGCCGGATCGAGGTGTGGGGTCCGGGCTCCGCCGGGATCGGCCTGCTCACCAGCAACAGCCTCCATCTGGAGGAGCGCTTCCTGGAGGCGGGCATGACCAGGCCCCAGCTCGGGGACGTCCGGGCCGTCATGGCGGACCCGGGGTTCAGGGCGGTCTCGTTCGCCGTCCACTCGGTCCTCGCCCGCAGGAGCCCGTGACCTGGCAACGTTTGCGAATTCCGGAGACTGGCGGACGGGCCGCCGGCCACCCCGCCACCCCGCCGGCCCGCCGGGAGCCGTCGCCGGCGGCGTACGGCGTGCGGGTGAGCAGCGCGTCCGCCCGGCGTGCCGGAGGCCCGTCCGCCGCCTCGGCACGTGACACCTTAGGGTGGTCGCCGTGCGGGAATGGGAGCCGGCGAACGCGTTCGAGGAGTATCTGGGGTCGGCGTTCGCGGCCGGTGATCTCGTCCTCTGCCTGAGCATGCTGCGGCATGCGGAATTCGCGCTGCCGATCACTCCGGCCGCGGCGGAGGGGCGCGAACCGGCCGTCTGGCCGGTCGAGGCCGACGACGAGCGGACCTGGCTGCTGGTCTACACCTCGATCGAGGCGATGCGGGCCGGGACCGGCGGCGCCATCCGGCACTGCCGGGTCGTCTCGCTGCTCGATCTGGCGGCCGCCTGGCCCGACCTGCGCTGGGGGCTGGCGGTCAATCCCGGCCTTCCGGTCCACTTCTTCCTGGAGTCCGGCGCGGTGGCCAGGCTCGCGGTGCCGTCGCTGGTCCAGGACCGCGAGGCCGAGCCGGAGTCCGGAGTGGCGGTCGTGCAGAAGCTGCTCCGGCCCCGCGACGCCTACGCCTACCTCGCCGACGGCGGGTCCCGGGTCTCCGGTTACTGCCACCACGCTCTGGACGTCGCGCATATCGCGACTCCGACCGTGCTGGTGGACGCGCTGGGGCAGTCCGCCGAGGAGATGATGACCGACGAGGGGTCCGTCCTCATCCTGCGGTGGTACGCGGTCGGACCGGACCTCTACCGCACCCCGTACGGCGGCGTCGACGAGGAGACCATGGCCGCGGTGGGCGGGTGGGTGATCGAGGAGCCTCCGTTCGTCGGCATGGGGCTGGTGCCCAACGTCGACCAGCTGATCCGCGAGTACAAGGTCGACGGGGTCGAGCTGCCGTACGGCGCCGAGATCAGCGAGCTGACCATAGAAGGGGTCGAGCGCCGGCTCGCGATGTACGACGGCGATTCAGGGCAGTGGATGCTGGTCCCCGACGCGCCGGCCGACGCTCCCGACCAGGAGACCGGGCCGGAGGGCCTGTGACGAGGCGGCACTTTTACCGGGCCCGCTGGCAGGGGGTCGAGTATCCCGCCGGCCTCGACCAGCATCCGGACCGGCTGTGGATCCGGCTGCGGAGCTCCGAGCCTGCGGAGGGCTTCGAGGAGCAGGCGCCGGGCTGCCACGTCCGGCCGGTGCCGGCCGAGGACTGCCAGGCGGTCTACTCCGTCACGACGGTCGGCGAGTGGCGCGGCGTGACGTGCCAGATATGTGACGAGCGCGACGGCGAGCTGCTCGTCGAGTACGTCGGCGGGCTGGTGCCGGTCGCTCTCGAACTGGGGATGGAGCGGGTCGAGCGGGGCGTCTACCGGCGCTGGGTCCCGGTTCACGAGGTGGCCGGGATCCGCGAGAACGTCGTGCTCCTGGCCCTGTGACGGCACCCCGGTCACCGAGACGAGCCAGGGAAAAGCGTGGTGTTATGTCACAACTTGGTCAGGTAGGCCGATGTGTGATCTTTTGTCGTGATTAGTGGGGAAACTAGCTCTTGCAGAAGATCGTTCGGGAGTGTCAAAATGCCAGGAAGTTAACTACAGGTGTTGCCTGTGTTAAATCGGGGTCGCGCGGTGCTGCTGGGTGAACCCGTCGGCGTTGCGAGGGGGCGGCGTGGAGCAGTTCGAGCCGGTGGACGTGGCGGGCATGCGGGCCTACGCCGACGAGTTGCGGACCACCTTCAAGCGACTGCAGGACGAGGCTCCGGCGCTGCACGAGGAGGCGCGAGCCGTACAGGTGACGGAGAAGTCGCCCGACGGGCTGATATCGGCGACGGTCGGTGCGCGCGGTGACCTCGTCAGGCTCGACATCGACCCCCGCATCTACCGCAAACCGGACGCCCGCCAGCTGGCCGACTCCATCGCGGAGACCATCCACCGCGCCGCGGCCAAGGCCCAGGAACGGGTCATCGAGCTCTTCGAACCACTGGTCCCCGGCGACCAGATGAAGGCGCATCTGGAGGGAGACCTCCAGGGCGTGCTGGAGCAGATGGCGAGCCAGTTGCTCGGGAAGAGGTGACCGGCCGTGCCCAACGACTCCGACCACATCGCCATCGACCCGGCGGTGGCCGTCGAGCTCAGCCAGTGGGACCGGGTGGCGTCCGATGTCCGCACGATGTGGCAGACGCAGATAGCCAAGATCCAGCAGCTCAACAACTCCTCGACCTGGGGCGCCGACACCCCGGGCCTGGCGTTCCAGGCGTCGTACTACCAGGGCGGCGCCCTCTTCCAGATGATCACCAATGGCGGCCAGATCATCGCCGATGCCGCCGCGGAACCGGCACGGATCCGCAAGGCCATCGCGAACTCCCTCGCCACGGATCATGCTCAGGGCCAGATGATGGGCAACCTCCAAGTGTAGGAAACACGACCAGACGCTGAGCCGCTCTCCTCGCAGCCGGCGGGATGAGGGCACGTGAGCACGCCGGCCGGTCGGCGTGCGCCCGACGGACGACGGAAGCCAGAACGGGGGCGACGTGAGCGGCAGCACGAGTTCCAGCAACACCTCAATCGCCTCCGACGGGTATCTCGCCGAGGATCCCGGCGACGGCTTCGCCGCCGACGTCACACCCGCGTGGGGCGAGAGCCTGCCGGCCTGGGCCGACACCCTGATCGCACTGCTCTCCGCCGGCCAGATGTGGCCCGAGGGCAGTGAGAGCACGCAGTGGCGGCTGCGGATGCTCTGGCACGAGCTGGCGCAGGGCCTGGACTCCCATGTAGAGGAGGGCGTCCCGGTAATCGACAGGACCCTGCAGAAGTGGGACGCGCCCCCGACGGACAACTCCATCGCGAAGCTCGAATCTCTTTACTCGCCGGACTCGGGCGTCCCCGTCCTGAAGGAGAACGCCGCCGCCTACGCCGCCAAGCTCGGCAACTTCGCACTGGAGACGCAGTACTCCAAGATCTCGATCAACGTGGCGTTCTGGATCTCGTTGATCGCGATCTCCATCGGGCTCGTCGCCGTCTTCTTCACCGGGGGAATGGCCGCCCGGCTCATCGTGCTCATCGCCAGGAAAACGCGCTGGGACATCGACACGATCCTCCGGCGGCTCGCCGCGGCGGCCGGACGCTCGGCCGGTGCCAGGGCGGTCCTCCCGGTCGCCCAGCGGGTCGCGACCACTGCGGCGGCCAGCGGCTCCACCCGGACGATCCTCAGCAGTGCCGGCCGGAAAGCCGTCGCGTTGGAGGTCGCCGAGGAGGCCACCGAGGAGGGCGTCATCGATGGGGCGACCCAGCTGGACCAGAAAAAACGCGGAACGCGGGACAGGGTCGACCAGCGGAGATTCATAGACTCGCTGGTGGGTGGGGGCTTTGGCGGGGCCTTCGGTATGAAGGTCGCCCCGGTGGTGTCCAGACTGTTCGGCCCTGGCAGGGCCTCCAGGAGGTTCACCGGCCGGACACTGCAGGGCATCACGCAGGCCGGCGCGGTCAACATCATCGCCTCGGCCGGTGGAGGCCTGGTCGTCGGCCTGGGCCACGGCCAGCTCGTGCTCCCGACAGTGGAAGGCGGCGTCGGCGCGTTCACCGGCGCCGCCGCCCGGTACGGCTCGCTCAGCCCGTTCAACGGAGAGGTCATTCAGGCCGTCCGTACGCCTGTCGCGACGTTCCGCAGCGGCCTCGCCGCCTCCTTCGCCTCCTACGACGCGTCCGTGGCGGCGAACACCACCAACCTCGCGACCGCGACCATCCCCCCGCCCGATCCCGCTTCCTCGTCCGCTCCCACAGGCGGCACGCCCCCGGCGGGACCGCCGTCCACCGGAGGCGACCCGGCGGTGGTCGGCGGAGCTCAGAGCACGAACGGCCAGGCAGCGCCCGGAGGGCAGGCCGCGCCGTCCAGGCCCGCGCCGTCCGCGCCGTCCGCGCCGTCCACACCGGCCGCACCGGCCGCGGCCACGCAAGGGGCCCCGGCCGGATCGACGTCCGCGGGGCAGACCGCGTCCGGCCCGTCCGCGCCGACCGGGCAGACGGGGACGGACCCGTCCGGGCCGGGTACGGCCGCGCAGGGAAGCCAGAGCGGGACCACGCAGGGTGGGCAGACCGGGTCCGGGACCGCGCAGGGTGGCCAGACCACGTCCGGTCCGTCCGCGCAGACGGGGCAGACGGGGTCGAATCCGTCCGGGCCGGGTACGGCCGCGCAGACGGGGCAGACGGGGACCGCCGGGCAGACCACGTCCGGTCCGTCCGCGCAGACCGCGCAGACCACGCCGGTGGGGCCGGATCCGTCGGGGTCGACTGCGCAGGGAAGCCAGGCCGGGTCCGTGCCTGCCGGGCAGGGCACGCCCGGTCAATCCGCGCAGACCGCGCAGACGGCGGCGGATCCATCGGGGTCGGCTGCGACCGCGCAGGGAGGTCAGACGGGGACCGCCGGGCAGGGCACGTCCGCTCCGTCCGCGCAGACCACGCAGGCGGGGACGGATCCGTCCGGGCCGAGCGCGTCCGGTTCCCCCGCGCAGGCCGCGCAGGCCGCGCCGACGGGATCGGATCCGTCCGGGGCAGGCGTGACCGCGCAGAGCGGACAGGTCGCGTCCGGCCCGTCCACGCAGGGTGCGTCGCCTCAGGGGGCGTCGTCTCAGGGCGCGGGGCCTGTCTCCGCTACGACCACCCAGGGCCAGACGACCCCGCAGAGCGTCGCGGGCCCGCAGACCGCGCAGGGCGCGACAGGTCCCACGACCAGGACGGAGCTCGCCGAATCGGCGATGGCCGACGTCATGGGGAAACTGGGTCTCGACGCGTTGCTGGTAGAGGGCGGTCATGTGCGGCTGAGCAGGGCGGACGGGAGCGTCGTCCATCTCCCCGCCGCCACCCTCCGCCTGGTGAGGGAACGGCTGGAGACCCGGGCCGGCGACGGCGTCGGCCCGCACCGGCTGCGCGCGGAGGCAGCCGCCTGGCTGGGCATCGAGGTAGCTCGGGCCGACGGCCGGCCGGCGTTGGAAGGCGCGATCCAGGGTCTCCACTTCCTGGCGGAAGCGGCTCCCGAGACCGGCGCCGCGGCCCTGCGGGTGGCCACGGAGATCGTCCTGGACAATCCGAACGGCCTGGACCAGTCCGAGCTGACCGATGGCGCGCGTCAGTTGGTCACCAAGGCGAACAAGGCGAACGAGCCGGCGAGCGCACCGGCGGACGAGTACGCCGCCCTCCGTCCGGGGCGGCAGGTCGGGGCGGCGGAGGAGATCGTCCGGAAGGCCGACGAGCTCGCCGCCGAGCTGGCCGGGACGGCCTCGAACCCGGCCGCACCGGGAACGTCGTCGCGGCCTTCCGCGATCTCCGATCTGGCCGGGCGAGTGAAGGAGCTGACCGAGTCCCTGGCAGCGGCCGAGAGCGCCCTGAAGGAACGCAGGCAGTCCAGGGCGCGCAGCGCCGGGAAGGCCATGAAGGGCGCCAAGGAGGCGCTCGCGAAGGTGGAGGCCGCCGAGAAGGCGGAGCGGGACGGGAAGCCGCTCGACGGGGAGCGCGACAGCGAGGCACCGAAGCGGCGCCACGAGGCCCGCGCACAGGCCAAGGCCGATCAGGAGTCCGCGACCCGGGATCTGCGGATCGCGGCCACGTACGAACAGGCCCGCGCCCAGGCCGAGGCCGCGCGTTCGGCGCTGGCGGCGACGTCGGCCGCTCTGGGACGGCTGACCGCCCACCAGCGGACAAGCCATGCCGGCCCGCTGGCCGCCCGGGTCGCCAGGCTCGCGCATGAGGCCGAATCCCAGCTCGCCGAGTATCACAAGGCCATGCAGGAGGCGATGCCGTCGACGGCCATGCTGCCCGCCGGCCTGCCGGTCGGCCCGTTGCCGTACATGACCAAGTTGACCGAGAAGGTCAACGAGGCGCTGGCCGCCAAGGGGAGCGACTACCGATACACCGTCGCCGAGCTGGAGAGCGTGCTGGAGACGGAGTTCGGCCAGATGCTCTCCCCCGACGGAGCGGTGGTGAGGGTGAGGGGCGTCGAGCTGAGGGTCAAGCTGCTGGTGAGTGATCTCGTCGAGGTCCTCCGCTCGAAGGGCTGGACGGTCTCCGAGGCGATGACCGGCCGCTTCATCCAGGGCAGCCACGGCGTATCGGTCAGCGGCGGACGCAGCAACGGCTGGTCGGGGGATGTCGACGTGCCGGGTCTGCTCGGAACCCTGGTCAAGGCACTACCGCCCGAGAACGGCTTCCGGCATCTGATCGAGACGGTAGGGCCGCGCATCGTACTTGGCGGCGGCGGCGGCCGTAGCCGGGGGCAGTCGACCTCCATGAGCTTCGCCGGGTTCGTGCGGAACGGCCCGGTCCTGGACAACCGGGGCGAGTCATCGGTGTACGACGGGGCCGCCGAGTTCGAGTTCGAGGTCGTCGCCCCGGGGGAGGCCGGCGGGAGGTCGGTCGTGCGGGTCGTCGACGGTTATGCCGGCGACGCGACGAGGGTCGAGATGGCGGTCTCACATGCTCACATCGAGCATGGCCCCGAGGAAACCGCTCAGCTCACCTTCGAACCTGGGAAGGCGCCGCCGCTTCCGAAGAGCGCGCCCATCGATGTCGAAGGTCTGGAAGGGGTGCTCGAAAAGTTCAGGGCGGAGCTGCTCTCCCAGGCACCCGATCTGGCCCGCAACAGCCTGGCCCAGGAGCAGATACGCACCTTCATCGTCGGGAAGACGCCGGCCCAGCTGGCCGAACTGGTCAACAGCCCGCAAGGACTGCGGCAGATCATCAGCGTTCCGGGGCACCCGGAGCTGACCATCGTGCTGAAGGGCAGACTCAAATACGAGTCCACCCCCGACGGGAGGGTGAGGCTGGCCGCGCAGGTGGACGGAACGGCCAGCTCCAAGCAGCTCGGTGAGGATGTGGGCGTCGCGCAGTCCGTGGCGTCGGTGGGGCAGGGGGCCAACCGGTCGTGGAACGCGAGCGGCGCACTGGGGGCCAAGTTCTCCGGCGAGACGCTCGCCGAGCTGAACCACCGGTTCAAGAACCTGGCGGCGAAGGTGTCCGGCAACGGCTCCCGTTCGGGGTCGAAGTCGGTCGGGCTGAACGCGGGTGGCGCGGCGATCACACCGATCGTGAGACGGAAGTCCGGGAGGAACCAGGTCAACACGTTCGAGGTGGAGCTGGAGGTCGAGGGCACGCTCCACGACAAGGGCAAGGACAAGCCGCTCTCTCCGATCAGCGACGCGATCAAGGCGACGGTGCAGATAGCGCAGAATGTCGCGGCCAACGCCGGGCTCCCTTTCGACGAGCAAGCGATCGTACGGGACGATTCCGGCGTGGAGCGCCGGCACCCCGACGGTTCGCTGATGCTGCAGGACGACTCCGTGCCCGAGGCGCCGCCCGGCCGGAAGGGCGAGATGACCTGGCAGGGCGACGGGCCCGGCCAGGTGCGCGGAATCGGATTCGGGCACGCGGAGCTGAAGACCGACATCGCCGCGCTCCAGCGCACGGTGGCGGCGTATCTTCGCAAGAACGGCATGCTGCCCAAGCTGGATGGCAACGGGGAGCAGAACCCGGTGTTCTCGTCCGACCCGGTGGAGCGGGCCAGCCAAGAGGCCATGATGGACGTCATAGAGAACCAGCTGAAGGACTGGGTGGAAACCCACTACAACCAGCTCGCCCAGGGCGGTAAGTACCTGTACCTCACGCACGAGCGGACCGGCCAGCCGGCGGAGCATCTCACCCTGCATCTCCAGATCGACCGGAAGTGGCAGACCAGGAGCTACATCTCGCACACCGACGCCAAGACGGTCGTCACGCTTTACATCGGCTCCGACACCGCGGGCAGTTCGAGCGGCGAGTCGACCTCCTGGGGAGCGGGCGTCGGGACGGGTGTCGACCACAAGTCCGGCGACGGGGAGTCCACCACCTCCGCCGGCGCCGGCTACACGGGAGGCAAGGGCCGGAACACCTCCGAGAACAAGGGTGGCACCGCCAACGGGGTGGTCCTGCTGGAAGGTCTGGGGGGGCTTACGGCGGAGATCGGGGAGACGGACACGTTGACGGTCACCCATGTGAAGGGTGACGGGCAGGTGCACGAGGTCGCCTCCACGGATGTGCGGGTGGAGCAGGCGATCCCCAGCGACCTGCTGCCCCAGGATGGGATCTCGCAGTCCACGGCCACGATCCCGACCTCCGAGGAACTCGTGGCCGAGACCGCGCAGCTGGCCCTGGACCTGGGGAAGAACGCCGACCTGCTGATAAACAAGATCAGCGAAAAGACCGGCATACGGCCGGGCACCCCGGAGTTCCAGGTCCTCGCCGAGGCCCTGAGCATCGACAACCTCATGGGTCACCCCGAGTTCCTGCGCACCGGCTACGAGATCGAGATCGTCGTGGACACGGAGGGCTTCGGGAAGCGCAGTTGGTCGGTGTCGCTCCGCGGTCACCTGGGCGAGTCGCAGATCGTCACCGGGGGCAAATGGCTGACCAGTCTCATCGGGCTCGATCTGACCAGTGACACCACGTCCGTCGGCGAGCAGACCAGCCACGCGGGGAACGCCTCCGTCTCGGGAGGATCGAGCCAGGCCGAGAACCCGAAGATCGGCGCGGGGGCCAACGGGTCCCATTCGGCGAACCACGGCACTTCGGAGTCGACGACCCCGATCACGGGAGCGGAAGGCCTGCCCATCGACGTCGGCCGCAAGGTCATGATGGCGGCGGAGTTGAGCAGCACTGTCGTCATCAGCGAGGTGGGCACGGACAACACCGAGACGATCACCACGACCGGCGGCACCTACCAGTACAGCAAGCCCGAACGCGATGTCCTGAGCCTGTACGCGCAGGGGAAGATCCCACTGGCGCTGGACCGGGTGTCCGACGTGGTGGAAGCGTTCATGCACGGCAAGCTGGAGATCGAGCGCGCCACGCAGGCAGCGCTGGTCCAGCGCTACCTCCACGACCTGAAGGTCGCCCGCAGCTCCGGAGACCCGCTGCCCGAGCTGGCCGCCCGTCACACGCCGCCGGCGTTGTTCAACCGGCTCATGGAGTCGTTCGGCAACCAGGACGAGAGCCTCAGGCGGGAGACCGACCCCGGCCGGGGACTGGCCCGCCTATTCGCCAAGGAACGCGACAGGGCTGCCAAGCCGGAGCTGGCGGAGCTCCCGGAAGGCCTCCGCAAGCGCATGGGCCAGTCCTGGCCCGAGCGGATCGTCCTGCGCACGCAGAACGGCACGGAGATCGACGTGTACAACGCGATACTCGAAGCCGTCGAGGCCTACGCGCCGGGTGTCCTGGCCTCGAATCCGGCGCTGCGCCGCCGCCTGTTCGGCGACTTCGCCGGCAGGCGCTGGTGGGGAAAGATCGTCAACATGCTCGGTGCGAACGGGCACGCGCAGTCCCAGCCGGTGCGGGACGCCGGCCGGATCCCCATCCGGCTGCAGATGGACCTCGGCGACGGGCCGGTCGAGGTGACCGGTCGCCTCAGCGACCTCCTCCTGATCATGCAGGGCTACACCTACAGGAACAAGAGCGTGTCCGCGTCGGCCGGCACCTCGCAGGGCGGCGGCGTCAGCCCCGGCGGTTCGGTGGGACATCCCGATGCCAGCGTCGACCCCTCCGGCGCGGCGGAGGCCGGCCAGAGCGGCTCCCGCTCGGTGACCAACAGCGAGCAGTGGAACGAGCTGGAGCGGAGCGCCTCGTTCGAGGGCATGGCCAAGGTCCGTCACGCGGTCGGGGTCACCATCACGGTCGGAGAGGACACCGGGTCGGAACCGGCCGCGGGAGAGCAGGGCGAGCAAGGCGAGGCCCGCCGGCCGGTCGTGGTCGAACTGCAGGGAGAGATGACCCGGCTCGTGGCGCAGGAGATGGTGGGGGCGACGGAGGGGACCCGGGTCCCCGACCCCCGGCCGTTCACGCTGCCGCCCTCCTACAAGGTGGACAGTCTGCAGGCCGACGGGCTGCTGACGGCCGTTCAGAACCTGCTGGCGGACAGCAAGCTGTTCGGTGCGAAGGCGGCTCGGCAGGCCCGGGCGACGCTGGAGCAGAACCTGAACGACATGCAGGAGGCCGCCAACTTCCGGCAGATGCTGCAGAAGGACGGGGGGCTGGTGGTCCGCGTCCCCCACCCGGGCAAGCCGGGCACGGTGGTGGATGTGACCATCCGGGCCCGGCCCGAGGACGTGCACGTCACCGTCGCCGGCCGGGAGAACACCGAGATCGGCCGGGTGCGCCGGATCATGCACGTGACCGAGGTGGCCACCAACCAGGGCCTGAGGTTCTCTCTCAAGGGAGCCTTGGGGATCATCGGGCTGAAGGCCGGCCGCTTCTTCGGATGGACTGCCTCCTTCCGGACCTCGGTCAGCAACGGCATCCGCGTCGAGCGCAGCGTCTTCAAGCGGGGCGCCGCCGCCAGCACCGAGGTGCCGCTGGTATTCGACCTCGCCGCCGAGCTGAGGACCGTGAAGGCCAGTGGCGCCAAGGCGCCCAAGCTGCGGATCGAGGTGCCGGGCGCCGCGACCGGCAAGGCCGACCTGACCGTGTTCGAGCAGGAGCTGAGCGAGGCGCAGGCCCGGCGCGGCGACGAAGGCCGGCGCCGGTGGGGCTGGAACCTCGGTGATCCGGAGGTCACCCGCACCACCGGCACCACCGGCACCACCGAGCGCCCCGGCTGGCGGGCGCGGTGGCGGAGCGGGCCGCCGGCGGCGACCACGCCCTCGCTCGACCTGGACACGCTGGCCACCCAGGCGATGGACATCGCGCAGACCGAGGGCAAGGCCGGTTCCGGCGTCACCCTCGACGTCCTGCGTCAGGGGATCGTCGAGACGGCAGAGCGGAGCCTGAGCGGCCGCTGGACGCGCGGCACGCCGATCCTGCTCACCGTCAACGCGACCGCTCCCGGGCAGATGGGCCCGGTGACCCAGGCCCGGCTGCTGGCACGCGGGCTGCGCACCGACGTCCTCGTCGAGCTGCGCGAGCCTGATGGCACCGTGCGCCATTACCGTGCCACCCGCAAGGGCAAGCTGTACAGCGAGGTGCCCGACGACGGGTTCGCCTCGGCGTTCGCCCCGCTCCACCCTGACCTGGTGACCCTCGCCGACCAGGCCGGTGTGGACCTGCGCGTGCTGCACAACGGCTCGCCGGAGGAGAGCGACTTCGCCGGACGGGTCCGCGAGGCGCTGGCCGCCACCGCGCCCGCCGCGCCCGCCGCCGTGCCGCAGAGCCCCGCCGCTCCGTCTGCCGCCCCCGCCGCGCCGCAGAGCCCTGCGACTCCGTCTGCCGCGCCCGTCGCCGCCCCGCAGAGCCCCGCCGGTCCGGCGACGCCGCAGCAGCCGAGCACGGCACGGCCGAGCGGCAGCACCTTCCAGCCGGGCGGTACGGGCGCGGTGCCGGCGCGGGCGGCGTCCGCGCCGCGCCAGGGCGTGATCCGCCGCTTCCTGCTGGCACCCCTGACCGCCACGCGGAGCGAGTACGTGTCGGCACGGTACAACGAGTACCGGCATCTGGCGGAGCGGTGGCAGAAGGCGGATACGGCCGTCCGCTCGTTGGAGCAGCCGCTCGGTGCCCCGGGGCAGGGGCGCACCGCCTTGGAGGAGCAGCGCGACGCTCTGGCGAAACGGCGCGACGCTTTGGCGCAGCAGCTCAACGAGGTGGGAGCGGACCTGCGCGAGCGCGGTCAGGCCCCGCCGGTGCCGCCGTGGGAGACCGGGCCGCAGACGGCGCCGGGGCCGGGCGGCGCGCTGGCGAACCTCCTCAACCGGTCCGACAGCGAGACCCTCCCGCCCAGCCACTGGGAATCCCAGTTCTGGGACCGGATGCGCCGGCTCTCCAACACCACCGGCCTGCCGCCGGAGGAAGAGGAGGAGCCGTGCCTCTGCCCGCCCGACAAGCCGTGCACCTGCGGGCGGCGACCACAGATGTCCGGCCCGCGGTCCGGCACCACGCCGCAGGCGCCCGGTTCTGGCACCCCGTCCCCGTCGCCCTCCCCGAGCGGCGCCCCGCCGTCGGCGCAGCCGTCACAGCCGGCGGAGCCGTCCCCGCCGGCGAAACCGGAGAGCTCGCCGTCCCCGAGCGGCCGTACCGTCACCACCGGCCCGGACAGCTCGCTGTGGGAGATCGCCGAGGAGGCCTACGGCGACGGCCGCTACTGGAAGGACATCTGGGAGCGCAACCGGGAGAAGATCGGCTCCGACCCCGAGGCCCTGCCGATCGACCTGGAGCTGGTCGTCCCGGACCGCCCGAAGTCGCGGTGATCGACCTCGCGGCCCGTCCGTGCCCGGCGGGTCCGGCCGCGAGCGGGCCCGTCCAGTTCGGCGCCGGCGGGAGAGCCGGCCGGGAGGCCGGTGGGAGAGCCGGCCGGGAGAGGGGATCGCCATGCCGTTTCCGGTGACGCGCAGCGGGGACGAGGCGCACCTCTACCTCGACCTGCACCCGTGCTCGTGCGGTTCGGCCGACACGGTCTGGGAGAGCGTGCCGGGGAGCGTCGACGGAGAGCCCGTCGCCCGTTACTCCGGCACGTGCCCGGGCTGCGACGCGGAGCGGGAGTTCCTGTTCGGCCTGCCGGAGCGCGAGGTGCCGCCCGTACGTTTCCCCACCTTCGGCGGTCCGGAGCCGTCGCGGTTGCTGGACGCCGGGGAGTGGATGTGGGTGGCCGACCTGACGGCGGGCAGCGTTCCGGCCGACGAGCCGCGTGCGGCGGAGCAGGCGCTGACGATCGCGGCGGCGGCGGTCGAGGAGGTGATCAAGTTCATCCCCCCCGGGGAGGACGAGGTGCCCGAGCGTGCGTTCTGGTCCGACCGAGGTCGGCGCGTGCGCGCCGCCGAGCCGTCCCGGTTCATCCTCGACCGGTTGCTGATCGTCCGGAACACCTACCGGGACGCCGCCACCCGGTGACGCTCACGGCCGTCCCCCGCAGACCGCCACCCGGTAGCGGCCCCGGTGGCGCTCACGGAGCCGCGGCGCGGGCATGGGGGCGTCCTGCTCGCGGGCGCGCCGCCGGCTGATCCTCGCGACCCGCGGCGTTACGCCCGTGAGAGGGCCGCCGTCCGCCCACTCGCAGGTCAGCCCCCGCAGCGTGCCGGCCAGCAGCGGCTGCCCCTCCAGCACCGCCCGGTCGAGCACGAACACGGCGGGCAGCGCCCGGTACAGCGGGGCCGCGACCGCCTCCCGGAAGGGGTGGAGCCTTTCGTCGCCGGGAGCGTTCACCGGGCGGGCGCCGGCGGTTCCCAGGAGGCGGCGGCCGGGGCGGCCTGCCGGTCGAAGAACGCTCCGGCGTACCTGCGGGTGATCTCCAAAGAGCGGGTCCGGGGCGGGCCGGGGCCGTTGACCGGCTAATGTCACGATTTCAATATCACGTTGCCGTTGCCGCGATATATCGGATTTATCACCGTATTCGCCGCAAACTTGCCCGTAGCTCTGATTCCCCGGAACGTGCGTACATCGGGGCGCGATGAATGCACGGAAGCCGGGTTCCGGACGGAGACGGGCACCGCTGGTCTTCCGCCGTGTGTTCAGTGGACCGCCCCGGCTGGTCGCGGCTTTCGGCGCGATCCTGCTCGTCACCACGACCCTCGTCAGGCTGACCAGTACGCCACCTCGGTGACGGACGGGGGCGTCCGCCGGACGCGGGAGAGGGCAGCGATCAGGACCGCCGGAGCCGTGATCGAATCCCCGCCGCACGGCGACCCCGGCCGCGGGACCGTGGGCGACCGGCGCCGCTGCCCCCGCGACACCCCTTGCCGGGTGGCCTTCGTCCGCGTGGCGCACCGGGCCGGCGTCCCGCCGCGCGTGCTCGCCGAGGCGGGGACATCCCCACCGTGCCCGCCCCTGTCAAATTCCGGGCTGGCAGGAAGTGGTTTCCGACGGGCAGCTTGATGACTTCGAACCGGCTGGTTCACGGGGCGCGGAGAACGCAGAGTTATTTGTACGAGGACATATGGACAGCTCTGCAAAGGAGTCAAGAGATGACGAACGCACTCGCCTATCCGACCCGCCCGAATGTCACCGAAAAACTGTCGGACATCCTTTCTTCCCGCGCCCCCTCCTGCGATGTGGAATGGGCGGACCGCACCCGTCCGGGACAGTTCAACCATGAGGGGGCGTCCACGCCGCACATCGCTCTCAACTCCGACGACCCCGGAATCCGCGGCCTGTTCAAATTCCGGCCGGAGGCGGCTTTCCCGCTGAACGGGCTGGTGGAGGTGCTGCTGTTCCGGGAGAACTCCCTGTCGCGCGGGGAGCGGGAGCTGATCGCCACATATGTTTCGGCGCTGAACGAGTGCAGGTTCTGTTTCTTCACGCACGCGGCCATCGCGGCCGCGCATCTTCCCGAGGGGATGACGCTGGTGGAGCAGGTCCGCGCGGATCTGGACGCGGCGCCGGTCTCGGAGAAGCTGAGGGCGTTGCTGGCCATCGCGGCCGCGGTCCAGCAGGGCGGCAAGCAGGTCTCCAGGGCGGACGTCGACGCCGCCCGGGAGGCGGGTGCAACGGATCTGGAGATCCACGACACGGTGCTGATCGCGGCGGCGTTCTGCATGTACAACCGCTACGTCGACGGCCTGGGCACGATCGCCTCCGACGACCCCGCGCACTACGCCGTGCGCGCTCAGCGGAGCGACGGGTATCTGGCGGTGCTGACCGACTCGCTGAGCCAGGGCTGACGGCGGCGCCGGCGGGTGCGCGCGCCCGCATCCGGGACGGAGACCGGGAAAGAGCCGGAGAGGAACGGAGGAGAGCCGGAGGAGAACGGAGGAGAGCCGGAGAGGATATGCCGGCTGTGTGGCAGGCCCAACCACCACGGAGGTTCTCGGCGCAGATCGGATTGTGCGGAAAACAGCCGACTGGCGGTAGGGCCTGCTGTGATCGACCGATAGCCGGTATCAGCGCCGAATGGTCACCGAGATGGGGTGGGAATGGCGCATCCTGTTTACTCGAAGAACGCGTCGATGTTGTAAAGGTCCTGCGGGTAGCTCCAGCGCTCGCTGATCTTTCCGTCGGTGATGCGGAACACGTGGACACCGCGGTCGTCCAGCTGCCGGCCCGCGCGCTCTCCGTGGACGCGTACCGTCACCACGGTGCGGTCCTCGCCGGGGATGATGGAATCGGGCTCGAAGCGGACCGAACCGTCGGTCATTTCGGTGAACTTCGCGAGATAGCCCAGCACCTGGTCTTTCCCGTGATATTCACCGGCCAGCGGGCCTCGGCCCGGAACATGGAAGACAACCTCGTCGGCGAGCAGGTTGTCACGGACGTGATCCAAGTCTCCCTTGGCGAGCGCGTCGTAGCTGTCACGGGCAAGGGTGATTTTGGGGTCTTCAGACACGAATGTCCTCCTTGCGATAGCTGATGGGTATTTGCGCGCATTGGTGACGCTAGCTTGGCCAGCACGAGCGGACAAGGGAGTGAGGACACACTTACCGTGAGGCCATATGGCCGTGACTGGGACAGTCAGGGGACACGCGTACCGTGAGGCCATATGGCCGCGGCCGGGGCAGTTAATGGCTCTTTCATACCAAATAATGTGATGTCCGAAAAGGGGCCGTTGACAGCCATGCGCCGTTGTAGCGATCATGAGCATTTGTCGGATGATTTGTGCGCTAAGGCGGCGTGGAAGATGCCTTCATCTCGCCGGTAAGGGAACCTTTATGCCCCACATCACGCTTAACTCGGACGCGCCGGGGATCCGCGGCCTGTTCATGTTCCGCCCGGAGACCGCCCGTCCACTGAACGAGCTGGTGGAGGTGCTGCTCCGGCAGGAGAGCACCCTGTCGCGCGGGGAGCGGGAGCTGATCGCCGCGTACGTGTCGGCGCTGAACGAGTGCCGATACTGCTTCTCCTCGCACGCCGCCTACGCGGCCGCGCAGCTTCCCGAGGGGATGGCGCTGGTGGAGCAGGTCCGTGCCGATCTCGGGGCCGCGCCGGTCTCGGAGAAGCTGAGAGCACTGCTGGCCATCGCGGCCGCGGTCCAGCAGAGCGGGCAGAAGGTCTCCGAGCAGGAGATCGCCGCCGCACGCGAGACGGGCGCGACGGATCTGGAGATCCACGACACGGTGCTGATCGCGGCGGCGTTCTGCATGTACAACCGCTACGTCGACGGCCTGGCCACGATCGCCCCCGACGACCCGGCCTCCTACACCGCACGGGCACAGCGGATCGTCTCGGACGGTTACCTGGCGTTGCTCGCCGAATCGCAACGCCAGAGCTGAGGATCCGCATCGGGGAACGTACGCCTGTGCCCTCGAGAGGCGCCGAGAAGAACACACGCCGACCACCCGGCGGACCCGACCACCGTGAAGGACACCCATGGCGAGCCACTCAGGTGCGTTACCGGCCAGACCAGGTCTGATCAGTTCGATGAACACCGACTACCACCGGATCGGGGTGAACGCCTTCCTGGTGATCGTGCTGGCACACTGGGCCGAGCACGTGACGCAGGCCGTACAGATCTACGTCATGGGCTGGCCGGTCCCGGAGGCGCGCGGCGTGCTGGGGCTGCCGTTCCCGTGGCTGGTGACATCCGAGTGGATGCACTACGGCTACGCGCTGGTCATGCTCGCCGGGCTGATCCTGCTCCGGAAGGGCTTCACCGGTCGCGCCCGCACCTGGTGGAACATCTCCCTGGGCATCCAGGCCTGGCACCACCTGGAGCATCTGCTGCTGCTCGGCCAGGCACTCACCGGGCTCCACCTGATGGGCAAGCCGGTGCCGACCAGCATGATCCAGCTCCTGGTGCCCCGCGTCGAGCTGCACCTGTTCTACAACGCGATCGTGTTCGCGCCCATGGTGGTCGCCATGTGGCTGCACCGCAGGCCGAATAAGACCGAACGGGCAGCCATGACTTGCCGCTGTGCCACTGCCGCGGCCTGAACGATGTGATCTCCTGAGACCGTTGCCCCGCGGGGCGGGAGCCGACGGCGCCCCCGCGGGGCGCACCGGCCACCGCGCCCGGGACGTCCGACCGGACGGACGGGACCGCCCACGCCGCGCGTGCGGCGCCCCACGTCTTCAACCGCACGAGGAGTGCCCTTGCCCCGCACCGCTCTGACCACCGACGCGTCCGGCACCGCCGGCCACATGGACCTGCCGGCCGGGACGGAGCGTCAGGGCCGATGACGACGACGGGATCCGGCGAGCACATCCACCGCTACCTGATCATCGGCGCCGGGCCCGGCGGTCTGCAGATCAGCTACTTCCTGCAGCGGGCCGGCGCCGACTACCTCACCCTGGAGCGGGAGGCCGAGCCGGGGGGCTTCTTCCGCCACTACCCGCGCCACCGCAGGCTGATCTCGCTGAACAAGGTCCACACCGGCGAGAAGGACCCGGAGATCGCCCTGCGCTGGGACTGGAACTCCCTGCTCAACGACGCGCCCGGCCTGCTGTTCCCCCGCTACTCGCAGGAGTACTTCCCGTCCCCGGACGACCTGCTGCGCTACCTGGCCGACTTCCAGCGGGAGCACGCGCTCAACGTGCGCTTCTCCACCGCCGTCGACCGGGTCGAGAAGGTGGACGGGGTCTTCGTCGTGCACACCGCGGGCGAGGTGTTCCGCGCCGAATGCCTGATCATGGCGACCGGCTGGGGCGGACCCAACATCCCCGGCATCCCGGGGATCGAGCTGGCCGTCGGGTATGAGGACATGTCGACCGCCCCGGAGGATTTCACCGACAAGCGGGTGCTGATCATCGGCAAGGGCAACTCGGCGTTCGAGACCGCCCAGGCCATCCTCGGTCACGCCTCCGTCGTCCACCTGGCCAGCCCGCGTCCGGTCCGGTTCGCGTGGACGAGCAAACACCCCGGCGACGTGCGCGGCCAGTACGGCGCGCTGCTGGACAGCTACTGGTTCAAGACCCTGCACGGCGTGCTGGAATGCCAGATCGACCGGCTCTGGCGCGAGGGCGACCGGTTCAAGGCGGAGATCACCTACACTCTCGCCGAGGGCGAGCAGGCGCTGCTGGAGTACGACGTGGTGCTGCGCTGCACCGGCTTCACCATGGACACCGCCCTCTTCGACGACTCCTGCCGGCCCGAACTCGCCCCGAACGGACGGATCCCGGCGATCGGCCCCGACTTCCAGTCGACGAACGTCGATGGCCTGTACTTCGCCGGCACCCTGATGCAGGGCCGCGACTTCAAGGGCGCGTCCTCGGCGTTCATCGACGGGTTCCGCTACAACCTGCGCACCCTGGCCCGCCTGCTCGACGAACGCTACGGACAGGCCCCGCTCGACCACCGGCTGCTGCCGGTCGACGCCGACCAGCTGACCGCGACCATGCTGGAGCGGGTGAACTACAGCTCGGCGCTGTGGACCCAGTTCGAATACCTGTGCGACGTGTACGTGGTCGACCAGGCCACCGGCCGGATCCTTCACTACGCGGACCTGCCGGAGGACTACGCGGTCGACCGGTTCGCGGAGCATCCCCTGTACTTCACCCTCACCCTGCGGTGGGGGCGCGGCGACTACGGTGACGTGTTCGCCATCCAGCGGCACCCGACCCCCGACCGGGCGCACGAGAGCGCCTTCCTCCATCCCGTCGTCCGGGCCTGGAGCCATCGCGAGATGGTCGCCGAACAGCATCTGCTGGAGGACCTGCTCGCGGTGTGGCGTCACCCGGTCCGGCACGTGCAGCCGCTACGCGCCTTCCTGACCTCCCGGCTCGCGCCTCCGGCGGACGCGCCGGACTCCGCTCAGCCCCACATCCCCGAGCCGTCCTGATCCACCAGACGCTCGATCAGATGGTCGACCACGTCGGCGGGCCGCCCACGGCGATCGTGGGCCGCCCGCTGACGCGCCGCCCCGCTGCCGGCGGCGCGCAGCCGCTTCAGCCGTACGGTCACCGTCTCCAGGTCGCCGGTCCGCTCCAGGGACGGGCCGATGTGCCGCAGCAGCGCCTCGCACAGCTCGGTGGCGGGGACCAGGCGGCCGGTGAGCGGGTCGATGCCCCGCCCCTCCAAGCCGTCACGGGCCGCCTGCCAGTAGGCCGCCCGTAGCAGCTCGGCCGACAGGCGCGGGCCGGGATCACCGGCGTCCACCCGCTCCAGCGACACCACCACCAGTGCCCGCACCACGGCCGCGAGCAGCGCGGACTCCTCGGCGGTGGCCGGCACGTCGGTCACCCGGATCTCCAGCGTCGGCAGCCGCGCCGAGGGGCGGATGTCCCAGAAGATCGTCCCCGGGTCCACCAGCACTCCGGCCTCGGTCAGCGTGCCGGTCAGCTCCTCGAACTCGGCCAGGGAGGCGAAGTACGGCGGCGGCCCGGCCACCGGCCACTTCCCCCAGCTCAGCGTCCGCCAGCTCGCGTATCCGGTGTCACGGCCCGCCCAGAACGGGGAGTTGGCCATCAGCGCGATGAGCACCGGCAACCACGGCCGCAGGTGGTTGCTCACCAGCACCGCCCGCTCGCGGTCGGGCAGGTGCACATGGACGTGTCCCGCGCAGATGCTCTGCTCGTCGTGGAGCGCCCGGTAGGTGCCGATCCCCACCTCGTAGCGCGGATGGTCGGTGATCGGCGGCGGGACGATCTCGCCCAGCACCGGCGTGCCCGAGGCGATCACCGCCAGCCCTCCGGTCCGGGCCGCGGCGGCCATCGCCGACCGCATCCGCCGTAGCCGCCCCTCCAGCTCGGAGATGTCGGCGCACGGCGGCGTCTTGGCCTCCACCTGGAACCTGGTGATCTCCGTGCTCACCTGCTCGCCCAGCTCGGCGGCGCGCTCCAGCACCGCGGCCGCCTCCGGCGCCACCGCCCGCGTCGACGGGTCGACGACCAGGTACTCCTCCTCCACCCCCACCAGAGGGCAGAGCGCGTCGAAGGTCGATGAATCCGATGAGTCCACGGTCGCCGTCATCCCTGCTCCACTCCCGCCCGGGGCGGATCGCCCGTGTCCGGTGGCATGCCCACCGACGTCACGCTATCTATTCGATCTTGTTTCTGCGGGGATAAAAGGGCATCTCCTTCAACGGACGGTCCTCTCCTGGGCGGTTCGCCGGGTGGGCGCCGGCGTGCCGGACCGGCGGTGCCGGTGAGCTCTCCGGCGATCCGGTCGCTCGGCGGCAGTTCAAGGTAGGGAGGGCAAGGTAGGGAGGAGGAGACATGCGTGTCCGGCCGGCGTCGGCTGATCAAGATCCGAGGTGGGGCCTGGCTGTTAGCCTTGTCCCGTGCCGGGCAGAGAACACGACAGCGGAGCGAAGCGGAGCAGCCGCGCCAGGACGCGCGGGCCCCTCGTGGCCGCGTCGCCTCCCGTCCGGGCCACCCGGCCCGGACGGGTGCCGAGGGTCACCGCCCGCAACGCGCTCTTCCAGCAGTGGCAGGCGCTGCTGACCAACCGCACCAAGCGCCAGCGCACCGGGGAGTTCCTCATCCACGGCGTGCGGCCCATCACGCTGGCCGTCGAGCACGGCTGGCCGCTGCGCACCCTGCTGTATCCGGCCGGCCAGCGGTTGTCGGAGTGGGCGCGGCGCCTGATCGACGACAGCGGCGTCCCGCTCGCCGAGGTCGCCCCGGAGCTGCTGCATGAGCTGGGCGAGCGGGAGTCGGACGCGCCCGAGCTGATCGCGGTCGGCGCGCTGCTCCCCGACGACCTCGACCGGCTGCGGCCGGGGCCGGGCTTCCTGGGGGTGGCCTTCGACCGCCCCGGCAACCCCGGCAACATCGGCACGCTGGTGCGTTCGGCCGACGCCTTCGGCGCCGCGGGCCTGATCGTGACCGGTCACGCCGCCGACGTCTACGACCCCAAGTCGGTGCGGGCGAGCACCGGATCGCTGTTCAGCCTGCCGGTGGTGCGCCGGCCCTCGCCGGAGGACGTGCTCGACTGGGTCGGCGCGCAGCGCGACAGGGGGCTGCCGATCAGGATCGTGGGCACCGACGAGAGCGGCTCGACGCCGATCTCCGGATGCGATCTCACCGTTCCCACCCTGCTGGTGGTCGGCAACGAGACCGCGGGCATGAGCGCACGCTGGCGTGAGATGTGCGACGAGGTCGTGCGGATCCCGATGGGGGGCGCCGCCAGCTCGCTCAACGCCGCCTCGGCCGGCACCCTCGTGCTGTACGAGGCCGCCCGGCAGCGCGACTTCCCCGCCACGGACCGGTGACCCCGCCTCCAACGGTCCGTGGCGTCGGCCGTACCGCGGTCGGCGGTGTCAGGTGCGCCGAGGTCCGTGGCGCGGTCGGCGGTGTCAGGTGCGCCGAGGTCCGTGGCGCGGTCGGCGGTGTCAGGTGCGCCGAGGTCCGTGGCGTCGGCCGTACCACGGGGTGGAACGGGGTCAGATCTCGTCGACCGTCCCGCACTCGCCTTCCTTGAGCGGAGCGGCCTTGTCGTCGTAGGCGTCGTCCACCCGGCCGCCCCCGCCTCCCTCTCCGCTGTAGTCGGGCCGGAGGAACCCGTCCGGAGAGTCGCACTCCGTTCCGGCCGACCAGAACTCGGTGCTCTCGCCGTCCCAGTTGCGCAGCCGGGCACCCGGCTCGTCCCGCCAGAACTCGTGCCGCGCCTTGACGAGGACCATCACCCGGACGATGGGGCTGTCCTTGCCCGCCGGCCGGAGCGCGTAGACGAACCGCGCCTCGTAGTTCACCCACAGCTCGGGCCGGCCGTCCTCGTCCGCGCCCGACTCGGCGGCCAGTTTTCCCCGTACTTTGACCACGTCGCCGACCAGTTCGGCCGAACCGGGGGCGAAGCTGGTTACCCAGGCGCGGCTGTTCTTGTCCTGGTCCTTGTGGTCCAGGTTCCGCAGGAAGTCCTTCCGCTGCTGGGGGTCGAGCTGCTTCGCGAAGGCGTCCGGCCTGCCGCCGAGCAGGGTCTGCCCGTCGAGGTGGGCGGCCCTCAGCATCCGCCTGCTGGTCAGGAACGCCGATCGTACGTCCCCGGCGGAGAAGCGCTGCACCGGTCGCGCCTCGGGAACGACGATGCCGTCGATCCCTTCGGCGAATTTCTCCGCGGGCGACCCCCGGAACGGCTGGCTCGCGGTGATCACTGCCTGGTCGGCCGTCAGCTCGCCGAGCACCCCGCATCCCGTCAGAGCCCCCGCCAGGCATCCCGCCATGATCATTCGCGCTACCCCGTGGTTCGACATAGCAGGATGATAGTTATCGATCTACCCCGGCTTTACCTCAGATGATCAGGGGGAGGCGGTCGCTCGGCGAACCGCTGCGAACCGGCGGGCACGTGCCTTCGCCAGAGGGAGCCGTCGATCCGGCGCCGGGGGAGGGCCTTCGACGGTCATGAACGGGTCTTCGCGCCGACGGCGTGTTCGAAGAGGTCGGCCGGCTCGCGGGGCTCCGGACATAGCCCTGGCCGTCCCCTCAGTCGCCCTTTTTCCCCCTGCTGAGCAGCCCACTGACGAGTAGAACGCCTCCGGGAATGAGAAAGACGAATGCGAGCAGGCGCTGACTGCTCTGCTCGTCCGGGCACTGGAACCAGCTGTCCGGAACGAACGCGCTCCCGCATGTGTTGTCGTCGGAGTGGTGGATGGGCGAGAACCCGATGAAGAGTCCCACCAGAGTGGCAGCGATTCCGGCCGTGATGACTAAATGAACCCTGCTCATTGGACCTCCGCGATTTTCGGATCTCGGACCTTGGTCGAGTGTCTGCCTCTGCCCTGAGAACGACAAGTCCCCAGGGCGGAAACAGCGACAGAGCGAGCAATAGTCAAGACTCGATGACTTCCAAGTCATGGACGGCTGTCATGTCTCCGACAGTAGGCGAGGCCTCTGTCCGGGTGGCTGGAAATGCCGCCTCGGTACGGTGCGTCCACCTCCTGACGGCGCCGGCCGGGGGCCGGGAAGACCGGCGGTCCGTCCGAGAAGGCCATCGACAAGGAACAGATCGCCCAACGGCTTGCTCCTGAGCGGTTCGAATCCCAATCCCGTACGGCGGCCGGCCATGACGTGGCGATCGTGTGGACTGTGGTGGTACGGCCGGCGCTCCGACCCGATCACCATCCCGGAGCCGGGCCTCCCCTGATGATCGACTCTGCGAGAGATGATCGCGACCAGGGAGATGGGCCCACGGGAGAACGACACCTCTGGGTTCAAACGGCAGGGATCAGTGGGTCTCACCTGCGCGAACGGATGTTTTGTACAGACAGGACGGCCAATGAGGACAAGGTTTTACGTAGCCTTGACGAGTACATAACGTGAATGTATAACATGCATGTAAGTGATCACGTGCGGCCGCCCGGAGACTGTGGAGCTCGACGACCTCTGCCACGGATCCGGCCCGCCCGGTCGTCTTCTGTCATGGCGTCACCACAGGGGTGTGCGTACCGTGACGCCTGCCGACCGGCGGGTTACGCGGCTGTAGATGATCGCGCTTCGCCGGACTACCACCCCTCAGGAGATTTTCTGTGCGCAGATTCAAGCAGGGAGCCGCGCTCGCAGTCGCCACTGTGGCCGCGCTCGCCGGAACCTTCGCCGCCGGCAGCCCGGCGATGGCGGCATCGTCGCCAGTCGCGGCCTGCGGCGGCGGCTCCTACCACGTGATCGACAAGCACGACCTGGGCAAGGCCACCGTCTACCTGCTGTACAACGGCACCACCAACTGCGTGGTCACCTGGAAGGACAGCCCCAACAGCACCTTCGTCCTCGCCGAGGTTTTGAAAAGGGGGGGCAACTTGTTGACCGACTCGGGTAATTACTCCACTTACGCCGGCCCGGTGAAGGTCTCCGCTAGAGGGGAGTGCATCGCTTGGGGCGGCATATACGGCAGCACGCAATGGGGCTCGCCTTGGAGTCATTGCGGCTGATCAGAGCGCCTGACCTCGCACAGATCCTTCCGAGCCTGGTCTCCTGCGGGCTGGCTTGGCCCAGGCGAGCATCGGCCAAGGGTTGACGAACGCACCCGACTCCCTTGGATCGGTACTTCAAAGATTTTCACGTTGAGCGTGGTGTCAGCGACGAGTCGTGTCCGGACCTCACCGGCGCTGTGGCGGTGGGCGATCACGATCACACCGGCCGTTGTGTTGCCGAGCGGCCGGTCGATTCGCAGGTGTCCGAAGCAGACGTGTCCGATGACATCAGCGGTGTCAGCTTGTCCATCGCACGGACGCGTACGTAGGCTCTTCGGTCTTGAGGGTGAATTCTCCCCCAAGACCGAAGAGCTGGTAAACGCCGTAGCGAGGCGTCGGCGCGTACCGTACCGGCGAGTAGAGCCTGGCCGGCGCGGCGTGCGTGCGATGGCGGTCCGGAGTCCTGCCACACGCCAGGACCGGCCTGACCCACACGGCTCTCACTGGCCCTGCCCGATGTCTGCGCGCCGGGGTTCGCTATGCATCCCTACGAGCAGGCCGATGAGCTCTGCCAGGCCGTCGACGAGTTGGGCGTCCGCATCTACACAGCGTTGCGCGACGGTGGTCTCGACGCCGACCCCCTCGTCGATCTGGCTTGCCTGATGAAGGAGTGGGGCGCGCCCAGTCCTGTCACGCGGGAACTCCTCGAACGTCTCGCTACCGAGTTGACGGCCGCCGACCTGGCCCGGCTGGGCGAGGCCCTTCTCGACGAGATCGGCTTCGGGCCGACCTTCGCTCTGGAACCGGACCTGCTGGTGCCGCTGGAGGAGGCACTGAAGGTCGTGGAGCGGGACGTCCGCGCCGCGGGGATCACCGGAACGCTTCGGATGATCGTCCCTGACTGGGACGTCATGGGCATGGCATGGGTGGAGTCCGAGGGCGGATCTCGGGATCGGGCTTCACAGCCGAAGCTCTCGGCAACCCGGCCCGTCTCCCTCCTGTCAGGATGGCCCTGTGTCCTACATGCGAGCTGCAACTCTGAGACGGGTCATCGGTGGCGTCCGTGGAGCTCAGCATGAGTGCGACGATCAGCCGCGTGGTCAAGGCCTGTAGATGTTCGACAGCGGCAGATAGGAGCTGAAGTGGTCGACCACGATGTCTGCCACGGCCTCCGCATCGTCGAGCCCGTCAACCTCAAGGACTCGTATGCTCAGGCGACGAGCGGAGCGGACGGCCTCGTCGGCGACGAGGCGGTCTCGGGCGAGTCGGTTGCGCTGTGCTCGATCAGGGTCGCTGACCGCGTGATTGACGGCGGCGGCACGGGGCAGCTCGCGGAACTGACGCTCACGGAATCCCTCGCTCGGCACCATCACGATCATTCGACGGGGTGAGTCGATGATGGGGGCGACCAGTTCGGGACGGAGTCCCCAGCCTTCGGCGATGATGGGTCGCCCCGATACCAGGCCGCGCAGGTCGTCCAGAGCCCACTCGAACCGCGTGGGGAAGCCGGCCAGGGTCTCGTCAGCCATCTCTTGAGGGCTGGTGTTCACCCAGACGCTGTCCGGGTCGGGATCTGCGACGGGCTCGCCAAGTCGCGCTCGACGTGCGATCCGACGGTCATTGTGTGCACGCGCGTCGTGATAGTCGTAGTGGTACGCGGTCAGCCCGTATCGGGTGGCCAGCAGCCTGGCGACGGTGGATTTGCCGGCCCATTGGCCACCTCCGATCCATAGGGCGCTGTGCAAAGTGCCGAACGGATCCCAAACCTCACTACCTGTAGCGTTCACGGTTACAGCCTGACAGCTGTACAGGCCGAAGAAACAGTCTTGTTCTGCCTGCCTGGCCGGGAGATGATCATAGAGAGGGGCAGCGGCACACTCTCCGCTCGTAACCTGTCGAACGCCCGGACGGCGGGCGGGCGGAGGGCCGGGGTGCGCCGCCGCTTTGATACCTGTAAGAACAGTTCGGCAGACTGGCCTTGGAAAACCGATCTGTTCCTTCGGCCACATGACCCAGGAGCTGTCTGAATGAGCTCGACGTTAGCGATTGGGCAGGCGTTCCTGTTGACAATGGGCTGCGGAAACGCCGCGCTGGGCCTCTACGCTCTGTTGGCCGGCCGACTTCCTCGGCTACCTGTCGTCGGGCGTGACCGTCTTGACCCTCGCCGGTACGGGGCGGGGCAGATTCTGATGTCGACGTTTGCGTTTTCTATCGTACTGAGCCAAGTGCTCATGGACCGGGCACCTGACTTTTCCATGGTGCTGATCATGGCAGGGCTCGGGTTCTTCCTGGGCGGCATCTGGTTGACGGTTCCCACTGAAGGGTCTCAGCGGTCTTTCTGAATCCGATCGGTGCGGTAGCCGGTCCAGTGGTTCAGGGCGACGTGATGTAGGCGCTCGGCGGGCTGTGATGAGTCGCTCGTGAAGCTCCTCGGCGGGGTTTCACGCCGGTAGCGCCGGCACGGCACTCGGTTCAGATCCGCGGCACGGTTGCCGAGGTCGGTGAGGGACCTGCGGTCGATGTCGCCGACGCGGGCCGACCCGCGGGCTTCCCGCAAGGTGAGCCGGACCACTTGGCGAAGCCGTTGGCGAACGCTCCCGGAACATGATTGTTCCGGGAGTGTTCTTGCTGGTAAGGCGCCTGAAACTCGAACCTGAACCTACGGATTGAAAGACGTCGATTCGATCGAGGTCCGGGGCTTTGAGCTGGGAACGCGGTGTCCGTGGACGTTCGCTGAGTCCCGCTCTCGTTCGTCCTCCTGGCTGTAGTCGTGGCTGTACGGCCAAGGCGCTGTCAACTTGGGAATCATCTACTGATCAGGATGCTTCGAGCTGGGAAAACGGGGGGCAGGTCAGGGCGGGGTCAGTGACCGTGAGTCCCCGTGAGCAACAGGGGTTCCCCGCCTGTTCTGGCACGGATCCGGCGCGCGGTCATGGCGGGTGCCCTGACGGATCCAGGCCCATCCGGGGGCTTTACCGATCGGAAGGCTCCTACGAGGTGGCGGTCAAGGGGCCCGGACCGATCACCTGTCTGGAATTCCGTGCTCGTCCTGCCAGTCCGGGGGCGTAACCGTCCCGGAAAGCCAGTCGCGTCGAAGGATCGCATAGCCGATCGAGTCATGGCGTGTGCCATCCGGACTCGGCCACGCCTCTCGATAGTGCGACTCCTTCGCATAGCCGCTCTTGCGGAAGATCGCCCGCATCGCGTGGTTGTCCTGGCGAGTCGTGCCCTCGATCCTCATGATGTCCGGCAGCTCGGTGAACAGGTAGCCGGTCAGCCAGGCCACCGCCTTCGTGCCGATGCCGCGCCCCCGCCAGGCCCGCCGTATCCGCAGGTCGAACATGGGAGTGTCGTCGGTGAGATCCTGTAGCTTGACCAGCCCCGCGCGCTCGCCGTCTGCGAGCACCCAGAACGTTCTCGTCTCATCGCTGCCATAAAGGCCTTCGGCGGCCCGGCGCCTGACCGTCTCCCGGTCCTGCGTTCCCGCGTGGTATGGCCATTCTTCTTCGGTCAGGAAATCGACGAGCGGCTCTACCTCGTCGGGTGAGAATCTCAAGAACTCGATGTGCACCTCTTGATCGTCCCCATCGGCTATGCATCGGTCAAACGCGTTTCTGTCCCCCTCCGGCCCGCTTGGGGCACCGGCACCAGGCACAGCCAAGAGACCTCGAAGATCCCGGAACGAAGAAGGCATCCAGCTCCGCGTCAGTGTCGGGGCCGGGGAACGCGCCCACACCGTCATCAGGGACGAAACCCCGGACCGTCGATCGCCCCCCAACCCCGCACAGAGACCAGCCGCCGCCTGACGATCGTGAGGAGCTGGTGCATCGGAACGTCGCCACGCTCGTCACGCCTGCGGCCCTACGCGGGGAGGAGGCCAAAGTGCTCACGGTCGAGGAGGCCAAGCGGCTGCTCGCCGTGATCAAAGATGATCGGCTCGAAGCCTTCCGGATCTGCGCGTTGACGCTTGGCCTGCGGTGCGGTGAACTCCTCGGGCTCCGCTGGGAGGACATCGACTTCACCAACGGACTGCTCACCGTATGGCAGACGCTCCAGCGGGCGGACGGCTCCCCTGTACGGCTCACTGGGAGACTCGGGCAGCTCGCCATCGACGTCCACGCCCAGGGCTTCGACATCCGCCTGGAGCCGGTCGGGGTCGGAGCCGCTCCGGTCGGGATAGGAGTACAGGTCGAACGTGGTGATCAGGTCACCGTCGACGCAGTAGGCGAAGCCGTCGTTGTCGGTGGTTGCGGACACCGAGGCCGCGACCGTGCCCACGGACAACAGGTCGGCCCTGTCGTGGATGATCCCTGCCCAGCCGCATTCGATCAGCACGGCTCCGCCGCCACCCCTGTAGGCGGCGACACCGAATCCGGACTCGCCCAGAGGGCCAGGGGCGACGCCGATCCGTTGCAGGGCGACTCCAGGAGACAGGCCCCGGATGATGCAGGCGTAGAGCCAGGGGGCAAGGTGGAGCGCCTCACCGGACGAACGACCTTGACCCCTGGCCCTGGTCCGCTCAGCTTGTTTCGGGTCGAGGGCAGACGGGATGATCAGGCCCCGTACCCCAGCCACCGACAGGCCGGCAGTGACGAGCACGCCCTTGGCGATCATCCCGGAGCCGGAGGAATGTCTTTCGTAGGATCGAAAGATGATGGGTCAAGAAGCCGAGGGAGTTTCCACGATTAAGCGAGCCGCGTCTGTTGGCGTGGTTCTGATCGGAGACGCACTCCTCCTGTTGACGGCGGGGTGGATTCGAAGCAGTGTTTATCTCAAGGGAAGGCTCTGCGATGGAGCCAGCGTATGGTGTGACGGGTGGGGAGACCCGACTCCCGCCGAATGGCTGGCGGAAATGAATTTTCGTTCCGCTGTTGCTTACACGTTATCGGCGGCCGTGGCCTTGATTCTGCTGGTGGTTGCTGCTGTGGCGTGGAGGCATCGCCGAAAGGACATCGCGTTGGTGCAGGTCTTTCCACTCCTGCTGGTTGCCGCGTTCGTCATCACCTGGACGCCGTACACACCTGTGTGACATTACTCGCTACGGTTGGCGTCCCTGTCCGCCTCGGCGATGAGCTCGACCGGGTCGGCCAGAATCTTGGGGTTGGCGGCGATCGCGGCTCGGGCGTTCATGGCGTGCGGGCTGCCGCCCATGTCGACCACGACGGCTCCGGCTTCGCGGGCGATGAGGACTCCGGCGGCGGTGTCCCAGGGCTTGTTGCCGAGCATGATGTTGGCGTCGATTCTGCCTTCGGCAACCCAGGCCAGATCGACCGCGGCCGAGCCGAACTCCGGACCCGTTGCACGCGGGCCGCGAGCTCGTGAGTGAGGGGCAGACGTAACCGGTTCTTCTCGGCGGCGTCGCTGCCCATGGCGTAGTCACCGATGGCGACTACGGCTGAGCCGAGATCGCCGATCTGGCTGGTGTGGATCTGCCGGTCGTTGAAGTGCGCCCCGTGGCCTTCAGCTGCGCTGTAGCGGGAGTTGTGGAACGGCAGGTCGATCACGCCGAGACAGGGCATGTCCTTGTTGATCAGGGCGCTGCTGATCTTCGTCGCCGCGCTCATCGGAGTCATCGTCGGCGAGACGAAGGCATCCTCGTCGCCATCGACGGAGGAACCGTCTCCCAGTGCTTCATCGCCGGCGGTGGTGCGTTCGCCGGAACGGTGGCGCTGTTCCTGGGGGTGCTTCACGCCCTCAAGCCGCTGTGACGTACAGGCCATAGGTGCAGGTCGGGCCCTCAAAGCCGCCCGCTCGCATCCGTGTTGGCAAAGCCGTTGGCAAACACCCCCGGAACATGATCGTTCCGGGGGTGTTTTTGCTGGTAGGGCGCCTGGGACTCGAACCCAGAACCTACGGATTAAAAGTCCGCAGCTCTAACCATTGAGCTAACGCCCCGCTGAAGACAGCGTACCGAGGATAGTGTCCACTAACGCCCGTCGCCAGGCCTGTGGGCGATCACCTGTTTACCCAATAGCTGACAGAACGGGGAGTCGGCTCTCATACAGTGGCACTCATGACGAGCTCGGGGCTTGACCCCGCCCGCAGTGTCCACCTGTCCGCGAGGCAGGGGTATGTCGTGGTCGACGTGGAGACCACGGGCTTCTCACCGGCCAAGGGGGACCGGATCTGTGAGATCGCGCTTGTCTCCCTGGACACCGACGGCACCACCGTCGACGAGTGGCACTCGCTGGTCGATCCTCGTCGCGGCACCGGGGCCGTCCACGTCCACGGCATCACCGAAGCGATGGTCGAGGGCGCGCCGGTGATCGAGGAGGTGCTGGACGAGGTGTGGCAGCGGATCGCCGGGCGGGTCCTGGTGGCTCACAACATCTCCTTCGACCTGCGTTTCCTCAATGTCCTTCCCGGCAGCCACTGGCTGACCGAGACCCTGTGCACGCAGCGGCTCGCCCCCGGCCTCGTCCCCGATGGGAAGTGGACTCTCGGCGCCTGCTGCGAACGCGCGGGGATCCCGTTCTCGAACGCCCACGCCGCGCTGGCCGACGCCCGGGCCACCGCCGAGCTGTTCCGCTTCTACCTGAGCCGTGGTCTCTCCTGGCAGGACGAGCTCGACAGAGCGGCTCAGGCCCCGGACTGGCGTCCCTGCGGCCTGCCCCAGCGGCAGCCCCGGCGGCGGTAGGCGGGTACACGTGGCTCGACAGGCGGGCAGGCGCGCCTCAGTGGAAGGCGTCGAGCCCGGTGAGCGCCCTGCCCAGGGTGAGGAGGTGGATCTCCTCCGTCCCCTCGTACGTCAGCACGCTCTCCAGGTTGGTCATGTGCCGGATCACCGGATACTCCAGGGTGATGCCGTTGCCGCCGAGGATCGAGCGTGACCGGCGGGCGATGTCCAGGGCGGCATGGACGTTGGCGAGCTTGCCGAAGCTGACCTGCTGGGGGGTGAGGGCGCCGGCGTCCTTCAGGCGGCCCAGGTGGAGGGCGGTGAGCTGGGACTGCCCCAGGCCCACGTACATCCAGGCGAGCTTCTCCTGGGTCAGCTGGAAGCCGCCGATGGGCTTGCCGAACTGGACGCGGGTCGTGGCGTAGTCGACGGCCGCCTCCAGGCAGGCGCGGGCCGCGCCCACGACGCCCCACAGGATGCCGAAACGGGCCTCGGACAGACACGACAGCGGCCCCTTCAGGCCACGGACCCCAGGGAGTACGGCTGACGCCGGGAGGCGGATGTCGTCGAAGTACAGGGACGAGGTCACCGAGGCCCGCAGCGACATCTTCTTGTGAATCTCCGGCGCGGAGAAACCCGGCGTGTCGGTGGGGACCACGAAGCCGCGGATGCCGTCCTCGGTCTGGGCCCAGACCACGGCGACGTCGGCGATGGAGCCGTTGGTGATCCACATCTTGGAGCCGTTGAGGATCCAGTCGCCGGAGGCGTCCTGTTTGGCGTGGGTGCGCATGTTCGCCGGATCGGAGCCGTGGTCGGGCTCGGTCAGGCCGAAGCAGCCGATCGCCTCACCGGCGGCCATCCGGGGCAGCCACGCCTCCTTCTGCTCCGCGGAGCCGTACTTCCAGATCGGGAACATGGCGAGCGAGCCCTGCACGGAGACGAACGACCGCAGTCCCGAGTCTCCCGCCTCCAGCTCCCGGCAGGCGACGCCGTAGGAGACGGCGTCCAGGCCCGCGCAGCCGTACCCTTCGAGATGCATGCCGAGCACGCCGAGCGAGCCGAGGACCGGGCCGAGCTCGCGGGCGGGGAAGACGGCCTCCTCGAACCAGTCACCCACGTGGGGGAGGATCCTGTCGGCCACGAACGTCTTCACGGTGTCGCGGATGAGACGCTGCTCCTCGGAGAGCCCGTCGTCGATGCGCAGAAGGTCGTCCATGTGATGTTCCTCTCGTCGGCCCCTGTCAGGGTATTGCCGGTGCTCCGGGGTGGGATGTCAGGGTCGTTCCAGGGGGAATCCCGATGTGATGGGGGCTCCGCATTGGGCAGTCTGAAGACATGAACGAAAACGACTTCTCGGGCGTCAAGCAGCTCCGCAGGACCAAGGACGGACGGATCATCGCGGGTGTGGCCTCCGGCCTCGGACGCTACATCGGCGTCGACCCCAACATCATCCGCGCGGCCCTCGCCATCGCCTCCTTCTTCGGCGGCCTCGGTGTGGGGATCTACGCGATCGGCTGGCTCCTCCTCCCCGACGAGAGCAAGGACAGGTCGATCGTCCAGGATCTGGTCGACAAGAACAAGGACAACCCGGTCTGGCAGGACGCGCGGTCCAAGGCCGAGCAGGGCTGGGCCAAGGCCGAGCAGAGCTGGAACAAGGCGACCACCCAGAACCGGGCGCCGCACCACCCGGCCCACCCGGGCCCGGCTCCGGAGTATCCGGCCCCTCACGACCAGGCGCCGCACTACCCCACCCACCAGGACCCGGCTCCGCACTACACCGCTCCGGCGGCTCCGCAGAACCAGGCTCCGCAGAACCAGGCTCCGCAGAACCAGGCTCCGCAGAACACGGTCCCGCAGAACCCGGCTCCGCAGAACGGCGACGAGCCCAAGCCCCAGGCGTGACTCAGACGGTCGCCTCCGCGCGAACCTTCTCGATGATCTCCTTGCAGGACCCGGCCCAGAGAACGGCCAGCGCGGCCGCGACGGACAGACCGGCCGCGCCGGCCATCGCCACCACGTGCGCGGGGTTGAGCACATCGGCGGCGGCACCGCCGATGAGGATGCCGACGCCCTGAGAGGCCAGCAGGCCTGACTGCACGAGACCGAATGCCAGGCCCCGCCGTTCGGCGGGCACGCACTGCACGAACGCGGCGTTGGCCGCGAGCTGGTAGGCACCGCCGATGCCCGAGACGAACCACAGGACCAGCACCACGGCGAGCGGCGGCTCCATCGCGCACAGGATCAACGGCGCGCAGGTCAGCATCGCCATCCAGCCCATCGCCCGGAGCCGTTTCGACGGGTTGACGTATCGGCTGAAGAGGAAGGCGCCCACGACCGTCCCGGTCGGCATCGAGCCCATCAGCAGGCCGGCGACGAGCGACACCTGCTGCCTGTCGGCGGCCAGGACGTCGGCGTAGGGGGTCGCGATCCCCTCGGGGAGCACGTAGAAGCCGCACAGCCAGGCGAAGAGCACCAGCGTCCGCAACCGGGGGTCGCCGAAGACCAGTCTGGATCCGGCGCGGGTCATGGTCCACATGGAGGGCCGGTCGGTGTCGGTGGCGAGGGGAGCGGGGCGCCGCCGTACTCCCGAGACCAGGATCAGCGCGGAGGCGAGAAACGTGAACGCGTCGAGTGCGAGCGCGCGGTACGGCCCCATCCCCATGATCAAGGCGCCGCCGAGGGCGAAGCCCAGCATCTGCGCGCCCTGGTTGGTCATGTTCTGCAGCGCCGAGCCCGCGACATAGCGATCGCCCTTGAGGAGCTCGGGCAGGAGCGCCGCCCTGGCGGCCGAGAACGGGGCGCTGAGCAGCACCACGCAGAAGACCAGCGCGCACAGTACGGTGAACGACGTGCCGGGGATGGCCATGAGCGCGACCAGGACGGCCCGGAGCAGGTCGCAGAAGATCATGATGCGCCGCCGGGCGTAGCGGTCGGCGAGACCCGCGAGCAGCGGGCCCCCGATGATGGGCGGCAGATAGGTCAGCGCGTAGACCGACGCGGTCGCCAGTGGCGATTCCGTCCGCTGGAACACCAGCACGGACAGCGCCACTCGGGAGAGCTGGTCGCCGAGGAGAGAGAGTGCCTGGCCGATCCAGAGCGCGCGAAACTCCCTGATGGCGATGACCTCGCCGTAGGTCGCTTGGCGTTCGGCCGGGCGGCGGTGCCGCCCGGGTAGCCGGCCGGGCCTGGTGGCCGCCATAGGACTCCGCTGGGCTTACGGGCACATTGACTGTAGGTGTTCGGTGCGTAACCTACGGTGCCCGCTGAAGAGTCGGCGCGCAACTGAAAGCAATCAACCTTATGCAAGCTGTAATTGTAAATCGGGAAATCTCGGGCATTGGGAAGGTCGATATGTAATACGGCTTTGGCTACCAGCCGAGGGTGTGCAGCCTGTCATCGTCGATGCCGAAGTGGTGGGCTATCTCGTGGACTACGGTGATCCGCACCTCTTGCACCACGTCGTCCTCCGTCTCGCAGATCGAGCGGATCGGGTTGCGGTAGATCTCGATCCGGTCGGGTAGCACTCCTGCGTACCAGTCGCCGCGCTCAGTGAGTGGGATGCCTGTGTAAAGGCCCAGAAGATCCGGCTCAGGCGGATCGTCCACGACCACCACGACCACGTTGTCCATGACTTTCGTCAGCTCAGGAGGGATCGTGTCCAGGGCGTCGGCCACGAGCTCTTCGAACTTCTCTCTCGAGACCTCGATCACACCTGCCATTGTGCCCCGTGTTTTCGGGTAAGGGGGAGCCGCATGGATTTCACAGACTGGACTCAGAGACTCCGCCGGTTCGCGACGGGGCGTGCCTCGCGCGCGGTGGCGGTCCTGCTGGTGGCCGTGGGTGGAGCCTGGCTGGGCATCATGCTCGGCGGCCCGGTGCGCGCCGCCGTCGGACCCGTCGAGATCGGCATGTCGGCGGAGCCCTCGTGGGCGGGGGAGACCGTCGTGGACGCGCACCCACTGGGCACGCTCCTGTTCGACACCCACAACGCCCCGGTCGGCCTGCGCATCACCCTGGAGAACATCAACCCCGCTCGGGCCGGCGCGCTGCTGGAGGATCCCCGGTTCTCCGACCAGCTCCCCGCTCTGCTGGAGAAGGAGCTCAGCGAGGGAGTCAGGACGCTGATCCTGCGCGCCGCCCTCTGCGGCCTGGCGGGCGCCCTCATCGCCTCACTGATCGTCTTCCATCGCCCCGGCCCGGCCCTGGCGGGCCTGCTGAGCGCCGCCGTCCTGATGACCGGTACGGGCGCGGCCATCGCCCTGACGTTCCGGCCGGACTCCGTGGTGGAGCCGAAATACACCGGCCTGCTCGCCGGAGCGCCTTCCCTGGTCGGCGACGCCGAGTCGATCGTGACCAAGTTCGAGTCCTACCGGGTCCAGCTCGCGAAGCTGGTCAACAACGTCTCCCAGCTCTACGACACGGTCTCGGCCCTGCCGGTCTACGACTCCGATCCCGCGTCGATCCGGGTGCTGCACGTCTCCGACATCCATCTCAGCCCCATCGCGTGGAATCTCATGCACTCGGTCACCGCCCAGTTCAAGATCGACGCGATCGTGGACACCGGCGACCTGACCGACCACGGGACCGGCCCCGAGGACAAGTTCGTCGAGGAGATCGACAGCTTCGGCGTGCCGTATGTCTTCGTCAGGGGCAATCACGACTCCAAGGCCACCCAGCGGGCCGTGGCCAAACAGAAGGGGGCGGTCGTCCTCGACGACTCCGCCAAGACCGTGGCGGGGCTGCGCATCTACGGCCTGGGCGATCCCCGGTTCACCCCCGACAAGTCCGTGGCCGTCGACTCCGACCCCGAGTCCCTCGCCGCCCTCGGGCGCGCCCACGCCACGCGGCTCGGTCAGGCCTTCAAGCCGGTGGACCTCGTGGCGGTGCACGACCCGACGATCGCCCGCGCGTTCTCCGGCGCGGCCCCCATGATCCTCACCGGCCACTCCCACGAGCGTTCCACCGAACTGCTGCCCTCCGGCACCCGCCTCCTGGTCCAGGGCTCCACCGGCGGCGCCGGTCTGCGCGCCCTGGAACATGACGAGCCGACCCCGGTCGCGGCCTCGGTTCTGTACTTCGATCGCAAGACGCATCGCCTGCAGGCCTGGGACGACATCACGCTTGGAGGGCTCGGAGAGCAGTCGGTTCAGATCGAACGTCACGTTGAGACCGAGCCTGGCCGTACAATTTCTCCTGGGCCAACGTCCGTCCCGTCTCCAACGGGATCGGCCAGCGGCACCACGTCGCCTTAAGCCGGGAAGCCGCTTTGGCATCGGGGCAAAAGTCCCCTATGCTTCAGAGGTCTCCAGCGGAAGACGGCAACGGAACGGAATGAGAATTCCGAGCCCCCATCGTCTAGTGGCCTAGGACACCGCCCTTTCAAGGCGGCGACACGGGTTCGAATCCCGTTGGGGGCACGGCCGAGCAGATGCTCGCCAGGGAAACGGCAGGTCGCAGACCTCCGAAGAACTGGTAAGCTAAGTGAGGCAAGAAGGACGGAAGCGAAAACTTCCGACCAAGCAAGGTCCTGTAGAGCAGTTTGGAGTGCTCGCCACCCTGTCAAGGTGGAGGTCGCGGGTTCAAGTCCCGTCAGGACCGCTCTGGTAGGTGTTCGATCCACCACCGAGGTCAGGTAGCTCAGTCGGTACGAGCGTCCGCCTGAAAAGCGGAAGGTCGGCGGTTCGACCCCGCCCCTGACCACAGCAGCTGAGCAGGGAAGACGCCCCGAACGATCACCGTTCGGGGCTTTTTTGATCTCCGGTGACAGCAACGTCCCGGCTGCCCCAATCTTGGATCTCTTGCCGGTGATCTCTCGTGCTCTGGACGATCCTGCCCAGGGACAGGATCATGAGAGTGTGAGCAGGACGGACAGCACGATGCCGCTCCGTTTGCAGGAGCAGGATGGGCGCCGTTTCGGGCGTGATGTGGGCGGGACCTATTCAGGTATCGGTGAGGACGCCAACCTCGCGGAGCGTAAGGCCCGACAGCGGGTACGACTGGCGCTGTTGCGCGGTGAGGAGCCTGAGCCGACCAGGCACCGTCATTGCGAAAAGTGGCTTTATTAGTGCTCTAACCACGAAGCGTCCCGGAGGGGAATCTCCGGGACGCTTCGTTTATGTACGGGCGATGTCGGCCGAGGGCATCGCCGAGTTTGCCGAGAGCATTGCGCTTGTCGTCGAGGTCGATGGCCACCCAGCGGAGCCCGAGCAGCTCCCCGCGCCGCCGCCCGAGGCAGGGCGCCAGGACGTACAGGGCCGACAGCCGGTGCTCGTGGGCGGCCTTGAGGACCAGGCGAGACTGAGGCACGGTCAGGCCGCGGCTGACCTTGTACTTGGGCACCGGGCAGCCCCGGCCATCTTCCGCTGCTCGACCTGATGAGGTGCGACGGCGACGAAGGCGAGGAGTCGCGGTACGTTTCGGCTTCGCCTGCCACCTCGGTGCAGTGCTACAAAGAGAACGTCGCTTGACCGCGGAACCGCTGATCAAGTTCCACGGAGCTCAGAGTATCCCTGCTGGGCCTTGCAGTGGGCGACGACCTCGGCGATCTCCTTTTCCGACACATACGCGTTCTGGATCCGCATGGGCCAGTTCGCACCCATCGGCAGGAACAGCGCGTCACCCTGGCCGACCAGCTTCTCGGCGCCCGGCTGCTCCAGGATGACCCGGCTGTCGGCGAGGCTGGAGGTGGCGAACGCGAGGCGGGAGGGCACGTTGGCCTTGATCAGGCCGGTGACGACGTCCACCGACAGGCGCTGGGTGGCGACCACCAGGTGGATGCCCGCCGCACGGGCGAGCTGGGTGATGCGGACGATGGAGTCCTCGACGTCGCGCGGGGCGACCATCATCAGGTCGGCGAGCTCGTCCACGATCACCAGCAGGTAGGGGTAGGGCTGGTAGACCCGCTCGCTGCCCGGCGGCGGCACCAGCTTGCCGGCGCGCACGGCCTTGTTGAAGTCGTCGACGTGCCGGAAACCGCTGGCGGCCAGGTCGTCGTAGCGGCGGTCCATCTCGCCCACCACCCACTCCAGCGCCTCGGCGGCCTTCTTGGGGTTGGTGATGATCGGCGTGATGAGGTGCGGGATGCCCTCGTAGACGCTCAGCTCGACCCGCTTGGGGTCGACGAGCACCATGCGGACCTCGTCCGGGGTGGCGCGCATCAGGATCGAGGAGATGAGGCCGTTGACGCAGACCGACTTACCGGCGCCGGTGGCGCCCGCGATGAGCAGGTGCGGCATCTTGGCCAGATTGGCCACGATCGTGCGGCCCTCGACGTCCTTGCCGAGACCGACGATCATCGGGTGCTGGTCGGCCTGGGCCACCTGGGAACGCAGGATGTCGCCCAGCGACACGAGGTCCTTGTCGGTGTTCGGGATCTCCACCCCGATGGCCGACTTGCCGGGGATCGGGCCCAGGATCCGGACGTCGGCCGACTTGACCGCGTAGGCGATGTTCTTGGTGAGCGCGGTGACCTTCTCGACCTTGACGGCCGGGCCGAGCTCGATCTCGTAGCGCGTCACCGTCGGCCCGCGGGTGAACCCGATCACCTGGGCGTCGATGGTGAACTGCTCCAGCACGCTGGTCAGCGCGTTGACCACGACCATGTTGGCCTTCGTCTGAGGCTTGGGGGCGGTGCCGGGCTGGAGGAGGTCGAGCGGGGGCAAGGCGTACGGGCCAGGGGCGTGGACGGTGACCGAGAGTAGCTTCGTGGTGGGCGGCGTGACCGCCCGGCCGCCCTCGACTGAAGGACTGATCGGTGCCTGTTCTTCTAGCCGCTTCGTGTATCCGAGAGTCACGGCGTTTCGCAGGTCGACGGTAGACGGCTGGCCCTCTGCCGGGAAGTCGATGCTTGCCTCGCCTACGAGCGTGCGCAGGATTTCCCGGTCGGGCGGCCGATCTTCTGGCCGCTTCGACATGCAGACGGCGAGCAGGCCATGTAGCGGTTCGGGCACACCTGCGAGATCCGGCTCCAGATGGGAGATCCGGTTAAGCACGGCGGGAATGCTGTCGCTCCCGAAGGCCATCCGGCCCGTCGCCGCGAAGACCATGGTGACAGCCCAGGAGAAGCTATCGGATGCGGGGCCGATTTTTACTCCCGCTATCTGCTCGGGTGACATGTACGGCAGCGTGCCCATCACGGCGCTGGACTGAGTCGATGTGGCGTCCAGCACCTTGGCGATGCCGAAGTCGATTACCACCGGCCCTTCGGGTCCAAGGAGAACGTTGCTCGGCTTGAAGTCGCGATGGACGATCCCCGCTTGGTGGATCGCCATGAGCGCGGTCATCGTGCCGATCGCGAGCCGAGCCAGCCCGCCCTTGTTTCGGGGCCCGTCTCGGCGGACCAGTTCGTCCAGGGACACCCCGTCGACGTACTCGCTGACGATGTACGGCTGGTCGCCGTCCATGTCGACGTCGATGACGCCGGCCGTACAGAACGGAGCGACCTGTCGGGTGACCGCGACCTCGCGCAGGAAACGCCGGCGGGCGTCGTCATCTCCCACGAAGCGGGTGTGCAGCACCTTCACCGCGACTTTCGTGCCGGACGGAGACTCGCCGAGGTAGACCGCGCCCTGCCCGCCCTGGCCGAGCAGCCGGGACAGGGTATATTTACCGAGCCGTCGGGCGATCATGCCATGGACTGTACTCGGAGTGAGGTTCCCCCAATAGTCCGAACACCGGCGGTGTGTCATCTCTCGTAGCACGGAGATCCTCTCCTAAGGGGAGGGGTAGGACATGGGAAACCAGACGCAGCTCGCCTCGGAGCCCGAGGCGAGTGTGATCCGGATCGTTTAGGAGCCTGGCGAATCAGCCGTTCAGGGAGTTTGAGGGTTGGGCGCCGGCACGGACACTCTGGTTAACCAAGTGAACACGGTCTGCCGGCGGTGCCAGGTCGGTAACAGCGACCTTGTGACAGCAGCGCTGACAGCAACGTCTCCGCACACGGACTCACTTCGGCTACCGTCCACCACTCTCTGACCACGGTCTCCGCTGCCCGACCAGAGTGATTGGTCCGCCTGAAAAGCGGAAGGTCGGCGGTTCGACCCCGCCCCTGACCACAGCAACTGAGCAGGGAAGACGCCCCGAACGATCATCGTTCGGGGCTTTTTTGATCTCCAGCGACAGCAACGTCGCCGGAGCGTGGTGGGTGGCTGGCGAACGCCAGGACGTGTCGGGAACCGGCTGACCTACGAATCATTCAACGCAAGACGCAGGTCTAAAGCCCGGTAGACCAGCAGGGTTTGCAGATCCGTGTCGTCGCCTACCCCTTTGACCAGCGCTGTTCTATAATCGCACAGTGAGTACCGTAGACGGGAATGAGTTGGGCGAGCGCATCGCACACGCTCGGCAGCGCGCTGGAATGACGCAGGCCGACCTGTCCGTCGCGGTGGCGCTCGACCGGTCCAGCCTTGCCAAGATTGAGAACGGCAGTCGCCGGGTGTCTGCCCTAGAGTTGGCTCGCATTGCTCGCGCAGTGAACGAACGGATCGAATGGTTTTTCCGGCCTGCGCCGCCCGCTGTGATCTCTCACCGCAACCTTCAGGAACCCGGTGCGGCCAGCCCTGCCATTGACCGCCTGATCGAGAGGGTCGCTCGAAACGTCGAGTTCGTCATCGAGCGCGGCAGGCGGGCATGGTCGGACACCCCCGCTCTCACCAGGCCCGGCACTGTGGCCCAGGCTGAGGACACTGCCGCGAGAGCTCGCGCCTTATTGGGCGCCGACCCCAGTGGTCCCGTCTCGGCGCTGGTCGATCGTATGGCTGCTCAAGGCCTGTTCGCGTTCTCCTTCGATTTGGGCGCCGATGCCGCCGATGCCGCCTCCCTGCTGCTTCGCGAAGGCGGCGTGGCAATCGTTAATGGTGCCCGTCACGTAGGCCGCCGCCGCCTGGCCCTGGCGCACGAGTTTGGCCATTTCCTGTTCGCTGACGAGTACACCGTTGACTGGCGGATCGCCGAGCAGGACGGTGTCGAAGGCTGGGAGTCGCGCCTGGACCGGTTCGCCCGCGCCTTTTTGCTGCCCGAGGCCGGCTTGCGCGAGGAATTTCGCCGCCTAACCAACGAGGGCACCGACCTGCGCACGATCGCGGTGAAGGTCGGCAGCTTCTACCAGGTGGATATGGCGACGTTGGCGCGCCGCATGGTTGAGATCGGGCTGATCTCTGTCTCAGATGCTCGCCTTGTCCGATCGGTACGCACCGGTAAGGCTGACATCGTCGAACTGAACCTGGTGGTCAAACACGAACTCCAACCGCCCTGCCTGCCCAATCCTTACGTCAAGTCTGTCCTTTCCCTGTATCGCGGCTCTGAGGTCTCTGCCGCCCGTGCCATCGACCTGCTGCTCGACACATGGACCGAGGACGAGCTTCCCCAGGTGCCGGAACTGCCAGAGAAGGCGATCTGGGAGTTCGTCTCGTAATGGAGGATGCGAGCGAGACATTCGTCTTCGACACGGGCCCGCTGAGCGCCTTCGCCACCAACAACTGGTTGGGTGTGCTCAAGGCGGTGGTCGGTAAACGCCGTGCTCTCGTTCCGGATGTCGTAGTAGCGGAACTGATGGAGGGTGAGGCGAAAGATTCGCGCATTGGCGTCGCGCTCACTGCGGACTGGATTGAGCACCATGAGCTGAGATCCCAAGCTGAGATGGAGGCGTTCGCTGACTTCTCCGAACTGCTGGTCGTCGGCGACAAGAACGTCGGCGAGGCGGGCGTGCTTGCCTTGGCGCGTACGATGAGGGCTACGGCTGTCCTGGACGACAGTGCAGCGAGGAAGGCTGCGGCCTCCTTCAACGTCGACTACTGCCCCACTCTGCGGCTGCTGTGCTGGTCTATTAGGGACGGTCTGCTGACTGTCCCGCTCGTCGCCGAACTGGCCGATGACTTGTTGTCCAGCAAGTATCACCTGCCGTTCCGGCGTGGTGGTTTCAAGCTGTGGGCTGAGGAGAACGGCCTTCTTGACAGCTCTTGAGCCACGCCGCTGGATTCCGGGTGCGCATCCATGGATATCGATCAGGTGGCAAGAGCTGTCGAGCAGGCACTTCTGATGGCAGCAGACGCCTGTAGACCATCTCGACCCGACTCGTAATGCATAAGTTGTGGACTGACGAAGTGACAGCAGTGCTGACAGCAACGTCCTCACACAGAGGCTCATCTCGGCTGCGGTCCACCACCCTCTGACCATGGTCTCCGCTCCCCGACCAGGGTGATCGCTCTGCCTGGAAAGCGGAAGGTCGGCGGTTCGACCCCGCCCCTGACCACAGCGGCTGAGCAGGGAAGACGCCCCGAACGATCATCGTTCGGGGCTTTTTTGATCTTCGGTGACAGCAACGTCGATCCTGTCGTCATGGTCACTTGGATGTCGCGGACGACCTGGGGCGGTACGCCGAGGTTGAGCAGTTGAACAGGATGCCGGCCCTATAAGCCCTACCGGTTAATCAAAAAACAGACAGGAATCAGATAATCTGATTTCATGAAGGTGATGACTGCCACCGAGGCGTCTCGGAGCTTCGCGACCGTTCTGGACGAGGCCGAGCGAGGGGAGACAATCATGGTCACCCGTGGGGGTAAGCAAATCGCGATGATCGGCCCCGCGCCCGCAGCGCCGGGGCGTATGGTCAAGGCCTTCCTGACCAGAAGCGCGGGAACGCTGGACGCCGATTTCGAGGCCGACGTTGTGGCAGCTCGGGAGGCGGTCGATGACGAGACGAGGGAAACATGGCCCGACGCCTGATCCTGGACACCGGCGTGCTCATCGCCGCGGAGCGAGGCAGGGCTTCCGCGGACGCGGTGATCGGGGATGCCGATGATGTGGCGATTGCCGCGATCACCGTGGCCGAGCTGCTCGTCGGCGTGGAGATGGCGGACGCGGCACGCCGTCCCGGCCGGCAGGCCTTTGTGGATGAGATCCTTGCGTTGATTCCGGTCGAGGAGTACACCACGGATGTGGCGAGGGTCCATGCTCGTCTTATGGCACATGTGCGACGAGAGGGAAAGACGCGGGGAGCGTACGATCTGCTGATTGCCGCGACGGCTGCGACCACTGCGAGAACCGTGATCACGATGGACTCGTCTGCCGCGTTCGACGATCTACCTGGCGTGCGGGCACAAGTCGTTCCCCGCTGAGCGCTGACGGCAACGTCCACCACCACAGCCACATATGGGGCACCGTCGGCACTCCTCTGCTTTCAGGTGGCAGCACGGGAGCTGGACGATCGCCACGCCTGGAAAGCGGAAGGGCGGCGGTTCGCCCCTGCCCCTGACCACATCATCTGATCAGCGCAAGCGCCCCGAGCCGATCACGGCCGGGGTACTTTCCGTTGTCTTGGCGACAGTGAGTTCCGACGTTTTAGGTCGAAGTCAGCCCGGCTGTGTCAGTCCTGGCGTCTACGAGATCACCTAGGCCGCTTGAACACCGCACCAACAGTGTTCGCCAGAGCGGAACAAGTTCACTCGGTTGGACTCTCCCTCCGTGGGAGGCCTCATGCTTGCTCCCGGCGGTCCCCAGTCGTTGATCATGAAAGTGTCAGGGACGGGGACGGCGTGACCGTTCGCCGCGTCAGTATGAGGAGAGCGACGCATGACCATCGTGCAGGACATCGAGGCCCGTGGCACGCAGCACTGCGAGACGACGGCGCTGGGGGTGCTGTTGCGGCATGAGGGACTTGATCTGTCCGAGCCCATGCTGTTCGGGCTGGGCTCGGGCCTGTCCTTCGTCTATTGGGACGGCAAGGGCATGGCGTTCCCCTTTCTCGGAGGCCGCGTCAAGCCTTTCGACCTCACCAGGAACCTGGCCGCCAGGCTGGGGCTGACGTTAAGGGCCGAGGAGACCACCTCACCGCGCAAGGCGTGGGAGAACGTGGCCGCCCCCCTCGACGCCGGTCGGCCGGTCGGTCTCCAGCTCGACTGCTACCACCTGGACTATTTCCGGTCCAAGGTGCACTTCGGCGGTCATGTCGTCGCCATGTACGGCTACGACGAGCACGACGTCTACCTGGTGGACACCGATCAGCAGGGAGGAGCGGTGCGCACCAGCCGGGCCGGCCTCGCCATGGCGCGGGCCGAACGCGGCCCGATGACCGCCAGGAACCGATCCTTCACCATCACCCTGCCGGAGCACTCGCCTCGCTGGCAGGACCGGATCATCCCCGCCATCAAAGACTGCGCCGACGCCTTCCTCGCCGCCCCCATCGCGAACCTGGGCCACCGCGGCATCGAGAAAGCCGGCAAACAGGTGCCCAAATGGCTGGCGCGCGCCGGCGATCCGCAGCAGGACCTGCTGCAGGCCGCCCTCCTGATGGAGAGGGGCGGCACCGGCGGCGCCCTGTTCCGCGCCCTCTATCGCGACTTCCTCGACGAGTGCACCCGGCTGATCGACGACGGCGACCTCCGCGCCGGTCACAGGCTGTACGCCGAGGCCGCCACCCTGTGGACGGACGTGTCCACCTTGATCACGAAGGCTGGAGAGAGCGGCGACGCGGGGTACCTCGAGCAGGCCGGCGCCATCCTCCACGATCTTTCGCGCATCGAGAAGGACGCCATGCAGGTGCTGCGGCAGTTGTAGCTCAAAGGGGAAGCCGGCTGTCTGGGGCGGTACGCCGAGGGTGAGCGGCAGGGTCACGTTGGTGTGCCGGAGCTCGGTCAGCTCGTCGAGGATGGCCGGCCGCCGGGCCCGGAAGCCCGATGTCACACCGCCGGTGTCCGGGTTACGGGGGAAGCTCAGCGGCCGGCAAGGTCGATCAGGTGGTGCCCGATGGGCCGCCTGGGGAGATCAGTCCGGTTTCGTAGGCCAGGACGACGGCCTGGACACGGTCGCGGAGGCCGAGTTTGGACAGGATGCGGGCGACGTGGGTTTTCACCGTCGTCGCGCTGAGAGTCAGCCGGTCGGCGAGTTCGGCGTTGCTCAGGCCGGTGGCGAGCAGGCGTAGCACTTCCAGTTCTCGCGGTGTCAGCTCGGACAGATCGCGGTGGAGCTCGGCCTTCGCCTCGTCCCGGGGCGCGAAACGCTCGATGAGGCGGCGCGTGATGGTCGGTGAGAGCAGGGCGTCGCCGGAGCGCACCAGACGTACCGCGGCCACCAGGTGCTCGGGGCTGACGTCTTTGAGCAGGAAGCCGCTGGCGCCGGCGGTGAGGGCGGCGTAGACGTAGTGATCGAGATCGTAAGTGGTCAGGATGACGACGCGGGTCCCGTTCGCTCCACCGCTCATGATCTGGCGGGTGGCTTCGATGCCGTCCATCCGCGGCATCCGGATGTCCATGAGCACGACGTCCGGCCTGGTGCTCCGCACGGCGGCGACCGCTTCGGCTCCGTCGGCCGCCTCCGCCGTCACCTCGATGCCGTCGGCCGAGAGGATCATCCGAAACCCGGTGCGGACCAGCGCCTGGTCGTCGGCGATGACCGCGCGCAGCGGCCCGCTCATGCGGCGGTCCACGGAATGCGGGCCGTGATCCGATACCCGCCCCCGGTCCTGGGCCCGGCGACCAGGGTTCCGCCGTAGACGGCCAGCCGTTCACGCAGCCCGATCAGCCCGCGGCCGTTGCCGGCCCGCGACTGGTGACCCGGTGTGCCGCCGGTGTCGGTGACCTCGATCTCCAGCCAGTCGCCGCTGTGGCCGATCGCGACGGACGCCGCCGCGCCGGCCGCGTGCTTCATCGTGTTGGTCAGAGCCTCCTGCACGACGCGGTAGACAGTGAGGCCGACGCCGTCGGGCAGGGGGTTCGGCGGGGAGAGTGCGACGTCCACCGGCCCCCCCGCGGCGCGTACCCGCTCGACGAGGCCGTCGAGTTGGTCGAGTCCGGGTTGCGGTTCGAGCCCGTCGCCCCGGCTGTCCACGCGTCCGCCTTCCGGTCCGGCAAGCAGGCCCATGACGTTGCGCAGCTCGGCCATGGCGGCTCGACCGCTGCTTTCGATCGCGAGCAGCGCCTGCTTGGACAGGTCCGGTTCGGCGTCCATCACTTTGCGCGCCGCGCCCGCCTGGATCACCATCACACTCACATTGTGGGTCACCACATCGTGGAGTTCGGCGGCGATCCGGGAACGCTCGGCCTCGACTGCCTTCCGCATGGCGTCCTCCTGGGCCTGCTGAAGTTCGGTGAGCCGATCCCGGTTCCGCCGCAAGAACCGGATGACGCTCGCGCAGACCCCGGCGCTCAGCAGGACGACGTAAGGCCCCAGCCAACTGGGGAGACTGGGGAGGCCGGACGCGATGTCCCGGCCCACGGCCCCGGCGAGCACGGCCGCGAGCAGCAGGCCGGCCACCGCGGGCACTCGGTTGCGGCTGTGGGCGACGGCACTGTAGCCGGCGATCGCGCAGGTCAGCACGGTGATCCACGTCTCACCGCCGTTCGTGGCCAGCGCCGCGGACACCACCAGCCAGAAGGTGGTGAGCGGATACCTGCGCCGGGCCGCCAGCGGCAAGGCGGTCAGCGCCACCAGGAACATGGGCGGCTCGTACTCCTCGGAGACGGCGCCATGCGGCGGGTTGATCCGCACGGGGACGGGCGGCTGGACGCCGATGCTCGCGTCCGGTGGCACCGGAGGAGGCGGAACCGCTGGGGGCTCCGGAACCGCCGGAGGAGCCGGAACCGCCGGAGAAGGCCGCAGTTGCAGCAACTCGATCAGAGGGCGCGACTGCGCGTCGACGCGATGGACCGGGCCTTGGAGTCCCCCCGCCGCCATCAGCGCGGTGACGGTCAGGAAGATCGCGAGCAGTGCGTCGGCGGCGAGAGTCCGGTGAGACGGACGGGCGGTTCGCGGCTCCGGCCGCAATATGTTCTGCGCGTACTGCCGCCAAAGCCGTCGTTCGTCTGCTGCCACCGGCACATTGTCGCGTTCGCGTGCCCCGCCGCACATCGCCTTCAGTGACCACGGCGGTGTCCGTCGGGCGTACATCGCAAGGATGACACCGCGGGCGGGCCGTTCCCCGGAGGTATCCGAGATGGGTACGACGGCCGACGCGCATGGACATCGGCCGCTTCTAGCCTCGTCCCTGCCATCAGGCCGCGGGACTTCCCGCCCGAGCGGCCGTTTCGATCGGAAGGACGGGCACGTTCATGGGTCATGTGACAGAGCCGGTGGACAGGCGCAGGCGGTACGGCGGCGCGGGTGCCCCGGTGCACGCCGCCGGGGGCGGAGCGGCCGCCGCCGAGCGGGGCATCTCCCGGAGCGAAAGGGGCCGGATCCTGCGCGTCGGTGTGGTCGCCGCCGGGCTGCTCGCCTCCGTGGCGACCACGTCGGCCGCGTCCGCGCAGTCCGGGCCTGCCGCGACCACGTCGGCCGGGCCTGCCGCGTCCGCGCAGTCCGGGACTGCCTCTGCCGGCCTTTCGGTGACATCGAGCAGCACGCTCTACCTGCCCGGGCCGACCGGTTCGCATCCGGTCGGCACCACGTCCCTGTACCTGAAAGACACCTCCCGCCCCGACCCCTGGGTCCCTTCGGTCAAGGTCCGGGAACTCATGGTCTCCCTGTGGTACCCGGTGAAGTCGCCGGGCCGTAAGCGGGCCCCGTACATGACGGCCAAGGAGTCCGAGCTTCTTCTGAAGAGCGGGGAGATCACCAGCGTGCCGCCCGACACGCTGAGCAAGACGCGGACCAACGCCTTCACCGACGCCGACCCGGCAGGGCGCAAGCACGGTCTCCCCCTCGTCGTGCTCTCCCCCGGCCATACCAAGCCCCGGACCGAACTCACGGCGCTGGCCGAGGAACTGGCCAGCCGAGGCTACGTGGTGGCCGCGATCGACCACACCTACGAGAACGTCGCCACCACCTTCCCCGACGGACGGGTGACCACCTGCGTCACATGCGGGATCGAGAAGAATCCGGCGTGGTGGGAGAAGCTGGCGAGGAGCCGGGCGGCCGACGTCTCCTTCGTGCTCGACCAGCTGACCGGATCGCACCCGAAATGGAAGGGCGCCCGCCTGGTCGACACCTCCAGGATCGCGATGGCCGGCCACTCCGCCGGAGGAGCGAGCACCATCGCGGCCATGCTCGAAGACTCCCGGATACGCGCCGGCATCGACATCGACGGCACCACACAGGTCCGGATCCCGGACAGCGGACTGGCGCGGCCGTTCCTGTTCCTGGGCAAGCCGGCCACCTACACCCCGGGGGAGGGAGAGGCGGCCGCCACCTGGGAGCGCGACTGGAAGCAGCTGAACGGCTGGAAGCGCTGGCTCCTGGTGACCGGGGCGGAGCACACGTCCTTCACCGACCTGGGCGTGCTGGCCGACCAGATCGGCATCGACCTCGGCGCCGACATACCCGGTGTCCGCGCCATGGACATCACCCGCAGGTACGTCGCGGCCTTCTTCGACCTGCACCTGCGCAAGAGATCCCAACCCCTGCTGGACAAGCCGTCGACCCGCTACCCCGAGGTCAAGCACTGCTCGCCCGAGACGAGAACCTGCCGGTAGGACGCCGCCCGGTGCGGGCCCGGGCCGGAGAGACAGCGGCTCGCCCGTGTCGAGATCCTCGGGGCTGAGGACGTCCAGGCCGGCCGGTGAGGGCCGACCTGGACGCCATGATCAGACGAGGTCGAACCGGTCGAGGTTCATCACCTTGTCCCACGCCGCGACGAAGTCGTTCACGAACTTCTCCTTCGCGTCATCGCTCGCGTAGACCTCCGCGAGCGCGCGCAGCTCGGAGTTCGACCCGAAGACGAGGTCGGCACGGCTGCCGGTCCACTTGACCTCGCCCGTGGCGGCGTCGCGCCCCTCGAACGTGTTCGCGTCCTCGGATGTCGCCTTCCACGTCGTGCCCAGGTCGAGCAGGTTGACGAAGAAGTCGTTGGTCAGGGACCCGGGGGTCGTGGTGAGGACGCCGAGCGGCGACTGCCGGTAGTTCGCGCCCAGGACACGGAGGCCACCGATGAGGACCGTCATCTCGGGGGCGCTCAGGGTCAGCAGGTTCGCCCGGTCGATCAGCAGGTACTCAGCCGGCAGCCGGTTGCCCTTCCCGAGATAGTTGCGGAACCCGTCGGCGGTCGGCTCGAGCGCGGCGAACGACTCCACGTCGGTCTGCTCCTGCGACGCGTCCACGCGGCCCGGCGTGAAGGGGACCTCGACGTCGAAGCCGGCGTCCTTGGCGGCCTGCTCGACGGCCGCACCACCGGCGAGCACGATCAGGTCGGCGAGCGAGACCCGCTTGCCGCCGGTCTGGGCGGCGTTGAAGGACTCCTGGATCCCCTCCAGGGTGCGCAGCACCGTCGCCAGCTGGTCGGGATCGTTGGCCTCCCACCCGATCTGCGGCTCGAGGCGGATGCGCGCACCGTTGCCGCCGCCGCGCTTGTCGCTGCCGCGGAAGGAGGAGGCCGACGCCCACGCGGTGGACACGAGCTGGGACACCGACAGGCCCGAGGCGAGGATCTGGCCCTTGAGGGAGGCGATGTCCGCGGCGTCGACGGTCTCGTGCGTCACCGCGGGGAGGGGGTCCTGCCACAGCAGCGTCTCGGTCGGGACCTCCGGGCCGAGGTAGCGCACGACCGGGCCCATGTCGCGGTGGGTCAGCTTGAACCACGCCCGGGCGAAGGCGTCCGCGAGCTCGGCGGGGTTCTCGAGCCAGCGTCGCGTGATCTGCTCGTAAACCGGGTCCACGCGGAGCGCGAGGTCGGTCGTCAGCATCGTCGGGGCGTGGCTCTTCGACGGATCGTGGGCGTCGGGGACGGTACCGGCCCCGGCGCCGTCCTTCGGCTTCCACTGGTGCGCGCCGGCGGGGCTCTTGGACAGCTCCCACTCGTAGCCATAAAGGATCTCAAGGAAGCTGTTGTCCCACGTCACCGGGGTGTTCGTCCACGCACCCTCGAGACCGCTGGTGATCGCGTCGCCGCCCTTACCGGTGCCGTAGGTGCTCTTCCAGCCGAAGCCCTGGTCCTCGAGCGGGGCGGCCTCGGGGTCGGGGCCGACGTGGTCCGCCGGGCCGGCGCCGTGGGTCTTGCCGAAGGTGTGACCGCCCACGATCAGGGCTGCCGTCTCCTCGTCGTTCATCGCCATCCGGCGGAACGTCTCACGGATGTCGCGGGCCGCGGCGAGCGGGTCCGGGTTGCCGTTCGGGCCCTCCGGGTTGACGTAGATGAGGCCCATCTGGACCGCGCCGAGGGGGTTCTCGAGCTCCCGGTCGCCGGTGTAGCGCTGGTCGTCGAGCCAGGTGAACTCGGGGCCCCAGTAGACGTCCTCCTCGGGCTCCCAGACGTCCTCACGACCGCCGGCGAAGCCGAAGGTCGTGAAGCCCATCGACTCCAGGGCGACGTTGCCGGTGAGGATCAGGAGGTCGGCCCACGAGAGCTGCCGGCCGTATTTCTTCTTGACCGGCCACAGCAGGCGGCGCGCCTTGTCGAGGTTCCCGTTGTCCGGCCAGCTGTTGAGGGGGGCGAAGCGCTGCTGGCCGGCCCCGGCGCCGCCGCGGCCGTCGCTGATCCGGTAGGTGCCCGCGCTGTGCCACGCCATCCGGACCATGAACGGGCCGTAGTGGCCGTAGTCGGCCGGCCACCAGTCCTGCGAGCTGGTCAGCACCTGCGCGATGTCCCGCTTCACGGCCGCGAGGTCGAGGCTCTTGAACGCCTCGGCATAGTCGAACCCCTCACCGAGTGGATTGGCCACGGCGGGGTTCTTGGCGAGGATCTTCAGGTTGAGCCGCTCCGGCCACCATTGGCGGTTTCCGCCGCCCTGAGTCGGGTGCGAGGCGCGCTCGTGCGCGACCGGGCAGCCGCCGCCCTCCGTCTTCGCGTCTGTGACGATTGCATCATGGTTCTCGGACATGGGAATCCTTCCGGACAGCTGATCACTGTTCAGGCACTGCGGGGGGTGGAACAGCCGGGGCACAGGCCCCAGTAGATGACCTCGGCCTCGTCGATCGAGAAGCCGTGGTCGTCGGACGCGGTCAGGCAGGGCGTCTCGCCGGCCGCGCAGTCGACGTCGGCGACGGCACCGCACGACCGGCACACGACGTGGTGGTGGTTGTCCCCGACCCGTCCCTCGAACCGGGCCGGGCTGCCGGCCGGTTCGATCCGGCGTACGAGTCCCGCCGCGGTGAGCGCGTAGAGGGCCTCATACACGGCTTGGAGGGAGATGTGACCTACGCGATCGCGCACCCCGGAGGCGATCGTCTCGACATCGAGGTGGTCACCGTCCCGGACTGTCTCGAGCAGCGCGACGCGGGCGGCCGTCACCCGCAGGCCGGCCCCGCGTAGCTCCTCGGCGGTGGTCGGGGGCAGGGATGCGATCATGGCGCCAACTTATCCCCACAAAAACGAACGATTCAAGATAAAAACGAATGATTCAAGACAATAAGTGACCCAAGTCTTGTGCCGTGTCAGGCGGCGTTTGCCCTGCCGTGGCGTGGCGCGCTTCCCTGCGGCCGCCCGCGCCATGCGGGGAGAACCGGCCATCCGCACGCTCTCGCCAGGCCATGCCCTCCCTCCGGGGGACGGGGGGACGGGTGGCGGGAACACGGGCCGGTCCCGGCTCCTCGCGTCAGGAGCCGAGGTCGGCCGAGGTGACCGGCAGCGCGACGGGGCGGTAGGTCAGGCCGTCGCTCCACTCGACGTCTTCGGCCGGAACGGCCAGTCGGAGCCCCGGCCGTTTGACCGCCAGCGCCCTGACGGCCTCGGTGAGCTCCACCCTGGCCAGCGCGGCGGCCAGGCAGCGGTGCGGGCCGTACCCGAAGGCCAGGTGCGGGTGCGGCGGGTGCGTGCCGAAGCGGTGGATGTCGAAGCGCTCCGGCTCGGGGAAGGCGCGGGGGTCGTGGTTGGCGGCGTTGAGGTTGGGCATCACGACCGTCCCGGCTTTCAGGGTGCCGCCCGACAGCTCGACGTCTTCGGTCATCCGGCGCATGAACGCGCTGGCCGGCGGTCCGTCGTAGCGCAGGATCTCCTCGGCCGCGGTGGGCGCCAGCTCCGGCTGAGCGACCAGTTCGTCCCACTGCTCGCGGTGGAGCATGAGGCGGAAGGCTCCCCTGGAGACCATCGAGGCGGTCGTCTCGTGTCCTGCGGTGATCAGCGAGAACACGGTGTTGACCAGCTCGCCCTCGCTCAGCCGGTCGTCGGCGTCGCGGGCCTGCACGAGCAGGTCGATGAGGTCGTCGCCGGGTTCCGTGCGGTGCCGGGCCACCAGGTCGCGGGCGTAGGCCATGAACTCGGTGTAGCCCCGGTGGCGGACCTGTTCGGCCGCGGTGGAGGTGGTGAGGAACATGTCCGTCCAGGCCACGAACTGGTCGTAGTCCTCGTGCGGGACGCCGAGCAGCCGGCAGACGACCTGGCCGGGCAGTCGCACCGCGAACGCGTCCACCAGGTCGAACTCCTCTCCCAGCCTGTCGAGCAGCTCACCGGCGATCGCCGCGATCCAGGGCCGCCACGGCTCGGTCCGGCGGGGCGTGAAGGCTCCGTGCATGATCCGCCGGTAGCGGGTGTGCTCCGGCGGGTCCTGGTTGATCAGCGCGTCGGGGTCGTCGTCGATGCCCATGCCGCTCACCAGCCGTGGCAGACCGGGAAAGCGCAGGTTGCGGCTGGAGGCCGCCGAGCCCAGCAGGGTCCGCACGTCCTCGTATCTGACGGCCACCGGCACCAGATCCCCGCTCGGCATGGCGGCCGGGTCCAGCGGCCCCTCCTTGTGGCGTCGCGCGAACTCCGGCGGCGGCGTGCCCAGCGGTCCGGGGACGATGTCCGTGTTCGGGCTGAGTTCGGAGGTCATCGCACCCCTTCCGTTCCGGGTGCCGTACCGGCGGCCCAAACGGAACGTATGCGGAGGGATGCCCACGGTCAACGCCTTCCGGCGGAGCCGTGACAGCAGCGCTGATTTCGTCGTGCTTGACGACGATGGCGATTCCAGGTCCTTGGGACGCTCCGCGGAATCGTCACACGGACACCACGGTCACTATGCCTTCGAGCCCCTTGAAGTCGGCGTCGTTGCGCGTGTAGAGCGGCAGGCCTCGAGCGGATGCCACCGCCGCGATCATCAGATCCATTCTGCGCGGGCGTGGATCGCGATCGGCGGCGATCGTGAGGGCCACCAGGGTCCCGTAGCGGGCGGCGGCGTCGCCGTCGAAGGGCAGCGGTTCGAAGTCGGTGACGGCTGCTCCGAGTTTCTCCATGCGTGCGGCTCTGGCCCCAGCGCTTTTGGCCATGGCGACGCCTTGGTGGAGTTCGGCGAGGGTGATCGCGGTAATCTCCGGGATGGTCGGCAGCCGCGCTGGGTCGATCAGCTCCAGATCGATGTAAGTGCGGGTGTCGAGCACCCCGGACTCGGCACGATCAGGCATGGTTGCGCTCCCAGGGATCGTTGTCGTCGCCGACGCGATCTTCCGTGCCGAAGAACTCGTCGGCTTCCTGACGCATGCGCTCGTAGTCCACACGCGGTAGCCGGCGATGGCGGGTGACCAGTTCCTCCGCCGTCAGGCGCCGTCTGCGGGCCAGGGGCCGCAGTTCGGCGACCTCGATGCCGTTGCGGGTGATGTGGTAGACCTCACCCGCCTCCACCGCGTCCATGACGGCTGCGGAGTTGTTGCGGAACTCGCGCTGGGTAATCGTCTTCATTCATTCAATGTAGCCCCCTGTGTCTCGGTGTGCTACATCCTTGTGAATGGCCTGTTCGCCGATGAATCCGATGTCGAGGGCACCGGTGCCGAACTCGAACGCCTCGTCGGCCGCGACCTCGCCACAGAGGAGGTCGCGGCCGATGCCCAGGCTGGGCGCCTACTTCGACGCTCCGGCCAGTCCCCGGGACTCCTGCCGTACCTCGGAGCGGCCCAGGCGGCTGGGCCACCAAGCCCGTGGGCCCAGATCCCGTACCAGCGCCGGGACCAGCAGAGACCGCACCACCAAGGTGTCGAGCAGGACGCCGAAGGCGACGATGAAGGCTATCTGCGCGAGGAAGGCCAGGGGGATCACCACCAGCGCGGCGAAGGTGGCGGCGAGCACGACGCCCGCCGAAGTGATCACCCCGCCGGTGGTGACGAGCCCGCGCAGCACACCCTCTCGCGCCCCGTGGTGCGCGGTCTCCTCGCGCACCCTGGACATGAGGAAGATGTTGTAGTCCACACCCAGCGCGACCAGGAAGACGAAGCCGTACAGCGGCACGGAGGCGTCACTGCCGGTGAACCCGAACACGTGCGTGAAGACCAGTGTGGAGACGCCGAGGGTGGCCAGGAAGTTCAGCGCCACGGTGACCACCAGGAGCACGGGCGTCATCAGCGAGCGCAGCAGGACGATCAGGATGAGCAGGATGATCGCCAGGACGACCGGGACGATGAGCAGCGTGTCGTTCTTCGCGGTCTCCGTCGTGTCGTATCGCTGGGCGCTGTACCCGCCGACCATGACGCCGTTCTCGGGGGCGAGCGCGGCGCGCAGGCGTTTGACCGTGTCCTGGGCGGCGTCGCTGTCCGGCGCGTCGCGCAACGTCGCCTCCACCAGCACGCGTCCATCGACGATCTTGGGGGTGTCGCCCGGCCGTCCGCTCTGCGTCGTCGCCGAGGCGTCGGACACACCCTCGACGCCGCCGGCCGCCTCCGCCACGGCCGCGGCACGCTCGGCGGGGGCGACGATGACCGCGGGCTGCCCCGAGCCTCCGGGGAAGTGCTCGCTCAGCGTCGCCTGGGCCGCCACCGACGGCGCGTCGTTCACGAATGTCTCGTCCAGCGGCACGCCTCTGGCGTTCAGTTGCGGCGCGAAGAGGGCGAGGCCGATGAGGGGCAGGACGGTCGCGATCCAGAGCCGGCGCGGATGGCGGTCGACCAGGGCGGCCACGCGGCCCCAGATCCCGCGGGCCGTGGCGTCGGCCGGACGCGGCTTCGCCGGCCACAGGGCGGCGCGCCCCAGCAGGACGAGAGTCGCGGGCAGGAAGGTGAGCGCGCTGAGGGCGGCGCACACGATGCCGATGGCGCCCACCGGGCCGAGCGCGCGGTTGTTGGTCAGGTTGCTGAGCAGCAGCGCGAGCAGGGCCAGGGCCACCGTGGCGGCACTGGCGACGATCGGCTCGAACGAGCGTCGCAGCGCGACGCGGCCCGCGGCGAAGCGGTCGCCGGTGGCGGCCAGTTCCTCCTGGAAGCGGGCGGTCAGCAGCAACGCGTAGTCGGTGGCCGCGCCGATGACCAGGATGAACAGGATGCCCTGCACCTGGCCGTCGACCCGGACGATGTCGCGGTCGGCCAGGAAGTACACCACGGCGCATGCCAGGCCCAGGGCGAAGACCGCGCCGATGATGATGACGAGAGGCAGCAGCACGCTCCGGTACACCGCCAGCAGAATGATCAACACGGTGATCAGCGCCACCCCGAGCAGCAGGCCGTCGATCCCGGCGAAAGCGTCGGACAGGTCGGCCCGGGTGGCCGCCGGTCCCGCCAGCTGAGCCCGCAGGCCGTCGACCGCCAGCGCCGAGCCGATCCGGTCCAGGCTCTCCCCGAGCGAGCCTTCCAGGTCGGCGCCGAGCTGGACCACGCCCTGCAGGGCCTTGCCGTCGTCCGATCCGATGGCGGGGGTGGGCGTCCCGACGACGCCCGCCGTGCCGCGCAGCGAGGCGAGCGTCCGGGTCGCCGCGGCGCTCTGCTCGGGAGTGATGTTCTTCCCGTCCGCGGTCCACACCACGATGAGCGGCTGCGTCTCACCCTCGCGGAAACTCTCCTGCACTTCCAGCACGCGCGTGGACTCCGCGCTCTGCGGCAGGAAAGCGGCCTGGTCGTTGGTGGACACCTCGGTGAGCTTGCCGGCGAACGGCCCCAGCCCTCCGCCGACGGCCAGCCAGACCAGCACCAGCAGCGCCGGAACAAGCCAGCGGATCGGTTGCCGCGCCATGAGATCACCTTTCCGTGATGCCATATAACTCGATTATTGAGATACTCAATTGTTGAGTTAATGTAGCATGACGGCATGAACGGCGATAACCAGGGGGGCATCGACCTGCAGTCCTTCGCGGTACGGCTGCGCCGGATGACCGCCGAGTTCAACCGCATCGCCCACGAGTTCGCCCACGAGCACGGGCTGCACACCACCGACGTCCAGGCCCTCATCAAGATCTTCGATGCTCCGTCGCCGATCACCCCGAGCCGGTTGCGGGAGGAGCTGAACCTCACGTCGGGCGCCATCACCGCGTGCCTCGACCGGCTGGAGCGGGCCGGGCACATCCGCCGGGTCCGCGACGTGCACGACCGGCGCGTGGTCCACGTGCACTACCTCGACGCGGCGCAGGAATTCGCCGCGGCCTTCTTCCGCCCGCTCGGCCGTAGCACGGACAACGCCCTGCGGCGTTTCAGCCCGGAGGAGTTGCACGCCGTGGCCGCCTTTCTCGACGCCATGAACGAGGAACTCGACGTGTTGCGAGCCGCGCCGCGTTCTTCCTGACCGTGCTTTCGAGCGCGCGGGTTGAACGGTTGCGTACCGGCGTCGAGTTTTCTCGTTCTTCCTGACCGCCGACTGGGTGCCGCGGTGGTGTGCGACCGGGTGAGGAACACCCGGCCCCGGACGTAACCGGTCACCATCGGCATGATCGTGCTGAGGCGGCGCTGTCGGCAGGTCTGAACGATCATGGTTTGAAGGGCGCCGTGGAGCGCGCGCGAGCAGGTCCGGAATTCCCGGAGGAGGAAGGCGACGACTACGACGTGGACGTGAGCCGCCGTCGGGGAGCAGGGTCTGCATGGCGTTGTGGGTGAGCAGCCAGCCGGTGTGCTGGATCCGTACGGGGCCCTGTTCGGGCTCGCTGGTCGACCACCCCATTCCGTAGCTGCTGCCCTTGCTGGGTGCCCGCATGGTCTCGATACTTCGGGTGGAGACGATCTGCCGGCCGTGCGCACTCCTGCCCTTGTTGTTCTGCATGATCAGCCAGCGGGTCAGGTCGTCGGCCGTGGTGACGACGCCCTGGCTTCCGTTGGCGAACCAGTAGGGGTGGGAGCGCGGGATCACCTGGCCGTAGGCGCGGATGTAGCCCTTGGCGCCGCCCGGCATGTCCTTGGTGGTGTTGACCGTGGTGCTGGCCTTCATGCCGAGCGGCCCGAACACTTTGCCGGACATGTGGTCCGCGAACGGGACCCCGCTCACGACCTCCACCAGTCGTGCGGCGACGAAGTAGTTGGGGTTGTGATAGTTCATCTTGGTGCCCGGTTCGCCGGACAGCTTCGCGCCGCGCATCCTGGCGACGGCGCCGGCCAGCGTGTCGGACTGTGGCAGGGCCAGGTCAGGGAAGGCGGAGTCGGCCATGCCCGAGGTCTGGTTCAGCAACTGCCGTACAGTGATCTTGCCGGCCCGTGGATCCGCCATCTCGAACTCGGGCAGATAGTGACGCACCGGTGTGTCCAGGTTCACCTTGCCCGCCTCGACCAGTTGCATGACGGCCAGGGCGGTGAAGGACTTGGAGAGGGAGGCCACCGGCATCGGCGTCCCCGCCGTGAGGGTCCTGCCGTCCGCACCGTGTCCGTAGCCGGCGGCACGGATGACCTGGTCGCCTCTGGTGACCGCGACCACGGCCCCGGGCAGGCCGGTCCGTGCCAGATAGTCGTTCATGTAGCTGTCGACGGCGGTCGCGTCGAGGGCTCTGCCGGGTGGAGCGGCAGCCGCCGCGGACGCCAGGACCAACTGTGCCAAGGTCACGCCGAACAGGCCGACAGCTTCCTCACGATGTCCTCCGTTCACTGTTCCGTACGGGACAACCGTAGAAATCGGGAGAGGGAGGTCGTATCGCACGATCGACATCGGTCACCCCCGACTTTCGTCGGGGGTGAAGCAGGAGATGCGGCCGTCATCCGACGTCACCGCCACGTGTCTATAGTTAGTGAGGTGTCTGACTCAACGAAGCCCCGGACGCGGGGGGCCGACAAGCGGCGGCAGTTGATGGCCGCCGCCGCCCGGGTCCTGCACCAGCAGGGCGTGGAGCGCACCACCATCGCCGACATCGCCCACGCCGCCGACGTTCCCGTCGGAAACGTGTACTACTACTTCAAGACCAAGGACGCGCTGATCCAGGCCGCCCTGGCCGAGCATTCCGGACACCTCGCGGGACTGATCGGCGAACTCGACAAGCTCCCCTCCCCGCTCGAACGCCTCAAGGCCCTGGTCGACTTGTGGGTGGGCCAGCGCGACGTCGCGGCCCGCTACGGCTGCCCCACCGGCACCCTGGCCGTCGAACTCGACAAACGCGCCGAGGGAGGCATGGACCTGGAGGCGGGCAAGGTCATCCGGTTGTTGCTGGACTGGGTGGAACGCCAATTCCGCGAGCTGGGACTGCCCGACCCCGACGATCTCGCGCTCACGCTCGTCGCCGCCTACCAGGGCATGTCACTGCTGGCCAACGCCCTGCGCGACCCGGAGATCATGACCCGCGAGGGGAGCCGCCTCATCCGCTGGCTGGACTCCCTGCCCGACGACGGCACCGGCCGCCGGAACTCCTGAGGATCCGGCTCCCCGTCGCCGGTCAGACGCCTCAGAGGTGCATCGCGACCACCGCCTGCGCCCGCGACGGCCTCGTGCGGCGCGCCTGCATCTCGCTGGAACCCGGCGGCGAGGCCGGCCCCACGCTCGTCCGGCAGTGCCCGGATCGCCAGCACGATCGTGGCCAGCCCGATCGGCAGGTTGATGAAGAAGATCCAGTTCCAGCTGAGGGCATCGGTGAGGACCCCGCCCAGGACCTGGCCGATCGAGGCGCCGGCGGCGCCGGTGAAGCTGAAGACGCCGATCGCCTTCGCGCGCTCCTCGGCCCCGGTGAACAACGTCACCAGGATGCCCAGAACGACCGCGGAGGCCATGGCGCTGCCGACGCCCTGCAGGAACCGGGCGGCGATCAGCATGCCGGGGCCGGTGGCCGCTCCGGCCAGCAGCGACGCGGCGGTGAAGACCGCGTTGCCTGCCAGGAACATGGCTTTACGGCCGATGAGGTCGCCCAGCCGGCCGGCCAGGAGCAGCAGGCCGCCGAAAGCGATCAGGTACGCGTTGACGGTCCAGCTGAGCCCGGCGGGCGAGAAGCCCAGATCTCGCTGGATGGCCGGCATCGCCACGGTCACGATGCTGCCGTCCAGGATCGTCATCAGCATCGCGGCGGACAGCACGGTCAGCGCCAGCCGGCGTGATCGGGGCGTGCCGGTGCGAGGCGGTCGAGGGGAAGGCGGGGTGTGCGACATCGTCGGCTCCTGTTCGGAAGGGAACAGGAGCGACCGTAGCAGATAGTTTTTTTGTAGACGATCCCTTGTGGATCTATTTTGTGCGCTGCCGTGCCCGCCGGACCCCTTGGGTCGCCTCGACGGGGGTGGCCAGATGTCCCGTCACCAGGCGGTTCATGGCTCGCACGAGCGCCTCGCCCTCGTTTTCGGGCAGCGCGCCCAGGGCGGCCTTGTGCACGCTGTCGACGATCTCCTGGCTCTGCCTCGCGACCTCCGCGCCCTTCTCGGTGACCGCGATGATCCGGGCCCGCCGGTCCGTGCTCGACGGGCGGCGCTCGGCGAGCCCCGCCTTCTCCAGGGCGTCGACCGTGACCACCATCGTGGTCTTGTCCATGTCGCCGATCTCGGCGAGCTGGATCTGCGTGCGCTCCTCCTCCAGGGCGTGAACCAGCACGCAGTGCATGCGTGCCGTCAGCCCGATCTCGGCGAGCGCCGCCGCCATCTGGGTTCTCAGGACGTGGCCGGCATGGTCCAGCAGGAACGACAGGTCCGGCTCGGTGCGGGTGGGTGCCATGGCGGTCATGTCACCAGCGTAGCAACTAGTTCCGTTCTGGATTATCGATAAGGAATCCCATCGAGCCCCTCCGCGGGCTTCGGCGTCGCCCGCGGACGGACTACACCGTCCCCGCCAGGCGCAGCCGGGTGCGGGACGGCGCCGACGGGGGCAGCGAGGCGAGGATGCCGGCGAGGGTGACCCCGGCGAGGCTGCGCCGCCACGCCTCGTGCGCGTCGGCCATTTTCTCGGCGAGGACGCAGGTGCGGCGGCAGTCCTCCGGGGGCAGCGCCCCCCGTCCCTGCTGGCGGATCTCGCGGCACTCATACGGTGAGGACGTGCCGTCGACGGCCTCGACGATCTGCAGGAGCGTGATCTCGGAGGCGGGCCGCGCGAGCCGGAATCCTCCCCTCGGGCCCGTGGTCGCGGCCAGCAGGCCGGCTCTGACGAGCGCCTTCAGCTGCTTGGTGAGATAGGCCGCCGGGAGGTCGTAGTACTGCGCGAGCTGTGCCGCCGACGCGCTGGCTCCCGGATCGAGCTGTGCCAGCGTCGTGGCGCAGTGCAGGACCCATTCGGTGCTCACAGGCAGCTTCACGGCCCCGAGTCTATCGCAGATATTATGGACCTCTTTAGTCCATGATACCGTCTGCTCGACAGCGAAGAGAAAGAGAGACCGTCATGCGGATCGCAGTCGCCGGCGCGACCGGGAACATCGGGGCGCTCACCGCCGCCGCCCTCGAACGGGACGGGCACAGCGTCGTGCGTGTCAGCCGCTCCCTCGGCGTGGACCTGTCGACCGGTGCCGGGCTCGACGACGCTCTGGCCGGTGTCGAGGCGGTCGTCGACGTGACCAACGGGCCGGCGACCGACCCGGCCGAGACGGTGGCGTACTTCGGCACCACCACGCGGAACCTGATCGCCGCCGAGGAGCGGGCCGGTGTCCGTCACCACGTGCTGCTCTCGATCGCCGCGATCCATCGCGTCGAGGGCAACGCGCACTACGCCGGCAAGCGGGAGCAGGAGCGCCTCGTGGCCGCCGGACCGGTGCCGTGGACGATCGTCCCGGCCACGCAGTTCCACGACTTCGCCGCGATGGTGGCGAGCTGGACCGAGCGGGACGGCGTCGCCACGATCGCGCCGCTGCTCGTGCAGCCGATCGCGCCCGCGGACGTGGCCGACATCCTCGGTGAGATCGCGGTGGGCGAGCCGCAGGGGCATTACGCCGACATCGCCGGGCCCGACCCGCAGGACCTTGTGGACATGGCCCGGCGCACCAATGAGGCGCGCGGCCGCACGGTGAAGCTCGTGCCGACGTGGTCGGCGGTGTTCGGCCCGGCGATGGCCGGCAACGTGATGCTGCCCGGCGAGGGCGCCCGCATCGCGCCGACCACCTTCGACGAGTGGCTCGCGGAACAGCGGTAGATCCGACGAGGGGCCGGCGCCGCGCCGGGTCACGTTTTCGGAGTTGGGGGTTCCAAATCCCCCTGAGGGTTCTAAATCACGAGGACATGCGATAAAAGATCATTTGTCCTTATCATCTCTTTTTGAGGTACATGTGAAGAAGCTCCTTCGACTTCTTGCCACCCCGCTGTTCGCCGCGGCCCTCGTTCTCACCGCCTTCTCCGGTCCCGCCCGCGCCGACGTTCCCGAGAGCGATGCCGAACTCGCCGTCGAGTGGCAGGCCGCGTGGGACACCTACAGGTTCTACGACTCCGCGCCCCCTCCCCTTCCGGGGTCGGGGCGGAGCCGGGACAAGGCCCGCATCTCCATCGAGATCGACGCCCCGGTGGAACACGTGTTCGCCGCGTATTCGGATATCAACCACCACATCGGCATGCATTCGTTCCTGAAGCGCGTCGTCACCCACGACGACCGGTCTCAGGCCGGCACGCGCACCATCGATTTCACGGCCATAGAGGAGATCCCGTACCAGGGCACGATCGTCACCAGCAAGACGCACGCGCAACAGCGCATTGACCAGGCCGGCCTCAGATACGAGACGGACACCTGGTCGCTGCCCGGCGTCGTCACGCACCAGAAAATCCTCTTCAAGGAGCGGGACAACGGGAAGACCGAGGTGATCGAGCACCTCACCTTCGACGCGGACACCTCGCTGATCGATTTCGTCGTCACGAACGGCGTCGCCTCCCACGAGCAGACGCAGGCGGCCCTCAAGCAGGCGATCGAGAGCGGCGAGCTCTGATCCGCCGCCGGGCGGGGCTCGTTCTTCGTACGCGCCCCGCCCGGCCCACCCCCGCCACGTGGACGCGATCGGACACCGATCGACGGCGGCGGCACTCTCGACGAGGCCGGGGATCAGGCGAGCAGGAGCCGGCACCAGGAGTCGGCGAGCCAGCGCTCGTAATGCTCATGCGTCCACCGGCGGTCGCGGACGAGAAGAAGGTAGAGCTCGGGGGAGTTGGTCGCCCAGATGACGTCCGCCGCTTCTTCGACCTCGACCCTCAGCCGGCCCGTCGCCGCCAGGTCGGCGGCCAGCAGGCGCATGTTGGCGGCCCGCCGTTCCGCGATCTCGTGCCACAGCTCGGCGAGTTCGGGTGAGGCCGGCGCGGCCGTCTGCAGCACGCCGAACAGCGGCCCGAGCCGAGCATGGATCCGGCTCATCGCGGCCGCGTAGCCGGCCAGCTTGCGTGCCGCGTCGGGCTGGGCCCGGATGTCCCGTACGTAGTCGCGCTCCAGAGCGGGCACCGCGTGGTCCTCTCCGGAGATCGCCGCCTCGACGAGGAGGCGGAAGAGCGCGGGTTTGGCGCCGACCGAGGCGTAGACGGTGTCGGTGTTGACCCCGGCGCTCCTGGCGATGGCGGCCATGGTGGTGGTCGCGTAGCCCCGCTCAAGGAACAGCGCGGTGGCCGCGTCGAGGATGGCCTGCCTGGTACGGCCCGCGGTCGCGTGCCGCAGGCTCGTGTCGTAGCGCCTCTTGACGCGTTTGTCGTCAGCGGTCATGCTCGCATTATTGATCCGAGACAGTCTCGGATCAAATTACGGAAGAGTCGCGATGCCGTACGCGTTCACCTACGAAGTCCCGATCGGCCCTGACACCTACGCCCGGATCAAGGACGAGCTGGGACCCGATTCGCCGCCCGGCATGATCCTTCACCTCGCCCACAACACCGATCAGGGTCTGCGCTACGTGGAGGTGTGGGAGTCCAAGGAGGCCTACCTCGATTTCGTGGACAAACGCCTCCATCCGGTCGTCGACCGGGTGGTCACCCAGGCACTGGGCTTCCGCCCGCCCGAGCCCCCCGTGACGATGCTCGATTTCGTCGACGTCTGGACCGGAGACCCCGCCGCGTAGGACATCACCGCTGGACGACATCACCGCCCCCGGCGCCGTGCCGCCGGTCTGTGCGGCCGGCTCGGCCTCCGGGCCGTCGCACCGGATCGCGCCCGGACCCGCCGTGGCCGTGCTCCTCGCCGGCGTGGCAGGCTGAGCCCGTGGACGAGTCGACGCTTCAACCGAAGGTTCTCCAGGTGGTCCGGGCCCACGGGCGGCACCGCCGGGTCGCCCTCTCGCGGGCGGAGGGACGCCGCGGATGAGTGAGCAGGCAGAGCCGGTGGAGCCGGCGATCTGCTCGGCGAAGGGCTGCCGGGCGGCGGCGTCGTATGCCGTGATCTGGAACAATCCCCGGATTCACGCGCCGGAGCGGGAGAAGGTCTGGGCGGCCTGCGAGGAGCACCGCCAGTCGCTCGCCGGCTTCCTGGACGTGCGCGGGTTCCTGCGCCGGGTGGAGAGGTTGTAGGCGCCGCCTCAGCGGCGCACGCCTTTCCCGCAGGCGCGCCGGGAAGCCCGCGCGTCTTCCCGCAGGCGCGCCGGGAAGCCCGCATGCCTTTCCCACAGGCGCGTCCGGAAGCGCGCACGTCTTCCCCGAAAGCACGCGCGGATTCCCCGGAAGCGCACATGCCTTTCCCGGAAGCCCGCATGCCTTTCCCGCAGGCGCGTGCGGACCGGCTCCGCCCGGCCGGGGTCACCGCTCCGGGGTGAGGCCGAGGTCGAACCGTACCTCGACCTCGTCGCTGATTTTGAGCGTGCCGAAGAACGCCGAGTAGGGCCGGATCCCCCATCGGGTCTGTGCGATGACCGCCGAACCGCGCACGCGGCCCTCGGCCAGCACGCCCTGCACCGTGACGGGCCGGGTGACGCCGACGATGGTGAGATCGCCCTCGACGCGGAACGACTCCGCGGTCCCGCCGACCCGCGTCGACCGGAACGTGATCGTCGGGTGGCGCCCGGCGTGAAGGATCTTCTCCTGGAGGATCTTCTTGATCTCCCGGCGGTCGGAGTCGCTGAGCGGCTTGACGCCGCCGGTCCCCTCCCGGACCTCGAACGACTCGACGTCGGCCTCGACGGTCACCGAGGAGCCGGCCGGGTCGGCGGGGTCGACCGTGGCGTCGCCGCGCCAGCGGGTGACCTCGATGGTGAGGTCATGACCGGCCTTCGCGCCCAGTCCGGTGCGGGTCGTATTGACGAGGAGCCGGCCGGATTCGGGCCCCAAGGGGTGGCTACCAGCGGTGATGCTCACCATTCCAGGCTAGCTCGCACCCGGAGGGCCGCGGTGACCCGGTGAGGGGACCCGGCCCCCGGCGGGACGCGGCGCCGGTCCCAGGCTCCCCCCTTGTCCGCTGCCAGGATGACGGAAGATCAATCGCGCGGCGGACGCCCCGCCGCGTTCTCCCCGCCTAATTTGCTCGGCGAGACGGATCACGCCGTGTGATCCGGCCGGCAGAAAGTTGGGGGATACATATGAGCAGGACGCGTACCACGCTCGACGACATCGCGGCTCTCGGTCCCGAGCTCGACGAGGGGCAGCTTCTTCAGGTCAGCGGTGGGGCGAAGAGCCAGGTCATCACGATTCACGGCAACCACTCGCACACCTCCGGCGACAGCAACTGATCCGCCGCGGGGGCGCGCGACGCCGCGCCCCCGCGCTGGGAGCCGCAGCGCCGACCCGCGGGAGCCGTAGCGATGATCCTCGTCCTGACCTCTGACGGAGACGACCACGCCGATCGGGTCGTGAAACCGCTCACGGCCGCCGGCGCGGACGTCGTCGTCTTCGACCCCGCCTCCTACCCGACCGCCGCCACCCTGGAGATCAGCCACTCCGGGGACGGTTCGACCGGCCGCGTGCTCGACGCCGGCGGCCGGCGGCTCGTCCTCGACGATCTGGCCGCGCTCTGGTACCGCCGGCCGCTGAGCCCGGCGGCGCATCCGCGGGTCGCCGCCCGCGCCTACGTGGAGGAGGAGTGCCGGATCATGGCCGAGAGCCTCTGGGACAGCCTCGGCTGCCTCACGGTCCCCGCCTCCCGGCCGGTCATCGACCGCGCCGGGCGCAAGCCGTACCAGCTCGAACAGGCCCGGCGGCTGGGTTTCGAGCTACCCGCGACGCTGGTCACGACCGACCCCGAGAGCTTCCTCGACTTCTACGACCGTCATGAGGGGCGCGTGATCACCAAGCCGGTGCACGGCAACCAGCCGGAGGCGGGTGGCGAGCGGTTCGGCCGGTTCGCGGCGCCCGTCTCGACGGCGGACGTCGCGCACGCGGACGCGTTGCGCTTCTGCCCGGTCATCGTCCAGGCCTACGTGCCCAAGCGGGTCGAGCTGCGGGTGACCGTGGTCGGGCAGGAGGTCTTCGCGGCGGAGATCCACTCCCAGGTGAGCAACCACACGCGTTACGACTGGCGGCACTACGACCCGGGCGCCACGCCCATCCGGGCGCACGAGCTGCCCGAGGAGATCTCCGTTCGGTGCACGGCACTGGTCGAGCGGCTCGGGCTGACCTACGGCGCGATCGACCTGATCCTCACCCCGGACGGCCGCTACGTCTTCCTTGAGATCAATCCGAACGGCCAGTTCCTCTGGATCGAGGACGCGACCGGGCTGCCCATCGGCGCGGCGATCGGCGATCTGCTCATGAGCGGGGTGAGGTGATGGCGGACGGGCGGATGCTCGCCGACGCGGTCGGCCTGCTCAGCGGCGGTACGGCGGAGCGGGACCTGGCCGGGTTCAGGGCGGCCCACCCCCAGGTGCGGGTACGGCTGATCAGCCAGCGGGAGGAGTACGACGGATCGCTCCAGCACGCCCTGCTCGTCAAGGAGGGCGACGGCGCCACGGTCTCCCTGTCCTGGTGTCCCGACCGGGCGCTGCCCTGGCCGCTGCGAGGGGTGCACCGGGCCGGTGAGCATCTGCTGCTCCGGGTCAACGGTGTCGAGACCTCCGTGGCCCGTGCCGTCGCCTGCCTGGACTTCATCTGGGACGAATCCCGGCTGGCCGACCGCCTCATCACCGACAGTCTGGTGCGCGAGGTGATGGAGGAGGCGCCGGAGCCGCTGACCGACACCGAGCTGCAGGCGGCGATGGACGCCTTCCGCCGGGCGCGCGGGCTGCTGACCGGCGGGGAGACCCGGGCGTGGATGGACCGCAACCGCGTCTCCCACGACGAGCTGGAGGAGCTGGTCGCGGTCGAGGCGTCGGTGGCGCGGCTCCGCTCGCGGGTGGCCGCCGGGCACGTCGAGGACTGGTTCGCCGAGCACGGTCACGGGCTCGACGTCGTCCGCGTCGCGAAGGTCGTGCTCGACGCCGGGGCCGGCCTCCGCGTGCCGGATCCCGGTGGATTCCTGGAGAGCGTGGAGCGGGCGTTCGCGGACGGCACGGCCAGGCCGGGGGAGGTGTTCGCCTCCCTGCGGAGGGAGGAACTGGACCCCGCGACGGCCGACCTGGTCTTCGGGGCCGAGCCGGGGACGGTGGCCGGGCCCTTCGAGACCGAGGAGGGCCAGTTGCTGATCAAGGTGCTGGCGGTGGAGCCCGCCGTCCTCGACGACGCCGTCCGTGTCCTGGCCGAGCGGAGGATCTTCGCCGAATGGGTCGAGCGGCGCAGGAGCACCGCGAAGATCGAGTGGTTCTGGGGTACGGCCGAGCGGACCGGGACGTGAGCGGGCTCCCGTTCCGGGAGAGGGCCCTCCATCACCACCTGGCCTCCCGGCGGCGCGTCGAGCGGTTGCGTACGGTCTCCGGCAAGGTCCTGCTCGGCCTGTGGGTCTACGTGGGACTGCTCGCGCTGTCGATGACCGGGGTGGTGCTGATCGGGATCCTGCCGGCGCTCGGGCCGGCGCGATGACGGGGGCCGGTGCGATGACCGGGACAGCGATGGCGGGGACAGGGATGACGGGGCCGGCGTCCGGGGCGGGGCGATGAGGCGGCGGGTGCCGGTCATCAGGCAGAGCACGGTCGCCGACTGCGGCGCGGCCTGCCTGGCGATGGTCCTCGGCCACCATGGACGCCGTACGACGATCCGTGAGGTCGGTGAGCACCTCCAGGTGTCGCGGGACGGGCTGACCGCGTTCGCGATCGCGGAGGCCGCGAGGTCGTACGGCCTGCGCACCAAGGCACTCTCCCTCACTCCCCGGCAGCTCGCCGCGGTGCCGGGCCCCTCCGTCGTGCACTGGGAGTTCAACCACTTCCTGGTCGTCGAGCGCTGGCGTCCGGACGTCGTCGAGGTCGTCGATCCCGCCTCCGGCCGGCGCAGGCTCACACCGGAGGAGTTCGACACCGGGTTCACCGGGGTCGTCCTGGCCTTCGAGCCCGGCCCCGGGTTCAGCGTCGAGGCGCCGGAGCGCCGGCCGTGGCGCCGGGACCTGATCCGCGCGGCCCTGACGCGCCACCGCGGGCTGCTGCTCCAGGCGCTGCTGGCCTCCTTCCTGCTGCAGGTGCTCGCCCTCGTCGTACCGGCGTTCACCGCGCTCGTCGTCGACGAGGTCCTCCCCGGTGAGGACCACTACCTGATCCGGATCCTCGCGGTGGGGCTCGGCTTCGTCGTGCTCACCCAGTCGGTCCTCGGCTACCTCCGTAGCGCCGTGCTGCTCGTGCTGCGGGCGCGGGCCGACACCGACCTCACGGCGGGGGTGATCGGCCACCTGTTCGCGCTGCCCTACCGGTTCTTCACCCTTCGCGGCACGAGCGACCTGGTCATGCGCACGCAGAGCGCGGCCAACCTGCGGGCCATGATGTCGGGCCAGCTGCTCTCCGCGCTGCTCGACGGCCCGCTGGCCGTGGTCTTCATGGTCCTGATCCTGTTGCGCGACCCCGTCCTCGGAGGGTGCCTGGCCGCGGTGGCGGCCGTCCAGGTCGTGCTGCTGCTGGCCACCCGGCGGCGGATCACGGATCTCACCGGGCGCGGGCTGACCGCCGCCGCCACGACTCAGGGCCGTCTCATCGAGTCCATCGGGGGGATCGAGACGCTCAAGGCGTCCAGCGCGGAGTGGCGCGCGGTGGAGCGGTGGTCCGGGATGTTCACCGCCCAGATGAACGCCGACATGCGCCTGGGGCTGACGCGCGGGGTCCTGGACGCGGCCCTGTCGGGGGTCAGGATCCTCGGTCCCGCGATGCTGCTGCTCGTGGGCGCGTCCCAGGTGCTGGACGGGGAGCTGAGCCTGGGGACGATGCTCGCGCTCAACGCGCTGGCCGTCTCCGCCCTCACCCCGCTGACCTCGCTGCTGACCAGCCTGCAGGAGCTTCAGGAGGCCGGGGCGCACTTCGAGCGCCTGGCCGACATCGTCGAGGCCGAGCCCGAGCGGGGCGGCCGGAAGCTGCCGGTCCTCCACGGGGAGGTGGTGCTGCGGGATGTGGGATTCCGCTTCGATCCACGTTCTCCGTGGACGCTCAGGCACGTGTCCCTGGCGGTCGGCCCGGGACGGAAGATCGCCCTGGTGGGACCCTCCGGGTCGGGGAAGAGCACGTTGGGACGGGTCCTGCTGGGCCTGTACCAGCCGGTGGAGGGCGAGGTCCGCTACGACGGGGTGCCGGCGGCCGAACTCGATCCGCGCTGGTTGCGCGGCCGGTTCGGCGTGGTCACCCAGGAGCCGCATCTCTTCACCGGGACCATCAGGGAGAACATCGGCCTGACCGTTCCCGGCGCGTCGCTGGAGCAGGTGGTGGCGGCGGCCAGGCTGGCCCGTGTCCACGACGACATCATGACCATGCCCATGGGATACGAGACGATGCTCACCGAGGGCAGCGGCCTCTCCGGCGGCCAGCGCCAGCGGATCGCCCTCGCCCGCGCCCTGCTCCCCCGGCCGCGGGTCCTGCTGCTGGACGAGGCGACCAGCCACCTCGACACCGCCACCGAGGCCGCGATCGAGGAGAACCTCGCCCGGCTGACCCAGACGCGCATCGTGATCGCCCATCGGCTGAGCACCGTGCGCGACGCCGACCAGATCCTCGTCGTCGAGGCGGGCGGCGTCGCCGAGCGGGGCACCCATGACGAGCTGATGCGACTCGGCGGGCGATACGCCGCCCTGACCGAGCGGCAGGCCGTCCGCTAGATGTATTGACCCGCGGCGTTGTCGGCACGGCTGCTGGGGCGGTCTTCGTTGCGGGCCAGGGAGGGGCGCGGTTCCTTGAGGGCCTGGGAGGATCGCGGTGAGCGGGCCGTGCGCCCGCGGTGCGCGGAGAGGGCCGCTTCCGCTGCTCCCGCAGATGAGATGGCGATCTGGAGAGTGGCCGCGTGATTGCCATGAAATACGGGTATCAGGACCTGAATATGCGAAGGTATGGTGGTTGTCGTGACGACGTTCCGGATCAGTGAGGCCGCCGCGCTGCTCGGGGTCAGCTCCGACACCGTGCGCCGATGGGTCGACGCCGGCCGGCTTCCGGCCCGCCGGGACGAGCACGGCCACCGGACGGTGGCGGGCGCGGACCTGGCGGCGTTCGCGCGCTCGCAGGTCGAGGCCGAGAACGGCTCGGGGCACTCCTCGGCACGTAACCGCTTCCGCGGGATCGTGACCGAGGTGATCAAGGACGCGGTGATGGCCCAGGTGGAGATCGCCGCCGGGCCGTACCGGGTGGTGTCGCTGATGAGCCGCCAGGCGGCCGACGAGCTGGGCCTGGAGGTGGGGGTGGTGGCGGTCGCCGTGATCAAGTCCACCAACGTCGTCGTGGAGATCCCCGACCGCGTCCGCGCGGTGAGCCAGTAAGGAGCCCCGTTGTTCAGGCGTCTTCCCCGGTGGACCGTCACGGTCCCGCTCGCCCTCACCCTGGCCGCCGGTCTCTCCGGGTGCGGCGCCGGCGGCCAGGCCGCCCCCGCGGCCTCCGGCGGTGGTGCGGCCACGACGCTGACGGTGTTCGCCGCCGCGTCGCTGACCGGCACGTTCGGCGAGCTGGGCGAGGTCTTCGAGGCCGCCCACCCGGGCACGGAGGTGAGGTTCAACTTCGGATCCAGCGCCACGCTGGCCCAGCAGATCGTCCAGGGCGCCCCGGCCGACGTGTTCGCCGCCGCCAGCCCCGCCACGATGAAGACCGTCACCGACGTCTCCCTGGCCGCCGGCCCGGCCACGTTCGCGCGCAACAAGCTGCAGATCGCCGTCCCGGCCGACAACCCGGCCAAGGTGGACGGCCTGGCGGACCTGGCGGACCCGAAGGTCAAGGTCGCCCTGTGCGCCGCCCAGGTGCCGTGCGGCGCGGCGGCGGTCAAGGCACTGGACGCGGCCGGGCTCACGGTCACCCCGGTCACCCTGGAGCAGGACGTCAAGGCCACGCTGACCAAGGTGTCGCTCGGCGAGGTGGACGCCGCCCTGGTCTACCGGACCGACGTGCTCGCCTCCGGCGGCAAGGTCAAGGGCATCGACTTCCCCGAGGCGGACAAGGCGATCAACGACTACCCGATCGCCGCGCTGTCCAAGGCGGCGGAGCCGGCCAGGCAGTTCGTCGAGCTGGTCCTGTCGCAGCAGGGCAAGGACGTGCTGACCAAGGCCGGCTTCGAAGCTCCCTGAGCGATATGACACCTTCCCCGACGTCGGCCGGCCCGGACGGCGCACCGCGCCGCTCCGGCCCGGCGCGCGGTACGGCGGGCCGCCTCCCGTGGGTGCTGGTCCTGCCCGCCGTGCTCGGCATGGCCTTCCTGGTGCTGCCGCTGGCCGGGCTGCTGGTGCGCGCCCCCTGGTCCACCCTGGCCCGACGGCTGGCCGAGCCGCAGGTGCTGGAGGCGCTGCGGCTGTCGCTGGTGACCGCGACCCTGGCCACGCTGCTGTGCCTGCTGCTCGGCGTGCCGCTGGCGTGGCTGCTGGCCCGCGTCGCCTTCCCCGGCCGTCGCCTGGCGCGGGCGCTGATCACCGTCCCCCTCGTGCTGCCTCCGGTGGTGGGGGGCGTCGCGCTGCTGCTCGTGCTGGGGCGGCGCGGCCTGATCGGCCAGTGGCTGGACGCCACCTTCGGCATCACCCTGCCGTTCACCACCGCCGGGGTGGTGATCGCCGAGGCGTTCGTCGCCATGCCGTTCCTGGTCATCAGCGTCGAGGGCGCGCTGCGCGCCGCCGACCTGCGGCTGGAGGAGGCCGCCGCCACCCTGGGGGCCTCCCGCTGGGTCATCTTCCGCCGCGTCACCCTGCCCCTGATCGCGCCGGGCGTCCTGGCGGGAACCGTCCTGTGCTGGGCCCGCGCGCTGGGCGAGTTCGGGGCCACCATCACCTTCGCCGGAAACTTCCCCGGGCAGACCCAGACCATGCCGCTGGCCGTCTACCTCGCCCTGGAGACCGAACCCGAGGCGGCCATCGTGCTCAGCCTCGTCCTGCTGACCGTCTCCGTCGTCATCCTGGCCAGCCTGCGCGACAAGTGGACGGCCGGCCCATGACCCTGCGCGCCCGTCTCGTCGTCGCCCGGCCCCGCTTCCGCCTGGACATCGACCTGGAGGTCGCCTCCGGCCAGGTCGTCGCCCTGCTCGGTCCCAACGGCGCGGGCAAGACCACCGCGCTGCGCGCCCTGGCCGGGCTCACCGCCATGGACGGCGGCCACATCACCCTGGACGGCGACCCGCTGCACACGTTCGCGGCCGAGCGCCGCCCGATCGGCGTGGTCTTCCAGGACTACCTGCTCTTCCCGCACCTGTCCGCGCTGGACAACGTCGCCTTCGGCCCGCGCTGCCACGGCGCGTCCAGAGCCGACGCGCGCCGTACGGCCGCCGCGTGGCTGCGGCGCGTCGGGCTGGCCGAGCACGCGGACGCCCGGCCCCGGCAGTTGTCGGGCGGTCAGGCCCAGCGCGTCGCCCTGGCCCGCGCCCTGGCCGTGGAGCCGCGCCTGCTGCTGCTGGACGAGCCGCTGGCCGCTCTCGACGCCCACACCCGGCTGGAGATCCGCTCCCGGCTCCGCCGCCACCTGGCCGACTTCGACGGCGCCGTCGTGCTGGTCACCCACGATCCGCTGGACGCGATGGTGCTCGCCGACCGGCTGGTGGTCATCGAGAACGGCGCCGTCGTCCAGCAGGGCACCCCGGCCGAGGTGGCCCGCCGCCCACGCACCGACTACGTCGCCCGCCTGGTCGGCCTCAACCTCTACCGGGGCACCGCCACCGGCCAGCAGGTCAAGGTCGGCGACATGCTCCTCAGCGTCGCCGACCACCTCGACGGTCCCGCGTTCGTCGCGTTCTCACCCGCCGCGGTCGCCCTGTACCGCACCCGCCCGGACGGCACCCCGCGCAACCTCTGGCAGGCCACGATCGAGGGGCTCGAACGGCACGGCGACAACGTCCGCATCCACCTGGAGGGGCCGCTCACCGCCTCGGCCGACGTCACCCCCGCCGCCGTGGCCGACCTCGACCTGAGTCCCGGCCGGCGGGTCTGGGCCTCCGTCAAGGCCACCGAGACCCACGCCTACCCCGCGTGAGCCGGGCCTGGCCGGAGAGCCGCAGTCCCACGCGCCGGTCACGCGCGGGCGTTCTCCCGCACGACCGGCGGCCCCCGGCGTATCCGCCGCACCAGAACACCTTCAATCTCAGCTGATTTTCATGCCGCACAGAGGTTGATCTGAGACGACGTGGCCAGTCTGGAAGTAACCGGTAAGGACGTCACGCTGGACGGAGCACGGTGAAATCAGGGAAAACGGAGCTGGCTCTGGTGGCACTCGCCGCCTGTGTCTCACTCACCGCCTGCGGCGGATCGACGGCGGAGCAGACGCCTGCCCCCACGACGAACACAAGCGGATCGACCCGGTCGGGGAAGGTCTCGGCGAACACCGCCGGTGAGGCCGAGATCGCCGCCGCGCTCAGAACCGCCGGCGTGTCCAACCCCGAACGATGGGCGAAGGAGGTCGTCGAATACCGGCCCTACGCCGCCGATGACAGCGACCTCACCTCGCTGCGTGAGAACCTCGCCAAGTACAACCCGGGTCAGGACACAGTGAACAAGATCATATCGGCGCTGAAGCCTTGAACGGCGGCCTCGTGACGCTGCGCCGCGGCCTCATCGCCCTGACCGTGCTGAGCATCCTCGGCACCGCCTTCGAGCTGGCCACCGAACGCCACTGGCAGACCTGGGAGCAGCTCCTGCCCTGGGGCGCGCTGGTCCTTCTCGCGGCAGGGGTCGCGCTGCCGGTGCTCCACGACTCCCCACGTGTGATCGTCGCGGTCCGGGGACTCGCGGTGGCCGTGGTGCTGGTGGCGCTGTTCGGCGTCTACGCCCACGTGGCCGCCAACTACGAGGCCGGCTTCCTCGACCAGCGATACGCCGGCACGTGGGAGACCCTCCCCGTCCTCTCCAGCTGGTGGTACGCCCTGACCAAGTCGGTGGGGCCGGCGCCGCCCCTCGCGCCCGGCATGCTCGCCCAGACCGCCTTCCTGCTGCTGCTGTCCACCTCCGCCCGCCGGGCGAGCGGAAGGAACGGACCGCCCGCGCCGGCTGTCGTCTACCGGCAGTCCCATCCGTCGTAGGAGTGTGGGGCGACCCGATGGGAGGAACCGTGCGCTCCATGGGGGCCGGCGTCTCCGGTGAGGCAGGGGGCCCGCCCGGTCGCGCCCGGTCGTGCTCGGTTCCGTCCGGTCTCGCTCGCTTCCACTCGGTTCCGCCCGGCCCCACCCGGTCTCGCTCGGGCGCGCTCGGACGGGCTCAGCTGAGTGAGGCCCGCTCCAGCCAGAAGTCCAGCAGCGCCGGATCGCCCAGCACCTCCACCCGATCGCTGTCCGCCGGCAGCCGCCGGTAGAAGACCAGCAGGACATCGGTGAGCGGGCCGCGTAGCGCGACGGTGGCCTTCGTGTGGCCGCGGCGCCAGGTGAAGCCGTCCGCCCCGAACTCGATGAGCCACTCGGCGTCCAGCTCGGCGCCGGTGTCGGTCGCGTGGAGGTGGATGCTCCTGCCGGAGCCGCGCAGCTCCGCGAGGGCGGGGGAGCCGCCGGCCTGCTGGCCGCTCAGCAGTTCCAGGAACTCGTCGACGGCGTCGGCCGCCACCTCGGGGGCGACGGTGAAACCGCTGCCCACCGCGGTGGCCGCGTCGGCGCGGTGGATCACCAGGTCGTGCAGCCCACGGCGGACCCAGAAGGCCGTGCTCCCCTGGAACGTCCAGATCCGCGCCTCGGCGTCGGGGCCCGCCTCGCGCAGCGTGCCCGCGTATCGTGCGGCCCCCTCGGCGAGCCAGGCGTCCAGCTCGGCCGGGTCGTCGCCGTCCGGTCCCGTCACGCCGGGGACCTGCTTGCCGGGGTCGTCCACACTCTCCCCGGTCCGGACCGCCGTCTCGCAGGTGCGGAGATTGCCGCCGATGTGCCGGACGAGCCCGGCGAGCGTCCAACCGGGGCAGGTCGGCACGTCCGCGGACAGGTCGGCGCCCTTCAGGAGCTCCCTGAGCAGGTCGGTCTGAGTGATGATCTCGTCGCAGTAGCGGTCGTGCCCCAGGAGTGCCATACGCCTGCCAATGTCTCGATGATGCTTGCCGTCCCGCCATTCTCCGGGCCTTCCCCGTCTCCGTGAAGACGGCCGGGCCGATTAGGGGGTGCTGATCGCCGGGGGCGAGGGGCGGGGGCGAGGGGCGACGGGCGCCCCTTCCCCCGGCGGTGTCCGGGCGGGTGTGGTTGGGGGCGACCCGACCGGCTGCCCCCGGCTCGGCGCTCACGGGAGTCCGGCGCTCACGGGAGTCCGGCGCGCACGGGGTTCAGCGCTTATGGACGCAGTGTTCACGGGTTCAGCGTGATCTGGCGTGGAACCCCGGGCGTTCAAGCCCGGGAGGAATCGCTTCCCGGTCCTGGGGGTGTGAACGTCCGGTCGTCAGTCCGGGCGTTTTGAGGTTTTCGATGCACCCTTGATGATGCTCAAGGGTGCGCCGCCACAGGAGGCGGCGACGTAGGACGGCGACCACGAATGGCCGCCCCGCAGATACTCGCGGACGTGAGCGGAGTACTTCTTGCGCAGCAGGCGGGCCGAGGCGCCCTTGTCGGGTTCCCATCACGGTGACATGGACCAAAAGATACCGTGGGCGAGGTGAAGCTGGTGGTGCAGGTGAGACTCCTGCCGAC
>NZ_FOQY01000034.1 GCF_900113865.1 Streptosporangium canum | reverse complement strand
GGGGCGGGCACTTTTGGTCCCCGCCCTCCTTCGCCCTGCTTCGCCGCTTCATGCGGCGGCGCCCCGCCGTCGATCATCGAGGAGTACCTCGAGAACCAGAAACGGCCGGGCTGAGCAGCTCACGTGAACCAACTGTCACGGCACCGCTCGGGCCTGGAGGCCCTCCCGCGCTGTCGTTTCCTCCCGGGCGTAAACGCCCGGGGTTCCACGCCAGATCACGCTGAAACGGCGCGGCGCCCTCGCGCCGCTCGTGGAGACCTGTGGAGCCGAACACGGGCACGGCCGGAGGAGCCGTCCGGCCGTGCCGGTGACCGCACCGCCGCCGGGCGGACCTGGCGGGTCAGCCGGACAGGCGGGCGGCCGTGCTCTCCCGCACGACGAGCTCGGGCTCGATCATCCGGTGCGGCGCGCCGGCCCTGCCGTCGATCCGGTCGAGAAGCAGTTGGAAGGACAGGCGGCCGACCTCCGCGAAGTTCTGCCTGACCGTGCTCAGCGGCGGCCAGAGATAGGCGGCCTCGGGGACGTCGTCGAAGCCGACGACGCTGACGTCCTGGGGCACCTGGCGGCCCGCCTCGCGGAGCGCCCGCAACACCCCGGTGGCCATATGGTCGTTGGCCACGAAGACCGCGGTGACCTCGGGGTCACGGGCCAGGCGCTTGCCGTGCTCGAAGCCCGAACGGGCGCTCCAGTCGCCGAGCAGCGGCTCGGGGATCTCACGCCCCTCCGCCTCCAGCACCGAGCGCCAGCCCGCGATGCGCCCGCTGGCGTCGATCCAGTCCTGCGGCCCCGATACGTGCCAGACGGTCCGGTGCCCCAGGCTGAGCAGGTGCTTGGTGGCCCGTACGGCGCCGGTGACCTGATCCACCGCGGCGACGGGGACGGGCAGGTCGTCGCTCGCGCCGACCACCACCACGGGAAGGTCGGGCGGCAGGTGGCGCAATCCGTCGGCGGCCGACTCGTGGGGGGCCACGATGACGACGCCGTCGACGGACTGGAAGCGGAGCCGGTCCACGGCCTCGCCGATGGAGCGCCGGCTCAGTGCGCTCACGCTCACTATCGTGACCAGGTAGTCCTCCGACCGGGCGGCCTGTTCGATGCCGTGGAGCGTCGAGGCGGGGCCGTACAGGGTGGTGTCGAAGCTGACCACGCCGAGCACCCCGGAACGGCCGGTCACCAGCGAGCGGGCGGCGGAGTTGGGCCGGTAGCTCAGCTCGCGCACCGCGTCGAGAACGCGGGCCCGGGTGTCCGGGCGCACCTTCTCGGGGGTGTTGAGCACGCGGGAGACGGTCATCGCCGAGACGCCCGCCCGCTCCGCGACGTCTTCCATAACGGTGGCCCTCGGGCGTTCGGGGAACGCCCCTCCAGATACCTGCTGGGTCAACCTGCCCGCCTCATCGAAGGTTGCTCCTAGGGTATCTGACTGTTTGCGCTAACAGATCGGATTCGCGTCGCGGCAGGACGTGCCGCCACCACAGCCACTCTATCTGCGAGAAACAGGAGGATTGATCAATCCTCTTCCGGTAAATCGATGATAGCGATAACAACTTTTGATCCATGCCGGCGCGTTGCTCCAGCCGCCAAGCCCCCGGGAACGCCAAAAGGCCCGCCGCCCCGCCGCCCCGCCGCCCCGCCGCCCCGCCGCCCCGCCGCCCCGCCAGGATGATCGCCGCCGTCGGCCGGCCCGCGCGTCGCCGTCCCGTGGACGGCGGGAGTATGACTCAACTACCCTCCCCAGTATGACTAAGCGGATCACGATCTCCCTCCCGGATGATCTCGCGGACGAGGCCCAGGAGTCCGGCAACGCCTCGGGGTACATCGCCGACGCGCTGCGTGAGCAGCGCCGCATCAGGGACGGCATGGCCGCCCTGGAGCGGCTGTGGGGTCCGGGCTGGCAGGACGGCATCACCGACGCCGACCGGGAGCGCGCCAACCGGCTCTTCGACTCCGCCCGGGACGTCGCGTGACAGCCGAGCCCGAAGGGCTCACCGGCCACGTCCTCGATCTCGACGCGGTCCACCACGTGCTCGACGCCAAGAGCGACTACGGCCGTGAGATCGTCCGGCAGTCGGTTCTGCGCAACACCACCCTTCTCCTTCCTGCGGTGGCCGCGCAGTGTCTGGCCGGCCTCCGGCCCCAGCAGGCCGAGGCGCTGCTCGCGGTGCCGGTGGTGACGATCGGGGGGCTGCCGGCCGCCGACGTCCTGAGCGCGGCCCAGATCGGCCGGAAGATGACGGCGAACCTGGAGCGGCGCGCGCCGGGCGTCGCGGCGGAGGCCGAGATCGTGGCGGTCCTGGCCGCCGCCCATGCCGTCGTCCTGGCCGAAGCGCGCGGAGGCTGGCGGATCGTCACCTCCACGCCGCATCTGTACGACGACATCGCCGGCGTCCGGCTGGAGATCCTGCCCTGAGCTGACCGGCCCCTCCTTCCGCCTCCGCGCCGCCGTACGGAAGACCCCGTACGGCGGGCGCACACGGTGACGCGGAGCCGGGCCCCGAGTTTCCCGACGGGGCGGGCCCCCTGTCCGGCTATGTTCAAGAAGCGATCAATAAGCGGATGACCTGCGAAAACCGGGGAAGGAGCATGCTTTTACGGCTCTGCCGACCATTGGGAGGACTCATGAGGATCCTGGCTCGCCCCCATCAGTTTCCGGCCCGGCTCGCCACGGGTGCCTTCATCCTGAATTCGGGACTGACCCTGGCGGACTCCTCCGCTGAGGGCGCCGCCCACGTCCACGCGATGGCGTCGACGGCCTACCCCTTCCTGAAGGACATGGACCCCGAGGAGTTCACTCGGTGGCTCGCCAGGGGGCAGATCGCCGTCGGTACGGCGCTGCTGATCCCGCTGGTGCCGTCGCTGCTGGCGGGCGCCGCGCTCACCGCCTTCGCCGGAGGGCTGGTCGGCCTCTACCTGAGGACGCCGGGCATGCGGCAGGAAGGCAGCCTGCGTCCCACCCAGGAGGGCCTCGCCGTCGCCAAGGACGTCTGGCTGCTGGGGATAGGCGCCGGCCTGGTCGCCGAGGAGCTCATCCGCGACTGAGCCGGATCGGGCTTGCCGGGCCCGGTCCCTCATAGCCGGCTCGACGACGGCCGCGCCGTCCGTCCTGACCGGCGTCCGTCCTGACCGGCGGTCCTCCCACCTCGGCCGCCGCCGATCGGGGCCGCGGCGATCCGGGACGGGCGGCGCGGCCACGGCTCATCTCTCGAGCAGCGCGTACAGTCCCAGGCCGACCCCCATGACGACGATCAGGAAACACGTCCCCGAGAGGAACCATCCGAACAGCCGCCGGCGACCGGGCCGGGCGCCGCCGGCCGCGGCCGACAGGCCGGCGAGGCCGAGCGCGTACAGCGCGACCAGTCCGGCACCGCCGACGAGGCCGGTCGCCATGATCTTCACCAGAGCGGCCAGGTCGATGGAGTCGTTCATGACGTCGGCTCCTTGCCTGACGCGGGCTCCGCGATCGGCTCCCGGGTGCGCGTCACGACCGCGTCCTCACCGTGCCTCTGATCACCTCCGGTTACCGATAATCCACAATTCCCGCAAAATCCCGGCCTTGTGAGGGCCCCCACCCGCGTGCCGGGCGCGCCGGTGACGCGGCGCCGCCGGACGGCCGGGAGCGGTCAGGAGGTGCCGGTGAACGCGCCGAGGCCGGTCCGGCCTCGGCGGAGCCGCGCCCAGGGCGAAGCCGCCCGAGGGGCTCAGCCGGACTCGGCGGCCAGGCGGATGCCGAAGCCGATGAAGACGAGCCCGGTCAGCTGTTCCATGCGACGGCGGACGACCGGCCGGCTCAGGCCGCGCCGCATGAGGCTCGCGGCGAGGACCACGATCGCGAACCACGCAGCACCCAGCAGGTTGTGGATGGTGACCAGGAGCAGGGTCGCGGGCAGCACGGGGACGTCCGCGGGGACGAACTGCGGCAGCAGGGTCATGTAGATGACCCCCACCTTGGGATTGACCAGATTGGTGACGAATCCGGTGCGCATGATCGCCAGCGCTCGGGCGGGAGGGCCGCCGCCCGTGCCGTTCGCGGCCTCGGTGGCTTCGGCGGCCTCGGCCGGGACGGCGCGGCGGGCGTTCCAGAGCGCACGGACGCCGAGCCAGACGAGGTAGGCGACACCGGCGATCCGCACGGCGGTGTAGGCGACGTCGGAGGCGGCCAGCAGGGCGGTCAGGCCGAGCGCGGTGGCGACTCCCCAGGCGTAACAGCCGAGGTTGACCCCCAGACCCGCGAGGAACCCGGCCCTGCGGCCCGAGGAGACCGTGGTGCGCAGCACGATCACGGTGTCGGGGCCGGGAGAGACGGTGAGAATCAGTGCGACGACCGTGAAGGCGAGGAGGGAGGCGAGCACTCCAGAAGTGTAGATTCCCGGTGAAACACGCCCCGGCAAGGGGGGCGGCACCCGATCGGTGCTGTTCGGGATGCACGGCGCTGACGCCGCCGCTCTCATCCGCGATCACCACACGCCGGCTGCCGATGGCGCCGCCGGCCGATCTCAGGCCGCGATCATCACGCGCGAGCGGTCGGTGACGATGCGCAGTGCGAACACCGCCAGCGCGGCACCCATCAGATAGCGCTGCACACGCATCCAGAGCGGCCGCCGGCCCAGGAACCCGGCGATCGCCCCCGCCGACAGCACGATCATGCCGTTGACCGACAGGGCGATGACGATCTGGGTCAGCCCGAGGACGAGGCCCTGCACGGCGACATCGCCACGCGCCGGGTCGATGAACTGGGGAAGCAGCGACACGTACAGAATGGCGATCTTGGGATTGAGGAGGCTGGTGAGCAGCCCCATGGAGAAAAGCCGCCGCGGCGGGTCCACCGGCAGCTCCTTCGGTGCGAAGGCCGACTGCCCACCCGGCCGTACCGTCTTCCAGGCGAGCCAGAGCAGGTACGCCGCCCCGGCGACCTTGATCGCGGTGTAGAGGGCGGGCACCACGGCGAAGAGGGCCGCGATGCCCGCCGCCGTCGCGGTCAGATACACCAGGAACCCCGCGCCGACACCCGCCAGCGAGATCAGGCCGGCGCGACGCCCCTGCGTCACCGACCTGGAGATCAGATAGATCATGTTGGGGCCCGGAGTGAGGACCATCCCGAGGGCTATCGCCCCGAGGCCGATGACAGCGGTGACAGAGACCATGAGGGGATCCTCCCGTGCTCGCACCGGCGACAGAACAGCCAATTACACAAAATGGCCTTGAATCGACTGGGCAACCCCGCCCGCGCGAGAACCCCTGAGGACGGCGTACGGCGGAGCCGGCCGGGGCCGGGATCGCCGGCCGGCTGTCCCGGTCACCGCCTCAGTACCTCGATCAGGCTGGTGAGGCTGTCCTGCCCGTGTCCTGCGGCGACGCCGCGGCGGAAGACGTCCAGGACGGCCGCCGGCAGGGAGCCGTCCACGCCGGACGCCTCCACGGTGTGCAGAACGTGTTCCATGCTGGCCACGCCCATGGCCAGCCGGTCCACGTCCCCCTCGTGGTTGCCCGCGGCGATGCGCGGGGCGTAGAACTCCAGGAAGTAGCGGAAGTCCATGGTCTTCACCGCGTTGGGGAGGAACCGCTCCGCCGAGATGCCGTTGGCTTCGGCTACCGCCTGGGCGTGCACGTAGCTCAGGATGCCCGTCCAGAACATGTCCATCCCGATCTGGTAGAACAGCGCCGCCAGCCCCGGGTCCTCGCCGAGGTGGTCGATGTCCGTCAGCACCTCCAGGGCGGACCGGTGGGCCTCGATCGCGCTCTCGGGGCCGCTGTAGTAGGTCGTGGCCCCCGGCTTGCCGATCCCCGGGGGCGGCACCTGGACGCCGCCGGTGATCTGCACGGCGCCGCGCTCGGCCAGCCACGCCGCCGCCTGACGCGCCTTCTCGGGGGTGTCGGAGGTGAGGTTGGCCACGGTACGGCCGGCCAGGGCCGCGGAGGGGGCCTGCTCCAGGATGGCGTACACGGCGTCATAGTCGGTCAGGCTCAGCACCACCAGGTCGTTGGCGGTCAGCGCGGCCTCGACGGTCCGCGCGCGCCGGGCGCCGCGGGCCACCAGCCGGTCGGCCCGGCCTGCCGTACGGTTCCACACGGTCACCTCGTAGCCGCTGTCCAGGTAGGCGTCGGCCATCGCCTGCCCCATGGGACCCAGGCCGATCACGGTCACGGACTTCGTGTTCATCGATCTCTCCTCCACGCACTAAAACGAACGCTCTACTTAGAACGAGGACACTAGCATGAGATAGAATGAGCGCTCTATTCACTAAGCTGAGGAGATGGCGACCAAGCACGAGCTCGGCACCCGGGAGCGGATCATCCGGGCGACCTCCCGACTGATGCAGCGGCAGGGATACGAGGCGACCGGCCTCAAGGAGATCTCCCGGGAGGCCGAGGCCACGCTCGGCTCGGTCTATCACTTCTTCCCCGGCGGGAAGCGGGAGCTGGCGGTCGAAGCCGTCCGCCACGGGGACCGGGAGTTCACCGAGCTCCTGCGCACGGTGTTCGACCGCGTCGACGATCCGGCTGCGGCGATCATCGTCTGCGCCCGCGACCTGTCCACGGGGCTGCGCGACTCCCGCTGGCTCGACGGCTGCCCCGTCACCACCACGGCACTGGAGAGCGCGGGGCGCCTGCCCGACATCCAGCGGGCCGCCGAGGAGGCCTTCGAGAACTGGCGCGGCCTGGTCCGCGACAAACTCCGCCGATCCGGCTTCGACGAGGACATCGCGCACGATCTCGCCCACACGGTGATCAACACACTGGAGGGCGCGGAGATGTCCGCGCAGGTTTCACAGAGCGAGGCACCACTGGAGATCGCCGGGCGGCACCTCGCCCGGCTCATCGACTCCTATCGGTGACACCCGCGGACGGCTCCGCACCGCCCGGCCGGGCTCTCCGAGGGGCGGTCAGCTGAAACGGATGTCCCGGATCTTCGCGGGCGCGGCGGCGAAGTCCAGCATGCGCATCCCCTCCCGCTCCAGCTCCGCCCGCTCCGGCGCCGACACCGGCTGGAACAGCTCCACTTCGAGCACCGCCTCGTCCCGCTTCCGGACCACCTTCCACAGGCCCCGCACGAACCCGTCCACCAGCACCGTCGCCCTGATGATGCCGTTGACCGTGAAGACCCTCGCGCGATACTCGTCCGCCATGATCCGGGTCCGGGTCCGCTCGCCGAACGACAGCAGCATGTTGTCGAACTCCGACAGGTAACGGACCGGAGCGGGGGTGTCCGGGCCGGGCCGGGAGGCCTCCGGCAGATCCACCAGCTCCGCGCCCTCCTCGGTCACGAAGCGCGACAGCCTCATCCGCCCGACGACCTCGCCCAGCCGGGTCAGGCCCGACCACTGCTGGATGTCCATCACCGTGGCGGGACCGTAGGCGGCCAGGTAGCGGCGGACCATCTCCTCCAGGGAGGCCCGCCCGTCCAGGGGACGGCCCAGCCAGGCCTCGGCGCTGGTGTGCGCGGGCTGCCCGCCCACCCCCCAGATGCCCCTGGGGGGGACCTGCACCAGCGCCACCGTGTTGCGCACGCCGTTGACCAGATCGGCCGCGGGGCGCTCCGGCCACCGCTCCCGCAGCCGCTCCCCGAGCTCGCGGAAGGTGAGCGGGGCCTCGTCCACCAGGGCCCGGCCCGCGGTGGCCAGCTCGTCCAGGTCGAGCCCGGCCAGCCCCTTGCCGTGCGCGCTCCCCCGCAGGCTCCGCGCCAGCATCGGCTGGAGCAGCGGGCGCAGGGCCAGGCAGTCGTCCGCGGCGACCAGGTGGATGGTGGAACGCATCAGGACCAGCCGCACCACCCTGCGCTCGTGCAGCAGCCGGGCCAGGTCCTCATGACCGAATCCGGCCAGGCGGCTCCACAGCCCGATGTAGGGCGGGTTCGGCGCCTGGGCCTGCATGCCGTACAGATGCCGGATCGCGTCGAACGCCGGCAGCTCCGCCCGGGTCAGCAGCAGTTGCCGGTCCAGGGTGGCCCGGTTGAGCGCGCGCCTGCTGAGCACCTCGGGCATGTGTGTCCTCTCTTGAAGCGCTCCCCACGGATGAATCCGGGGGATTCCAGCCATCCCGACCATACGGCTCAACGCGTCGTCCCATCCGGTCAGACGGTCGGCGGCACCCATACGTAAGGCGTCGTCGTCGCGATCGCCTCCAGGCCCAGCCTGGCCAGGATCGGACGGCTGTCATCGGAGGCGTCCACCTGCACCAGCCGGAACCCGCGTGCCACCGCCAGCCCCGCGCGATAGGCCACCATCGCCCGGTAGACGCCCCTCCCCCGCCACTCCTTCAGCGTCGAGCCACCCCACAGCGAGACGAAGTCCGTGCCCTCGTGGAAGCGCATCCACGCCGCGCACACCACCCGCTCGCCCGCCTCGGCCACCACCACCGCGCACCGGTCGCCGGGTCCGGCGATGTCCCGCTCCAGGAGATCGGGCAGCCAGCTCCGGTCCGCCTCCCAGACCAGCTCCTCCATCTCCCGGATCCGCTCCAGGTCGGGCCGGCCGCTCACCTCCCGCAACCGGACCCCCTCCGGGAGCGCGGGGGACGCGGCCAGCGCGGCCGCCTCGCCGACCATGACGGTCTCCTGCTCCTCGGCCTCGAACCCGGCCGCCGTCAGCCGCCCGGGCAGGTCCACCGGCAGGTCGTAGCCGTGGTACTTCCACTCCACCGGCCGGCCGATCCCGGTGAAGAAGTCACGCTGACCCGCGATGAACGCGTCCAGCTCCGCGCCGTCCAGCCCGCCCAGGTCCCGGTAGGTCAGGAACCCCTGCCCGTACCCGTCGGAGACGACCCGGAGCACCGGCCCCACTCTCTCGGTCGTACGGCCGGGCACGGGCCTGGCCCGTAGCTGCTCGTCATAGGCGCGTAGGTAGGCCGGAGCCGGCGATGAGATGTCCATTGCGCCCACCCAATCACAGAGCGGCCCCGGCGGACATCGAGCGGCCGGCCTAGACCCGGTCCAGGGGCCGGTGCGGCGGCGGCGGCAGCTCCACTTCGATCGCGTCGCCGGGCCGCACCTCGCCGCCGGCGACCACCACGCCCATCACCCCGGCCCTGCGGATCAGCCGACCGGCCTCGTCCCGGCTCACCACCTGCCTGAGCAGGCCCGGCCGGAAGGCGTCGATCTGCAGGCAGGGGTTGCGCAGTCCGGTGATCTCGACCCTCGCCTCGCCGCCCAGCCGCAGCAGCGCCCCCACCGGGAGGCCGAGCAGGTCGACGCCCCGGGTGGTGATGTTCTCCCCCAGCTGACCGGCCGCCACGGAGAATCCCGCGCCCTCCAGCTCGTCGTGGAGCTCGGCGGGGATCAGGTGGACCTGCCGCAGGTTGGGCTGGGTCGGATCCCGGGCCACCCGGGACCGGTGCCTCACCGTCACCCCGAGGTGCGCGTCGCCTTCGACGCCGAGCCCGGCCAGCAGCCGGATATCCGGCCGGCCGGTCTTGCCGAAGGTGTGCGTGGCGCTGCGGCTCACCGCCGTCACCCGTGCGTCCGTCACGAGATGATTCTGCCCCGTTCTCGCGTGGCGCGCATGTTCATGATCGTTTTCGGCCGGCCCGACGCCTTTACAATGTAGATTAACAGGAGCGGATAGGGTCGGCGACGTGAGCGTGCCTGTCGTACCCGAGTCACCCCGGACCCCCGTCGAACCCGCGCGAGACCCCTACCGGGTCTACCTCGACTCCCTGTCCAGTGCCGAGTCCCGCCGCGCCATGCGCGGCTGCCTGGACCGCCTGGCCGCCCTCGTCTCCGGCGACGAGGTCTCCTCCGGGGCGGGCCAGCCCTGGCACCTCCTGCGCTACGAGCACACCGTGCGCCTGCGCGCCCTGATGACCGAGCGCGGATGGTCGCCCGCCTACGTCAACAAGCACCTGGTCGCGCTGCGCAGGGTGCTGCGCGAGGCCTGGCGGCTCGGCCGGATGACCGCCGAGGAGTACCAGCGCGCCGCCGACCTGCCGACCGTCGAGCACACCCGCCTGCCCACCGGGCAGCACGTCCCGCCCGAGGTCGTGGGCGCCGCGCTGGCCGCGTGCGACCGCGACGACTCCCCCGCCGGGGCCCGCGACGCCGCCCTGCTGGCGGTGCTCTACTCCACCGGCTGCCGCCGCGCCGAGATCGCCGGGATGACGCTGGGCGACTACGACCCCGGATCGCGCTCGCTGCGGGTGCGCGGCAAGCGTGACAAGGAGCGGATGGTCTATCTCACCACCGAGGCGGTCGGCCGGCTGGAGCGCTGGCTGGCCGTACGGGGGCGTCCGGCGGGGGCGCTGTTCTCCCCCATCGGCGGCTCCGGGCGGCTCCGGGTCAGGGACGGCGGGCCCGCGGCCATGACGGGACAGGCGATCGCCGACATCCTGGCCAAGCGGCTGGCCGAGGCGGGAGCCATGCCGCGCACCCCGCACGACTTCCGGCGCACCTTCATCGGCGAGCTGCTCGACGCCGGCGTGGACCTGGCCACCGCCCAGGCGCTCGTCGGCCACTCCTCGCCGGCCACCACGGCCCGCTACGACCGGCGCCCCGAGCGGCGCCGCCGCGAGGCGGTCGACAGGATCACCCTGCCCGCCCCCAAGCCGCTGTGACCGATAGGCTCACTCCGATGGAACACAGCGGCAAGGGGGATCCGGCGCGCAGCCTGGCGCTGCTCTGGCGGACCAGCGAGCGGGCCAGCCGGAAGGGCAAGCCCGACCTGAGCGTGGACCGGATCGTGCGGACCGGGATCGAGATCGCCGACACCGAGGGGCTGGCCGCGCTGTCGATGCGGCGGGTCGCCGAGCGGCTCGGGGTCGGCACCATGTCCCTCTACACCTACGTGCCGGGCAAGGCCGAGCTGCTCGACGTCATGCTCGACACCGTCTACGGCGAGACGGCCCGCCCCCAGGAGGTCGCCGGGGGCTGGCGGGCCCGGCTCACGCTCGTCGCCCGGGAGAACTGGGAGCTGTGCCGCCGCCATCCGTGGATACTCCAGGTCGACACCGGGCGCCCGCCCCTGGGCCCCCACCTCATGGCGAAGTACGACTACGAGCTGAGGACGATCGCCGGCACCGGCCTGACCGAGATCGAGATGGAGTCGGTGCTCAGCCTGGTCCTGGGGCACGTGCACAGCACCATGCGCAGCGCGGTGGCGGCCTCCCGGGTCGAGCGGGAGACCGGCGTCACCGACGAGCAGTGGTGGCAGGCCCACCGGCCGATCTTCGAGAGGATCTTCAACCCGACCGTCTATCCGACGGCCGTCAAGGTCGGCGGGGCCGTGGGCGAGACCTACCAGGCCGCCTACGTCCCGCCCGAGCAGCTCTTCGAGTTCGGCCTGGAACGGGTGCTCGACGGCGTCGAGATGCTCATCGCCAGGCGTCGCGGCTGAGGCGGTAGAGCACGTGCGGCCGGACCGGGCTGCCGGCGGGGACCCGCGGGTGGTCGAAGTCGTCGGCCGGATCCCTGGTCATGCCGAGGCGTTCCATCACCGCCCGGGAGCGCAGGTTGGCCACCGCCGTCATGGAGACGAGCTCGTCCTGCCCCGCCGGGCCGAAGCCGTACCCGATCGCCGCCCGGGCCGCCTCGCTCGCGTAGCCCCGCCCCCAGGCGGAGCGGGCGAGCCGCCAGCCGACCTCCAGCGCCGGGGTGAAGCGCGCCTCGAACGTCTGCCACGCCAGGCCGGTGAAGCCGACGAACTCCCCTGTGGCCCGCACCTCCAGTGCCCAGAGTCCGTAGCCGTGCTCGTCGAACGCCGACTCGATCCGGTCCACCATGGCGTCGGACTGCTCACGGGTGAGCGGCGCCGGAAAGTGCTCCATCACCTCGAGGTCGGCGTTCAGCTCCGCGAACGGCCGCCGGTCGGCCTCCCGCCATCTGCGCATGATCAGACGTTCGGTCTCCATGCAGGTCCCTCCCCGGGATCGGCGGCTCCGGCGGCGGCCGCGCGCCGGACATCCACCACGGGAGCATACGGAACCGGCCGGCGCCCGGCTTCCACGGCGGCGGGAGGCATGTGCGATCGTGACGGCCATGGCCCCGCTTCCTCCGATGGACGAGCTCCGCTCCCGCGTCACCGCGAACCTGGCCGGGTTCCGGAGGCAGGGGGCCCTCCCCCTCGCCGAAGGCCTGCGGCACGCCGCGGTGACCGTGTGCGTGCTGGAGGACGACGAGCGCGGGCCGTACACGATCGTGATCAAACGGGGCGCCCACGGCCGCAACCCCGGGCAGTGGGCACTGCCCGGGGGCAGGCTGGCGGACGGATGAGGAGGGGCGGAGCCTGCTGCAGATGCCGCTGGGGCCCTCGATCGTGATCCACGCCCCTACCGGGGCGATCCTGTGGCAGTTCGCCGAAGTGGCCCTGAAGGGGCGTGACCTGCGGGTGGCGGGAGTCGCCCAGCCGCACTGGACACGCCGGTGACCCGATGTGGAATAACTACCGGCGGACGTCGGTTACAGTAATCGTGCCGATGTGGTTTGTGTCCCCCGGGCCGCAAATTACCGCCTTCACGGAATACCGTTCGGCTGGAGCCGTGTTGTGCCTCTCGCCGAGGAGGCGACCGCCACATCGGCACTAAACGTTTCCGCCCCATGAGCGCCCCGGCGCTCATGGGGCGTTTCGTTTTTCCGGACTCCCCCTTGGAAAGGGGAGGGGGTTTGGAGGAGGGCTACAAACGTGGAGGCCGTGCTTGTGCGAGTGCGCACAACCATCGGCCGTCAGGCGACCACTTAGTGTGGTGAACCCGTCCCATGAGGAGAGCCCGTGCTCTATCGCCTGACCAAAATCGTCAGCGCCCCCTTCCTCCACCTGCTGTGGCCCACCGAGGTCACCGGGGTTGAGCACGTGCCCGGGACGGGTCCGGCCATCCTGGCCTCCAACCATCTCTCCGTCCTCGACTCGACCTTCCTGCCGCTGGTGCTTCCGCGCCAGGTCCGCTTCGTCGCCAAGTCCGAATACTTCACCGGCAACCCCGTCACCGCGACGTGGATGCGGGCCACCGGCCAGATCAGCATCGACCGGCAGAGCCCCACCGCCGCCCAGGACATGCTGGACGCGGCCGCGCAGGTGCTCAAGGACGGCGAGCTGTTCGGCATCTACCCCGAGGGCACCCGCTCCCCCGACGGCCGCCTCTACCGGGGCAAGGTCGGAGTCGCCTGGCTGGCCCTGGCCACCGGCGCGCCGGTGATCCCGGTGGGGATGAGCGGCACCGACGCGGTGCTCCCGATCGGCGCCTCGGTGCCCAAGCTGGGCCGGGTCGGGGTGCGGATCGGCAAACCGCTGACGTTCACCGGATCGGAGACCAGCGCGCGCGACCGGCGCCGGGTGACCGACGAGATCATGGCGGCGATCCACGAGCTGTCCGGGCAGGAGTACGTGTCGAGCTACGCGCCCAGCCGCACCCGGAGCGAATGATCATTTGCCGGAACGCGGTGCCTTGACCGCGCTAGGCTCGGACTTCGGGGCCGGCGAACTGGGGGTAGTCAGGTGCAGCGTGGCAAGAAGATCGCGATCGCCTCGGTGGCCGTCGTGCTGGTGGCGGGGGGCGCCGGGGGCGGAGCCTGGTGGTTCCTGCACACCCGGGGCACTCCCCAGGAGACCGCCCAGCGCTTCACCCAGGCATGGCAGCGCGGCGATCTGACCGCCATGCGCGCCGAGCTCGCCGCGGCCGATCCCGCGTTCGACAAGATCTACGAGGACATGCGCAAGAACCTCGCGGTCGAGGGCACCGCGGTGCGGCTGGACTCGGTGCGCGAGACCGGCGACGGCGCCGGCCAGGCCGCCTACACCGCCACGCTGAAGCTGAAGAACGTCGGCGAGTGGAGCTACGCCGGCGTCCTGGACCTGGCGGTCGTCGACCGCAACTGGCGGGTCAAGTGGTCTCCCACGGCCGTGCACCCCGACCTGACCGCCGGCGCCGCGTTCGCGCTGAAGGCCAAGTGGCCGGAGCGGGCGGCGATCACCGCCACCGGCGGCGACCGCATCGACGGCGGCGACGTGGGAGGCTCGGTGCAGCAGCTCGTCGGGTATCTGGACAAGGCCACCGAGAAAGACCTCAAGGATCTCGGCTCCTCCTACAAGGTGGGCGACGCGATCGGCCGCGGCGGGCTGCAGCAGACCTTCCAGCGACGCCTGGCGGGCACGCCCGCCACCGAGATCCAGCTCGTCGCCCCCGACAAGAAGACCGTCAAGCCCATCCACAAGATCGAGGGCGAGCAGGGCGAGGCGCTGGAGACCAGCCTGGACCTGCGGATCCAGCGGGCCGCGGCCGACGCGGTCCGCGACCTGAAGCAGACCGCCTCGCTGGTCGCGATCAAGCCCTCCTCCGGCGACATCCTCGCCGTGGTCAACAACAAGGGCGGCTTCAACCGGGCGCTGGACGGCAATTATCCTCCCGGTTCGACCTTCAAGGCGATCACCGCCGTCGGGCTGCTGGCCGCCGGGATGACCCCCGGCGAGCAGGTCACCTGCCCCAAGGACGTCAACATCGGCGGCCTGCCGATCCGCAACTCCCACCACGCCGGATACGGGTCGGTGACCTTCTCCGACTCCTTCGCCTACTCCTGCAACACCACCTTCGCCCCGCTGACCCAGAAGCGGCTGGGCGCGGACAAGCTGCTGCGCGCCGCGGAGCTGTTCGGCTTCAACAGGCCGCTCAGCATCGGCGTCCCGGCTGCCAAGGGCAGCTTCCCCAAGGCGGAGGGCGACGCGGACCTGGCCGCGGAGTCCTTCGGTCAGGGCCGGATCACCGCCAGCCCGCTGCTGATGGCCTCGGTCGCCGCCGCCCTGGCCGACGGCGCCTGGCGACCGCCGACGCTGGTCCCCTCCGTCAAGCAGAAGTCCGAGCCGCAGGAGCTCCCCGAGGGCGTCACGTCGCAGATGCACCAGATGATGTCCGCGGTGGTCACCAAGGGCACCGCCAAGGACGCGGGCCTGCCGTCCGGCACCCGGGGCAAGACCGGCACCGCCGAGTACGGCCCGCAGGACGCGCTGAAGACCCACGCCTGGTTCATCGGATTCCGGGGCGACCTGGCCTTCGCGGTCATCGTGGAGGAGGGCTCGGGCGGCGGCGCGGTCGCCGCCCCGGTGGCCGCGCGGTTCCTGCGCGGCCTGGGCTGACGGCACCTGCGGCGCTACAGCGGGAGCGCGGCGGCCTCGTGGCGCAGAACCAGGATGAGCAGCGTGGCGATCAGGGTCGCGATCAGCACCCAGCTGACCATGATGACGATCGTCGACCGGCGGGGGCGGCGTGACGGCCGCTTCCCCTTCTTCGCGTCGCGCCTGCGACGGCCGTGCTCCCTGCGCTGGACGCGCTCGTTGAACGACTCGAGCCGCGCCACCAGCCGCGGATCCTCATCGATGAGGTGCCGCTCTATCTGCAGCAGTAGTCGCTCCTCGTCTTGCGACCAGGCCATGCCGCACCTCCCCGGAACGCAAGGCGTGTGCGGATGTCCTGCCCAATCATGAAGATCGTTATCCATTCCGAGGCCTGCGATTTACCGCTTCTTTTCGCGCCCGTCATCACTGCCGCCACCGGCGGATGTATGGGGCCGGACGTGGGACGCCGGGGGTGCGGGCAGGGCGGGCACAGCGGCCCGCGGCGCGGGGGCCGGCCGGGCGATCATCGCCTGACCGCCCTCGCGGGGCGACCCGCGCCCGCCACACCGTGAGCCACGGAATAACGGGGATTGATGCCCTTAAAGGATATTAAGCAGAATCATGTCCGAAAAATGCATATTCCCACACTTAACGCGATGGAGGCCGGAGCGGGCGCGGAGCGGAAATCCACCGGCGCCCCGGATAGGCGGAAGAAGACCTCGATCGGGCTCATAAGCGTGGCCGAATCGGCCCGAAAAAGGGTAAAAGCCCTAAAAATGAGCAAAGCGGCCAAGGTGCCCGGAACAGACCCGGGGTGCCACGGCCATGAAATCATGATCGGGCGACCGGAGCGGACCCCCACCGGTCATCCGATCATGGAGTGACACGATGTCCGCCTACCTGCGATTCCCAACGATCTTCGGCGACAGGGTCGTCTTCGCCGCCGAGGACGACCTGTGGATGGTGCCCGCCACCGGCGGACGGGCCCTCCGGCTGACCGCCGGGGTGGCCGAGGCGGGCTACCCCCGATTCTCCCCGTGCGGCGACCAGCTCGCCTTCGCCGGCCGTGAGGAGGGCCCGGAGGAGGTCTATGTGATGCCCGCCGACGGCGGGGCGGCCCGGCGGATCACCTACCACGGGGCCCGCTCCACCGTCGCCGGGTGGGATCCCGACGGCGCCGTCCTGTACGCCAGCGACGAGTCCCAGCCCTTCGAGGGGCAGAAGTGGCTGCACCGGGTCCACCCGGACGGGATTCCGGAGCGCCTGCCGTACGGCCCGGCCAACTCCATCTCCTACGGCCCGCAGATCGTGCTGGGACGCAACACCGCCGACCCGGCCCGCTGGAAGCGCTACCGGGGCGGCACCGTGGGCGACCTGTGGGTCGGCACCCGGGAGTTCCGACGGCTCATCGCCCTGCCGGGCAACCTGGCCTCGCCCTGCTGGGCCGGAGACCGGGTCTACTTCATCTCCGACCACGAGGGCGTCGGCAACGTCTACTCCTGCACCGCGGACGGCGGGGACCTGCGCAGGCACTCCGACCACGCCGACTACTACGCCCGCAACCTGTCCGGTGACGGCCACCGGCTGGTCTACCACGCCGGAGCCGAGCTCTACCTGGTCGAGGACGGGGAGTCCCACCGGGTCGAGGTGTGCCTGCGCAGCTCCCGCACCCAGCGCAACCGCCGCTTCGCCCCGGCCGAGGACTTCCTCGACAGCGCCACGCTCAGTCCCGACGGCAGCGGCCTGGCCATCACCACCCGGGGCAAGGCGTTCTCCTTCGCCGGCTGGGAGGGCCCGGTCCGTCAGCACGGCGCGCCGTACGGCGTCCGCTACCGCCTGCTGACCTGGCTGAACGACGACGAACGGCTGATCGCGGCGGCCAGCGACGACGGCGACCGCGAGGTGCTGTCCGTGCTCACCGCCGACGGCAGCGCCGAACCGGTCCAGCTCGACCACCTCGACACCGGGCGCGTCACCGCGCTGGAGGTCTCCCCCAAGGACGACAGGGTCGCGATCGCCAACCACCGCAACGAGCTGCTCGTGGTCGACCTCACCGGCGGCGCGGTGACCGACGCCCGGAGCACGGTGATCGACGCCAGCAGGTTCGGCGCGATCGAAGATCTCGCCTGGTCCCCCGACGGCCGCTGGCTGGCCTACGCATGCCGTGACACCGCGCAGACCATGGCCGTCAAGCTGTGCCGGGTCGAGACCGGCGAGACGTTCGCCGCCACCCGCCCGGTGCTGTGGGACACCTGCCCCGCCTTCGACCCCGGCGGCGACTACCTCTACTTCATCGGCCAGCGCGTCTTCAACCCGGTCTACGACGAGCTCCAGTTCGACCTGGGATTCCCCCTCGGCTCCCGCCCCTACGCCATCGGGCTCCGCGCCGACGTCCGCTCCCCCTTCGTCCCGGAACCCCGGCCGCTCAAGGACGACGACGATGACGACAGTGACGATGACGACGAGCAGGAGATCGAGGTGGTCATCGACCTGGAGGGCATCCAGGACCGCGTCGTCGCCTTCCCCGTCCCCGAGGGACGCTACGAGCGCATCGCCGGGATCAAGGGCAAGGCCCTCTACCTGACCTTCCCCGTCGAGGGCAGCCTCGGCGACGACTACGCCGACTCCTCCGACGGCACGCTGCAGGTCTACGACTTCGCCCACCAGAAGCAGGAGACCCTGGTCGGGGACGTCTCGGAGTTCCAGCTGGGCCGCGACGGCACCACCCTGCTCTACCAGGCCGGCAAACGGCTGCGGGTGATCAAGGCGGGCGAGACGCCCGAGGACGACGACACGCCGGGCCGCGGCAGCGGATGGGTCGACCTGTCGCGGGTCAAGGTGTCCATCCGCCCGGAGGCCGAGTGGCGGCAGATGTTCCGCGAGGCCTGGCGGCTGCAGCGGGAGAACTTCTGGACCCAGGACATGGCCGGGATCGACTGGGAGGGCGTCTACCGGCGCTACCTTCCGCTGGTGGACCGGATCACCACCCGGGGAGAGTTCTCCGACCTGCTGTGGGAGCTGCTCGGCGAGCTCGGCACCTCCCACGCCTACGAGAGCGGCGGCGCCTACCCGTCCCGGCCGCACTACCGGCAGGGCAAGCTCGGCGTCGACTGGTCCTTCGAGGACGGCCTCTACCGGGTCGCCCGGATCGTCAACGGCGACCGCTGGGATCCCGAGGCCACCTCGCCGCTCAACCGCCTCGGGGTGGACGTACGGCCCGGCGACACGGTGCTGGCCGTCAACGGCCAGCCCGTCGGGGCGTCGGCCTGCCCGGACGAACGGCTGGTCAACCAGGCCGACCAGGAGGTCCAGCTCACCGTCAGGCGCGGGCAGGACAAGCGGACCTTCAACGTGCGGGCCATCGGCGACGAGCAGCCGGGCCGCTACCGCGACTGGGTGGAGGCCAACCGGACCCACTGCCACGAACGCAGCGGCGGCCGGATCGGCTACCTGCACATCCCCGACATGGGGCCGGACGGCTACTCCGAGTTCCACCGCGGCTTCCTCACCGAATACGACCGTGAGGGCCTGATCGTGGACGTGCGGTTCAACGGCGGCGGCCACGTGTCGGCCCTGCTGCTGGAGAAGCTCTCCCGCCGCCGCCTCGGCTACAACTTCCCGCGGTGGAGCGTGCCCGAGCCCTATCCCGACGAGTCCCCCCGGGGGCCGATGGTCGCGATCACCAACGAGTGGGCCGGCTCCGACGGCGACATCTTCAGCCACACCTTCAAGCTGCTCGGCCTGGGCCCGCTGATCGGCAAGCGCACCTGGGGCGGGGTGATCGGCATCTGGCCCCGGCACCAGCTCGCCGACGGCACGGTCACCACCCAGCCGGAGTTCTCCTTCGCCTTCGACGACGTGGGCTGGCGGGTGGAGAACTACGGCACCGACCCCGACATCGAGGTGGACATCACCCCGCAGGACTACGCCCGCGGCGTGGACACCCAGCTCGACAAGGCGATCGAGGTCGCCCTGGAACGCCTGCTCCTCCACCCCCCGCACACGCCCGATCCGGCCGACCGGCCCCGGCTCACGGTCCCGCGCCTGCCGCCTCGCTGAGCGGGCGGATCAGGGCGCGGCGCCGGCGGCCTCCATGAGCCGTCCGGCCAGCGCCCTGACCTCCCCGCGCAGCTCGTCGGGGGTGATCACGGTGAACGGCCAGCCGAGCCCGGCCAGCATCTGCGCCATCCCGCCCAGCTGCTCGGCCCTGGTCTCCAGCAGGATCCCGCCGGCGGTCTCGGTCAGCGTCGCCGTCTCCGCCGGGATCCTCCTGCGCGCCTCCTCCACGGTGGCGGCCAGCAGCACCTTCACCTCGTGCCGGTACGGCACCGCCGACAGTGACCCGACCACGTGCGCGACCGCGTCGAAGTCGCCCGGATCGTCGAAGGACCGCCCGGTCCGTACGGCGCCCGCCACCCGGTCCACCCGGAAGGTCCTCACCTCCCCGCTGCTGTGGTCGAGCCCGGCGGCGTACCAGCGCCCGGAGTGGAAGACGATGCCGTAGGGGTCCAGGTCGCGTTCCGAGGACTCGCCCCGCCAGGACCGGTAGGCCAGCCGTACCGTCTGCCGGTGGCGGGCGGCGTCGGCGAGCGCGAGCAGCGGCCCTGCCTTCGGGGCGCTCGCCGGCACCGGCGCCCTGGTGTGTTCCAGCGTCGCCGACACCGCGGCGACACGCTCGCGCAGCGCCTGCGGGAGCACCCGCTGGATCTTGGCCAGCGCGCTCTCGGTCGCCGTCTCCCCCACCGCGAGGCCGGTCCGCCGCCCGGCCAGCAGCCCCAGCACGACGGCCGTGGCCTCGTCGTCGGTGAGCATCAGCGGCGGCAGCTTGTAGCCGGGCAGGAGCCGGTAGCCGCCGTGGCGCCCGCGCTCGGCCTCCACCGGCACCCCGAGCTCGGAGAGCCTCACCGCGTAGCGGCGCACCGTGCGCTCGTCCACCTCCAGCCGGGCGGCGAGTTCGGGCCCGGTCAGACCGGGGGCGGCCTGCAGGATCTCCAGCAGCGCGAGGACCCGGGTGACGGTCATCGAAACTCCCCAAAAAATCAGGACCGGTTCTGTCCGGATTCCGTTCTACGATCAAACCACACAAAGAAGGAGACACCGATATGAGCACCTACGTTCTGGTCCCCGGTTTCTGGCTCGGCGCCTGGGCCTGGGAGAAGGTCGTCCCGCCGCTGCGCGAGGCCGGTCACGACGTCCACCCGGTCACCCTCACCGGACTCGGCGACCGCTCCCACCTGGCGGGCGCCGGGGTCGACCTTGAGACGCACATCCAGGACGTCGTCAACGCCGTCGTCTTCGCGGACCTGCACGACGTGATCCTCGTCGGGCACAGCGGCGCCAGCGCGGCCGTCACGGCCGCGGCCGACCGGATCCCCGAGCGCGTCGCCCGCCTTGTCTATCTCGACAGCGGCCCGACGGCCGACGGCATGACGTTCATGGACCTCAACGAGCCCGACTGGAGGACGTTCATCGAGACGCGGGTCGCCGAGCAGGGGGGCGGGACGGCCTACCCGCTGCCCTCCTGGCCGGAGCAGGAGCAGGCCGGGGCCAGCCTGGAGGGTCTGGGCGAGGCCGAACTCGACTGGTTCGCCTCCCGCGCGACGCCTCAGCCGTACGGCACCATGACCCAGCCGCTGACGCTGAAGGGCGAGGTGGACAAGCTGCCCAAGACGCTCATCGCGTGCTCGATGCCGCTGGAGCAGGTCCAGGCGATGATCACGGCCGGACACCCGTTCTTCGCGGCGCTCGCCGGACCGGAGTGGAGCTTCGAGACGGTGCCCACCGGTCACTGGCCGATGTTCTCCAAGCCCGTGGAGACCGCGGCCGCGCTCGCCGCGCTGGCGGGCTGAGTTCCGGCGGGAGACCCGGATCCGGCGGGGAGACCGGGATCGCGGGGAGGCGGCCCGGCCGCCCTCCGCGGCCCGCGGCGGGTTCACGGCGCCCGCCCCCTCCCACCGGCCCCGGGGGCACCGAGATCGACTTGCCTCACTTTCGGTAACGACATAATCACTTGTGGTGACGGAGGCGGGCAGGGCACCATCGGTCGGACGACAGCGCTCCCCGACCAGAGGATCCACGTGAAATCAAGCATCCGTAATACCCGCCTCGCCGCCACGGCCCTTGCCGCCGGCCTCCTGTGCGCGGGGCTCGCCGTGCCCGCGCACGCGCAGGCGGGCTCCTCCGCCGAGCATGCCGCGGCGCTCAGGCGTGCGGCCGAGCAGTGCGGAAGCGGCCAGGTCTGCTTCTGGTACTCCCGGAACTTCAGCGGCACCCCCTGGCGATGGACGCCCGCGAGCGGCTACCGCGACATGCCTTCGAACCTGCACGACCACGTCTACTCCTTCTACGCCAACGCCTCGGCCTGCTTCATCGACTGGGACCCCAGGGAGCGGCGCAGGGCGACTCCCGGCGACTACGCCAAGGCCTACGACACCAACTTCGGCAAGAGGATCGACGCCGTGGACCAGATCGGCGCGTGCTGACCCGTCCGGGGGCGGCGCGAGCGCTTCCGCCCGGACGTGGGTGAGCGGCGCTCCGCCCCCGGTTCCAGACCCAGGACGGCCGTCCGCCGCGTTCCCTGTCAGGAGGGGAACGGCGCGGGCGGCCGTCCGTCCTTCGCACTCCCCGGCGGGTACCGCGGCGCCCTGTGGAGGTCGCTGGCCGACACCGGCCACCTCGTCGACTTCGTGGGCTCGGGCTACAACGGGCCCGCCGGGCTACGGCCCGCCCGAGCAGGCGGCGCCGTACGCCGGCTCCGCCCGCCGGTGCCGGTATGACGGGCCGCGTGGTGATCGATCCGGTCGCCCGGCGGTCAGGACTGGGTCTGCAGCTCCCAGACGGGCTCGTCGGCCCAGTCGCGGATCGCCTGGAAGGTCTTCTGGGCGATCAGCTGCTGGCCCGCGGCGTTGGGGTGGAAGAAGTCCCATTTGCTGACATGGCTCAGTGTGAAGGGGGTGTTGAACAGGGCGTTGCCGTCGAACCTGCAGGCCGGACCGTACGCGGCGCAGACCCTGGCCAGGACGGCGTTGTAGGCGACGACCCTGCCGCGCACCCGGTCGCGGCGGGCCCGGTCGGCCGCGGCGGTCGAGGTGGGCTTGGCCAGCATGGTCGGGCAGATCCGGCCGATCGCCCAGAACCCGCGCGCCACCACGTTGTCCTTGCCGACCCGCCACAGCCGCTTGAGGTCGGGGACGCTCGCCACGAACACCCTGGCGCCGGGACGCCCGGCCCGCAACAGCCTCAACGCCTCGGTCACCCGGCTCTGGTAGAGCGCCACCGGGGTCATCCGCCGCTCCTCGGACATGCAGGCGTCCTGGGCGCCGACCAGGACCGTCACGTAGTCGGCGCGCCGGGCGACGGCCCCGGCCATCTGCCCGGCGAGGTCGGCGCTGGTCGCGCCGGGGACGGCGAGGGTGATGTTGTGCCCGGCGATGCCGTCGTCCAGGTCGCGCAACCTCATGTAGTGGCTCTGGACGGTCCGGCTGTCACCCGAGGACCAGGAGCGCGAGGCGCAGGGGACGTACCAGCCGCAGGCGTTGAACCCGGCACTGATCGAGTCTCCGACCGCGGCCATCACCACCGGCCGCCACGGCTCGTCGGCCGACGCCGCCGCGGGGACCGCCCAGGTGGCCGCGAGCGTCACGATCCCTGTGAATGCGGTCACAGTCTTGCAGGCCATGGCACCTCCGGCTGAGAGATCACGTCTGCCTCGGATGTATCACCGCAGGACAGCGTGGCGCTCTCCGTTGACCGAGTGCCTTGGTTTTCTTGACAGACCGTGGCGGCTGTGCAGACTGGGGGATGCCCGCCGAACACGTTCAGTTTCCCGCATAGAGTGTTCCGGGTGAGTGTCGCGCTCGGATTGAACCGTCCCCTCGTGGTCAGAACCACGCTCGTCGGCGACCCCGGCGACCTGCTCGCGCGACTTCCCGAGGCCGCCCCCTATGCCTGGATCAGGCACGGCGAGGGTCTGGTGGCCTGGGGAGAGGCCGCACGTGTGGCTGTGCCACCCGGCCCCAGGCGTTTCGAGTGGGCTCGTGACTGGCTGTCGGACACCTTCGGCGAGGCCCACGTCGACGACGACGTGGGCGCCCCCGGCTCCGGCCCGGTCGCCTTCGGTTCCTTCACCTTCGACCCCGACGCCCAGGGCTCGGTCCTCGTCGTCCCTCGGGTCGTCCTGGCCCGCCGCGACGGCCGCGCCTGGCTGACCACCCTCGGCGAGGAGCGGCTCGACCTGGTCACCCCGCTCCGCGACCCCGGCCGGATCCGGTACGGCGACGGCAGCCTGACCGCCCCCGAATGGGAGCACGCCGTGGCGCGGGCCGTCCGGCAGATCAGGTCGGGGCGCCTGGAGAAGGCCGTGCTCGCCCGCGACCTGACCGCCACGGCGGAGCGGGAGATCGACGTCCGCCTGCTGCTGTCGCGTCTGGCCCGCCGCTACCCCGGGTGCTACACCTTCTCCTGCGACGGCCTGGTCGGCGCCACCCCGGAGCTGCTGGTCCGGCACACCGGCGAGACGATCGAGTCCCTGGTCCTGGCCGGCACGGTCTCCAGGGGCACGGACGAGGCCGACGACATGGCGCGCGGCGCCGCCCTGTTCGCCTCGGAGAAGGACCGCTACGAGCACACCTGCGCGGTGGAGTCGGTCCGGGAGGCGCTGGCCCCGCTCTGCTCGGAGCTGAAGGTGCCCGAGGAGCCCGAGCTCCTGGTCCTGTCCAACGTCCAGCACCTGGCCAGCCCGGTGACCGGGCGCCTGTCCGCCGGGGCCTCGGTCCTGGACGTCGTCGCCGCCATGCACCCGACGGCCGCCGTCGGCGGGACGCCCACCGAGACGGCGCTCGACGTCATCCGCGAGCTGGAGGGCATGGACCGCGCCGGTTACGCCGGGCCGGTCGGCTGGATCGACGCCCGGGGCGACGGCGAGTGGGGCATCGCGCTGCGCTGCGCCCAGATCGAGGGACGCGGCGCCCGTCTGTTCGCCGGCTGCGGCATCATGGGCGACTCCGCGCCGGCCGCCGAGCTCGCCGAGGCCCAGGCCAAGCTCCGCGTGATGCAGTACGCCCTGGAGGGCTGAGCGTCGACCCTACGACCCCAGATAACGCAGCACGGCCAGCACCCGGCGGCTGTAGCCGGTGACGTGCAGGAGCCCGAGCTTGTCGAAGATGGCGTTGACGTGCTTCTCCACCGCGCTCTGGGAGACGACGAGCCGCTCGGCGATGGAGGCGTTGGTGCAGCCCTGCGCCATGTGGTCCAGCACGTCGCGTTCGCGGGGCGTCAGTCGGCTCAGCGGGTCGACGTGGGTGGTGCGGGCGAGGAGCTGCCGCACCACCTCGGGATCGAAGGCGGCTCCCCCGGCGCCGACCCGGTCGAGCGCGTCGAGGAAGTCGCCGATCTGGGCGACCCGGTCCTTGAGCAGGTAGCCCACCCCGTCCACGTCGCCGCTCATCAGCTCGGTGGCGTAGCGCTTCTCGACATACTGCGACAGGACCAGCACACGCGTGCCGGGCCGGCGGCGGCGGATCTCCAGCACCGCCCGCAGTCCCTCGTCGGTGTGGGTCGGCGGCATCCGCACGTCGGCCACCACGATGTCGGGCCCGTGCTCGTCCACCGCCTCGATGAGCGCCGTACCGTCGCCGACCGCGGCCAGGACCTCGTGCCCCTCCTCCACCAGCAGCCGGACCAGCCCTTCGCGCAGCAGCGTGGAGTCCTCGGCCAGGATCACCCGCATGGGAGCTCCGCGGTGATCGTGGTGGGCCCGCCGTACGGACTGTCGACGTGGAAGCGCCCGTCCAGGGCGGCCACCCGGCGGGCGAGGCCGGAGAGCCCTCCGCCGGAGGGGTCGGCGCCGCCGCGCCCGTCGTCCTGTGCCCGCACGACGACCACCGTCCCTTTCTTGAAGATCTCGACGGTGACCGCACCGGCCGCCGCGTGCTTGGCCGCGTTGGTGACGGCCTCGCAGACCACGAAGTACGCCGCCGTCTCCACCTGCCCGACGGGGCGCTCGGCAAGATCGTAGTGGACCGTGACCGGCAGCCCGGCACGCTCGGCGACGGTGGCGAGGGCGTCTCTGAGGCCGAGGGAGTCCAGGCCGGTCGGGTAGACCCGCCAGGCCACCTCCCGCAGGTCGCCCAGTGCTCCCTGGGCCTCCTCGTGGGCCTGGTGGAGCAGCTCGTCGAGCAGTTCCGGCGCGCGGCCCCGGCGGGCCCGGCCGATCAGCATGGCCAGCGCGACCAGGCGCTGCTGCACGCCGTCGTGGAGGTCGCGCTCGATGCGCCTGCGCTCCTGGTCGACGGCCGCCACGATGCCCGAGCGGGACTCGGCCAGCTCGGTGATGCGGCGTTCGAGCAGCTCGGTGGCGCTCGGCCCGAGCGCCCACCGGGCCACCCGGCGCTCAAGGGCGACCAGCCCGACGAGCCCCATGATCTCCAGGAAGAGCAGGACCAGTCCGAGGACCGCGAAGTAGAGCACGAGCAGCATGGTCGGCTTCATGCCGTCGAACGGCTCGCCCCGCCCCCAGTCCCAGGCGATCCGCACCCCGGCGCCGATCCCGGCGACCAGCAGCGCGAGCACCAGGGCGCCCAGCACCCCCACCGGCCAGCGCCAGGCCACGTAGCGCAGCGCCCGCCGCCCGTCGTAGCCGGAGACCTCGGCCCCGCCGAGCAGGCCCAGCCGCCGGACCTCGACGTCGGCCAGCGTCGTGGCCGCGGCGAGCACGTGCCGCCGCGCCCTGGGGAAGGCCAGGAGCGGGGCCGTGGCCAGGAGGAAGGCCAGCTCGGCGAGGGCCGTGGGGACGCCCAGCGCGAGTCCGGCCAGCGACCGCAGGGGCCTTGTCAGCGTGGTCATCGCTACGCGTGGTGCCTGCCCTTGCGCCGGTCCGTCAGCCGGACCACGATGAAGATCACCACGGCGAGGACCACGATGCCCAGCACGGCCTTGGACAGGATCCCGGCGTAGTCCTCGACCAGCGACCAGTTCTCGCCGAGCAGGTAACCGGCCATCACGAAGGCCGTGTTCCAGATGAGGCTGCCCAGCGTGGTGAGAAGGGTGAAGATCGAGATCGGCATGCGCTCGACCCCGGCCGGGATCGAGATGAGACTGCGGAAGATGGGGATCATCCGGCCGAAGAAGACCGTCTTCTTACCGTGCCTGGCGAACCATGCCTCGGTCTTCTCGATGTCGGAGACGCTGATCAGCGGCAGCTTCGCCGCGATGGCGACCACCCGCTCACGGCCCAGCAGCGCCCCGATCCCGTAGAGTGCCAGCGCGCCGATCACGGAGCCGAGGGTGGTCCAGAGGATGGCGTCGAACAGGGTCATGTTCCCCTTGCTCGCGGTGAACCCGGCCAGCGGCAGGATCACCTCGCTCGGCAGCGGCGGGAACAGATTCTCGAGCGCGATGGCCACCCCGGCCCCGGGCGCGCCCAGGGTCTCCATAAGATTGATCGCCCACCCGGCGATTCCGTCAACGTTGGTTGCACTCATGGCAACAAGGCTAGAGAAATTTGAATATGCCAGAAATGAGGGAGACCATCGAGCTCGCCTCACACGCACCCCAGTGCGCGGGGTGGGGAAAACCTCAGGTCCCCCTCGCGCGCCCGCGACGGCCGGGCCGACCGCGCGGGTGATCGGCTAATCCGGGGATTTCCGCACGTCAGGCCCCCATCGGCCGCCGAGGTGCGGGCGGCGGGGTAGGTGCGGGGATCGGCTCCCGGGGCGGGACGGACGGGCCCCGGCCGCTGGTCAGCGGCGAAGTTCCGCAACCGCCTGTGATCCATCCCACAGTTTTCACCGCCGGGCGCGAAGGCGCCGGCGCATACCGGTCAGGCACTCCTGAGGTAGACCGTCTCCCCGGTCCCGACCTCCGCCCGGCCGGCCGTCAACGTGGCGACCCAGCCGGGGAAGGCGGCCAGGTCGGCCTCCCGCACCGCGATCCGGAAGCCGACCTCGGCGCCATAGACGACCTCCCTGACCTCGTACGGCGAGATGCGCAGGTCGTTCTCCAGCCGCCCCGCCAGGACGTGGTCCACGGTCACCGACATGATTCTGGCGGGCACCATCTCGATCAGGGAGGCGAGGTCCAGCGTCTTGCCGACCGACGAGCCGTAGGCCCGGACGAGACCGCCCGCGCCCAGCTTCACCCCGCCGAAGTAGCGCGTGACCACCGCCACCACGTCGCCGAGCCCGCGGCGCAGCAGCGTCTCCAGCATCGGGGTGCCGGCGGTGCCGCCGGGCTCCCCGTCGTCGTCGGCCTTCTGGACCAGCCGGTCGCCGCCGATCACGTAGGCGGAGCAGTTGTGCGTGGCGTCGCCGTACAGCCGCCTGCGCTCGGCCACGAACCGCCTGGCCGCCTCCTCCGAGATCGCCGGGGCGATCGCGCAGACGAACCGTGACCGCTTGATCTCGATCTCGTGCTCGATGACGTCTTCCAGCGTGAGGTACGGCGCAGCCATCCGGACAGGCTACCGGCGAGCGTCCGCCGTCAGACGGGCAGCCGGGTGAGCCAGGCCCGCCAGGCCCGCTCGGTCTCCGCCAGGCCCGTCCCGTCGGAGAAGACGTGGTGGCCGATCATCAGCCCACCCTGGAAGGCACGCAGGAACCGGTAGATCGCGTCGCCCGTGCGCACGCCCAGGGTGTCGGGGTTGACGGCGTACACGACGCCCTCGACCGGCGCGAGCCCGTCCGGGGTGAAGCGCACCCGGTCGCCTTCGGTGACCGGGTCGCTCAGCCCGAGCGCGCCGACGAGCACCGCCCGCGTCCGCTCCCAGCCGGCCACCGGCGGTCCGAACACGGTGAAGGACGACGCGGCCCGGCCGGGGAAGTGGGTGAGGCGCTCGACCAGCGTACGGAAGTACATCTCCCCGCCCTTGGTCATGGCGTCGTACTCCGCCTCCCAGTCGTCGCCGGGCAGGAAACCGCTGGCCACGGTCCGCAGCACGGTGCTGCCCCCGCCGCGTCCCTCGATGAGGTAGTCGAACGCGACGAATCTCCCCTTCTCGCCGGCGCTGCGGTAGGCGAACTGTTTCAGCGGGTTCCACGCGGTCACGACGGAGTCCTGGACATAGCCGTTCCCCATGTCCGTGCGGACCGCGCCGCCCTCGGCGGGCTCGACATGGCTGCGCCCCACGAACCAGGAGTCGATCCCCGGACCGGTGGCGATCGCCTCCCACACCTGCTCCGGGGTCGTGTCGAGCTCGGCCACCCGGTGTATCTCGAATTCGCGCGGCACCTGCAGAACTCCTTCGCCGTACTCGTGCCCGTCTCGATCGCGGCGGCGGGACGGACCGCGACGGTCACGCGGTGGTCGCGCCCGCCTCCGGCCGTCCCGTCGTGACGCCTGGCCGCCGGCGCGGCGACCGCACCGGACCGGACCGGACCTGATGAGGCCTCGATCACCGCCACGTCCGACGTGCCTCACCATCTCAGTGGCGAGTTTTCTTGTCAAGACAGATAAAGTTTTCGGACCTGCCGGCGCGGCGGGAACCGGCCGAGCCCGTTCCCGCCTCCGCACCGACCCTGTCCTCTCAGGATGTCCGCAGGTCAGATCGTGTTCTCATGGATGTGCACGATGAGCCACTCCCCTTCGACCAGCCGCAGCACCGCGGTGGTCCGGACGATCTCCGGCTCTCCTTCGGCGAAGTCCACCCGGAGCAGGTAGCGGGCGAGGGCCGTCTCTCCCCAGACGTCGACGACCTCGTCGCGGGCGGCCACCCCGGTCTCCCGCGGGCCGTCGGCGGGCCGGGCGTCGCGGACCTTGTCCAGCTGCGCCGTACTGGTGATCAGCACGGGGTCCACCGAGTCCCAGATCGTCGCCTCGGGGTGCAGCAGCCGGTCGATCCCGGCCCGGTCACCACGCCGGTATGCGTCGTACATCGCGGTGATGACCGCCCAGACGGCTTCGCGTGCCACTTTTCGCGTCTCCCTCGCAGAATCGTTGTCCGCTCACGTTATGGGTATGCCGGACCGGGCGGCTCACCCCGGTCCAGCTCGTGGGCGAGCCGCTCCAGCTCGGTCCCGCCCGCCATCAGGGAGGTCAGCTCCTCGCGGGTGATGCCGGCCTTGCCGTACTCTCCGAGGCTGGTGCCCCGGTTGAGCAGCAGGAACCGGTCGCCGATCGGGTAGGCGTGATGGGGGTTGTGGGTGATGAAGACGACCCCCAGCCCCCGGTCGCGGGCCTGGGCGATGTAGCGGAGCACCACCCCGGCCTGTTTGACGCCCAGGGCGGAGGTCGGCTCGTCCAGGATGAGCACGCGGGCGCCGAAGTGGACGGCACGGGCGATGGCCACCGACTGGCGCTCGCCGCCGGACAGGGTGCCCATCGGCTGGTCGACGTCACGGATGTCGATGCCCATGGAGCGCAGCTCCTCGCGGACCACGCGTCTGGCCCCTGCCACGTCGAAGCGGCGCAACGGCCCCCGGCCGAGCACGGGCTCGGAACCGAGGAAGAAGTTCCGCCAGACCGACATCAGCGGGATCATCGCCAGATCCTGGTAGACCGTCGCGATGCCCTGGTCCATGGCGTCGCGGGGGCTGGTGAAGGCGGCCGGCGCGCCGTCGAGCAGATACTCCCCCGAGTCGGGCGCGTGCATGCCCGACAGGATCTTGATCAGCGTGGACTTGCCGGCGCCGTTGTCGCCGAGGACGCAGGTCACCTCCCCCTGGCACACCCGCGTGGAGACGTCCCGCAGGGCGATCACACCCCCGAACGTCTTGCCCACGGCACGGACCTCCAGCAGCGGGGGAGCGGCCTGCGCCGCCCGTCCCGTGCCGGGGTCCGCCGCCACGATCTCCGGGCCCGGCCCGCCGGGCGGGGGCCCTCCCCGGGCGGCGTCCGCGGGGACGCCGTCGGTTCCGGTCAACGCCTCACCTCCTCCGCGTAGCGGCGGACCAGCCGGTTGGCGAGGGTCGCCAGCAGCAGCATGGCGCCGAGGAAGAACGTGAACCAGTCGGCGTCCCAGCCGGCGAACACGATGCCCTTGTCCGCCATGCCGAAGATCACGGCGCCGATCGCGGCGCCGATCGCGGAGCCGTACCCGCCGGTCAGCAGGCAGCCGCCGATCACCGCCGCGATGATGTAGACGAACTCCTGCCCGATGCCCGAGTTGGCCTGCACCGAGGTGAAGCGGAGCGCCAGGATGGAGCCGACCAGCCAGGCGGCCACCGCCGCCGTCATGAACAGTGCGATCTTCGTCCGTTCGGCGGGCACTCCGGCGGCGCGGGCGGCCCGGGCGTCGCCGCCCACCGCGAAGATCCGGTTTCCGGCCCTGGTCCGCATGAGCACCCAGGTCGCCAGCGCGGTGACGCCCAGCCACCAGAGAACGGCCACCCGGAAGTCGGTCCCACCGACCTGGACGGTCCCGGCCAGCAGGGCCCGCGCGCCCTCGTACCCCTCGGCCCCGCGCAGCCCGCCGACCTGGACGGTCCCGGTCAGGGCCTTGGTGACGCCCAGGTTGACGCCCTGCAGCATCAGGAACGTGCCGAGCGTGACGATGAAGCTCGGCAGCCCGGTGCGGACCACGATCAGCCCGTTCAGGAAGCCGACCAGCAGGGCCGCCGCGAGGGAGACGAGCATCGCCGTCCAGACCGAGAGGCCGTACCTGGTCGCGAGGATGACCATGATCAGGCCGGTGGTGCCGGTGAGCACCCCGGCCGACAGGTCGAACTCACCGCCGATCATCAGCAGCGCGATCGCCACCGCCATGATGCCGAGGGTGGAGGCCGGGTCGAGCCAGTTGGCCACTCCCTCGATCGAGCGGAACGTGGCCGACTGGCTCGCGAAGAACGCGAAGACCGCGACCGCGCCGACCACCGCGCCGAGCTCCGGCCGGACCAGGAGCCGCCGGGCCGCCCCCGTCCGCGCGAGCCGCTCGTCCGCCACCGTCACCGGGTGCCGCTCTGGGCGAGTTCGGCCACCTGCGCGGCGTTGTCCTTGGTGACGAACCCGGGGCCGGTGTTGACCGGCAGGCCGCCGCCGACGGTGTTGAGATTGTCGCGGTAGAGGGTCAGGAAGGTGATCGGCAGCCAGCCCTGGAGGTACTGCTGCTGGTCGACCGCGAACAGGATCTCGCCGTCCCTGACGGCGGCGACCACGTCGGCCGACAGGTCGAAGGTGGCGAGCCGGGCCTTGGAGCCGCCGTCGGCGATCGCGTCACGGGCGGCGACGGCCACGGCGGGGTTCAGGGTGAGCACGCCGTTGACGGAGGTGTCCGACTGGAGCCTGGCCTTGATCTTGGAGGTGGCGTCGGCGAGGTTGCCCACGTCCACCTGGAGCCGCTCGACCGTGCCGCCCAGGCCGTCGGTGGCGCCCTTGCAGCGCTGGTCGAGGCCTACGTTCCCGGCCTCGTGGATCACGCAGAGCAGCTTGGTGACGCCCTCCGCCTTGAGTTTCTCCCCCGCGCCCCGCCCGGCCACGTCCTCGGACTGGCCGATGTGGGTGATCGCGCCGAACTCCCGGGACCTGTCCCCGCCGGAGTTGATGGTGATCACCGGGATCCCGGCGGCCACGGCCTTGCCGACAGCCTCCTTCAGCGCGTCCGGGTTGGCCATGGAGACCACGACGCCGTCGACCTTCTGGCTCACGGCCTGGTCGATGAGCTGCGACTGCCGCGCCGGGTCGCCGTCGCCCTGGTAGTTCACCGTGACGCCGTACCGCTTGGCCGCGGCCTCGGCGCCGTTCTTGACCACATCCCAGAAGGCGTCTCCCGAACCCGCGTGGGTGATGACGGCGAAGGTGGCCGCCTTGGCCGCGGGGGGCGGGGCGGGCGCCGACTCCCCGCCGCCCTGTCCGGCCGGGCCGCCCGAACAGCCGGTCAGGGCGGAGAACCCCAGCGCGGCCACGATGACCAGCCCTGCTGTCCACTTCATCGGTAACCTCCGTGCGTCTCGCCTGAACCCCCCGCCCCTGGTTTGTAACCACCGCATCACCAGGCTGTCAATGATTTGTCGTGACATTAGGACGTAGGAACTCGCGTACGGCCGGCCGCCGTCACGCGTTCCGGGCCCGCCGGCGCCCCCACTCGACGCGCCGGGGGTCCTAAGCTGTCCGATCATGCGCTTCCTCCCGCCCGGCGCCGGTCCCCGGCGGCCTCTCCGCCGCCCGGCCGCCTTCACCCGACGGGCACTCCTGGTGACCGTGTGCCTTGCCGTCCTGCCGTCCGGAGTCGCACAGGCCGCTCCGCCCCCGAGCCCGCTGCTGAAGGTCGGCAGGCTCGCGGCCGCGTCGTGCCCGGAACCGCCGCTCATCGACGGCGGCATGCCCCGGACGCGCGAATACCTGACGGCGGCCATGAGGTGCCTGGACCGGCTGTGGTCCGCCCGCTTCACCCGCGCCGGGCTAGGGTTCCGCAAGCCCGCGGTCCGCTTCTACGAAGAACCCGCGCAGCGCGTATGCGGGGTGCGCTGGCCCGCCAACGCGGCGGCCTTCTACTGCACGGAACGGGCCACGCTGGTGTTCCCGCTCACCGGCGGCTGGATCGAGGGCCGGACCGACCTGTACCCCCTCAAGGTGGCGGCCCACGAATACGGCCACCACCTGCAGAGCCTCACCGGCGTCAGGGACGACTACGAGGCCCGCGTCCGCTCCGGCCGCTCCCACGCCCGTCAGGCCGAGCTCGGCCGCCGCTACGAACTCCAGGCGGACTGCCTGTCAGGGGTGTTCCTGGGCAGCGTGCGAGGCTCCCTGGCGCGCACCGAGCAGGACTGGCAGGCGCTGTCCGACGCGCTCCGCGCCAGCGGCGACGACGGCGACCACCGCACCCACGGCACCGGCGTCAGCCGGCTCCGCTGGTTCGACCGCGGCTACCGCGCGGTCTCCCCCGCCGCCTGCGACACCTGGACCGCCACGCCGTCCCAGGTGTCCTGAGCCGCGGGACACCGCCGGGGGGCCGCCCGCTTGGCGTCCGGTGAGGTCACCGGGACATCACCGGACCTCGCCACCCGGCCGTCTCCGAGGGCGCCCGGCCGGCCCGGATGGGTTCGATGCGCCTTTTGTCGGGAAAATCCCAAAGGGGGGACCGCGGGAAAATCCCAGAGGCAGGACCGACGGCCCGCGGTGAGGCCGGCACATCCGCCGCACGGGACGGAGCGGCCGGCGTCGCACTCGTGGACCGGGACAAGACCACCGGACTCCCACGATCAGCCCCGTCCCGGTTCCCCTCGACGCCCGGCGATCACCTCGCCGGGCGCTTGCTTTCACCACAGCGGGAGCTATATTTACTATAAAAATAGTAGGAATTAAGGGTAATGACGATGCCCCTTCCGGATTTCCTCACGATCGGCGCCCCGAAGGCCGGGACGACCGCGCTGCACGCGGCGCTGGCCCGCCACCCGGGGCTCTTCCTGTCACCGGTGAAGGAGCCGAAGTTCTTCCTCACCGACGGACCACCGCCGACCAGGGGCGGGCCCGGCGACGCCCAGACCTACCGCGAGCACATCTGGCGGCGAGAGGACTACGAGGCCCTGTTCGGCGCGGCGCCACCGGGCGCCCTGACCGGTGAGTCCACCCCGTTCTACCTGTACGACCGGGCCGCGCAGCGGCGCCTGCGTGCCGCGGTCCCCGAGGCCAGGCTGATCGTGGTGCTGCGCGATCCGGTGGAGCGGGCCCACTCCAACTGGACCCACCTGTGGTCGGCCGGGCTGGAGCCGGTCGGCGACATAGTCCGGGCCTGCGGGGAGGAGGAGCAGCGGATCAGGGCGGGCTGGGCGCCGTTCTGGCACTACCGCGGGCTCGGCCGGTACGGCGAGCAGCTCGCGCACCTGTTCACCCTGTTCCCCCGCGAGCAGGTGCTGGTCTTCCGCTACCGCGACCTGGTCGACCGGCCCGCCGACGCCCTGGACCGGATCTGCCGCTTCCTCGGCGTCGAGACCGGCGTCGTCACCGAGGTCCCCCGCGAGAACGTGACCGCCCATCCCGAGCCGACGCGGGGCCACCGGCTGCTCTCCCGGGCGCTGCGGACCGGGGCGGCGGTCGGCCGGTTCCTGCCGGAGCGGCTGAGCGGGGCGCTGACCGACCCGCTGGAGCGGCGGCTGCAGCAGCGGGCCCGCTCCCGCCGGCCCCTGACCTGGGAGCAGCGGGAACAGCTGATCGGCTACTTCGCCCAGGACGTGGCGCTGCTGCAGAAGGTGACCGGCGAGGACTTCAGTGACTGGCTGCGTCCCCGCGAGCGGTCCGGCGGCCTGGTGGGTACCCGCCCCGCCGGCCAGCGCCAGGCCCGCAACGGGCGCCCGCAGGCGTAGAGGCGACGGCGGGACAGGCACGGGGCCGCTACCGCGACGCGGCACCGGCCCCGCCTTCGATCCAGGTGATCCGCCCGGTCCGGGCCCACGCCACCCGGTCCGGGCCGCCCGGCGTGTCAGCGCAGCTCGGTGCGGAGCTCGTGCGCCCCGTCCGGGCGGGTGTACTCGTAGTAGAGCCGCCGCCCGCCCTCCGGCAGGTCGACGATGTCCATGTAGCGCAGGCCACCGCCCGCGTGCGGCGAGACCGCGGCGGGTACGGCGCCGACCGGGGTCAGCTCGGCCGGGTCGGCGCCGACGGCCACGCCGGTCTTCTCCTCGTAGTTCTCCGCCGCGGTGGCCCGGCCGTCGTAGAGGGCGACGATCCTGTCGTCCAGGAAACGGACCGCGGCGATCCGGGCGCCGCGGGCGTCCCACATGCCGGGCCTGCCGCTGAGCGCCGTGCCCTGCCAGGTCCACTCAAGGCCGTCCGCGCTGGTGGCGTAGTCGCTCACCATCTGGTCGGCCTCCTCCGCCTCGGCCAGCGGATGGCAGGAGGCCCACAGGTGCCAGACCCCGTCCCGCCGTACGATCACAGGGTCCTTGACGCCGGTCTTGGGGTCGCCGGGCAGCACGACCCGGCGGTGCCGGGCGTCGAACCCGGCCGGGTCGCCGGCCTCCAGCACCTCCACCCGCCAGTGCTTGCTGCCGTGAGTGGCGCAGCTCAGATAGAGCCGCCAGCGGCCCTCGGGGGTGCGCACCAGGGTGGGTCGCTCCAGCGACTCGGTGTCCATCTCCCGGCTGCCGATCGTGAGCAGGGTCTCGAACCGCTCACCGTCCGCCGACCGGGCGACGACGACCGCGTAACCGCGCCCTTCGCCGACCGGGCGGCGCAGCCGGTAGGCCAGGTAGATCGCCCCGTCACTCGCCACCGCACTCGGGGCGCCCGCCCAGTGGCCCGCGCCCGGCGCCGCGGGCTCGATCGCCACGACGGAACGGTCAGGATCGGGAAGCAGGTCTTCGATGGTCGGCACGGCACCGACAGTAGGCGGGATTTGCGTGGTACTCACGGAGAAACACCAATCGTGGTAACGAGTTTGATCGCCTTTTGGCGGTCACATGGCTCGTATGGTTTTCAGGACGTCCGCGCCGGGGCCACCGGCGGCCGCCGTCGGCGACCTGTCACCACGACGCCACCGTCACGTTCAGGAGTGGCGGAGCGTCGCCGCGGGCAGCGGGATGGCCGGGAACGGGTTGTCGGGCGGCAGCATGAGCCGCCGGACCTCCCGCGGGCGCGTGGTGGCGTCCAGGTGGAGCAGCGCCGCCCCGATCCCCGCCGCGCCGATCATGTATCCGGTGTCGGCGGTGACCTCCCAGGGCCGCAGCCGGCGATACGCCTGGTACCACCGGGAGCCCTGCTCGTCGTGCCGGGTGGCCCGGCCGGCCAGGTTCACCCCCAGCTCGTGGGCGAACTCCAGGTGGGTCTGGCGGCCGGTCGCCGCCCAGAGGCCGACGAACAGCTCCACCAGGCCGGCCGTGCCGCAGCACTGGCACGCCACGTTCCAGTGGCCGTCCGTCTGACGGCCGGGGGTGCCGCTGCGGACGATCCCCCGCGCCAGCCGCTCCACCCAGTCGAGGTCTCCGGCGTCGCCCGTCACCCGGTACAGCTCGTAGAACATGCGCGCGACCCCGGCGGAGCCCGAGCAGAATCCCAGATAGTGCAGGTCACGGCCCTGCGGGAGATGGTGGGGGACCATCGCGCACCGCCCGGTCACGACGCTGACCGCGCGGACGAAGTCGGCTCCTCTCCTGGCGGCCCTCAGGAAGCCGCTGTGCCCGGTCAGGCCGTACAGGCGGGCGAGCAGGAAGGCGGTGCCCGCCGTACCGGACAGGAAGCCGGGCGTGACCGCGTCCGGCGGCAGGTCGGCGCAGGCCCCGTCGCCGAACCGGTGGCCGGGAACGGCGAGCTCGGCGATGCGCGCGCCCGCCTCGACGGCGATCTCCTGGTAGGCGGGGACACCCAGGATGCCCGCGGCGTGCAGGAGCCCGAGGATGATGCCGCCGTCGCCGCGCTGCGCGGGGTCTCCGGTCCAGCCGAGGCCCCCGTCGACGGGACGGGCGCTGCGCACGATGTGGTCGGCGACCGCCCCGGCCTCGACCTCGAAGGCGCTCTCGCCGGTGGCCCACCCCGCCTCGGCGAGCACGAACATCGCTCCCGCCAGGCCGTGGTGGAGGGAGAGGTCGGCCTGCTCCCGCCAGGTGGCCGCGAGGTAGCGGGCTCCGGCCACGGCGTCGTCGAGGTAGCTCTCGTCTCCGGTGGCGGCGGCGAGTTCGAGGAAGAACAGGACGATGCCGGCCGCCCCGGAGTACAGCGACAGCGGCCGGCCGGGCAGGGCGGACCGGCCCCGCGCGTCGGGGTTGGCCCGCCAGTGCCGCCCCCGCCCGTCGTCCACGGCCGCGGAGCGGATCCAGCGCGCCGCCCTGACGGCGGTGAGCAGAGGGCTCCCGGCCCCCGGTTCCGGGCTCATGGCGGCTCCTTCATGTGACCAGACCACCACTTTACCCCCATTTCCTACAGGATCAATAGGTAATATTGGTGTCCATGGCGCCGGTGACGGCTCCCCGGGTACACGGGCAGGTTACTACGCCCGCCACCCGCCCGCTGGAACAGCGGCGACTCCGGAACGTTGGGCCATATTTGTCATGACATTCTGATGTCCGCTAGCCTGATCACGGAGCGTATCCACGGGAGGGCAGATGACGGCGAAACTCTCCATAGATCTGGACCGGTCCAGTCCGGTGCCACTGTACTTCCAGGTGGCCGAACAGATCTCCGAGGCCATCCAGCGGGGCGACCTGCCTCCCGGATCCCGGCTGGACAACGAGATCCTGCTCGCCGACCGGCTCGGCCTCTCCAGACCGACCGTCCGCCAGGCGATCCAGTACCTCGTGGACAAGGGCCTGCTGGTCCGCAAGCGCGGCGTCGGCACCCAGGTCGTGCACGGCCAGGTCAAGCGCTCGGTCGAGCTCACCAGCCTCTACGACGACCTGCGCAGGGCGGGCCAGGAACCGGCCACCCGGGTGCTGGTCCTGGAGACCGGGCCCGCGGACGAGAGGGTCGCCGCCATCCTCGGCGTCCCCGCCGGCGCCGAGGTGCTGCGCCTGGAGCGGATCCGCTACGCCGCCGGGGAGCCGCTGGCCCTGCTGCACAACTGGCTGCCCGTCGGCCTGGCCCCGCTGACCGCCGAGGGCCTCCAGGAGCGCGGGCTGTATGAGCTGCTCCGCTCCGCCGGGGTGCGGATGCGCGTGGCCAACCAGCGCATGGGGGCGCGGGCCGCCACCGCCACCGAGGCCAGGCTGCTCGGCGAGCGGCGCGGCGCGCCCCTGCTCACCATGCTCCGCACCACCTACGACGACCAGGGCCGGGCCGTGGAGCACGGCTCCCACGTCTACCGGGCCTCGCACTACTCCCTGGAGGTCACGCTCATCGAGCGCTGAGCGCCTCCCTCGGTCACGCGCCCGCCGGCTTGCGATCACGTCGATCGGCCTCTTCTGGGTCAGACCCCATGAAAAGGGTTATGACCTGGGTACTTCTTCAAATGAGGTTTTGTCCCCCCGGAGCACGACAGGGGAACAACCGGGAGGAAGCTAGCCGTATGACCGCAGATCCAGGAAAAGATGATGCGTGGCCGGGGGCCTGAGTGGGCGGCGATCCTCAGACTGCTGGGGACCGCCGCGGACGCGGCCGGGAACGTGGTGCTCGTGGAGGGCGAGCCGGGGATGGGCAAGAGCCTCCTGCTCGCGGAGGCGGCGACCGTGGCCGCCGCGCGCGGGACGGCGGTCGCGACCGGCCGGGCGGACGAGCTGGGACGGCTGACGCCGCTGGGGCCGTTGCTGTCCGCCCTGGCGGAGTGGCCAGCCCCCGTGGCCCTCAGCAGGGGCGACTCCCCCGACGGGCCGGGGCTGCTGATGTGGCTGGCCGAGCAGGTGCGGACCACGCTGGAGAGGCGGACGGAGTCGGGGCCGCTGCTGGTGACCCTGGACGATCTGCACTGGGCCGACCCCGCCACGCTCATGGCCCTGCGGACGCTGCCCTCGCGGCTGGCCGACCGCCCGCTGGCATGGCTGCTGGCCCGGCGTGCCACCTCCGAGCACGATGACTCCGGCCGGCTGTTCGACCTCCTGGAGGAGGAGGGCGCCACGCGGATCCGCATGCTCCCCCTCGACGACGGCGCCGTGGCCGAGGTGGTCGCCGACACCCTGAACGCGGCTCCCGGGGAGGAGCTGGCGGCGCTGTCCGCCCAGGCGGGCGGCAACCCGTTCCTCCTCCTCGAGCTTCTCACCGGACTGCGCGAGGAGGACGCCGTCCGGGTGAGCTCGGGCGTCGCCCGGCTGACCGGGACGGCGCTGCCCCAGCGCGTCCACAGCGCCGTCCGGCGGCGCCTCGGCGAGGTGAGCACCAAGACCCGGCACCTGCTGGAGGCGACAGCGGTGCTCGGGCGCTCCTTCTCCCCCGCGTACGCGGCCGAGATGCTCGGCGAGACGCCGGCCGCGCTGCTCCCCGCCCTGGAGGAGGCGATCGCGGCGGGCGTGCTCGCCGCGACCTCCGACGAGCTGACGTTCCGGCACGAGCTGGTGTGGCGGTCGATCGTCGAGACGGTGCCCGCGCCGGTACGGCAGGCGCTGCATCATCAGATCGAGCGCAACCCGCCGGCCCGGCAGACCCCCCGCCACCAGCGCGCGGACGGCTCGTCCGCCGAGACACTCGTGCTGCTGTCGCTGCTCGCCTGGGACGAGGGCCGGCTCTCGCGCGGGCTGGACCTGGCCCGCGAGGCCGCGGAGCTGCCCTGCAGCGGGCGCCATCCGCAGCCGCGCGCCGTCCTGACGACGATGCTGACCGACCTCTGGCTGCTCGACGAGGCGGAGACGGCGCTGGCGGGCGCCGCCGAGGAGGCGGTGGGGCAGCCGGAGTGGAGCGCGGAGATCCCCGTTCTCCGCGCCCGCCTCGATCTCACCGCCGGCCGGCTCGGCAGCGCGATCGAGCACGCGGAGGCGGGACTGAACGCCGCCGACACCCTGGGCGTCCCGGCCCTCGCCACCTCGGCCCTGTCGGTGCTCGGCACCGCGTCACTGCGGGCGGGCGACCTTCCCCGGGCGATCAGGTACCTGAAGGACGACCTGGCCCGGGGGCCCCGGGGCGCGCCGCCGTACGTGCGGCTGCGCTCGGAGCTGGCGGCCGGGCGGATCAACGAGGCGCGCGGCGGGGCGGCGATCGGGATGAGCTCGCTCAGCCGGATCTACGACGCGCTGCCCCGGCACACCGGGGCGCTGACCAGCGAGCCCACCGCCGCCGCGTGGCTGGTGCGGGTGGCGATGGCGGTACGGGACGAGCGCCGGGCCGATGCCGTGGTGGACGCGGCCGAGGGCATCGCCTGGCGCAATCCCTGCCTGCTCAACCCCTCCGTGGCCGCCGCCCACGCGCGCGGCGTGCGTGACCGCGACCCGGAGGCGCTGGTCCGCGCCATGACCGAGCACACCGATCCATGGGCCAGGGCCTCGGCGGCGGAGGATCTCGGCGTGCTGCTCAGCGCGGACTTCGACGCCCGCGACCTGGCCGTCGACAGTCTCAACAGCGCGCTGGTCTGCTACGGATCGGTGGAGGCGATCCGCGACGCGGCACGGGTCCGGGGCAGGCTGCGGGGGCTGGGCGAGCGCCGCCGCCACTGGGTCCGGACCGATCATCCCGTGTCGGGGTGGGCCAGCCTGACCGGTACCGAGCGGGCCGTCTGCGATCTCGTCGCCCAGGGGCTGACCAACCGGCAGGCGGCCGAGCAGATGTTCATCAGCGAGCACACCGTGGCCTTCCACCTGCGCCAGGTCTTCCGCAAGCTGGGCATCCACTCGCGCGTCGAGCTGGCCCGGCTCGCCGCGCAGCAGGGCGTCCGGCCGGATCACTGAGACGCCTGCCGCCGCGTGACGTGCTCGTGCACCAGCCGGATCGCCATGGCGCCCTCGCCCACCGCCGAGGCGACCCGCTTGACCGACTGGCTTCTGACGTCGCCCACCGCGAAGACGCCCGGCATGCTGGTCTCCAGGGGCAGGCCGTCGTCGAAGCCGGTGAGGACGAATCCCCTGTCGTCGAGGGTGATCTCGGGGGCGAGCCAGGTCGTGCAGGGGTCGGCCCCGATGAACACGAACATGGCCCGGGTGTCGATGCGCAGCCGCTCCCCGGTACGGGTGTTCTCGGCGACGACGGCCTCCAGGGTGTGGGGACCGGCCAGCTCGCGCACCTCGGTACGGAGCATCACCTCCACCTTGGGATTGTTCTCGATCCGGTCGATGAGATAACGCGACATGTCCTGGGCGAGGTCGCCGGCGCGGACGAGCAGGCGGACCGAGCCGGCGTGTCCGGCCAGGAAGATCGTCGCCTGCCCCGCCGAGTTGCCTCCGCCCACGACCACGACCGGCTCCCCCCGGCAGAACGCGACCTCGGCCAGGGTCGCGGCGTAGTGGACGCCGTTGCCCTCGAAGTCCTCCAGCCGCGGCACGCCGAGCTTGCGGTAGCGCGCTCCGGTGGCGATGACGATCGTGCGGCCCTCGACCGGCGGCTCGTCGCGCAGCCCCACGGTGTAGTGCCCGTCCCGCCGCTCGAGCGAGGTGGCCTCGGCGGGCACGCCGAGGTGCGCGCCGAACTTCTTGGCCTGGAGGACGGCCCGTTCGGCGAGTTCGCCGCCGGAGATCCCGGCGGGAAAGCCGAGATAGTTCTCGATGCACGAGGAGGTACCCGCCTGGCCGCCGGCGGCGACCGCGTCGAGCACCACCGTGCGCAGTCCCTCCGACGCTCCGTACACCGCGGCGGCCAGGCCCGCGGGACCCGCTCCCACGACGACGAGGTCGAAGACGTCCTCCGGCACCGACGGCACCGGCAGGCCGATCTCGCGGGCCAGTTCGGCGTTGCCGGGATTGCGCAGGACCTGCTTCCCGCCCAGGATCACCACGGGCGTCTCGTCCGGCGCCATGCCGAGGTTGCGCACCAGCGCCTCGGCCTCCTCGTCCTCCTCCAGGTCGATCCACCGGTGCGGCAGCCGGTTGCGGGCGGCGAACTCCCGCAGCCGCCGGGTGTCCGGCGAGTAGCGGGAGCCGATGATCCTCAGGCCCGCCCCGCTGCCGATGAGCAGCGAGCGGCGGATCAGGAAGGCCCGCAGGATCAGGTCCCCCAGCTCCGGATCGTGGGCGATGATCTGGAGCAGCCACCGGGTGGGGACCGCCAGGATCTCACCCGCCTCGCAGACGACCGACGTCGTGAACGCCTTCTGGCCGATGAGCAGCCCGAGCTCGCCGAGGAAGCGGCCCGGCCCGTGGACCCGCACCACCCGTTCGTCCTGGATGACGGCCGCCTTGCCCGCCAGGACGACGAAGAGGTCGGGGCAGTCCTCGCCCTCCCGGAACAGGACGTCGCCCGGCCGGGTGGGCCGGCGGACCCCGTGGGGCGCCAGCCTCGCGATCTGCTCGTCGCTCAGCCGGGGGAAGGCGCCGTGGTGGTCGGGCGTCTCGGCGAAGGCGTCCATCTCAGCCGCCCTCCCGCCCCGCCGTCGCGATCGCCCCGTCCGCCCAGGTGCGCAGCTCGGCGGCCGGAGCGGCGCCCGCCCGCTCGGCCACGACCCGTCCGCCGCTCATCACCATCAGGTAGGGGATGTTGCGGACGGCGAAGCGCTCGGAGAGCTTGGGCGAGCGGTCCACGTCGACCTTGACGAGTTTCACCGTGCCCGCGAGGTCCTCGGCGACCCGGTCGAGCGCCGGGCTGACCATCCGGCAGGGCCCGCACCACGCCGCCCAGAAGTCCACGATCACCGGGACCGGCGAGCCCTCGGCCACCTCGGCGAAGTCGTCGTCGCCGGCCTCGGCGAGCCACGGCAGCGGCCGGTGGCACCTGCCGCAGCGCGGAGCGCTCGACGCGGCCGCGGGGACCCTGTTCTTCTGCCCGCAGTTCTTACATTGCACGATATTTGATGACATGCCGGCTTCTCCTCACTCGTAGGTGACGACGAGCTCGCCCTCGGCCAGTCCGACCCGGACCACGGCTCCGTCGTGCACGTCACCGGTGAGCAGCGCACGGCCGATGCGGGTCTCGACCTCCCTGGCGATGAACCGGCGCAGCGGGCGCGCGCCGTACACCGGGTCGTATCCCCGCTCGGCGATGTACCTGCGCGCGTCTTCGGAGACCTCCAGCCCTATCCCCCGCTCGTCGAGCCGCGCCCGCAGCTCACCGAACATCAGCTCGACGATGTGCTCGATCTCCTGCGGCGTGAGCGGCTTGAAGATCACGATGTCGTCGACGCGGTTGAGGAACTCGGGGCGGAAGTGCGAGCGCAGCTCCGCCATGACCTGCTCCTGCACGTCGTGCTTGATCTCCCCGCTCGGCGTGACGCCTTCGAGCAGGTAGATCGAGCCGATGTTGGAGGTCATGATCAGCACGGTGTTGCGGAAGTCGACGGTCCTGCCCTGCGCGTCGGTGAGCCGCCCGTCGTCCAGGACCTGCAGCAGCGTGTTGAAGACGTCGGGATGGGCCTTCTCCACCTCGTCGAAGAGCACCACGGAGTACGGCTTGCGCCGTACCGCCTCGGTGAGCTGGCCGCCCTCGTCGTATCCGACGTAGCCGGGAGGGGCGCCGACCAGACGGCTGACCGTGTGACGCTCCTGGTACTCGCTCATGTCGATGCGGATCATGTTGTCCTCGGTGTCGAACAACGCCGCCGCGAGCGCCTTGGCCAGCTCGGTCTTTCCCACACCCGTCGGCCCCAGGAAGATGAACGACCCGATCGGACGGCGCGGGTCCTTGATGCCGGAGCGGGCCCTGATGACGGCGTCGGCCACCAGCCGCACCGCCTCGTCCTGGCCGATCACCCGCTCGTGCAGGATCTCGTCCAGGTGCAGGAGCTTCTCCCGCTCCCCCTCCTGCAGGCGGCTCACCGGGATGCCCGTCCACCTGGAGACGATCATCGCGATCTCGTCATCGGTCACGACCTCACGCAGCAGCCGCCCGGCGCCCTGCTTGTCGCGCAGGCGCTCCTCCTCGGACTGCAGGCGCCGTTCGAGCTCGGGCAGCTTGCCGTGCCGCAGCTCGGCGGCACGGTTGAGGTCGTAGTCGCGCTCGGCGCGCTCGGCCTCGGTGCGCACGTGCTCTATCTCCTCGCGCAGGCTCTGGACGCTGCGCAGCACCTGCCGCTCGGCCTCCCACCGCGCCCGCATGGCGTCGGCCTCGGCGCGCAGGTCGGCGAGCTCCTTGCGCAGCTCCTCCAGGCGGGCCCTGCTCGCCTGGTCCTCCTCCTTGGCCAGCGCGGCCTCCTCGATCTCCAGCCGCATCACCCTGCGGGTGAGCTCGTCGAGCTCGGCGGGCATCGAGTCGATCTCGGTGCGGAGCATCGCGCAGGCCTCATCCACCAGGTCGATGGCCTTGTCCGGCAGGAAGCGGTCGGAGATGTAGCGGTGGCTCAGCACGACGGCGGCCACCAGGGCGCCGTCCTGGATCGTCACCCCGTGGAAGACCTCCAGCCGCTCACGCAGACCGCGCAGGATCGAGATGGCGTCCTCGACCGAGGGCTCGTCGACCATCACGGGCTGGAAGCGGCGCTCCAGGGCGGCGTCCTTCTCGATATGCCTGCGGTACTCGTCCAGGGTCGTGGCCCCGATCATGTGCAGCTCGCCGCGGGCCAGCATGGGCTTGAGCATGTTGCCCGCGTCCATGGCGCCCTCGGCCGCGCCCGCGCCCACGACCGTGTGCAGCTCGTCGACGAAGAGCAGGATCCGCCCCTCGGCGGCCACGACCTCGGTCAGCACCGCCTTGAGGCGCTCCTCGAACTCGCCCCGGTACTTCGCGCCGGCCACCAGGGCGCCCATGTCGAGGCTGAAGACCGTCTTGTCCTTGAGGCCGTCGGGCACGTCGCCGTTGTCGATGCGCTGGGCGAGGCCCTCCACGATGGCGGTCTTGCCGACTCCGGGGTCGCCGACCAGGACCGGGTTGTTCTTGGACTTGCGGGACAGGATCTGGATGACGCGGCGGATCTCGCTGTCGCGCCCGATGACCGGGTCGAGCTTGCCCGCGGCGGCGTCGGCCACCAGGTCGCGGCCGTACTTCGCCAGCGCCTCGTAGGCGACCTCGGGCATCGCCGAGGTGACCCGCTGGTTGCCGCGGATCTCGGTGAGCGCCTGGAGGAAGGCGTCCCTGGTCAGGTTCTGCCGGCGGAGCAGCCGTCCGGCCGAGGTCTCGCTGCCCTCCTCCAGCAGGGCGACGAGCAGGTGCTCGACCGAGACGTAGTCGTCCCTGAGCCGGTCGGCCTCCCTCTTGGCCGTCTCCAGCAGGCGGGACAGGCGCTGGGTCACCCTGACCTGACCGGGGTCGACCCCGGGGCCGCTGACCTTGGGCCGGCGGCGCAGCTCGGCCTCCAGGTCGGCGACGAGCCGGTCCAGGTCGACGTCGGTCTTGACGAGCAGGCGGGGAATCAGGCCGTCCGGCTGGTCCAGCAGCGCCAGCAGCAGGTGCTCCCCGTCGATCTCGGTGTGCCCGAAGCGCAGCGCCTTGGTCTGGGCGTCGTGCAGCGCCTCCTGCGACTTCTGTGTCAACTGGTTCACGTCCACTGCGGTCCTCCTGGGGTGCCTGTGGTGCGGGAGCGGTCGCGCTGGGCCGCCTCCAGCTCCGCGATGCGGTCGAGCAGGTCCACCACCAGGCCCAGTGCGGCGTAGTTGAGGGCGAACCCGGCACGCAGGCGCTGGATCCGGGCCATGGCGTACAGCTGGGCCGGCGGGAACCACAGGGCCCCGGCCGCGTCGCGCTGCGCGTCGAGCACGCCGAGAGCCACGAGACGGCGCACCAGATCCGGATGCGTCCCGGCGGCCCGGGCGAACGCCTCCAGATCCAGCCGCGGGGGTCGGACGAGGGCGTAGATCATCGCCGCCTCCTCGGGAGGGGTCGCAGGGACCTCACAGGCGGGCGGCAGGTCATCGCCGCCTCGCGGAACGCCGGGACCTCGCGTGCGGGCAGGTCATCACCGCCTCCTCGGGTCGAACGTCGAGACCGCCGCGAGCTGCTCGAACAGCTGCCGCTCCGCGTCCGGCAGCGTGGCCGGCACCATGATCCGAACCTCGGCGAACAGGTCTCCCGGCGTGCCCCGCGGGTTCGGCATCCCCCTGCCCCGCAGCCGCAGCCTCCGGCCGCTGGAGCTCCCGGCGGGCACCTTGACCTTGGCCTCGCCGGCCGGGGTGTCGACGGCGACGGAAGCGCCCAGCGCCGCCTCCCACGGGGTGACCGGGAGCTGGACGCGGATGTCGCGCCCCTCGACCCGGTAGCGGGGGTGCGGCGCGATCCTGACGATCAGGTAGAGATCTCCGGCGGCGGCTCCGTCACTGCCCCGGCCGCCCTGCCCCGCCAGCCGGATGCGCTGCCCGTCGGTCACGCCCGCCGGGATGTTGACGTCGATCCGGCGGCCGCCCACGGTGATCGAGCGGCGGCCGCCCCGGTAGGCGTCCTCCACGGTGAGCTCGATCTCGGCCTCCTGGTCGGCGCCGGGGATCGGTCCCCAGCCCCGGCCCGCCCGGCCGCCGCCCCTGCCGGAGAACAGGCCCTCCAGGAGATCCTCGAAGCCGACGCCCTCCCCGAAACCCGCCGGCCCGCCCGGACCGGCCCCGGCCCCGGCTCCGGCCCCGGGCCGCCCGCCCCGCGCGCCTCGACCGGCTCTGGCGCGGGCCCAGGTGTCCGGGTCCACGTCTTCGGGCACCTGCCGGAAGTCGGGCCCGAACGCGTCGTAGCGGCGGCGCGTCGCGGGGTCGGACAGGACGCTGTAGGCCTCCGAGATCTCCTTGAAACGGTCCTCGGCGCCCGGGTCCTTGTTGACATCGGGATGGTAGGTCCGCGCGAGCTTGCGGTAGGCGCTCTGGATCTCATCCTGGCCGGCGTCCCTCGACACTCCAAGACTGTCGTAGAAGTCGCGGGTCGTGGTGGCCATCATCCCTCCCTGGCCACCACGACCAGCGCGGGCCGCAGTTGCCGGTCGCCGTCTCCGTAGGCGGGCCGTACCACGTGCAGGACCGTCCCGTCGGGGACGCCCTCCTGGGCGAGTGTGGCCACCGCCTCGTGCCTGGCCGGGTCGAAGACCGTGCCGGCGTCGTCACGGCGTGGGAAGCCCAGACGGGCGAGCACGTCCTGGGCCTGGTCCCGGATCGCTCGCAGCCCTTCGACGATGGAGGCCGGATCGCTTTCGGCGTGCTCCAGCGCGCGTTCCAGGTTGTCCAGCACGGGCAGCCATTCGGCGGCGGCCCGCGCGCGCTCCTCCGCCCGCACCCGTTCGGCGTCCCGGCTGACCCGCTTGCGCAGGTTGTCGAGGTCGGCCAGGGCGCGCCGCCACCGATCCTCCAGCTCGGTGATCCGCCGCTGGAGCTCGGCGACGTCCGGGGCCGCGCTCTCGGCGCTCTCGGCGCTCTCCCGGACGGCCTCTTCCCGCTCGGACGCCTCACTCATCGGTCGTGAACTCCGCGTCGATGACGTCGTCGTCCCCTCCGCCGCCCCGAGCTCCCTGGGCGCCCTGGGCTCCCGGACCCGCCCCAGCGGGCTGGCCCGCGGCGGCGACGGCGAGGCTCTGGTAGACCTGCTGCAGCTCGGAGGTCAGGGACCGGAGCCGGTCGACCGGGGTGTCCTGCTGCTTGACCGCGTCACGGGCGTCGTTGACGAGCATCTCGGCCCGCGCCTTCTCATGGACGGCCACCGCGGCGCCCAGCTCGTTCAGCCGCCGTTCCACCTGGTAGGCGGCGCTGTCGAGCTCGTTGCGCGCGTCGACCGCCTGCCGTAGCCGCGCGTCCTCCTCACGGTGCTGCTCGGCGTCGGAGACCATGCGCTCGACCTCGCCCTGGTCGAGGTTGGAGCTCTCGCTGATGGTGATGCGCTGCTCGGCGTTGGTGTCCTTGTCCTTGGCCGAGACGTTCACGATCCCGTTCGCGTCGACGTCGAAGGTCACCTCCACCTGGGGTTCGCCGCGCGGCGCGGATCTGATGTTCTCCAGCCGGAACCGGCCCAGGGCCCGGTTGTCGGCGGCGCGTTCGCGCTCCCCCTGGAGCACCACGACGTCGACGGCGCTCTGGTTGTCCTCGGCCGTGCTGAACACCTCGGTACGGCGGGCCGGGATCGTCGTGTTGCGCTCGATGACCTTGGTCATGATCCCGCCGAGCGTCTCGATGCCGAGCGAGAGCGGCGTCACGTCGAGCAGGACGACGTCCTGCAGCTCACCCTTGATGACGGCCGCCTGGACCGCGGCGCCCAGCGCCACGACCTCGTCGGGGTTGACCGTCATGTTCGGGTCCTTGCCGCCGGTCATGCGGCGCACCAGGTTCTGCACGGCGGGCATCCTGGTCGAGCCGCCCACCAGGATCACCTCGTCGATGTCGTTGGAGGAGAGCTTGGCGTCGGCTATCGCCTGCTCGACCGGGCCCTTGCAGCGCTCCAGGAGGTCGGCCGTGATCTCCTCGAACGTCGCCCGCCGCAGCGTGGTGTTCAGGTGCTTGGGGCCTGAGGCGTCCGCCGTGATGAAGGGCAGGCTGATCTGCGTCTGGGTGACCGAGGACAGCTCGACCTTGGCCTTCTCCGCCGCCTCGAACAGCCGCTGCAGCGCCTGGGGGTCGTTGCGCAGGTCGATGCCGTTGTCCCGCTGGAACTCGTCGGCGAGGTAGTCGACGACGCGCCGGTCGAAGTCGTCGCCGCCCAGGTGGGTGTCGCCCGAGGTCGACCGTACCTCGACGACGCCGTCGCCGATGGTGAGGATGCTGACGTCGAACGTTCCGCCGCCCAGGTCGAAGACGAGGACGGTCTCGTTCTCCTTGCGGTCCAGACCGTAGGCGAGGGCGGCCGCGGTCGGCTCGTTGATGATCCGCAGCACCTCCAGGCCGGCGATCTTCCCGGCGTCCTTGGTCGCCTGGCGCTGGGAGTCGTTGAAGTAGGCGGGCACCGTGATGACCGCCTCGGTGACCTTCTCCCCGAGGAACTTCGAGGCGTCGTCGACCAGCTTGCGCAGGACCTGGGCGGCGATCTCCTCCGGCGCGTACAGCTTGCCGTGGACGTCGAAGCGCACGGCCCCGTCCGGGCCGGGCACCACGTCGAACGACACGGCGTTCATCTCGCTGGTGACCTCGTCGAAACGGCGCCCGATGAACCGCTTGGCGGAGTAGATCGTCCCCTTGGGGTTGAGGATGGCCTGACGCCGGGCCAGCTGCCCGACCAGGCGCTCGCCCTGCTCGGTGAAGGCCACGACCGACGGCGTCGTCCGGGACCCCTCGGCGTTGGGGATCACCGTGGGCTGGTTGCCCTCCATCGTGGCGATCACCGAGTTGGTGGTGCCGAGGTCGATCCCGACAGCTCTAGCCATTTCTGACCTCCAGTGTGCGCTGTGCCGCCCGGAGGCCCTCTCCCCTCACGGAACCCGTCCGGCTGGAGCCGCGGAAGTGCGAGAGAGCCGCGCGGTCGGCGCGGACCGTCCGCTAGAACTGCGGGGTGTGCGGGGTCTGGGGGGTCTGCGGAGTCTGAGGGGCCTGCGCGGCCTGCGGGGTGCCGACCTCCAGGAGCCTGCGCGCCTCCGCCGCGCGGTCGGTCGTGACCAGCACCTGGTACCGGTTGGCGACGATCGCGCTGGAGGACAGGAAATCCCGTTTGCCGCCGGTCAGCGCGTGGCCGATCAGCCCGAAGATCGCTCCCGCGATCGCGCCCCACACCAGCGCCCACAGCACCAGGAGGAAGGGGAACCGTCCAGGGGTGAAGATCGCCAGGAACAGGCCGATCAGCAGGCCGATCCAGGCACCCGTCGCCGCTCCCATGCCGGCGGCGCGCAGGTAGGTCAGCCGCCCGAGCACCTTTTCGACGAGCCTGAGGTCCGTTCCCACGATCTTGGCGTGCTCGACCGGGAACTTCTGGTCGGAAAGATAGTCGACGGCTCTCTGAGCCTCCAGGTAGGTGTTGTAGGAGGCCACCGGTTCGTAGGCGATCGAAGTGTCGTCAGTGCGCATGGCGCTTCCCTTCACGGTGAGTCGTACTCCCCTCACCGTGACCGCATCACCGCGGGCCCCACATCCCCAGGTCTGGTAGTCAGGCCGCGCCCGCGGGCTCCTCGGTCTCCTGGGCGGCCATCCTGGCCGCCCGGCGCTTGACGAGCAGCGTGGTCGCGACGCCGAAGAGCACAGCGAGCGCCAGCCCCGCCCAGGAGAAGCCCTTGAGCCACTTCTCCGCGACCCTGCCCAGGTAGTAGACGACCGCGGTGGTCCCGCCCGCCCAGGCGATCCCGCCGAGCACGTTGGCGGTCAGAAACCTCCAGTACGGCATGCGCAGGGCCCCGGCCAGCGGACCTGCCAGGATGCGCAGCAGCGCGACGAACCGGCCGAAGAACACCGTCCACATGCCGTAGCGCTCGAAGTAGCGCTCGGCCTTGGCGATGTGGGACGGGCCGAAGTGCTTGGGGAACCTGCGGCCCAGCCGGTCGAACATGGGTTTGCCGCCCTTGCGGCCGATGGCGTAGCCGACGGAGTCGCCGACGATGGCCCCGACGCTGGCGCAGATCCCCACCCAGAGCGGGTTGACCACGCCCTGCGCCGCCAGCAGCGCGGAACTGACCAGGACGATCTCCCCGGGCAGCGGAATGCCGAGGCTCTCCAGCCCGATCACCAGTCCGACCAAGGCGCAGATCCACAGCGGGGGAATCGCCTGGAGCCATTCGTCGACATGCATGACGGACACCTTATTGGGTCAGCCGGACCGCTCCCTCCGGGACGGCGGAGCGCCCCGGAGGGAGCGGTTCACCGGCTCCGGGCCCCCGGGGCCGGCGGCCGCGTTCTCCGCCCGGGCCACCCCGCCGCGGCCTCACATGGCCTGGTGACGGCCGTGTTCTCCGTCCGGACCGCCCCGCCCCGCCGCGGCCTCACATGGCCTGGCGGATCGCGGCGTGGGCCGCGTCGCGCATCATGGCGTGCAGGACCGCGTTGGACTCCCGGTCGCTGCGGACCTCGACGATCCGCGGCCCCTCCCCGCGCAGCGCCTTGGCGAGCTGGTCGGGCTCGCCGACGAAGGTGTACGGAGTGCCGGTGGCGGCGGCCACGTGGGCCAGGTCCACCCCGTGCGCGGTGCCGAAGACCCGCTCGAACGGGTCGCGCAGCGCGGCCTGGGGCAGCAGCGAGAAGATCCCGCCCCCGTCGTTGTTCACCACGACCAGGCACAGGTCGGGACGGGGCTCGCGGGGGCCGAGGATCAGCCCGTTCTGGTCGTGCAGGAAGGTCAGATCGCCCATCAGCGCGTAGGCGGGGCCGTTGTGCGCCAGGGCCGCGCCCATGGCGGTGGAGACCACGCCGTCGATCCCGGCGGCGCCCCGGTTGGCCAGGACCCGCAGGCCCCTGCGGGGACGCATCGCCTGGTCCAGGTCGCGGATGGGCATGGAGGAGCCGGAGAACAGCAGCGACCCGTTGGGCAGCGTGTCCGCCAGATCGCGGGCCAGACGCGGCTCGCTGAGCCCGGCCCCGTCCAGCACCTCGTCGATCGCGGCCCTGGCCGCGTGGTCGGCGCGGCGCCAGGAGTGCAGCCAGGCGTCGTCGCCGGCCGCGACCGGGATCTCCACCGCCTGCGCCACCTGGGTGGCCGAGCGGGTCGGGTCGGGCCAGCGGGTCAGGTCGGGGGCGACCACGATGTGCTCGTCGGCGTGCCTCAGCCAGTTCAGCAGCGACCGGGACAGGCCGGGACGGCCCAGGGTGACCACCACCTCGGGCCGGTGCCGGTCGGCGAACTCGGGGGTGCCGAGCAGGAAGTGGTAGGCCGACATGGCGTGGTCGCCGTAGCGGGCGCCGCCGTTCGGCTCCGACAGGACCGGCCAGCCGGCCATGCCCGCCGCCGCGACGTATCTGCGGATGTTGGAGGCGCCGTCGCCGACGACCAGCACGCCCCGCCGGGTCGGCGGCAGGTGCAGCGCCACCGCCGGGGGCGCCACCCGGGCCCGGATCCAGGGCCCGTTGGCGTCACCCTCCAGGGACTCGCACCAGGAGGCGTCGCCGTCGGGGATCAGCGGCTCGCGGAAGGACAGGTTCAACTGGACCGGGCCGGGGTCGGTGGGGCCCAGCGAGCGCTGGTAGGCGCGGCAGGCCAGCGACCGCCAGTAGGCGACCTGGCCGGGGCGGTCCTCGGGCACGCCGACCTCGCTGAACCAGCGGACCGCCGTGCCGTACAGCTTGATCTGGTCGATGGTCTGGCTGGCCCCGGTGTCGCGCAGCTCGGGCGGCCGGTCGGCGGTGAGCAGCAGCAGCGGCACCCCCGACTCGTGCGCCTCGATGACCGCCGGGTGGAAGTTCGCGGCCGCGGTGCCGGAGGTGCAGATCAGGGCGACGGGGCGCTCGCTGCGCCGGGCCAGGCCCAGCGCGAGGAAGGAGGCCGAACGCTCGTCGACGCGCACGTGCAGCCGGATCCGGCTGTCGGCGTGGACGGCCAGGGCCAGCGGGGCCGAGCGGGAGCCGGGCGCGAGGACCACGTCCGTAAGGCCGCAGCGCACGAGCTCGTCGATCAGCACCGTCGCGAGCGCGGTGGCGGGGTTCACCGCACTGCCTCCTCTGGCCGTCGCCCCCGGAGGGACGGTTCTGTTTCCGCTGCGCCGAGGCGCTCCTCGGCTGTTGTCCGGCTTGTCGGCACTAACCTTACGACTGTGATGACCGGTTCCGCGCACCCGGAGCAACCTTGCCCTCGACGGGAGCTGCACGCCGTCGTGCTGCCGCCGGGCCCCGAACTGTTCCGGGCTGTCGGCGCGGCGCTCGACGGCCGGGGCCCCGCCGTGCTGCCCCTGTCCCCCGCCCTGCCCACCCGGGCGCTGCGGGCCACGCTCGACGCGCTGCGCCCCACCCACGTCAACGGCGTACGGCACGAGCACGGCGTGGGGGTCTCCCCCGAGGTCGCCGTGGTCATCGCCACCAGCGGCACGACCGGCGTCCCCAAGGGGGTGCAGCTCCCGGCCGCGGCCCTGCGCGCCTCCGCCGCGGCCTCGCTGCGCCGCCTGGACGCCCGGCCCGGCGAGCGCTGGCTCTGCTGCCTGCCGCCCTCCCACGTGTCGGGGCTGCAGGTGCTGGTCCGTTCGCTGCTGAGCGAGACCGAGCCGATCGTGCACGACGGCTTCTCCCCCGAGGCGGTGCTCGCCAGCGGTGCCGATCACGTCTCCCTGGTGCCGACCCAGCTCCGCCGGCTGCTCTCGGCGGACCTGTCGGTTTTCCGGACGATCCTGCTGGGTGGCGCCGCCGCCCCCGCGGACCTGCTCGCGGCGGCGCGTGCCGCCGGCGCGCGGGTGGTCACCACGTACGGCATGAGCGAGACCTGCGGCGGGTGCGTCTACGACGGCGTCCCCCTCGACGATGTGGATCTCAGGGTGGGCGACGACGGCCGGATCCGCGTCACCGGACCGGTGCTGTTCTCCGGCTACCGGCTCCGCCCCGACCTCACCGCCGCCGCCCGTGACGGCGACTGGTTCCTCACCTCCGACCTCGGCTCCCTGGCCGGTGGGCGGCTGCGCGTCCTGGGCCGGGCCGACGACGTGATCAACACCGGCGGGGAGAAGGTCGTCGCGGCGGCCGTGGCCGCCGTCGTGGCCGAGCATCCGGCGGTCGCCGACGCCGCCGTGGTCGGCCGCCCCGACCCCGAATGGGGCGAGCGGGTGGTCGCCGTCGTGGTCTCCGGCGCGCCCCCGACCCTGGCCGAGCTCCGCGCCTTCGCCAAGGAACGGCTGCCCGCCTACGCCGCCCCCGCCGAACTGGTCCTTGTGCCCGAAATACCACTTTTGCCCAATGGCAAGCCGGACCTCGCGACCCTCCGTTATGGTCTCCAAAGGGAACCATAAGGACACCTTCGCACGTCAAACAGACAGCCGAAGCAGGAAGGACGGGCCCGATGAACGTAACCCGCAAGACGTGGGTCTCCGCCGGCATCGTCGGCGTGGTCCTCGCCGGCGGCATATCCGTCGCGGCGGCCGCCGCGACCGGCGGGATCGGCAAGCCCGTGCCCTCGGTGGAGGGCGACCAGCCCGTCTCCGGGGGCGCTCGGGCCTCCCAGAACCCGCCGGACCTCTCGGCGGGCCCCGAGGGAGGCACCCCGGCGCAGAAGGATCCGTCCCAGGGGGCGACCGCGCCCGCGGAGGAATACGTGGTCTCCAAGGAGATCAACCCCGACCCGCGGCAGGTCACGCGCTACTGGACCGAGCAGCGCCTGGAAGACGCCCAACCGTTGCCCATGCCCGTGGCCGAAGGTTCTGTGGACATCGTCGAATAAGCCATACCAGGCGCCCGGAGAGGGTGGATCGCGGTAACGGCGATCCACCCATCATATTTTCCCCGTCAAGTCGGGAACAGAAAGTTCTTGAGTGGGGTTATTGGTACTGGTGCGCAGAGCGGCTCCCTCGCCGCCCCACCCCACAACCTGTAAAACAGACGACTCCGTGATGGAGGAGGTGTCCTCATGCCCCAAACCGCCGTGGCGACCTCACCTGAGGCCCCGACGACCCTCGAACAGCTCCTTGACCGAGGGCGAGTCCAGGGCCACCTTTCACTCGCGGAGCTGCGTCACGCCTTCGCCGAGGCAGGGATCAGCCCGACCGAGGGCAGGTCGATCCTGCGGGAGCTCACCGAGGCGGGCGTCAGCCTGGCCGCCGAGAACGAGCCCCCGCTCGCGGCCAAGAAGCCCGCGGCCAAGAGCGCCGCCCGCAAGGCGACCACCCGCAAGACGAAGGCCGCGTCCGACAAGCCGGGCAGGACGGCCGCCCCCGAGAAGAAGGCGGCGGCCACCCGGGCCGAGCCCGCCAAGGACACCGGCTCCGAGGCGGACGACGAGGAGTGGACCGCCCCCGAGGAGGCCGAGCTGGAGGCCGAGCCGACCCTGGACCTGGACGACCAGTCCTCGGTCATGGGCGACTCGGTGCACACCTACCTCAAGTCGATCGGCCGCCGCACGCTGCTGACCGCCGCCCAGGAGGTCGAGCTGGCCAAGCGGATCGAGGCCGGTCTGTACGCCGAGTCCAAGCTGGAGGCCGAGCCGGGCCTGTCGGCCGCCGTGCGCGACGACCTGGAGTGGGTGGCCGAGGACGGCCGCCGCGCCAAGGACCACATGCTGGAGGCCAACCTCCGGCTGGTCGTGTCGGTGGCCAAGAAGTACACCGACCGCGGCATGGCCCTGCTCGACGTGGTCCAGGAGGGCAACCTCGGGCTGATCCGCGCGGTGGAGAAGTTCGACTACACCAAGGGGTACAAGTTCTCCACCTACGCCATGTGGTGGATCCGCCAGGCCATCCAGCGCGGCTTCGCCGACTCCGCCCGCACCATCCGGCTGCCGGTCCACGTGCTGGAGATGCTCTCCAAGCTGTCGCGCGTCGAGCGCGACATGCACCAGCGTCTCGGGCGCGAGCCCACGCCGGAGGAGCTGGCCGTCGAGCTGGACAAGACTCCCGACCAGATCGAGGAGCTGCTGCGCACCAGCCGCCAGCCGATCAGCCTCAACGCCACCATCGGCGAGGACGGCGAGACCACCATCGGCGACCTCATCGAGGACGTCGACTCCCCCGAGGCGTCCGAGGTGGTGGACCGCCAGCTCCTCGGCGAGCAGCTCCGGGGCGTGCTCGGCAACCTCTCCCCCCGGGAGGCCAAGATCATGGCCCTGCGCTTCGGCCTCGTCGACGGCAAGCCCCACACCCTCGACGAGATCGGCAAGCACCTCGGCCTGACGCGCGAGCGCATCCGCCAGCTCGAGAAGGAGTCCCTCTCCAAGCTGCGCCACCCCAGCAACACCCGTCCGCTGCTCGACTGGGCGAGCTGACCTGACGCGCGAGGCGCCGTCGTGACCCCGTCGCGGCAGCGCCTTCGCGTGTCCGGCCCCCGCGGGTCCCGCGGCCGGACTCTTCAGCCGCCTTCGCGGATCCCGCCGCGGGCCGCTCAGCCGAGCGCCCGAGCCAGCACGATCCCGCCGACGATCAGCGCCAGCGCCGCGACGCGCCCGGCGCTCACCGGATCGCCGTGCAGCACGATCCCCAGCCCGATGGCGCCGACGGCGCCGATGCCCGTGAACACGGCGTAGGCCGTGCCGACGGGAAGGGTCTGCATGGACTTCGACAGCAGCCAGACCGCGACGGCCGCCAGCGCGAAGCAGATCACCGTGGGGACCGGCCGGGTGAACCCCTCGGTCGGCTTGATGCTCTGCGACCAGGCGATCTCCACCAGCCCCGCCAGCGCCAGCAGGACCCAGCTCATCGCCCGGCCAGCTTCCCGCCGAGCTCGGCGGCGGTCTCCAGGGCGGCCTCGTAGGACCTCTCGTGCTCGTCCCGCAGACCGGCCAGCGCGGGATCGATGAGCGAGTTGGTCAGCTCGGCGTGGATGAACATGACGTCGTCGACACCGAAGTGCCCCAGCAGGAAGTCGCGCAGGAAGCGCTCCTCGTGGTCGAAGGACTCCCGCGGCGTGCCGGGTCCGTAGGCTCCCCCTCGCGCGCCGGCGACGACGAACGTCCGGCCCCTCAGGCTCATCTTGGGGAAGGTCACCTGGTCGATCCAGGCCTTCAGAGCCGACGGGACCGAGTAGTTGTACATCGGCGTGCCGATCAGCACGACGTCGGCCGCCTCCAGCTCGGCCAGCAGGGGCTCCACGATCGCCCAGGCGTCCGCCTGGGCCGGGGTCCGCACCACTTCCCGGTAACGGCCGATGTCGGTGATGCCCTGGGCAAGGACGGCGTAGCAGAGCTCGGTCCAGGCCTCGCCGACGTGCGGGACCGGGTCGGCGGCCAGGTCCCGGTAGGTGTACGCGCCGCCGGGGTCGGCCTCGCGCCACGTCCGGGCGAAGGTTCCCGACAGGGCGCGGGAGAAGGACGCTCGACGGGCGCTGGCGTCCAGGTGCAGCAGGTGGCCCATGACTCTCCGATCCATAAATGGACACTGTGTCCGCTTGTCATGGTAGCGACAAGCGGACACAGTGTCCAGATAATGGGCCGGAGGCCGCACCCGCACATCACCCGGGCGGCGAGGCCGGACCCGACCTCGCCCGCGCGACCTGGGCCGGCGGAAAAAAGAACACCCACCGCGGGCTGCGCGGTGGGTGTCGGAGGGCGGTCGCCCCGGGAAGGGGGTGTCAGCGTGCGGCGAGGGCGACCGGACGCGGGACGCGGGCGATGCCGGTCAGGCGGTTCTGCTCGCGGAGGGTGCGCAGGCGGTCGACCTCGGCGGTCCACTCGGCGCCCTGCGGGGTGGCCCGGCCCTTGCGGCGGCGGATCCGGTCGTCGTAGGACTTCACACCGAACGTCGCCCGCTGGCGGGCCTCGGCCGCGCGCAGCGCCTCGGTCAGGGCGACGTCGAAGGCCCGGCCCGCGGCCCGGCGCTCCTCGGCGGAGGTCGAGGTGGCCTGGACCCGGCGCAGCTCGGCCTCGGCGGCACGCGCCTTCTCCAGGAACTCGGGGAAGCTCTTCCCGACCTCCTGGTCAGCGTGGTAACGGACCTCCGCCTCCCGGCTCACACTCGGTCGGAAAAACGCCATCTTCTGCCCTCTCTCCTCCGTCGCCGGGCATTCCCCGGCAGATCACAGGCCGTAGCCTACGCCGTCGGCTCCCCCCTCACGCACTCAGGCGCCGTCCCGCCCGGCGCGCCCGCCTTTACGCAGTAAGGCCCAGGCTGGCAGGATGGCCCCCATGCCTGCCAAGCGACCCCCCATCCCGCTCTCCAGGGAGCGCATCATCGAAGCGGCCCTGCACATCGCCGACAGCCAGGGGTTGCGGCGGCTGACGATGCGGCGGCTGGGCGACGCGCTCCAGGTCGAGGCGATGGCCATCTACCACCATCTGCCGCGCGGCAAGGACGCCCTCATGGACGCCCTCGCCGAACACGTCACCACCGTGCACGCCGAGCCCGGCGGGAGCTGGCAGGACAGCGCGAGGGCGTGGTGCCGGGCGAGCCGGGCCGCGCTGCGGGAGCATCCCGGCGTGCTGGCGCTGGCCCTCACCAGGCCGCCCAAGGGGCGGGCGGCGATCGCCGTGCGGGAGCAGACCGACCAGCTGGCCGACGCGGGGCTGGCCGACGCGGGGCGTGCGGTGCGCGCGATGCGGGCCTACGTCTTCGGGGCGGTGGCGGTGGAGGTGCAGCAGTCCGGCTGGGCCGAGCCGGCGGACGACGACGACGAGCCGTGGCGGCCCCCGTCGCGGGGCGGCGGCAGCCCGGCGGCCGACGACGACTTCGAGCTCGGCCTGAACGCGCTCCTGGCGGGCCTGGACGGAGCCTGAACGGCCCCGGAGCGATGCCGGAAAGTCGTACCGATCATTTACCGACCCTGCGGCGTGTCGCACTTGGCCTGTTATCAGTCCATGAGGCATGCTGTGTTATAGGTCACACCCCCGAAAATCCCCGAAGGACTCACCCTTTCCGCGCTGCAAACAGTCCTAACGGGCTATGTCGCCGGGTGCGGCCAGATCCCACACTTGTGCGTGCGGTCAGATCGCACGTTCAAGGGTGCGATCCGACCACGGATTTGATCTGCTTGATGTGCGGGCCTCACCCAGCCCGAGGCGCGCATGGCCATATAGTCCATCCAGATGCTCGTCCCCCGTCACAGGTGGGAACGGAGTCCCATCGGGACGGTGCCCGCCGGTGTCCGATGTCGATTCCAGCGAGCCGACAAGAGAGATCCGGAGGCACGCCGATGTGCCCGCACCAGCCGTCCTGTCCGTCCGCCGAGGCGCTGGACCGCGAAGCCGCCCGTACGATGGCAGCCCACCCCGAGCAGGGATGGAGCCTGCTCTGCAACGGTGTGGTGCTGTTCGATGACACCGGCGAGCTCCTGCCCGACGGTGCCGTCATCGAGCCGCACCGGCCACTGGCCGGCGTCGCCTGACCATCACGCCGAGCCAGGCCGCATCCTCACCTCAAGCCACTCAGCGACGACCTCGCCCACCCGGGCGGGGTCTTTCTTGAGGTCGTGCCCCTCGCCCGGCAGCACCACCAGGCGCGCGGCGTCCGCCGCCTCGGGCACGCCGAACGGGTCGCGATCCCCGTTCACCACGAGCACGGCCACGCCCGCCGCGCGCAACTCCCCGGCGCGGGACCGTTCGGGCCTGCCCGGCGGGTGGAGCGGGAAGGCCAGCGCGACGACCGCCTCGGCCCCGACCCCGAGGGCCGTACGGCAGGCGACCCTGGCGCCGTTGCTCCGCCCGCCCTGCGCGAGCGGCAGCCCCGGATAGCGCCCCCGGAGCTCGGCGACCAGCGCCGCCCACGCCTCATCCTGCTTCACCGCCGAGCCCGGGGCCCGGGCGCCCCGCAGCCGGAACGGCTGGAGCACGCGCGCGACCACCCCGCCGGCCCCCACCGTGGCGTCCCGTACGGCCAGCAGGTCCGGGGCATCCACTCCCCCGGCCGAACCGTGGGTGATCACCAGCAGGAAACGCGGATCGGCGGCCTCGTCGATCTCCGCCAGGGCCGGGCCGTGCGGGGTCATGATCTCCAGAGGGAGTGCCTCGCTCGGGGTGGACACAGATCTCGTCCTAACGGCTGATGCCAGGGACCGCGCATGGGCGGAGAATCGGGGCGTGCAGGAACATCAAGATATCCGACAGGACATGCGCGCCACCATCGAGGCCCGGCGCGAGCTCGGTCCGGAGTACGAGAGCGCGCTGGTGGAGTCGCTCGTGGAGCGCCTCGACGCGACCATCGCCGCCCGCGTGCGGACCGAGATGCACCTCGCCGGAGGCCCGCCGCCGCACCCCGGCCCCTACGAGCAGGGGCGGCGGCAGCGCAGGAACGGCAACTCCTCCGTCCCGATCGCGCTGGGCTCGATGGGCATCGGCATCCCGCTGACCGCCATCGCCGCCGGCGAGGCGGGCACCGCGGGGCTGCTGCTGGCGTGGGGCGGCATCGTCGCGATCAACTTCGCCCACGCGATCAGCCGCTGGCGCGGCCGCGACTGACCGCGGCGGGGGGATCAGGCGCCACGGTTCAACCGGAGGCGGACATCCTCCGCGAGCCTCTCGTCGGCGCTGTCCAGACCGTAGCGCCACACCCGCTCGGCGTCCTCGTCGCGGCCCCTCAGGGGGAGGGTGCGGGCCAGGAGCTCGATGGCCAGCGCGGCGGTCTCCGCGTCGCCGCCCTCCTCGATCGCCCCGGCGAACTCCGCGCACGCCATCTCCAGGTGCGCGATGCCGAGCAGGGCCCTCAGCCTGGGCACGTCCGCCACATCCGGCACCGAGAGCGCCGTCAGGAGGGCCTCCGCGGCCTCACCCGCCTCGCCGTCCTCCAGCAGAAGCTCGGCCAGCGCCTGCGCCGCGCGGGAGGCGATCTCCGGGTCGGCGGTGGCCAGGGCGGCCCGCAGGGCCTCCTCGGCCTCCTGCTGTCCCGCCGCGAGCCTGGCCAGGGCCATGTGCGCCAGCGGGACGTAGGCGGGGTTCCCCGCCCCGAGAGCGGCCTGCCAGGCGCCTCGGGCCTGGTCGAGCAGATCCTCCTGCTCGAAGCTCTGGGCGAGCAGGCAGGCGGCCTGCGCGGCGAACTCCGGATGACCGGTCGCCAGCGCGGTCCGCGCGGCCGTCCGGGCGCCCGGCGCGTCCCCGCGCTCCTGGAGCACCACCGCCAGCCCCACCGCCGCCTGTGCCCGGTCGGGCTCCGCGGGATCGGCGGCGAGTTGCGTGAAGATCGTTGCCGCGCCGTCCAGGTCGCCGCTCTCGGCCAGTTTCCGCGCGGTGTCCAAGGGGTGCGTGTCCACCTCTGGCATGCAGGGTCCTCCCGGGTAAAGGAATGCCCCGAGCCTAACGACTCGGGGCCACGCCCGTCCCCCCCGCGCGGGGGTGGAAAATACGGGCCCGCGCCGGGAGGCGCGGGCCTCGGGGATCAGTCCTCGTAGGCCTCCAGCGGCGGGCAGGAGCACACGAGGTTGCGGTCGCCGTAGGCCTGGTCGATGCGGCGGACCGGCGACCAGTATTTGCCCTCGCGCACCGACGGCAGCGGGTAGGCCGCCTCGGTGCGGGTGTAGGGGTGGGCCCACTCGTCGGTGACCAGGCAGTCGGCCGTGTGCGGGGCGTTGCGCAGCGGGTTGTCCACCCTGTCGTAGGCCCCGGAGGCGACCTTCCCGATCTCGCCCCGGATCGCGATCATCGCGTCGCAGAAGCGGTCGAGCTCGGCCAGGTCCTCGCTCTCGGTCGGCTCGATCATCAGCGTGCCCGCCACCGGGAAGGACATGGTCGGCGCGTGGAAGCCGTAGTCGACGAGGCGCTTGGCCACGTCGTCCACGGTCACGCCGGTCTCCTTGGTGATCTGGCGCAGGTCGACGATGCACTCGTGGGCGACCAGGCCGCCACGGCCGGTGTAGAGGACCGGGTAGTGCGGGGCCAGCCGGCGCGCCAGGTAGTTGGCCGACAGGATGGCCTGCTCGGTGGCCGCCGTGAGGCCTTCGGCGCCCATCATCCGGATGTAGGCCCAGGAGATGGGCAGGATGCCCGCCGAGCCGTACGGCGCGGCCGAGACCGGGCCGACCGCCGAGCCCTCGCGCAGCGGGTGGCCGGGCAGGTAGTCGGCGAGGTGCGCGCGGACCGCGACGGGACCGACGCCCGGCCCGCCGCCGCCGTGCGGGATGCAGAAGGTCTTGTGCAGGTTGAGGTGGGACACGTCCGCCCCGAACTCGCCCGGCTTGGCCAGGCCGACCAGCGCGTTGAGGTTGGCGCCGTCGACGTAGACCTGGCCGCCGGCCTCGTGCACCCGCTCGCAGATCTGGGTGATGGTCTCCTCGTAGACGCCGTGCGTGGAGGGATAGGTCACCATGATCGCGGCGAGCTGGTCGCGGTGCTTGTCGATCTTGGCGTTGAGGTCGTCGAGATCCACGTTGCCCTCGTCGTCGCAGGCGACCACGGCGACGCGCATGCCCGCCATGACGGCGCTGGCGGCGTTGGTGCCGTGCGCGGAGGACGGGATCAGGCAGACGTCGCGGCCGGACTCGCCGCGCGCCTTGTGGTAGGCGCGGATCGCCAGGAGACCGGCGAACTCGCCCTGGGAGCCCGCGTTGGGCTGGATCGACACGGCGTCGTAGCCGGTGACCTCGGCCAGCCAGCCCTCCAGCTCCTTGATCAGCTCAAGGTAGCCCGCGGCCTGCTCCTGCGGGGCGTAGGGGTGCAGCCCGGCGAACTCCGGCCAGGTGATCGGCTCCATCTCGGTGGTCGCGTTGAGCTTCATGGTGCAGGAGCCCAGCGGGATCATCGACCGGTCGAGCGCGATGTCCTTGTCCTGCAGCCTGCGCAGGTAGCGCAGCATGGCCGTCTCGGACCGGTGGCTGTGGAAGACCGGGTGGGTCAGGTAGTCGCTGACCCGCGCCAGGGCGGCGGGCAGCGCGTCGTGCGTGGCGGCGTCCAGGTCGGTCAGGACCGCGCCGTTGACCTCGAAGGCGGCCAGGACCTGCTCCAGGTGGAGGAGCTCGGTCTTCTCGTCGCAGGTGACGCCCACGTGGTCGTCGTCGACCAGGCGCAGGTTGACCCCGTTGTCGCGGGCCGCGGCGACGACCTGGGCGGCGCGGCCGGGCACGCGGGCGAGCACGGTGTCGAAGAAGGTGTCGTGCACGACCTCGACGCCGCCGTGGCGCAGGCCCTCGGCGAGCACGACGGCGTGCCGGTGGATGCGCCGGCCGATCCGGCGCAGGCCCTCGGGCCCGTGGTAGACGGCGTACATGCCGGCGATCACCGCGAGCAGGACCTGCGCGGTGCAGATGTTGCTGGTCGCCTTCTCCCGGCGGATGTGCTGCTCACGGGTCTGCAGCGCGAGCCGGTAGGCGGGGCGCTGGTCGGCGTCCTGGGAGACGCCCACCAGGCGGCCCGGCATCTGCCGCTGCAGGCCGTCCCGGACGGCCATGTAGGCCGCGTGCGGGCCGCCGAAGCCCAGCGGGACGCCGAAGCGCTGCGAGGAGCCGATCGCGATGTCGGCGCCGAACTCGCCGGGCGCGGCGAGCAGGGTGAGGGCCAGCAGGTCGGCGGCGGCGACCACCTGGGCGCCGCGCGCGTGGGCGGCGTCGGCGATGGAGCGGAAGTCCCTGACCCGCCCGCTGGCGCCGGGGTACTGCACGAGCACGCCGAAGCACTCGGGGAGCTCGGCGGTGAAGTCGCTCTCGACCAGCTCGATGCCGAGCGGCTCGGCCCTGGTGCGCAGCACGGCCTTGGTCTGCGGCAGCGCGTCGGCGTCCACCACGAACACGGCCGACTTGGCACGGCCGGCGCGGCGGGCCAGGGTCATCGCCTCGGCGGCGGCGGTGGCCTCGTCCAGCAGGGAGGCGCCGGCGACGTCGAGCGCGGTCAGGTCGGAGACGACCGTCTGGAAGTTGATCAGGGCCTCCAGCCGGCCCTGGGAGATCTCCGGCTGGTAGGGCGTGTAGGCGGTGTACCAGCCCGGGTTCTCCAGGAGGTTGCGCCGGATGACGCCCGGGGTGATCGTGTCGTGGTAGCCCAGGCCGATCATCGAGGTGAGCACGCTGTTGCGCGCGGCCAGGGCGCGCAGCTCGGCGAGGGTCTCGGTCTCGCTCGCCGCCGGGGGCAGGCGGAGCCGGTCCTTGGCCCGGATCGCCTCCGGTACGGTCACCGCGACCAGATCGGCGGTGGAGGCGAATCCGACCGCCTCCAGCATGCGGGTCTGGTCGGCGTCCGCGGGCCCGATATGGCGGGTGGCGAACGGCGGAGAGGTGAGCTCGCTGAGCGGTGACAGGTCGGTCATGGGAAGCCTCCCGAGGTGGTGGAGACCGGCGCTGGGCGCGGGCGTATGCCGGATCTCCCCCTCTGTCACCTCGACCTGAGAGCTTCACCCCCCCTGCCGGGGAGGCTTTCACCGTCGGTGAGACGCGTCTGGCGGACGCACCTGCTTTCCAGAGTCGCCTCGTCCGTGCGGTACCGGGTGCCTGAGAGATTCCGGGGAGGTTGCTCCTTCGGCGCCCCGATCATGTCGGGGTCTCTCCCGCACAGGGTCAGCAGCGAGACCAACTTTACCCCGTACGCCGAGCCCTGCGACGACGGGCCAGCTCATCCGCGTGGTGATCGTCTAAAGGGCCCTGGCCGGACTCCGCGCGCTCGCCGGGAAGATCCGCGAGGGAGCCCTCCACCTCCTGCCACACCCGGCCCAGCGCGATGCCGAAGACCCCCTGACCGCCCTGGAGCAGGTCGATGACCTCGTCGGGCGAGGTGCACTCGTAGACGCTCACCCCGTCGCTCATCAGCGTGATCTGGGCGAGGTCGTTGACGCCGCGGTCACGCAGGTGCTGTACGGCGATGCGGATCTGCTGGAGGGAGACGCCGGTGTCGAGCAGTCGTTTGACGACCTTGAGCACCAGGATGTCGCGGAAGCCGTACAGTCTCTGGGAACCCGATCCGTGGGCGGCCCGCACGGTGGGCTCGACCAGGCCGGTGCGCGCCCAGTAGTCCAGCTGCCGATAGGTGATGTCGGCGGCCGCGCACGCGGTGGGCCCTCGGTATCCGATGTCGGCGGGCGCTTTCACCGGCTGCCCGTCGAAAAGCAGACCCTCTTCACCCGCGCGCTGACGTGCCGACTGGCGCCGTTCCGGGTCATCCTGATCGGCGTTTCTACCCTCGCCGCTGCTGACCGCCACGCGGACCTCCGGCTTTCTCTCATCCCACGGCCTGATCTGGGGGTTTGCGCACGGCCGTGGGTTTCACTTGCACCGTAGGACTGGGGCCAAGCTCAGTCAACGACCCCACCCGGCGCGTCGTGAAGCGTAAATGCACCGAAATTCCTACCCCGCGCGACCGAAGTCCTCGGGCGTGATTGTGTCAAGGAACTCCCTGAACTTCTCCACCTCGTCCTCCTGGTCGTCAGGGATGATCACCCCGGCCTCCCGGACCACGTCCTCACTGGCGAAGATACGTGCGCCGGTGCGAAGTGCCAAGGCGATCGAGTCAGAGGGACGGGCACTCACCTCGACCCCGTTGGAGAACACGAGGTCGGCGAAGAAGATCCCGTCACGGAGGGCGACGATGTTCACCGTGCTCAGCCGGACGCCGAGCGCGTCGAGCACGTCACGGAACAGGTCGTGGGTGAGCGGCCGCGGGGGCGGCTCCTCGGCCTGTGCCATGGCGATCGCCGTCGCCTCCGTCATGCCAATCCAGATTGGCAGATAACGCTCCCCATGTGCCTCCTTCAGCAGAACAATTGGCTGGTTGGAGGGCATCTCAACCCGAACGCCCACGACCTCCATCTGCAACACGGGCTGCTCCGTCTTCGCTGGATTCCGACCGGTTTGTTCAACGTAACACTCGTGGGGGTACGAGTGCCTGGTCAGGTTGTCACCGGCCCAGGACCCCACGCACGCCGGAACGCAGCAGCGAGGCGTGCAATTCCAGCAGGAGGCCGGAAATCTCCCTGGCCGTCTCGTCGGCCCGGTCGATGGCGCCGGGTCCGCGACGGCGCAGCAGCGGGGCGATGGCCTGCTCCACGAGGCCGGCCTCACGCTCGGCGGCGGCCTTGACCGCACGCAGGTGGCGGGCGTGCAGCCCGAAGGCGGCGAGGGCTCCGACACTGCGGGCCACGGCCAGGGCCTCGGCGTCGTAGTAGCGGGCCACCGCGGCCAGCAGGCCGTAGTCCTCCAGCTCGGCGAGGGTCTCCTCGTTGAGCTCGGCGGCGGCGAGCAGCTCCTCACGGGTGAGGCGGATCTCGGGGGGCGCGTCGTCGGGGACGGCGCGCGGGCGCGCGGCCGGCCGCTCCTCGCGGTCGGCCGCCTCAAGCTGATCCTTGATCACACGCAGCGGCAGGTAGCGGTCACGCTGCTCGCTGAGGATGTAGCGGAGCCGCTCGACGTCGGCGTAGGTGAATTTTCGGTAGCCGGAGGGACTGCGCTCCGGCTCGATCAACCCCTCGCCCTCCAGGAAACGAATCTTGGAGATGCTGACATCGGGGAACTCGCCCTGCAGGAGAGCGAGCACCTCCCCGATGCTCATGTGCGCACGAGCGGCCTGCGAGCTCATCATCCTCCAGCGGCGCCACGGGTGAGGAAGACCAGCCGGAACTTGCCGATCTGGACCTCGTCCCCGCCGTACAGCGGAACCTCCTCGATCCGCTCGCGGTTGACGTAGGTGCCGTTCAGGCTGCCGACGTCACGGACGGTGAAGACCCCGCCGCCGCGGCGGTAGAACTCCACATGGCGGCGCGACACGGTGATGTCGTCGAGGAAGATGTCACTCTCGGGGTGGCGGCCCACGGTGGTGAGATCGCTGTCCAGCAGGAAGCGGCTACCGGCGTTGGGACCGCGCATGGCGACCAGCAGAGCGGTGCCCGGAGGCAGCTGCTCGACGGCGTGCCGCTCGGCGAGAAGCGTCTCTCCGGTCTCCGCCTCATAGGCCTCGATCCCGGAGAGGGAGATGGTCGAGGTGCTGTCTCCGGGGGTGTCGGCGGCCCTGGTCAGCGGCGACCCGCATCGTGAACAGAAACGGGCATCCTCAGGGTTGGCATGACCGCACTGCGTGCAGTAGACGCTCGGCATCGATCGGCTCGGCCTCCTACCGCGAAGACGCGGCAACGGTACTCAGGGATGCGCGCCTCGCTTCTTCGCTTCTCAAGTATTTTCTCAGACTGCGAATGTCGCAACATACACCGTTGAGAAGCATAGATCAAGGCAGACGCTCGACCGCGGGTTCGGTCGGTGACAAAGTTACAGCCGGGTGGCGTCCCCGGTCCATGCCGCCGCGCGGGGTTTGTCACACCCGGTCGCGCGGGCCGGCCCGCGTCCGCGGCGCCGGCCGCCCTTCCCCGCCGCCCAAAGCGGCGGGCCCGGCCCCGGCGACCGGCTCCCTCACGTGGCCGCCGCCTCCTCCACCACCCTCGCCCAGTGCTCGAGCAGGCTCTGCGCCGAGTCGACGTCGGTCCCCTCGGCCCACAGGTGGGTGACGGCCTCGGCCGGATCGGGCAGCACCAGCGCCCAGCCGCCGTCCTCGGTCACCACCCGCACCCCGTCGGTGGTGTCGATGCGGTGGTGCTCGGCGGCCTCGATCACCGATCGCATCACCACCCCCTTGGCCGCCCAGGGGGTCGGGACGGTACGGCGCAGCAGCTTGGCCTCGGGGATCCTGGCGTCGATCTGACTGAGCGACAACCGGGTCCTGGCGACCAGGCCGAGCAGGCGCAGGAACACCGCCAGGCCGTCCACCGTGGGGCCGAACTCGGGCACGACGAAGCCGCCCCGCCCGTCCGCCGCGAAGATCATGTCGTGGCCCCGGGCGGAGGCGGTGAGCGCGTCGACCGCGGTGGAGGTCCATTCGACCTGCACCCCGTGGAAGCGGGAGACCTGCTCGGCCACCCGGGTGGTGGTGACCGGCAGCGCCACGCGGCCGCCGCGCCGCTCGGCGGCGACCAGGTCCAGCACCACCAGCAGGGCGCGCTCCTCGCTGATCAGCTGGCCCATCTCGTCGACGAGCGCGACCCGCTCCCCCACGGGGTCGAACCGCACCCCGAAGGCCGCCCTGGAGGAGCTGACGAGCTCCGACAGGCGCTGCAGGTCGCGCCGGCGCTCGGCGAGGGTCTCGGTGGGCGAGGCGTCGTCCAGCCGGTTGTTGACGGTGAGCACGTCCACCCCGACCCGGCCGAGGAGGCTGGGGAGCACCAGCGAGGAGGTGCCGCCCGCGCAGTCCACCACGACCTTCATGTCGGCGTCGCGGACCCCGGTCATGTCGACGCAGCGCAGCAGCTCGTAGGTGTAGTCCTCGACCGCCCGGGCGGGGAAGCTGAGCTCGGCGATCTCGCCGGGGAAGGCCCGGCGGAACTCCTGCCGGGAGAAGACCCGGTCCAGCTTGCGCTGGGCCGCCTGGGACAGGTCCGCGCCGCGCTCGTCCATGAAGACGATGTCCACGCTCTGCGGGTCCCCCAGGGTGGTGCGCAGCGCGATGCCGCCGACGGCGTTCTCCCTGGCGGTGTGGAAGCGGGTGACCGGCAGCGGGGCCGCCTCCAGGTCGAGCACGTTGATCGCGCTGGCGTTCAGGGCGCTGATCACGGCCCGCTTCAGCGCCCGCGCGGCGCGCGAGGAGTCGCGGGAGGTGATGACCGAGGCGCCCTTCTTGAGCGTGGTGGCGTAGGCGCTGGCCAGCCGTACGCACAGCTCAGGGGTGATCTCCACGTTGACCAGCCCGGACACGCCGCGCGGGCCGAACAGGTTGCGCTGGCCGCGCGGCTCCCAGATGACGCTGGTGTTGACCACCGCCCCGGCCTCGACGGTCTTGAACGGGTAGACCTTGACCCCGGAGGAGACGTAGGCCTCGGCCTCGATGATGCACTCGTCGCCGACGACGGCGCTCTCCTCGATCCTGACGCCGGTCATCAGGTCGGTGTTCTTGCCGACGACGCAGCCGCGCAGGTGGGCGCGCGGCCCGACGTAGACGTTGTCGTGGACGACGGCGCGGTGCAGGAAGGCGCCCTCGCGGACCACCACGTTGCTGCCCAGGACGGTGTATTCGCGCAGCTCGGCCCCCGCCTCGACCTTGGCGTAGTCGCCGATGTAGAGCGGGCCCTTGAGCACGGCGTCGGGGTCCACCGAGGCGCCCTCGGCCACCCACACGCCGGGCGAGACCTCGAAGGCGTCGCTGTCCACCCTGACCCGGCCGGACAGCACGTCTGCCTGGGCCCTGAGGTAGCTCTCGTGGGTGCCGACGTCCTCCCAGTAGCCGTCGGCGACGTAGCCGTACAGGGGGGCGCCGCGCGCCAGCAGGCGGGGGAAGACGTCCGCCGACCAGTCGACCGGCACGCCGGCGGCGATCTCGTCGAGGACCTCCGGCTCCATCACGTAGATGCCGGTGTTGACGGTGTCGGAGAAGACCTGGCCCCAGGTGGGCTTCTCCAGGAAGCGCTCCACCCGGCCGTGGTCGTCGACGATGACGATGCCGAACTCCAGCGGGTTGGGCACCCGCTTGAGCCCGATGGTGACCAGCGCGCCGTTCTCGCGGTGGAACCGGATCATGTCGGTCAGGTCGATGTCGGTGAGAGCGTCGCCGGAGATGACCAGGAAGCGGTCGTCGCGGAGCTTGTCGGCGGCGTTCTTGACGCTGCCCGCCGTGCCGAGCGGGGTGTCCTCGGTGGCGTAGTACAGGCTCATGCCGAGCTCGTCGCCGTCGCCGAAGTAGTTGCGGACCAGGGCCGCCAGGAACTGCACGGTCACCACGGTCTCGGTGAGCCCGTGCCGTCTCAGCAGGCGCAGCACATGCTCCATGATCGGCCGGTTGATCACGGGCAACAGGGGTTTGGGCTGGTTCGCGGTCATCGGCCGGAGCCGTGTCCCCTCCCCGCCCGCCATCACGACGGCCTTCACACATCACCTCTTAAGGCGTTTGGCTCCTTTGGCGAGCTGCCGCACCTGTACCCAATACAGCACCCCGGACCACCAGTACAGACCTGTGCCCCAGATCGCGAGCGACCAGCCGACGATTCCGGCCACATCCGCGTACCAGGCGTCGTGGTGGGCGAGGAAGAGCAGCGGGAAGGAGTAGAGCAGGTTGGCGGTGGCGGCCTTGCCGAGGAAGTGCACCGGCAGCGCGGGGCCGTACCCCAGGCGGCGCAGGATGGGCGGGATGCCCAGCAGCATGACGTCGCGCAGCGGGATCGCCAGCGCCAGCCACCAGGGGATGATGTCCCGCATGGCCAGGCCGAACAGGGTGGCCAGGATGTAGAGCCGGTCGGCCAGCGGGTCGAGCAGGCGGCCGAGCCTGCTGGTCTGGTTCCACGCCCGGGCGATCTTGCCGTCGAGCCAGTCGGAGAAGCCGGCCAGCATCAGCAACGCGACGGCCCAGCCGTCGGCCTTGGGCCCCAGCACCAGCCAGAGGAAGACCGGCACGCCGAGGAGCCTGGCCAGGCTCAACGCGTTGGGAACCGTCCAGATCCGATCCTCGGCTCCCGATGCTTCCGGATTCACCCGTATGTCTCCCCTCCCGCACTTGATGCCGACCCTACCGGTGCGGGGGGCGCACAGACCGTTTCGCCTGTTCCGGATCCGTCCTCCGGACCGGCGCGGGCGGCCCCGACCAGGGACGGGGGGCTCCCGGACGCTCCGCGGGGACCGGGAGCCGGGGGGCACGGCGGCCCGGTACGGCCCAGCCGGAGCCCAGCCCGCCCCAGGGCGCCGGACGGGCACGACCCTGGCGGGAACACGCCGAGGCGCCACCGAGGCCCCTGTGGGCCGCGGTGGCGCCTCGGCGGGGCTCAGGGACGGCGTACGGCGGCGCGAGGCGACCAGGCCCAGATCAGCACGGCCACGGTCAGGCCGAACAGGGCCAGCCCGCTGGGCACGTGGGTGCCGAGCATCTCCCAGCTGAAGTGCTGGCCCATGCCGATCAGGAGCAGGCCCAGGCTGGCCAGCGCGGGCCACCCCGCGCCCCGGCCCGGCCGCCAGACCAGCACGGCCGCGACGATCTGCAGCAGCGCGATCAGGTGCACCACCATCCCGACCATGACGTGGGTCTCCGCCAGATCCTCCCCGCCCTGCACGGCCTGACCGGCGAACGACGCGGCGACGACCAGGGCGACCGCCTGGGCGGTGACCAGGATGCGCAGGCCGTAGAGCAGACCTGCGGAAACGGGGCGGCCCTGTGCTGTGGACGGCGGGGTGACGACCTCCTGCATGAGATGTGTCCTTCCTCCGGTGAGTGGTTCGGAGCACATCGTGGCCGCGGCGGGCACCCCCGGTCGTCAGCCTGAGGGGTGACTCCTCGATCCGCCTCGTGGTGGATTCGCGACCGGGCGGAACTCCGCGTCGACCAGGCCGATCCGGTGCGCGACCACCGCGGCCTGGGTGCGGTTGCGCAGGCCCAGCTTGTCCATGGCGGTCGAGACGTGGGTCTTGACGGTGGTGACGCCCACGTGGAGGGCGTCGGCGATCTCGGCGTTGGACAGCCCCACCCCGACCAGCGCCAGAACCTCCAGCTCACGGTCGGTGAGCCCGGCCGGGACCTGCACGGCGGCCTGCTCCTCGGCGGCGAGCGCGCGCTCGACCACGCGGCGCAGCACCGAGGGGGCCAGCAGCGGCTCCCCGGCGGCGGCCCTGCGCACGGCGTCGACCATCCTCTCCGGCTCGTCGTCCTTGACCAGGAAGCCGATCGCCCCGGCGCGCAGCGCGGCGTAGACGTTCTCGTCCTCGGCGAAGGTGGTGAGGATCACGATCCGCGCGCCGGGCCAGGACCCCAGGATCCGCCGGGTCGCCTCCAGCCCGTCCATCCTGGGCATGCGCAGGTCCATCAGCAGCACATCGGGGCGGAGCAGTTCGGCCTGCTGGACGGCCTGCGCCCCGTCGACGGCCTCGCCGCAGACCTCCATCTCCCCGGCGGCCTGCAGCAGCATCCGCACGCCCGCGCGCACGAGCGCCTGATCGTCGGCGATGACGACCCTGATCACGGGGCCTCCCTGGACGGCTCGGGGATCCCGGCGACACCGCACTCGCTCACGAAGTCTCACTTTCCTCACGCCACCAGGGCAGTCTCCTGCGCGAAGAGGTCTCCGCGCACACACGGTCGACGCGCTCCAGGGGGAGCGTCGCCGCCAGCCGCCAGCCGCCGGCCCCGTCGGGACCGGCGGATAGGTCTCCGCCCAGGGCCCTGGCCCGTTCCCGCATGCCCGCGATGCCCTGCCCGGAGGAGGGCAGCGCGTCACGGGGTCCGGGAGGCGCGCCGCTGAGCACGTTCACCCCGAGCGAGTCGCCGGCCACCCCGAGTTCGACGACCGCCGAGGTGCCGGGGCCGGCGTGCTTGAGGACGTTGGTCAGGCCCTCCTGGACGATCCGGGCGGCTGAGGCCCGGGTCACCAGGGGCGCGAGCTCGGCCTCCGGACCGAGGCGGAGCTCGACCTTCAGCCCGGCCGCGTTCATCCGCTCCACCGCGTCGCGCACCACCTCCTCGGGGTCGGCCACCGGCAGGTGGGCGCGGTCCGGGTCACGCAGCACGTTGAGCAGGCCGCGCAGGTCCTCCAGCACCTGGTGGCCGGTGGACCGGATGTCGGACAGCGCCTCGGCCACCGGGCCGGAGGGCGCCGCGTACTGGGCGGCGCCCGCCCGCAGCACCATGGCGGCGACGTGGTGGGCCACGATGTCGTGGACGTCGCGGGCGATGCGCTCGCGCTCGGCCAGCAGGTCGGCCCGGGCGCGCTCGGCGATGAGCTGCCTGGCCTCCTCCGCCATGGCCAGCTCCAGATCCGCCGCGGCCCGGCGGACGCCGACGTAGCGGCCGATGACGATGGGGGCCGCCACCATCGCCAGCAGCGCGGCCACCCGGGGCGGGGTGACGTGTGACAGCTCGCCCTCGACGGTGTTCAGCGCGGTCACGCCGCTGGCGACCAGGTAGGCGACGGCCGTCCAGGACCACGGGGCGCGCATCGCGAACACGCCCAGCGTGACCAGGAACAGCCCCTGCATCGAGTTGGCGGCGAATCCCGCGTTCTGGTCGGCCAGGAGCACCAGCAGCGCCTGCAGCGTGAACGCCGTGGCGGGCAGGCTGCGTGCCAGGCCGGCGGTGAGTCCGCAGCCGATGGCGAACCAGCCGGCCGCCCAGACCGGCAGCTGCCCGCCGTTCCATTCCGTCCAGGTGTCGAGCACCATGAAGGCCACCCCGCCGCCCGCGAGCAGCAGGTCGAGGCCGGGGCGCCGCTCCACCCCGGACACCGGCTCGATGGGGCTGCGCAGGTAGCGGCCGATGACGACCGGGACGGCGCTCATCCCGAGCGGCAGGTACCAGGTGCCGGAGGTGAAGGCGATCCCGGGGTCGGCGAGGTTGATCGCCGTGGCGACGGCGGTCAGGACGGCGGCCGGGACGATCCACCGCCAGGTGCCGCGGTAGGCGAGCATCGCCACCGCGACGGGGAGCAGGGTCTGCACCGTGTTGGAGGTGTGGGCGCCGAGCTGGTCGCACACGACCAGGAAGATCGCCTGGTGGAGGCAGACCGCGAACGGGCGGCGCCGGACGAATCCCATGGGGACCCCGGCGAGCAGCGAGAAGATCCCCATGACCCACCAGGGCGCCGTGCCGCTCTGGCCGGACTTGCCCGAGACCAGCAGGTCGAGAACGACTCCCGCGGCGGCCAGGCAGACGTCCAGGACCGGACCACGGGATCGCATACGGGAAAAGGTATCCGGGCCCGCCCCCGGCTCTCTCATCCTCCAGGAGGGCGTCTCCTCCTCCAAGTGGCCGGAAGATCGGCCGAATGGCGGGGGCGCGCGCCTCCGGGAAGCCTCTACCCTTCACAACATGACCAATGACACCACGCTGTTCCTGGGTCAGTGGATGCGTTCGCCGGGGACGGTCGGGGCGGTGGCGCCGAGCTCACGACGGCTCGCCGAGACGGTGACGACACCGGTCCCCCGCCGGGGCGACCCGGTGATCGTCGAGCTGGGGCCCGGCACCGGCGCGTTCACGGCGGAGATCCAGCGGCGGCTGGGCGGCCGGGGACACCACATGGCTGTCGAGATCAACCCGAGGCTGGCCGACTTCCTCGCCGCCCGGCACCCGAAGGTGGACGTCGTGGTCGACGACGCGGCGCGGCTGCCGCAGCTGCTGGAGGATCGCGGTTTCCACAAGGCCGACGCGATCGTGAGCGGGCTCCCCTGGGCGGCGTTCTCGGAGGAGACGCAGACCCGCCTGATGGACGCCGTCACCGCGATCATGGATCCGAACACGGCCTTCACCACCTTCGCCTACAGCTTCGCCAAGCGCCTGCCCCCCGCGCAGCGCTTCCGGCAGCGCCTGCTCGACACCTTCGAGGAGGTCGTCGTGGGCCGCACGGTGTGGGGCAATCTCCCCCCCGCCTTCGTCTATCACGCGCGCAGGCCGCGGGAGTGCGTGTCCGGCCCGGCCTGAGCCGGGAGGCGCCCCGGCGGCCGCCGGGCCCCACCGGCGGCCGGATCCGGGCCGGACGGCGCCGCCTCGGGGCTGGAGCCTGAACAGAACTCCGTTCTACTATTGCGCACGCAACGAGAACGGAGCTGATCACGGTGGACTTCACTCTTCCCGAGAGCGCCCTCGCCGTCCAGCGCGGTGTCGCCGACATCTGCTCGCGCTACGACCTGGACTACTGGCAGCGCTGCGAGAGCGAGAAGCGCTGGCCCGAGGAGGTCTGGGCGGAGCTGGCCAAGGGCGGCTGGCTCGGCCTGGCCGTCCCGGAGGAGTACGGCGGAGGCGGCCAGGGACTGCTCGAACTGGCCGTGGCCACCGAGACGCTGTCGGCGTCCGGCTCCGCCGGGGGGTCGGCGTTCACCTACGTCCTCACCCCGGGCTTCGGCGCCATGACCCTGGCCAGGCACGGCAGCCGGTGGCAGCGCGACGAGCTGCTGCCCAGGCTCGCCACCGGCGAACTGGAGACCTGCTTCGCCCTGACCGAGCCCGACGCCGGGTCCAACGCCCTGGGCATCACCACCTTCGCCCGCCGCGACGGCGACGAGTTCGTCGTCAACGGCCAGAAGATCTGGATCACCGGTGTGCAGCGCGCCACCTGGATGCTGCTGGTCACCCGGACCGTCCCGGCCGCCGAGGCCAGGCCGCGCACCAACGGCATGACGGTCTTCCTGGTCAACGTGCCCGAGGCGGTCGCCGCCGGGCGGCTCTCCTTCCAGCCGATCCCGAAGATGGGCGCCAACACCACCCCGTCCAACATGGTCTTCATCGACGACCTGCGGGTGCCCTCGGCCAACGTCGTGGGCGAGGTGGACCAGGGCGCGCAGGTGCTGTGGGACATCCTCAACCCCGAGCGCGTCCTGCTGGCGGCCTCCGCCCTGGGCGGCGCCGAGGTCGCGCTGAGGGTGGCCGTGCGGTACGCCAAGGAGCGCGAGGTCTTCGGCCGCCCGATCGGCGCCAACCAGGCCATCGCCTTCCCCCTGGCCCAGGTCAAGGCGGAGATCGAGCTGGCCAGGCTGATGCTCTACAAGGCCGCCTGGCTGTTCGACCGGCAGCTGCCCTGCGGCACCGAGGCCAACATCGCCAAGCTGACCGCCTCCCAGGCGGCCTGGGAGGCGGCCGACCACGCCTTCCAGACCCACGGCGGCATGGCCTACTCCCTGGAGTACCCGGTCGCCCGCCTGCTGGCCGACGCCCGCATCGGCAAGGTCGCCCCGGTCACCGAGGAACTTCTGCTCAACTACCTCGCCACCCAGGTGCTGGGACTGCCCAGAAGCTTCTGAGCCGATTGCGGAGCCGCCCGTACGGGCAGATCATGAGCAGGTCGGGACGAACATGAGGGAGCGGCCGATGTCCGCCTACGCCAGCACCGTGCTCAACGCCTCGGCCGAGGAGGTGTGGGACTACCTCAGGGACTTCGGCAACCTGGCCGAATGGCTGCCCGGGATCACCCTCTGCGAGATCGAGGAGGGCGACGGCCTCCGGCCGGGGGCCGTGCGCAGGATCGAGGGCCCGGGCGGGACCTTCCGGGAACGGCTGCTCACCCTCGACGACGGCTCCCGCTCGGTCACCTACGAGATCCTCGAGAGCCCGTTGCCGCTGCGGGACTACCGGGGCCTCTACCGGGTCTCCCCCGTCACCGACAGCGGCCGGGCCTTCGTCGAGTGGTCGGCCGCCTTCGAGGCCGACGACGAGGCGAAGGTCACCAAGATCGTCACCCGGGGCATCTTCGAACCGGGGCTGGCCGCCCTGCACCGGCGTTTCCCGGCCTGAACCGGCCGCGGGGCGCGCGGTCCCGGTTCCCGCCCGCGCACCCCGCGGCGGTACGGCCCGCGGCCTTCCGGGGGCCTGCGGCATGCCGGCGGAGGCGGCCGGATGCCCGGTCAGCCGAACCTGGGCGGCCGCTTCTCGCGGACGGCCCGCACGCCCTCGGCCACGTCCGGGCCGGTGAACCCGAGGAACTCCATGGCCAGGGAGGCGTCGAAGGAGGGGCCGGCGAGACGGAGCCAGTTGTTGAGGGAGTACTTCGTCAGGCGGATCGCCTCGGCGGAGCCGCCGGCCAGCCGGGAAGCGATCTCCAGGGCCCTTTCGTGCACCTGGTCGTCGTCGACGCAGAGGCTGACCAGGCCCATCGCCTCCGCCTGCTCGCCGGTGACCGGCTCGCACAGCAGCAGGTGGTATTTGGCCTTGGCCAGCCCGCACAGCAGCGGCCAGACGATGGCGGCGTGGTCGCCGGCCGCGACGCCCAGCCGGGTGTGGCCGTCGATGATGCGGGCCGTACGGCCGGCGACGGAGATGTCGGCCAGCAGCGCGACCGCGAGGCCCGCGCCCACCGCGGGCCCCTGGATGGCCGAGACGACCGGCTTGGCGCAGTTGAGCACGTTGTAGACGATGTCGCGCGCCTCGGCGAAGACGCGCAGGCGCGTGCCGTGGTCGCGCGTCATCTCCTCGATCATCGACAGGTCGCCGCCGGCGGAGAACGCCTCACCCTCGCCCCGGATGACGACCGCGCGCACGTCGTCGTCGCGGTCGACGTCCCGCCAGACCTCGGCGAGCTCGCGATGGCCGGTCATGTCCACGGCGTTGAGCCTGCGCGGCTCGCTGAGCACGATCCTGAGCACTCCGTCGGCGGCCCAGTCGATCTTCAGCTTCTCGTAGTCCCTCACCGGAAGGCCTCCTCGAGCCGCAGGGCGGCGTACTCGCGCGCCTCGACCGCCTGGTCGAAGAAACCGGGCAGGCCGAAGAAGCCGTGGATGGCCCCTCCGTAACGCCTGAGCTCGACCGGAACCCCCGCCGCCGCGAGCTGGGCGGCGTAGGCCTCGCCCTCGTCGCAGAGCGGGTCGTACTCGGCGGTGATCACCGTCGCCGGGGCCAGGCCCGTCTTGTCGGCGAGCCGGAGCGGGGCCAGCCTGGGGTCGGCCGGGTCCCCGCCGTACTGCTCGATGAACCAGGCCATCTCGCCCGCGCCGAGCCCGAAACCGGTGGCGCGGTCGCGGTAGCTCGGGGTGTCCATGGCGACGTCGGTCACCGGGTAGATCAGCAGCTGGTGGGCCGGCCGGAGCCCCGCGTCCCGAGCCTGCCAGGCCGTCACGGCGGCCAGGTTGCCGCCGGCGCTGTCGCCGCAGACGGCGATCCGCCCCGGGTCGGCCCCGTAGGCCCCGGCGCGGGCGAAGACGTCCTTGACCACGGTCCACGCGTCGTCGGCCGCGGCCGGGAAGGGATGGTCGGGGGCCAGCCGGTAGTCCACCGAGACCACGACCGCCCCGTTGCGCACGGCCAGGTCGCGGCCGAGCGCGTCGTTGCGGGCCACGCTGCCGAACACCCAGCCGCCGCCGTGGAAGTAGACGATCGCGGGGAGCGGGCGGTCGCCCTTCTCCGGCCGGTAGACCCGGACCGGCACCCCTTCCACTACCTCGTCCCTGACGACCGGCAGCGGCACGATCGGCCCCCGCTGCTCGGCGAAGCCGTCCAAGGTCCGCATCTGGGCGATCACCTCGGGGGTGAGCGAGGAGACGGGCGTCTCGAGATCCGTCGGGAACAGCTTCAGGTAGGCCTCGGCCTGGGGGTGCAACGGCATGACCGCACATTACCCGGCGGCGGCCCGGATCAGCCGGTGGCGGCCTCGACCAGCGCCTCGACGAGCCGGTTGTCCTCCCCGCGCTCGGGATGCCACTGGACGCCGACGGCGAAGCGGTGCCCCTGGAGCTCGACCCCTTCGACGATCTGGTCGTCGGCCCACGCCACGGCCTGCAGGCCCGCGCCGAGCCGCTTGACCGCCTGGTGGTGGGGGGCGGTCACCTCGGCGCGGTCGCCCACCGCCTTGCCCAGCTTGCTCGACACGCTGATCTGGATGAGGTGCGCACGGCCGGCGGCGACGTGGCGGTCGTGGTCGACCGCGTCGGGGAGCCAGGGGATCAGGCTGCCCCCCTGCGCGACGTTCAGGACGTGCATGCCGCGGGCGACCGCGAGCAGCGGCAGGCCGGCCTGGACGGCGGCGCGGGCCAGCGCCAGCTCGAAGCGGTCGCGGTGGGGCTGGAGGCCCTCGGCCCGGTCCTCGCGGGCGGCGCCGTACAGGGACGGGTCGAGCTCGCCGCCACCGGCGAGGATCACTCCGGACAGCTCGCGCACGTAGCCGTCGACGCCGCCCAGGCTCAGCGGCGGCAGCAGCACCGGCAGGCCGCCCGCCTTCTCGACCGCGCGGGCGTAGGAGGGGGGCGACAGAACGGCCTCACGGACCCAGGTGCCCCAGCGGGCGGCCTCGAGGTAGGCGGTGATACCGATCAAGGGTCGGGACATACGTTCTCCAGGGGGCCATGCGGAAGGGGGTGTTCCCTATTTCGGGCGGCACCCATCCCATCTCCGGCAGGACCCCTATCATGACGCACTCCATTTCGGTTATGTCACGCATCCGAGGTATCAGTGTCGTCTCGCCGGGAGCCGCCCCCCTCCCCGCCCAGGAAGGGCCGGAGCTCCTGGAGCCCAAGGTGAGGACCCTGACACGGATCTATAGATCGGGTAAATCGACAACTTCGGGTGAATGTGATTCTTATTCGGTTATCCCACCAAAAACAAGTGGCGCAGTCACGGAAAATAACTTTCCCATTACGGATAGTTTGAATTCGCACTATATTATGGGGAAACGGTTGTGACGTCCACATGGTGATGGAAGACTCAAATTCGAGCGGCCAGGTGTGCCGGGGCTGCCGGACGCTCATCACCCGGAACCGTCAGGGAGGTGGATCTGCATGATCGGACTTTGGTCCGATCAATTAGGGTGGGTTCGGTCACATGTCTTTGAATCCGCGTCTCGTCAAGGAAAGCTTCGCCGTCGTCGAGCCCGTCGCGGACAAGGCCGCGGCATACTTCTACGGCCGCCTGTTCGCCCAGAGTCCGCACCTGCGGGGACTGTTCCCGCCGGCCATGGACGTCCAGCGCGACCGCCTGTTCACCGCTCTGACCAGGATCGTCTGGAGTCTCGACAGCCCGGACAGCCTGTCGTCCTTCCTCGGCCAGCTCGGGCGCGACCACCGCAAGTACGGGGTGATCGCCGAGCACTACACCGCGGTCGGCAACGCGCTGCTGGCCACGGTCAGGCGCTTCGCCGCCGAGCTGTGGACCGCCGAGATCGAGGCGGCGTGGGTGGCCGCGTACACCGTCGCCGCCAAACTCATGATCGAGGCAGCCGAGTCCGACTCGGGGGTCTCGCCCGCCTGGTGGCCGGCCGAGGTGATCGACCACGAGCTCCGCACGCCGGACATCGCGGTGATCACGTTACGTCCCGGCCAGCGCCTGCCGTACCTGCCGGGCCAGTACGTCAACGTGCAGACCCCGCGCTGGCCGCGCGTCTGGCGGACGTTCTCCATCGCCAACGCGCCGCGAGAGGACAGCACCATCCGTCTGCACGTCCGGGCGGTCCCCGGCGGCTGGGTCTCCTCGGCCCTGGTCGAGCACACCAGGATCGGCGACACCCTGACGCTCGGCCCGGCGGTCGGCACGATGACCCCCACCGGCTCCGGCCGCGACATCCTGTGCGTCGCGGGAGGCACCGGGCTCGCCCCGCTCAAGGCCATCGTGGAGCACGTGATCGCCTCGGGGCGGCGGCCCAACATCCACCTGCTGTGCGGCGCGCGCCATTCGCGGGAGCTCTACGACCTGCCCGACCTGGTCCGGATGGCGTCCGCCTTCCCCTGGCTGAGAGTCGTGCCCGTGGTCTCCGACCAGCCCGGCTACGACGGCCTGCGGGGGCGGGTGCCGGAGGTGATGGAGCGCTTCCACTCCTGGGCCGACCACGACGTCTACGCCTGCGGCCCGGTCGCCATGGTCGACGAGGTCGTCCGCAGGCTCCAGCGGCGCGGGGTACCCCTGGCCGACATCCACAGGGACCTCATCCACGGCGAGTCCTGACCGGCGGCGAGTGAAGGCCCCTTCACACTCCGGGCCACGGCGCGTATCATGGCGCGGCACGACCAGAGTCGTACGGGTGTTCGAGAAAATCTCGCGTGGCGCCGTGCCGCGTTTCCTCTCCGTCCTGACGGGCGGAATCTCCACACTGGAGGGAGCCGATGAGACCTGACCTGGAAAGGCGGCCCGCCATGCCCGACACGCTCCTCGCCGTAGGCACCCGCAAAGGCCTGTTCCTCGCCCGCTCCACCGGGGACGGCCCCTTCGAGGTGGAGCCGGTCCGCTTCTCCACCATCGGCGTGCACTCGGTCGCCATCGACACCCGCGGCCCGGCGCCCCGGATCCTCGCCGGGATCGAGTACGGCCATTTCGGCCCCTCCGTGATGTGGTCGGACGACCTCGGCGAAACCTGGCAGGAGGCCGGTCAGGCCCCGATCGCCTTCCCGCCGGACACCGGGGCGGCGCTCACCCGCGTCTGGCAGCTCCAGCCCTCCCTCTCGGAGCCGGGGGTGGTCTGGGCCGGGGTCGAGCCGGGGGCGCTGTTCCGCTCCGAAGACGGCGGCGTCACCTTCTCCCTGGTGGAAGGCCTGTGGAACCATCCGCACCGGGCCCAGTGGCAGCCCGGTTTCGGCGGGCTCTGCCTGCACACCGTGCTGCCGCACCCGAGCGATCCGAAGACCCTGGCGGTCGCGGTCTCCTCCGGCGGCTTCTACCGCAGCAGCGACGGCGGAGCCTCCTGGGAGGCCGCCAACAAGGGGATCCGCGCCCCGTTCCTCCCCGAGGGGTCGCAGTACCCCGAGTTCGGGCAGTGCGTGCACAAGGTCGACACGCATCCGTCCCGGCCGGAGCGGCTCTTCCTCCAGCACCACTTCGGCGTCTACCGCAGCGACGACTTCGGCGGCTCCTGGACCTCCGTCGGAGATCCGCTCCCCTCCGACTTCGGCTTCCCGCTGGCCGTGCACCCCGACCGGCCCGACACGCTGTACGTCTTCCCGCTCCAGGCCGACCTCGACCGCACGCCCGTCGACCACCGCTGCCGGGTCTTCCGCAGCGACGACGCGGGCACGTCGTGGCAGCCCCTGAGCAAGGGACTGCCCGAGGGCCCGGTCCACGCCGCCGTGCTGCGCGACGCCCTGTGCGCGTCGAGGGCGGGGATCTTCTTCGGCACCCGCGACGGCGAGGTGTACGGCTCCCGCGACGACGGGGAGAGCTGGTTCTCCGTCGCCGAGCACCTGCCGGACGTCCTGACCGTGCGCGCGGCGGTGCTCTGAGCCGGCGGAACCCCTCCCGGACGGAGGGATTCCGCGCGTTCCCAGGGGGTGCCGCGACGAGCGGCCGCACGCGTCGGCGCGGGCCGGCCCTGCCGGGCGGCCCGGCCCCTAGGGGGCGCTGCGGCCGTTGGCGACGAAGGCCGCGTGGGTGAGGGGCATGAGGGCCGCCCAGGCGGCCTCCATCTTCTCGGCCACCATCTCGATCTCCCGCTGCGGGAACGAGGGCACCTTGGCCTGCTCGTTCTTGGTGCGCAGGGACAGGAAGTGCATCAGCGAGCGCGCGTTGCACGTGGCGTACATCGAGGAGAACAGGCCGACGGGCAGCACGGCCCTGGCCACCTCACGGGCGATCCCGGCCTCCAGCATCTCCTGGTAGGCGGCGTAGGACTGCCGGTAGGCCGCCTCCATCGCCTCAATCGTGATCTTGTGCTGCTCCTCGCTGCCCTCGACGAAGACGTACTTGCCCGGACGGCCCTCCTGCACCAGCTTCCGCTCCGCGCCCGGAACGTAGAAGTCAGGCTGAAGCTCGCGATAACGCCCACTCTCCTCGTTATAGGACCATCCGACCCTGTGGCGATGAAATTCGCGGAAGACGAAGATCGGGGCGCTGACGAAGAAGGTCATCGAGTTGTGCTCGAAGGGGCTGCCGTGCCGGTCGCGCATCAGGAAGTTGATCAGCCCCTTGGACCGCTCGGGGTCCTTGTGGATCTCCTCCAGGGACTGCTCTCCCGCGGTCGACACCCGCGCCGCCCAGAGCACGTCGGAGTCCGAAGCGCTGTGTTTGACCAGCTCGACGGTGACGTCGTCGAGAAAGCGCGGCTGGCTTCGATCCATGGGCGTAGACCTTCCGGTGACGGGGACGGGATGGAGCAAGCCTAGCGCCGCCCCTCGCGAGGGCTTCGGGCGACAAGGCCGCAGAGGGTCGCGGCCTACAGCCGGTAGACCCGGCGGGCGTTTCCGGAGCCGATCATGTGGGCCACCCGAGCGGCGTCCGGGACGCTCCACTCGTCGTCGGCCAGCCGTACGGCCAGTGCCCTGGCCAGGCTCCGCCGGTAGTACAGGGCGCCCAGGTGACAGGTCTCGGCCACGCCGTAACCGTCGGAGCCGAACAGCTGCTTGTGGAAGGGGACGAGCTCCAGCAGCTCCCCCATGACCGCGGCCGACCCCGCGGCGGTGTGGGTCAGCACGAGGCCGACGTCCACGTAGACGTGCGGGAAGACGTTGGCCAGACAGGCCGCCTGGCGGTGGAACGGGTAGCAGTGCAGCAGGATGACCGGCACGCCCATCGGCTGCAGCGCCCGGATGAAGCCGGTCATCAGCGCCGGGTCGGCGCGGTGGAGGTCCAGGTCGGGGTCGCCGTAGCCGGTGTGGAACTGCAGCGGCAGGCCGCGTTCCCTGGCCACGTCGACCGCCGCCCAGAGCAGGTGGCGCAGCAGCACCGGATCGGCGAGCCGCCCGCCGGGGTGGGCCAGCCGGCGGGCGGCCGCCGCGATCACCGATCCCCGGGCCGGCCTCGCCGGGTCGAAGTCCAGGCCGTGGCGGTAGGCGATGGCCGAGGTGAAGCCGACGGCGCGGTCGGCCCTGCCGGCGAGCGCCTCACCGAGGGTGGTGATGTAGGAGGCCGCGGAGGCGGCCGTCTCGGCGACGCCCTGCTCGATCTGCTCGATCCGGATGATCTCGTCGGCCGCCGCGCCGCCCAGCCGGCCCATCTCGGCCGCCGAGAGCAGGTCGGGGCCGTTGAGACCGGTGTCGACCAGGAAGGCCATGATCCCGGCGGCGCGCAGCAGCCGCCGGTTCACCTCGACCGGTCCGAGCTCGCTCCGGCGGGTCAGGTAGACGGCCGGCGGGACATGCGGGTCCAGGTCGAGGACCGGCGCGCACCAGCGGCGGACCGCGGCGCCGGCGGGGGTGTCGAAGTGGGTGGTGCCGGGCGGCGCCGGGGTGCCCGCCTCGGTGATCAACATCTCGAAGCGGGCCCGGGTCAGGTCGTCGCGGCGCACGCCGTGGCAGTGGTGGTCGACCAGCGGGGCCAGCAGGGCCTCCCGCACCGGGTCGGGCAGGTCGACGGGCAGCGCGTCCTGCGGTCTCATGCCGGCCCCTCCCACGGCTACGGGCGGACCGGTCCGGCCGGTCCGCCCGTGGTCTACGGCAGGAGCACTCTACGACTACCGAGCGTGACCCCGCTTGCTTTACGCAGAGGTACGGCAGAGCCGGAGAACGTTGGAGATGATCTTCGCCCCGGCCCCGCCCTCGGCCGTGAGGATCGACTCGGGGTGGAACTGCACGGCGAAGCGCCTCCTGGCCACGTCCTCGATCGCCATCACCGCGCCGTCGGGGGTGAGGGCGGTGGCGGTGAAACCGACGACTCCGGGCTCCTTGGCGTGGAGGGAGTGGTAACGGGCCGCGATGAACTCCTCCGGAAGCCCCTCCAGCAGCGCGCCGGCGCCGATCCGCCGCACCTGGCCGCGCTTGCCGTGCTCGGGGTGGGACAGCAGCTCCAGCGTGCCGCCCGCCTGCTCGACCATGCCCTGCAGGCCGAGGCAGACGCCGAACACCGGCAGGTCGCGCTCGTAGAGCGCCCCGACCAGCTCCGGCAGGCCGAAGTCCGACGGCCAGCCGGGGCCGGGCGACAGCACCACGAGGGACGGCGCGATCTCGTCGATCATGCCCACGGGGAAGCCGTGCCGGAGCGTGACGACCTCCGCGCCCTGCTGGCGGAAGTAGTCGGCCAGGGTGTTGACGAAGGAGTCCTCGTGGTCCACCAGCAGCACCTTCATCCCCTCCCCCGGCTGCTCCCTGACCGGCTGCGGCACGTCCCGCTCCTGCGGGTTCCGGGCCGCGCCGACCGCGGCCAGGGCGCCGAGCAGGGCGCTGGCCTTGAGCTCGGTCTCGCGCTCCTCGGCCTCCGGGTCGGAGTCGAACAGCAGCGTGGCGCCGGCCCTGACGGTGGCGACACCGCCGCGGATCTGCGCGGTGCGCAGGGTCAGGCCGGTGTTCATGGAGCCGTCGAACCCGATGTAGCCGACCGCCCCGCCGTACCAGCGCCTGGTGGTGGCCTCGTGGTCCTCGATGAACTGCATCGCCCAGGACTTGGGGGCGCCGGTGACGGTGACGGCCCACATGTGGGTGAGGAAGGCGTCCAGCGCGTCGAACTCCGGCCGCAGCCGGCCCTCGATGTGGTCGACGGTGTGGATCAGCCGGGAGTACATCTCGATCTGCCGCCGCCCGATGACCTGCACGGTGCCCGGCACGCAGATGCGTGACTTGTCGTTGCGGTCCACGTCGGTGCACATGGTCAGCTCCGACTCCTCCTTCACGCTGGACAGGAGGGTGCGGATCGCCTCGGCGTCCTCGATCGGGTTGCCGCCGCGGGCGATGGTGCCGGAGATCGGGCAGGTCTCGACGCGGTCGCCGCTGACCCGGACGTACATCTCCGGGGAGGCGCCGACCAGGTGCTCGCCCTCGCCGAGGTTGAACAGGAACTCGAACGGCGCGGGGTTGGCCTTGCGCAGCCCCCGGTAGAAGGCGGCGGGGTCGGTGCACGCGGCGTGGAAGACCTGGCCGGGGACGACCTCGAACAGGTCGCCGCGGACGAACTTCTCCTTGGCCGCGGCGACGACCTGCGCGTAGGCGCCCTTCTCCGGGTCGGCGGGCAGCTCGGCCGGGGCGGGGGGCAGCGGGATGCTCTCCCCCTCGCGGGCCAGGCCGCGGGTGGAGACCCCGTCCACGGTGAACTCGTAGAGGTATTCCTTGCTGGTCTCCCGCTTGCGGTCGATCACCATCACCCGATCGGGCAGGTGCAGCACGAGGTCGCGCTGGTCGTCGGCCCGGGTGAGGGCCTGCCGGATCGGCTCGAACTGGAAGGCCAGGTCGTATCCGAAGGAGCCGTACAGCCCCAGGTGCTCGTTCTCGCCCTTGAACGCGGCGATGACCTCGCGGATCGCGGTGAAGACCGTGGGGCGGCGGCTGCGCATCTCCTCGGGGAGGATGTCCTCGGACTCGGCGACGTAGACCTCGACGTGCTCGGCGGTCGGTTCGCCGGTGGGCTTGCCGGTGGCCAGCAGGCAGGACGCGACGGCCGGCAGCACGACCCTGCCCCGCGCGTTCAGGGCGCGGGCGGAGATCCGGCGGCCCCTGGCCACGATCTCCAGGCAGGGGTCGACGTAGGCCAGGTGCCATCGGCTGTAACGGCCGGGATACTCCATGCCTGAGGAGAGCACGCCTCCGCGACGCTCACCGAGCGTCGTTACGACGTCCTCGAGCACCGTCTCGGGCACATCGGACGCCGTGACCTCGACTTCGATGCCACCGGCGGTGGTATATCCGCTCGTCTCCACTACAGTCTCGCCCCTTTGTGATCTCTCTGATGCCCAGAGGGGGCGGACATGGAAAAGGCCGCCTCTCCGGGCGGCCACCCTGTCTGCTCGCGAAAAGCGAAACCCGCGCCGCCTAGAAGCGGCGCCACCACTGAAGGGTGTCGAGGTGTCGCATGCCGCCCAGAGTACCGGCGAAAACCGTGATCATGCAACGTGCCGGGGAAGGCGGCGGGTCGCCTCTGGCTCATCCGGGGTGCGATCTGTTACGAGTGGTGGATGCCCCCGTATCGCGTTCTCCTCCAACGTGACCTGCCGGTGCCGATGACCGACGGGGTCACCCTTCTGGCCGACCGCTACGTGCCGGTCGGCGCCGTGCGTCCGCCCACGGTCCTGGTCCGCTCGCCGTACGGCAGGCGCGGCGTGTTCGGGCTGGCCGCCGAGCCGCCGAGCCGCCGGGTTAGGGTCGGTGGGTGCGTGCGGCCAGGTTGATGTCGTTGGTGCTGTTGCTCCAGGCCCGGGGAGGCATGACCGCCACGGAGCTCTCCCGGGAGCTGGAGGTCTCCGAGCGGACCGTCCACCGGGACGTGCTGGCCCTGGCGGAGGCCGGGGTGCCGGTCTACGCCGACCGCGGCCGGGGCGGGGGCTACCGGCTGCTGGAGGGATACCGCACCCGCCTGACGGGGCTGGACCGCGCGGAGGCCGAGGCGCTCTTCCTGTCCGGCGTGCCGGAGGCGCTGCGGGAGATGGGCCTGAGCGGGGTGGCGGCCACGGCGCGGCTGAAGGCGTCGGCCGCGCTGTCGCCCGGCGTGCGCGACGCGCCCGCGACGGCCGCTCAGCGCTTCCACCTGGACGCCCCCGGCTGGTTCGCGAGCGAGAGACCGCCCCCGGAGGCGCTGGCGCCGCTGGCCAGGGCCGTGTGGGGCGATCATCCGGTCACCGCGCTCTACCGGGGGGCGGAGCGGGCGCTGGAGCCGTACGGGCTCGTGCTCAAGGCCGGTGTCTGGTATCTGGCGACCCGATCCGCGATCTACCGGGTGGACCGTTTCGCCGAGGTCGGGATCCATTCCGGCCGGCGCTTCGAACGGGACCGCGGCTTCGACCTGGCGGCGTTCTGGAGCGGGCGCGCCGCCGAGTTCGCCCGCTCCCTGCTCACCACGCGTGTCACCGTACGGCTCAGCCCCGCCGGCCGCCGTCTGCTGCCGCACGTGGCCGACCCCGCGGCCCTCGACGACGCGCTGGCGTCAGCCGGAGAGCCCGACGGCCAGGGCCGGATCACGGTGTCGCTGCCCGTCGAGTCGCTGGAGGTCGCCTACTCCCAGATCCTCCGGTTCGGCCCGGAGGCCGAGGTCCTCGACCCGCCCGAGTTGCGCGCCCGCCTGGCCGACGCCGCCGCGCGACTGCGGGCCCTGTACGGCCGGCCCTGAGGACCCCGGCCGTCAGCGGTATCCGGTCGCGTCGGCGGGTCCGCCCCTGTCCTGGACCTCCACGATGTAGCGCCAGGCGTCCGGCCGGCTGCCGTCGACGTCGGTGAAGCCGTAGACCTGGGCCAGCTGCCCACTGGAGAGGGACTGTCCCGACCAGCGGCCCCGGTCCTCGTCGGCCGCCAGCGCGACGATCGCGCGGCCGATGTAGGCGGGCGACTCCGAGATCACGAAATGCGGCTCCCGTTCGGTGGCGTCGCGCCAGTTCTCCTCCGTGACGCCGAAGTGCTCCAGCATCACCTCCGAACGCAGCCAGCCGGGGGTCAGCGAGACCGCGGCGCACCCGTGCGGGCGCAGCTCGTGGGCCTGGGCGAACGCCAGGCGGTTCACCGAGACCTTGGCCAGGTCGTAGAAGAAGGAGACCCGGTAGTTGACGGCGTTGTACTCCGCGGTGCCGTCGGTCACCTCGACGACCAAGCCGCCGGGGTTCCTGATCAGCAGGGGCAGCGCGTGGTGACTGGTGATGAGGTGGGTGTCGATCGCCAGCCGGAGCAGGCGCAGGCCGTCGTCCAGCGGGTGCTCCCAGAGCGGGGTGTCCCACGCCGCCAGCGCCTCGCCGCCCCAGATGTCGTTGACGAGCAGGTCGAGCCTTCCCTGCTCGCGGTCGATCCGCTCCACCAGCCCTCGGACCTGCTCGGACTCCAGGTGGTCCACCTGGAGAGCGATGCCCTCCCCGCCGGCGCGCGTCACGAGCTCGGCCGTCTCCTCGATGGTCTCCGACCGGTTCATCTCCGAGCGCCGTTCCCGGGTGCTCCTGCCGGTGCAGTAGACGGTGGCTCCCGCGCCGCCCAGCGCGACCGCGATCGCCCGGCCCGTCCCTCTCGTCGCCCCGGCGACCAGGGCGACCTTTCCCTTCAGCGTGTTGTGCATGAGGACGATGCTGGCAAGAAAACAGGACATCTCCTGTCATGTTTTCCACTTCGGGGAGACATTTCAGCGACCCGGCTTCAGCGAGGACGCAACACGAGAAATAGTGTTAAAAGCATATTTATGACGGGAAAGACGCCGATATGGTCTTCAGTCAGCAGAGAGGATCACCGGCGGTGCGTTGACGTTCATCCGCCAGGGCCCACGGAGCAGCGGCCAATCGGTCATCGGTGTCACCCCTCCTCGGCGGGGCGGCGCATCACCGCACACGGACGGAGCTACCAGCATGACCACTGCAGCCTTCGGCGTGCACTCCGAGGTCGGCGTCCTCCGCAAGGTCATCGTCCACCGGCCCGACATGAGCCTGAAACGGCTGACCCCCAGCAACAACGACAAGCTGCTCTTCGACGACATCCTGTGGGTCGAGCACGCCCAGAAGGAGCACGACAGGTTCGTCACCCTGATGCGCGAGCGCGGTATCGAGGTGTTCTACCACCAGGAACTGCTGGCACAGGCGCTGGAGGCGACCCCCGACGCCAAGCGGAACGCCGTCGAGCAGGCCGTCACCCATCTGACCGTCGGCCCCGCCCTGGTGGACGCCGTCCGCGAGGAACTGTCCACCTGGAGCGGCAAGGACCTGGCCACCCACCTCATCGGCGGGCTGACCAAGGAGGAGTTCGACGTCCGCGGGTTCGACACCCGCTCCCTGGTCGCGGCCTCGGCGGACCCGCAGCAGTTCGTGCTCCCGCCCCTGCCCAACTCCCTCTACCAGCGCGACCCCGCCGCCTGGCTGTACGGCGGCGTCTCGCTCAACCCGATGTTCTGGCACGTGCGCCTGCTGGAGACCATGAACCAGAGCACGATCTACCACAACCACCCGATGTTCACCGGCGAGGACTTCTCCTACTGGTACCCGCCGAGCGGCGACGAGGCCGACTTCGACGAGGAGGACTTCGGCAAGGCCGCGCTGGAGGGCGGTGACATGATGCCCATCGGCAACGGGACCGTGGTCATCGGCATCAGCGAGCGCAGCACCCCGCAGATGATCGAGCACATCGCCCTGGCGACCTTCGCCGCCGGGGCGGCCGAGCGCGTCATCGCCGTCAACGTCCCCAAGCGCCGCTCCTACATGCACCTGGACACCGTGTTCACCTTCCTCGACGTCGACAAGGCCTCCGCCTACCTGCCCTTCCTGGAGACGGCCGTCACCCACTCGCTACGACCCGGCAACAGAGACCGGACGCTGGACGTCCGTCCCGAGAGGGGCTTCGTCGACGCCGTCGAGGACGCGCTGGCCATCTCCCGGCTCCACATCATCCCCACCGGCGGGGACGACAGCCAGCAGGCCCGCGAGCAGTGGGACTCCGGCAACAACTTCTTCGCCCTCGAACCCGGCGTCGTCGTCGGCTACCACAAGAACCAGTTCACCAACCGCAAGCTGCGCCAGCACGGCGTCGACGTCATCGAGATCGAGGGCTTCGAACTGGGCAAGGGCCGGGGCGGCACCCACTGCATGACCTGCCCCATCCTGCGAGAGGGCGTCTGAGGCCGCCCCGGCGGCCACGATCAGCAGGATGCCCGCGATCGGTGGCAGCGACTGCTCCAGGGACTTCGCGATCGCCTTCCTGTCCGTGGCCGCACCGCCGCCGAGGGTGAACATCGCGACGATGACGGCGAGCAACAGCGCCACCAGCGGCGTGCCGAGGAAGTCGAGCACGGTACGGACGGCGGTGCCCTCCGCGGCGAAGATGTCGGCGAGGGCCTTGCCTATCATCAGCGCGACCGGCAGCAGCACGGTGGCGAGCGTGCCGACGCCGGCCGCCGTACTGCCGAACCCGGTGGTGAAGCTGGTGATGGTGTCGGCCATCGGCAGGCCCGCGATGGCGCCGACGGCCAGTGAGCCGAAGGTCAGGCTCAGGAAGGGATGCACCGTCAGCTTCTCGGCCCTGAAGGGCCGAGCTTGCAGCTCCTCGCCGTGCATGGGGTGCACGGATCAGGCCGCGTCGTCGGCAGCGTGACTCACTGCCCAGCTCGCGACACCGCGCGCGGCGATGTTACGGGCTGCGTTCACGTCGGCGTGCTCAGCGAAGCCGCACGACGTGCAGGAGAAGGTGGCCTGGTCGGGCCGGTTCTTCTTGTCGATGTGGCCGCATGCCGAACACCCCTGAGAGGTGTAACGGGGGTCCACATGAACCACCGGCAGCCCGGCGCGGGTCGCCTTGTAGGCGATATATGCGCCGAGCTGCCGGAAGCTCCACGAATGCAGGGTGACCCGCTGGGGCTTGCGGAGCCGTACCCTCTCGCGGATGCCGCCCAGGTCTTCCAGGGCGATGCCGCGACAAGTGCGTTGGGCCTCGGTCACGATCTGCTTGGAGATGCGGTGGTTGGTGTCGGCGGCGAAGCGTGCTTCCCGGCCGGAGAGCTTACGCAGGAGCCGTTTGGCGGATTTGGTGCCCTTGGCCTGGAGGCGACTGCGCAGGCGGCGGTTGCGGTGGCGGACCTGGTTCAGGTGTTTGCCCGCGTGGACGGTGCCGTCGTTGGTGGTGGCGATGTTGGCGATGCCGAGGTCGACGCCGAGGAAGGCGTCCGGCTCGATCGGTTCGGGCTCGGGAATGTCGCAGGTGGCGTACAGGTACCACTGGCCGCCCCGGTACACCAGGTCGCTTTCGCCCTGGCGGTGCTCGGTGAGCGTCTTCAACTGCTGCGGGGAGCACACGAAGGGGATACGGCCGGAGCGTCCACGCACAGTCCAGATCGAGACGGTGCGGGCGTCCAGCTGCCAGGACAGGCATCGGTCGTCGAACGGCTGGGCGGCGTCCTTGCGGAACCGGATCGGCTTGGCCTCGACGGTCGTGCGTCGCTTCGATCCTTCGCGGCCGTGGTTCCCGGCCTTCAGGTTCGCCTTCAGCGTCGCGTAGGCCCCGGCCGTCTTGCGGGCGGCGTGGATCGCGGGTTGAGCAGACAGGCCCATCTCCTTCAGCTCCCCGTATACCAGGCGCTGTAGCGGGGTCTTGCCTGTTATCCCGGTGTCGAACGCGCGGCGGGAGGCGTGATTGGCGGCGTGGTTGCAGGCGCGAAGCGTCTCGCGCAGGGCCGTCTCGGTGGGCGCGTCCGGGAGGAGTTTCACCTGCACCACGATCTTCATTGCTCTATTTTAGCTTCTTGTCCATGTCACCACGATGGGAACCGGATCCCCTGGTAAGGCGCGGTCGTAGCGTCGTCTACAACCTTCATGTGCATCTTATCTTTGTCACGAAGTATCGGCGTGATGTCCTCAACGACGCCATGCTCACCCGCTGCGAGGACGTCATGCGGGAGGTGTGCGCCCAACTCGGCGCGACCTTGCGGGAGTTCAACGGCGAGGACGACCACGTGCACCTGCTCGTGCATTACCCGCCCAAGCTGCCCATCACGACCTTGGTCAACCGACTCAAAGGCGTCTCCGCGCACTACCTGCGCAAGGAGTTCACCGGCCGGATCAACCGGCACATCATGCATGGCCACCTGTGGTCGCCCTCGTATTTCGCCGGGTCCTGCGGCGGCGCACCGCTTCAGATCATCCGCGAGTACATCGAGAACCAAAAACGCCCGGACTGACGTCCGGGCGCAGGCAGGGAAGTCATTCCTCCCGGCCCTGAAGGGCCGGGAGTCCTGGCTAGACCTCGTTGAAATAGGTGATCAGCAGGACGATCAGCGCGATGCCGGCGAGCGCCGCGGGGATCAGCCGGCCGGGAGCGACCTCGGCGGGGGCGGCGAGTGCGATCAGGGCGGAGCTCATGTCACTTCACTCTCTTGGGTCTGCCGGAGTTTCGGGATCTGGTCTCGGGTCGATGGGGGGTGCCGGGCGTGACCGCGCGGGGTGCGGCGGGGCCGCGGCGAGGTAGGCCTCCACGAGCTCGTCGACGGGCCTGTCGAAGTCGAGGACGGTCCCGTGCTCGTCCGGCTGAAGAGGCTCCAGGGTTTCGAACTGCGAGGCGACCAGCGACGCCGGCATGAAGTGTCCCGGCCGGTCGGCCACCCGGCGGCGGACGACCTCGATGTCTCCGTCGAGATGGACGAAGCTCGCCGAGGGCGCCGCGCTCCGTAGCACGTCGCGGTAGCCGCGTTTGAGCGCGGAGCAGCTCACCACGCCGCCGGTGGCGGTGTGCTCGGCGAGCCAGGCGCCGATCGCCCGCAGCCAGGGCAGCCGGTCGTCGTCGTCAAGCGGGATGCCGGCCGACATCTTGGCGATGCTGGTCTCACTGTGGAAGTCGTCGGCGTCGGCGAACGGCACCCGCAGCCGCCGGCCGAGAGCCGCGCCCACGGTGGTCTTGCCCGAACCGGTCACGCCCATGACGACCAGGAGCGGAACAACGGAGACGGGGTAAGGGGGGTCTTGAGCGGGATCCATCGAAAGACCTCTCGTGTCGAGCTTTGCGTTAGCGTGACACGATTAGTCAGCCGCGGCCCTCGCCGCACGGCACGCGACCCCCGAACAGTGCGGCGCGCTGACCGGCGCCGTCATGCAGATGGCCGTGCACGGCAGGTCCGGCGACCTGGAGGCATACCTGGCCGCGGACATCCTGTTCCACCGCACACTGCTGGAGGCCTCCGGCAACGAGATGCTGGGTGCGCTCACCGGCGTGGTCGCCGAGGTCCTGACCGGCCGGACGCATCATCACCTGATGCCGACGCGTCCCGAGCCGGCGGCGATCCGGTGGCACGCCGAGGTCGCACAGGCGGTGCAGTCGGGAGACGCCGCAGCCGCCGAACACGCCATGCGCAACATCGTCGACGAGGCGACCCGGGCGATGCTGGGGGACGTCCCGGATGGAGACGTCCCCGGATAGCGCGGCGGGCGCGATCCCCGGACAGGACGGCGAGCCCACGCCGGGCCGGGCGGAGCGAGAGTCCGCGCCGTCCCGCGAGGGAGGGCGGCGGCGGCGACACGAGGCGGCCCCGCCAGGTTTCAGGCGGCGCCAGGTGTGATAAGTAACTCGTTACTTCGACGAGCGAGGAGACCATGGGCGACAACACCGAGTTCGAGCTGCGCGGAGTCAATCATCTCGCGCTGGTGTGCTCGGACATGCAGCAGACGGTCGACTTCTACTGCGGCGTCCTGGGCATGCCGCTGATCAAGACGATCGAGCTGCCGATGGGATGGGGCCAGCACTTCTTCTTCGACTGCGGCGGCGGCAACGCGCTGGCGTTCTTCTGGTTCCCCGACGCCCCCGAGGCGGTGCCCGGCATCTCCGCGCCGAAGAACCTGCCCGACCGGGGAGAGCTGCTGTCGGCGGTCGGGTCGATGAACCACATCGCCCTCGACGTCGCACCGGACAAGATCGAGGAGTACCGCGACAAGCTCATCGCCAAAGGCGTGGACGTGGGGGTGCTGCTCAACCACGACGACAGCGAGTTCGGCATCGCGCCCGCGATGCAGGAGGGGGTGTTCGTCCGGTCGATCTACTTCAAGGACCCCGACGGGATCCTGGTGGAGTTCGCCGCCTGGACCCGCGAGCTCGGCCTGCCCGAAGACGTCCGTCACGACCCCAGGAGCGCCGCCGACAGGACCGCGTGATGCCGCGGCTGCGCCAGGTCCCCCGCGACGAGGTCACCGACCCGCTGACCCTGTTCTTCTACGATCGACTGTTCGGCCCGGACCGGGATCCGGTGGCCGCCCCCGGCACCGCGACCGGCTCCCCCGGTGACTGGTGGACGGTCTTCGCCCTGGACCCGGTCATCCTCAAGCACTGCGTGAAGGGCTTCCAGCTCTACCGGGAGGCCGAGCTCGACCCCGTGCTGCGCGAGCTGGGCCAGTCGCGGGCCGGATGGGCGCGGGGCAGCCAGTTCGTCTTCTCCCAGCACTGCAAGCAGATGCGGGCGCTCGGCGTGCCGGACGAGAAGGTCCAGGCGGTCGCGCACTGGCAGGTCAGCCCGCTCTTCGACGAGCTGGAACGGGCCGTGCTGGCCTACACCGACGGCCTGGTGCTCGACGGCGGCCGGGTGCACGACGAGATCTTCGCGGTCCTCAGGGCCCACCTGTCCGACCGGCAGATCCTGGAGCTCACCTACATCACCTGCCTCTACGAAATGCACGCCACGATGTCAAGAGCACTGCGCCTGGAATTCGACGATCGGCCCGAACCGGTCGTCGAAGTGGCATCTCCCGACGGGTACGGCGTTCGCGACATCGCAGACGACCTCCGGGCCGGAGGCTGACCTACCGTTCGTCGCGCCGACCACTCCGTTCGGCGCTCGGCGATCGCAATGAAACGCTCACATAATTACGCTGCCGGTCAACCTGAGAAGACAGCCACGACCGGCTGCCTCCTCTCCGTCTCGAGGAGACCGAGTTGACCACTCCCGACGCCCCCGAGTTGACCACCCCTGACGCCCCCGGCCAGGATCGGAGCGATCGCAGCCCGTGGAACTGGCTGCTGGTTTTGCCGATCATCCTACCTTTAGTGCCTTTACTCTTCAACTTCGACGAACCTCGGATCCTCGGTTTCCCGCGCTTCTACTGGCTCCAGTTCCTCTTCATCGCGGTCGGCGTCACGTGCACCACGATCGTCTACCAGATGACCAAGCGGAGGCGATGATCCCGTGAGCGAGCACCTGACCGAGATCATCGTCTTCTCCGCACTGTTCCTGCTCGTCAGCGGCATGGGCTTCGTGGCCGCGCGCTGGCGCCGACCGGACAACCTGGCCACCCTGGACGAGTGGGGGCTGGGCGGCCGGAGTTTCGGCCCCTGGATCACCTGGTTCCTCGTCGGCGGCGACCTCTACACCGCCTACACCTTCGTGGCCGTGCCCGCCCTGCTCTGGGGTGCGGGCGCGATGGGCTTCTTCGCCGTGCCGTACACGATCGTGGTCTATCCGATCGTGTTCCTGGTGCTGCTGCGGCTCTGGTCGGTCTCGCACGTGCACGGGTTCGTGACCCCGGCCGACTTCGTCCGGGCCCGGTTCGGCTCCCCCACGCTGGCGCTGCTCATCGCGATCACCGGCATCGTCGCGACGATGCCCTACATCGCGCTCCAGCTCGTCGGCATCGAGGCCGTGCTGAAGTCGATGGGGGTGACCGGCCACCTGCCGATCATCATCGCGTTCGCCATCCTGGCCGCCTACACCTACCAGTCGGGCCTGCGCGCCCCGGCGCTGATCGCCTTCGTCAAGGACACCCTGATCTACATCGTGATCCTGGTCGCGATCTTCGCGATCCCGGCCCAGCTGGAGGGCGGCTGGTCGGGGATCTTCGACGCGGCCCAGGCCAAGTTCGACGCCACGCCCGCACAGGGGGACGGCATCCTGCTCAACGCCGGCAACCAGCTCCAGTACATCACGCTGGCCCTGGGCTCGGCGCTCGCGCTCTTCCTCTACCCGCACAGCATCACCGGCGTGCTGGCCTCACGCAACCGCGACGTGATCAAGCGGAACATGTCCGCGCTCCCCGCCTACAGCCTGCTGCTCGGCCTGATCGCGCTGCTCGGCTACATGGCCATCGCGGCCGGGATCAAGCCCATCGGCACGGACAACAACACGATCGTGCCCCAGCTGTTCGACAAGATGTTCCCCGACTGGTTCACCGGCGTCGCCTACGCCGCGATCGGCATCGGCGCGCTGGTCCCAGCGGCGATCATGTCGATCGCCGCGGCGAACCTGTTCACCCGCAACATCTACAAGGAGTATCTGAAGCCGGACGCCAGCGATGCCGACGAGGCCCGCGTCTCGAAGATCACCTCACTGCTCGTCAAGGTCGGCGCGGTGCTGTGCATCCTGTTCCTGGACACCGGCTTCTCCATCGACCTCCAGCTCATCGGCGGCGTCATCATCCTGCAGACGCTCCCGTCGGTGGCGCTCGGCCTCTACACCCGCTGGTTCCACCGGGTCGGCCTCATCGCCGGATGGGCGGGAGGCATGGCCGCCGGGATGCTCCTGCTCTACAACATCGGCAACCCGGTCACCGGCAAGCTGCACTTCGCCGGATCGGCGTTCCCCCTGGAGAAGCTGGGCCTGGACACCAAGATGACCATCTACGCGGGCGTCCTCGCCCTGGCCGTCAACCTGATCGTCGCCGCCGCAGGCACGCTCATCGCCCGCGGCGCCAAGGCGTCCGAGGGTGACGACGCCACCCGGCCCGACCACTACCTCGCCGACGAGGGCGACCCCCGCGTCAAGGACCTCGACCTCACCCACTGACCTCCGTACGGCCCGCACCCGCATGGGCGGGTGCGGGCCGGAGCGCGTGCCCGCTACGCCTCCGGCGGGCGGGCATAGCCGGGGTTGGCCACGGACAGCTTGTCCCGTACGGCCCGCGTCAGGACGTCGACCAGGGCGGAGCCGTCCAGGCCCTCGCGGATCGCGGCGGCGAGCTCGGCGTCGGAGGAGAGACCGAGCCCGCCGAGCCGGTCGGCGTGGGCGGCGGCCTGCTCGGGGCCGAGTTCGAGCTCCCGTTCGACCATGCCGAGCACGTTGACGGCCACCCGGGTATGGAAACGGACCCGGCCCTCGACGACGGGCAGCACGTCGCTCTGGAGGAAGTCGCGGACCGCGGCGACGAGCTGCGCGGCGGAGGGGACGTCATGGGGCATGTCCCGGGACATAAGGGCCTCCTTATCCGTTGACTCCGCAACGGATCTCGGATGTGATCATTCCATGACTTTCGCGGTCCCCGACAGCGTCCGGCCGATCCGTGACGCCGTCCACGCGTTCATGACCGAGCGGGTCGAGCCGGCGGAGGCGGTGCTCCACGGAAACGGGCCCGAGGCCGCCGCGACACTGCGCGAGCTGCAGGAGCAGGCCAGGAAGGAGGGTCTGTGGGCCCTCGGGCACCCCGCCGAGCTGGGCGGCGGCGGGCTGCCCTTCCTCGACTACGTGTACGTCAACGAGGTGCAGGGACGCAGCGACTTCGGGCAGCTCGCGCTCGGCACGTTCACCCTGCAGGACTCGCTGATGCTGCACGAGTACGCGAACGACGAGCAGCGCGGCCGTTTCCTCACCCCGCTGGTCCGGGGGGAGATCTGGCCGAGCTTCGCGATGACCGAGCCGGACGTCTCCAGCAGCGACCCGACCCAGCTCCGGACCTCGGCCGTGCTGGACGGCGGCGAATGGGTGATCAACGGCCACAAGTGGTTCACCACCGGGGCAAACCGGGCCGCCTACACGACGGTGATGTGCCGGACCGAGCCGGACGCACCGCCGCACCTCGCCTTCTCGATGATCCTGGTGCCGACCGGCACCCCCGGTTACACCATCGTGCGCGACACGCCGGTGCTGGGCATCGACGGCGGGCACTGTGAGGTCCGTTACGAGGACGTGCGGGTGCCCGCCTCGAACCTGCTCGGGCCGCGCGGCCAGGGCTTCGTCATCGCCCAGCGGCGGCTGGGGCCGGGCCGGATCTTCCACTGCATGCGCTGGCTCGGCCAGGCGCAGCGGGCCTTCGACCTGATGTGCCGCCGGCTGAACGAGCGCAGCGTCTCCGGCCGGCCGCTGGCCGACAAGCAGCTCATGCGCCGGCACGTGTTCGACTCCTACACCGAGATCCAGTCGGCCCGGCTGCTCACCCTCAACGCGGCCCATGCGATCGACCGGGGCGGGCAGGCACGGGTGGAGATCGGAGCCGTCAAGGTCGCCGCCGCGCGGATGCTGCACAACGTGATCGACCGGGCCATCCAGGTGTACGGCGCGGCGGGACTGACAACGGACACCCCACTGGAGCGGATGTACCGGCACGCCAGGGCCGGCCGCATCTACGACGGCCCCGACGAGGTGCACATCGACTCGGTCGGCCGCCGCATCCTGGGCGAGTACGCCACGGGCGGCAACTGGGAGTTCGGCCTGCGATGATCGGCGACCTCGTCTCCGGCGTCTTCGGTCCCGGTACGGCTGTCGCGTCACGCATCCGGCTGCCGGGCGGCGCGTCACGGGAGACGTGGGCGCTGGACGTGGTGGATCCGGGCGGTGTGACCCACGAGCTGATCCTGCGGCTGGACTCCCCCGGCGCCGCGTTGGACGCCGGGATCGGGCTGGCCGGCGAGGCCGCGCTGATGCGGGCGGCCCGCGCGGCCGGCGTGCCGGTGCCCGGGATCCTGGCAGCCGCCGGATCGCACATCCTGATGGACCGGGTGAGCGGCGAGACGATCCCCCGGAGGATCCTCCGTGACGACGCCTTCGCGGACGTGCGCCCCGGACTGGCCGCGCGGTGCGGGGAGATCCTGGCCGCGATCCACCGCATGCCGCTGTCGTCGCTGGCTCCGGCCGTACCCCGGAACGACCCGGCGCGGGCCGTGCCCCCGCGAGCCGCGCCGCCCGCCGTACCCGATGATCCGCTCAGGTCGTGGCGGGATCTGCTCGATCTCACCGGGCAGCCGCACCCGGTGTTCGAGCTGGCCTTCCGCCGGCTGGCGGACTCCCGCCCGGCGGGCGGCCGGGTGACGGTCGTGCACGGCGACTTCCGCAACGGCAACCTCGTCGTCGGCTCCGACGGGATCCGCGCGGTGCTCGACTGGGAGCTGGCCCACGCGGGCGACCCGCTGGAGGACCTCGGGTGGCTCTGCGTGAAGTCCTGGCGGTTCGGCTCGCCGCTGCCGGTGGGCGGTTTCGGGGAGTACGGCCGGCTCGTCGAGGCCTACGAGCGGGCGAGCGGTCATCCGGTGGATCGCGGGGCGCTGCGCTGGTGGGAGACGTTCGGCGTGCTCAAGTGGGGGGTCATCTGCGTCATGCAGGCCATGCGCCACCTCACCGGCGGCGCCCGCTCCGTCGAGCTGGCCGCGATCGGCCGCCGCGTCTGCGAGACCGAGTGGGACCTCCTGGAGGCTCTGACCCCGGAGACCCCGGCTTAAACCAGGTATTCCCTGGGTCCTTCCGCTCCACGGTGTTCGAGACCGAGCATCCCGTCGTCCGCGTCCACCCCGAGACGGGTGAGCGGTCGATCCCGCTGGGCGACTTCGCCAAGCGCGCCGCCGGCCGGCCCGCCGACATCGCGGCCACCCCGATCTGCCTCGTCCAGGAGCGGGTCACCCAGAAGGACCCGGAAAGCAGAAAAGGCCACCCCGAAGGGTGGCCTTTCCTAAAAAGATTGTCCGGCGGCGACCTACTCTCCCACACCGTCCCCGGTGCAGTACCATCGGCGCTGAAGAGCTTAACTTCCGGGTTCGGAATGTAACCGGGTGTTTCCCCTTCGCCATAACCGCCGTAACACT
>NZ_FOQY01000056.1 GCF_900113865.1 Streptosporangium canum | reverse complement strand
AGCTCGCAGATGACGATGGAGGGGATGGGCTTGGCGAACGCGGTCACCAGGTCGGCCGTCGGGCCGGCTTTCTCCATGGCGTCCAGGTGCTCGGCGGTGATCTGCTCGACGCGCTCGGTGAGCAGCCGCATCCGCCGTACGGTGAACCTGCCCACCAGCGGTTTGCGGTAGCGGCCGTGCTGGGGTTCGTCCATCAGCAGGAACTCACCGGGTGGCGCCGGCGGGACCTCGATCTCGCCGAGGTCGGCCAGCGGGTGGTGGCGCATGAGTTCCCTGCGTGAGCTGAAGCGCGGGTCGGCCAGGACCGACCGGACCAGGTCGTAGCCGGTGATCAGCCGGCCCTGGTGTCCGTCGGGGAAGGGGAGGCGGCTGATCGGGCCGTGCTCGCGGGCGTCGATCAGCTCCTTGGGCGGGTCGAAGGGGCAGCCGGGCTGACGCGCGGTCGGCAGCGTGGTGACGGTGTGTTCCATGACCACTTCCTCATCTCGCGATAGTAGGTGTTTGACGCGGCTCGAACGCTACGTTGCATTCAGAAGGGCTTCAGGCGGTTCACCGGGCATTCGCAGCCCCGAGGCCGCGATCGTCGAACCGCTCATGGCATCCACCATCGCCGAACGCGCTGATACCGGACCGTTGCCGTGCTGACACGGCCGCTGACACGGCACCGCGTCAGACCTGATCCCCGCCGGAACCTCCGTCCGCCTGGCGCCGGTGCTGATGTACCTGACTCTCACCGACCCGGCCACCGGACAGACCGGCCCCGGGAACGGCGGAACCCTCGGCCCCCCCGGCAGGCGGGCGTCCGCGGTCAGCCGTTGACGACGCGGAGCGTGCCGGGGTGCCCTGCTTGGTGCGTCGACGGATCACGGCCAGCCGTACGGCGTATGCGAGGCAGGCGGCAGCCAGGACAGGCAGGACGACCAGGGCCGGGTTCACCCAGCCCGGCACCAGGTCGTAGCCCGCGTGGCATCTGTCATGGAGCGGGAACCACTGCGTGTACTCGTCGAAGTTCGCCCTGCGGTAGGCCCGGTCGTAGGTCTGACCGTCGGAGTGGCATGCCTCCTCCGGGTCCAGGTTCCCTCCGGCCAGGGAGCCGGCGAGGTAGGTGACACCCGTTCCCAGCACGAGCAGCACAGCCGTCCCGGCGAACCAGCCGGCGCTGTGCCGCCACCGGCCGCCCGCCAGCGACCGGCACCAGAACCACAGCCCGGGGCCGGCCGGCACCACGAACAGCAGGAGGAGAAGGAGGAGACCCATGGGCCAACTCTGCACGCTCTTCCCACCGGCCAGGCACGCGGCCCGCCTCGCCGCCTGCTCATGGCAGGTCCGGGGGTTCTGCCGATACCGCACGGCCCGGTTGTTCCCCAACCTGATCAGGAAGAGCTGCCGGCGGAGGATCTCGCGCAGGCCGGCGAGTTTCCAGCGGTCGACGACCAACCCGTCCACGATGCCCTCCTTGTTCCCGGTTCCCGGCCGGTACGGCGGGTCCGTGGGCTGGGCAGAGAGCACGATCGAAGAAGACCGCGAGTTCTCCGGTCGTGGAGGATTCACACGACCACATGTGACGCCATGCGATCGGCCGCCTGTGCCGCCGCCTGCAGACTCGGTCTTGGCCGTGCGCCGCCCGGTAGTCGGCGTGCTGTGGAAGCGGGCTCATGCCATGACGCTGGACCGTCCCGTGGCGCTCTGGTCCGTGGAAGGGGAACTGGATATGCCGCTAGAGGAAACAACCCCGCGCGTCACCGTGCGAGCGTCGAGGGGAAGGCCGCGCGTCAGGAGATGGGGGCGGGCCGCCATCAGTGCGTTTGTCACTTTGGTGGCCCTGGTCACCATGACCGCCGGCGCCACCGCGAGTGGAACGCCCGAGGAGCCCTCGGAGGGGCCGGCGCGTTTCGCCCCCGGTTTCACCCACGGGAAGGTCGCTGTGGACGGTGGCACCATCCACTATGTCCGCGGCGGGTCGGGCCCGGCCATCGTGCTCCTGCACGGCTGGCCGGAGACCTGGTTGATGTGGCGTCAGGTGATGCCCGAGCTCGCCCGCGAGCACACCGTGATCGCGATCGACCTGCCGGGACTGGGAGCCTCCTCCATCCCGTCCGGCGGCTACGACAAGGTCACCACCTCACGGCGGATCCGCCAGGCCGTCAACCGGCTGGGCTTCACCCAGGTGGAGATACTCGGCCACGACCTCGGTGTCCTGATCGCCTACCCCTACGCGCGTGACTTCCCCAACGAGGTCACCCGGCTGGCCATGATCGAGTCGCCGCTGCCCGGCTTCGGCCTGGAGGAGCTCTACGGCATCAGCTGGCACTTCCGGTTCAACGCGTCCCCCTCGCCGATCCCCGAGCAGATCATGGACAATGGCGACGTCAGCACCTATCTCGGCATGATGTTCAACTTCAGCCACCGTCCGGACGCGATCGACCGCGAGCGGTACTACAAGGCCTACGCGGACCCGGCCAGGCGCACGGCGGGATACGAGTACTACCGGGCGTTCGCCGCGGACGCGGAGAACAACAAGGCCAACGCGGACAAGCGGCTGTCCATGCCGGTGCTGGGGATCGGCGGCCAGTATTCGTTCGGGCCCGGCGTCGCGAGCTCGTTCCAGCAGGTCGGTGACGACGTCCGTACGGCGGTGGCACCCGACTCCGGCCACTTCGTCCCCGAGGAGAACCCGCGCTTCACCATCGACTGCGCGAAGCTCTTCTTCGGCGCCCAGAGCGGCACGCCGTCGCAGCCCGAACTCGCCGGCTGCGCCCCGTAACGCCGGCACCTGCCCTGGGGGACCCGCCCCGGGGATCCGACCGGAGGCCGTACGGAGAAACCTGACCGGAGGCTGCGCCCGAGCGCCCCGGCCGGAGGCCGTACAGGACATCGGCCTCCGGTCGGGGCGCTCCCGACGCACGCCCTGCGGGAGCTGGCCGCCCACTTCCGCCAGTACGACCTCTCCAACGCCGTCGTCGTCTCCCCCGACCTGGGCAACGCCAAGGAGGCCGCGGCCTTCGCCCGCCTGCTGGGGATCGGGGTCGCCATGGGTGCCAAGCAGCGCTTCAGCGGTGACCGGGTCACCATCAGCTCGGTGATCGGCGACGTCGCGGGCAAGGACGTCATCGTCCTGGACGACGAGATCGCCAGGGGCACAACGGTGATCGAGCTGCTCGACCGCCTCCGGGAGCGCGGGGTCAACTCGATACGGGTCGCCTGCACCCACGGTCTCTTCGCGGACGGGGCCGTCGACCGTCTCGGCGATCAGCTCGACGTCGAAGAGATCGTCTGTACCAACACCGTGCCGATCCCCGACGTCAAGCCCGACTCCAAGCTCAAAGTCCTGTCGATCGCCCCCGCGCTCGCGGAGGCCATGCGCCGTATCCACGACGGCGCGTCGGTCAGCGCCCTGTTCGACGCCCCCTGAACCCGGAACGGCGGGGAGAGCTCCCTCATCGGCTGAGCGCGGCCCACAGGGTGCCGAACTCCTCCGCGGTCAGGGCGTTCAGGCCGAAGTCGTCCGGGTAGATCGGCCCTTCGGCGAGGAAGCCGTGCTCGTCCTCGAGGTGGCTCCACGAATACCGGCGGGCGAGTCCGTCCGATCCCAGCTCGGCGTGCCTGACGGGCCAGTACTCGCCGCCGTCGTCGATGACCGTCTCGAACAGCCACACGTGGCCGTCGTCGTCCACCCCGTGCCAGTACCAGTGCGGCCTGTCGCTCTCGTCGAGCGCCCGGAGCGCCTCTTTGCGCCGGTCCTGCAGCATTGTGCTCCTCAGTGTCAATCAAACCGCAACCAAGGGCACATAACCTGCCCCTTGTTATGTTGCGTGTTCTCGGTCCGCTCCAGGCGGAGATCAACGGTCGTGCGGTGGATCTGGGCACCTCCCGGCAACGGGCTGTGGTGGCCAGGCTGGTCGCCGCGGGCGGACAGGTGGTCTCCACCGATCGTTTCATCGATGACCTCTGGCGCGGGCAGCCCCCGCCCAAGGCGCTGGCCGCCCTCCAGGTGTACGTGTCCAACCTGCGGCGGGCGCTCGAACCCGACCGGCCACCCCGGACGCCCGCCACCATGCTGGTCAGCGCCGCTCCGGGATATCGCCTCCGGCTGGAGCCCGAGCAGGTGGACGCCTGGGTGTTCCCCCGCCTGATCGACTCCGCGGCGGGGGCGATCGCCTCGGGGGACGGGACGCGGGCGCTCGACCTGGCGGATCGGGCGCTCGCGTTGTGGCAGGGCCCGGCCTACGCGGAGTTCGCCGACGCCGAGTGGGCGGAACCGGAGGCCACGCGCCTGGAGGAACTGCGGCTGGTCGCCGTGGAGTGCCGGGCGGAGGCCCGGCTGACGCTCGGGCGCAACGCGGAGATCGAGCTTGAGCAGCACGTCCGGGCGCACCCGCTCAGGGAGAACGCCGTGCGCCTGCTCGCCCTGGCCTACTACCGGGCCGGACGGCAGGCGGACGCGCTGGCCGCGATCAGGAAGGCCCGCGAGACCCTGGCCGAGGAGCTGGGGGTGGATCCCGGACCCGCGCTGCGCGCGCTGGAGACCGACATCCTGGCTCATGCGGGCTCCCTGAACCGGCAGGAGCCGGCGGCCTCCGGCAGCCCGGCCACGATCCGGGCGCCGGAGCGGGCCGGGTCCGGGGGACCCGGGGAGGCCGGCGAGCGCTCCTCGGGCCGGAGACCCGGGCAGGACAGTGAGAAGTCTTCGGGCCGGAGACCCGGGCAGGACGGCGAGAGGTCCTCGGGCCGGAGACCCGGGCAGGACGGCGAGTGGGACGCGCCGGGGGAGGGCGGGGAGGGCGGCGAGCTGATCGGCCGTACGGCGGAGCTGGCAGCGCTCCACGCCGCCGCCGAGACCGCGGGACTGTGCACGGTATGGCTGGGCGGGGACGCGGGAGCGGGCAAGAGCACGCTGGCCGGGACGTTCGCGAGGAGGCTGGCCGGCCAGGGGTGGCTGACCGCCGCGGGCCAGTGCCCGGAGACGGACGGCGGCGCGCCGCCCGCGTGGGCGTGGAGCGAGGTGCTGCGCCGTCTGGCGGCCGGCAGGCCGCCCGCCGGCGACGTGGCTGTGCGGCTCGCGCCGCTGCTGACCGACGACACCCCGGCCACGGGACGGTTCCTGCTGGCCAGGGCGGTGGAGGACTATCTGGCGCAGGCCGTCCGGGCGGATACGCGCCTGCTGGTCGTGCTGGAGGACGTGCACCGCGCCGACGAGGAGACACTGCAGCTCCTGCGCCATCTGGCGGTACGGCTCGCGTCGGCCAAGATCATGATCATTGCCACCTACCGCCCCGCCGAGGCCGTCGATCATCTCGGCGCGACCTGGGCGGCTCTCGCCGGGCGGCAGACCCACCGCCTCGACCTGCACGGACTCAGCGACGACGAGGTGGCCCAGCTGCTGCGGGAGCGTTCGGGGCGGGAGGTGGACCCGGTGACCGCGCGCACGGTGGCGGAGCGGACCGGGGGGAACCCGCTCTTCGTGTGCGAGACCGCGCGATTGATCGTCACCGACGGGACGCCCGCGGCCAGGGCACTGCCCCCCGGGGTGCGGGACCTGATCCGGCGCAGGATCGCCCGGCTGCCCGCCACCGCCCGGACCACGCTGCGGGACGCGGCGGTCATCGGCCGGGACGTCGACGTGGACGTGCTGCTCGCGCTGGACGGCGTCGACGAGGAGGCGGTGCTGGAGGGGCTGGAGGCGGGAGTGCTGACCGGGCTGCTGACCGAGCCCGCTCCGGGCCGGGTCCGCTTCGCCCACGTGCTCGTGCGGGAGACCCTCTACGAGGACACCCCGGGCATCCGCCGTGTCCGGCTGCACGGCAGGGTCTTCGGCGCGCTGGAGCGGGTCAGGCCCGGCGACGTCTCGGCGCTGGGCCACCACGCGCTCGCCGCGGCCACCCCGAGCACCGCCGGGCGGGCGGTGCCGTACGTGGTGGCGGCGGCGGAGAAGGCGGCGGCCCTGCACGCCTACCGGGAGGCGGAGAGCTTCTACCGGGGGGCGCTCGACCTCGTGGACGACGACCACCGCCGGCTTGACCTGCTCTGCCGCCTGGTGGGCGTCCAGGCCAACGAGGGCAACGTGATGGCCGCGAGGGAGAACCGGGAACGGGCGATCGCCGTGGCGCGGCGGCTCGGGACGGGGCTCACCCGCGCGCTGACCGCTTACGAGGCCCCGGTGACCTGGTCGATCCAGCCGGACCGCCAGGTCGACGAGGCGTTCGTCGCGGCGGTCCGGGAGGCGCTGGCCGAGGAGCCGTCGTCGGAGGCGGGCGAGGAGGCCCGCTGCCGGCTGCTGGCCACGCTCACCTTCGAACTGGAGGGCCACGACGAGGGCTGTGAGGCGTTCAGCGCCGAAGCCCTGCGGCTGGCCCGGAAGCTGGGCCGTACCGAACTGGTCTGCCTGGCGCTCAACGCCCGCTACTTCGTCCTGCTGACGCCCCACCGGCGCGCCGAACTGGAGGCGGTGGGGCGGGAACTGGTCGAGCTGGGGGACGGGGCGGGGCTGCCCGGGTACGAGATGCAGGGCCACCACGCCCTCTACATGGTGAGCCTCGGCCGCAACGACCTGGCCGCCGCGCGCCACCACGCCGACAGGGCACTGGAGCACTCCACCAGCGGTCAGCTCGGTCTGGCGCTGAGCGTGCTGTCGATGCTGGACACGCTGGGCATGCTGATCAGAGGCGAGTTCGAGCGGGCGGATCGGTCCTATTCGGCGGCGGCCGAGCGGATGGCCGTGGCCGGCGGCGCCAACGCGGCGGGCAGCGGCATCATGGGCCGCTTCGTGGCCCGGCTGGCGGGCGGCCTGCCGCAGGACATCCCGGAGATCATGGCCATCTACGAGTTCCTCCCCGACGACGTCTCCGAGATCCTCGTCAGGGCGCTGATCGCCGAGGGCCGGCAGGAGGAGGCCCGAACGTTCTGGAAGCCCGGCTGGAAGGCCCGCAAGGACTACTACTGGCTGGTACGGCTGGCGCTGCGGGCGGAGAACGCCGTCGCCCTGGGCGACCGCGAGGTGAGCGAGCGGTGCTACGAGGAACTGCTGCCGTGGGACGGGGAGCTGGCCGGGCTCCATTCCGGGGCGATCACCATAGGGCCGGTCGCGCACATCCTGGGCGATCTCGCCGAGTCGCTGGGCCGGGACGGATCGGCCCACTACGCGACGGCGGTGCGGGTCGCCGAGCGGGCCGGCTCCCCGCACTGGGCCCGCAGGGCCGCGCAGGCCCGGGCCGGCGCCCGGGTGAGGGATTAGGCCCTGCGCCCGGACGGGGGGCGGCCCGGCGTCCGGGTGAGGGATCAGGTCCCGCGCCCGGACGGGGGGCGGCCCGGCGTCCGGGTGAGGGATCAGTCCGGGTGAGGGATCAGTCCGGCGTCCGGGTCTCAGACCTCGGCGAGGGGGCCGAAGATGAGCCGCTGGCGGCGCCGGTGGCCGCCGCGCAGCAGGGAGAGCAGCAAGGCCAGGACGGGACCGGCCATCTTGCGCAGCCGGGCGAGTTCCTCGGGCCTGGCGTACTGCTCGATCCTCGGCAGGTCGACCCGGACGTCGCCGCCCTTGCGGACCGCGTCCTCGACCCTCTTCCAGTCGGCCACGGACACGTACTTCCTGATGATCGGGAAGAGCAGCCGCTCCTCCTCCTCGATGTGCTCGTCGAGCATGTCGGCGAGCCGGGTGAGCGACGTGACGAGGGCGGAGGCGTCCCGGCCGGCGGCGAACGCGGTCGCCTGGCCGTTGATCTCGGCCAGCAGGGGGTCCAGCTCGGAGTGGTCGTCGCTGAGGTCGCGCAGGTCCACCTCGGCGCCGGCGGCCCGCTCGATGACGGGCCAGAGCACCTGGTCCTCCATCGTGTGATGGTGGTGGATGCCCTTGCACAGCGCGGCGATGAATCCGGCGATGGCGGTGGCGCGGGCCGGGTCGGCGGACTGCCGGCCCTCCGCCAACTCCGTGGCCAGATCGGCCAGGCGGCGGACATCACCCCGCATGGCGCGGTGGGTGATCTGGAATCCCAGCAGTTCGGGGGTCATCGCGGGTGTCTCCTCAGTCGGTACGGCTTGCTGCCGACCATGATGTGACGGCCCTCTTATGGCTTGGTTGGCGATGACTTGTCATGGGCCTGGCACGGAGGCCCCGCGACTCGCAGGGCCGGCACAGGGGCGACCCGAGGTCTGCGGACCCTGGCGCGGGGTGGCCCCGCGGCCTGTGGGCCTGGCACGCAGACGACCTTGGCGTCGTTGACGGTGTAGTCCTCGCCCGGACCCTTGCCGCTCAGCTTGCCGCCCTGGAGCGTCGCCGGCGAGGCGTCGCTCAGGTCCGCCGGGGTCTTCCTCACGCCCCAGCCGCCAGTTCGCCGCCGCCGAGCGCGGCCAGCGCGGACAGGAGCCCCGCTCCACCCGCTCTCACCGCGCGTCCCAAGTTCGCCACGGAAGGTATTCGGAGCCGTTAGACCCTTGGTTTGGTCGTCCGCACCGTACGATGCGAAAAGCCGCCCGGCGGATGGCCGTCACTCCGCCGCCGGGCAGTGGAAAGTCCTCCCCCTGACCTGGTCAACCGTGCGGAAGTCGCGCGGACGTCGTGCGGACGTCGTGCGAGAACAGTGGAAAACAGGGGGAAGGTATGCGGACAGTCACCATCGCCGCGGCGGTCGCCACGCTCGTTTCGGGCGTCGTGGGCGCGGGATCCGGGACGGCCGTCGCCGAGACCGGTGCCACGGCCCCGGGGCCGATCTACGTGTTCAACCTCTACGGGGCCGAGGAGGGGCGGGCCGACCGGCGCCCGGCGAACCTGGTCGCCTCGGAGTTCACCTCGCTCAGCGAGCTCACCTGGAAAAGGTGGGGGCCGTACGCGGCGGTCGGCACGGGCAAGCTGAGCGGGACCTGGTGCATGCCGGGCTGCCAGGAGGAGCCGTACACCGCGACGATCCTTCTGGGCGGCACGCGAACGGTGAACGGGAAGAGATACTTCACCCGTTTCGGCATTACCGGCGACTTCCCCAAGCCCGAGGAGCACGTCGACACGCTGATCGGGAACCTGCCCAAGCCCAAGCAGGCCGACCGGGCGGAGCAGGACGACCGAGCCGAGCAGGGCGGTCGCGCCGAGCAGGCCGACCGGACGGAGCAGGACGGTCGCGCCGAGCAGGGCGGCCGGACTGACCGGGCTGACCAGGCGGAGCAGAGCGGTCGCGCCGAGCACGCCGGCCGAGGGGACCGTGCGGAGGGGGCGGACCAAGGCGGCCGGACTGACCGGGCCGACCGGACTGACCGGGCCAACCGGACTGACCGGGCCGACCGGGCCAACCGGACTGACCGCGCGGAGCAGGGTGGCCGCGCCGAGCACGTCGGCCGGGCTGAGCACGTCGGCCGGGCTGAGCACGTCGGCCGGGGGGACCGCGCGGAGCGGGCGGAGCAGGGCGGCCGGAGCGAGCACGCCGGCCGGGTGGAGCGCGGACACCGGTGGCGCTGACGACGGAGCGGTGATGATCCGCGAGGTCCCTGTTTGATTTCGCATCGCGCTGCCGAGGCGTGTATGGTTACACCTGTCCGCAGCGCGAAAGCGAAGCAGACAGGCCCCTTTAGCTCAGTCGGCAGAGCGTCTCCATGGTAAGGAGAAGGTCTACGGTTCGATTCCGTAAAGGGGCTCAACAGCCTAAAAGCCCTAGCCATCCGGTTAGGGCTTTCGGCTTGGGTAGGCCATGACGGTCACCCGAAAACACTCAAGGTTCCCGGCGAGCGGGCGGGCATACTGGGGAAACCCAGAACGATGCCCCTGACCTGCACAAGTACGCAGGCAGTCTGCGCGTCGGGTATCCTTGCGGGGGTCGGTCGATTTCGTCGGCCCAAGGCGGAGTAGCTCAGCCAGGCAGAGCAAACGGCTCATAATCGTTGTGTCGCCGGTTCAAGTCCGGCCTCCGCTACTACCCTCCCGGGTTCCCCTCATAAGGGAAGCTGGGCTGGGTTGTCCACAGTCCCGAACGTAGAAAGGCACTCCCAAGTGGCTGCCACCGACGTTAGGCCGAAGATCACGCTGGCCTGCCAGGAGTGCAAGCACCGCAACTACATCACGCGGAAGAACCGGCGCAACGACCCGGATCGGCTTGAGCTGAAGAAGTACTGCCCGAACTGCAAGACGCACAAGGCGCACCGCGAGACTCGCTAAGTCTCTGCGAAGCCTCCCGGCTCTCGGCGGGAGATGGGTACTTCAGTAGCACTCACATACTCAACGTAGACCGGCGTCCTCGTGGGGGGCGCCGGTTTGTCGTATCTTCACAGCTTTCCCGCCCGGGTGTTGACCACGCTCGACAGCCGGTGCCGGGCGAGGGCCGGGCTACGGTTTCCTGGTGGCCGACCCGGGGAGCAGACCCCGGAATCTTGTTCTGTTAATGTCGGCCTCACCAGCTCGGTATCCGCAAAGGAGCACGATGGCTCTGAACCGTGATTTCGTCGGGCGGGCGTCCGCGCCTTCCGCGCCCTACGAGGTCAGCCGCGTGAAGATCAAAGAGTTCGCGACGGCGATCGGCGACAACAACCCGATCTACCGGGACAGGGAGGCCGCACAGGCCGCCGGTCACCCGGACGTGGTCGCGCCGCCCACCTTCCCCATCGTGTTCAGCCTGGCCGGCGGGACGATCCTGGCCGACCCCGAACTCGGCCTGAACTTCGCCATGGTCGTCCACGGCGAGCAGCGCTTCGAGTACCAGCGGCCGATCCACGCCGGTGACGAGCTGGTCAGCGTCTCCACGGTGACCGACATCCGCAGCGTCGGCCGCAACGAGCTCATCACGGTCAAGAGCGACGTCACCACCGTCGACGGTGAGCCCGTCTGCACGACCTACAACACCATCGTCGAGCGCGGAGGGGCGGGCTGAGATGGCAGCGACTGTCAAATACGACGAGGTCGAGACGGGGCAGCAGATCCCGCCCGCCGACTATCCGGTCCGCCGCGTCAACCTGGTGATGTACGCCGGAGCCTCCGGCGACTTCAACCCCATCCACTGGAACGAGCGCTTCGCCAAGACCGTCGGCCTGCCCGACGTCATCGCGCACGGCATGTTCACCATGGCCCAGGGTGGCCGGTTCGTCACCGACTGGGCCGGCGACCCCGGCGCGATCGTCGACTACGGCGTGCGGTTCTCGTCCATGGTGGTCGTCCCGGACGACGAGCAGGGCGCGATCATCACGGTGAGCGGCGTCGTCGAGGAGAAGCTGGAGGACAACCGCGTGGTGGTCGCGCTGACCGCCAGGTCCGGCGACTCCCGGGTGCTCTCCAAGGCCCGCGCGGTGGTCCAGCTCGCCTAGCGATCCCCGGTCGCCTGCACTCCAGCCGCAGATCATGATGTCGCCGGTCAGGCCGGCGCGGAGAACGGCTGCGCCACCGATGGTCATCGTGAGCCGTGTGGCCAAACGAAGATCATCGGTGGTCGCGGATCACAGCGCGGCGCCTGACCGGTAGCGGTGGATGTTCGACCAGGCGGGTGTTTCAGTTCGGCGGCGGGTGAGCCTCCGGTCCATGGGGCCGGAGCTCACTGCCTGCGAGGCTGGCTGAAGCGCACCATGTTGCCGGAGGGGTCGCGGAAGGCGCAGTCGCGCACGCCGTACGGCTGGTCGACCGGCTCCTGCAGCACCTCGCCACCCGCGGCGCGGATGCGCTCGAAGGTGGCGTCGCAGTCGCCGGTCCCGAAGATGACACCGCGCAGCAGGCCCTTCGCCAGCAGTTCCGCCGCGGCCTCCTTGTCGGCGGGCGAGGCGTTCGGGTCACCGATGGGCGGTTCGAGGACGATGTCCACGTCAGGCTGCGACGGAGCGCCGACGGTCACCCAGCGCATCCCCTCGAACCCGACGTCGTTGCGCACTTCCAGGCCGAGAGCGTCCCGGTAGAAGGCGAGCGCCTTGTCGTGGTCGTCGACGGCGATGAAGGTCTGCGAAAGTTTGATGTCCATGCGGTTCACACTATGAGCGGGGAGTTGGATCCCGCTTCTCCATTCCTGACCGGTCGCGTGTAGACCTTGGCGACGCAGGCCGGGATGGCGGCGCCCGCGTCATGTCGGCGGGCCCGGTATGAGCTCGGGCTCTCGCCGACCAGCTCGGTGAACCGCGAGCTGAACGATCCCAGCGATGTGCAGCCGACCGCGAAGCAGACCTCCGTCACCGTCAGGTCACCCCGCCGCAGTAGCGCCTTGGCCCGCTCGATCCGGCGCGTCATCAGGTAGCTGTACGGAGACTCCCCGAAGGCGGCGCGAAAGCTGCGGGAGAAATGGCCCGGTGACATGAGGGCGACGCGCGCCAGCGCCGGAACGTCGAGCGGCTCCGCGTAGTCGCGGTCCATCAGGTCACGGGCCCGGCGCAGCCGGACGAGGTCCTCCAACGTCACACGACCACCATCCCACAGCGCTACGACGCCGCCGGTGCCGACGCAGTCGGCACCGGCGGTCCGCGTGCCGGCCCGGCGCGCCCGGGCCGGGATCCGGTGGGTTCGGGCCGGCGGTCAGGCCTGTCCGGGGCGGCGGTCCGGCGTGTTCGCGCCGCTGGTCCGGCCCGCTCGATCGCGGCTCGCGGGGTGGGGGCTGATTCTTCCCCCGGTCCGTGGGTAGCGTCCGAAGATGAACGAAGTACCACCTCACGTGACGGGGCTCGCCGAGCAGCGGGCCAGGGCGCGGGCCGGCCGTGACTACGCCGGGGCCGACGCGCTCCGCGCCAAGATCGAAGCAGAGGGCTGGCTCGTCCGCGACACCGGGGACGGCTTCGAGCTCACTCCCAGGCCCCCTTTCGAGGTGTGGCCCACGGTGGCCTCCGTCCCTGAACCCGGGGCGGGTGACCGGCCACCCAGGCAGGCCGGCGTGGCGGATTCGGGCACCGTGGGCTCCGGCGCCGCGGCTTCGGGCACTGTGGGCTCCGGTGCCGCGGCTTCCGGCACCGTGGGCTCCGGCGCCGCCGGCCGTGACGCCGCCTCCATGGACGCCGGCCGGGTCGCCGAGGCCGCGGATCCTTCCGCCCGGCCCGAACGGCTCGGTGACCTGGACGCCGAGCGGGTCGCCGAGACCGAGGCGGCGCCCCGGCAGAAGCCCGAGGGATCCGAGCTCGTGGGCCGTTCGGACGAGGACTATCACGAAGGCCATCCCGAGCGGACGATCTCTTCCCAGCTGCTGTGGGACGCGAGCCTGGCGGTGTCCCGGCTCGACGAGACGATCACCCCGGCCGAGCCTCACCCGCCTGCCGTTCCGCCGACCGTGACCGTCGGTCTCCTTGTCGACGGCTGGCCCGATGACCTGCGAGACTGCGTCCGCGCCCTGGTCGCCCGGACCGAGGCCAGGATCATCGGCCTGGACCTGGGAAACGTGGACGGCGCCGGCGTCGTCCTGGAGGAGCTGGCCGAGGAGTTCCCCCGCAGGGTGGAGGCCTGGCACGTGGCCGAGACCCCGCACTGGAGGGGAGGCACGGCGGAGTGGGGCGAGAGCCGTACCAAGCTGCTGAAGCTCGACAGCTCCGACGTGCACGTCGTGATGGAGACCTCCACGATCCTGGACGGCGACGCGATCACTCCGCTGGTCAAGGTGCTGACCGACGACGTGGCCGCGGCGGGCTGGAAGGGGGTGAACCCCGGGGCGGACGGTCACGACTGGCATGACGCCGAGCCCGGCGAGGTCCGCGGGCTGCTCGGCCACCTGTTCGCGGTCAGGCGTGACGCCGCGCTCGCGGTGGGCGGGTTCCCCGAGGGCGCCCGCTACTACCGCAACGCCGACCTGGAGTTCTCCCTCACGCTCCCCGGCACCCTCATCGCCCTCGACAGGGACCTGCCGGTCCACCAGGAACGGCACCGCGGCTATCACGACGTCGATCCGGGCTACCGCGACAGGGAGTCCCGCAGGACCTATGACCGCGTGCTGAGGCTGCTCCAGGACACGTAGGCGGCTCCACGACGCGCGGGCCGCCCGGCGGCACGTAGGCTGGTCGCGGATTTCGGCCGGGTGGTGGGGAAGCGCATGACTGAGCGGGTTTCAGGGGTACGGCTGGCGCCGTACACGACGGTGGGGCTGGGCGGACCGGCCGGGGCGTTCGTGACGGCGGGTTCGGCGGAGGAGATCGTCGAGCTGGTGGCCGCGGCGGACCGGGCGGGTGAGCCGGTGCTCGTGCTCGGCGGCGGCAGCAACCTGGTCGTGTCGGACGAGGGCTTCGACGGACTGGTCGTGCGCGTCGCCTCGCGGGGGATCGAGGTCGACGGGGACCGGGTCACCGTGCAGGCCGGGGAGGACTGGGACGCGCTGGTGGCCCGCACGGTGGCGGAGGGGCGTTCGGGGATCGAGTGCCTGTCCGGGATCCCGGGCCTGGTCGGGTCCACGCCGATCCAGAACGTCGGGGCCTACGGGCAGGAGGTCTCGCAGACGATCACCGGGGTGCGGGTCTACGACCGCACGTCCGGTGAGGTGAGCGACCTGGCCGCGGGGGAGTGCGGGTTCGCCTACCGGCACAGCGCGTTCAAGGAGGATGCCGGGCGGTATGTCGTCCTGGCGGTCACCTACGGGCTGGCCGAGGACGGGCTGTCCGGTCCGGTCGCCTACCGGGAGCTGGCCGCCAGGCTGGACGTCGCGCTCGGCGAGCGGGTGCCGGTGGCACAGGCTCGCGCGGCGGTGCTGGAGCTGCGCCGGGGCAAGGGGATGGTGCTCGATCCCGATGACCCGGACTCCCGCAGCGCGGGCTCGTTCTTCACCAACCCGCTCCTCACCGCCGGTGAGGCGGCCGAGCTGGAGCTGCGCACCCCCGGTTTCCCCCGCTGGGACATGCCGGACGGCTCCGTCAAGGTCCCGGCGGCCTGGCTGATCGAGAACGCCGGGTTCCCCAAGGGCTACCGGCGTGGCCCGGCGCGCATCTCCACCAAGCACACCCTTGCCATGACAAATCCGGAGATGACGGCAACGACCGCGGACCTCCTCGACCTCGCCCGTGAGGTCCGGGACGGGGTGCTGGAGAAGTTCGGCGTCACCCTCGTCAACGAGCCCGTGATGGTCGGCACCCGCCTCTGACCGTACGGCGGGCGGCCCGGCTGACCGTACGGCGGGCGGCCCGGCGGTCAGATCTCCTTGAGGAACCCGGCGTCGACGGCGAAGTCCGCGCCGGTCGTGCTCGCCGATCGGGGCGAGGCGAGCAGCGCGATCACGTCGGCGACCTCCTGCGGCTCGACGAGGCGCCCGGTCGACAGCTTCATCATCTCCGGTGCGACGCTGTTCATCACGCTGTCACGGTCGGTGCCCGCCTGGGCGGCGATGATGTCGGCCGCGCCTCCCTCCTCGGTCCACCACGCCGTCCGCACGGGCCCGAGGGAGAGGGTGTTCACCCGGATGCCCTGCGGCGCGAACTCCTCCGACAGCGCCTTGGTCAGGTTGTTCAGGCCCGCCTTGGCGGCGTTGTAGTCGACGTTCATCGGGGCGGGAAGCTTGGCGCCGCCCGAGGAGACGTTGACGATCGAACCGCCGCCCCGCGCCAGCATCGCCGGGATGGCGGCACGGACCGCCCGAACCACCGAGAACAGGTTGAACTCGAACATCGCCCGCCAGTCCGCGTCGTCCGGGGTCAGGAACCCGAACCGGGGCAGCGACACGCCGGGCGGAGGGCCGCCGGCGTTGTTGACCAGGATGTCGAGCCCGCCGAACTCCGCCACGGCCCGCGCCACGACCTGGCCGGGCGCTTCGGGGTCCATCAGGTCGACCGGTACGTGGAGCAGGTTGGCGCCGCCGAGCGCCGCCAGCTCCGGGGTGCTCTTACGCGAGGCGGCCACGACGCGGACCCCCTCGTCGAGCAGGGTGCGGGTGACGGCCAGGCCGATGCCCTTGGAGGCGCCGGTGACGACCGCGACACGGCCGGAAAGCTGCAGGTCCATGAATGTCCTTCGGGTGGTTGTCCTCGGCCCCGCCCGATCGGCGGGGGATCTTCTGGGGGCAAACGTATGACCAGCGTGCGGCCCGGGCCTGGCGGGATTCGGACCAGCAGATTCAGCGGAATTCGGACCCGCAATCCGGCGTGACCGCCCCGGTACATCGGCGGCCGGAACGCGCCGGCGTCGTGAGTCGCCGACGGCCAAGATGGGGCGTCGCCGTCCCGGTTCTGGTCGGATCGCACTCCCGGGCGCACTCCAGGTGTCACCGCCGGAGATGAAGCGCCGAGGAGTCGAGAAAGGTGCCGTTCCGGGGAATCAGCAGGTGCTTGTGGCTGTTAAGGTCGGGTGGAAACACCCGAAGGGGAGTAGTCCCAATCGCGTGATCGACATGCTGGCGCCTCAGGGCGCCCGGTCGCGCGGGCCCGGAGTCCGAACGGACACAGGCGGACGAGACCTTCGGCCTGGCAGGCATACACAGATGCTGCCGGGCCGAAGCGTGCCCGACTCCCGGGTGCCCCCTTCCGGCCCGGTCGCGCACGCGGAAGGGCAATCTCGTTGGAAGCGTTCTGGATCAGCCTCGCTGTGATCTTCGTCGCCGAGCTCGGCGACAAGAGCCAGCTCATGGCGATGACCTTCGCGACCCGGTTCAAGCCGTGGCCGGTCCTGGCCGGCATCACCCTGGCCACCGCTGTCGTCCACCTGGTCAGCGTCGGCCTGGGCCGGCTGGCCGGCGACCTGATCCCCACCACGGCGATCACCATTGTCGCGGGCATCGCGTTCCTCGGCTTCGCCGTGTGGACGCTGCGCGGTGACGAGCTGACCGAGGAGGAGTCGCAGAAGGCGCAGCGCACCACCCGGTCGGCGATCATCGCCGTGACCGTCGCCTTCTTCCTCGCCGAGCTCGGCGACAAGACCATGCTCGCCACCATCACGCTGGCCACCCAGCACGGCTGGTTCGGCACCTGGCTCGGTTCGACGGTCGGCATGGTCGCCGCCGACGCGCTGGCCATCGCGGTCGGCCGGATGCTCGGCAAGCACCTGCCTGAGAAGATCATCCGGTACGGCGCCGCCGCCGCGTTCGCGATCTTCGGTGTCATCCTGCTGGTCGAGCCCCTGCTGGCCTGACCGGGTACGGCGATCCGCCCCGGAACAGCTCCGCAGCCGTCCGGCCTGGCCATGTCACAGGTCCGGGGCTGTCCGGCCTGGCCATGTCATCGGTCCGCGGCCGTCCGGCATGCTCACGACGCCGGCCGGTCGCCGTCCTGCGGGTTCACCCCGAACGAGGTGAGCAGGTGCCGCAGGGCGGCGGTGAGCGGTCTGTCGCGGACGGCGATCGAGGTGATGACGACCGGCTCGGCGAGCGGCCGGAAGGTCACGCGGAACGCGGGCGGCAGCCCCGAGACCTCGTAGAAGACCGTCCAGGAGGGGGCACCTGTCCCGATCTCGGCGAGGGTCTCCTGCAGGCTGGTGAACGGCGGTCCCGGTGGCGGTTCGATCCCGGCCTCGCGGCAGGCGCCGGTGATCAGATCATGGAAGGGCGGGTTCTTCTCTCGCGGGGCCAGCCGGAGGGGCAGGTGCGCGAGCTGCTCCAGGCGCAGCGACGGCTCGGCCGCCAGCGGGTGGGCCGAGGGGAGAGCCACGTACAGCGGGTCGGTCCAGACGGGGACCAGCCGCAGCCCGGGGGCCGAGGTCAGGGCGCGTACGAGCGCGGCGTCCAGTTCGCCCGAGCGCACGGCCGCCAGCCGGTCGGCCAGCGGGGCGTCCTTGAGCCGGACCTGCAGGCGGGGCGCGATGGCGGCGAGCTCGGCCAGGGTGCGGTAGAGCCGGTCTCCCGGGCCGTGGACCGTGCCCAGCCGCAGGATGCCGTCCGTGCCCGCCGTGATCTCGGCCGCGACCTGCCGGGCGCGGTGCGCCGCGGCGAGCACGGCCCTGGCCTCGGGCAGCAGGCGCTCTCCCGCGGCGGACAGGCGGACGTGCCGGGTCGAGCGGTCGAAGAGCGGCAGCCCGAACTCCCGCTCCAGCCTGCGGATCTGCTGGCTCACCGCCGACTGCACGATGTTCAGGCGCTCGGCGGCCCGGCCGAATCCTCCCTCCTCCGCGACGGCGAGGAAGTACTCCAGCTGCCGGAGCTCCACAGCCCCCCCATTCATCACGATCGGTGATTTCTGCAGGTGACAACTGCTTCTGGTTCGCGGGATGTTCCCACGCTCGAATGGGACGCGAACACCTGGAAGGAGTGGGCATGTCCATCAGTGATCCAGATATGAGCGGTGCCGTGGTCGTCCGCGCGGAGAGCGCCGAGGTGGTGGAGCTGTCGGCGGGGAGCGCGTTCGGGCTTCTGGCCGACGCCAGTGGCACCTGGGGCGCGCTCGGCGTCAACCGTCTCACGCTGGGCAGCGGCGCCCAGGGAGCCGGTCCGCACCATCACACACTGTCCTCGGAGGCGTTCTACGTGCTCGACGGGGTCATGGAGTTCCTGCTCGGCGACCGGGTGACCACGGTGGCCAGGGGCGACCTCCTGGTGGTGCCGCCGAGGACGCCGCACGCGTTCGGCGCCGCCCCCGGTTCGACCGCCGAGGTGCTGGTGGTCATGACGCCCGGCGTCGAGCGCTTCGGCTACTTCCGGCACCTCGGGCGCGTCGCCCATGGTCAGGAGGCCGCCGACAGCCTGCTGGCCGTACAGGAACGCTACGACGTCCACTTCGTGAGCAGCGCGGCCTGGCAGGCCGCGCGGACCTCCGCCACCCGATGAGAGAAGCGCCGTCCATGGCTTCCCCCTCCGCCACCGGGCAGCCGCCCGTCGTGGCCGCCGATCCGGCCCCGATCGGGCCGTTCTCGACCGCGGTACGGCTCGGCGCCCTGTTCGGGCCCGCGGTGTTCGGCGTCACCGCGGCGGGTGTCGCGCTGCCCAAGGTCGCGGCCGCGCTGCACGCCGGACCCGCCGCGGTGGCCTGGGTCCTCACCGCGCACGCCCTCGCGCTCGGCATCGGCACCGCGGTCTTCGGGCGGCTGGCCGACTCCTGGGGCGTGCGGGCCGCGCTCACCGCCGGCTCGCTGGTCCTGGCGGCCGGCGCCGTGGTCTGCCTGGCGGCTCCGAACCTGGGGGTGCTGATCGCCGGCCGCCTGGTGCTCGCCGCCGGGTCGGGGGCGATGACCGCCGGTGGCCTGGCCCTGCTCGCCGCCGTCGATCCGGCCGCACGGGCCAGGGTGCTGGCCGCCTACGGCGGTGTCATGGCGCTGTTCGCGGCCGGTGCCACGCTGATCGGCGGTGTGACGACGACCTGGCTGTCGTGGCGGGTCACCCTCGTGCTGCCCGCGCTGTCACTGCTGGCTGTGCCGCTCTGCCTGCGCCTGGCCACCAGGCCGGGATCGAGCAGGCCGGTCGACGTGGCCGGCGCGGCCCTGCTCGCCACCGCGGCCGCCTCGCTGCTGCTCCTGATCCAGGCGCCGGTGCTGGGCCTGCCGGGTGCGGTCGCCGCGGTGATCGCGGCCGTGCTGGTGCTGTCCTCGGCGGGCCTGGTCTGGCGGGTCCGGCGCAGAGCGGACGGCTTCGTGCCACGCTCCGTGGTGGGCGACGCGGGATTCTGGGTCGCGGCGGCCATCGGCGTCGGCGTCTACGGCGGGCTGTTCGCCGCGATGTACGCGGTGCCCCAGATCCTGGCCGGGACCCACGGCTGGAGCGTGCTCGCGGTCGGCGCCGCGCTGCTGCCCGGCGCCGCGGTGGGCGCCGTGCTGTCCCGCCTGGCGGGCGGTCTCGGTGCCGGCACCGGCCGGCGGCTCCTGGCCGGCGCCGCCACCGTGACGGGCGGCATCCTGGCCATGTCCGGGATCACCGGCGGCGGGGCGTTTCCCCTGGTCACGGGCACCTCGCTCGCTCTGGCCACCTTCGCCCTCACCCAGGTGGTGCTCACTGGGGAGATGTCGGTCCGGCTTCCGCCGCCCCTGCGCGGCGCGGGCATGGGGCTGCTCAACCTCGCCTTCTTCGTCGGCGGGGGCGTCGGCTCCGCCGTGGCCGGGGCGCTGGCCCCGTCGATGGGGCTGTCCCGCGTGCTCGTCGTGGTGGCGTGCTTCCCGCTGGCCGCCGCGGTGCTCGCGCTGACGTCGGTGCGCGCCCCGAAGGGCGAGCCGGGACGCTGATCCCCGGACGGAACGCCGATCGGCCGAGCGGGTGCCGGCCGGTGCGGTCCGGCCGCTCGTGGGCTGTTCCGCCGACGGGCGGCGGCCGTTCAGGCCAGGCGGGCTTCGATCTCCCGGACGCTGGGATTGACCAGGGCCGATCCGTCGGGCAGGACCACGGTCGGGATCAGCCAGGAGCCGTTGTTGAGTTCGGTGATGAGCTCGATCGCGCCCGGCGTCCGGTCGACGTCCACCTCGGTGAAGGGGATGTCCGCGCGGGTGAGCCCCTCCTTCAGCCGGTGGCAGTGGCCGCACCAGGGGGCGCTGTAGACGGTGAGGGAGGCCATGAATTCCCCATTCAACAGGTGGGTTTGACCGGAATGCTACCTAGCGAATACTCTCCTGTGCCAAGTGGATAGTAATGGTAGACGCAGCAGCTAGGTGAGCTGGCTGGTCGCATGAAAGTGGGTCCCCCGTGGCCGATCTCCCCGATGTCGCCCTCACCCGACGCTCTCTTCTGAGATCCATCGCCATCGTGGGAGGCCTGGCCGCTGTCCCGGCTCTCGTCACGGCCTGCGGCTCGGACGGCCCGGCGGCCACGTCCGGGGACGCCGGCGGCGCGGCGAAGTCCCTCGACGTCCTGAAGGTCGCGCTGCCCTCCTCCATCAGCTCGCTGGACGCGAGCAAGGAGGCGGGAATCATGAACTACGTCGTCGCCCTCCTCTGCCAGGAGGCGCTCGTCGGAGTCGGCCAGGACGGCAGCCTCCAGCCGGCCCTGGCCGAGTCGTGGAGCCGTAAGGACCCGAAGACCTACGTCTACAAGATCCGCAGCGGCGTGACCTTCGCCGACGGGACGCCGCTGACCGCCGACGACATCGTGGCCAGCCTCGACCTGCACGCCAAGAAGGGCTCCACCTCGGCCTTCGCCTACGCCTACGCCAACGTCGACAAGATCGAGGCCGGCGGCCCCGCCGAGGTGACCATCACGCTGAAGCAGCCCGACGCGTCCTTCGCCTGGACCCCGTCGCCGGGGACCCTTCTCGTGACGAGCCGCACGTTCATCGAGGCCACCGGCCAGGACATCGGCACCCCCACCGGGAAGATCCTCGGGACCGGGCCGTACCGGGTGACCGAGTTCGCGCCCGACTCGCACGTGACGCTGGAGCGCAACGACGCCTGGTGGGGTGGCAAGGCGCCGTACCGCCAGATCAGGCTCGACTTCATCCCCGAGGAGTCCACCCGGCTGCTCGCCATGCGGGGCGGCTCGGTCGACGTCGCGCTGAACGTGCCCGCCGAGCAGATCGACCAGTGGAAGGCGGTCTCCGGCGTCGAGCTGAAGACGGCCAGTGACCGTTCCCTGGTCACACTCGCCTTCAACACCGCCAAGAAGCCGTGGGACGACATCCACGTCCGCAGGGCGGTCGCCCACGCGGTCGACCGGGACGGCATCGTGCGCAGCGTCCTGCGCGGCCACGGTCAGGTCGCCACCACCGTCACCGACCCCGCCCAGTGGGGCGGCGTGCTCGGCGAAGCCGAGGTCAAGAGCCTGTACGAGAGCATCCCGCAGTACGGCTTCGACCTCGCCAAGGCCCGTGCCGAGCTGGCCCAGTCGTCGGTTCCCGGCGGCTTCAGCGACGTGCTGACCTACCCCGGCAGCGGACCGCAGCTCGGCAGGGCCGCGCTCACCCTCGCGCAGAACCTCAAGACCATCGGGATCACCCTGGAGGTCAAGGAGGTCCCGCTGGAGCAGTGGATCGCCGAGCTCGGCAAGCACGCCTCCGGCGTCTACCTCGGCTGGTACTTCGCGACGACGGGCGACCCGTCGGAGTACATCCAGCAGCTCCTCAACGGCGCCTTCGTCGGCGAGAACGGTTCCAACATCGCCGAGTACGCCGACGACGAGGTGACCGGGCTGCTCGACCAGGCCAAGAAGGGCACCGACGAGGCGGCCCGGGGCAAGCTCCTCGGGGAGGCGCTGGTCAAGGCCGCCGCCGACGTCCCCTACCAGCCGCTGTGGTGGGGCGAGGCGGCGACCGCGTTCGGTCCCGGCGTCGGTGCCGCGGACTTCGGGCCCTACTTCTTCGTCGGTCCCTGGGCCGCCAAGCTCTCCACCCGCTCATGACGGGGCCGGAGGCGCCGGCGGCCCCGCCGGAGGCGCACGCCGCGCTGCTGGAGGCGCACGCCGCGCTGACCGGGCTGCGGGTGCCCGAGAGCGTGGCGCTGGACCCGCCGGGCGGTCGCGTCGCCTGCGTCCTGCCGCTCGCGGACGCGGGACCGGTCGCGCACGTGCTCGACCTCGGGCGGGCGGGCGCGCCCGTCCCGGTGCCCGAGGCGCCGGAGCGGTGGCACGCGCTGACGCGCTGGCTGCCGGACGGGAGGCTGCTGCTCGCCTCCGGTGAGGGGCCCGATCTCGACCACGTCGAGGTCCGCGCCGGCGACGACCTCACCCCCGTCTGGCGGGTCCGGGCGGACGGCGAGATCGAGGACCTGGTCGCGGGCGACGACGGGACCGTGCTCGTACGGACCGCCGACCCCGGCAGCGAGCGCGACGGCAGCCACCTCGGACTCCGGGTCCACGACGGATCCGACCCCTTCGTCCGCACCCCGGGCGGACGGTTGCGCCGGCTGGCCTGGGCCGCGGTCGGCGACGCGCGCCTGCGGCCGATCCCGGTCGAGGGGCTGACCGTCTGGGAGGCCGACTGGCGGGATGGCGTCGCGCTCGCCGTGACCTCGGCCGACGAGACCCCTGGAGGGTACTACCGGCCCAGGCTCGACCTGATCGACCGCGAGACCGGCGCGACCCGGACCCTCCTGCGCACCACCTGGCAGCTCAGCCGCCCCCGGCTGGCACCCGGCGGGCGCGCCGCCGTGGTGGTCGAGGGGCTGTCCATCGTCTCCGGCCGGATCATCCACGTCGATCTGGTCACCGGGGAGACGACGACGCTGGCCGCCGTGGACGACGTCACCGACCTCGGCTGGCTGGACGGGAACACCCTGTGGTTCACCGGCTGGTCGGGCACCGGGACGCACGGCGGCACGCTGACCGCCGACGGCCGCACGCTGACCCGCTGGACGGCCTGGGGCACCCTGGGCGGGCGGGACGGGCAGCCGTCGCTCTCGGTGGACCGCGCCGGCACGCTCGCCGCCGCGGTCTGGGAGACGGCCGGACGGCCCCCGGAGATCGCGGTCGCGGACGTCGCCGGGGGCGAGTGGCGTCAGGTCACCGGTCTCAACGACGACCTGGCGTGGCTCGCCGTGCACCAGGAGGAGGTGACCTGGACCGGCCCCGACGGGCTCGCCGTCCACGGGCTCCTGCTGACCCGGCGCGAACCCGCGCCGCCGGGCCCGGCGGACCCGTACGGCCAGGCCGATCCGGACGGCCCGGAGGTGCGGCAGGGGCCGGCGCCGCTCGTCGTCATCGCGCACGGCGGGCCGACCTGGCTGTGGTCCAGCGCCTTCGCCCCGGCCGAGTCCGGGCAGCTCGCGCTGCCGCTCGCGCACGCGGGCGCCGCCGTACTGCTGCCCAATCCCCGGGGCAGCAGCGGGCGCGGCCAGGACTACGCGCGCCGCGTCATCGGGCACGTCGGCGAGGAGGACCTGGACGACGTCCTCGCGGGGGTGGACCACCTCGTCGCGGCAGGTGTGGCCGATCCCGGGCGGATGGCCGTTCTGGGACTGAGCTACGGCGGCTATCTCAGCGCGTGGGCGGTGACCCGCACCGGCCGGTTCCGGGCGGCGGTGGTGATGTCCGGGGTCGCCGACTGGATCAGCTTCGCCAACGCCGGCAACCTCGCCCACGGCTACGACCCGCTGTACCACGCCGGGGCCGACATCGCCACGTCCGAGGGCAGGGACTTCCTGGCGGCCCGCTCGCCGGTCTGCCACGCCGCGAAGGTCACCACCCCGACGCTGATCCTGCACGGCGCCGAGGACCGCACGACCCCGGTCGGCCAGGCCGAGGAGCTCTATCGTGCCTGGTCGGCGGCTGGAGTCCGGACCCAGCTGGTCGTCTACCCTCGGGAGGGCCACGAGCTGACCGAGCCGGGACACCGCCGGGACGCGGCGGAGCGTGTGCTCGGCTGGCTGGCGGGGAACGGGGTGCTGTGTTGACGGGGCGGAGCTGGGGCGTGTTCCTGCTGCGCAGGCTCGCGGGCACCGCCGTGGTCGTCGCGCTGCTGTCGATCGGCGTGTTCTGCCTGCTCTACCTCGCCCCCGGGTCGGTCCAGCAGACCCTCCTGGGCACCCGTCCCGCCACCCCGGAGACCATCGCCGCCATCCAGGCCCGCTACCACCTGAACGACCCGCTGCCCGTGCAGTACCTGAGCTGGCTCGGCGGCGTCCTGCGGGGCGATCTCGGCACCTCCATCAGGACCGGGATGCCGGTCGCCGACATGCTCGGGCAGCGGCTCCCGCTCACCCTGGCGCTCACCGGGTACGGCACGGTGCTGGCCGTGCTCGTGGGCATCCCGCTGGGCGTGGCCGGGGCCCTGCGACGGGGCCGGGCCGCCGACCGGCTCGTCGTCACCGCCGGGGTGGTGGGGCTGAGCGCCCCGCCGTTCGCCGTCGGGTTGCTGCTGCTGGTGGTGTTCGCCGCCGGGCTGGGCTGGTTCCCCGTCTACGGCGTCGGCGAGGGCTTCGCCGACCAGGTCCTGCACCTCACGCTGCCCGCCGTCGCGCTGGCCGTCGGCGCGGTGGGCATGCTCGTCCGGTTCAGCCGGGCCGCGCTCATCCGCGAGCTGGACCAGGACTACGTGGTCTTCGCGCGGGCCCGCGGCCTCGGCGCCCCCGCCGTCCTCGGCTACGCGCTGCGCAACTCGCTGGTGCCGATCCTCACCGCCGCGGGGCTCATCGTGACCGGCATGCTGGCCGGGACCGTGCTGGTCGAGGTGACCTTCGCGCTGCCGGGCCTCGGCTCCCTGCTCGTCGACTCGGTCACCTTCAAGGACGTGCCGGTCGTCCAGGCGCTGGCACTGCTGCTCACCCTGCTCATCGCCGCCGTCAACCTCCTGGTCGACGTCGGCTACTCGGCCGCGGACCCGCGGGTCCGGCTCGGCGGGAGGCCGTCGTGACACGTCCATCGAGAGTCGTGACGCGTCCGCCGGTGAGCGTGGTCACCGCGCTCGCCATCCTCCTCGCGGTCGCGGTCGCCGCCGCGTTCGCCCCCTGGCTGGTGCCGGACGCGACCGGCCAGGACCTGATGCTGGGCATCTCCGGCCCGGGGCCCGGCCACCCGCTGGGCACCGACGATCTCGGCCGCGACGTGCTGGAGCTGCTGGTCGCCGGAGCCCGTACGGCGGTGCCGGGGGCGTTGTGCGTCGCCGCGGGGTCGATGCTCATCGGCAACCTCGTGGGCCTGCCCGCCGGATACCTCGGCGGCTGGGCCGACGCGCTGGCCATGCGCTGGGCGGACCTGATGTTCTCCCTGCCCGCCCTCCTCGTGGCGATCGTCGTCGCCGGGGTCCTGGGCGGCGGGTACGGCCTGGCGATCGCCGTGCTGGTGGTGCTGTTCGCGCCCACCGACACGCGGGTGGTGCGCGGGGCCGTGCTGGAGCAGCGGCACCGGCCCTACGTGGAGGCGGCGCGGCTGAAGAACCTCTCCGCCTGGCGGATCATGACGAGGCACGTGTGGCCGAACATCGCCCCCGTCGCGCTGGCCAACGCCTTCCTCAACTTCGCCTACGCGCTGGTGTCGCTGGCCTCGCTGTCCTTCCTCGGCCTCGGCGTCCCCGCCGGCTCGCCCGACTGGGGGCGCACGCTGTCGGACAACCGCACCCAGCTCCTCGCCAACCCCTGGGCCGTGATCGCTCCCGGCCTCGCCATCATCGCCACCGCCGCCGCGCTCAACATCGTGGGCGACTGGCTGTACGAACGCGTCGACCGGCGCGGAAGGACACGCTGACATGGGAATCGCCGTCGAGGGGCTCACCGTGCGCCAGCCCGCGACCGGGCGGACCCTGCTGTCGGGGGTGACCTTCGAGGTCGCGCCGGGGGAGTCCGTCGCGATCGTGGGGGAGTCCGGTTCGGGCAAGTCGCTCACGGTCCGGGCCATGCTGGGCCTGCTGCCTCGCGGGCTGGAGGCCGCCGGAACGGTGCGCATCGCGGGTGAGCGGGTGGACGACGACCCCCGCGCCCGGGCGCGGCAGCGCGGCGGCGTGGTCTCCCTCCTCATGCAGGACCCGTTCACCCTGCTCAACCCGTTGCGCGGAGTCGGGCGGCAGATCGCCGACGGGTTGCCCCGGGGGGCCGACGCGAAGGCCGAGGTGCCCCGGCTGCTGGCGGAGGTCGGGCTGCCCGCCGACGTGGCCGGGCGCTACCCCTTCCAGCTCTCCGGCGGCATGCGGCAGCGTGTCGGGCTGGCCGCCGCGCTGGCCGGCGGGCCGAGTGTGCTGGTGGCGGACGAGCCGACGACCGCGCTCGACGCCACCACCCAGCGCGAGGTGCTCGCCCTCGTCCGGCGTGTCCAGCGCGAGCGGCACATGGCGTTCGTGCTCATCACCCACGACCTGCGCCTGGCGTTCTCCACCTGCGACCGGGTCATGGTGATGTACGCGGGACGGCTCATGGAGGCGGGCGGAGCGGCGGCCGTACGGCGGGAGCAGCTTCACCCCTACACCCGGGCCCTGCTGGCGGCCGAGCCGCCCGCGGACCGGCGGCTCGCCGTCATCCCCGCCGTCGCCGGCTCCGTGCCCGCCCACGACGCCGTGGCCGACCGGTGTGCCTTCGCCGACCGGTGCGCCCTCGCGGTGGCCGAGTGCCGCGACGGCGTTCCGGAGCTGCGCGCCGTACGGGATGAGCCCGGCGCGCCCGCCGGTGTGCCTGCCGTACGGGATGAGCCCGGCGCGCCCGCTGATGTGTCTGCCGTGCGGGGTGAGTCCAGCGCGCCCGCCGTACGGGACGCGCGGCTGTCGGCGTGCCTGCGGGCCACGGAGCTTCCCGCGCCTCCCGCGCCCGAACCGGGTGTCGCGCCCGCGCTCCCCGTCACCGCCGACCCGGTGCTGCGGGTGCGGGACCTGCGCAGGACGTTCGCCGGGGCGCGGCGGCCGGCGCTGGACGGGGTGAGCCTGTCCGTCGCCCCGGGCGAGGTCGTCGGCGTGGTCGGCGAGTCGGGCTCGGGCAAGACCACACTGGCCCGGTGCGTCGCCGGGCTGGAACGTCCGGACGCGGGCACGATCCTGCTCGGCGGCGCCGACTGCTCCGACTACGGCCGGATGGGCCGTGGCGCGGTGCGCCAGGCCCGCCGCACGGCGCAGATGATCTTCCAGGACCCCTACTCGACGCTCAACCCCGCCCGGACCGTCGGCGCGGCCCTGGGCGAGGCGCTGTGGGCCGACGGCCGGCCCGCCGCGCCGGACGACGTCGCCCGGCTGCTGGAGTCGGTCGGCCTGGGCCGGGACATGGCGGGGATGCGCCCGGCCGGCCTGTCCGGGGGCGAGCGGCAGCGGGTGGCGATAGCCCGCGCGGTGGCGGGCGAGCCCCGCCTGCTGATCTGCGACGAGCCGGTGTCGGCGCTCGACGTCTCGGTGCAGGCGCAGATCCTCGGGCTCCTGGCCGAGCTGCGGGAACGGCTGTCGATGGCGATGCTGTTCATCACCCACGACCTCGCCGTGGTGCGGCAGATCGCCGACCGGATCTACGTGCTGGAGTCCGGCCGATGCGTGGAGACCGGCCCGGCGGAGCAGGTGCTCGACGCGCCCACCCACCCCTACACCCGGGCGCTGCTGGCGAGCGTCCCCGACGGCTCCAGCGGCTGGCTGGCCTGACGGACCCCGCCGACGTGAAGACGCGCCATCGGCACGCTACGCGCCGATGGCGGACAGGAGGGTCGCCTCCAGCGCGTCGGCGGCGGTCTCCGGCCGCAGGCGGCCGGAGTCGACCTCCAGAGCGGCCGTGTGCAACAGGCTGTAGAAGACGGAGACGAGCCAGTCCTCGGGCAGGTCGTCGCGGATCACCCCTTCCCGCCGGCCCCGGGTGACGATGTTCCGGACCCGGACCAGCGGCTCGTTGTGATGTTCGCGCATGCGCTCGGGGCCCAGCACCCGCAGGGCGGCCACCTGCAGCCGGCCGTACCGGCCGAGGATCTGCCAGGAGGAGCGGATCAGCTCGCCCAACGCCTCCCGTGCGGGCGTCTCCTTTGCCTCCTCTCCGCCGAGTACGGCGTTGGCCTCTTTGACGGCGTGTGCCATGACCACGTCCATGAGCTCCTCCCGGGAGGAGAAATGGCTGTAGAGGGTGACGCGGCCGACACCGGCCACGCGAGCGATGTCGACCATGCTCACCTCGGAGTTCTCGCTGAAAGCCGTCATCGCGGCGTCGACGATGGCCGCGATGCTCCGTTCGGCGTCGGCCCGGCGCCGGCCCCGGGAGGAGGGGCCGGACAGGGGGCCGCGCGCCGGTTCGCCGGCGTCTGCGTCCTTGTGCGTGGTGGCCATGACGGAAGGGTAGGCGATGCCTTCCCCGCGCCTGTACGACCTTGATCCGCATCCCTGCGCTCGACATGCCCTACCCCCGTATGGCTACACTAATCCGAACAGTAGTGTTCGGATTAGTGCTCGGTATCGAGCTCGCGAATCATGAAGAGGTCACACCATGAGTCATGGCCACCCCGCGCACCCCGCGACGGCCGAAGCTCGACCATCCCCCGGCTCCCGGGGGTGGACAGCACTCGTCCTGCTCTGCCTGGCGCAGTTCGTGCTGATCGTCGACATCACCGTCGTCCAGGTCGCCCTGCCCAGCATCGGCGGCGACCTCGCGCTCGACCGCGAGGCGCTCACCTGGGTGGTGACGACGTACACGCTGTGCTTCGGCGGCCTGATGGTGCTCGGCGGGCGGCTCGCCGACGCGCTCGGGGCACGGCGCACGCTGCTGGCGGGACTCATCCTGTTCACCCTCGCCTCGCTGGCCTGCGGCCTGGCCCCGAACGGCACCGTGCTCATCGCGGGCCGCGCCGTACAGGGAGTCGGGGCCGCCCTGCTGTCGCCGTCAGCCCTGGCGATCATCACGACCGCCTTCCACGGCCCGCTGCGCAACCGCGCCCTGGGCGTGTGGGCGGCGATCGGCGGGACGGGAGCCGCGGTGGGCGTCCTGCTCGGCGGCGTCCTCACCGCCGGTCCGGGCTGGGAGTGGGGGTTCTTCGTCAACGTGCCCATCGGGCTGCTGGTCTTCCTCGTGCTTCCCTCGGTCGTGCGCGCCGACGGCCGGCCTCCGGTCCGGCAGCGGGTGGACGTGCCCGGTGCGCTCGTCGTCACCGCCGCCACCGCTCTGCTGATCTACGGCCTCGTCAACGCCGGCGACGCCGGCTGGAGCGCGGCCGGAACCTTCCTCCCCCTGATCGCGTCCGTGATCCTCTACGCGGTGTTCGTGGCGGTCGAGCGCGGCGTCAAGGCTCCCCTGATGCGGGCCGAGACGCTCGCCCGCCGCCCGGTGATCTCGGGCACGTTCGTGATGCTGATCGCCACCGGGCTGATGCTCGCGCTGTTCTTCGTCAGCTCGTTCTACCTCCAGCAGGTGCTCGGGTTCAGCGCGCTGAAGACCGGCCTGACATTCCTGCCGGTCGCGATCGCCATCACCGCCGGCGCGCACCTGGGCGGCCATCTCATCGGGAAGATCGGCGGCCGGCCCGTCGCCGTGGCCGCCTTCCTGCTCACCGCCGCCGGTGCGGCCCTGATGACCCGGATCTCCCCCGAGAGCAGCGCCTACGCCACCCTCCTGCCCGGCTTCGTCCTCGCCGCCTTCGGCATCGGCCCGGCGTTCGTCACCGCCACCACCACGACCATGGCCAACGTCCCGCCCGCCGAGGCCGGCGTGGCCTCCGGCGTCATCAACACCTTCCACGAGCTCGGCGGATCGATCGGGGTCGCCGTCGTCTCCACGGTGGCCGCCGCGAGTCTCGCGCCCGGCGCGGCCGGCGTCGGCGGCTTCACCGCCGCACTCACCGTGTGCGCGGTCACCGCGGCAGCCGCGGCAGTGGTCGCGCTCGGCCTGGTGCCGGCCGGCAAGCCGTCCGGATCCTTCGTCGGCCACGGGCACGGACACGGCGGGCACTGATGAGACGAGTGGTGGAGCAGTAGCCGTGGCCCACGACCCGCGCCTGTCCTGGTCCCCTTGGAGGCCCCGGCGCGGGTCCGCGGCGCGAGATGTTCGGCCAGGTTCTCGCCCAGGTCAGCTGTCCGTCGTGGCCAGCCGTACCGGTGCGAAGGTCGCCTGACCGGCGCGGTGGAAGCACCAGAGGCGACGGCCGAGTGCGACCGCCCCGAGCACGCAGCAGATGAGGCAGAAGAGCGCCAGCAGCGCAGCAGCCAGGCGGTGACGATCCAGTACTGGAAGTTGAACGCCCCCCAGATCAGCGTCGGCAGCACCACACCCAGCACCGTCACCAGGGCAAGGGGCACGAGCCGCGGAACCAGCCTCGGCCGGCGCGCCGCGCGGCGGCGGGAACACATACTCGTTGTCCGTGCTGTTCGACAGCCCCGAGGTGTGGCTGAGGACCTGGCGCACGGTGATCCGGGCGAAGCGCGGATCGGCCATCTGGAAGTCGGGCAGGAGCTTGACGACCGGGTCGTCCAGGGAGACGCGGTCCCGGTCGACCAGCAGCATGATCGCCGCAGCCGTCATCGACTCGCTCATCGACGCGATCCGGAACCGGGTCCGCGCCGTCACCGCGTTGCCGTCCCCGTCCCGGCCGCGGACGATCGTCTCGACCGACGACCCGTCGATCACGGCCGCCGCGACCCCCGGCGTGCCGTAGACCGAGCGGTAGTCGTCGACGAGTCGTCCGCCGGCGGCATGGGCCGGTGCCGTCCAGCCGAGCAGCACGGCGACGAGCACACCGCCGAGAACGAGGAGGGAGATCACCCGAGGAAGGCGCAGACGTGGGAATCGCACGACGTCGAACCTAGGCCGGGCGTCACCGGCCGACATCACACCAAGGGGTGAGACGGCACCACCCGGCAGGATGGAATCTCAGTCAGGCAGATCGTTGCGACCCACAAGCCCGTTCTCGTACGCGTGGATCACCGCGTGCACGCGGTCGCGCAGGTCCAGTTTCTGCAGGATGGCCCGGACGTGCGACTTCACCGTGTTCTCGCTCAGCACCAGTTCCGCGCAGATCTCGCCGTTGGACCTGCCGCGGGCGAGCAGGCCGAAGATCTCGACCTCGCGTGGGGTGAGGCCGTCCAGGGCCGCCGTCCTCCGCACCGGCACCTGCCGTACGAGATCGAGGATCGTCGCGGCCACCCCCGGGGCCAGCGCCGACGTCCCGGAGGCGACGTCACACACGGCCTGGGCCAGGGCGGCGGGCCGGACGTCCTTGGTCAGGTAGCCGCTCGCGCCGGCCCGGATGGCGGCCACGACCAGTTCGTCGTCATCGAACGTCGTCAGCATGAGCACCCGGGTCGCCGGTGCGATCCTGACGATCTCCGCCGTGGCGGCGACCCCGTCCATGCGCGGCATGCGGATGTCCATCAGCACCACGTCGAGGCGGTGCCGCCGGACGACCTCGACCGCGTCGCCGCCGTTCGCGACGTCGTGGGTGACCTCGATGCGTTCGTCGGCCGACAGCACCGTACGGAGCGAGGCCCGCAGCAGCTCCTGATCGTCGACGAGCATGACACGGATCCCGGTCATGCGCCCTCCTTCGTGGGGAGCCGCGCCCGCAGCACCCATCCGTCGTCCCCGTCGTCGATCGACAGGGTGCCGCCCGCGGTACGCACACGTTCCTCGATCCCTATCAAGCCGGTCCCCTGGCTGCCGACGTCGCGGAGCGCCTTGCCGCCGTCGTCGCGCACCTCCACGGCCAGCTCGGCCGGGGTCCAGCGCAGGCGAACGGTCACCTCGACCGGTGGTTCGAGGTGGCGCAGCGCGTTGGTGATGCCCTCCTGCACGGCCCGGACCGCCGCGACCTCGGCACTCAGGCTCAGTGGCCGTCGCTCACCCACCTCCGCGAACGTCACCGCGTGGAGCGGGCTCGCCGCCGAGGCCACGAGGTCGGGGAGGGCGTCGAGCGAGATCGGGACCTCTCCGGGCCGGGAATCGGCGCGCGGCGCCACGGTGGCCGGGCCCAGGGTGGCCAGCATCGCTCGCAGACCTTGGTGGGCGTCCCGGCCGGCCTCGGCGATGTCGCCGAGTTCGCGGCGGGTCGCCGGATCCGCCGTCGTCACCGCCGCGGCCTCGATCCGCGCGACCATGACGGTGACCGTGTGGGCGATCACGTCGTGCAGGTCGCGGCGGATGCCGGCCCGTTCGTCCGCGACCGCCGCGGCCAGTCGTTCGCTCTCGGCCCGTCGGTCGGCCTCGTGCCTGCGACGTACCAGCAGGGCCGCAAGCCACACGCCGCCGACCACGAGCATCAGCAGCCCGCCCTCGACCAGGCGGGTCCACCCAGGGGTGTCAGAGGGCAGCCGGGCCCACGCCACCAGCTCGGTGAGGACGATCCCGAGCGCGGCGACGGCCAGCGCGACCACCGAGGACCTGACCGAGACCCGGCTGGTCAGCCGCCACAACGCGAGGGGGAAGCACACAGCCGAGGGCAGCATGTTCGGTGACCACCCCAGGAAGGGCGTCAACACCAGGACGAGCATCGCCAGCGCGCCGATCGCATACCCCACCCACGGCCGTCGATGGGCCACCACCGCTCCCACATGGAGCAGGCCGGCAGCACCCGCCGTGGCGAAGATCTGCCACAGGTCCGCGCCGAGGTGCCAGACGCCCGCCAGGATGATCACCGTCAGGAGGGCCAGGACCACGTGCACCACCACCACCACCACCGTCGTCGCCGGCCATGTGCTCCGGCGCTGGGAGGCTGTCACGGTCGTCGCCTTCCGGTGGGCTCGTGGTGGGGAGCCGTGCCCGGCTCGACGTGCCACAGGATAGCCAGCAGCGGGGCGGGCCGATTCTGGCGCCCCGCCACGAACCCGCCGGCGAAGCCCGTCGATGAGCTGCCTCGTCGAACGCCGAGCCGTCGAAGCGGCCGGCGTCCCAGAAGACTGCGCGTGGGAAGTGCTGATCCCCCAACCCCCGCAACGGATCCAGACCAGAACCAGAGCCGAGCAGCAGACCCGGCAATACCGCGCCGGCGTACCCGCTGCTACGCGGTCAACGTCACCACCGGGAACACCGCCCCCATCACCAGCGCGACCGGCGTCATCACCGAGCGCTCGAACTCGCTGCGCGACAGCGGGTTCAGCACCGAATTCAGCGTGATCTGGCGTGGAACCCCGGGCGTTTACGCCCGGGAGGAAACGACAGCGCGGGAGGGCCTCCAGGCCCGAGCGGTGCCGTGACAGTTGGTTTACGTGAGCTGCTCAGCCCGGCCGTTTCTGGTTCTCGAGGTACTCCTCGATGATCGACGGCGGGGCGCCGCCGCATGAAGCGGCGAAGCAGGGCGAAGGAGGGCGGGGACCAAAAGTGCCCGCCCCGCAGATAGGCGTGAAGACCACGTGGGCGTGAAGGCTGTGGACGACGGTCCGGCCTCTGCGGATATCGGGGTTCGGTTCCCATCACGGTGACATGGACCGAATGATAGTTTGTTCGATT
>NZ_FOQY01000024.1 GCF_900113865.1 Streptosporangium canum | reverse complement strand
GCCACGATGGGCACCCAGAAGTAGAGCTGGCCGTACTGGTCGCGCCAGGCCGTCCCGTAGCCGGTGAGGAACGAGGCGAGCCGGGGCCCGAAGTCACGCGCCGGGTTGATGGCGTAGCCCGCGTTGGTGCCCCAGGCCATGCCGATCGCCACGACGACCAGTCCGACCACGAAGGGGGCGAGGTTCGCCGCGGGCGGCGAGTTGCGCACGTCGGAGACGGCGAGGATGAGGAACAGCAGGATCGCGGTGCCGATCACCTGGTCGCGGAACGCGCCCCAGGTGCCGACGGGCAGGGTGCCGTTGCCGGGCAGGGTGGAGAAGACCCCCTGGGTCTTGATCGTGTGGCCGGGATCGGCCTTGGCCAGCACCTCCGCGTAGTTCCACCGCACGAGCAGCGCCGCCACGAACGCGCCCGCGGTCTGCGCCAGCGAGTAGGGCAGCACCTTGCGCCAGGAGAACCCCTTGAAGACCGCGAGCGCGACCGTGACGGCCGGGTTGAGATGCGCGCCGCTGATACGGGCCGCCACGTAGACGCCCAGGGTGACCCCGAGCCCCCACGCCCACGCGATGCTGTCGTGGTCGCCGATGCCCGCCGCGGCGACCTGGGCGACGACCCCCACTCCGAACAGAATCAGGATCATGGTCCCCGCGAACTCGGCGGCCATCTCGCCGAGCAGTCCCCGGGCTTTCAGCCGTTCCGCCATGTGCTCTCCTCACGGTGCCGCGTTGCGTCACAAGCCCGCGCCCGTTCTCCGGACGGGACCGGAATACCACCGGACGGCCGTGGAGGAATCACCCCGAAGAGGTGATCCTCTCGGCTGCTCGGGACGCTAGGCCCGAAAGGGGGCAAGGTCAACGGCAGACTGACGACAATTTCGGACAGCGGTCAGAGGTTAGAGTCGGCAGCGGTGCCGGCGAGCCGTACGGCGTGGCCCTACAGAGCCGTACGGCGTGGCCCTACAGAACGGCACCGGCCGTATAGGTGATCTCGGCGAGGAGCTGCTGGCCGGAGGCGTTGGGGTGGAAGTAGTCCCAGCGGCTCAGCTGGGACAGTGTGAAGGGGTGGCCGAAGACGGCTCCGCCGTCGTACCGGCAGGTGATCTGCTCGGCGCAGACCCGTGCCAGCACCGCGTTGAAGTCGGCCACGCGCCCGCGCACCCGGTCGCGCCTGTCGACGTCGGCCTGGTCGGTGGAGCGGGGCCTGACCAGCATCGACTGGCAGATGCCGAGGGTGGACCACGCGGTGCGGGCGGAGGAGCTGTCCTTGCCGACCTCCCAGAGCCGCTTGATGTCGGGAATGCTGGAGACGAAGATCCCCGCATCGGGCAGGCCGGTGGTGAGCGTCTGCACCGCCGTACGGAACCTGGCCTCGAAGTCGGCCACCGAGGTCATCCCCGCCTCCGACGACGCGCAGGCGTCGTTGGCCCCGATCAGGATCGTGACGTAGTCGGCTCCCTGGGAGACCGCCTGCCGCGCCTGGCCGGCCATGTCGGCGACCTTGGCGCCCGACCGGCCGTCGTTGTGGACGGCGAGGGAGGGATTGCCGGCCAGCAGACGCCGGTAGTGGCTGTTGACGGCCTCGTTGGACCCGGTCGACCAGGACCGGGAGGGACAGTCGAGGTAGAAGCCGCAGGCGTTGAAACCACGGGTGATGGAGTCGCCCATCGCGGCCATGGTGCCGGGGGCCGCCGAGGCGTCCGCCACGGCCGTCGCCGGGACGGACGCGAGGGTCACCGCTGCGATGAGGGCGAGGATCCGGCGGGGGACGTTCAAACTGGCCTCCTGGGCTCTCCCCCGAGCGGCTCCGTTGTTCAAGAATGTCGGCCCGTCCCGCCGTATTTACAAGCGTGCATTACAGGTTAATGACTCACTGGTAAGGAACGTCTCCGGTCGCACTCGGAGGGCGCGGCCCGGATCATTCCCCCCGCATCTCCGCGAGCGGAACCGGAACCGTGGGCCGGCCGATGTCAAGCGGATGGTGACGCGGAGCGGAACGCGGGTCCGGTTCTCCCCGAGGATGCCCGCGCCGAGGACCCGCATGCCGGGCATGGACCGCATGGCAGCCGAAACCGTCGAGCCGATCCACCGGCAGCGTCGGCCGGATGTCAGCCCGACAGCTCCGCACGCAGGTCGCGGAGGAACCTCTGGCTGTCCGCGACGGAGTAGGCCTGGACGCACAGGCGGTCCATGACCTGCATGTAGTGGTCGGTCTCGGCAAGCTTGTCGACGTAGAGCGCGCTGGTGAGCTGCTCCAGGTAGACCACGTCGGGCAGGTCCCGCTCGGGGAAGCGCAGGATGGAGAACGGGCCGCCGGCCGCCGCGTGACCGCCGCGGTGGAACGGCATGATCTGCAGCCTCACGTTGGGCAGCTCGGTGACCTTCAGCAGGTGGTCGATCTGCGCGCGCAGCACCTGGGGCCCGCCGATGGGGCGCCGCAGCACGGCCTCGTCCATCACGGCCCAGAGCGTCGTCGCGTCGGACCGGGTCAGACACTCCTGCCGGGTCATGCGGAGGGCGACACGGCGATCGACCTCCTCCGCGGAAGCGGCACTGTGCACGAGCATGATGACCGCCCGGGCGTATTCCGGACTCTGCAGGAGGCCGGGGACGAACTGCACCTCGTAGGTCCGCACGATCGAGGCGGCCGCCTCAAGGCCCACGTAGACCTCGAACCAGTTGGGGAGCAGGTCGCCGTACTTGTGCCACCAGCCCGGAGCGTTGGCCTGGCGGACCAGGGCGAGCAGCGGCGACCTGTCGCAGGGGTCGGTCACCCCGTACAGCGTCAGCAGGTCCGCGACGTCGCGCTCCTTGAAGCCGACCCGCCCCAGCTCCAGGCGGCTGATCTTGGCATGGGAGGCGCGGATGGCGTAGCCGGCGTCCTCCCGGGAAACGCCCCTGGCCGTGCGCAACCGCCTCAACTGGGCGCCCAGCAGGATCCGCAGGATCGTGGGACCGCCACCGGCCCCGGTCAGGGCACCACCGGGCGCCACGCTGCTTTCGGCGTGCTCCGTGCTCATGATCACTCCCCGTCGTGCCACTCGGACGGTGCGACCGTTCCGCTTTTTTCGATGAGAATCGGACAACCATATCCTGATGCATGCGCCGAGCACTTACTCCCACATGCACCCAGTGTAAAAATGGCCCTTTACGATAACTTGCCCGACTTAGCCAGAACGCCCGCTCGGTGAATCCGCGCCTCCTTCAGCCGGGCCGCGCCCTCCACCGGCGGACGCCGGCACGGAGGCCCCTTCACCGGAAAACTCCGGGGACTTCCGCGGTCGAATTCAAGCAGATTTATCCGCGAAAAAGCGTGAAATACATAAAGTTCTCTGACATGTTGGAAAACTGCTCGTCATCTTCGACAGTCATGCGTGGTCCCGCCGCCAGGCGACGCGGAACCCCGCAACCGGGACCGGCCCGCACGGAGCGGGCGGGGCCCGCTCCGGGCCGTGGGAGACGACCACCGCCGGTGATGCCCGAACCCCGATCAGACGTCAAGGCCGTCGCCCGAGTTTTTAGCATTCTTATGAGAACGGCGAGCAGCCGACAGGGGAGAATGGGAGCGGATGTCCCCGGGTGGGTGGAATGTCTCTTCCTGCCCGTCTGTCGAGAGGATGCACCGATGGCTGCCATCGACATTCCGACCTGGGCCGCCCGCCTGCGCGCCTGGCGGCGTGGCCGCCTGTGGAGCCGGCAGGACCTCGGCGAGCAGCTGACCGAGGCCGCGGACGAGACGACCCGCGACCGCCTGCCCCCGCAGGAGAGGCTCTCGGAGATGGTCCGCTCCTGGGAGGCCGGGGAACAGCGGCCCGACGAGCTGTACTCCGAGCTGTTCTGCCGGGCGTTCGACATGAACGAGGCGGAGCTGTTCAGCGGCGAGGCGGCCGGTACGACGCTCTGGCACCATCTGACCGGCATCCCGCTGATGGCGGGGACGTTCTCCGCCGAGGAGGAGGAGCGCACCGGCCGGGCGATCGAAGACCCCAAGCGGGCCGACGACCAGACCGCCGCCTACTTCGAGACCGTCCTGCGGGCCTACTCACGGCCGGATCTCCGCCCGGCCCGCACGATCGACGCCCTGTCTCCCGTCTTCACCGTGATCGACGGACTGCGCCGTGACTCCAGGTCGGGCATCCACCGGGCGCTGCTCCGGATCAGCGCCCAGGACGCCGAGCTGATCAGCCGCATGCACTACGAGACCGGCGACCTCGACGAGGCGCTGGCCTGGTCGGACCGGGCCCTGCTGGCCGCGCACCAGGCGGGCGACGAACGGCTCGTGGCATACGCCCTTGCCCGCCGGGCCGGCCTCCAGGACAACCGGGGCAACCCCGAGCAGGTGATAGGCCTCGCCGTCGCCGCCCGCGAACACGTCCTCTCCCCGCCGCCGCTGGAGGCGATGGCCCGCCGGCACGAGGCCCAGGGCCACGCCATGGCCGGAGCCGAGGACATGTGCCACCGCCGCCTGGAGGAGTCCGCGGAGGCGCCCCGGGAGGGCTCGAAGGACGACACGCCCATCGTGTTCGACTATCCCGCCTGGCTCCACAACGCCCTGGCCGCCGGATGCCTCATCCAGCTCCACCATCCCGCCGACGCGATCGAGATCCTGGAACGGGACCTCTCGGCGGCTCCGTCGAACTACCTCACGGCCTACAACCTGGCCCGTCTCGCCCACGCCTACGCCGACGCGCACGAGAGCGAGCGCTCGGCAGGCATCGCCCGCCAGGCTCTGACGCTGTCGCGGCAGACCGGCGCGAGCCGCGCCATGGAGGAGCTCCGCCTCATCCGCGACGACCTCCACCGGTGGTCGCACGCGCATTAGCCGCCCGCGCCGGCGCCGCCACGCAGACGCGCCGCGAGGGCGAGGTGGCGATCGGCATGACGGGACGCGGTGCCGGACGGCCGAGAGACCGCCTCCAGGTCACCGCCCCCGGAGGGCGGTCACGGGCCTTCCGGGTCGACCACGCCGCGGTCGGCCCAGAAGGGGTCGAGCAGCTCGCGCAGGCGCGGGGCGCCGACCCGCTCCAGCAGCTCCAGCGCGCCGACGTTGTCCACGAGCTGCTCCATGCGGCTGGCCCCGAACAGCACGGTGCTGACCGACGGATGGGTCAGGGTGAAGGCGACGCAGAGCTGGGCCGGGGTCGCCCCCAGGTCCGCGGCGACCGCGGCGATCCCGCCGGCCGCCTCCATGATCTGCCCGCGCACCCCGCCCGGGTCACGGCCGATCTCCCGGGTGGGCGCCGTCCTGCCCGCCAGGATCCCGCCCTCCATGACGTCCGAGGCCTGCATCGTGATCCCCTCGGCGAACACCTCCGCGAACGGCGCCCCGTCCGGGATCGACCGGCGGCACGGACTGTACTTGAGCTGCGCGATCTGCGGCCCCGGCGAGCCGGCGTGGACGGCGTGGTCGCGGATGGTCCTGACCGCGGTGGCCGACCAGTTGTTCACCCCCCAGCAGCCGATGATCCCGTCGGCCTCCAGCTCCGCGAGGTCGGCGGCGAGCCGCCGCAGGTCGAGGTCGTCGCGGCGGATGTCGCCGAGGACGACCAGGTCCGCCCGGCCGGTGCCGACCCGGAACAGGGCGCGTTCGAGCTGCTCGCGCAGCGACTGCTCCGGGTACGGCTCCAGCCACAGCTTCGACGACAGCAGGTAGTCGTCACGGTCGATCCCCGCGGCCCGCACGATCGCCGAGAACAGCACGTCGGTGAAGACCGGCGGCTGCCCCGGGACCCCGTAGACGCCGACGTCGACGTCGAAAAGGTTGACGCCCAGCTTCACCGCGTGGCTCACCATGGCCACGGCGTCTTCGAAGTGCATCCGGTCGTAGGTGTGCCAGGACCCCAGGGACAGCACGGAGACGTCGGGGCCATGGGTCCCGACCCTGCGCAGGGGGACGACCTTCTTCCGCTCGGACATCGGACTCCTCGGTGGGTGGATGACGGTTGTGGACGGTGGTCAGGGAAGCCACGGGTGGACGACGGCCTTGACCTGTTCGAGCCGTGACATGGACGCGAGGGCCTCCGACGCCCCGCCGAGCCCGACGGGCTCGCTGAAGAGCTCGTCCCAGGCGAAGCGCGACCGGAACGCGCGGAGGAACTCGATCGAGTCGCGGTAGTCGCCGATGTCGCCGTTGAGGGAGCCGAGCACGTTCAGCTCCTTGCCCATGACCGTCCCCAGGGGGATCGGGTCGGGGCGGGGGCCGGTGCTGCCGACGATGACGAACGTGCCTCCCCACGCGGCCAGGTCGACGGCCTCGGCTCCCACGCCGGGCGCGCCGGCCAGGTCCAGCACGAGGTCGGCGCCCCGGCCGCCGGTGGCCTCCAGCACGGCCGCCCGCCGCCTCCCGGCGTCGCCGTCCAGCCCGATCACGAGATCGGCGCCGAACCGCCTGGCCAGTTCGAGCCGGGCGTCCGGCGCTCCGACGGTGACGACCGTGCCCGCACCGGAGGCGCGGGCCACCGCGGTGGCGACGATGCCGAGCGCCCCGGCCCCCTGGACGAGGACGTTCGCGCCGGGGCGCACGCCTCCGGCCCGGCCGAAGGCGTGCAGGACCGTCTTGACGGCGCAGCCCGCGGCGGCCGCCCAGGTGTCCTTGACGTCGTCGGGGAGGATGAACTTCTGTGCGTTCGGGGTGACGTAGTCGTACTCGGCGAGCCCGGCGGTGGAGTGGGGCCACCGGTCGGACCGCTGCAGGAAGCCGTAGCCCCGGTCGGAGCAGGCCACGGGGTTGCGGGTCACCGTACAGCCGTGGCAGTGGCCGCAGGTGGACTCCGACCAGCCGATCCGGTCGCCCACCCGGACGGCGCGGCCGAGGGCGTCGACGGTGCCCGGCCCGGCGGCCACCACCGTGCCCGCCATCTCGTGGCCGAGCACCATCGGGAGCATGCCCGGCAATGACATGCCGCCGCTCCACAGATGCACGTCCGTGGCGCACAGCGTCGCGCAGTCGACCTTCACGATCGCGGCGCCGGGCTCGCACTCCCGGGGGAGCGGCAGCTCCTCCAGGACCAGCGGCTCGCCGTGGGCCCGCAGGACGGCCGCCCGCGTAGACGTCGGAACTGACATGTGATGTTCTCCGATTTCGCTATCTGCTGTGGGCGGTGTCCCAGACCTCGTGGCGGCTGCGCCACCACAGGAGCACCACGATCACGAGGAAGGGGACGACCCCCCGGTACTGCTGGACCGCGCCCAGCGACGCGGTGAACCCCTCCAGGCAGCCCATGAGCAGCCCTCCGGCGAGCGTCATGGGCAGGCTCCGGAAGGCGCCCACCATCGCGACGGCCAGCGCCGTGGTGATGAGTTTGCCCAGGGTGGAGAAGTCCCCGCCCAGGCGGGGCGCCACCAGGAGGATGACCAGTGCGCTGATGGCCCCGATGGCGGCCCAGACGGCGACGGCGAGCCGGGGCGCCGCGATGCCGACGACCTGGGCGGTGGCCGGGCGCTCCGACAGGGCCTGCAGTCGCAGGCCGACGGACGTCCTGTTCAGCAGCATCCCCACCCCCACGGTGATCAGCACCGCGAAGGCGAGCGAGACCAGCACCGACTGCGGCACCACGACGTCGCCCACGGTGAAGGCGGGCGCGTCGAACGGCCTCGGGAAGCGCCGGGCACCCGTCGTCGTGCTGCCGAACAGCCGCAGGCCGATCGCCATGAGGGCCACGTACAGGGCGACGGTGACGGCGGCCTTGGTGCGCTCGTCGTGGTCGCCGAACCAGCGGACGAGCACCGCGCCGAGCAGGGCGGACAGCGCCCCGCCGGAGATCACCCCGGCGAGCAGCGCGAGCCACACACCGAGCCCCGCGTCCATCAGCGACACCATCACGAAGGCGCCCATCGCGCCCACCGCCGCCATGGCGAAGTTGACCACGGCGACCAGCCGGTAGGTCAGCACGACGCACAGGCCGAGCAGCGCGTACACCCCGCCGCCCGTCAGGCCGGCGATCACGGAATTCACCATCGGACACCCACCTCCTGGGACTCCTGGGAGCTCAGTTCTTGCCCGGGACGATGAAGCCCTCGGGGAGAACCTTCCACCTGCGGTTCTCGACCTTGACGAACCGGCTGCCCTGGATCGGGCTGTGCGCCTCGCCGGGGCCGAAGATCCACGGGGTGCCCACCATCGGGTACTGGATCGGCCGCATCTTCTTGAAGGCCTCGGTCACCGACTCGCGGGTGACGTCACCCTTGATCGTCTTGAGCACCTGGACGAACACGTCGGCCGCCATCACGGCGCCCTGGCTGAACGCCGTCTTCTGGATCTTGTTCTCGTCGACGATCTTCGCCCAGCGCTCGTTGCCCGGCAGCGTCTCGTCGGTGTACGGCTGCCACTCGGTCCCGGCGTAGACGTTCAACCCGTCCGGGATGACCTCGGCGTTGGCGTCGGTGTAGCTGTTGGCGCCCATGATGAAGTCGACGTCCTGCAGGCCCTGCGTCTGCGCCTGGGCGAACCACGGGCCGACCGTCGCGTTGTAGAGGATGGCCTGGCAGCCGGCCGCCTTGGCCGCCACCAGGTAGGGGGTCGGGTCGCCCTCGCCGACGGAGGTGTCCTTGACCGCGAGCCGCTTGCCGGTGATGTCGCTCCACTCCTTGACGGCGGCGTCGATGCCGCCGCCGCTGCCCGGCAGCACGGTGTAGTACATGCAGACCTTGTCGTGCTTCAGCGTCTCGGAGGCGTAGTAGAGCATCGCCGTCAGCAGCTTGAACGGGCCCGGGTTGACCGGGGCGATGTTGGGGCTGGTGAAGCAGGCGGGGTCCACGCCGACGGCCGGGATGGAGACGATCCCGCTGTTGCCGTAGGTGGCGCGGTTGAGCCCGCAGTCGACCGCGCTGGAGGAGCCGACCAGCGCCACGACGCTCTCGGACTCCAGCAGCTCCAGGGCGGCCTCGGTGGACCGCTGCGGGTTCATCGCGTCGTCCTTGCTGATGAGCTCGATCTTGCGGCCGTTGACGCCGCCGGCCTTGTTGACCTCCTCGAAGACGGCCTTGACCGCCTGCGGGACCTCGGGCGTCTGGAACAGGCCGGTGACGCCGTTGACGGAACCGACCTTGATCGGGCCGTCGGTCGAGGAGCCGGCGTCGGAGCAGGCGGCGGCGGAGAGGGCCAGGGCGGCCACCGCCACGGCGCCGGTGAGGGAACGCTTCATTGCTGCCACTTCCTTGGGCTGGGGGGAAGACGGGGATCAGGCGAGCGGGACGTCGGCCGTGCCGAGGTAGGCGGCCATGACCGCCGGGTCGCCGAGGACGTCCCGGGTGGGCCCCGAGGCGATGACGTGACCGAAGTCGAGGACGGTCACCTGCGCGCACGCCGCTCTGACAAGCTCCATGTCGTGCTCGACCAGGAGGATCGACACCCCGAAGCGGGCCGGCACCTGGGCGAGCCGCCGTCCGAGCTTGAGCGACTCGGCGGCGGACTGCCCCGCGGCCGGCTCGTCGAGCAGGGCCACCTTCGGCCGGGCCGCGATGGCGGCGGCCACGTCGAGCAGGCGGCGGGTGCCGACGTCGACGATGGACACCGGCACCTCCCCCGGCGGGCAGCCGAAGAAGCCGAGCAGCTCGTCGGCCTCGTCCCCGGACAGCCGCCGGCCCGCGCCGATCGTCAGGTACTCGTACTGGGTGAGCTCGGGGGCGATGGCCGTGGTCTGGAAGGTACGGCGCAGGCCGCGACCGGCCCGCGCGCTCGGGCTGAGACGGTCGATCGACTGCCCCGCCAGCTCCACGGCGCCCTGGTAGCCGCCGATGAAGCCGGTGACCGCCGCGATGAAGGTGGACTTGCCCGCGCCGTTGGGGCCGATGAGCCCGACGACCCCGCCGGAGGGGACGGTGAGGTCGATCGCGTCGAGCGCCACGACCTCGCCGTAGCGGACGGTCAGGCCCCGCACCTCCAGGCAGGGCTCGCCGCCCGCCGGGGCCGGCGGCGCGGGAGCGGTCTCCGCGGCCGTGACCTCGGGCTCCCGCGGCCGGTCCGCCAGGGTCGCGAGCAGCTTGCGGGCGTCGCGTTCCCGCTTGCGCGCCCGGGTGAAGTCGGTCTGGCTCACCCCGCTGCGCAGGGCGAAGACCGCGAACAGGCCGAACAGCATGCCGCCCAGGTCCTGAGGGAGCCGCAGCTTCTCCAGGATCGTGGCCATCACCGCGCCGAAGACGCCGCCCATGAGGGCCCCCTCCGGGTTGTGCGGCCCGATGAGGATGGCCACCGCGAAGAGCGCGAGGGACTGCCCCATGGCGAAGTTGCTCGACACCACGAGCCCGAGCTGGCCGGCCATCAGGCCGCCGCCGACGCCCGCGATGAACGCGCTGATCGCGAACGCGGCGAGCTTGCTGCGCGCCACCGAGATACCGTGCGCGGCGGCGGCCCGCTCCGAGTAGCGCAGTTCCAGCCAGGACATGCCGAGCCGGGTCCGGTTGAACAGCGCCAGCCCGAGGGCCAGCACGGTGAAGACGATCACCGTCAGGACGAAGTACGCGGCGTTGCCGGAGAACAGCCCCGGCCGCACGAGCGTCTTCAGCTCGGTGGTGCCGGGGAACTGGTTGGCGTTGAGCACGATGTCGGTGGACACGGCGAAGCCGAAGGTGACGACGGCGAGGTTCACCCCGCGGATGCGCAGGGCCGGCAGCCCGATGGCCACCCCGACGGGGACGGCCGCCAGGCCGCCGAGGAGCAGCCAGAGCAGGAAGCCGCCGGGCGCGTCGGCCAGGTTCAGCCGGAGCACCACCCACGCGCCGATCGCGGCGAAGGACATCTGGCACAGGGACATGACCCCGGCCCGGCCGACGATCACACCGTAGCTCTGCATGATCACCGCGCCGACGACGGCGGTGATCGCCAGGTAGGTCCAGTACGAGGAGAACAGCGCCGGTACGGCGACGCAGGCCAGCACGGCGGCGGCCAGGCCCGTCCCCCACGCGCGTTTGTCGATCATGTTCACCGGTTCTCACCCCCCGCCTCGGCCCCGGCTCCGGCGGGCACCGCGCCGAAGTAGAACTCGTGCAGCCTCTCGCCGTCGCCCCGCAACTCGTCGCAGGGGCCGTCGAACACGACGCGCCCCTTGCGCAGGACGTAGGCGTTGGCCCCGACCTCCAGGGCCAGGTTCGCGAACTGCTCGATGAGCAGGACCGCTATGCCCAGGCCGACCAGGTCCTTGACCGCGTGCATGAGGCGGCGGACCACCACGGGCGCCAGGCCCAGGGACATCTCGTCGATGAGGACGACCTTCGGGTCGGAGATCAGCGCGCGCCCGAGCACGAGCATCTGCTGCTCACCGCCCGACAGGTGCCCGGCCTGGAGCCCGCGGCGCTTGTCCAGCTCGGGGAAGAGGCCGTAGACCGTCTCCAGATCGCCGGCGCCCGACCGGGAGACCAGCAGGTTCTGCTCGACGGTCAGCGTCCGGAAGACCGTCCGCGCCTGCTCGACGTAGCCCAGGCCGGCCTGCGCCCGCTTGTAGACCGGGAGCCGCTCCATCGCGGTCCCGCCGAGTTGGATCGTTCCCGACGTCGCCTTCGCGAGGCCGGCGATGCCGTCCATCAGGGTCGTCTTGCCCGCGCCGTTGGCGCCCAGGACCACGGTGACCGTACCGGCCTCGACGTCGAGCGAGACGTCGTGGACGATCGGGGCCTCGCCGCGGTTGACGCTGACGCCCTTCAGGGAGAGGACCGGGCCGCTCATCGCGGGCCTTCCGCGCGGGCCGACCGCAGCGCCGCGATGACGCGCGCGTGCGCGTCGCGGGCCGCCGACAGCTCGATGGCGAGGAGTCCGAAGAAGCCGTGGATGAGGCCGTCGAACCGGACGAGCTCGACCTCGACGCCGGCGCGCCGCAGCTCCCGGGCGTAGTCCTCGCCCTCGTCGCGGAGCACGTCGTACTCCGCGCCGAGGATCAGCGCGCGGGGCAGGCCCGACAGGTCGCCCGCGCGCAGGGGCAGGAGGTAGGGGTCGTCCATGTCACCGGCGTCGCGGGGGTACTGGGTGAAGAACCAGTCCATGCTCGCCTTGGACAGGAAGTAGCCGTCGGCGAAGTCGCGGTAGGACGCGCGCCCGTCGTCAGGATGGCCGAGCACGGGCGAGACGAGCACCTGCAGGGCGATCGCGGGGCCGCCGAGGTCGCGGGCCTTCAGCGCGACGACGGCGGCGAGGTTGCCGCCCGCGCTCTCCCCTCCCACCGCGATCCGTGCCGGGTCGACCGAGAGCCGCTCGCCGCTGCCGTGGACCCAGCGCACCGCGGCGTAGCAGTCGTCGGCCGCCGCGGGGTAGGGGTTCTCCGGCGCGAGCCGGTAGTCGACCGAGACGACCACGGCGCCGGCTCCGGCGCAGACGGCGCGGCAGGCGACCTCGTTCTCGTCGAGGCTGCCGATCGTCCAGCCGCCGCCGTGGAACCAGACGAAGGCGGGGAAGGGGCCCTCTCCCTCGGGGGTGTAGACCCGGACCGGGACGTCTCCGGCGGGGCCGGGGAACACGGTGTCGACGACACCGCCCACGGGCTGGAGATCGTCCGGCATGGTCCAGGACTGGCGGAATCCCTCACGCATCGCCGCCGCGTCAAGCTGGGGGGCTCCGCCCTGGTCCTCGACGCCGGCGCGCTCGATGATTCTCTGCGCCTCAGGATGCAGGGGCATCGTTACCTCCGGTTGCCCGGGTGCCCTCGCTCACGTTCAGGCACTCGCAAATCGTATCCGATTCCATGTACGTTATGCGGGACCAAATGACGTGTCTAGAGTGCGGGTGAAATGTTGCGGAACGAATCCCCGAGTGACCCCGCGCCGGCGGATGTGGTCATGACCGGCGGCACGGTGCACACCGTCGACTCCGCCGACCGGGTGGCGGAGGCGATCGCCGTCGCCGGCGGCCGGATCGCCAGGGTCGGAACGGCCGGGGAGGTGGCCCCGCTGATCGGGCCGCGGACCCGGGTCATCCGGCTGCGCGGCAGGTCGGTGCTCCCCGGCATCAACGACTCCCACCTCCACGGCGTCTGGCTCGGCCAGATGTGGCCGGATCTCCTCATGGACCAGATGGCCGCCGGGCACCACGGGGGCGAGCCCCTCCCCCGCCTGGAGACCGCCGAGGCGCGGCGCGGCGCGATCCTGCGTACCGGGGAGCTGCTGGCCTCCCTCGGCGTCACCAGCTACACCGAGCCGGGCCTGGGCCCCGGCGAGGACGCGGGGCCCAGCGGCTGCTTCGGCTCCGCCGTGCTGCGCGACTACGCCGATCTCGCGGCCGAGGGCCTGCTCCGCGCGCGGGTAACCGCGCTCATGCTGTTCGGCGAGCTCGACGGCGCCTCCTCCCTGCCCGGCCTCCTGGCGGGGCTGCGCGACTTCGTCCCGCCCGCCGACGTGCCGGGCCGGTTCCGCGTCGCGGGAGTGAAGATCTTCGCCGACGGCATCCCCCCGATGCGCAACGCCTGGACCGACGAGCCCTACGCCGACGGCACGCACGGCGGCCTGCTCGTCGAGGGCGGCTCGGAGACCGAGGCGGAGGCCCTCCCCCAGGTCCCGGTCGCCCTGACGATGGTCGGCGGCCGCGTGGTCCACGAGCTCTGACCTCCGCGCGGCGCGCGGGGCCCGCCTCCGGGTACGGCCCCGCGAGCCCGGCCTGTCGCGGGGCCGTACCCGGAGACCGTCGCGGGACCGCTCCGGGGCACGGCCCGCGACGGCGCTCTCCGGCCGTACCGCGACGGAACGGCCCGTGACGGCGCTCTCCGGCGGGAGATCAGCCTCGTTCCGGGGCGTCGGTTCCCCAGGAGGCGTCGGGGCGCACCACGTCCCTGTCGATCCAGAGCCCCTCGACCGCCGGGCGCAGCTCGTCGCCGTGCCGGGCCAGCAGGTCGAGCGCGCCGAGGTTGTCGTCGAGCTGCCGGCCGCCGCTGACCCCGAAGAGCACGGTCGCGGCGGCGGGGTGGGTCAGGCAGAAGGCGATCGCGAGCTGGGCCGGGGTGGCCCCGAACCGCTCGGCGACCCGCTCGGCCTCGGGGTACGACGCGCGGATCCGGTCGCGGATGCCCCCGGGGTCGGCGCCGATCTTGCGCTCCGGACGCAACTTGCCCGCGAGGATGCCCCCCTCGAAGACGTCCGAGGCCTGCAGGCCCAGCCCGTCGTCGAACAACCGCCCGTACGGCCCGCCCTCGGGCACCGAGCGCCGGGCGAGGCTGTACTTGAGCTGCGCGAACGCCGGCGGGACCATCCCCTCCGCCAGGGCGAACTCCCGCGCGAACCGCAGGTCGGCGGCCGACCAGTTGTTCACGCCCCACGTGGTGAACCATCCGGCCCGCACCAGCTCCGCCACGTCGGTCACCACGGACCGGATGTCCAGCTCGCCGAGGAAGTCACCCGCGACGACGGAGTCGGCCCGGTCGGTGCCGATCCGCGACAGCGAGAGCTCGATCTGCTCGGCGAAGGAGGTGGCGGGGTAGTCCCACAGCCAGAGCTTGCCGCACAGGAGATAGTCCTCCCGGGCGACCCCGGCCTCGCGGACGGCCCTGCCGAAGATCAGGTCGGTGACGGCGTTCTCGGCGTGCGGGCCGAAGTTGTGGTGGGCCACGTCGAAGAGGTTCACGCCGAGGCCGACGGCCCGGCGGATGAGCGCCGCCGCGTCACCCGACTCCATCCGGTCCCACGTGTTCCACGAGCCGAGGCCGAGGATCGGGACCTCCGGCCCGTCGGCGCCGAGCCGGCGCCTGGGCACCCGAGCTGAGAACTCCATCGTGGACCTCCGATGACGTTATGCGGCCCCTGGCCGCCGAGAAGGAAATCGTATAGCATTCCAAATATTGTCTGCACCTAGGGAGTTGAGTTCATGTCGCCTCACCCGGACCCCGCCGGTCCCGCCAGGATCGTGGACGTGGCCACCGGCTACATGGCCGCCAAGCAGCTCTTCGCGGCCAGTGAAGCCGGCCTGTTCGCCGCGCTGGCCGGGGGACCGGCGACCGTCGCCGAGATCTCCGCGCGCACCGGGCTCCCCGGGCGCACCGCGCGGATCCTCGCCGACGCGATGGCGGGCCTCGACCTGCTGACCCGCGACGACGGGGTGTACGCCAACTCGCCGTCCGTCACGCGGTACCTGTCCGGCACCGGGGACGACGTGGACCTCCGCCCGTTCCTGGCCTTCCTCGACGGGATCAGCTACGGGCACTGGCTCGGCTTCGGCGAGACCGCCCGCACCGCGCTGCCGGCGAACCTGGATCTCGGCGAGGACCGATGGGGCACCTTCCTGACCGGTGTGATGACCTACAACGCGCTGCACGCCAGGATGCTCGCCGAGAACTACGACTTCTCCCGGCACCGGCGGGTCCTCGACTTCGGAGGGCTGTCGGGCTCCTTCCTGGCCGAGGCGCTCCGGACGGCCCCCGGCCTGCGCGGCACGTTCTTCTCCGGCGGTGACCTGGTCCAGCACGCGCGCAAGACGCTGACCGACGCCGGGATGGGCGACCGGGTCGAGGTCGTCGACGGCGACCCCCTCGCGGGCGACGTCCCCACGGGCTTCGACCTGGTGCTGCTGGAGCACGTGGCGCACCGGTTCGACGCCGGGCAGAACCGGCTCATCGCCCGGCGGGCCCGCGAGGCCGCGGCGCCCGGCGCCACGCTCCTGCTGCTCGACTTCTTCCTGGACTCCGACCACAGCCAGCGCGCCATCGACGCCCTCCACGCGGGCGAGTACCTCGTGATCGACGGCACGACCGTCTACCCGGAGGACGAGGTGCGCGGCTGGCTCCGGGAGGCCGGATGGGAGCCGGTGGAGACCCGCGAGCTCCCGGGCAGCCCGCGCGTCATCGTGGCGGAGGCCCGATGAGCGCCGCGGGCCGCGTCGTCCTGATCACAGGCGCCGCGAGCGGGATCGGCCGGGCCGTCGCCCAGGCGTTCGCCGAGGCCGGTGACCGGGTCGTGGTCGCCGACCTGGACGGCGCGGCGGCCGAGCGGGCCGCCGCGGAGCTGGGCGCGCTGGCCCTCCCCCTGGACGTCACCGACCCGGAGGCGGTCGCGGCCGGCCTGGAGCGGGTCGCCGGCGAGCTCGGCCCGGTGGAGGTCCTGGTCAACAACGCGGGGATCGTCGCCGGCGGCGGGGCCCTGGTCGACCTGCCCATCGAGATCTTCGACAGGGTGGTGGCCGTGAACCTGCGCGGGACGTTCACCGTCACCAAGGTCGCCGCGGCACAGATGATCAAGGCGGCCAAGGGCGGCTGCATCGTCAACATCAGCTCGATCGGGGCCCGCCAGCCCACCGCGGGCCTGGGCCACTACGAGGCCACGAAGGCCGGCGTGGACGCGCTCACCCGGACCGGCGCCATCGAGCTCGCCGGCCACGGCATCCGCGTGAACGGCGTGGCCCCCGGACCGGTGCACACCCCGATGACGGCCGGCCTGATGACCGACCCGGCCGCGCGGGGCGCGTGGGAGTCGCGCATCCCGCTCGGCAGGATCGCGACCCCGGGCGACATCACCCCGCTGGTGCTGTTCCTCGCCTCGCCGCAGGCCGGGCACATCACCGGCACCGTCGTCCAGGTGGACGGCGGCCAGCTCCTGGTATGACCGGGGAATCCCGGCCGGACCGGGGAGACGGAGGGGCGACCCGTGCCTGACAGCGCCATCATGAACCAGGTCGTCTCACGGGTGCACCGCCCGCGATTCCCGATCGGCGGAGTCGGTGAAGGTGGCGCCGATCTCCGCCATCCGCTCGGCCGCGTAGCCGGGGTCGATCAACGCCTCGGGGGTGTGGAGGCCGGGCAGCACGGGGTCGCCGCGCAGGCCGAGCAGTCGCTCGACGCCGAGGGCCACGCCGAGCGCCGTCAGGGGGCGCTGCCCCTCCGGGTGGAGGAGGTAGCGGCTCGTCCTGAGTGGTGCGCCCGCGCGGTCCACGCCTTCGAGGTCGATCCTGACCTCCGTGGACGCGGGCCCGCCGCGCCGCCTGCCCGCCGATTCACCGATCGCGAACGCGAAGCGGACATTGGGCGCGCCCGTCGCGACGGCCAGGCTCGGCACGTCGAGGATGGGGACGATCTGGCCGGGCAGCACGGCGCCGTCGACGCTGATGACCTCCACCTGCGCGTCGGGGCCGCTGACCCAGTCGAAGACGCCGTCGCGGCGGACGTGCCCCGCCGAGGTGGCGGCCAGCAGGCGTGCCATGTCCACCGTGGCCGCGGGCCCGCCGCTGTCCTGTTCGTCCAGCACCCCGCTGACCTCGATGGTGTCGAGCCGGTCGAACTCCCTGGCGAGGCCGAGCACCGCGAGGACGACGAGCCCCGCGTACCAGTGGCTGGCCAGCAGGACCGGCGCCGCGCCGGCTCGCAGGCCGGCGGCGACAACCTCGGGGCCGATGTCGACCAGGCCGCTGGAGATGCTGACGTACGGCAGGCCGCGGTCCTGTGCGTAACGCAGTCCGTTCAGGTGGCTGTCCCGCACCATTGCCACGACCGCCGAGTAGCCGTCGGTCCGCTGGAGGCCGAGGTCGCCTCGCCGCAGATCGATGGTCACGGCTGTCGCGCCGCCGAGCTCGTCGGCGACCCGCCGGGCGCGGCCGAGATCCCGGCCCGCGATCGTCAGCGGCAGCTCCGGGTACCACCGGCGCAGGAGGGCTGCGGTCCCCGCGCCCGCCTGGCCGGATCCGCCCATGATCAGTACGGAGTGCTCCACGGTGATGTCCTCTCGCTAACCTACATTCTGTAACTTACATTTTGTAGCTTATGCTGGGAGGCAACGCAAGGGAGGACAATGACTACGGGATCGACTCGTCTGTCCAAGCCGGCCAGGCGGGAGCAACTGCTCGACACCGCCATGGCGATCGTGCGCGCCCACGGCACCGACAGCCTCACGCTGCTCAGCCTGGCGGAGGCCGCAGGAGTGAGCAGGCCGATCGTCTACGACCACTTCGGCACCCGCCCCGGCCTGCTGATCGCGCTCTACCGGAGGCTCGACGAGCGGCACCGGGCCGCCTCAAAGGAGGCCCTGCGTGATGCCCCGGCCGTCCCCCGCGAGATCGCCCGCGTCCTGAGCGCCGCCTACTTCGCGTGCGCCACCGACATGCCCGAGTGGACCGCCATCTCGGCCGCGCTCAAGGGGAACCGGGAGATGGAGGCGATCGAGCGCGAACTGCTCGACGACTACACGGACCTGATGGCCACCGCCCTGCGGCCGTACTCCGGGCTCACGCAGGAGGCCCTCCGGCTGCGCTGCGTCGGCGCGCTGGGCGCGGCAGAGGCGATCGCCGCGGAGCTGAACCGGGGGCGGGCCACCGTCGCCGAGGCCATCGCGGCGCTGACCGACCTGACCGTCGGCAGCATCGACGCCGGATCCCAGGCAGATTCGAGGACACCCACCGCCGCGTCCTCACCGTCCTCCGTCATCCGTCATCCGTCATCCGGACCAAGCCTGACCTCTGACATGTGGTGTGTCTAGGTGCATCCAGGGCGGTATCCAGTGCCATTCCCTCCCCGCCGCGCCGTTCCTAGGCTCGCCGCATGTCATTTCCGAAGACAGCCCGCACCTGCCTGCGCGGCAAGCCCGTCTCCAAGCTCCTGGCGCAGGAGCCGCTCGCCCTGCCGGGCTACGGCACCACCGTGCTGCCCGCCGATCCCGAGACCGTCTTCGCGCAGGGCCGCTTCCACCGTGTGCCGGTCCTCACCGGCATCACCCGTGACGAGGGGACCCTGTTCGCCGCGCTGATGTTCCCCGGTCTCACCGAGCAGGGGTACCAGGAGGGCCTGCGTCGCTTCTTCGGTGACAAGGCCGCGGCGATCGCGGCGGAGTATCCGTCCCGTGGGCGGCCGGTGTGAAAGCTCGTGGACCCTCACCACCTTCGCCTGACCTGCGCCGGTATGCCCCAGCGCTGACGGCTGTTCCGCTGTTCCTCAACCCCGGACATCGAGTCCGTCCGGGTGCTCGACGAGCCCGCCGCGCCGAGCCTCTCCGTCCGCGCGCCGGGCCGTACGGGCGGGTGCCGCCGCCGTACGGCCGGGCGGGCTCAGGCGGTCCGGGGCGTGACGTGCGCGTTGTGCAGCGCGTCGGCGGTCGCGATCTTGTGGGCGCACGCCACCCGCTCGATCTCCGCCGGTTCCGCGCCCGCCGCGATGAGATCCAGCATGTGGTCGTGCTCCACCACCGAGCGGCGGGCCCGCCCCGGGACGTAGGTGAAGGTCGAGCGCCGCATGTGGTCCAGCCGCGCCCACTCCGACTCCAGCAGGACGCTCAGGTGCTCGTCCGGGCAGTGCTGGTAGATCGAGAAGTGGAACTTGCGGTTGAGCGCGGTGAAGGAGGCGGGGTCGAACTCCTCCAGCGCCTCGACCATGCGGGCGTTGATCTCCCTGGACGCCTCGATCCGCTCCGGCGTCATCAGCGGCGCCGAGATCGCGGTCGCGTAGCCCTCCAGGCGGGCCAGGACGTGAAGGGAGTGCTCCACCTGCGTGGAGTCGAACACGGCCACGCGCGCGCCGATGTTGCGCACGACCTCCACGAGCCCGTCGGACTGCAGACGCCGCACCGCCTCGCGCAGCGGGATCGTGCTGACCCCGGTCTCCCGGGCGAGCTGGTCCATCACCAGCCGGTAGCCCGGCCCGTAGGTGCCGTCGAGGATCCGCGAGCGCAGCAGTTCGTAGCTGAGCTCGGCCTTCGACTCCTTGGCCTTGGCGGGCTTCTTCGCGGCACTCAACGGCGTCCCCTCATTCTCGGCCGGCGGCTGACGGGCCCGCCGACGGCCGTCCCCCTGCTGATCACTGTCCTAGGACCCTCACGATAGTGTCGCGGAACGCGGCACCGCCGAGGACCTGGAAATGACCTCCGGGAACGATGATCGGCTCGGCTCCGCCGACCAGACTGACGATACGCTCGATCCCGCGTGTCATCACATCGTCCTCCCCGATCACGAAGACCGGGGGCGTCGGACCGCCCCACGGCGCCGCCTCGAACGGGGTGTCCCGCAGGCCCTCGACGCACAGCGCCAGCCCGGCGGCCCGCTCCCCGCAGGAGCGGACCATGCCCGCGATCATCGCGGTGAACGGGTCCTCGGGCTCGGCTCCGTCCCGGACCGCCCGGTGGAGGGCGGCGACGTCCACCGCGGCGAACGGCTCGACGGGGCTGAGGCCGCCGAACACCGCCCGGCGCACCCGGCCCGGGGCCGCCGCGGGAAGCTCCCACCCGAGGCGTGCGCCCAGCGAGTAGCCGACGACGTCGAACGCCGTGACGCCCGCCCGGTCCAGCACCGCCACGATGTCCTCGGCCACCGCCCGCGCGCCGCACTCATGAGCCGCCGCCGGGGCCGGGCTGTCCCCGTGACCACGCAGGTCGGGCACGACGACCGTCCGCCCGGCGCCGGTCAGCGCGGCGACGACGCCCGTCTCGACCCAGTCGGCCGCGCCGTCGGAGGCGAAGCTGTGCAGGAGGAGGACGGGCGGCGAGTCGCCGGGACGGTCAGGAGGGAAAACACGAGAGGCCAAGCCAGATCCGTCGTGCATCGGTCGCGCACTCCTCAACGATACTTTTCACATACGATTTCTTATCGTACTCCATGTACTGTTGTCCGTTGAGGGGTTTCGGCGACCGAATCAGGTGATTTTGGTGGGTATCGGAAAGTCGACGACGACCTGACCCGTGCCGCTGCTGCCGAAGTACGGGCAGAGCCGCTCCCCCTTGCCCGTGTAGTCCCGCCAGCCCAGCAGGCCGAAGAGCATGGCGGTGTCGGCCATGGCGCCCTCCCCCGTGCAGCGCCTGTTGTAGTCGGGAAGCATGTCGACGAAGTCGGCCGTCCTGCCCTCCGCCCACATGTCCAGGACCGCCATGTCCACCTGGCGGTTGATCTCGCTGCTCACGTCGTTGAGCAGCGACTCGGCGATCTCGTTGGGCGGGAAGGCGTGCGACAGGGAGCCGCTGGCGAGGAAGGCCACCTTCCGGTCGCTGCGCCGTACGGCACGGAGCAGGGCCTCGCCGATCCGGCGGTTCTCCTCGATCGTGGAGTAGATGTTGCAGCCGATCGGCAGCACCCGGATGGAGGAGTCGTCGTTCATGAAGTACATCGGCACGAGCGTGGCGTACTCCAGGCCCAGATCCTTGTAGGTGTGGACGCGCGCCTTCTGCCCTCCGGCGGCGATCTCCTCGCGGACGAGCTCGGCGAGCTCGGGGTCTCCCGCGTAGTCGTACTCCAGATCGTGGATGAAGTGCGGGAGCTCGTGACTGACGTAGGAGGCGCTGTGCCTCTCCTTGCCGTTGAGGTGGAAGCCGATGCTGTTCATCCAGTGGGTGTCGGCCACCAGGAAGGTGTCGGCCCCGCGCTCGCGGGCGCGTCTGCCGATCTCCTCCAGGGCCGCTTCGGCGGGCTTCCGGATGCCGAAGTGCTTGCCCGGTTGGATCGACAGCCAGATCGACGGCACATGTGTGATCTTGGCCGCCATGACGAGCTCTCCCATCACGCCCCTCCCAGGTGCGTCCAGACGCCTTTGACCTCTGTATAGGCGTCGATGGCGTACGGTCCCATCTCCCGGCCCCAGCCGCTGGCCTTGAAACCACCCCAGGTGGTCGCGGCGTCCGGGACGTGGATCATGTTGATGAATACGGCTCCGGCCCTGACCTTCGCCGCCAGGCGGTGGGCGGTGGACAGGTCGCGGGTCCAGACGGAGGCCGCCAGGCCGTACGCCGAGTCGTTGGCACGCTCCACGATCTCATCGGGATCGTCGTAGGCGAGCACCGGGATGACCGGCCCGAACACCTCCTCCCTGGCGATCGCCATCTCGTCGGTGACCCCGGCGAAGACGGTCGGCTCGTAGAAGAACCCCCCGGCCAGCCTCCCGCCCGCCCGGCGCCCGCCGGTCACGAGCTCCGCGCCCTCGTCGCGGGCGCCGCGGACATGGGCGTCGACCTTGGCCAGGTGCTCCTCGCTGACCAGCGGCCCGAGCTGAGAGGCCGGGTCCAGGCCCGGCCCGAGGACCAGCGCGGCGGCCGCGGCGGCCATCTTCTCGGTGAACTCGTCGGCCCGCCGGCGGTCCACGTAGAAGCGGGCGTAGGCGGCGCAGACCTGGCCGCTGTTGAACAGCGCGCCCCGCACGTTCCCCGCCACGGCGGCGTCGATGTCGGCGTCGGCGGCGATGATGCTCGGCGTCTTGCCGCCCAGTTCGAGGGTGAGGCGCTTGAGGTTGCCCGCGCTGGCGTGCACGAGCTTGCGGCCGACCTCGGTGGATCCGGTGAAGGAGACCTTGTCCACGCCGGAGTGCTCGGCGAGGGCGGCTCCGGTGGCCGGGCCGCCGGTCAGCAGGTTGACCACGCCGGGCGGGAAGCCGGCCCGCTCCATCAGCTCGACGAGCATGACCGTGCTCAGCGGGGTCTGCTCAGCGGGCTTGATGATCACGGTGTTGCCGCAGGCCAGGGCCGGGGCGAGCTTCCACGCGGCCAGCATCAGCGGGAAGTTCCACGGCGTGATCAGCGCGCAGACGCCCACCGGCTCGCGCCGCGTGTAGTGGAGGGTGTCGGGGAAGGAGACCGGCACCACCGACCCCTCGATCTTGGTGCACCACCCCGCGAAGTAGCGGAAGTGCTCGGCCGCGCCGGGGACCGTGACGCCCCCGGCCACCGCCAGCGGCTGCCCGTTGTCCCGCGTCTCCAGCTCGGCGAGCTCGTCGGCGTGCTCCTCGACGAGGTCGGCCACCCGCCACAGCATCCGCGCCCGCGCGGCGGCGGTCATGCCGGCCCAGGCGGGGTCGGCGAGCGCGGAGCGGGCCGCGGCGACCGCGCGGTCCACCTCGGGGGCGCCCGCCTCGGCGCACTCCTCGAACACCGAGCCGTCGGCCGGGTTCAGCGTCGTAAAGGTGGCGCCCCCTTCCGCGGGGCCCCACTCGCCTCCGATGAACAGGTCGGTCATCTCTTCGGTCTCCTCGGTCAGCTCGGCGTCTCACATCCCGGCGGGTGCCCCTGAGCCCGGCACCTCCAAATCATGTATGAATTCAAATATCTTTGTCTATAGCCTCACTTGGCCCAATCGAGTATCGTCCAGGATGTCCTATATGATTTGAAGGGAGCCGATGTGGAGCACCCGCTCGGCCTGGCACCAGGAAAGATCATCGCGGTTCATCTCAACTACCGCGGTCGCGCGGCCGAGCGCGGACGCACCCCGGCCGTCCCCTCCTACTTCCTCAAGCCCGCCTCGTCGCTGTCCTGGTCGGGCCGGCCGGTGGTACGGCCCGCCGGATGCGAGCTGCTGGCCTTCGAAGGCGAGATCGCGATCATCATCGGCGCCCGCGCGCACCGCGTCCCCCGCCACCGCGCGCTCGGCCACGTGGCCGGCTACACGGCGGCCAACGACTTCGGCCTCTACGACTTCAAGCACGCCGACCTCGGCTCCAACCTCCGCGCCAAGGGGCAGGACGGCTACACCCCGGTCGGCCCCGCGATCCTGGAGACGGCCGACCCCTCGGCGCTGTGGCTGCGCACATACGTCAACGGCGAGCTCGCCCAGGAGGCGTGCACCGACGAGCTGCTGTTCGGCTTCGACCTGCTGATCGCCGACCTGTCCCGGCTGATGACCCTGGAACCCGGCGACATCATCCTCGCCGGCACCCCCGCCGGGTCCACGGTCGTACGGCCGGGCGACGTGGTGGAGGTGGAGCTGGAGGGCGCCGGACGGCTCCGCAACCAGATCGTCGCCGGCAGCGGCGACCTCGGGGACTTCGGCGTCCAGCCCCGCGTGACCGACGAGGTCCGCGCCGCCGCCTACGGCTCCGCCCCGATCCCCGCCCCCGCGCCGACCATCGCCTCCGCCCCGGCCTCCGGTCCCGGTCCGGCCACTGGCCCGGCGACCGCCACGGACTCCGCCCCCGGCCAGGACTCCTCCCCCGCCGACGGCGACGGCGGCCCGGCCGGCCTGGACGAGCCGACCCTGGCGGCCCTGCGGTCGGTCTCGACGGCCACGCTCTCCGCACAGCTGCGCAAGCGCGGCATCGACCACCACTTCATCGAGGGCGTCCGCCCCGCGAGACCCGACCTCCGCATGGTGGGAGTGGCTCGCACGCTGCGCTACCTCCCCCTCCGCGAGGACGTGTTCGACGAGATCGGCGGCGGGATGAACGCGCAGAAGCGCACCGTCGAGGAGATCCGGCCCGGTGAGGTCCTGGTGATCGAGGCGCGGGGCGAGCGGGGGGCGGGCACGCTGGGCGACATCCTCGCGCTGCGCGCCCTGCGCCGGGGCGCGGCCGGGGTCGTCACCGACGGCGGCCTGCGGGACAGCCCGTCCTTCGCCGACCTGGAGCTGCCCGCCTACTTCGCGGTGGCGCACGCGGCCGTGCTCGGACGCAGGCACGTGCCGATGGACTCCCAGATCCCGGTGGCCTGCGGCGGCGTGCTCGTCATGCCGGGCGACGTCCTGGTGGGCGACGCGGAGGGCGTGGTCGTCATCCCGCCCCGCCTGGCCGCCGAGGTCGCACGCGACGCGGCCCGGCAGGAGGCCGAGGAGCGCTTCATCTACGAGCGGGTCGACGAGGGAGCGTCCATCGACGGCCTGTACCCGATGAACCGCGTCTGGCGCGAGGCCTACGAGGAGCGGGAGCGCGCGCGATGACGCCGGCCGCCGTACGGCCGCCGCGCGAGCACCGCCGACGGGCCCCCGAACCGCGGGCACCGGGACGGGTCCCCGCCCCGGACCGCACGTTGCACACCGTCGGGGCTCGGCCGAGCCCCGTGCGCCAAGGAGTGATCGAATGAAGTTCCGTTCCGCCCCGGCGACCATACGCGGGTCCATAGCCCCGGTGGTGACACCGTTCACCGAGACCGGGGAGCTCGATCTCGACTCGCTCCGGGCACTGGTGCGCTGGCAGCTCGCCGAGGGATCGCACGGCATCTCCACCGGCGGCTCCACCGGCGAGCCGGGGGCCCAGAGCATCGACGAGCGGATCGCGGCCATGGCGGCGGTGGCCGAGGAGACGGCCGACCGGGTGCCGTTCCTGCCCGGCACCGGATCGGCCAAGCTCGACGAGACCCTCCGCCTCACCGCCGAGGCCGAGCGGCTGGGCGCCGACGCCGCACTCGTCATCACCCCCTACTACGCCCGGCCGACGCAGGAGGCGCTCCACCGCTGGTACTCCACGGTGGCCGCCGAGTTCCCCGGCCTGCCGATCGTCATCTACAACGTGCCGTCGCGCACCGCGGTGGACATCGCCCCCGAGACCGTCGCCCGGCTCCGCCGCGCCCACGACAACATCGTGGGCATCAAGGAGACCACCAAGGACTTCGAGCACTTCTCCCAGGTCCTGCACCGCTGCGGGCGGGACTTCCTGATGTGGTCGGGCATCGAGTTGCTCTGCCTGCCGCTGCTGGCGATCGGCGGCGTGGGCTTCGTGAGCGCGGCGGCCAACCTGGCCCCCTCGACCGTGGCGAGGATGTACACCGCCTATGCGGAGGGCGACCACCAGACCGCCCTGGACCTGCACTACTCACTGCACCCCCTGGTCGAGCTGCTGTTCGTGGAGACGAATCCCGCCCCGGCCAAGTGGGTCCTGGAACGCCGCGGTCTGATCGCCTCCGGTCACGTCCGCCCGCCGCTGATCACGCCGACCGAGGCGGGGATCGAGCGGATCAACGAACTGCTGGCTCAGAGCGAGGAAGTGGCCACATGAACCTGGAGCACTACATCGGCGGGGCCCATGTCCCGAGCGTCTCGGGCGCGACCTTCAGCGCGCTGGAGCCGGCGAGCAACGAGACCTACCTGACGGTCGCCGCCGGCGGCCCCGAGGACATCGCCGCCGCGGTGGCCGCGGCGCGCAAGGCCTTCACCGACGGCCCCTGGCCCAGGATGACCGGCGAGCAGCGGGCCACGGTCCTGCGGAGGATCGCCGCAGCGATCGAGTCCAGGGACGACCGCATCGCCGCGCTGGAGTGCCGCGACACCGGCCTGCCGATCACCCAGGCGCGCGGCCAGGCCCACCGGGCCGCCCACAACTTCCGCTTCTTCGCCGATGTGATCACCACCTTGGGTGAGGACGTCTACCGGGTCGCCTCGGCCCAGCTCAACTATGTGCTGCGCAAGCCCGTCGGAGTGGCCGGTCTGATCACTCCCTGGAACACCCCGTTCATGTTGGAGACCTGGAAGCTGGCGCCCGCGCTCGCGGCCGGCTGCCCGGCCGTCTTGAAGCCCGCCGAGTGGTCGCCGGCCTCCGCCGGGCTGCTGCCGGAGATCATGGAGGAGGCGGGGCTGCCCACCGGGGTGTTCAACCTTGTGCACGGCATCGGCGAGGAGGCGGGCGCGGCGCTCGTCGAGCATCCCGACGTGCCGGTGATCTCCTTCACCGGGGAGACCGGCACCGGGCAGATCATCATGCGCACCGCCGCGGCCAATTTGAAAACGCTGTCGATGGAACTGGGCGGTAAGTCCCCCCTGATCGTGTTCGACGACGCCGACCTGGACCGGGCGCTGGACGCCGCGGTCTTCGGTGTCTTCTCGCTCAACGGCGAGCGCTGCACGGCCAGCTCACGCGTCCTGGTCCAGGACACGGTCTACGAGTCGTTCGTGGAGCGGCTGGCCGAGCGCGCCTCCCGGGTGAGGGTGGGAGCCCCCGACGACCCGGCCACCGAGCTGGGCGCGCTGGTCCACCCCGAGCACTACGAGCGGGTCATGGACTACGTCCGGATCGGCGTCGAGGAGGGCGCCCGCCTGGTCGCGGGGGGATCGCGGCCGTCGGACCTGCCGGTCGGCAACTTCCTGTCGGCGACCGTGTTCGCGGACGTGACCCCCAACATGCGGATCTTCCAGGAGGAGATCTTCGGCCCGGTCGTCTGCGTCACGCCGTTCTCCACGGAGGGCGAGGCGCTGGAACTGGCCAACGCCACCCGCTACGGGCTGGCCGCCTACCTGTGGACGAACGACCTGCGCCGCACGCACCGGCTGGCCCGGTCGGTCGAGGCGGGCATGCTCTGGGTCAACTCCCAGAACGTCCGTGACCTGCGCACGCCCTTCGGCGGCGTCAAGGCCAGCGGGCTGGGCCGGGAGGGCGGCCGGCACAGCATCGACGTCTACACCGAGTCGCACATCGTCCACCTGGCCACCGAGGACATGCCGATCCCCCGGTTCGGCGCGGCCTGAAGGCGCGGCTCCTACGAGGCCTCGGCCGCCGGCGACGTCGGCGGGCTGCTGCGCCTGCCTGGTCCAGGAGGCGCTGGGGCCGTAGCCGGCCGGAACACCCCCGCGCGGGCGGCGGCCAGGGCCGAGGCGGCGGCCCGGTCGGCGACCGCCGTGTCCACCGGCTCGCCGCTGACGAACAGCCGGTAGTACAGCGGCGCGACGGCGGTCCGGACCACGTCGGCGGCGTCGGTGCCCTCGGGCAGCTCGCCGCGCTCGACCGCCCGGGTGACGAGCACGGCCGACTGCTCGTGGCGGGCGGCGAAGAAGGCGTGCAGCGCTCTGGCGACGACCGGGTTCCGTCCGGAGGCCGAGATGAACGCGGTCGAGACCGGCCCCGCCTCGGGGTCGGCGAACCCGGTCAGCACCAGGCGGGCGAGCTCCCGCAGGTCCCCTTCGATCGTGCCGGTGTCGGGGATCGGCCACGGCTCACCGCCGGCCAGGTCGAGCGCGTCGGCGGCGAGCCCCTCCACGCTGCCCCAGCGCCGGTAGACCGTGGTCTTGTGCACGCCGGACCGCAGAGCCACCCCCTCTACGGTCAGCCCCTCGTATCCCTTGTCCGCCAGCTCGGCGAGGGTGGCCTCGCGTACGGCCTCGCGCACCCGCGCGGTGCGCCCGCCGGGCCGTACGTTCCCGGTGGAAGTCACGACACCTCCGCTTGCATGAGTTCCGGCACATCGGGCATACTCCATCTTAATGCAACTCAGTAGCATTAAGGTAGAGATCAAGGGAGCCCAGCAGCCATGAGCCTTTCACCGAACACCGCGACGACCTGTTCACATCGTGTTTCGGAGGCCTGTTCTGTCTACTCAGCTCACTCTGCGGGGAGTCTCCAAGGCGTACGGCGAGCAGCCGGTTCTTGACCACGTCTCCCTCACCGTCCGGCCCGGCGAGCGTGCCGGGATCGTCGGGGAGAACGGCTCGGGCAAGTCCACCCTGCTGCGGCTGATCGCCGGCATCGAGACGGCGGACGACGGCGAGGTCACCGTCTCCGCCGGCGGCGGGATCGGCCATCTCGGCCAGACCATCGGCCTGGCCGCCGACCGGACCGTCCAGCACGCCGTCGACGCCGCGCTCGCGGAGCTCCGCGCCATGGAACGGCGGATGCGGGTCCTGGAGGACGACCTCACCGAGGACCGGCTGGCCGAATACGGCGACCTGCTGAGCGCGTACGAGGCGCGCGGCGGCTACGGGGCGGACGCCCGCGTGGACAAGGCGCTGCACGGTCTCGGGCTCGGGCACGTCGGCCGCGACCGCCCGCTGGGCAGCCTGTCCGGCGGCGAGCAGGCCCGGCTCGGCCTGGCCTGCCTGCTGGCGGCCTCCCCGGAGATCCTGCTGCTCGACGAGCCGACCAACCACCTCGACGGGGCGTCGACGGCCTGGCTGGAGGAGCGTCTGCGGGCACACCGGGGCACGGTGGTGGCGGTGTCGCACGACCGTGTCTTCCTCGACCGGGTGGCCACCTCGATCCTGGAGGTCGAAGGTGGCGGGATCACCCGGTTCGGCGGCGGCTACGGCGGGTTCCTGGCCGAGCAGACGGCGGCCAGGCGGCGGTGGGAGCAGGCCTACGCCGACTGGTGCGAGGAGATCAGGCGGCTGGAGACCTTCGCGGCGACCACGGCGCACCGCGTCGCGCACGGCCGGGACATCAAGGACGGCAACAAGATGGCCTACGACCGCCACGGGGGCCGGGTGCAGAGCTCGGTCGCGGGCCGGGTCCGCCAGGCGCAGGAGCGCCTGCGCCGGCTCCAGGACGACCCGGTGCCCCGGCCGCCGGAGCCCCTGCGGTTCAGCGGCCACTTCCGGCGCGGCACGGCCGACGGGCCGGTCGCCGAGCTGCGGGCCGTACGCGTGGGAGACCGGCTCGCCGTGGACTCCTTCACCGTCGAGCCGGGACAGCGGCTGCTGGTCCACGGCCCCAACGGCGCGGGCAAGTCCACCCTCCTGCGCGTCCTGGCCGGTGAACTCGGACCCGACGGCGGGACCGTACGGCATCGGGGGCGGATCGGGTACCTGCCGCAGGAGTCACCCCAGGGCCGGCCCGGGCGGAGCGTCCTCGACGCGTTCGCCGAGGGCCGGCCGGGCCATCCCGAGGAGCACCGCGCGAGGCTGCTGTCGATGGGGCTGTTCCGGCCCGACAGCCTCCGGACACCGGTCGGGGCGCTGTCGGTCGGCCAGCGACGGCGGCTCGCCCTGGCCAGGCTGCTCACCGGCGAGGCCGATCTGCTGCTGCTCGACGAGCCGACCAACCACCTCTCGCTCACCCTCGTGGAGGAGCTGGAGGAGGCTCTCGCCGCCTACCGGGGCGCCCTCGTCGTGGTCTCCCACGACAGGGCGCTGCGCGGCCGGTTCACCGGGACCGAGATCGAGATGCGTGACGGCCGGCCGGCCTGACGTCCCGGCGGGCCCACCGGCCGACGCGCCCGGCAGGTCCGTCACAGACGATCCCGGTCCCCGGGATCGCGTCCGATCCATCACAGACAACCCCGGTCCCCGGGACCGGGCCGAATCCATCGCAGGCGATCCCGGCCCCCGGGGACCGACCCCGATCCGTCGCAGACAACCCCGATCCCCGGGACCGGGCCGAATCCATCACAGACAACCCCGGCCCCCGGGACCGGGCCGAAGGAGAATCCATGTCACCCGACCTGACCGTGTCGATCGAAGAGCTCGCCGTGTCCGGCCGTGACGCCGGGCCGTACGGGATCACCGCCGGACCGGACGGCGCCCTGTGGTTCACGATGGTCCACCACGGCGAGATCGGCCGGATGACCCCCGGCGGGGAGCTCACCTCCTACCGGCTCGATCCGGCCTCGTGCGGGCCGACGGTCATCACCTCCGGTCCCGACGGCGCCCTGTGGTTCACCGAGTACCGGAGCCACCGGATCGGCCGGATCACCACGGCCGGGGAGATCGGCTCGTTCGCGCTGCCGTCGCCGGACGCCGGGCCGTTCGGGATCGCGGCGGGAGCCGACGGCGCGCTGTGGTTCACCGAGACCAACGCCGGCCGGATCGGCCGGATCACGACCGGCGGCGAGATCACCGAGTTCCCGCTCCCGGTGCCGGGGGCGTACCCGTCCGCGATCGCCGCCGGCCCCGACGACGGACTGTGGTTCACCATGAACCAGGCGGACGCGATCGGCCGGATCGGCCTGGGCGGCGACGTGTCGGTCCACCCGCTGCCGACCGCCGGAGCCGCCCCCGTGGGCATCACCGCCGGAGCCGACGGCGCGATGTGGTTCGTCGAGATCGGCGCCGGCCAGATCGGGCGGATCACCCCCGACGGCCGGATCGACGAGTTCCCGCTCCCCGACCGCGGGGCGCGTCCCCACGCCATCGCCGTCGACGGGCACGGCGACTGCTGGTTCACCGAATGGGGCGCCAACCGCGTCGGCCGGATCACCCTCGGCGGCCGGATCGACGGGTACGGGCTGCCGACCCCGGCGTCGGAGCCGCACGGCATCGCCGCCGGGCCGGACGGCACGCTGTGGGTGGCACTCGAGATCGGGGCCCTCGCCCGGCTCACCCCTTCCGGCCCGCGCTGAGAACCGGCCGTTTCCATCTCGCGCGGCGAGAACCGGCCCGCGGCGCTGACCGCCCTCGCCTCCGGCACGCCTGCCGGGAGCGCTGGAGTCGGAGCTCACGGCGGGGGTATGGACACCGGATGAGCATTCAAGAGGAACTCCATCAGGTCGAAAAGGAGCTGGCCAGGCTACGTAGCGAGGCCGCCGAGCTGCGCAGGCAGGTCGGCGAGATCGGCCCGACGGATGCCGCCGAGCGGTCGACGTTGATCACTATGGCCGACCAGCAGGAGGCCCTGGCCGACGAGCTGGAGGGACGGCGGCAGGCGTTGCTCCAGCAGGCAGGCGGCACGGACACGTAGCCCCGATCCCCCTGACACGGTCCGCCCGGGCGCGACACGCCGATCCGCATTTTCGGACGTTCGGTTACAAACAACCCCAAAGGGTAACGATAAGAACGAACAGTCATCAGGGGGATGAAATGATCAATATGCTTCATAAAATGGGTGTACGGTCCGGCATGATGTACGCGGCCGGGGTCGCGTCGATCGGCCTGTCGTTCGCGTCATGGCTGACCTCGCAGTCGATCGAGAAGGCCGGAACCGACAGGGCGGACCGGTGGGGAATCTTCATCGGCCAGTGGGCGCCGACCTTCTTCGCGGTGGGCATCGCCCTGCGGATCGAGGAGACGCACACCGACTCCCGGGCGATGAGCGGAGAGATGTTCGAGGGGACCTACGCCGAGGGCAGGATGCCCTCGCGCGCCGGAGTCTGACCGGGCGGGCAGACGAGTCCGGGCGGGCCGTGTCCCAGGGGGACGCGGCCCGCCCGTGGCGGGTGAGGCCGCGCAGGGAGCGCCGGCCCGGTGCGGCGTCCCGGACGACACCGGTCCGGCAAGACCAGGCGACACCGGCCCGGTGAGACGTCCCGGACGACACCGGTCCGCCGCGCGGCGGGTGGGGCGCCGGGCGGGTACGGTCTCACGGCCGCCTGACGACGGCCGGATGCCTCGGGTCGTCGACGCGGACGACGACGTCGGCGACGTCGACCGGCTCGATCTCCCGCTCGTACCGGGCGTAGGCGGGCAACGTCCACCGCCACTCCCCGGCGGTCCGCCGGCTGAGCGCGCCCGGCGACAGCCACAGATGCACGACGAGGTCGAACGGCAACCCCTGCCCCAGCAGCAGGGCCCCGTCCAGCAGGAGCACCCCGCCGCGCGGCACGGTGACGTAGGGCGCGCGCGTGGCCCTGTCGACGGCGCTGTCCCAGAGCGTGGGCAGGACCTTCCCCGAGCGGCCGGGGCCGAGCGGGCCGAGCACCTCGCGCGTCAGCGCTCCGTAGTCGAGCCAGTCGGTGTAGAAGGCGTCCGGATCGGTCCGGCCGTACTCGAAGCGCAGCGACGCCGGACGCAGGAAGTCACCGGAGGACACCCGGAGAACCTCACGCCCGCGGAGCCGGAGCGGGTCCACCAGGGCGTCGGCGAGCCGCCCCGGCTCCGCCGCGGGCGCGCCGTCGAGCGCCACCCGCACCCAGGAGTCCGGAGCCGCCGAGGCCACCCGGTCGGCGAGCTCCTCGACCAGCAGCGGCGGCGAGATGGGCCGTATGTCCATAGGGCCCATCCTTCACCGGTGGGCCGGCACGCGCGCTCCCGGACCGGCGGGCGCAGGGGTCTCCCTTATCGGTCCCAGGCGGAGCCAGAAGGGGAGAAACGCCCTTTCCGTGGCCCGTGGGCCGCTTAATCATCTTGATCTAGTCAAAGTCGGACGTTATCCCGCCCAAAAGTTGGCGCACCGTGTTGCCCTGCGGTCACTTGCGGTAACGATCCATGTGGATCGTACCGGCTTGACCGTGACTGGGCGCCGGCCTCCCGATCGTGCACGTCCTGAAGGACACACGTTCGGGAGGCCGGCGTGACCTTCGCGTCTTACCGTCACCACGATCACGGCAGGCCACCCATGGAGACAGTGATGTCAGGAGAACTTCGATGATCAAACGTGGTAAACCCACCAAGAACGGCCAGGTCAAACTCACCTTCACCGTGCCGGCCGACCAGCCCCTGGGCGGGATCTCGCTGGTCGGCGACTTCAACAACTGGGACCCCTACGCCCACCCGATGCAGCGCAAGGACAACGGCACCTACCAGGTGAGCCTCACCGTCCCGTCGCAGCAGCCCATCCGCTTCCGCTACCTGGCGGACGGCGGCGTGTGGTTCGACGACGCCGACGCCGATCACCACGACGAGCACGGCGGACGCATCAACCCGGTGCTCCGGCAGGACCTGGCGGGCGGGGGCATTCCGTCACCCGTCATGTAGGGAGCACCACGACCGCTCGCAGCACTGCGGGCCGCGTCACAGGACAGAGTTCCGCCGTCTCCACGATCGCCATTCGCCGGGGCGGCCTCCCCCCTCTCCTGTCCCAGCGCGGCCCCTCCCACCCGGCGCCGCGCCCGCGGCCCCGGCGGAGGACGGCAAGGATCTCTCGGACGAGCGGGCCGGCGGTCCTCACGCCTCGGCGGCACCGTTGAGGCCGTTCACCGCCAGGACGAGCACGGTTCCGTACACGACGTGGCCGGCGGCCATCACCGCGGGACGCCCCGGCCGGTCACCGGAGATCGGCGGCAGGATGCCCAGACGCGGCACCCAGCCCTCGTAGCTGACGGACCAGATGGCCAGCCCGTAGCCGGCACCCAGGAGGATCGGCGTGTGCCGCCGCCCCCGGACCAGGGCGTAGAGGGCACCGCAGGCCGCCCCGAAGCCGAAGTGAGTGATCGCGCCCAGCACCTCCTCACCGGACTTGGGCCGGTGCCGGTGGCCGGGCAGGACCGCGCGGGCGATCCTCTTGGGCGGCTGGTCCGGCATCAGGCCCATCCGGTCGCCGGCGAGCATCACCACGCTCATCGCCGCGGTGGCGAGTATCCCGCCGACGGCCCCGTTCACGAGCTCACGTGTCACGATCTCAGCCCCCTTATACGGGTCCTCCTACCCGATTGCGTGGATACATCTACGGGAGGTCGCCGAGCTGCAGGAGGTCGTCGAGCGCGCCAAGAGTGTCGCGGGCCAGTTGCAACTCCTCACGCGGCCGCACCACCAGCACGGGTACGGCGGCGTCCGGCCGGCTCACGGCCCCGTCGGCCTCCGGATCGGCGTGCGCGGGCGGCTCGACGCCGAGGAGCGCGAGCCTGCGGCAGACGGCCTCCCGGACCTCCGGCTGGTCCCAGCCGATCTCCCCGGTGAACACCAGCGCGTCCAGCCGGTCCAGGCTCGTCGCGGCGGCGGCGATCTCCCGGCTCACCCGGTGGACGAACACCTCCAGCGCCAGGGCTGAGGCGTGGTCGTCCGCGCTCACCAGGTCCCTGGTGTCGCCGGACCTGCCGTCCGACAGCCCGAGCAGCCCGGACCGGTGCTCCAGGCCGTCGCGCAGCTCCTCCAGGGAGAGCCGGGAGCCGGACAGGAGCCAGAGCAGCATGCCGGGGTCGACGCTGCCCGACCGTTTGCTCATCGGGACCCCCTCAAGCGGGGTGAACCCCATCGAGGTGTCCACGCTGCGGCCATCCCGGACCGCGCAGACCGAGGAGCCTCCGCCGAGATGGGTGAGGACGAGGTGCAGGGTCCCGGCGGGCCGTCCCAGCAGCTCCGCCGCCCGCCGCAGCGTCCAGGCGTAGGACAGCCCGTGGAAGCCGTAGCGCCGCAGGCCGTACCGGCTCCTCCACTCCGGCGGCAGCGCGTAGGTCGCGGCCCGCTCGGGCAGCCCGGCGTGGAAGGCGGTGTCCGGGCAGAGCACGTGCGGGATCTCGGGCAGCCGTCGCCGGCAGGCCTCGACGAGCGCGAGCGCGGGCGGCACGTGCAGCGGGGCGAGATCGGCGCGCTCGCGCACCGCGGCCAGCACGTCGTCGTCGACGACCGTCGGCTGCCGTACGGCGTCGCCGCCGTGCACGAGCCGGTGACCGGCCGCCACGACCTCGCACCGGGGCGCGGCGTCGAGGAAGTCCGACAGCGTCCGTTCGACGCCGGCCGGATCAGGGCTTTTCTCGCTCTGTTCGGCGCGCAGGACCCGCCCGTTCTGGACGAGATGGAGCTGGAGGCTCGATGATCCCGCGTTGACGGTGAGCACCGCCGGATCGGTGGTTCCCATGGTTTCCGGGTGCCCCCGGTGGCGTGGGGCAAACGATCCGTCCCGCCCGGGGCTCCCCGGCGGGCCGGTACGTCTCCCGCGACGAGGGCCGGCCCGCGAGACGTGCGAGGCCGGGAGAGCTCCAGGAATTGCTCTATATAAGCACACACTCATACAATGGCGTCCATGCACGCCTTCGACATTCTCGGTGATCCGGTACGCCGCCGGCTCCTGGAGCTGCTCGCCGACGGCGAGCGCTCCGCCGGTGAGCTCGGCGCCGTCGTGCAGGAGGAGTTCGGGATCTCCCAGCCCGGAGTGTCGCAACACCTGCGCGTGCTGCGCGACAACGGGTTCGCCACGGTCCGGGCCGAGGGCACCCGGCGCCTGTACTCCGTCGATCCCGCTCCCCTGCGGGAGGTCGACGTCTGGCTGGAGCGCTACCGCCGGTTCTGGACCCAGAGGCTGGACGCCCTCGGCACCGAGCTCGCGCGGGGAAAGCGCGAACGCCGCACGAGAGGCGGCACAGACTCCCCGGCCGACGCGGGCCGTACCGCCCCCCCGAGCCTCCCGGACACCTAGAACACCCCGGAGACCGCGGGGCTCCCGGACTGTACCGACACCGCGGGACTCCCGGACACCGCGGAGACCGCGGGACTCCCGGACACCGCGGGCCGGAGGTCGCATCGGGACGGCGCTCTCCGGAGAGGCGACCGGCGGAGAGGCGACCGGCGGGCGCTGACCCGCCCGCGAGCGCCACCGTCCGGGCCCCGAACGTCCTGGTCTCGGGTGCCCGTGCCGACCCGTTGAACTGTCCTGAGGCACCGGCGTACCGTGGTGGTAGTGGTTTCCGTCTTTGCGCGGCTCCCCATGCGGGCGCTGTCTCCAACAGTCGTTGACAGCGGGGCATCATGACTCGACTTTCCGTCACGGTGAGCGACCACCCACAGTTCTCTGTGGTGTCACTCATCGGTGATCTAGACAAACTATCGGCCCCACAGTTCGAGGAGGCGCTCGCGGAACTGCTGACGCAAGGACATGTCCGGATCATCATCGACGCGGCGGGCCTGGGGTTCTGCGATTCCACCGGAGTCTGGGCCCTGCTGACGACGATGCGCCGCACCTACGAGCAGAACGGCTGGCTCCGCCTGGCCGGCGTCCACGGCTTCCTCGGCCGGCTGCTGGAGCTGACCCGGCTGGGCGAGGCCTTCCCCATCGACGCGGATGTGAGCGAGTCCCTGCGTCAGGCCTCCATGAGAAGCGTCTCGGCCTCCTGACCGGCCCCGCCGGGCCACGCCGGGGACCCCCTCTTTCCCACTACCCGTACCGGCACCGCCATACCTATCCCCGCCACACGGACCAGCACCGCCACGCCTGTCCCCCGCCCCCACGCCGACGCCACCGCACACCTTCCGCCGGGGCGCCCGTACCGCACGCGCCGCCACGCGGCGCTCCGGCCGGCTTCACCACCTTTTGTGACGGCCGCTTCACCGCCTCCGTGAGGCTCCGTGAGGCTCCGTGAGGCTCCGTGACGGCCGCTTCACCGCCTCCGTGAGGCTCCGTGAGGCTCCGTGACGGCCGCTTCACCGCACCGGCGAGTTACGGCTGGGCGCGGTAGAGGACGGCGTTGATCCCGAGTGCCGCCGCCGCATTGACGTTGACGGCCCTGTCGTCGAGGAAGGTGATCTGGCCGGGGTCCACGTCGAGGCGGTGGAGGACCCTTTCGAAGATGGCGGCGTCGGGCTTGGCGAGGGCCAGACGGCAGCTGTAGAAGCGGTGGGCGAACATCGCGGCCCAGGGGGCCTCGTCGATGGCCGCCGCCAGCGGCTCGGGGGCGTTGGACAGCAGGGCGAGCCGGTGGCGGCCGGAGAGCTCCCGGAGCATGTCCAGGCCGGCGGGGGCGAGGTGGGACCAGCTCGCGACGTCGGCCGCATCGAGCTCGGCGACGACGGGGTCGTCGGCGGCCAGGTCCCGGCCCAGGACGTTGCTCCAGTACAGGTGGGGAGCCTGGCCACGGTCGTAGGGGTCCCGGTGGAGCCAGTAGCGGTCACGGAAGGCGTCGGGGTCCTGGCCGGCCAGGGCGGCCATGGCGGCCACCTCCTCGGCCGGCTGGGGCAGGGAGATCACCTCGCCGTAGTCCAGCAGCATCCAGCCGGTCACGGTCTCTTCCTGATCGGCCGGGTGAAAGGCGGTCACGTGTTCTCCCAGGTCGGTCCGGGGAGAGCGGGCAGCCGGTGGCGACCTGCGAGGACCACGGCGTCCGGTGCCGTGCTCGCGCCGCCAACGCCCACCCTCCCGATTTGAAAGCTCGTCGAGTTCATTCGAACACGATTTATGTTCGCACGCAAGCGAGGATTCCCTCCTCGCCGCCACAAGGACACCGCCAGGCCTCGACTGCCGCCGTGAGGACATCACCCCACCCCCGACCACCGCCCCGGAGACGCACCCCCTTCCCCGCCACCGGGCGCTTGCATAGCTAACTTTGTTAGCCTAGAGTCTGGCTAACAAAGTTAGCTATGGAGGAATGATGGTCAAGCGCACCCTGCTCGTCGTCGTCGCCCTGCTCGTCGCGGTCCCCGCAGGCCTCTACGCCTGGACGCGGATCGCTCCTCACCAGATCCGCACGGAGGTTGAGATCGACGCCTCACCCGAGCGGGTGTGGCAGGTGCTGACCGACTTCGGCGCCTATCCGCAGTGGAACCCGTTCATCGTGAGCGCGGTGGGCGAGGCCCGGGTCGGCGCGGTGCTCACCAACCGGCTCTCCTACCAGGGCTCGATCACCACCTTCACCCCCACGGTCCTGACCGCCACCCCCGGCCGGGAGCTGCGCTGGATCGGCCGGTTCGACGTGCCGGGGATCCTGGACGGCGAGCACTACTTCCGCATCGAGGACCTCGGCGGCGGCCGTAGCCGACTGACGCAGGGCGAGACGTTCACCGGCGCCCTCGTACCGCTGGCAGGCGGCGCCCTGGATGTGGCCGACAACTTCGCGGCGATGAACACGGCGCTGAAGGCCCGTGCTGAGAAGATGCCCGGATGAGCGCTGAAAAGATGCCGCGATGAGCACCGTGCCTGAACTGAGCTCCCTCACCCCTCGGGCGGCGGAGATCGTGTCAGCCGCCCGGGTGCTGCTGGAGGAGGAGGGGCGTGACGCACTTACCGTGCGGGCGCTGGCCGACCGGCTCGGCATCCGGGCCCCGTCGCTCTACAAGCACTTCTCCGACAAGGCCGCCGTCGAGGCGGCACTCATGGAGCGAGGGCTCGCCGAGACCGGGGCGGCCCTCCACGCGGCGCTCGACGCGGCCCGCCACGCGACTCCCCCCGAGGAGCCGATCGGCGCGGTGCTCCGCGCCTACCGGCGCATCGGCCTCGCCCATCCCAACCTCTACCGCCTGACGACCTCGGGCCCGCTCCCCCGGCAGCGGCTCGCCCCCGGCCTGGAGGAATGGGCGGGCACCCCCTTCTTCCTGGCCGCCGGCGAGCCGTACCTGGCCCAGGCACTGTGGTCCTTCGCGCACGGGATGGTGATCCTGGAGCTCGACGGCCGCTACCCGGAAGGCTCCGATCTCGACCGGACCTGGGCCGAGGGCGCCCACGCCTTCACCGCGCGTCGTCCCCGGGGAGGCGTCGAGCGGCCCAGCGCGGAGGCACAGGCGTGAGGTGGCGTCCACCCCGGCCGCGACACCGGCCACGAACAGGTAAAACAGTCCGGGCCATCGGCCCGCGTGTGGCCCGTGAATGGCGCGTCCTGGTGATCCATCACGGGACGCCGTGAGACACTCCCTCAGGACCGGAATCACGTTTTAACAGGTCAGGACATAGATCAGTCCCCTGATCTGGTCGGAAACGACCTATCGGCACCGGTCCCGTGAAACCTATGTTCTTCGGGGGGAATCGAGGATGTCTCGCATCCGTATCACCATGGACAACGCCGCCCTTCGCGACGTGGCCATGCGCACCGCCGCCGGGAAGAGGCCGCAGTTCGACGCCCGGACCACCCAGGTGCTGCAGCGTGTCAGCGCCTCACACAGCGGCGGGCCGGTCGACGAGGTGGACGAGGCCCTGCGGGCGGCCCTGCTGCAGCTTCCTGGGATCCAGCAGTTCGACGGAGCGCAGATCCGCAGGTGGGCGACCCGCATCAGCGAGCGGCAGGACCCGCTGACCGAGTCCTAGACGGGAACCGGACGCACAGGACCACGGATCGGGCTACCGGCCGAGGCCTAACGGGAACCGGGCGCACAGAACCACCGGCCGAGGCCTGAATGGAGGTCGGGCGCACAGGACCGGACCACCGGCCGAGGCCCGAACGGGGACCGGGCGCGCAGGACGGCAGGCCGGACCGCGGACCGGTGCCCGGACGGGGTCAGGCGCGCAGGATGGTGAGCCGGATCGTCGATCCGGCCGGGTCGTGGAGGATCTCCACCCCGTCGCACATCTGGCGCATCAGCCAGAGCCCGTAGCCCCGGCGGGATCCGACCGGCGGCGGGACCATGCCCGCCTCGGCGTCGGTGAGCAGCCCCGCCCGGTCGCTTATCTCCGCGACGACCCGGCCGGCTCCGCGCCGCAGGATGATGGTGCCGCCGGTGCCGGCGTGGTCGAGCACGTTGTTGGCGGCCTCGCTGACGGCGAGGATGAAGTTCTTCTCCCGCATCTCGTCGAGGGCCTCCGGCTCCAGGAACCGGCGCGCCAGCCTCCGGATCCCGGCGAGATCTCCGGCGATCGGGAGGGAGAGCGTCCGGACGCCGTCCGCGGCCGTCTCGCCCTCCGGGGGCGCCTGCGCGGCCTCGGGGCTCTCCTGAGCCGTCCGGACGCCCTCGCGGGCCGCCTCAGCCACGGGACTCTTCGACAATCCGTACGACCTGGTCGAGAGCGGAGATCTGGAAGAGCGCCCGCAGGTGGTCGCCGACGTCGGCGAGGACGAGCTCCGTGCCCAGACGCGCCGCGTCGGCGTGGGCGTCGAGCAGGGTGACGATCCCGGAGGAGTCGCAGAACTGCACGTGCGTCATCTGGATCACCAGTCTGCCGGGCGGATGGGCGAGGCTCTCGTTCACCGCGGCGGCCAGCGTATCCGCCGCGTCACGGTCGAGGTCGCCGATCGGGATGATCACGCGCGAACCGTCGGGATCCATCCGTCCCTCAAGGTGAATGCCCATGTCCTCATCGCAGGATCTCTTGTCGCACCAGGTATGGTCACATTACCTGATACGCGGGGAGTGAGATGCAGAAGGAGACCCCCTCCGGCGGCGGTGAGATGGGCGTGCGGATCCGCGAGCACGACTGGGGGACCACTCCCCTGGGACCGATGGAGCAGTGGCCCGCCCCCCTCAGGGGCGCCGTCGACATCGCTCTCTCCTCCGGGATGCAGATCGTCGTTTTCTGGGGGCCGGAGCACATCCCCCTCTACAACGACGCCTACATCCCCACCATCGGCGACAAGCATCCGGCCGCTCTGGGCCGCCCGGCCGTGGAGAACTGGCGGGAGACCTGGGACGTCCTGCGCCCGCTGCTCGACGGGGTGCGCGAGACGGGCGAGCCCTTCTGGGCCCGGGACCACCCCTTTCTCCTGGAACGCCACGGCTTTCTCGAACAGACCTACTTCGACGTCTCCTACAGCCCCATATGGCTGGACGACGGAACGGTCGGCGGAGTGCTGTGCCTGGTCAGCGAGACGACCGGCCGGGTGCTCGCCGAGCGCAGGCTGCGCACGCTGAGCCGGGTCGGCGTGGCGGCGAGTGGAGCGGTCACGCGGCAGGAGGTGGCGCGGGCCGTCGTCTCGGTCCTCGGCGAGGCACGCGACGACGTGCCGTTCGCCCTCGTCTACCTCATGGACGACGACGGGGGCCTGCGGCTCGCCGTGCCGCACGGCACGGCTCCGGCGCGGATCCGCGCGAACGACGACCTCCGGCGGTCCATGACGGGCGCGGGCAACGTGACGGAGCTTTCCGGCGAGCCCTTCGGCGCGTCCGGCCCGGCGGTCGCCCTGTCCCTCACCTCGGGCGCCCGCGTCCTGGGCGTGCTCGTGTGCGGCACGAACCCGATGCTCCAGGCGCGCGGGCCGTACGAGGAGTTCTTCGAGGTGCTCACGGCCGGGGCGTCGCGGGCGCTGTCCGCCGCCGAGGCCCACGAGCACGAACGCCGCCGGGCGCGGGAACTCGCGGAGCTCGACGACGCCAAGACCGCGTTCTTCGCCAACATCAGCCACGAGCTGCGCACCCCGCTGGCGCTGATCCTGGGTCCGCTGCAGGAGTTGCTCGACGACCCCTCGCTCGGCTCCGAGCAGCACGCCGTCCTCCGTACGGCCCGGCGCAACGCGATGCGGCTGCTCACGCTGGTCAACGACGTGCTCGACTTCACCAGCGTCGACTCCGGACGGACCCGCGCCCGCTACCAGCCGACCGACCTGGCCGCGCAGACCGCCGAGCTGGCCGGCGTGTTCCGTTCGTCGATGGAGAGCGTCGGGCTCACCCTGCGGATGGAGGGCGGGCCGCTGCCGGAGCCGGTCCACCTCGACCGGCACATGTGGGAGAGGATCGTCTTCAACCTGCTCTCCAACGCGCTGCGGCACACGTTCGCGGGTGGTGTCACGGTCGGCGTCCGGTCCGATGACGACCATGCCGTGGTCACGGTCTCCGACACCGGGGTCGGCATCCCCGATCACGAGATCCCGAACCTCTTCGAGCGCTTCCACCGGGTCAGCGGCTCGCCGTCGCGCAGCCTCGAGGGGACGGGCATCGGCCTGGCGCTGGCGCGCGAGCTGATCGCCCTGCACGGCGGCCGGATCGAGGCGGACAGCCGTCTCGGCGAGGGGACGACCTTCACGATCACCCTGCCGTACGGCTCGGCGCACCTTCCCCAGGACCAGCTCGCCGCCGCGGCGACGCCGTACGGAACGGGACCGGGCGAGGGGCTGTGGCTGCCGGTGCCGGAGGAGCGGGCGGACGGGAAGGCGACGGACGGAACCGCGGCGGAGCACTCCGCCGGCCGTCCGGCCGTCGAGCGGATCCTGGTGGCCGACGACAACGCCGACCTGCGGGAGTATCTCGTCCGCCTGCTCAGCCCGCACTGGCCGGTGACGGCGGTGGCCGACGGGGCCGCCGCCCTGAACGCCGCCAGGGAGCAGAACCCCGACCTGGTCATCGCCGACGTGATGATGCCCGGGATGGACGGCCTGGAGCTGGTGCGCAGGCTGCGCGCCGACCCCGGCACCCGGAGCGTGTCGATCATGCTGCTGTCGGCGCGGGCCGGCAAGGAGGAGTCCCTGACGGGACTCACCGCGGGGGCCGACGAATACCTGGTGAAGCCGTTCTCCGCCAGGGAGCTGCTCACCCGGGTGCGCGGCGTCCTGCGGCTGGCCGCCGCCCGCTCGCGCCACAACCGCCAGCTCCGCGAGCTGACGGAGGCGGCCCTCGCGATCAACGGGGCGTCGTCGGCACCCGAGGTGCTGACTCTCACAGAGAAGTACGGCCGGCTGCTGGCCGACTCCCCGGGCGCGCGGGTGACGCTCGCCTCCGGCGACGGTCTGCGGGTCGAGCCGCCGAACGCCACCGTCTCCGGCGACGAGGCCCGCGGGGACGGCGGGGACGGCGGGGACGACACGGTGCTCCGGCAGCTCGCCCAGCTCACCGCCGCGCGCCTGGAGAACCTGAAGCAGCTGGAGGTGGAGCACCGGATCGCGACCACGCTGCAGCTCGCCCTGCTGCCCGAGGTTCCCCGCATCAGCGGTGCGGAGATCGTCGGCCGCTATCGCCCGGGCAACGACGAGTCCAGCGTCGGCGGCGACTGGTACGACGTCATCCGCGTCTCCGGCGACGAGGTGGTGCTGGTGATCGGCGACATCGTCGGCAAGGGGGTAAAGGCCGCCGCGACCATGGGCCGGATGCGCAACGCGCTGAGAGCGTACGCCCTGGAGGACCCCGACCCGGGCCGGACCCTCGGCCGTCTCAACCGGATGACGACCGGCCGCTACGACCGGATGCACGGAACGGTCCTGTGCGTGCGGCTGTCACTGTCGACCGGGCGCCTGCAGTACTCCAGCGCGGGCCATCCGCCCATCCTGATCTGCAGGGCGGACGGGGAGGTCGACTACCTCGGCAGTGCGCTCGCCCCGCTGGTCGGCGCCCTGCCGTCCACGGTCTTCAGCACGGCGGAGACCCGTCTGGAGCCGGGCGACCGGCTGCTCCTCTACACCGACGGGATCGTCGAGAGGCGGTCGGCGGACATCCTGGCCGGCATGGCCAGGCTCCGCTCCGAGATGGTGAAGGCGGCCGGGCTGGACCTCGACTCCCAGCTGGAGGCACTGCTCGCCCTGGTCGGCGACGAGGGCACCCGCGACGACGTGGCCCTGCTCGGCTTCACCCTCGCCGGCGTGTGAGAGCCGCCCGGGTCGGTCTGCCCGGCAGCTCCCATCAGTCGACGGACACGAGCCGGACGAACTCCTCGAAGGAGAAGCGGCCGTCGCCGTCGGAGTCGGCGTCCCGGTTCAGCGATCCGATGGCCTCGGCGGGCAGGCCGGGGAAGCGCTCACCGAACTCCCTCTCCGTGATGAAGCCGTCGCCGTCGGCGTCGATGGCGGCGAATGCCTGCCTCAGCTCGGCCAGCCGCGCACCGGTGGGCTCTGTCGACATGTGATCCGCCTTCCTCGACGACCTGTGAACGCCCCGCGTTCGATCAGCAGACAACTTACGGGAGTCCCGTCCACGGAGCCACCTGCCCCTAAATATGGGCTTTTATCATTGATCGGGTGCTTTGCCGGGCCGGTCCGCTCACCGCGGAAGCCTAGACTTCCCCCATGATTCGTCCCGCAACGCCGGATGACGTTCCGGCGATCATCGACATGATCCGTGGGCTCGCGGAGTACGAGAAGGCGCTCGACGAGGTCGAGACCACCGCCGACCAGCTCCACGACGCCCTCTTCGGACCGTCCCCCGCCGTGTTCTGCCACATCGCCACCGACGGACAGACTGTGACGGGGTTCGCGCTCTGGTTCGTGACCTACTCCACCTGGCTGGGCAGGCATGGAATCCACCTCGAAGATCTCTACGTGCATCCCGTCCACCGGGGATCCGGGTATGGAAAGCAACTGCTCATCGAGCTCGCCCGCATATGCGTGGAACGCGGCTACGGCCGGTTCGAATGGGCGGTTCTCGACTGGAACACCCCGTCCATCGAGTTCTACCGGGCACTCGGCGCCGAGCCGCTCGACGGATGGGACACCTACCGGCTCACGGGACCGGCGCTCGAAAAGCTCGCCGCGACGGAGTACCCGTGACGGCCGCGCAACGGCAGGCCGGACTTCCCGATTTTTCGATATGACTTTCACTAACCAAACTAGACATTCTCCGTCTTTTATGAATATAGGGAGTTGTTTGATCAGCGCGCCGTTGATTAATCTGTAACGGGCGCGGGGGCGCCGCTTTCTGATCTGTTTCTGTCCAGCGCCATACGGGAGTTCGTCGTGGCTGACCTCGATCGCGAGGCGATGCGGGCGGTGGTGGAGCGGATCCAGCGGCTGTCGGACGAGCACTGGTGGGCGCTCGCCCCCTCCTGCCGCCTGATGGAGGGCGACGCGTGGGTGGGACCCACCGGAGCCCGGTTCGGCACCCAGGTCAACGCCGACCAGCGGGAGCTGCGCGACCTGCTCGCCAGGGCGGTGCACAGCGCGCGGAGCAGATTGGCGTCTCTGCCGGGCGCGTCATGACCGGCGCGGAGTTCAGCGGGGTCAGGCAGCCCGAGTTCGACACGATGGCCGGCGGGCACACCCGGGCCGCCGGGCGGATCGAGCAGCTGGCGGAGAGCCTGTACGGCGAGCTGCACGGCGCCGGGCTGGACACCGCTCCGGCGCTGCGCCTGCGCGAGCTGGCCGGCCGGGTCGGCAAGCAGGCCGAGGACCTGCGGCGGCGGCAGGCACTGATCCGCGAGATGGAGCAGCAGAAGATCAGCTTCGGCACCTCCACCACCGCCGGATCCTTCATGGAGATGCCCGACGGGCTGGACGCCGCCCAGAGCCTGCTGGACGGGACCCTGGCCGCCCGCCTCGCGCGCGCCGCCGCTGACGGGGACGCCAAGGCCCTGGCCGGGCTGCGGAAATACGCCGGCCGGGCGGCCGATCCGGAGTTCGCCGGGGTGTTCCTGAGGACGTTGGGGGCCAAGGGAGTCACCGAGCTGCCCGGCACGCTCGCCGCACAGCTCCGGGACGCCGCGAAGCGCGGGGAGTCGGCTCGGATGAACGGCCTCTCCACGCAGGGCAAGCAGACGCTGCGCCTGCTGAGCACCGCTCTCGCCGCCGGGACCGACCCGGAGAACAGGGCCTACGCCGGTGACGGGTTCCTCAGAGAGCTCATCGAACAGGGCCGGGCGGACCATGCCGCCGGCGGCGCGAAGTACGCGGGATACCAGGCCCAGGCGCTGATCTGGGGCGCCCACGACGGGAAGACGCCGTTCTCCGCGACGTTCATGCGGACCGTCGGCGGCGACGCGGTCGCCTACGAGAAGGAGCAGTACCGGCGCAGGTGGGCCGCGGCCACCGAATACCACCACGACGCACAGGTGTCCCTGCCGGACCTCGCCGGCGCTCTGGGGCTGGGCGGCCTGCTGAGATCCGGCGCGGGGACGGCGAACCCCGACAGGAAGACGAGATCCTCGGCCGTGGGCGATCTCCTGCACGCGCGATGGCGGCCAACATCGACCAGGTCTCCAACCTTCTCCTCAACCACGGGACGTTCGGCAAGGCCGACGCCACGGCCATGTCCTACGCGCTGGCGCTGGCCACCCGCGACGACGCCGGGTTCGAGGCGCTGATGCGGGCGCAGACCGAGCACATGAAAGCGGCACTCGACAGCATGCCCCCGGTGGGCCTCGACAGCTCCAACCTCAAGCAGCTCGGTTTCACCATGGCCGACCTCAAGACGTTCGACTACGACGAGGACGGCCGGATCGGCAAGGCCGACGTCGGGCAGTTCCTCGTCGACAACATCGTGGGCGAGGCCCGCCCCTTCTCGCACATCGTGGAGATCCGCCGCCAGGCGCTGATCGCCGAGGGACTCGACGACAAGAAGGCGAGCTCGGCGTTGCAGACCATGGTCCGTGACACGATCGGGCTGATCCCGGTTCCGGGCGCCAAACAGGTGGGGGAACTGGCCACCGGCGCCTTCGGGTCGCTGCTCACCACCCCTTACGACAAGGCGGCCGGGGCCGGCTACGACGCGACTGCCAAGTGGGTCGCCGGGCTGGTGTCGGAGAAGGGGCTGAGCCTGGACGAGACGTACGCGAGCCTGGCCGACAACCGGCTCGCCGTGGAGAGGCTGGCAGAGCAGATGATCGCCACCGCCATGCTGAACAAGGGGATGCTCGACGAGGTCGATCTGAAAGGCCAATCCTTCGCGGCCGGGAACCCTCCGACGATCAAGCCGTTCACCGAGATGAGCCCGTCGGAGTACAGTCAATTCCTTACATGGGTCCATGAAAACGGTAAGGGCAAGGACCTACATGACCGCTTCAGAGGTACCTTCCGCGTAACCAGCGAGGTGGATGACTACCTCAACCTCCAGATCCCGCCCTCCACGGGAGGCGGTAAATGAGGTTTCGCTGTCAACTGGTCGCGCTGATCGCCGTCATGCTCCTCGGTACGGCATGCACTCCGGAGGATTCGGCTCTCCCTACGCCTGCGCCGGTCGCCACAGACGCGATCGTTGATTCGCCCCCCTATGTCTGCAAATTTGTACCTGACCAGGCATTCCGGCTAGTCAGTGGTGTGAAAGGCTCTCTCAGCGAGCAGACGAATGGCAACGAAACGAACGGTGACTGCGGGACGCCGGGGGCCATACCTAAATCATTAAGCGTCGCGTGGATGCAGGAGGCCCCTCAATCGACGCGTGAGTACCTGGGCGAGGTCATGGATGACAGACGGAAGGTCTTCACCAGGCATGGAGCGGCTACTTTGCCCGCCGACCTTGGCGAGGGGCTAGCGGTACATCTTGCGTATGCGGGGGTTGACGAACAGCCGTACCAGGTGGTGGCCAGGTTCAATTGCGGCGGCAAGCAGAGGATCATCACCCTCTACCTGGCGCAGATCGCCAAGGGCAGGGATGGGATCAGGGACACGATCGAGCTGATGCGGATCGCTCAGAAACGCTACGGCCAGCTCTATGCGTGCACGCCCGGTAAGTAGCGGGGTGAGCCGAGTGCGCGGTGACTCGGTCCGTTCCCCAGCGTCATAGGGGGTGCCGCTTCACGGTCCCGTCAGCTGGAACCAGACGACACGGCCGGTTGGCGTCTCCTGCCAGCCCCAGGCCGAGGCCAGCTCCTGGACCAGCCAGAGGCCGCGTCCCCCACCACTGTCGAGGCCGACGTCCGTACAGACCCGGGGTTGATGTCCGGTCGATCCGGCGTCGATCACATCGACGTGGAGCGTTCCATCATAGTTGGCGACGGCCACGGCGACCCGTCCGTCGGGGAGGCGGCCGGAGTCGGAATGGCGCACCGCGTTGGTGACGAGTTCGCTGACGAGCAGCAGCGCGTCGTCGGCCTGGGCGTGTTCCACTACCTGCAGCAGGAGGCGGACGTACTGCCGTGCTATGGGTACGGAGTCGACCTGGGCGGGTAAGCAGATCTGCCCCAGCAGGCAGGGGGGCTTCACCGGGCCACCTCCATGAGCCGCTCGGCCGCCTCCCGCATCCTGCTGCGACCCGGCTGGTCGCGGCCCCGCTGGTCGCGGCCCCACAGGTTACGGCTCGGCCGGCTGTGGTGCCGGTCCCAGGTGAACACCGAGGTACGGCCCCGCTGCGTCGTGGTGACCCTCGCCCCTGGCGGCACGAAGATCTCCACACTCGGCCGCCGGCCGGGAGCGAGCCTGACCACGGAGTCGAACCCGAGATCGTTCAACTCCCAGGCCAGCTCCACCAACTCCCCGCCCCACCCCTCAAGATCACGCACTCTCATCCCTCGCCCGCCCTTCCCTTGAGTCCTGAGGTCATGCGATGTCGTCCACCATGCGTCCCGGTGGCAACTGACTTCGCAACACCACCAGATACTTCATCGCGTACGCTGAGTTAGCAAGCGATTCTGCAAAGTTACCAATTGATTCTTCTTGTGAGTTCCGCCGTATCGGAGCGGTGTTGGACGGCACACTGTCCGTAGTCGAATCGGGAGGTAGTTGTGGCGGCAGGACGTGGTCCCACCGTTCGGCGTCGGCGACTGGCCGGTGAACTGCGCAGGTTGCGCGAGCGTAAGGCACTGACGCTTGAAGAGGCCGCCGAGCGCGTCGGCTGGTCCACCGCGAAGGTGTCAAGGATCGAGACGGCCCGCGTCGGGATCACGTCACCCGATCTCACCCGCCTGCTTGACCTGTACGAACTCGACGCAAGCAAGCGAACCGCCTTGCACGCTCTGGCGAGAACAGCGAACACGAGGGGTTGGTGGGATGCCTATACGGACTCCCTGCCCAGCGATTACGCGACCTACATCCAGCTCGAAGTAGACACCGCCTTCATCCGTAGCTTCGACAGCATGCTCGTCCATGGGCTGCTTCAAACTGAGGATTACGCTCGTGAGGTGATTCGCTCAGCCCTCATGGCGCTGTCCCCGCCTGCCGAGATCGAGCGGCGTGTCGAAGTCCGTATGACTCGCCAGAACCTCCTCCTGCGACAGGAGGACCCGATCCGATTCTGGGCCGTGATCGATGAAGCCGCACTTACTCGCCGCGTCGGCTCAGAAGCAATCATGCAAGGGCAATACGCCAAGCTTCTTGAGTTTGCAGCTCAGGACAACATCACGATTCAAGTGCTGCCGTCCACTGCAGGTGCTCACCCAGCCACCGCTGGGACCTTCGCCATCTTGGAGTTCCGGGAACCACATGACCCCGATGTCGTGTATGTCGAGAGCATGACGAGTATCTTGTATGTAGAGAGCGATATTGAAATGTACAGATATACGCTTGCGTTCGATCATCTACGAGCGGCGGCGCTCAGCCCCGACGAGTCGAAACAGTTGATTTCACGTATGGCAGAGCAGTCTTCCTGAAAGCCCTGTTCCTAGCCAGAGAGCGCAGAGGTCTGAAGTGGACGTGTCCCGCATCGTATGGCGCAAGAGCAGCCGCAGCGGCGATGGCCCTAACTGTGTCGAGGTCGGCGTCTGGCACAAAAGCTCCCTCAGCGGGAACGGCCAGAACTGTGTTGAAGTCACCCTCGCCGACAGCCCCCAACCCGGAGCCGACCCCACCCCCGACGCTGACCGCCTCTTCCTGGTCCGCGACTCCAAGGACCCCGACGGCCCGGTCCTGGCCTTCTCCCCCGCCGAGTGGGACGCCTTCCTCACCACCATCAAGGACGGCACCCTGAAGGTCTGACCATGGTAGCGGGCCTGGTGCGGCGAGGAGGCAGCCGAAGAGAGTCGGCCCCCTCTTACTGATCCCGCGAATACGGTGCTGCCGCGAGGAGGTCCGGTGCCCGGCCTTCGCGTTCTCCGCGCCCAGCCGGAACCGGGCCGCCGGCCGGATTCGCGCAGCCGTACCGCGTGTTCCGTCGTTGAATGACGATGGAAAGAGACGGCCGGGTAGGGCGATGGCGCCGCCCCCTGCTGGGGGCTTTTCGATGTCGAGGGTGAACATCCCCCTTGACGTCGAAGAGTCGGCAAGACCCGGCGGCGACTCTGAATGTTTCATCACCCGCACCCCTCCAACACCCTTCCGACCTGCGCAGATGCCCGGCGTCCACCCCTGGGGAAAGCGCGTCGTTTACACCCTGATAGCAGCGATCTAGAGTTCGTTTCGCGTGAGCGCCTCACCGCCATCGATCAGTAATTCCTCATCCCCCGAAAGGGAGGGTAGTTCTGTGAGTAAATGGCGAAGTATCGCTGTCGCCGCTGCGGTCGCGCTCATGTCCACCCTGCTCGCCGTCGTTGTCGTACCCGGTCCGGCCTCGGCGCACGGCGCCATGATGGTGCCCGGCAGCCGCACCTACTTCTGCTGGCAGGACGGTCTGTCGTCAACGGGGCAGATCATTCCCATCAACCCCGCCTGCGGGGCGGCGGTGGCCCAGAGCGGGCCCAACTCGCTGTACAACTGGTTCAGCGTCCTGCGCTCCGACGGCGCCGGGCGGACCTCGGGGTTCATCCCCGACGGCCAGGCGTGCAGCGGCGGCAACCCCGGCTACAGCGGGTTCGACCTCCCGCGCGCCGACTGGCCGGTCACCCACCTGACCTCCGGATCGCAGATCCAGTTCAAGTACAACAAGTGGGCCGCCCACCCCGGCTGGTTCTACCTCTACATCACCAAGGACGGGTGGAACCCCGACCGGGCACTCACCTGGGGTGACCTTGAGTCCCAGCCCTTCCACACCGCCGACCACCCGGACAGCGTCGGTTCTCCGGGCACCAACGACGCCAACTACTACTGGAACGCCACGCTGCCCTCGGGCAAGTCCGGCCGCCACATCGTCTACTCGGTCTGGAAGCGCTCCGACAGCGCCGAGACCTTCTACAACTGCTCCGACGTCGTCTTCGACGGCGGCAACGGAGAGGTGACCGGCGTCGGCCGGCCAGGCCCCACCCCGACCCCCACCCCGACGGTGACGCCGACCCCCACCCCGACGCCCACCGTCACGGGCGGACCGGGTAGCGGGTGCACCGCCACCTACCGGACCGTCAACTCCTGGTCGGGCGGGTTCCAGGCCGAGGTGACCGTGGCCAACCGGGGCTCCTCCAACCTCAACGGCTGGACGGTGAACTGGACGCTCGGCAGCGGCAGCACCGTCAACAGCCTGTGGAACGCCACCTACACCACGTCCGGGTCCGCTGTCACCGCCAAGAACGCCGACTGGAACCGGACGATAGCGCCCAACGGCTCGACCACGTTCGGGTTCACCGGCGGGGGCACCAGCGGCTCCCCCACCCTCACCTGCACCAGCCCCTAGGAACACCGGGTCCCGCACCCTCACCCGCACCAGTCCTGGGAACACCGGGTCCCGGCCGGTCGCCTGCACCAGTCCTAGGAACACGGGTCCCGGCCGGTCGCCGCCGGCCGGGACCGCCGTCCGCCTCCCGTGGACCGCTGCCCACCTCTCACGGAAGGAGCCCCGTGGTGTCCGGAAAGGCGGCCCCCGGAAAGCCGGGAAAGAGGGTCTCGTCGTGGCTGGGTCTCATCTCGCTCGGGACCGCGGCCGCCCTGGTCGCGGCGGCCTGCGCCGGCGGGGAGCCGCCGGCTCAGCACACCGCCGCACACCCACCGGCCCGGACCACCCCCGCACACCCGCCGGCCCGGCAGTCCACCGCGCACCCGCCGGCCCGGACCACTACGCACCCGCCGGTCCCCCCTTCCGGGTGTACGGCCACGGTCACCCTCGTCGAATCGTGGCCGGGCGGTTACCGGGGCAGCGCGACGATCCGCAACGCCGACGGCCGGCCGATGCGGGACTGGTACATCCAGTGGATCATGCCCCGGGGTGTCACGCTCACCCAGGCCTGGAACGGCACCCCCATGCAGAGCGGCCCCGTCGCGATGATCCACGCCCCCACCGGGAAGCCCGCCCTGCCCCCGGGGGCCACCGTCTCCGACATCGGCTTCGTGGGCGCCGCCGCCTCACCCCCGGCCTTCACCCAGATCACCTGCGGTTAGCGCCGCACCGCGTCAGCCCGTGGAGGTCGCGGTGAGCCGGGCGGTGGGATCGCCCCAAGGACGCCGGGGAGGACGGCATCGCGGTCCGGCGGGAGGCCGTACCCGCGCTGGAGCGAGCCGTACCGGATGCCGGGCGTCGAGGTGCGATCGACACTTCCGAAGTCGCCCAGATTACGGATCATCACGCGATAGCGTCACTTCGGGCGCATTCGGAGTGTGCCCGAAGATTTCCGACAGAGAAGGACAGTGATGCGCGTATCCGTGATCGGCTGCGGCCACCTCGGCGCTCCGCACTCCGCCGCGATGGCGGAACTCGGCCACGAGGTGATCGGTGTCGAGCTGGACCCCGACAAGTGCAGAGCCCTGGGCGACGGCATCGCCCCCTTCTATGAGGCGGGCTTCGAAGACCTGCTGGCCAGACATACCTCCTCCGGCCGGCTCCGCTTCACCACCGACCTGGCCGAGGCCGCGGACTTCGCCGACCTGCACTTCGTCACGGTCGGCACTCCGCTGCGCGAAGACGGACGCGGCTACGACGTGTCCCAGGTGATCGGCGCGGTGCGGTCGCTGGTCCCGCTGCTGCGCGGACCGGCCACGATCGTCGGCAAGAGCACGGTGCCGGTCGGCACCGTCGCGCGGCTCCAGGAGATCGTCGACGCCGGCGCGCGGGGCTCCGGTGTGGAGCTGATCTGGAACCCGGAGTTCCTGCGTGAGGGCCACGCCGTGCAGGACTCCCTGTTCCCCGACCGGATCGTGGTCGGCCTGACCTCCCCGCGGGCCCGCGAGATGGTCGAGGAGGTGTACGCGCCGATTCTCGCCCGCGGGGTGGGATTGATCGTCACGGACCCGCCCACCGCAGAGGTGATCAAGTCGGCCGCGAACTCGTTCTTGACCACCAAGATCTCGTTCATCAACGCGATAGCCGAGGTGTGCGAGTTCGTCGGCGCGGACGTGAACATGGTCGCCCACGCGATCGGCATCGACACGCGGATCGGACACGGCGGGATGCGACCGGGCATCGGCTACGGGGGTGGGTGCCTGCCCAAGGACGTGGCGGCCTTCACCCATCGGGTCGGCGAGCTGGGCGCGCGGCACGCGCACGAGCTCCTGTCGGCCGTCGAGTCGGTCAACGCCGGCCGGCCCCTGGCGGCAGTCGAGCTGATCGAGAAGGCGAACGGCGGCCCGATCAGCGGTCGCGTCATCGCGCTCCTCGGGGCGTCGTTCAAGGCCGGAACCAGCGACGTGCGCGACTCGCCCGCCCTGCGCCTGGCCGGGCAGCTGGCGGAGCGTGGAGCGGTGCCGGTCATCTACGACCCCGAGGCCCTGGCCGCCGCCCGCACGCTGTACCCGGAACTCGCCTACGCCGACACCGCCGAGCGGGCTGTCACGGACGCCGACCTTGTCGTGCTCGCCACGGAGTGGCCGGAGTTCACCGCCGACCCCAAGCTCCCCGTGGCCGCCGCCGGCCTGGTGCGCCGCAAGGTGCTGGTGGACGTGCGCAACGCCGTCGAGTCGGGTATGTGGCTCGCCGCCGGGTGGGAGGTCTGGCAGCTCGGCCGCCAGCCCCAGCTGCCAGAGGCGCATTGATCGCAACAGCCGTCCGGCCGCCGGGATGTTTGATCGACTTCACGGCGACGGCTCATCAAGGTGGGGCGTTCGATCGCATTCGCCCCCCAGATCGCATTCGCCCCCCAAGAAGTGGCACATGCCCCGCCGTTACCGTTCAGGCGTTCCCGCCCTGCTCATCGTGAGTGTGTACGCCGTCGCGCTGGCGGTCGCCGCCGTGATCGCGCTGTCCGCCGGCGACCTCGGCGTGTTGTGGTGGCTGTCGCTGTTCACGGAGGTGGACGAAGACGCCGCGGCGACGTGGCCGTCCGTGCTCGTCCTGGTCCTGGCCGGCACGCTGTGGGCCTGGGCGGGGTGGCAGAGCCTGCGCGGGCCGCCGGCGGGGCCGCCGCCCGAGCTGGACCGGGACACGCGGCGGCTGCGGGCGGCGCTGTACGCCGCGGCGGCGTCCTGGCTGTTCTACTTCCTCATACCGTCCTGGCCCTGGTGGGCGACGGCGCTCGACGCCGTGGTGATGTGGGTGGTCGTGCTGCTGTTCCACCCGGTGCTGGAACGCAGTCTGAAGTATGCCGATCACGTGCGGGGCGCGGGTGTGCTGGGGTACGGAGGCACCGCCGCCGTCGCCCCTTCCGGCGCGGCCGTCGACGCCGTGACGGCCGCAGCCGGGTCCTATAGCCGGCGGGCCGGCCGTCAGCGCTTCCCGTAGCGCTGCTTGAAGCGCTCCACGCGACCGGCGGTGTCGATCACCCTGCCGCGCCCGGTGTAGAAGGGGTGGCTGGCGGCGGAGACGTCGACGTCGACCAGCGGGTAGACGTTGCCGTCCTCCCATTCGACGGTCTTGCCACTGGACATGGTCGAGCGGGTCAGGAAGGCGAAGTCCGCGCTGGGGTCGCGGAAGACGACCGGACGGTAGTCGGGGTGGATGCTCTGCTTCATGGCTATCGGTCCTCTCGGAACAGCACGTGCTTGCGGAGGGTCGGGTCGTACTTGGTGAGCGTGAGACGGTCCGGGTCGTTGCGCCGGTTCTTGCGGGTCACGTAGGTGTAGCCGGTGCCCGCGGTCGACCGCAGTTTGATCACGGGACGTAGCTCGTTCCTGGCCAAGCTCGGCTCCTCTCTGGTTGACGGACCATGCGACGCCACCGATAACCGTTTTCACTGCTGCGGCATTCCCGCGGGAAGGCCCCACCTCCGCGATGCTCATCGCCGGCCGTCTGCAGGGCCCGGTGCACGAAGCCCGAGCCCGCCCAGCCCCTGTCGGAGGCGGATACGACGTCGCTCGGCCGTACGGCCGCGCAGCCGTCGAGCCGGATCTCGGCGGAGATCTCGTGAAGGATGATTCTTCCGGTCGGCGGGCACCGTTCTCACCTGGATTTCCCGCACCGAAAACACGTTGCGCGACCGGCGGCTGACCGGCCATTCTCGACTTATTCGGACCATGTACGGAGAACGAATATGAACCAGCGGATGAGTATGCGCGACGAGGCTCGCGTGTGACGATTGGCGACGTCACGCGCGAGCCGTCCCGGACCTGTCCGGGGCGGCTTCCGCATTCCCGGCGGGTGAGGGCGCTGGTGTGCCCGGCGGTTTCATAAGCCGCTCCGGGTGGGTTCGATTCCCACACCCGCCACCCAAGCCGAGGACGGGGCGATTGCCGCGCCTGCCCTCCGGCCTCCACGGCGCGCGGGAGAGCTCCCCCTCGGCCGGTCGTCGCCGGCGGGCCGGCTCCGGACATGACTGTGGCCGGACCACCCTCGCGGCATCGGATGCGGCGAGGGTGGCCCGGCCACCGGAGGGGTTACCTCAGGCCGGCGTCGACGGCGCTGGTCAGGGTGCCGGGGTCACCGGACATCTCCCAGATCATCACGCCGAGCAGGCCCTTGCTCCGCAGCCACGCGGTCTTCTTCGCGATCGACCAGGCGTCGTCGAAGGTCCACCACTGGCCGCCGTTGCCGGTGAAGCAGTAGGTCGCGACCGACTGCTCGTCGTGCTTGATGGTGCAGCCCGGCACGCCGGCCAGCAGGTTGCTGTACCCGCGGGTGCCCGCCTCGTCCGGGAACTGCCCCGGCGCCGCGCCGGTGGCCGACTGCCACTCGCCGGACTTGCCGCCGTCGGCGACCCCCTGCCAGCCGCGCCCGTAGTAGGCGAGGCCGACAGTGATCTTGCGCGGGTTCACCCCGGCCTGCAGGTAGGCGTTGACCGCGTTCTCGACGCTGAAGTGGAACGAGTACGGGTCGTCGGTGTCGGCGTACAGGTTGCCCTGGTGGCCGGCCCGGTTGGGCTCCCACGAGTTGTCACTGCCCGAGCCGTGGAAGTCGTAGCCCTGGACGTTGAAGATGTCCAGGGACTTGGCGACCTCGGGCAGGTCCCAGCCGGCCTCGATCTTCGCCGGGTCGGCGGGGGTGAAGGCGGTGAGCTGGTAGCGCTTGCCGGTCTCCTGGGTCAGGGCGTCGAGCTGCTTGCGGAATTCGGCGATCAGCAGCGTGTTGTTCGCCTTGTCGTTGGCGCCGATGTGGTTGCCGGCGTGGCCCTCAGAACCCGGCCACTCCCAGTCCAGGTCGATGCCGTCGAAGATCCCGGCGGCGCTGCCCGGACCGCCCGCGGCGTTGTAGGCCGGCAGGTTGCCCTTGATGTAGGTGTCGATGCAGGAGCTCACGAACTTCTTCCGCGCGGCGTCGGTGGCCGCCACGTCGGAGAAGTACTTGGAGTAGGTCCAGCCGCCGAGCGAGATCAGCACCTTCAGGTTCGGGTACTTCGCCTTGAGCTTGCGGAGCTGGTTGTAGTTGCCGCGCAGCTTCTCCCAGCCGGTGTCGGCGACGCCGTCCACCGACTGCGCCGCGCTCATCGGCCTGCCGTAGTCGGCGTCCGCGTCACCCGCGCCGTCACCCTGGTTCGGGTCCTGGGGGTTGGCCGTGGTGCCCTTGGTCACGCCCTGCAGGCAGGTCAGGTTCACCGGGTCGATGTTGCCGAAGGCGTAGTTGAGGTGGGTCAGCTTCGCCGCGGCGCCGGTCGTGTCGAGGTTGCGCACGAAGTACTGCCGGCCGTAGATGCCCCACTGCACGAAGTAGCCGACCCTGGCGTAGCCGCTGCCGACGATGTCGTCGGTGCTCACCTTCAGCGCGTTGCTCGCGGCCGAGAGGTTGTCGTACAGGTCGCGGGCCTTGACGGTGAAGGTGTACTCGGTGGACGGCGACAGCCCGCTGACCGTGGCCGAGGTGTCGGTGACCGTGGCCGCGAGGGTCGTGCCGACGTAGACCTCGTAGCCCGCGATGCCCTTGTTGTCGGTCGAGGCCCCCCACGCGAGGGAGACGCTCGACGAACTCTTGCCCGTGCTGCGCAGGTTGGCGGGCACGGTGGGCGGCTGGGTGTCGTCACCGGCGTTGTTGGTCGTCACCTTCAGCGCGGCGCTGGCCGGGGAGAGGGTCCCCTTCCTGTCCTTGGTCTTGACGGTGAAGGTGTATTCGGTGTTCGGGGTCAGGCCGGTGAGGGTCGCGGCCGTCCCGGTGACCGTCGTGGCGAGGGTGGCGCCGTTGTAGACCTGGTAGCCGGTGATCGGCAGGCTCCCCGGGGTCGCGGCGTCCCACGCCAGCGACACGGTCTTGGTGGTCTTGACCGGTGAGCGCAGGTTGCCCGGCGCGGCGGGCGCCGTGTCGGCCGAACCGTCGCACCTGACGTCGTTGATCCGGCAGTTCTCCGGCTCGGCGGACGCGCTGAGCCGGAACGAGGGGCTGTAGGGCTCGGTGGACCCGCGGGCCGCCACCGTCGTGTTGTAGTGGGCCGGGCTCAGCGTGACCTGGCGTCCGCTCTGGCTGATCGAGGCGTTCTCGGCCCCGCTCGCGGTGACCCCGGCGGGCAGGTCGAAGGTGATCGACCAGCCGTTGAGCGCGGCGTCGGTGTTGTTGTTGACCACGTACTTGCCCTGTGTCCCGCTTGCCGAGTAGGTGGCGGTGACGGGCGCGTCCGGCGGCGGCGGGTCGCCGCTGCCGTCGCAGTTGGCGTTGTTGATCGTGCAGCTCGTCGGCTGGACCGCCGAGCTGAGGGTGAACGTGGGACTGTAGGGCTCGGTGCTGCCGTTCGCACGCACGGTGTTGATGTAGAAGGCGGGCGTCAGCTTGACCCGCGTCCCGCTCTGGGTGGTGGTGGCATTCTGGGCTCCGCTGACCGTGACCCCGGCGGGCAGGTCGAAAGTGATCGACCAGCCGGTGACCGGGGTGGTGCCGGGATTGCTCACCACGAACTTGCCCTGGTTGCCGGCCAGGGTGAAGGCTGCCGTCAGGCGGGCGGCGGCGTTGGCGGGAGCGCTGATGGCGGCGAGGGCGGTCGCCAGGACGAGAACCAACAGCACAGAGGCGGTTCGGCGCATGCGTGGACTCTTTCTTAAAGGAAAGTTTCCTAACAATTACGCGGATCGTAAACCTGGCGCTCCATGTCGACAAGACCCAAAACAGCGCAGTTCAACCGGATGCGGGCGCGGCGGATCGGACGCCCCCGAGAGCCCGCCGGCGGGCGGGCCCGGACGGGACGGCGGACCCCGTGGCGTCGTCCGCACGCTCGGATGAATGCCCGGTGAGCCCTGTCCACCAGCGGCCGTCAAGATGGCCACTCGGCAATGACGTCAGCGGGGTTGCCATGACGTCAAAATGACGTCATAGTAATGCTTATGGACGTCACGCCCTTCGTCGAAAACCTCCGCCGCGCACTGGTCGCCTCGGCGGCGGTCGCCGCCCCCGAGACCCGGGCCGCCGTGGAGAACCTCACGACGGCACTGGACTCCGCCGTCAGGCTCACACTCATCGACGCGCTCTCCGCGGCGGCCGACGAGGTCACCAGGGAGCTCGCGCCCGGCTCCGTCGAGATACGGATCCGCAACCGCGAGCCCGAGTTCGTGGTGACGCCGCCCCCGGCGGCGGACGCCTTCACCCCGTCGTTCCCGCCCCCGCCGCCCGGCCCGCCGCCGCTCCCCACTCCCCCGGAGCCGCCCCTGCCCCCCGGCGAGGCGGGCACCGCGCGCCTCACTCTGCGGATGCCCGAGTCGCTCAAGGGCCGGATCGAGGAGGCCGCGAGCCAGGAGGGCGTCTCCGTCAACGCCTGGCTCGTCCGCGCGGTCTCGACCGCCCTGACCGGCGCCCCGCGCGAGTCCCGCTCGTCCACCACCGGAAAGCGCATCAACGGCTGGGCCCGCTGACCCACTCCCCCTCTCACACGCGCCATAAATCCCCACAACCCGCAAGGGAGATTCCGCCATGCCCGTATTCCAGACCCCCGGCCCCGTCGCGCTCCAGGTGAAGTTTCCCGCGGGCGATCTGAACATCACGGCCACACCTCGCGAGGACACCCTGGTCGAGGTACGGCCGGCCGACCCGTCCAGGTCCATCGACGTGGAGTGCGCCAAGCGGACCCGCGTCGAGCAGATCGACGGAACGATCTTCATCGAGACGCCCGAACAGCACCTGACGCTGGGCCGCACGCCCCGGCTGGAGGTCGTCGTCGGCCTGCCGGAAGGGTCGCGGGTCGACTCCGTCACCGCCTCGGCCGGCGTCCGGATGACCGGCGCTCTGGACAACGTCTCGGTCAAAACCGCCTCCGGCGACGTGCGGATCGACCGGTGCGCCGGCCTTGCCGCCAAGACGGCGAGCGGTGACGTCACCTGTGACGTCACCGAGGGCGACGCCTACGTGAAGACGGCGTCCGGAGACGTCGGCCTGCGGGAGGTGCGCGGCGGAGCGGAGATCTCCACCGCCTCGGGCAGGGCCGAGCTCGGCGTGGTCGGCGGCTCCGCCACCGTCAAGAGCGCCTCCGGGCGCGTCCGGATCCGGGCGGCCGGCGGCTCCGTCCAGGTGAAGAGCGCGTCGGCCGACGTCACCGTCGACACGGTCGCCCGTGGAAACGTCTCGGTCAAATCCTCCTCGGGTGACGTCGTGATCGGCGTCGCCGCGGGGACCGACGCGTGGCTCGACGTCTCCTCGGTCTCGGGCGACGTCGGCTCCTCACTCAACCAAGCCGACCAGCCCGCCGCCGACGCGGAGCAGGTCGAGATCCACGTCCGCACCACGTCCGGCGACATCTCCATCACCCGCGCCCACTGAGGCGTCCGCGCCCGCCGGTGAGACATCCCCGACTCCGCGCCCACCTGTGGGCACCCCCGAAGGAGATCCATGATGAACGACCCACAGATCTACGCCTTCTCCCGCCTGCGGCACGCCGAGATGATCGCCGAGGCTGAGGCCCTGCGCGGCGCTCCGAAGCGCCCCGGCGCCTCGCGCCGGTGGGCGGCCCAGGCCCTTCACGGGCTCGCCGACCGGATCAGCCCGGCGCCGGTCCGCGGATACGACCGCCGCCCCGCCCCGCACGGGCCGACGGCAGCCTGAACGCCACCCCGCCGTAACCGCCCGGACGGTCCCTGTCGCACCTCGGACTCGACCTGCCTCTCCGACCTGCCTCTCCGACCGGCCCGATGTCGGGGCGACGCGGTAGCTTGGGGGCTGCTCACCACGGCCGCCCAGCACAGCTGCCACCACGAGGGAAGAGAAATCGTGACGACGTCTATTCATCAGCGGATCGCCGAAGAGCTTGGTGTGCGCGAACGGCAGGTGCAGGCGGCCGTGGAGCTGCTCGACGGCGGGGCCACCGTGCCGTTCATCGCCCGCTACCGCAAGGAAGCCACCGAGATGCTCGACGACACGCAGCTGCGTACGCTCGAGGAGCGGCTGCGCTACCTGCGCGAGCTGGAGGAGCGGCGCACCGCGATCCTGGAGTCGATCCGCGGCCAGGGCAAGCTCGACGACGCCCTCGAAGCGCAGATCGTGGCGGCCGACTCCAAGGCCCGCCTGGAGGACATCTACCTGCCCTACAAGCCCAAGCGGCGGACCAAGGCGCAGATCGCCAGGGAGGCCGGGCTCGAACCGCTCGCCGACGGCCTGCTCGGCGACCCGTCGGTCGACCCGCAGGCCGCCGCGGCGGCCTTCGTCGGCGAGGGGGTGGCCGACGCCGCCGCCGCGCTGGACGGAGCCCGCGCCATCCTGGTCGAGCGGTTCGGCGAGGACGCCGACCTGGTCGGGGAGCTGCGCGAGCGGATGTGGGGCAAGGGCCGCCTGGTCGCGGCGGTCCGCGAGGGCAAGGAGGAGGCGGGGGCCAAGTTCTCCGACTACTTCGACTTCGCCGAGCCGTTCACCAAGCTGCCCTCCCATCGGATCCTGGCGATGTTCCGGGGGGAGAAGGAGGAGGTCCTCACCCTCACCCTGGAGCCGGAGGAGGAGCCCACCGGCACCTACGAGGGACGCATCGCCCACCGCTTCGGCGTCTCCGACCAGGGGCGTCCCGCCGACAAGTGGCTGGCCGACACCGTCCGCTGGGCCTGGCGCACCCGCATCCTCGTCCACCTCGGCATCGACCTGCGGATGCGCATGTGGCAGGCCGCCGAGGAGGAGGCGGTGCGCGTGTTCGCCGCCAACCTGCGCGACCTGCTGCTCGCCGCGCCCGCCGGGAGCCGCGCGACGATGGGGCTCGACCCGGGCCTGCGCACCGGGGTGAAGGTCGCGGTGGTGGACGCGACCGGCAAGGTCCTGGCCACCGACACGATCTACCCCCACGAGCCGCGCCGCCAGTGGGACCAGTCGCTGGCCACCCTGGCCGCGCTGGCCAGGAAGCACGACGTGGAGCTGGTCTCGATCGGCAACGGCACCGCGTCGAGGGAGACCGACAAGCTCGCCGGCGAGCTGGTGAAGCTGGTCCCCGGGCTGACCAAGATCGTGGTGTCGGAGGCCGGGGCCTCGGTCTACTCCGCCTCCGCCTTCGCCTCCCAGGAACTGCCCGGCATGGACGTGTCCCTGCGCGGCGCCGTGTCGATCGCACGGCGGCTCCAGGACCCGCTGGCCGAGCTCGTCAAGATCGACCCCAAGTCGATCGGCGTCGGCCAGTACCAGCACGACCTCGCCGAGACCAAGCTGTCGCGCTCGCTCGACGCGGTGGTCGAGGACTGCGTGAACGCGGTGGGCGTGGACGTCAACACCGCCTCGGCGCCGCTGCTGACCCGGGTCTCGGGCATCGGCTCCGGCCTGGCCGACAACATCGTCCAGCACCGCGACGCCAACGGCCCGTTCCGCTCCCGCAAGGCGCTGAAGGATGTGGCCAGGCTCGGCCCCAAGGCCTTCGAGCAGTGCGCGGGCTTCCTGCGCATCCCCGGCGGCGACGACCCGCTCGACGCCTCCAGCGTGCACCCCGAGGCCTACCCCGTGGTCCGCCGGATCCTGTCGGCCGCCGGCGGCGACATCAGGAAGGTGATCGGCAACGGCACGGTGCTGCGGACCCTGCGGCCGCAGGACTTCGTGGACGACACCTTCGGCCTGCCGACCGTCACCGACATCCTGTCCGAGCTGGAGAAGCCCGGCCGCGACCCCCGGCCGGCCTTCAAGACCGCGACCTTCAAGGAGGGCGTGGAGAAGCTCTCCGACCTCACCCCCGGCATGCTGCTGGAGGGTGTGGTCACCAACGTCGCCGCCTTCGGCGCGTTCGTCGACGTCGGCGTGCACCAGGACGGGCTCGTCCACGTCTCGGCCCTGTCGCACAACTTCGTCAAGGACCCCCGCGAGGTGGTCAAGCCCGGCGACATCGTCCGGGTGAAGGTGCTCGACGTCGACATCCCCCGCAAGCGCATCTCGCTCACCCTCCGGCTGGAGGACGAGCCCGCCAAGGGCTCCGGCCAGCGCGACCAGCAGGGCGGCGGCCGGCGTGAGGGCGGCAACCGGGGCGGTCGGCAAGAAGGGCAGCAGGGCGGCCAGGGCCGCGGCGGCCGGCAGCAGGGCCAGGGGCAGGGGCGCGGCGGCCAGCAGCGGCAGGACCGTGGCGGCCAGCAGCGCAGCGCGCCGAGCGGCGCGATGGCCGACGCGCTGCGCCGCGCCGGGCTCGACGGCTCCGGCGGCAACCGCTAAAGGCCCCCGAGGCCCCGGCCTCCTCCTCCTCCGCCGCCGGAGGAGGAGGCCGTACGGCTCGCGGACGGGCGGCGTCTCCTTGATCGGACACGGCTCCCATGTGCCGTCGCCGTGCGAAGATCTGGTGGCATGACAGCGGAGCCCGAGCGGTGGAACCACAACATCCACTACCATCCGATGATCCTCAGAGCCGTGCCGGACGGGTGCGACCGGGCCCTGGACGTCGGCTGCGGTGAGGGGCTCCTCTCCCGAGAGCTGCGCCGGACCGCCCGGCACGTCTCGGCCATCGACCTCGACGGGCCGAGCATCGAGCTCGCCCGACGGCACGACGGGGCCTCGGGCATCGACTACCTTCTCGGCGACTTCCTCACCCACCCCTTCGAGCCCGCCTCCTTCGACGCCGTCGTCTCGGTCGCGACGCTCCACCACATGGACGCGGCCGTGGCGCTCGATCGGATGCGCGGGCTCCTGCGGCCCGGAGGGAGGCTCGTCGTCGTCGGGCTCGCCCGCAGCCGGTTACCCGCCGATCTTCCCTACGAGGTCGCCGCCCTCATCGGAAGCCGGCTGTATCGCAGGACCAGGACCTACTGGGAGCACTCGGCCCCGACGGTCTGGCCGCCGCCGGAGAGCTACGCCGGGATGCGGCGCGTCGCCGAGGAGGTGCTTGCGGGGGTGCGCTACCGGCGTCACCTGCTCTGGCGCTACTCCCTCATCTGGACCAGACCCGCGTCCTGAGGGAGTAGCGGGGGCGACGCGTGGATCCGCGCCCCGGGCCTCCGGCCCCGCCGGACGGCGAGCCTCGTGGGAGGCGGAGGACGCCGGTCAGGAGAACTCGGCGGCGATCAGGCCGAACAGCGCCTCGTCGACGAAGGCCCCGGCCACCCAGGCATGGTCGCGGAGCGTGCCCTCGCGCCGGAAGCCGGCCTTCTCCGCCGAGGCGATCATGGCGCTGTTGGTGACGAGCGTCTCCAGTCCCAGCCGGTGCAGGCCGCGGATCCGGAAGGCGTAGTCGCACAGCACCCGCAGCACATCGGGGGCGTACCCCCGGCCGCGGGCCTCGGGCAGCAGCGAGATGCCGAGGTGGCCGTTGCGGTTGAGGGCGTCGATCCCCCAGACCAGGCAGGAGCCCAGCAGGTCGCCCCCGGGGAGGGACTCGACGGCGAAGACGACGTTGGCCGGGTCGGGCTCCCGCCGCTCGTAGCGGGCGATCGCGTGGTCGACCGTCTCCGGGACCCAAGGGGCCGCGTTTGAGACGACAGCCGTCTCCACGTCGTCGTGCAACCGGTGGAGCGCGACCAGGTCGTCCTTGGTCACGGCCCTGAGCAGAACCCTGTCTCCACGAAGCATGAGCGGAACTCTAGTGCCGGACGGCGTGCAGGGGAGACGGCCGGCGGGGGCGGGCGGCCATGGTCACGACAGGGGGCGCCGGCCCCCTCCCCCGAGGGCGAAGGGCACCCGAAAGGGAGATCCCGTCGGCCGACGCCCCGTTGGCAGGAAGCTGTCATCGGCAGGGAACTTGCTGACTCCGTTTCGCCTGGTCCGCGGCCTCGGGGAGGCGCAGAGTTGGTTGTACAGGAACAGAACAACCACTCAGGAAAAGAGATTAAGAAATGAAGAGCTCCATCACCTCCCCGGCCAATTTCACCTTCGCCGCCAAGATCTCGGGCGCGATCGTCTCGGGCGCTCTCGCCCTCACCGCCGTCATCGGCGGCTACTCCGCCACGACCGCGGCCGGCACCACCTGGGACTCCGCCTCGACGGTCGCGGCGGGCACGACCTGGGACTCCGCCGGCACCGACGGCACCACCTGGGACGCCGCGAACGGCACCACGACGCTCTGAAATCAATCCGGAAAAACATTCCGGAGCACGCGAGGAAATCAAACAATGCTGGTCGAACTGACAATAAAGCGCATCACGCCAGAGGCGCCGGACAACTCGCCGATCGACGGCGTACGGATACTCTCGCTCCTTCCCGCACAATGGCGCAAAGAGCTCATCGCGGCCAACGGAGAGATCGTCGTCCGCGTGCACACCGATGACGGTGCCACCGCCGCACAGGTCCGCGTGAAGGCAACCGCGGCTCTCACCGCTCCGGAAGTCAGCCACTGGCGACTGGCGACCTGCGACATCCTGGCCATCGGCCACCCAGACCCCCGCCGGCAGTGACCCGTCCTGACCGGACGCGCGGCCACCGGCGAGTCGGCCCCTGAGGAACCCCGGCATCACATCGTGCGGCCGTCTTCGGCGAGGATCATCCATCCGGTGTGTCCGGCGGACCGCCCGGATTCCAGCGGACCGCCGCCGCCGCCTTGACGTCCACCGGCTCGGGGACGGCGCCCCCCTGCGCCGCCTTGATCGCCTCTTCCGTGGCGTCGATGCAGGCCAGGGTGCCGTCGGCGGTCACGATGTAGAGGCGGTCGTCGAGATACTGCATGGAGAAGGGGCGACTTTCCGCGGAGCGTACGGCAGGCGGGCGACAAATCCGACCGGACCCGGCGAACGGGAACGGACGCCGGGCCCTCGCGGCTCAGCGGGCGCCCGCCTCCTACTCCTCCTGGCGGTGACGGATCAGCGCGACGGCGACCGAGGCCACCGGGGCGGCCAGGAAGGCACCGACGATCCCGCCGAGGACGCTGCCCAGCGCGATGATGATCAGAATGGCCGCACTGGGCAGGTTGAGTGCCCGGCCGTAGATCTGCGGGGCGAGCACGTGCCCCTCCAGCTGCTGGACCAGCACGGTGACCGCGACCACGATCAGCGCCACCAGCCAGCCCTTGGCCACGAAGGCCACGACCGCCGCCAGCAGGCCCGCCGTGAACGCGCCCACGACCGGCAGGAACGCCCCGGCGAACGTCAGCACGGCCAGCGGCAGGGCGATCGGCACGCCCAGGATCCACAGCGCGATCCCGATGAAGAACCCGTCGACCATGCCGACGAGCGCCACCCCGCGGATGTAGCGGCTGACGACGTCGAAGATCACCGCGCCGCTCTCCCGCAAGGTCCGCCTGATTCCCCTGGGGGCCAGATCCACGATCCATTCGACGAGGCGGTCGCCGCTGTGCACGAAGTAGACCGACAGGATCATGGCCAGCACCACGCCGAACAGGATCTCCCCCACGGTGCGCACCCCCGCCAGGGCCCCGCTGGCGATCTGGCCGCCCCGCCGGCTCAGGTACTGCTTGGCCTGCTCGAACAGCTCCGTGGTCCTCTTCTCGTCCAGGCCGAGGGAGGACGCCAGCATCTGCAGGTCGCCGCCCGCCTTCCCGAAACTCCGCCGCAGCTCGGCCACGCCGGCGACCGTGGGCGGCACGAGCAGCGCGACCAACGCCGCCAGGAGGAGGAAGCCGCCGAGGCAGACCGCGGTGGTGGCGAGCGCCCGGCTCAGCCCGTGCCTCCTGAGCCGCTGGTACGGCGGGAGCAGCAGTGTGGTGATCGCCATTCCGAGGATGATGGGGATGACCACCACCTGGACCACGTAGAGGACCCACAGGACCAGGGCGGCCAGGGCGATGATCCCGAGCAGCCGCCACGCCGTGTCGCCCGCCCGCCGCAGCCCCCCGTCCCCCGCAGGGGCGGGGCCGATGCGCTCCCCCATGCTGGGCCCCTTCCCCGCGCGGATCGGCAGCAACCCTGCTGAGCTGGGCTGATGCGGTCGCGTCGGGGAATTCAGCCGCGTGGCGCGTACATGATGACGGCCACTCCCACCAGGCAGATGAGCGCGCCCGCCACGTCCCAGCGGTCAGGCCGGAACCCGTCCATGACCATTCCCCAGATCAGGGAACCGGCGATGAACACCCCGCCGTAGGCGGCGAGGATCCGGCCGAAGTCGGGATCGGGCTGGAACGCGGCGGCAAACCCGTACGCCCCCAGGGCGATCACTCCGCCGGCGATCCAGAGCGGCCCCCGCCCTTCGCGCACTCCCTGCCAGACCAACCACGCGCCGCCGATCTCGGCGAGGGCGGCGAACACGAACAGCAGCAGGGAGCGGGCGACGGTCATGCCGGCGACTGTACCCAGCCGCCAGCACCAGGCCGAGCACGACCAGCACCGCGACCTCGAAGACCACCACCAGCCGCTGGGTGACCCCGGCCGGGATGTCGTCGTTGGCCAGGTCGATCCCGGCCATCCGCACGACGTACGGCAGGACCACCAGGACCAGCACGCCCAGGGAGGCCAGGCTCAGCAGCCGCACCGGCCGGGCATAGGGGCTCGCGGCGTACCGCCGGGCCAGTATCAGGCCCGCCACCGGCATCGTCAGGAAGGCTACGAACGCCGCATACCGGTGGATGCCCCCGGACATCGACAGCGGCACCCCCGGCTCGTCGGTGGGGAAGGCGCCGATCAGCAACATGCACAGGCCCCAGACCCCGACCAGCAGTGCCGCCCCGCGGTCCGCGCCGCGCCGGGCCAGCGCGGCCCCGAAGGCCGTCGCGCCCACGGCGAAGGACGTGAGCGAGACGGGCAGCAGCCAGCCGTCCGGCTCGAACGCGTACTCGCTGATCACGGTGTGCACCGGATCGAGGCCCGCGGCCACATGCAGCCCGAGCATTGCCACAGCTCCGACGCCGATCGCCGCGTAGCCGCCCAGGATCATCCTGGATCCCGAAAAAACCTGACTTGCCATGGCTCAACCATGGCGACGGGCCGCTTTCCGCAGTACCGGAAATGATCCCCAGTCATCCCTGAGCGATCCCGGAGGAGGTCCGGGGCGCAGTAGTGCCCGCGTCAGGGGGACGGCCCCGGCGCCACCGCTGTGAGCTGGGCGAAGGAGATGAATGGTAGTGCCTGCCCCCTCAGGGTCCCGGCTCCGGGGGCCCCGCCGGCACAGGCGCGGCTCCGGGGGCCCCCGCTTGACTTAGAGCGCGCTCCAAGGAGCACAGTGGTGTCCATGGGGATCACCATCCAGGAGGCATCGCGCAAGTCGGGGCTGAGCGCGCACACCCTGCGCTACTACGAGCGCATCGGGCTCATCCACGAGGTGGACCGCGGCCCGAACGGGCACCGCACCTACGCGGGGGCCGACCTGGACTGGCTCGACTTCCTCACCAAACTACGCGCGACCGGCATGCCGATCGCGGACATGTGCCGCTATGCCGAGCTGCGCAGGCAGGGGCCGCAGACGGCCGCCGAGCGGCGGCGGATGCTGGAGGCCCACCGGGAGCGGGTCAGAGCACGGATCGCGCAGCTCACCGGGGACCTGGGAGTCCTCGACTACAAGATTGACTTCTACAACGCATTGGAGAGCCGATGAACAGGCGCCGTCTCGGCCAGGAAGGCCCGGAGGTCTCGGCCATCGGGCTCGGCTGCATGGGAATGTCGGAGTTCTACGGCGCGGCCGACGAGGCCGAGTCGGTCGAGGTGATCCACCGCGCCCTCGACCTCGGGGTGACCTTCCTCGACACCGCCGACATGTACGGCAGGGGCCACAACGAGGAGCTGGTCGGGCGGGCGATCAGGGACCGCAGGGACGAGGTGGTGCTGGCCACGAAGTTCGGCATCGTCAGGACCGAGGACCCGGCCCGCCGCGGTATCGACGGCAGCCCCGCCTATGTGAAGAAGGCCGCCGACGCCTCGCTCCAGCGGCTGGGCGTGGACCACATCGACCTCTACTACCTGCACCGGCGTGACCCGGCCGTGCCCGTCGAGGAGACGGTCGGCGCGATGGGCGAGCTGGTCGCCGAGGGCAAGGTCGGCCGGATCGGCCTGTCGGAGGTGAGCGCCGAGACGCTGCGCAAGGCGCACGCCACGCACCCGATCGCCGCCCTGCAGAGCGAGTACTCGCTGTTCACCCGGGGACTGGAGGAGGAGATCCTGCCGGCCGCCCGGGAGCTGGGCATCGCGCTGGTGGCCTACTCGCCGATCAGCCGGGGACTCCTCGGCGGCACGCTGGCCCCTGCCGGGGAGCTGCCCGACGACGACTTCCGCAAGCACCTGCCCCGGTTCACCGGGGAGAACGGGGCCCGCAACGAGGCTCTCGTCGGCGAGGTCCGCAAGATCGCCGAGGAGGTGGGCTGCACGCCGGCCCAGCTCGCCCTGGCCTGGCTGCTGACCCGGGGCGAGGACGTCATCCCGATCCCCGGCACCAAGCGGCTGCGCTACCTGGAGGAGAACGCGGCGGCGGCGGACGTCACGCTGACCCCCGGCCAGCTCGCCGCGCTCGAAGCCGCCGTGCCGACCGGGGCCGCCCTCGGCGACCGCTACCCGGACATGTCCTCCATCGAACGCTGACCCGCGCGGGGGAGCGGCCATGCCCCGGGGTCGGCGGGGCCGGCTTCGATCCGCCATCCGCCTCAAGACGGATTTCATCCCCCTGGCGCCCCCTCTACCCTCGCTTCATGAGCCCTCGCCCGCCCCCCGACGCGACCGACGTGCTGCTCGCGGCGGTCATGGCGCTGCTCGCCCGGGAGGCGGTGAGCGAGGAGCGGACCCGGATCACGCGCGAGCTGCACGACGTCGTCGCGCACAGCGTGAGTGCGATGGTCATGCAGGCGGGGGCCGCGCGGCTGATGCTCCGGCCCGACCAGGTCACCGAGCGCGAGTCGCTGAACGTGGTGGAGGAGACGGGCCGCGAGGTGGTGGAGGAGCTGCGCCGCATGCTCGGGCTGCTCCGCACCGGCCCCGAGTGCGACGGGCTGACGCCGCAGCCGGGCCTGGCCCGGCTGGACGACCTGGTCGACCAGATGCGCGCGGCGGGTCTCGACGTGCGGCTGAACGTCGAGGGCGAGCCGGTGCGGCTCCCCGCGGGTCTGGACCTGTCGGCGTACCGGATCGTCCAGGAGGCGCTGGCCAACACCCTCCGGCACGCGGGCCCCACCGGGGTCGGGGTGACGATCGCCTACCGGCCCGGGGTGCTGTCCCTGGAGATCCTCGACCAGGGTCCTCGCGCCGGCCGTACCGGGCACGGGGGCGGGGCGGGGCACGGGCTGATCGGCATGCGCGAGCGGGTCGCCCTGTTCCAGGGCCGGCTGTCGACGGGGCCGCTGCCCGGCGGCGGGTACGGCGTCCGGGTCACGCTCCCGCTGGCCGCGCGGGTCAGGCCGGGCGAGGTGGTCACCTGAGCGTCTCCGTCCTCCTCGCCCCGATCCGCCGGAGATCCTCATGCTCACCGCCCACCGCACCGACGAGAACCTGGAAGGGCGGCTCCCCGCTCACGGCGTCGCCGCCCGAGCGGCTGTCCGGCGCGATCCGCACGGCGGCTCGACCCGTAAGGATGCCGCGGCTCCGGGAGGCGCGGAGATCAGCCCCGCGGGGGGACGTGGTGCAGGAACACCGTTTCCCGGTCGCCCTGCAGCCGGACGTCGAAGCGGTAGGACCGCTCTCCCGAGGGCGAGGCGACCAGCGTGCCGCGCCGTACCGGGTCCAGGCCGGCCAGGAACGGCGCGTCGCCGGTGAGGTAGACGCGGGTCCAGACCGGCTTGAGCAGGCCGCGGGCGAAGACCAGGAGCGGGATGTAGGTGTCCGGCCTGGCGGTGCGGAAGCGGTAGGAGCCGTCGGCCTCGGTCGGGCAGCGCCCGAACAGGCCCGGCTGGCAGATCTCCAGCAGCGCGTCGGGCACCGGCTCGCCCGCGCCGTCCAGGACCCGGCCGTGCAGCTCGATCGCGTCCGGATGGTCCTCGGGCACCGCGAAGGGCCCCTCGGCGTACGGCAGGGCGTGCGCGAAGAAGGGGCCCACCGTCTGTGACGGGGTCGGGGGCAGCGACGGGGCCGGCATCAGTCCTCCTCGAAGGGGGTCGCGCCCAGCACGACGTCCCACTGGTAGCCGAGCGCCCATTCGGGCTCGGTGGTGTCCAGGTCGAAGGCGCAGACGAGCCGCTCGCGGTCCTGCGGCCGGGGCACCGACTGGAGGATCGGGTCATGGGCGAACAGCGGGTCGCCGGGGAAGTACATCTGGGTGATCAGCCGCTGGGTGAACGCGGTGCCGAACACCGAGAAGTGGATGTGCGCCGGCCGCCAGGCGTTGGGGTGGTTGCGCCAGGGGTAGGCGCCCGGCTTGATCGTGACGAACCGGTAGCGGCCGTCGGCGTCGGTCAGGCAACGGCCGGAGCCGGTGAAGTTGGGGTCCAGCGGGGCGGGGTGCCGGTCCACCGGATGGGCGTACCTGCCGGTGGCGTTGGCCTGCCAGATCTCCACCAGCGTGTCCGGCACGGCCCGGCCCCTGCTGTCGAGGACCCGTCCGGTGACGATGATGCGCTCGCCGATCGGCTCGCCCTCGTGCTGCCTGGTCAGGTCGTGGTCCAGCGGCCCGACCGGCTGGTGGCCGTAGACCGGGTCGAGCAGCTCGGCCGCCTCGGGGTCGAGGGCGGGCCGCACCGGCGGTCGTGTGGGCGCGCGCAGCACGGTGCTGCGGTAGGAGGGGGTGAGGTGGTGCGGGTGCGGGTCGTCAGTCACGGGGTGCTCCGAAGTCGAAGGGCAGGCCGACGTAGTTCTCCGCGAGCGTGGTCGCGGCGGCCTCCGAGGAGGTGACGTAGTCGAGGTGGGAGGTCTGCAGGCGCCTGCCGTAGGGGTCGTCGGTGTCGAAGGTGTGCAGCAGCGTGGTCATCCACCAGGAGAAGTGCTGCGCCCGCCAGACCCTCTTCAGGCAGGTGGCGGAGTAGGCGTCCAGCAGCTCGGTGGAGCCCGTCGCGTAGAGGCCGGCCAGGGCCTCGGTCAGCACCCGCACGTCGGCGACGGCCAGGTTGAGGCCCTTGGCCCCGGTCGGCGGCACGATGTGGGCGGCGTCCCCGGCGAGGTAGAGCCTGCCGTAGCGCATCGGCTCGGCGACGAAGGAGCGCATCGCGGACAGGTCCCTGGAGATGATCGGCCCCTCGGTCAGCGCGAACCCGGGGACCGTCTCCAGCCGCGCCCGCAGCTCCGCCCAGATCCGCTCGTCCGGCCAGTCGTCCAGCGAGGCGTCCGGCGGGACCTGGAGGTAGAAGCGGCTGATCTCCGGGGAGCGCATGCTGTGCAGCGCGAAGCCCCGGTCGCCGCGGGAGTAGATCAGTTCCTCGGCCGACGGCGGGACCTGGGCGAGAATGCCGAGCCAGGCGAACGGATAGTCCCGCTGGAAGATCGACAGAACCCCGTCGGGGATGGACGGCCGGCAGACCCCGTGGAACCCGTCGCAGCCCGCGATGACGTCGCAGTCGAGGCGCTCCCCCTGGAAGGTGAGGTAGGGATCGGCCTCGAGTGAGTGCGGGACGACGTCCGGGACGTCGAAGAGGATCTTCCCGCCGTCGGCCAGCCGCCGGGCTATCAGGTCCTTGACGACCTCCTGCTGGCCGTACACGGTGATGGCCCGGCCGGGGACGAGCCTCTCGAACGGGATCCGGTGCCCGGCCCCGCCGTACCGCAGCTCGATGCCGTGGTGCGGCAGTCCCTCGGCGCTCATCCGCGCGCCGACGCCCGCCTCGTTGAGCACGTCGACCGTGCCCTGCTCCAGTACGCCGGCCCGGACGCGCTGTTCGACGTACTCCCGGCTGCGCGCCTCCAGCACGACCGAGTCGATGCCCCGCAGGTGGAGCAGATGGGACAGCAGCAGCCCGGCGGGGCCCGCCCCGACGATGCCGACCTGAGTTCGCATGGGCCGAGCATTCCCCACCGGCCGCGATATCCGTACTCCCGGCTTCCGCTCAGTGGAACCCGCCCCCGGGGCGCCGCGCACCGCGGCTGGACCGGCGGCCCGGACGACCCCGGGACGGCGCCCTCGTATCCCTCGGCCCGGCCGCAGACGTCCCTCGGCCGGCCGCGGGCGTTTCTCAGCCCAGGCGCGAGGCGAGGATGCCGGCACGGGCGAGCTGCACCTGGCGGGCCTTCTTCGCCGCGTAGCCCAGCAGCGGGCCGTTCCACGCGTGCACCACGAGCGTGTCCTCGACCTCGGTCCCGCCGTCCCTCTCGGCCAGGGCGAACCGGTAGTCCAGCCGCACCCCGCCGGGACTGTCCACCTCCCCCTCCACCGTCCGCGGCGTGCTGCGCAGCGTCACCTTGATCAGGTTGTCGTATTTGACCATGCCGAGGAACCTCAGGCGCTCGACCGAGGTGTAGCGGGTCTCCTCCCCGTTCTGCCGGATGTCCTTGACCGCGATGACCAGCGGGGAGAGCCCCACGTAGCTCTGCGGCTGGCTCAGGTGCGCGTGGAGCGCCGCCGGAGTGTTACGGACGTGAAAGGTATGACGAAGCGTGGCCTTTGGCACCGTTCTGCCCCCGTATGAAGATCTTTACTGGGAGACAGTAACGGGTTCCGCCATGTACCACCTGGCATGTTGCTCACCTCGTGTGAGGGAATCGAGCCTGCGGGGCAGTTCGCGGCGGGAGAAGGGATCGGCCCCGGCGTTGCGGATGTGGATGCCCACGGCGTACATGTCCCGGACCTCCATGAGGGTGGAGTAGCCCGGCCAGGAGCGCAGGTCGCTGCCGTAGGCGTCGGCGAAGGCGTCCACGTCGGCGGCGGTCAGGCCGAAGCGCCGCTGGCCGTGGTAGGTGTGGACCAGGTCCCACTCACGGGGGCCGACCGCGACGCCGTCCCAGTCGCAGAGCACCACGTGGCCGTCGGTGCAGCGCAGCAGGTTGTCGATCCAGGCGTCGCCGTGCAGCAGCACCGGGGAGCCGTCCACGCCCAGGCCCGACCAGCGCTCGGTCAGCTCCGCGATGCGGTCGCGCAGCCAGGCCCGCTGGCAGGAGGTGAGCTCCTCGGAGCGGTCCACCGCGCGGCGCACCTCCGACAGCGGGTCGGCGAACCGCTTCAGCGCCACCGGCGGCACCGGCAGCAGGTGCAGGCTGCGCAGGATCTCGCCCAGCTCCGTGGTGGTGGGACGGCCGCTGGCCGGGACGTAGTGCCAGAACGTGACGACCCTGCCCTCGTGCACCACGGGCTGCTCGGAGATCTCGTCGGCCGGGCGGACCGCGGGGAAGCCCTGCTGGGCCAGCCAGCGGGCCACCGCGAGCACCACCGGCAGGCGGGTCAGCGCGTTGGGCGCGGTGGCGATCCTGACCACGATCTCGCTGCGCAGCTTGAAGACGGCGTTGCTGCGCACCCGCAGCAGCTCGGCGTCCCTGTGGTCGATGCCGAGCTCCTCGCAGACGTCACGCAGCACCGCGAACGCCTCCTCGGCGAGCGGGCCGCCCATCAGCTGACCGGCGCGGCGTCGGAGAGCAGCTCGGTCAGGCGGCGCACCGCCACCGCCTTGTGCCGGGTGGGCGGCACCTCCGACAGCAGCGCCCGCGCGCGGTTGAGGACGATGGAGGTGCGGTGCTCCGGCGGCACCTGGAGGAGGGCCTTCTGGGCCAGGTGGCAGGCGTCCTCGACCTTGCCGTCGCGGAGCAGGTGCGCGGCCTGGTCGAGCAGGATGAGCACCGGGTCGATGGCGTAGGGCCCGGAGGGGCCGGGCGACCAGTCGACCTCCTCGCCCAGCTCGATCAGGGTGCCGATCCGGTAGAACTGCAGCCGCCGCTCCGAGAAGCGGAAGGCCAGGTGGTCGTGGCCCTCCGGAGGCATCCTGGCGAAGATCCTCTCGGCCTCGGCCAGCGCGACCCTGGCGGCCTTGTGCTCGCCCATCCTGGCCAGTGCCCGCGCCTCCGCCGCCGCGCCGAGTGCCGCCGGCGAGCTGGGCGCGCTGCCGGCGAGCATCCTGGCCTCGCGTGCGAGCCGTACGGTCTCGGCCAGGTCGCCGTAGTAGTAGGGGAGCATCGCCTGCTGCGCCCGGACCAGGGCGCGCAGCCGCAGGTCGCCCATGTCGTCGGCGGCGGTGCGGGCGGTGCCGTACCAGGCGTGGGCCTGGCGGGTGTCGCCGAGCTTCATCAGCGCGTCGGCCGACAGCAGCGCGAGCATCACCGTGGCGTTGAGCAGGCGGCGGTGGGTCATCGCGGGCTGGCGGGTGGCGGAGAGCGTCCGCACGTCCGACAGCTCCAGCATCAGCCGGTAGAGCATCGGCAGCGGGGCGCTGGTGATGTATTCGCGGCGGTAGCGCAGCACCTGCTCGTCGAGCCGGTCGAGCTGCTCCTCGGAGACGGTGGTGAGGGCGAGCGTGCGGTCCAGGTCCTGGCGGGTCCGCTCGACCTCGGCGAGCAGCCGGCCGCTCATCGCGAACCGGGAGCCGAGCAGCGCGTGGTGGAACAGCGCGCGGCGCTCCATGTCGTCGTCGAAGCGCTCTTCGGCCGGGTACGGCGGGCGGCCCTCGACGCCGGAGACGACCACGACCTTCGTCCCGCCGTCGTCCTCGCAGTAGTCGCCGGCCAGGCCGAGCCGTACGGCGTTGGCCCGGTAGAGCCGCGCCAGCAGGTCGATGGTCTGCGGCCGGGGCCTGGCGCGGTTGTTCTCCCACGCGTTGAGCAGGTCGATGCCGGCCCGCGCCTCACCGAGATCCTGGCGCTCGCACAGCTCCTCCAACTCCTGGACCGACTGCCTGGCCGACCACCCCCGGGCCAGCCGGTGCGCCTTGAGCAGGCTGACCCCGCAGCAGCCGTGGATGGCCTGCGTCGTCTGCCATAGTGTCCACTGGCGCGACTCGGCCTGCTCACGCCAGCGCCGGGCGCATGCGGGGGAATGCTCACCTCGGGCCACGGCGCCTCCCGGTCGCTGTTTACACAAGATTAACGAGAGCGCACCACAGCGTAAGCGTGCCTGTGTATTGCATTCCCTTTATCCGCAGGTTTTCCACGGAACAACGGGGAGTTTCCGGTCTATTCCACTGATCCTGCCCCGGCCCGGCCGGAAGCCGATTGCCTGAGCTGCCGCGAAACCGCACTCTGCAGAGAAGAAAAGCCACCAGCGTCCGCCAGGAGTGATCCGGATGACGGCAGAGCACGGCGAGGCCGTCGACCATCTGCGACGGCTAGCCGCCCAACTCGAGGCGCACTCCTTCCAGGTGCGCCTCAAAGCGCCCGCGGGACTCTTCCCGCGCCTCCACGTGATCAACCCGATGGTCCCCGCCATGACAGAGGACGTCCTCGCCGCCCACGAGGCCGACGGCGAGTGGTGGTTCTGGCTGTCCTGGGCCGGCCGCATCGGGCACGCCGAAGATGTCGCCACAGCTGCGGAACGTGTGGCTAGTGTGCTTCATGTGATACGCAGATAGGTGATTCTTGGGCTCCACATGGGTAACACCCGGTGATCAAGCCCCAGAAGGGAGCGCGACCGTGAAAAGGATCCAGGTCATCCAACGCCCGCGTCCGCCGCGTGAGCCCGCGCCGCTCGATCTACGGAGCCCGTCGGGGAGGCAGTTGCCTTTCTAGCGGCGCCTTTCCGGCGGCCCGGCCCCACAACGCTCTCCGATCGCCCGGACAGTGCGGAACAAGGCGGTCTCGGATCATGCGATACATAGTGGTGGGAGCCGGGGCGGTCGGCGGGACCATCGGAGGACGGCTGTCCCAGGGCGGCCACGACGTGGTCCTCGTCGCCCGTGGCGCGCACTACGACGCGCTCAGCCGTGACGGCCTGCGCCTGGTCACCCCCGACTCCGCCGAGACCCTCGACATCCCGGTGGCCCGGGAGCCGGTACGGCTCCGCGACGACGACGTGCTGATCGGCAGGGAGCTGGGCATCCCGGCACCGGCCAACGAGGTTCTCCGGCGCGAGGCCAACCGGTCGGCCCGCGAGCAGCTCCCGCCCGGCTCCATGTCCCCCCGGGCCCTGACCGAGCTCATCGACGCGCACGCGGCGGCCGTGTCCGGCTGACCCACCCGCGGAGACGGGCGCCGGATACGGGTGCCGCCATACACGGTTCGAGCCACTCTGAGGCCAGACAGGAGGACGCCCATGAGCGGATGGCAGGTCCATGAGGCGCAACAGCGCTTCAGCGAGGTCGTACGGCGTGCGGTGGACGAGGGCCCTCAGGTGGTCACCCGGCACGGAGAAGAGGTGGCCGTCGTCATCGGCATCGCCGAATACCGCCGTCTCAAAGACGGCACCCCCGACTTCAGCCGGTTCCTTCTCGCCGACCCCGACGGGGATGACGACATCGAGGCTGTCATTCTCAAACGGCACTCATGCTAAAGAGAAGATCGGCCTCCGGCTCAGCCAAACAGGTCGACCAGCACCGCCCGTGCTCTGGGGGAAGGCTCCTCTCCCGGGAAGAACTGCGCGCACAAGCGGATCGCGTCCTCCGAGGAGACGACGTTAGCCAGCTCCGCCAGATGTCGGAGATCATCTACATCGCGTGTCCGCGCCGCCATCGCCTTCATCGCGAAGATGTGCTCCGGTGAAGCCGCCATCACACGGAGGCCCGGATGATCGAAGACTCTCCGTTTCCCCGGATCGTCTTTCCCGGAGATGTAGACGCTGGCCTGCTCGTTCAACCACCACGGCGGCATTCCAAGATCCTCGGCGACCCGACGGGCCTCTTCCAGAACCACTCCATGCGGCACGAAGAGCGCGTCCACGTCACGGGTGACCCGGACGGCGTCGTAGGCGAGCGCCATTGCGGCTCCGCCCACGACGAAAAGATCGGCGACAACGCCCCTGCGCGTCAGCCGCTCCCCCAGTGCGGTGAATGCTCGTTCAAGCTCCACCCGGCCGAGCAGTCCGTCGTCTGTCCCGCTCACGCTGCCTCGAGATCCTTGCTCGAAAGGTAGACGCCGTGCTTACGGAATGCAGCAGGCGCCCAGACGAGCGCATCCGCACGCTGGCTGGCCAGTTCGGCGGGGAACCAGGGACGTCGCAACACCCGTAGCGCCGTCCATGAGGGCGGGGCAAGATCATGCTTTGCGGTGAGATGCTCCGCAAGAGCGGCCAGCAAGGCATCCCACCGTTCGTCGTCCACGGATTCCGGCTCGGACTGGAGCAGCGAGGGCTGAAGGCCCGGCGCCTCCCAGCGATACTCCTCCAGAAATTCCCACACGAGCTTCCAACGGATCTTGTCGTCGGTGTTAGCCGCCAGGCGCGCGGCAAGGTCAACGAGTGTCATAGGGCGATAAACCATGTCACCCCTCCCCGTTCACTCAGACTGCTTTCGATGCTACCGCCACGCACCCGCCCCTTCAGGCTCGATGAACAGTCATATCCTCCTTCAGGCGAACTTCGTCTTCGGCTGGCCCTGCAGGACACCCAGGGCCGAAGCGTTCTCATGTTGTAAGACCGAGTAGCTGGAGTCCGTCGGCGGGCTGGCTGCGGTAGTGGTCGGTGGCGGCGGTGATGTTGGTCCAGCCGATGAGGCGTGCCAGGCCGATAGCCAGGTTGCGGAGGCTGGCCATGATCCGGGGTGCGGTGCGGGTGCGGATTTTGGAGGCGTCCTCGCGGTAGGTGACGTCGCGAATGTGGTGCAGGGCTTCGATGCTCCAGTGGCCGCGGATGAGCGTGGCGAGCTGGGCGTGGGTGATCCGGCCGGGTGGGAGGCTGGTGATGGCGTAGATCGTGACGATGGTGGTCTTGCCCGTCTTGTGGTCGGTGCGGCGGCGTTTTACCTGGATCGCCTGGGCGGCGTGCGGGAAGGGTAGCCCCGGGCGGGCCGTGCAGATCTTCATGCGGCGGATCTCGCGGCGGCCATGTCCGGTCTCGTCGGTGCGGTCGTTGAGGACCGCTTCACGCCAGGGCAGGGCTTTGAGCCGGTGGTGCAGCGTGGGCTGGTTGCCCTTGGCGATGAACAGGTAGTGGCCGTCGGCGGCGATGATCTGGCGGGCGTGTTCGTGCTGGGTGTGCAGGGCGTCGGCGGTGACCACCACGCCGGTGAGGTCCAGGCCGGACAGCAGGGGCGCGAAGGCGGGGATCTCGTTGCTTTTGGCCTCGATCTGCCGTTGGGCCACGACGATCTGGGTGTCATGGCGCATGGCGGCCAGCAGATGGACCGTGGTGTCGGTGGTGCGGCTGCCGCGCAGGGTCTTGCCGTCGACGGCCAGGCCGGCGAGCGCGGCCCGGCCTGAGGGTGGGCTGCTCATGCCGGCAGGCGGGGTGCCGGCCGTGAGCGAGGCCAGGTAGCCGCAGGTCGCGGTGTCGAAGGCGTCGCCGTCCAGGCGGGCGAGGAGCCGTCCCAGGGTGCTGGCGGCCAGCCGTGGTGTGCCGGGTAACCCAGCTCGGGTGCGCAGGTCTGGGTGGTATCCGGCGATGACCCGGGTGATCTTTGCCAGAGAGGTTGCTCCGCCGAGTACGGCGAGCAGGGATAACGCCAGTAGCGGGCCGAGCCGGTAGCGGCGTCCCCGGCGGCTGCGCGGGTCGGGCACCGCATCCAGCACCTCGGCCAGGGCCGGCAGATCGAGCAGGTCGGTCGGTGGGTCGGCGACGGTGACGTGCTCCAGGTGGCGGGTGAGCACGTCGATCGGGGATGATGGCACGCGAACGCGGCCCCTGTTCTTGATCGACTGGCGTAGACAACCAACGATCATCGGGGGTCGCGTTTGTCATTCACACTCCGGGGGTGCCCTCACCGCCCGGCCTCGTCGAGCCCGCGTGCGTCCCACCAGCCGAGAACGCTTCGGCCCTGGGCGCCTTCCACGCTGTGAAGCGCGTCGCCGGAGCCAGCCGTTCTCCTTGGCCAGGAGTGCCGCCGGGCAGCGGCCGGCCGCGCCGAGGCGGGTGAGGAGGTCGGCCACGTGCTTGCGGAAGGTGTGCGCGGAGACACTCCTGTCTCGCGAACGCCGGGCGCGCAGGAGCCGGAGAAGCGGTTCGGTGCCGCCCCGGGCGCGGGATGCGCGGGCAGCGCCTCGCAGGCATGGTCAAAGCCCGTTCTTCGGCGGGGTTCTTCCTATCGCCCCCGGCAGAGAGGTCGCCGGGCCCAACCGGTTGGTCGCGCTGCTGTGGATCGGCGTCGCCACTCTTGGTGCCGGGCTCCTCACCGCAAAGGCGCGAGGGACACCCCTCCACTATTGAGGAAATATGACCTCTATAGTGGAGACCGTGGAAGATGACGGAGTTCTCTCCAGCGGTCTGTCGATGGCCGAGCTGGGCACACGGATCCGGGGCGAGCGCAGGTCTCGCGGACTGTCCATCGAACGGCTGGCCGAGCTGAGCGGGATCAGCCGGAGCATGGTGTCCGAGGTCGAGCGGGGGGCCAAGACGCCGAGCGTGCTCGTCCTGGACCGGCTGGCCACAGCGCTGGGCACCTCGATCGCACGGCTGCTGGACGAGCCCGCGCGGGAGACACCGCGGGTGCTCCGCCGGGCCGAGCAGCGCGTGCTGCGCGACCCGTCCGGGTGGGAGCGGCGCATCCTGTCGCCCGTGCTGCCGGATGTGGAGTTCGAGTTCATGAGGACGACCATCGGTCCGGGCGTCGACGCGGGCGAGTTCGCCCCGCACTCTCCGGGCTCGCGCGAGTACGTGGCCGTCGAATCCGGCCGGCTGCGGCTCACGGTCGACGACCGGCCGCACACCCTGGACGCCGGGGACTCGGTCTACTACCCGGGCGACCGCCGCCACGCCTTCGCCAACGACGGCGACACCGACTGCGTGTACTACCTGGCCATGGAGTTGGGCGGCCCCTCGGCCGCGCACCACGGGCCGCGGAAGGGGATGCTCGATGGATGAGCTGCGCCGAGCCGCCGGGAGGGCGGCCGACCTCATAGCCGACCACTTCGGGCACATCCGCGAGGAGCCGGTCTGGCGGCCGGTGCCGGCCGAGGATCGCCTCTGGCTGACCGCCCAGCGGCTGCCCGAGACCGGCCGGGCGCTGGACGAGCTGGTGGAGGATGTGCGGAGCCGGGTGATGCGCCACCCGATGGGAAACGGGCATCCCCGGTTCTTCGGCTGGGTGAACTCCCCGCCCTCCCCGGCGGGCGTGCTCGTCGAGCCGCTGGCCGCCACCCTGAACCCGAGCTGCGCGGGCGGCGAGCACGCCGGCCCCTTGCTGGAGCGCACCGTCGTGCGCTGGCTGGCCGACCTCGTCGGCTACCCCCACCCGCCGGGTGGCGGGCTGCTGACCAGCGGGGCGTCCATGGCCACCATCGTCTGCCTGGCCGCCGCCAGGCAGCGGGCGGCGCTCCAGGACGGATGGGACGCTCGCGAGGAGGGGCTCTCCGGGCGGCCGCCGCTGGTCCTGTACGTCTCGGCGGAAGGGCACAGCTGCCTGCGCAAGGCCGCCGAACTGCTGGGGCTGGGATCACGGCAGGTGCGCACGGTGCCGGTCGACGCCGCGTACCGCATGGACGTCGGCACCCTCCGGTCGATGATCGCCGAGGACGTGGCAGCGGGTCTGCGGCCGTTCTGCGTGGCCGCGAGCGCGGGCACCGTCAACACCGGCGCCGTCGACCCGCTCGACGAGATCGCCGACGTCGCCGCCGAGAACCGGCTGTGGTTCCACATCGACGGCGCCTACGGCGCGTTCGGCGTCCTGGCCGACGGCGCCGCGCCCTGCTACGCGGGAATGGACAGGGCGGATTCACTGGCGCTGGACCCGCACAAGTGGCTCGGCGTCCCGGTGGGCTGCGGATGCGCGCTGTTGCGCGATCCGGCCTCGGCCCGCGCCGCGTTCAGCCTGGTACCGGCGTACCTGCACGACGAGAACGCCGACGAGCTCGGCTGGTTCTCCGAGTACGGCCCGGAGCAGACGCGCCCCTTCCGGGCACTGAAGGCCTGGGCGACGATGTCTCACCTCGGCCGCCAGGGCGTCGGCCGGCTCGTGAACCACACGGCAGGGCTCGCGCGCACCCTGGCCGCCATGGTCGACGACTCCGGCGACTTCGAACTCCTCGCCCCCGTCACCACCTCCATCACCGCGTTCCGGTACCGCCCGGCGCCGGAGATCACCGGCGATCGGCTCGACGCGCTCAACCGCGCCGTCCCCGCCGCCGTCCAGCGACGGGGCGGCGCCTTCATCACCGGCACCCGTCTCGGTACGGACGACGCGCTGCGCGCCTGTTTCCTCCACCCGGCCACCACCGAGGACGACCTGGCCGTCCTGCTCGCCGAGATCCGCGCGGCCGCGAGGGAGATCGGCTGGTGAGCGCCCGCGTGCTGCTGTGCGATCTCGGCGGAGTGCTCTTCGACTTCGATCACCCCCACCGGCTGCGGATCCTCGCCCGAGCGTGCGGGAGCTCCCCGGAACGGATCCACGCCCTGCTGTGGGAGTCGGACTTCGGCGCCGGCAGCGACGAGGGCCGCTACCCCACCGCAGCCGAGGTCCGGGTGCGCATCCGCGCCGTCATCGGCTTCCCCGGCACCGACGACGAGCTCGACGCGGCCTGGTGCGCCGCCTATCGGCCCAACCCCGCCGTCATCGACACCCTGATCAGCGGGCACGGGCTGCCCATGGCGGTGTTCACCAACAACGGGCCGCTGGAGGAGGACGCCCTGCCCCGGCTTCACTCTCAGGCGTTCGCGCCCTTCGACCGGCTGTTCTTCAGTCACCGGCTCGGGCACCGCAAACCTCACCCGGCCGCCTTCGCGGCCGTGACCATGGGACTGGGCGTGGTTCCCGGGGACATCGTCTTCATCGACGACAGCGGAGCCAATGTCGCGGCGGCCCGCCGGCACGGATGGCAGGCCGTCCGGTTCCGCACGCCGGGCACGCTGGCCGAGACGGTCCGCGAGTATGCCGCGGATGTCCAGCCGTCCCTTGACCGTGAACTCGGCGACAGGCACGGGAGGGAGACCGGCATGCCCTCCGGCCCCGGCGGAGCCTAACCTGGAGCCGTGCAGGGATTACTGCTGCGCCTGTCGACTCTGGACGCCGACGCGGAGAGTGCCGTCCGCGTCATCGCGTACTTCGACTCGCTGGTGCGCAACCACGCGAGCGTCTCGGTGCTCCTCCAGGCGACGGCACGGCTGACGCAGTGCCCCGTCGGCCTCGCCGACGTGCGGGCCGTTGAGGAGCTCTCCCGCAGGCCGTACGGGGCGGAGGCGCTGGAGGCGGTGCGGGCCCTCTGCGCGGAGGGGTCGGTGCGCCGGGCGGCCGCCGCCGTGCACCTGCATCACAGCTCGCTGGCCGCGCGCATCGCACGGGCGGAGGCCGTTCTCGGTTGGAGCGGGGACTTCGCGAGGGCCGCCGCCAGTTCGGGATCGATGTTCGGTTGACTTCCTCCCCACGGCTGAAACCGGGGGGCTCCACGCTGAAAGGATTCAGATGAAGCACCATGTCACTCACCTCTGGGAAGACGGTAGTGCCGGTTCGCGCGATCGGCCCTGTCCATGGATCATCCGCGAGGCCGCGACCTGCTCACAACCGCAACATGGCCGCGATGCGCCGCCGGATGGCCGCCGGTTGGCGGTCGGCGGCCCGGCCGTCGCCGTCGTCCGTGCGACGCGTCATGCGGGTCACGGGCGCGGTCCCGCTCCCACGGGGGCGACGGCGGCGGGGCGTAGGGCTCCGGCGAGCAGGGTGCCCGCCAGGGTGATGACCGCGATGAGGCCGAATGTGGCGGGCAGCGAGGTCACGTCGGCGATCCAGCCGGTGACGGCGGGGGCCATGAGCCCGGACAGGTAGGTGATCGTCGCGACTCCGGCGACTCCCAGGCTGGGCGTCGCGGTGGCGTTGCCCCCGGCGGCGAAGCACAGCGGCACGATCACGGCCACTCCCAGTCCGAGCAGGGCGAACCCGATGATTCCCAGCACCGGGGTGCGGGCCATGACAATCACGGCTCCGCCGAGGGTGGCGAGCAGGCCGCCGGCGCGGACGGTCACGACCGGTCCGAGCCTGCGGACTGTCAGGTCCCCGGCCAGCCGGGTGACCGCCATGGCCAGAGCGAAGATCGCGTAGCTGGCGGCGGCGACGCCGGGACCGGCGCCGGTGACATCCTTGACGTAGACGGCGGCCCAGTTCATGCTCGCGCCCTCGGCGAAGGTGGCGCAGAATCCGACGGCTCCGATGGCGAGGATCGCCCGCGAGGGCGCGGCGAACCGGGGCGGCGCCTGCTCGCCCGGCTCGGGCCGGGTGTCCAGCAGGCCACGGCTCGCCATGACTCCGAAGACCAGCAGGGCCAGCGCCGCCACGGAGTGGTGGACACGCGCGTCGATCCCGGCGTGCGCCGCGACCACCCCGAGTCCCGCACCGGCCAGGCTGCCCACGCTCCACATGCCGTGCAGCCCGGACATGATCGAGCGCTCCAGGCGCCGTTCGACGATCACTCCCTGCGCGTTCATCGTGACGTCGCACATGCCGGCCGCCGCGCCGTACGCGAGGAACGCGGCGCACAGCCAGGGCAGCCCGGGAGAGAGAGCGGGAAGGGCCAGCGCCGCGCACCACAGGGCGATCAGGACCCGCGTGGCGGCACGGCCCCCGTAGCGGTGGACCAGCCGCCCGGCCATCGGCATGGCGACGAAGGCGCCGACGGCGGGGCAGAACAGGGCGAGTCCCAGCGCGGCCGGGCCGAGCTGGAGATGCTCCTGCAGCCATGGGATACGGGTCGCCATGCTTCCGGAGACCGCGCCGTGGGCGGCGAACACGGCCGTGATCGCGATGCGGGCACGTTGATTGTCGTTGCGCATGATGCTAGAAATTAACAGGAAGGCTACCTGATTAAAAGAGGACGGATGAAGACCGCGACCCCACAGATGGCCCGGGCGATCAACGACCGCCTCGCCCTCGACCTGCTGCTGGAGCACGGGACCCTGACCGCTCCCCAGCTACGGGCGCTCACCGGGCTGTCCCGCCCGACCGTGTCGGACCTCATCGAGCGCCTGCGGGTGAACGGGCTGATCGCGGTCGTGGGCGAGAGCGGCGAGGACCGGCGGGGGCCGAACGCCCGCGTCTACGGCATCGTGGCCGACCGCGCCCACGTGGCCGGGGTCGACGTACGGCGTGACACGGTCAACGTGACCGTCGCCGACATCACCGGCCGGACCGTCGGCTCCGCCGCACGCCCACTGGACGCCGGACGCTCACAGGAGACCGGACGCTCACTGAAGACCGCAGGCCCGCTGGACACCGTGGGCCCGCTGGACGCCGCAGGCCCCGCCGGGGCCGGACGCCCGGCCGGAGCGGGCCAGTCCGTAGAGCCCGGACGTTCCGGGGAGCCCGGCGACGACCTGGTCACGATCATCGCCGGCACCGTCGCGGAGGCGGCGGGCCACAGGAGTCTGCACGCGGTCGTCGTGGGCGCCCCGGGAATGGTGAACCCGCACAGCGGGGAGCCGGCCACGGACAACGGCGTGCCCGGCTGGCGGCCGAACCTGCTGCAGGCCCTGCGCCACCGGATCGACGCACCGGTCACCCTGGAGAACGAGGTCAACCTCGCCGCCGTCGCCGAGCACCGGATCGGATCCGCCCGGGGACGCAAGGACTTCGTCCTGCTCTGGCTGGACGACGGGGTGGGAGCGGCGGTCACCCTGGACGGAAGGCTGCGCCGGGGAGCCTCCGGGGGTGCGGGCGAGGTCGGCACCCTCGGCCTGCGGGGCGGGTCGTTCTGCGACCTGGTGAGCACCAAGTTCATCGGCGGCCTCGACCGGGACTCCCTCGCGGCGAGGATCGCCGAGGGCGCCTTCGCCTCGGTCGCCGTCCTCGATCCCGGGCTCGTCGTCCTCGGCGGGGAGACGGGCCGTTCGGGCGGGGACACGCTGGCCGCCCTGGTCGGCGAGCGTCTCGCCGCGCTCTCCCCCGTCTCGACCCAGGTCCGCCCGAGCACGGTGGAAGGCAACGCGATCCTGCACGGGGCCCTTCTCACCGCCCTGTCCATCGCCCACCGCGACGTCTTCGGCGAGGTGCCGGCATAGGCCGGACGGCCCCGGTCTCCTAGGCGGCCTCAAGCGCCTCGGCGACGGAGGGGAACACCTCGAACACCTGTGTCAGGCCGGCCAGGTTGAGCCGCCGCGCCAGGTTCCCCCGGATCCCGGTGACGATGAACCGGACCCCCTCGACCTGGCCGTGGTGGCGCGCCTGGAGCAGTTCGCCGATCCCCGAGGAGTCACAGAAGGTGAGGGCCGAGAGGTCGAGGATGAGGGTGCGCGACTGCAGGGCGCTCCACGCCCTGTTCATCTCCGCCCGTAACACCGGGGTGTGGTAGTGGTCCAGCTCACCACTGGCCTGCACGACGAGCGTCGTGCCGTGCAGTCCGGACGTGGCGGTGAAACCCGGCTCCGGTTCATTTCCCACTAACATGATCAACCTTCTACCCCGGCCTCTCCCAGCCATGTAACTTTCTCATACGGGACAAGTCGTTCCGGCAGGCCGGGGCGCGGAACATTCCGGCCCCCGCACGGCACCCCATGGACCCATCCGATTCAACTCTCGGCGGGGGACAGACCGACCGCATCCTCCACCGTGCCGAGTCCGCCGGACGGCTCCCCGCCCTCCGAGGCGGCGCGACCGTCGCTCCGCGGGGCCGGCGAGATCCGGAGGATCTCTCCCCTTCTCCCTGAAGTGCCCAGGGCATACGGGACTATTCCGACACCCACCGGTGAGGTGACCCGGCCCCGGCGACCGGGCGGGGCAGCCGCCGGTCCCGCGCTGGGACGGATCGAACCGAAGGCGGGTGGAGGTGCCGGTCCGGCTCGGCGCCCCGCACGGCGTCACCGTCTCCGGGAGGCGTGCGTAACTGTCGGTGGGCTGACGTAGTCTCTCTCAAACTCCAACAAAAGGGAGTATGAGATGAAAAAGGTTCGAATCGTCCAGAGGCCCCGTCCGCCCCGCAAGCCCGCCCCTCTCGACCTGCGCACGCCCTCAGGACGGCTCCTGCCGTTCTGAGGCGCCCCCGGAGCCACCCCGCCCCGCCAGGAACAGCCGGTTCACGAACCACAGAACCACGCCCACGGCGACCAGCACGCCCGCACGGATGTAGACGTCGCCGCCGCGACCCGTGACGGGCAGCGCCAGAACGAGACAGACCACCGCGCCCAGCGCGGGCATCCAGCTCGGCGCCCGGTAGTGCCCGTGCTCCACGACGTCCTTACGGAGGACCAGCACGGCCACGTTGACCAGCGCGAACACGCACAGCAGCAGGAACACCGTCGTGTCCGCCAGGTTGCTCACGTCGCCGGTGGCGACCAGCACCGCCGCGATGCCGACGGTGAACACGATGGCCACCCACGGGGTGGACCTCGTGGGATGGACCGCCGCGAAGACCTTCGGCACGATCCCCTGGCGCGCCATGCCGTACACCAGGCGCGAGGCCATGATCATGTTGATCAGCGCGGTGTTGCCCACCGCGAGCAGCGCGATCAGCGCGAACAGCTTGGGCGGGAAGGCGAAGCCCGCGACCTTGACGACCTCCAGCAACGGGCCGGTCGAGCTCTCCAGCGTCTCGGTGTCCACCAGCATGGTCGCGGTGAACGCGACCGCCATGTAGATCGCCGCGGCCGCGACCAGCCCGCCGAAGAGCGCGCGGGGATAGTCGCGCTGCGGGTCCTTGGACTCCTCGGCGAGGTTGACCGAGTCCTCGAAGCCGAGCAGGGCGTAGAAGGCGAGGGCGGTGCCGCCGAGGACGCCGAGGAACGCGCCGTTGGCCGGATGGAACTCCAGCGCCCTCGCGGGCTCGCCGTCACCGGCCAGCAGCGCGTAGGCCCCGATCGCGATGATGACCAGCAGGCCGAACGCCTCGATGACCGTCAGCACGACGTTGACCTTGATGGACTCGGAGATCCCGGCGAAGTTCACCAGCGCCACGATGCCGAGGAAGATGAACGCGCCCACGACCACCGGCATCGTGACGAACTCGGCCAGATATTCACCGCCGAACGCCCGGGCCGCGGCGCTCGCCGAGGTGATCCCGCTCATCAGCACGGCGAAGGCCACAATAAAAGTGACAAAGGGAATATTGAACGCTTTATTCGCATAAAGCGCCGCCCCGGCGGCCTGCGGATACTTCCCGACGAGCTCGGCATAGGCGGACGCCGTCAGCGCGGCCAGCACGAAGGCGATGAGGAACGGCAGCCACAGAGCCCCGCCGACGTATCCCGCCACCTTCCCGACCAGGGCGTATATCCCCGCGCCGAGGATGTCGCCCACCACGAACAACAGCAGGACCCTGCGTCCGATCACCCGCTTGAGCGAGTGCTGGGCCGGACCAGAACCAATGATCGCCTCAGCCATACCCTCCCCTTACCCAACGCAGCAAGCTAATCACATCGCGTCACAAGAACCTGCTTCTGTAAGCGGCATGAAAGTGATCCGCAAGGCGGGTGCCTAAAGTTTGATCTGTCACGAAATGCAATGAAAGGCAGAAATGCTTAGCGCCCTCTCCTCCCGCCGTATCGCCGTCACCGTCGCGGGAGCCGCTCTTATCTCCATGACCGCAGCCTGCGGCGGTAGCGCCAACGCCGAGGCCTGCGCCAGCGCGACGAAGCTGTTGACGGACTACAGCACGTCCGTGGCCTCCGTCGGCGCCGACTTCGGCAAGTACAACGAGGTGAACCAGAAGCTCTCCGACGACTTCAAGGCTCTGGCCGGCAAGGCTGACGGCGAACTGGCCAGCGCGCTCAACGGCTTCGCCGCCACCTGGGCCGCCTTCAAGATCGACGAGAAGGACCCGGGCGCCTCCGCCGCGGCCATCCAGGAGATCGGCAAGAAGTCGCAGGAGGCCACCCTCAAGTTCGGCAGCGCCTGCGCCTAGCAGGACCTGTGCCTCCCGGGGAGAGGAGGCACTCGCGGCACGGCCGTCGCTCCGCCTGCGGGGGGCAGCGCGGCGCGACGGCCGTGCCGAACATCTCCCGGAGCCCCTGCCCCGCACGGCAGGGGCTCCGCCTTTACTACCCGTCCGTACGGCCCGCTTTACCGCCCGTCCGCACGGCCCGCGCGGGCCTCCTCGTAGCACTGCTCGAAGCCCTCCAGCACCGCCGGCCAGGAGCTGCGGACGGGCTCGGTCTCGCGGTTGTGCTCCGCGATCGCCTCGCGCAGCTCACGGTCGTGGACCAGCCGGGCGACCGACGCCACCAGGTCCTCGAAGCTCTCCCCGAGCAGCCCTTCCTTGCCCGGCCGGACGAAGTCGGCCACCCCGCTCTGGGCCCGCGCGACCACCGGGATGCCCGACGACCTGGCCTCCAGCGCCGCCAGCCCGAACGACTCGCGGGGCGCCGGGGCGACGAACACGTCCGCCGAGGCGAGCAGGTCGCGGATCCGCTCGCGGCTGTAGCGTCCGGGCAGCGACACCCAGCCGCCCATCCCGTTGGCGCGCAGGTAGCGCTCCATCTGCGAGCGCGCCGGGCCGTCCCCGACGATGGTCGCCCGCATCGGCGTCTCCCGCGGCACCTGGGCGCGGGCCTCCTTCAGCAGCCTGAGCAGCCGGACCGGCTGCTTGCGGGGCGCCAGCCGCCCCACCGCGACGACGTGCACGGCCCCGTCGCCGGGCCCGTGCCGTACCGGGGCGGAGGAACGCCAGCCGGAGACGTCGAGCCCGTTGGAGACCACGTGCACCGGCACCCGGCGACCGGCGACCGCGCGGATCGGCAGGGCCGCGGCCTCGCTCACCGCGGTGCCCACCAGCCCCCAGCGGTGCCATTCGAACAGCAGCCGCAGGCCCCGGTAGACGCCCCGGGTGACCGGGTCCCACATGCTGTGCACGGTCACGACCACGGGCAGCCCCAGGCGGACGGCCGCGCGGACGCCCATCCAGGCGAACGGCGAGACCGCCCCCGTGTGCACGTGCACCACGTCGGGGCGGCGCGCCCGCATCAACCGCAGCAGGTGGCCCACCCCGAACGGGTGGACCGGCAGATCAAAGGGGAGTTTCGCCACGATCCGGTGCACGCCGGGCAGGGGTTCGCCCGGGGTGGCGGTCGCCACCTCGACCTCGTGACCCACCTCCCTCTGCATCCGGACCAGATCGCCGACCTGCACCTCGATCCCGCCGAGGCGCGGCAGGTAACAGTCACTGACGTGGAGGATCCTCACCGTGCCAGCGTAGCCCCGCGTGAGATCATGCCTGCGTGTCCGCAGGGGCGGGCACGGACCGCCCGAACGGAGTGAGCAGCAATCGACACCGTCAAGACAGCTGTGTTCTTCCACGCCCATCCCGACGACGAGGCCCTGCTGACGGCGGGCACCATGGCGATGCTCGCCGCCGAGGGGCACCGGGTGGTCCTCGTCGTGGCGACCTCCGGGGAGCGCGGCCAGGCCGACCTCGAACCCGGTGAGGCGCTGGGCGCAGCGCGCATCGCCGAGCTGTACAAGTCGGCGGCGGCGCTCGGCTGCGCCCGGGTGGTGAACCTGGGCTACGGCGACTCCGGCCTGGCCCCCGGCGGCGGGACGGCGCAGGACCGGCCGGACAACGCGTTCATCGACGCCGACGTCGAGGAGGCGGCCCGGCGCCTGGCCGCGATCCTCACCGAGGAGGACGCCGACCTGCTGACGACCTACGATCCGGCCGGCGGCTACGGGCACCCCGACCACGTCCAGGTCCACCGGGTCGGCGGCCGGGCCGCCGAGATCGCGGGCACCCCGATCGTGCTGGAGGCCACGGTCAACCGCGACCCCCTGCTCAAGGGGCTCCGCCTGGTCAGCAGGTTCTACCCCCAGCTCGACATCCGCTCCTTCGAGCGGGCCTACTCCCCCGGCGAGACCATCACCCACCGGGTCGGCGTGCGGCGCTTCGCCCGCCAGAAGCGGGCGAGCATGGCCGCCCACGCCTCCCAGGCCACCGGCGCGGACACCCGCACGCTGGGCGCGATGCTCAAGATCCCCCAGCCCCTCTACCGTCTCGTCTTCGGCACCGAGTGGTACGTCCGGCGCGGCCTGCCGCCCGGCACGAGGCTGAGGCACCCGTTCGAAGTTCCTCCCAAAGGATGAGCCGCAGACCGGCACACTTGGTCGAGGGGGTTACATGAAGAACAAGTGGGTCCAGATCGGACTGTCGGTCGCATCTCTGGCGCTCGCCGCCACGCTCGTGCGCTTCCTGCCGCAGATCGTGGCCGCACTGACCGGCAAGCACGTCTCCTGGACGCAGATCGGCGCCCAGTTCGCCAGGCTGAGCTGGCAGATGGTCGCCCTGATGGCCGTCGTCTGGCTGGCGAGCCTGCTGGCCTACACGTTCGTGCTGACCGCCTCCCTGCCCGGCCTCACCCACTCGCAGGCCCTGACGCTGAACGCGGCCGGCAGCGCGGTGAGCAACCTGCTCCCGTTCGGCGGCGCCGCCGGGGTGGCGATGACGATCGCGATGACCAAGGGCTGGGGCTTCCCGTTACGGGCCGTCGTGGTCTCCACGCTCTCCAGCGGCATCTGGAACACCATGTTCCGGTTCGTCCTGCCCGCCGTGGGCATCGTGGCCCTGCTGCTCAGCGGGCAGGAGCTCAGCCCGGCCGTGACCAACGCGGGCTGGGTGGGCTCGCTTTCCCTGCTGGCCCTGGTCGTCGTGGTGGCCGCCGCGCTCTACTGGGACCGCGCCGCCGCCGTGCTCGGCCGCGCCCTCGACGCCGTCGCCCGGCTGCTCCCCCGCGGGGTGCGCCCCGCCGAGCACACCCTCTCCCGGGCGCTGGAGAAGCTGCGCGCCGACACCTCCGACGTCGTACGGCACCGCTGGCGGGGACTGACCCTGGGCATGGTCTTCTTCCTCGGGCTGCAGTGGCTGCTCCTGGTCTGCTGCCTGCAGGCCACCGGCGCCTATCCGGGGCTGGCGCAGTCGATCGCGGTGTTCGCCCTGTCCAGGGTGCTGACCACCGCCCTGGTTACCCCGAGCGGGACCGGGATCATGGAGGCGGGGACCGTCGGCGCGCTGGTCTTCTTCGGTGCGCCGCTCGATTCCGCGACCGCCGCTGCGCTGCTTTTCGGCTTCTGGACCTACACTGTCGAAATCCCCTTCGGCGGCCTGGCGCTCGGCGCGTGGGCGCTTCTGCGCCGGCGTGAGAACGCCGCCTCGGCCTCCGACAAGGAGCCCATCAGCCGCTAGATTGGGAAATACCTTGTGCGCGATTCGAAGGCCCGCATAGCGTGGCGGCTGACATGGTGGCGTTCCGGGTTCTCGGTCCGGTCGAGGCGCATTCCGATGAGGACGAGCTCGACCTAGGCGGGCTGCGGCAGCGTGCCGTCCTCGCCCGATTGCTGGTGGCGCGCGGGCAGGTCGTGCCCGTCGACTCCCTCCTCTACGACCTGTGGGACGACGACGCCGCCAAGGGGGCGCAGTCGGGCCTGCAGGTCTACATCTCCCGCCTGCGCCGGGTCCTCGAACCCGGCCGCCCGCGCGGGGGCCCCAACCGGCTGCTGGTGACGGTCGCCTCCGGCTACGCGCTGCGGGTCACCCCCGACCAGGTGGACGCCCTGCGCTTCGAGGCGCTGGTCCGCACCGCCGGAGAGCACCTGGAGGGCGACGACCCCTCCTCGGCGCGGGTCCGCCTGGAGAAGGCCCTGGGCCTGTGGCGCGGCACCCCCTACTCCGACTTCGCCGACCAGCCGTGGGCCGAGGCCGAGGTCAACCGGCTGGCCGAGCTGCGCCTGGTGGCCCGTGAGCGGCACGCCGACAGCGGCCTGCGCCTGGGCATGGCCTCCGAGGCGGTGCCCGACCTGGAGGCGCTGACCACCGAGCATCCGCTCCGCGAGGAGGGCTGGCGGCTGCTCGCCCTCGGCCTCTACCGGTGCGGACGGCAGGGCGACGCGCTGGCCGCGCTGCGCAGGGCCCGCACGATCCTCGCCGACGAGCTGGGCATCGACCCGGGCCCGGCGCTGCGCAAGCTGGAGTCCGACATCCTGGCCCAGGACCCCGGCCTGCAGCTCGCCGTCTCGCAGACGGGCCGTCAGCGCCCTCCGGTGCCCGCCGACACCTGGCCGCCCCGGCCCACCGCGGCGCCGGTGGAGCTGCCGCCGCTGGAGCCCGAGCCGTTCGTCGGCCGGGACGCCGAACTCAACCGGCTGACCACGGCGGCGGCCCGGACCGGCCGCTTCACCGTCGCGGTGATCAGCGGCGACGCGGGCGCGGGCAAGACCACGCTGGTCCGCCAGCTCACCAAGCGCCTCTCCGACGACGGCTGGGGCACCTCCTCCGGCGCCTGCCCCGACAGCAGCGCCACCCCTCCCGGCTGGGCCTGGGTGGAGATCCTGCGCACCCTGGTGAACGCGGCCGGGCCCGGGGAGTACGCCCCGCTGCTCGCCCCGCTGCTGGACGACGCGGCCCCCGCGCCCGACGACGACCAGGTCTCCGGTGGCTTCCGGCTGCACCGGGCGGTGGGCGGCTATCTGGCGGCCGTCGCCAAGGACACCCCGATCCTGCTGACGCTGGAGGATCTGCACTGGGCCGACGACCAGACCCTGGCGCTGCTGCGCGCGCTGCCGAGCCTGCTGGCCACCAGCCGGGTTCTGCTGGTGGTGACCTGCCGTGACAGCGAGCTGAGCGACCAGCAGGCCGACGTGCTGGCCGCGCTGGCCCGGCTGGGGCCGGTCCGGGTGGGCCTGGCCGGCCTGGATCCCCAGGCGGTGGCCGAGCTGGTCCGGGCGACCTGCGTGCGCGAGGTGGACGAGGACGCGGTCAACAGCATCGTCGAGCGGACCGCGGGCAACCCGTTCTTCGTCCGGGAGACCGTGCGCCTGCTCGACGCCGAGGCCGTGAGCGACCGCGCGACGGCCGCCGAGGTGATCTCCGGGGTGCCCTCCGGCGTCCGCGACGTGCTGCGGCGGCGGATCTCGCGGCTGCCCGCGGCGGCCCAGCAGATCCTGCTGCAGGCCGCGGTGATCGGCCGTGACGTCGACGTGGACGTGCTGGTCGACGTGACGGGCGACGAGGACGCCGTGGTCGACGCCGTGGAGGCGGCGCTGCTCGCCGGGCTGGTCACCGAGCCGGGCCCCGGCATGCTCCGCTTCGACCACGACCTGGTCCGCGACACCCTCTACTCCGACGCCTCCCGGCTGCGCCGCTCCCGGCTGCACGCCTCGGTGGCCGCGGTGATCGAGCGCAGGAACCCCGGCGACGTGGCCGCGCTCGCCCACCACTACGACGCGGCGGGCACCGCCGAGACGGCCATCAAGGCGGTGCACTACGCCGGGCTGGCCGCCGAGCAGGCCGAGCGCCGCTTCGCCCACCGCGAGGCCGCCTCGCTGCGGGAGCAGGCCATCGCCGCCTTCGACCGGTCGGGCGTCACCGACACCCCGGAAAGCACCAGGGAACGCCTGCTGCTGACCCTGAGCCTGATCAAGGCGCTGGCGCTCTGCGGCGACATGGCCGCGGCCCGCATGCGGCGGCGCGAGGCGATGGACGCGGCCCTGCCGCTGGGAAACCTGGAGCTCACCGCCCGGGTGGCGGCCTCCCTGGCCGTGCCGCACAAGGGCATGGCGCGCGACTTCACCCGCACCGCGTGGGAGATCGTCGACGTCGCCGAGAAGGCGCTGGTCGAGTTGCCCTCCGGCGAGCAGGCGCTACGGGCGAGCCTGCTGGCCACGCTCGCGCTGGAGCTGGAGGGCTCCGCCACCCCCCGGGGCGAGCAGGCCTCGCTGGAGGCCGAGGAGCTGGCCCGGCGGAGCGGTGACCCCGCGCTGCTGGCGACCGCGCTGAGCGGCCGGCTGCGCCAGTCCTACGGCATCACCCCGGTCGGCGAGCGCGAGGTCATCGGCCGGGAGCTGCTGGAGGTGGGCAAGACGACCGGCCAGGTCTCGGTGCAGGCCCTGGCCCATCTCGTGCTGATGGAGTGCGCGGCCGCCTCGGGTGCGTTCGCCGACGCCGACGCGCACGTGGCCGCCGCCGAACGCCTCGCCAGGCAGTACGGCCTGCCCGCGCCGGCGGCGGTCGGCGCCTGGTACGCCGGGCAGCGCCTGATGATCGCCGGTGACTTCACCGGCGCGGAGCGCGCCTACCGCGACGCCGCCCGGCTGACGGCACGGGCCGGCATGCTGGAGGGCCGCCAGGACCTGCCGCTCATCACCACGTTCTGCCTGCACCTGGTCAACGGCCGGGCCGCCGACATGGTGGAGCCCCTGGCCGAGGCCCACCAGCGCGGAGCCAAGTGGACCCTCGACGCCTACGCGGTGGCCCTGGCCTCGGCCGGGCACATGCGTGACGCGCGGGCGGTCATCGCGGTCAAGACCCCGGTCCGCCCCGACTTCCTCTACGAGCTGGCGATGATCTGGCGGGCCCTGGCGGGCATGCTGCTGGACGACCGGGAGCGGATGGTCGAGGCCTACGACACCCTGAAGCCGTTCGCCGAGCGGATCGCGGGGGCGGGCACCGGCGTGGTGGCGCTGTGGCCGGTCGCGCTGACCCTCGGCGACCTGGCCCTCCGGCTGGGCTTCACCGAGGCGGTGAAGCCGCACTACGACAAGGCGCTCGCGGTGGCCCGGCGGGTCGGCGTGACGCGCTGGGTCGAGGCCGCGCAGCGCTCGCTCAGCAGCTGACGAGGAATCTCGCGCTGCGCAGCCTGGCGCCGCCGGACACCGCCAGCTCCGCGCGGTACCAGCCGGGGTTGTCGACCACGCTCGGCTGCCACTCGGCGGCCTGGCTCCGGCCGGCGAAGCCGGAGTGGCTGGTGAGGTAGGTCCGCCAGGTCCGGGTGGTGGTGCTCCAGCGCTGCAGGCGCCAGCCGTACGAGAGGGCGCTGTCGGGCCGGGGGTTGTCGATCACGCTGCGGATCAGGTAGGGCCGGTGGCACGGCCGGGACACGCCGAGGGCGCTGACGGCGATCGTGCCGGCGGCCGGGGCCTCCACCGTGGCGGCCGGCACCGACTCCGACGACAGGGTCACCGGCTGCGTCCGCGCCGCCACGCCCGCCGGCGCCTGGACGGAGGCGACGTGAGAAGTCTCCACTCCCGCGTAGGCTCCGATGAAGGCCAGCGTGGCCACCAGCAGCTTCACGACGCTTGCGGTCCCACTCGCCACCACCGGCGCGATACTGCTCCGCGGACTCATGACAGACACCTCTCCTTCGTCACTCACAGGTGTATGCCGTGATGGTTGATCTCTGCTTGATGTCCGCTTGCAGGGATCCCGCAGTATTAATTCAGGTAAGCCTGTCCTAATATCGGATGCGGACAGCGGACCGAAGGAGGGATGGTCGGATGCGGCTTCTCGCGGCGGACATCACCGACCCCAACTCCCTCTCCGTCCTGGGCATGCCGCTCTGGCTCTGGGTGGTCCTGGGCGCGATCGGCCTCTTCTGCGCGTTCCAGGCCTACTACTGGGTCGGCTACAAGCTCGGCCCCAAGATCTACGCCTCCCGCCTGGGCCGGAAGGTCGGCGAGAAGAGCATCCTCAGGGTCGAGAACGCCGTCAGGAGGTGGGGCGCGCTCGCCGTCTACGGCTGTTTCTGGGTGCCCGGCCTGCGGCACACGCTGCCCTGGGTGGCGGGGGCCCTGCGGATCTCCTACCCCTGGTACGTCGTGGCCAGCGCGCTCGGCTGCCTGACCTGGGTCCCGGTGACGTCCTTCGGCCTCTACTCGGTGATCTGGGGCTGGCTGAGGCTGGCCGCCGAGTCGCCGCTCCTAGCGGGCGTGGCCGCCGTGGCGGCGGTCGCCCTGATCGCCGTCGTCGTCCACCGGCGTCGCCGGCGCCGGGCCGCACAGCGCGCGGAGGAGCTCGCCAACGTGTGAGCCCGGCCCGCCCGCGTGGCGCGGGCCGGGCTCACGGAACTCAGACCGTGGCGGCGGTGAGCGCCGAGTCGTCGATCTTCGCGTCCGGAGCGTTCCTGCGGACCGACTCGATGCCGTTCACACAGGCCGCCTTGGTGTTGTAGCCCTCGCTGACCGCGATGGCCTGACCGTTGTCCGCGACGAGTTTGAAGCGGAACTCGCCGCGCTTGTCCTTGGTGATCACGAACTTTCCTGCCATGTCATCTCTCCCCGAATCGAGCAAACCTGGTAAGGATGGTTTCCACCCCGATCTCCGCCATCCGGCGCGGATGTCAACGTTTCAATAGCCAAAATCCCAAGATCCGCATATTGACGGTCACCTCTGTCACCATGGCCCCATGCAAAACGGGGGAATCCGTCTCATCGTCTGCGCCACTCTCGCCGCCCTGGCCACCGGGCTCGCCACGCCCGCCCACGCCGAGCGGGGCGCCCAGCAGCTCGTCCGGCCGGCCGCCCACCAAACGGCCGTTCCGGCGGTGCCCGCGCGGGCCGCCTACCTGTTCGACCCCGGCACGGGAACGGTCCATCTCAGCAAGCAGGCCACCCGCCGGATGCCGGTGGCCAGCCTGACGAAGGTCATGACGGCCTACGTCGTGCTACGGGAGGCCGGGCTGAACGACATCGTCACGATCAACGCCGGTGACGTCCGGCACGCGGCGACGAACGACGCGACCGCCGCGGCGCTCCGCGCCGGTGAGCGCCTGACCGTCAGGGAGCTGCTCTACGGGGCGATGCTCCCCTCGGGGGCGGACGCCACCCACGCGCTGGCCCGCGTCTACGGTCCGGGCGAGAGCAGGTTCGTGGCCAAGATGAACGCCGCCGCCCGCTCCCTGGGTCTGGCCGGCACCCGCTACGGCAACTCCGACGGGCTGCCCAAGCCGAGTCCCGGCTACTCCACCGCCCAGGACCAGGCCAAACTGGCCGACGTCGCGCTCCGCGATCCGGTGTTGCGGACCATCGCCTCCACCCGGCGCCACGTCGTACGCAAGTCGAAGGCGCATCGGGCCCACGTCTGGACCAACACCAACAAGCTGCTCGGCAAGGCGCCCGGCGCCCTGGGCGTCAAGACCGGCTACACCCGGGCCGCCGGCTACTGCCTGTCGTTCGCCGCCGACCGCGACGGCCACCGGCTCATCGGTGTCATCCTCGGCGACACCCGGGCCGACCGGCGCTTCCAGACCGCCGGCCGGCTGCTGGACTGGGCCGGCGACCAGGTGGCGAGTGAGGCCGACATCACCGAGGACCTCTAGCGAGCGGCCGTACGGCGCGGGCGTCCCGGGGTGTCAGGGGTCCTCGATCCGGACGTCCAGGGTCGCGGTGTCCGGTTCCGCGAAGCGCAGCAGGGCGCCGGCCTCCTCGGTCAGGTCGGAGACGGCGCCGCCGGGCAGGGGCTCGAAGGGGGTCATCCGCAGGACGGCGGTGTCGCGTTCGCGGTCGATCCGCCAGGTGCCGCACACGGATCCGTCCCAGAGGAACGTGGCCCGCACGCGGAGGTTCTTGGTGGTGAGCCGCCCGCGATACTCCTCGGCCATCAGCCGGGTGCGGTCGGCGTGCGCGAGCACCAGGTTGTCGAAGTCGGGCAGGAACCGCGCGGGGGCCGGGACGTCCTCGTCCGGGCGCGGGGCGTCGGGGAGGTCGAACAGCTCGCGGCCCCGCTCGTCGCGGAAGACGCGCAGCCCCGGGCGGAGGCCGTCCAGCACGGCGCGCAGCCCCTTGATCCCGGACCAGGTCTGCGCGTCGGCGGCGGTGGCGGGGCCGAAGGCCGCCAGGTAGCGCAGCACCAGCGCCTCGACCGGCTCCCGTGACAGCTCCGCGCCCAGCCAGACGTCCGCCGGCGCGAAGTCCGCCGTCCGGGGGAACGCCCACCGGTCCTCGGTGGGCACCATGACCAGCGGCAGCTGTGTCCGTACGGCGTAGCCGAGCCCGCGGTCACCGGCCTCGGGGAACTCCGCCTGGAGCAGGTCGCGCAGCGTGTTGAAGTCGCGGGGCCGTTCCTTGAGGAGCGCGTGGGCCACGGGCAGCAGCCTGTCGAGGTCCACTCCCGCGAACAGCTCGCCGCGGCCGGTCGCCGCGGAGGCGAGCGCGGGTCCCAGCGTCAGGCGGAACGCCGCGTAGTCGGCCGCGCTCATCAGGTGCAGTGTGGCGCGCATCATCGTGGCGCGCACGAGGAGGCGGTCGTGCAGCGCCCGGTGCATGTCCTCGCGGCGGAACCCCTCCAGCCGCGTCCACAGGCCGGTGAACGGATGCCTGGCCTCCTGCGCCTGCATGCCGCCGAGCCGTTCCACCGCCGTGACGACATCGCTTCTTTCCCGCGCGAGGAGCATCTGACGGGCCAGCGTCGCGCGGTTGAGGCGTCGCGTCGTGAGGGTTTCCATGCGTTCATGCTGGCACCCGTACCTGACAACCGCCGGCAGGTACGGCTGAGCGGACCGGCCGTGACGCGGGGTCCCGTCCGGCGCGGGTCGCCCGCCTCCCGCGGCCAGGGGCCGCACACCTCGGCCCATCTCCCGCGACCAGGGACCGCGCACATCGATCCACCTCGGACAACGCAGTATTTCCCGCATCTCTAGCCAAAGCCCCAACGGCTGTGTAAGGTGACGCACACATCACTGAAATATCAGTGGAATTTCAAAAGCCGAGGCTCAGTGCGGACCGTTCCGGCGCTGCAGCAGACCAACAGAGGAAGGTGAAGCGTGAAGAGGCCACTAAAGATCAGCAGCGCCGTCGCACTGACTGCGGGGCTCGTTGCGCTCGCCGGCTGCGGCGGCCAGGAGACCACCGCGACCGCGCAGGGCGGATCGTCCTTCGGAGAGTGCGAGGTCACCGAGAACCCGCCCACCCACAAGCTGAGCACGATCAAGGAAGGCGTGCTCACCGTGGCGGCCTCGCTGCCGTTCCCGGCCGGCTACCGGGGCAACACCTTGGAGAGCGTGGACGGCGGCTACATGTACTGCCTCGACGCCGAGATCGCCAACCGTGCGGGCCTGAAGAAGATCAATCTGGTCAACGCCTCGTTCGAGGCGCTCGTCACCGCCAAGTCCTCCAACTTCGACTTCGCGGTCTGGGACATCTACGACACCCCGGAACGCCGCAAGGTCGTCGACTTCTCCACCCCGTACAACACCTACGGGACCGGCGTGCTGGTCAAGACCGGATCGAGCCTCGCGGCCTCGACGATCAAGGACGCCACCGTCGGCGTGCTCGCCGGCTCGGTGCAGCTCAAGTACGTCCAGGAGACCCTGAAGCCCAAGGATTTCCGGGTGTTCAGCTCCAACGACGACCTCTTCAACGCCGTCCTCGCCGGTCAGATCGACGCCGCCCTGAACGACACGGCCACCGTGATGCCGCGGGCCGCCAACTCCGGCGGCAAGCTCCAGGTGGTCGGCGCCTACCCCGTCGGCGGCGACGTCGCCGCCCTCTTCCCCAAGGGATCGGCGAACGTCCAGGTCGTGGACCAGATCCTCGCCGACATGAAGAAGGACGGCACCCTGGACGCGATCATGGACAAGTGGCTCAACCCGATTCTGGGCGGGGACCCCGGCAAGCTCCCTGACTGGGCGGCCTGATCATGAACGTCCAGGCATCCGGCGCACGGACGACGGGCGGGCCCGCCCCCGGCGACGACGCCTCCGAGCCCGCCCGTCCCCTGAGCACGCGCGGATACCTCAGCGGCGCGGCGGTCCTGGCCCTGCTCACCGTCGTGGTGTGCTACGCGTTCGCCGGCGCGGCCCTGCCCGCGGGGCAACCGCTCCGCATCCTCCTCGGGATCGTGCTGCCGGCGGTGATCGTGGGCGGCCCGCTGCTGGCCGCCTACCGCGGCAGCAGCCTGTCGGACCAGGAATGGGCGGCCGGTCGGCACGTCGCGGCACGCGTGGCCGCCGCGCGGTCGAGGAACGCGTCGATCGCCTCGCTGGGACTGACCGCCTTCATCGCGATCGTCTCGCTGGCCGGCCTGCTCGTCTTCACCAACGACGGCGCCGTGCAGAAGACGTTCCTCAACGGCGAGTTCATGGTCAAGAGCGCCGCGGACATCGGCAAGGCGCTGCTGATCAACGTGCAGATCGCCATCGGCGCGCAGATCCTCGCGATGGTGTTCGGTCTCCTCCTCGCCGTCGGCAGGCTGCTGCCCGGCAAGGGGTTCTGGCCCGTACGGGCGCTCTGCATCGCCTACATCGACGTCTTCCGCGGCATCCCGTCCGTGGTGTTGATCTACCTCGTGTGCTTCGGGCTCCCGCTCACCGAGGTGCCGATCCTCAGCGAGGGCGACCCGATCCTCTACGCGGTCGTGGCGCTGGCGCTGACCTACAGCGCCTACAACGCCGAGCTCTACCGCGCGGGCATCGAGTCCATCAACAAGAGCCAGACCTCCGCGGCGCTCTCCATGGGCCTGTCCCAGCCCGACGTCCTCAGGTTCGTGATCCTGCCGCAGATGTCGCGGAACATCGCGGCGCCGATGCTGAGCACGTTCATCGGGCTGCAGAAGGACACCGCCCTCGTGATCGTCGTCGGCATCATCGACGCGTTCAGCCAGGCGAAGATCTACTCGGCCAACGACTTCAACCTCTCCGCGGTGACGGCCGTGTGCTTCCTGTTCGTCCTCATCACGATCCCGCAGACCCGTCTCGTCGACTACCTGCTCGCGCGGTCGAGCACGAGGAAGAAGGGGGTCTGAGCCGATGTCGACCGCATTCGTGGAGCTCGACCAGGTCACGAAGAAGTACGGCGACCACACGGTCCTCGACCGGGTGGACCTGGCCGTCGACCGGCACGAGGTCGTGACCCTCATCGGGGCGTCGGGGTCGGGCAAGTCGACGCTCCTGCGCTGCGTCAACGGGCTGGAGACGATCCAGGGCGGCCAGATCTCCCTGAACGGGGACGTCGTCTCCGGGGAGGGGGTCGACCTCGTCAAACTCCGCCGCCGGGTCGGGATCGTCTTCCAGAGCTTCAACCTGTTCCCGCACATGACGGTGCTGAGGAACTGCACGCTCACCCCGGTGCGCGCGGGGGTGGCGACCAGGGACCAGGCCGAGGCCGACGCCCGCGTCATGCTCGAACGGGTGGGGCTGAAGGACAAGGTCGGCGCCTACCCGGACCAGCTCTCCGGCGGGCAGCAGCAGCGGGTGGCCATCGCCCGCGCCATGCTGATGCGGCCGCAGGTGCTGCTGCTGGATGAGATCACCTCGGCTCTGGACCCCGAGCTGGTGATCGAGGTGCTCAACCTGGTCCGCGAGCTGGCGGCCGACGGCATCACGATGATGATGACGACGCACGAGATGCCCTTCGCCCGCGAGATCTCCTCCAAGATCTGCTTCCTGCACAAGGGCTCGATCCTGGAGCAGGGGCGTCCAGAGGAGATCTTCGGCGCGCCCCGCGCGCCGGAACTCAGGACGTTTCTCCGCAAGATCCACGAGGCCGGCCGGGACTGACCGCTCCGGCCGACGTGAGACCGAATCACAACCACGGGAAAACTGACCATGAAGCAGAACTACGACGTCAAGAACTTCTTCGGCTACCTCGGCTATCCGAGCGGGGACCAGCCGTACTGGTGCGAGGACCTGCGGAGCCTGTCGGTGTACTGCCGGGGCGATGTCGCCAACCTTGAGGCACTGCTGGAGCCGACCCCGTTCGAGCTGGCCGACGACCGGTTCGTCGTGCAGATCGCCGACTTCGGCAACGCGACGCCGGGCGCCTTCTACGACTCCGGCGTGGTGATCCCGGTCCGGTACAAGGACCACGTGGGCGTCAACTACTACTTCGAGTACGAGGACCAGCCGTGGAGCGTGGCCTTCGGCCGCGAGGTCTGGGGCTACCCCAAGCAGTACGCGGAGATCGAGCTCACGGACGGCGAGAGCGGCGTCTCCGGCACGGTGAGGAGAGCCGGTAAGCTGATCTTCGGAATCTCGATGACCCCCGACGCCGGCCACTCGAACGAGTCCTGGGCAGACATGACGATGTACCCCCACCTGCAGGTCCACGCGCTGCCCGAGGCCAACGGGCCCGGTTTCACGACCTTCGAGATCGTCTCCCGCGACACCTCGAAGGACTTCACGCTCAAACGGAAGTCCTTCGGACCCGCCGACGTCGAGCTGGGCTCGGGGCTCTCGGTCAACGGCGTGCAGCTCAAGGTCGTCGAGATCCTGGGCGGCGAGTACTCCGTGGGCGACTATGCGTGCACCGTCGAGAACGGCATCTCCACCGTGATCGACGACCTGCTGGCAGGCCCCGGCGAGGCCCGCCCGCTCTGATCGATACCCGCTGAGAGTTTGTGCATGCGGTGGCGTTCGCGGGCCGGACAGGCGGAGCCACGCGCAGAGAGGTCGTGCAAAAGTGTGTTCTGCCTACGTCGCCGACAACGCGAGGACGGGCCCCGGCGAACCGTCGGCTCCGCACCTGCTGAGCGAGTCCGCGTGCGCCACGTTGCGGTCGCGTCTGGTGCGGGTCGAGATCATGCCCGGTGAGCGGCTCAGCGAGCCGGAGCTCCGCTCCAGCCTCGGTGTCGGGACGTCCCCCGTGCGTGAGGCGATCCGGCGGCTCGAATTCGAGAAGCTGATCGTGATCTACCCGCGCAGCGGCACGTTCGCCACCGACATCGCGCTGAAGGACTCGCGGTCCGTCATGGAGCTGAGGCTGCAACTGGAGGGGCTCGCCGCCGAACTGGCGTGCGGCCGGGGGTCGAAGGCGGAGAAGGAGCAGCTGATGGCGATCGCGGAGCGGCAGTTCGAGACCGACGACCTGCAGCTGTGCATCGACCTCGACGCGGCGTTCCACCACGGCATCTACCGGATGACCCGCAACGACTACCTCACCACCACGGCCGAGATCCACTTCAACCTCGCCCTGCGGCAGTGGTACTTCTGCTCGAAGGTGGTGGAGACCCCGGACTGGACCGGCGTCGACCACCGGCCGCTGGCCGCGGCGATCGCCGGAGGGGACCCGGAGTCCGCCGGGAGGCACATCCGCGAGCACGTGCTGCACGACTCCCAGCAGATCGTCGACATTCTCACCAACTACGGACTGTAGGCGCTCGACGTCTCCCCGACCGGGCGCCGTGAAGGAGAGTTCCGCGAAATGCCGGTCACCCCATCCATCCTGCACGACCTCTTCTCCCTGGAAGGGCTGACGGCCCTGGTCACCGGCGCGGCCGGGGGCCTGGGCCGGGCGCAGTCCCTCGCGCTGGGCGCGGCCGGCGCGAAGGTCATCGCCTCCGACGTCAGCGTGGAGGCCGCCCGGCAGGCCTGCGACCACCTGGAGGCGAACGGCGTCGAGTGCCTGCCCCTGGAGATCGACGCCCGGTCGCTGGCGAGCATCGACGGCGCGTTCGACACGCTCGACGCCGCCGGCGAGATCCCGGACATCGTGGTCAACAACGCGGGCGTCTCCCTGCGCAACAGCGCGCTGGAGGCCACGCCGGAGGAGTTCGACACCACCCTCTCCATCAACCTGCGGGGCACGTACTTCGTCGCCCAGCGCGCCGCGCGGAGGATGAGCGGGCACGGTGGCGGGCGGATCGTCAACGTGTCGTCCATCGGCGGTCTCGTCGTGGACGGCGAGCGGTCCTCGGTGTACGACGCGTCGAAGGCGGCCGTCGTCCAGGTGACGAAGAACATGGCCTTCGAATGGGGCAGGTACGGGATCCGGGTCAACTCCATCGCGCCCGGCTACATGCGCACCGCGATGACCACCGACCTGCTGCCCACCAAGGAGGTCGAGGACGAGCTCGTCAGAACGCACGTCCCGCTCGGCCGTGTCGGGGAGCCCCGGGACCTGAACGGAGCCGTGATCTTCCTGGCGTCGGCGGCCTCGGCGTATGTCACGGGCCACACGCTGACGGTCGACGGCGGCTGGGTGGTGTCGATGTAGGGCCGCGGGCGGTCAGCGCACCAGGCTGTGGCAGGCGATCGCCGCGGCGGCGACCACGTTGAGGGAGTCGACGCCCATCCCCATCGCCGCGGCGCTCATCGGGATGCACACGGGCTCGTCCGCCTCGTGCAGCCACCGGGAGGACAGCCCGTCGCCCTCGGAACCGAGCAGCAGCGCCACCCGCTCGCCCATGCCGACCTCGTCCATGGGCGTGGCGGACTGGTCGGGGGTGAGGGCCAGCGTCTGGAAGCCCGCCGTACGGAGCTCCGCGAGGCCCTCGTACCAGTTGGTCATCCGCGCGTAGGGGATCGCGAAGACCGCGCCCATCGAGACCTTGACCGACCTCCGGTAGAGAGGGTCGGCGCAGCGGGGCGACAGGACCACCGCCTCGACGCCCAGCGCGGCGGCACACCGGAAGATCGCCCCGACGTTGCCGTGGTCGACGAGGTCCTCCAGGACGAGGACGCGGCGGGGCGGCCGGACGGGGCTGTCCTCGTCCTGGGGGCCGGCGGGCGTGTGGGGGACCCCGCGCAGGATCTCGTCCACCGAGGGCAGTTCCCGGCGTTCCATCGCGGCCAGCGCGCCCCGGTGCACCGGGAAGCCGGCGATTGCCTCCATGACGTCGTCGTCCACCACGTACACCCGGTCGCCGAGCCCGTCGAGCAGGTCGGCGAGCGGGTCGGCCCAGCGCCGGGTCAGCAGCACCGAGCGCACCGGGTAACCGGCCGCGACGGCCCGGCGGATCACCTTCTCCCCCTCGGCGATGAAGAGGCCGTGCTCGGCCTCCAGACTCTTGCGCAGCTCGACGTCGCGCAGGTTGGCGTAGTCGGCGAGGCGGGGATCCGAGGCGTTAAACACCTTCGAATACTGCCATGGCCCGCCTGAGCTGCCACATCAGCGCATAGGCGAACAGCAGGACGCAGCAGCCGGCCACCATGCCCGCCCCCACCCTGTGGACCGTCTCGGCCCAGCCGCGAGGCGGGAAGACGACCGGCCAGATCGCCGCGCCCAGAAGTGTGGCCACGGCGGCCGCCAGCAGGACGGCGCGCCGGGTCCGGGCGGAGAGCGCCAGGCGCTCCGCCAGTGCCCGCGGTTCCATCCGGGACAGCCCGAGCCAGGCCCACCGGGCCACGATGAGCAGTCCGACGACCGTGGAGACGTACTGCAGCAGGCGGAAGACCGGCAGCAGCCCCGCCACCCGCGTGTCCAGCCAGTCCCAGCCCCACACGGCCGAGCTGTAGTGGTGGGTGAAGGAGTCCCAGAGCTTGTGGGTGAAGGCGCCGACGACGCCGCCCGCGATCACCGCGGGCAGCCGCCGCAGGCCGTACGGCGCGGGGGCCAGCGAGGCGATCCGGCCCGCGAGGGCGGGCGGGAACAGCGCGGTCAGCGGGTCGCGGAGCAGGCCGTGGAAGACCGCGAGCAGCACGACGACGGTGAGCGGGGCGATCGTCAGGACGCCCCGGGAGGAGTGCCAGGTCATGTAGTCCGGCATGAAGGGCAGGAAGGACAGGAAGATCGGCAGATCGGGAACCATCGTCCCCAGGGCGAGGGCCCAGGGGTCCAGCACCCGGCGCATCCGCGCCGAGGAGACCAGCGGCAGCACCGCGGCGACATGGCTGGGCGTGAACGGCACGTGCTTCCCCCTGAGAATCTGCTGACACGCTCCCCGGGAGACTACGCCGTCCCCGCCGTCCCCGGGATCTCGCGGCTTCACACCGGCACCACACATGGTGCCGTGTAAGTTACTGAGCGTTGCGACACCGGGGCGCGGAGGGCATTGTGGCTGACCAGATGGTGTGGGCGCGGCCGGCGGCAGCCGACGAGTGGCTGCGCGACGCCCGCAGGGCACGCACCCTCTCCCTGGCCACCCTGGCCTGGCTGGGCGTCGAAAGCGTGCTCGGCCTCGCCGCCGGACTGGGGTCCCACTCGGTCGCGCTGATCGGCTGGGGCGTGTCGTCACTGGTGGAGGCACTGGCCAGCCTCATCGTGGTCTGGCGGTTCACCGGGGCGCGGACCCACTCGGCGGACGCCGAGGACAAGGCCCGCAAGGCGGTGGCGGTCAGCTTCTGGCTGCTGGCGCCCTACCTGCTGGTCCACGTGGCACACGACCTGGAGGCGGGGCACCGGGCCGCGCCCAGCGTGCTGGGCATCGTGGTGACGTCGGTCAGCCTGGTCAGCATGCCGCTCCTGGGCCTGGCCAAACGGCGGCTCGGCGCCCGGCTGCGCTCGGCGGCGACCTCGGGTGAGGGGACCCAGAACCTGCTGTGCGCGCTGCTGGCCGCGGGGGTTCTGGCCGGGCTCGGACTGAACGGCGTCGGGTGCTGGTGGGCGGATCCCGTCATGGCGGTGCTGCTGGCGGCGGTAGCCGTACGGGAAGGCCGGAAGGCCTGGCGCGGACACGCCTGCTGCCACTGATCCCGGCTTTCCCCAGGACACCACAGACGTTAGTTACCGTCGCGTACAGTGATACCCGCACCAAGAGGGACGTTTTGCCACACTATGTGTTCCCAGTACAGTTCCGTGAATATTGCGGAGAACCTCCCGATAGGGTGACCCGCTAGCTCAGGACATCGACACCGAAGAGGGCATCGTGGGCGGACGTCACCGGACGGATGAACTCGAGGACGGCTACACCTCCTCCAAGGAACCGCCCAGACGGCGCCGTGGCGGACGGGGCATGGTGCTGGTCCCGCTGGCCGGCTCCGTGGCCCTCGCGGTGCTGCTCGGCGTCGCCGCCTATGTGATCATCAACCGGGACCGGGGATGCGCCGGGGACGGGATCGCGCTGCGGGTCACCGCCTCCCCCGACATCCAGCCCGCCGTGTCCCGGATCGCCGAACGCTTCAACAAGGCCGCTCACGACGTCGAGGGCGGGTGCGCCACCGTCACGGTGGCCAAGGGCGTCCCGGCGACCGTGGCCTCCGGGCTGGCCGGGGGCAAGGCCGGCGCGATGGACGTGTGGATCCCCGACTCCGGGCTGTGGGTGGCCAACCTGCGGGCCAAGAACCCGCAGGCGCCCGAGGCCGGCGCGTCCGTGGCCCAGTCCCCCATCGTCATGGTGGCCTCCGGCTCGGTGATCCCGAAGCTGCGCAAGAGCTTCGGCGAGGCGAGCTGGGGCGGCATGATCAACGCCGCCAACGTGGCCAACGTCGAGGGTCCGGGCCGCAAGGTGCGCGTGCTCGCGCTGGACCCCTCCTTCAACGCCGCCGGGCTCGGCGCGCTGCTGGCCGCCTCCGGCGTGGCCACGGCCTCGGGCGGCGGCCGGCAGCAACTGGTCGGGGCGCTCAAGACACTGTCCGGGTCGGCGGTCCGCGACCAGGACGCGCTGCTGTCCAGCCTCGGCGTCAAGGGCACCCGGGCCCCGCTCGGCGTCGCCTCGGAGCAGGGCGTCTGGGCGTTCAACACCGCCAAGAAGCCGGAGGTCCCGGCCGTGCCGCTCTATCCGGCCGAGGGCACGCTCAACCTCGACTACCCCATGGTGATCACCACCAAGGACGCCGCGGTCCGCAAGGCCGCCGAGGCGTTCCGCAAGGAGCTCGGCACCGAGTCCGCCAGGAAGACGCTCCAGGACCAGGGCTTCCGCACCCCGGACGGCAAGGGCGGCAAGCCGGTCGCCGACAGCGGCGGCTTCCAGGCCGAGGCCCCCCGGGCGCTGAAGACGCCCGACGTCAGAACGGTGGCGAGGATGTCCCAGTCCTGGTCCCGGCTGAACCTCGGCACGCGGCTGCTGGCGCTGCTGGACGTCTCCGGCACGATGGCGACACCGGTCCCCGGAACCGGCGCGGACCGGATGCGCATGATCTCCAAGATCGCCATCGAGGGCATGCAACTGTTCCCGGCCAAGAGCGAGATCGGCGTGTGGGAGTACTCCACGCACCTCGCCGGCCAGGGCGTGGACTTCCGCAAGACCGTCCCCGTCGGCCCGCTGACCGAGAGCATCGACGGCGTGCTCCGCAAGGACCTGCTCGCCCAGAGGCTCTCCACGATCCAGGCCAAGCCCACCGGGGACACCGGCCTGAACGACACGCTCAAGGCCGCCTACGGGCAGATGACCAAGGAGTACCAGGGCGACAAGATCAACACGGTGCTGATCCTCACCGACGGCGCCGGCAACGACGACCCGGACGGCGGCGTCTCCGACGAGGAGATGCTGCAGTACCTGAAGAAGACCTACAACCCGGAGAAGCCGGTCAGCATCCTGCTCATCGCCTTCGGCCCCGAGGCCGCCGCGGGCAAGAAGCAGATGGACGCGCTGGCCAAGGCGACCGGCGGCGAGGCCTTCATCGCCCGCGACATCCTGCAGGTCCGCAGGTTCTTCCTGAAGGGCATGGAGCGCCGCATCTGCGCGCCCAACTGCTGAGCGCCGATCCTCCCCGCCCCGTACGGCCGGCGTCCCACACGCCCCAATCGTTTCAGTTTTACCATTTCATACCAGGTCGGCATGGTATCGACCGGTTAGGACAACCCGTCACGGACAGGTGGCGTCCTACGCGTGTGGGGTCTCGGGCATGGCCCGTGAACGAGCCCGTTGCGGGGAGGAATGTCCGTGCCCGGATGGCCGGCCGTCGGCCGAACCGACGACCAACAACTTGTGGGAGCGCTCCGGCGTGCCGATGCTCAGGCTCCCGCGAAGCTCTACGACTCCTATGCCGAACGTCTCAACGACTACGCCCATTCGCTGCTGGGCGACCGCGACGCCGCCGCCGGCGCCGCACACGACGCCCTGGTCCTCGCGCACGGACGCGTGGAGCGGCTACGCGAGCCGGGCCGGCTGCGCCCGTGGCTGTACGCGCTGACCCGGTGCGCGGCCGGGACGCGGACCCCGCGGCGCCCGGCTCCCGCGCCGGAGTTCGACGACCGCGACACCCCCGAGGAGCGCGAGCTGGTCGCGCTGGTGCACGAGGCGCTGGCCGAGCTGAGCGGGCAGGAACGCGAGGTCCTGGAGCTGTCTCTCCGCCACGATCTCAGTACCGGCGAGGTCGGCGCGGTACTCGGGATGTCCTCGCGGCAGGCCGCGACACGGCTCGGCCGGGCCCGCGAGCACCTGGAGAACGCGGCCGCCGCCGTGGTGCTGGCCAAGGTCGGCCGGGCGCACTGCCCGGACCTGTCGGCGATGGTCGACTCGTGGGAGGGCCCGCTCACCACGATGCTGCGCAGGCGGCTCTCCAGCCATATCGGCCGCTGCGAGGTCTGCCTCGAACGGCGGGACCGGCACGTCTCGGCCGGGCGGCTGCTCGACATGGTGCCGGTGGCCTTCCCGCCGCTCTCCCTGCGCCGCCGCTACATCGAGACCTGTGTGAACCCCGACCTCGCGGGAGCACGTGCCGCCGTCGTCGAGGCCGGCGACCGCTTCGACCGGGCCGGATTCCCCACCCCGGCGGAACGGCGCGCGAAGGGACGCCGCTGGGCCGGCCCGAGGGACGCCGGCCCGGAGCGGGGACGCGACAGGGGAAACCGCCGGCAACCGGCCGTACCGCTTCACACGGCCCCGGACACGGGAAGCCACCGGCGACAACCGGCCGTACCGCCTCACACGCTGCCGGACCTGGGGAGCGGGCCGCGGGCGACGACCGAATCCCGGCGCGCCGCCGTGCCGGCGCGGCGGCGCGGGGCCAGACGGCGGACAGCGCCCGTGATCGCGGCCGCCGCGTGCATGCTGGCGGCCACCTGCGTCGTGGTCGTGATCGCCGGGCGGGATCCGGCCGGCGGGCCGGTGTGGCGGGCCGAGGCCGCGCCGGGCCGGGAGCCCGCGCTGATCACGCTGGAGCCGGGACCCGGGCCGGACTCTCCGGCGGACCCGGACCAGGCCCCGCTCCCGACGCCGGCGCCGGAGAGGGCCGGGAGGACCGCGAAGGCCAGGACCCCGGCCCCCACTCCTGGCCCGGCCAGGCAGGCGACGACCCGGCGGCCGGCTCCCGAGCGGCCCCGCACCACCCGCACGCCCACCCGCCCGGCCGCCCCCACCCCCACGGCCGGGCGGCTGGCCGTCTCGTGCCCCACCGACATCGGAGAGGGCGCGGGGCAGATCCGGCTCTCCGCGCGCGACGCCGCGCTCTCGTGGTCGGCGACCACCTCGGGCGGGCTGAACGTCCATCCCCGGCGGGGGCGGCTCAAGGCCGGAGCCGGGGCCATGATCTGGGTCACCGCCGCCGACCCCGGGGAGAGCGGCACGGGACGGGTCGCGTTCACCTCCGCCGGGGGCGGCTCCAGTTGCGCGATCTCGTGGGAGAGTCCCGAGCCGGAGGTCTCGGATCCGCCCAGCGACCCGCCTCCTCTCCCCACCGAGGCACCCACGCCTGCCGCCACTCCCAGTACAGAACCGGAGAAAACATGATCTTCTGACTGGGTCGTCGACAACTTCATGACTTAAGTTTGCAATCCGGTAAACCGTGGGGTGATGCCACGCGTCGGCATTGACGCGCATGCGGGCTGGTTGGTCACATGAATATGCGATCAGCGATTCGATCACCAGCCGGGAGCAGCGAGATGCCGACAGACCGCGAGGTGCTCAAATGGGCGCTCATCCTTGCGTGCGCGACGGGGGCCGTCGTCGCACTCGCCGACCTCGAATCTCCACTACGGATGATCTTTACCCCGCTGTTCCTTCTGGCGGTCCCCGGGTTCGCGACGGCGGGACTGTTGCGTGATCGTGATCCTCTTACTGCAATATCAGTGGGAGTGACGGCCGGCCTGCTCGCGAACGTTCTTCTCGCCACAGCGATGCTGTCCTTTGAATCATGGTCGCCCCGTGCCGGAGTAGCGACGATCGCGGTGCTCGGCGGCTTTATATATGTATTACGCCTGTCGCAGCGGGGGAGCGGAAGCTTGCGAACCGAACAGGGGGCCGGGTCAGGGTGAAGATCACTGTTGTGCGCCCGCAGGACCTCGGCGAGGCCGAGTCCCAGCGATGGCGCGAGATCCAGAAAGCCTCCCCCAGCCTCGACAACCCCTTCCTCTCGGTGGACTTCGCCCTGGCCATGGGGAGGCTCCGTGACCACGTCAGGGTCGCGGTGATCGAGGACGGCGGCGAGATCGCGGGATTCCTCCCCCACGAGCGGCACGGCTTCGGCGTCGGCAGGCCGCTGGGCGGCCACCTCACCACCTGCCAGGGGCTGATCTCGGTCCCCGAGCTGAAGATCGACCCCCGTGACCTGCTCCGGGCCTGCGGGCTGTCGGCCATCGACTTCGACCACCTGGTCGCCGGCCAGCCCACGTTCGCGCCCTACGAGACGGACGTACGGCCGGCCCCCGTCATGGACCTCAGCGGCGGTTTCGACGCCTACGTCGAGCGGGTGCGCGCCGGCTCGGCGAAGAACTACAAGACCGTCCGCTACAAGGAGCGCAAGCTCGGCCGCGAACGGGGCGAGATCCGGTTCGAGTGGGACTCCGCCGACATCGGGACGCTGCGCGCGGTCATGGCCTGGAAGTCGGACCAGTACCGGCGGACCGGACGGGTGGACCGCTTCGCCCAGCCGTGGATCGTGCGGCTCGTCGAGGAGCTGCACTCCCGGCGGTCCGACGACTTCGCCGGCGTGCTCACCATGGTCTACGCCGGAGACACCCCCGTCGCCGGGCACTTCGGCCTCCGCACGGCGCACACCCTGGTGGGCTGGTTCCCCGCCTACGACCCCGCCTACGCCCGCTACTCCCCCGGGATCATGCACCACCTGCACATGGCCGAACACGCCGCGAACGCGGGACTGCACCAGGTGGACATGGGAAAAGGCGGCCGTGAATACAAGGAATGGCTTAAAACCGGCGTTTTGATGATCGCCGAGGCACGCATCTCGCGTCCGTCTCCAGTGGCCGCCGCCCAGTGGCTGGGCCGGGTCCCCATCAGCAGGCTCCGCACCGCCGTGGTGGACAACCCCTCCCTTTTCCGAGCCGCGGACCGGCTCCTCAAGGGCTACGGCAGAGCGAGATCCACTCTTCTGTCCCGCCCCATATCCCATCACACCGCAGAACAATCACCCAAGGCGCAGTAGCCGCTTTCCTCACAGCAGTAACCGCAACCCCTCAGATCGCGTCTTCCGATAATCCTTCACTCCCGACGTAAGGCCTCTCTTGATCACAGTTGCGCCGTTCCCATTGCACGCCGGGGGCGAGTGCACGGAAGGACAAAAGGAATATCCGCCATCATGAATCCCGAGTCCGTCAGGCAGAACGGTAAGCAGATCGGCATGTTACGTTCCATGCCGCCACTTGAGCGGTTCATCCCGCTCACCCCTCACATGGCCATTTCCCCGACCGTCAGCGTCGTCGTGCCCGCGATGAACGAGGCGGAGAACCTCCCGCACGTCTTCGCCACACTCCCGCAGTGGATAGACGAGATCGTGCTCGTCGACGGCCACTCGGTGGACGACACCGTCGCCGTCGCCAGGCGGCTGCGGCCCAACGTACGGATCATCACCCAGAGCGGCAGGGGCAAGGGCGACGCGCTCGCCGCCGGCTTCGCCGCGTGCACCGGCGACATCATCGTGATGATCGACGCCGACGGGTCCACCGACGGCCGCGAGATCATCCAGTTCGTGGGCGCCCTGGTCACCGGGGCGGACTTCGTCAAGGGGTCCCGCTACGCCGCCGGCGGGGGCAGCGACGACCTGACCTTCAGCCGCCGGGCCGGCAACAAGGTCCTCACCACCCTGGTGAACCTGATCTACGGCACCCGCTACAGCGACCTGTGCTACGGCTACAACGCCTTCTGGGCCCGGCACCTGAAAGCGCTCGACCTCGACTGCGAGGGCTTCGAAGTCGAGACGTTGATGAACATCCGCGCCGCCAAGGCCGGGCTCCGCGTCCACGAGGTGCCCAGCCACGAGCGGTGCCGGATCCACGGCGAGAGCAACCTGCGCGCGGTCCGCGACGGCCTGCGCGTGCTCAGGACCATCATCCGGGAGTGGCGCCAGCGGCCGTACGCCCCGGCGCCGGAACCCCACGCCGCCCCGGCGGCGGACCAGGGCGCGGCCTGACCATGAACAGCAGTGTCGTCATATGTGTTTACACCGAGGAACGCTGGGAGGACATCCAGGCGGCCGTCGAATCGGTCGAGAACCAGCGGCGCAGGCCGTACGAGATCATCCTGGTCGTCGACCACAACCCGGACCTCCACCTGCGGCTCAAGCAGCGCTATCCCGGCGCGACCGTGGTGGAGAACACGCACGAGCGAGGGCTGTCCGGCGGCAAGAACACCGGCGCGGCGACCGCCTCGGGCGACATCGTGGCCTATCTGGACGATGACGCGGTGGCGGAGCCGGGCTGGCTGGAGGCTTTGGAGGAGGGCTTCCAGGACCCGACCATCGTGGGGGTGGGCGGGCTGACCAGGCCGCTGTGGGCCGGGGGGCGCCGCCCCCGGTGGTTCCCGCACGAGTTCGACTGGACCGTGGGCTGCACCTATCGGGGCATGCCCACGCGACGGGCGCGGATCCGCAATGTCATGGGCGGGAACGCGGCCTTCCGGAGGGAGGCCGTCGGCGGGATCGGCGGCTTCCACACCGGGATGGGGCGCAGCGTCCAAGGACGCCGGAGCCGCCCCCTCGGCTGCGAGGAGACGGAGTTCTGCATCCGGCTGGCCCAGAGCCGCCCCGGCTCGGTGATGCTGTTCGAGCCGGGCGCGGTGATCGGGCACAAGGTCTCCACGCAGCGGGCGCGCTTCGCCTACTTCAGATCCCGGTGCTACGCCGAGGGCCTGTCCAAGGCCCTGGTGGCGTCGAGCGTCGGCGCCGGCGCCGGACTGTCGAGCGAGCGGGCCCACGTGATGAGGGCCCTGCCCCTGGGAGTGCTGCGCGGCGTCGGTGAGGCGCTCCGCGGCGACCTGCCGGGCCTCGGCCGGGCCGCGGCCATCGTCGTCGGCCTGGCCTGGACCACCTGGGGCTACGCGGTGGGTACGGCCCGCCTGAAGCTGAGGCGGGCATGATCCGTGTCCCGATCCTGATGTACCACTCGGTGAGCGACCACCCGAACGACGAGACACGGCCGCTCGCGGTCTCGCCGGGACGGTTCGCCGAGCAGCTCGGCGTGCTCCGCGACCGGGGCTTCACCCCGATGACGCTGTCGGACCTGGTCGCGGGGATGCACCGGACGGCGACGATGCCCGGCAGGCCCGTGGCGATCACCTTCGACGACGGATACGCCGACTTCCACAGCCAGGCGCTGCCGATCCTGGAGCGGTTCGGCTATCCGGCCACGGTCTTCGTGACCAGCGGCTGGGTGCAGGACTCCGGCCCCGTGTCGGCCGGCCGGCGACCGGCTCCCATGCTGGCCTGGAGCCAGGTGCGCGAGGCGGTCTCCTGCGGCATGGAGATCGGCGGCCACAGCCACAGCCATCCGCAGCTCGACCAGCTCCCGGACCGGGAGCTCCGCAACGAGCTGCGCACGAACAAGGCCCTGCTCGAAGACCGGATCGGCCGCCCGGTGGCCACCATGGCCTACCCCTACGGCTACTCCAGCGCGCGGGTCCGCCGGGAGGTGCGCAGGGCGGGCTACTGGACCGCCTGCGCGGTGGCCAACGACGCGTTCCGGGAGGGCGACGAGATGCTGGCGCTGCCCCGCTTGACGGTTACCGAGCAGACCTCCATGGTCAAGTTCGGCGGAGCGATCGACGGACGGGGGCTGCCGGTGCTCTACATGAGGGAACGGGCTCTCACCAAGGGATACGCGCTGGTGCGGCGGACGCGTTACGCGCTGCGGCGGATCTCCTCGCACTACGCGCCCGGACGGATGCCGGGAGGTGACTGACACGGGTCTCCCCGGCGGAACGGCGGAACGGCGGCGGGAGCGGCGGCGGAGTCTCCGGCGCGGCCGGCGGCAGGGGACGCCGCGGCCCCGGTGGAACCGCCTCCCCAGGGACCTGAACGACCCCCTGCTGCGCAACGCCTACTCGCTGATCGTCAACGCCGGGGCCGCCGGCGCGCTCGGCCTGGCCTACTGGACGGTCGCGGTGCGGTTCTACAGCGAGGGCGACTACGGCCGCGCCTCCGCGCTGATCGCCGCGATGCGCCTGCTCGCGGCGCTGACCGCGTTCGGGTTCGTCGGCGCGCTGACCCGCTTCCTCCCCGAGGGGGGCCGGGCCACCGGGCGGCTGGTCGGCTGCACCTACCTGGTGGGCGGCGGCGCGGCGGCCGCCGCCACCGTGTTCTTCCTGGCCACACTGGACATGTGGGGCGCCAACTTCAGCGGGCTGAACGGGCCCGGCATGGCCGGCTGGTTCCTGCTGTCGGTCTTCCTGTGGTGCGTGTTCACGGTCCAGGACGTGGTGCTCACCGCGCTGGGCAAGGCCACCTGGGTGCCGCTGATCGGAATAGCCGTCGGGGTGGTCAAAATCGGGTTGCTGGTCGTGCTGGCGCCCGCCTTCCCCCGCGCGGGGATCTTCCTGGCCTGGACGATCCCGGTGGCCCTCACCGTCGTCCCGGTCAGCATCGCGATCTTCGGCAGACTGGTCCCCCGGGCCGCCGCCCGCGACGCCCACCGGGCCCCGCCCCGGCTCCGCCGGATAGGCCGCTTCCTCGCCGGAGACTTCCCCGGCACGCTGTTCATCCTGGCCAGCGTCTATCTCATGCCGGTGCTGGTGTTCGCCGGAGTGGACGCGCGGACGGCGGGTTACTACGCCGCGGCGGTCACGCTGGTCGGCGTCTTCGACATGCTGGCGCTCAACATGGCCATCTCGCTGACCATCGAGGGGTCGGGAGACCCTGCGCTGCTGGCCGGCAAGTGCGTGCTGGCGCTCCGGCGGACCATGATGCTCCTGGTCCCCGTGGTGCTGGTGGCCGCGCTGGCCGCGCCGCTCGTCCTCCGGATCGGCTGGGGCCCGTCGTTCGCCGAGCACGGAGCGGACGTGCTGCGGCTGCTCGCCCTGGCGTCCATCCCGCACGCGGTCATCGAGATCTACCTGGGGGTGCTCCGCGTCCGCAGCAGGGCGCGGGCGCTGCTCGTGCTCCAGGCGCTGCTGTGCGTCCTGGTGGTGGGGCTGTCGTTCGTCCTGTTCCAGTTCTACGGCATCACCGGCGTGGGCCTCGGCACCCTCGCGGCCCAGCTGATCGTCATGGCCGTCGTCGCCCCGGGCCTGCTCAAGGTGGTGCGAGGGGCGCGGACGGCGGGTGGCGGGCTGACGCCGGACGAGACTCCGACGCTGGTGATGATGATCGTCGACGCGCAGCCCACCCTGGCCTCCGTCCCCGCCAGGACACCTCTTCCCGAGGTGGCGGAGCCCGCGCGGCCCCGCGTGCCGTGGCCGGTGCGGGCGAGGCGGTGGCTGCCCCCGCTGATCACCGCTGAGGGCCTGGCGGCCGTCGCGCTCGCCTCCGTGGCCGGCGGACCGCCGGGCTTGCCGCCCGCCGTGACGGCTCTCGGCGGTGCCGGGCTGGTGGCCGTGGCCTTCGTCGCGGAGCTGGCCATGAGCCGCAGGCGGGCGGTGCTGTGGACGCAGCTCGTCGCCGTGACCCTGTGCCTGCACGGGATGGAGGCCCTGGCCGGCTCGGCCGGGAGCCTCGCCGGGAAGGTGACGCGGATCATGGCCACCGGGCGGGCCACCGGCGAGGACCGGCTCCTGGCCCTGCCCGCCTTCTTCGCCCGCGCCATGGGGCTCACCGATCCCACCCCGTTGCTGGTGTGGGCCCCCGTCGCCTTCGCCGTGGCAGCGCTCGCCCCCGCGCTGCTGGCCGCCGGAGCGCTCCTCCGCGACGAGCGGGTCCAGTGGCCGGCGGTGATGCTGGTGACGGTCGGGCTCTGGCTCGCGCCCGCCGAGCGCATCCAGACGTCTCTGGTCTGCCTGCTCGGCGTCTGCGCCCTCGCCCTGTTCCTGGCCCTGGTGCGCGGCCGGCGACGGCGGTCCGAGGCGGCGGCGGACGACGACCGGACACTGAGAAGGGCTGCCTAGATGAACACGACCACCGACGACCTGGCCGATCTGGCGTTCTGGACACAGCCCTCGCAGGTCCGGCTCGCGGCCTTCGCCCGGCTGCGCGAGCTGCCGGAACCGAGGTTCTTCGCCGAGCGCCGCGTGCCGCTCCTCCGCTCGGGCACCGGTTTCCACGCCCTGGTGAGGCACGCCGACGTGGTGGAGGCGAGCAGGCGCCCCACGATCTTCAGCAGCGAGCCCTCGGTGTCGAGCCCGCAGCCTCCCGGATGGGTGCGGCACGTGTTCGGCGAGGCGATGGTCGACATGGACGACCCGCGCCATGCCCGGTTGCGGCGGATCGTGGCCCGCGCGTTCACCCCCCGGATGCTGGCCAAGGCGGAGGAGGACCTGCGCAGGACCGCCACCGAGATCGTGGACGACGTGCTCGCCCGCCGTCCGCGCGACTTCGTCGCGGCCGTGGCCGCCCGGCTGCCCATCACCGTCATCTGCGACATGATGGGCATCCCCGGCGATCTCCGGAGCGAGGTGCACCGGCATGTGGACACCTCCACGGAATACTCCGGGGTCCGCTCCGACGTGCTGCGGGCGCTGCGCATGGGGGTGCGGAACGCCTCGGCCCTGATGAGCCTGCAGCGCCTGGTGATCCGCCTCGGGCGGCGGCGCAGGGACGAGCCGTCCGACGACCTGATCTCCGCGCTGGTCCACGCGAACGTCGACGGCGAGCGGCTGACCGCGCGGGAGCTGGGCTCGTTCTTCACCCTGCTCCTCGTGGCGGGCAACGAGACCACCCGCAACGCGATCGCGCACGGGCTCCACCTGCTCTCCGTCCATCCCGGGCAGCGTGAGCTGCTGCTGTCCGACTACGACCGGCTCATCCCCACGGCGGTCGAGGAGATCGTCCGCCACGCGACGCCGATCATGCAGTTCCGCCGTACGGTGACCGAGGACTGCGACCTGAACGGCCACGCCTTCCGGCGCGGGGACCGGGTCGCGCTGCTCTACGTCTCGGCCAACCGTGACGGGTCGGTCTTCACCGACCCGGACGCCTTCGACATCACCCGCTCGCCCAACCCGCACGTGGGGTTCGGCGGGCCGGGCCCGCATTTCTGCCTCGGCGCCCACCTGGCCAGACGGGAGATCACCGTGATCTTCCGTGAGCTGTTCACCCGGCTCCCCGGCATCCGGGCCGTGGGCGAGCCCGAACAGCCGCCCTCCAACTTCGACAACGGCGTCCGGCGCCTGCGCTTCGACTTCTGAGAGGGCACCGATCTTCCCAGGGCCCCGACTTCTTCCAAGGGCTCTGACCTGTGAGGGGGCTCCGGCTTCCGAGAGCTCCGGCTTACGAGAGAAAGGACCCGCCGTGGACGACTGGCCGGCGATCAGCGTGGTGATCCCGACCCGCAACCGCACCGGGCTGCTCCAGGAGACGATCGACTCGATCCTCGGCCAGGACTATCCGGGCGATCTGACCTGTGTCACCGTCTTCGACCAGAGCCCGCCGGACGGGTCGTTCGCCCTCGACACCCCGGGCCGCCGGGTCGTGGTGACCGCGAACACGCGGAGCCCGGGGATCGCCGGGGCCCGCAACACCGGTGTGCTCCTCGACGACGGCGAGCTGGTCGCCTTCTGCGACGACACCGACCTGTGGCTGCCGCACAGGCTCCGGTCACAGGTGACCGCGCTCGGCGCCGGCCACTTCGCGACCTGCGGGATCGAGCTGTTCAACGACGAGGTCGCCTTCGCCAGATGCGTGACCGCGCCGACGGTGACCCTGCGGGACCTGCTGCGCGGGCAGCTCCCCTCGATGCATCCCTCCACCTACCTGATGCGCCGCGAGGCGCTGGTCGACGGTTTCGGACTGGTCAGCGAGGAGCTGCCCGGCGGGTACGGCGAGGACTACGAGCTGCTGCTGCGGGCCGCCCGGTACGGACCGATCACCAACCTGGCCGGGACGGGGGTGCGGGTCAGGCTGCACAACGCCTCCCACTTCTCCGTCGTCGAGTCCAGCGAGACGATCTCCTCGGCGCTGCGCTGGATGCTGGAGCGGTATCCGGAGTTCGCGGGGGCACCGGGCGGCTACGCCCAGCTGGCCGGGAAGATCGCCTTCGCCGAGGCCGCTCTGGGGCGCGGCTCGCAGGCCCTGCGCTGGATCGGCCGGACCGTGCGGCGACGTCCCTGGGAACCCCGCGCCTACCTGGCGCTGGCCGTCACCGCCGGGGTGCCCGCCGGGGCGATCGTCGGCCGGCTGCACCGGATGGGCCGGGGCATATGAGGATCGACGTCATCCGGCCGGGGGAGCTCGGCCCGGCCGAGGTCACGGCCTGGCGCGCGATGCAGCGCGCCACCCCGCGCCTGGCCAACCCGTTCCTCAGCCCCGACTTCGTGATCGCGATGGGTGAGGTCAGCACCGGGGCGCGGGTCGCGGTGATCTCCGAGGGGAGCGGGCCGGTCGGTTTCTTCCCCTTCGAACGGCACTCCGGCGGGGTGGGCGCCGCGCTGGGCGCCTGGGTGTCGCTCTGCCAGGGGGTGGTCCACGCGCCCGGCGCGGAGTTCGGCGCGCAGGCCCTGCTCAGGGGCTGCGGACTGCACGTGTGGGAGTTCGGCTGCGTGGTCGCCGGGCAGCCGTGGTTCCAGCCGTACGAGGTCCTGCGCCAGGAGGCGGTCGTCCTCGACCTCGCCGGCGGCTACCCGGCCTACCTTGAAGGGCTGCGCGAGCGTTCCCCCAAGTTCCTCAAGTCCACCCTCTACAAGGAGCGCAAGCTCGGCCGCGACGCCGGCGAGCTCACCTTCGGCTTCGCGGTCCGCGACGAGGAGCAGTTCCGCCTGCTGCGCCGCTGGAAGTCGGAGCAGTACCTGCGGATGGGCCGCCCGGACCGGTTCGGCAGGCCGTGGGTGGTCGAGCTCGCCGAGCGGCTGCACGCGATCGACACCGCCGACTTCGCGGGCCCGCTGTCGATGCTCTACTGCGACGGCAGGCCGGTGGCGGGCCACTTCGGCCTGCGCTCGGACACGACCCTGGTCGGCTGGTTCCCCGCCTACGACCCGGCCTTCGCCAGATACTCCCCCGGCCTGATCCAGCACCTGAGGATGGCCGAGGCGGCCGCGGCGGCCGGGATCCGGTCGATGGACCTCGGGGTCGGCACCGGTTCGGAGTACAAGGAGGCGCTGCGCAGCCGGGGCGAGCCGGTGACGGAGGGATGCGTGCGGCGGCGGTCGGCGGGCGCGGCGGCGCACTGGCTGCGCAGCGCGCCGGTCCGGCGGGTACGGCAGTTCATCCTCGACACCCCGGCCCTGTACGGCGCGGCCGACCGGGCCATGAAGCGCTACGGCGGCCTGCGGACCCGGATGAGGGCCCGATGAGCGCCGCGTTTGAGCGCACTCGGATGAGTGCCCGATGAGCGCCGCGCTTGAGTCGATCATGCGTGACCGCGTCGGCGCCGCGTGCCTTCACGTGCCCTCGGCCCGGTTCGGGCTCTATCTCGCCCTGCGGCACTGGTTCGAGGCGGGCGACCGGGTGCTGATCGCCCCAACCAACTGCGAGACCGTGCTGTTCGTCGCGCTCGCGGCGGGCCTGCGGCCGGTCATCGCGCCGGTGTCCGCCCTCGACGGCAACATCGACCCGTCCCGGGTGGACTGGAGCGGCCTGTCCGGCGTCCTCACCACGCACCTGTACGGCCAGCCCGACCGGGTCGGCGAGCTACGGGCCGAGTGCGACCGCCGTGGACTGATCCTGATCGACGACGCCGCGCACGCCATGCTGACGACGGTGGACGGCCGCCCGGCGGGCACCTTCGGCACGGCGGGGGTGTTCAGCCTGGCCAAGCACGGCAGGGCGATGTCCGGCGGGTTCCTCGCCGTGGAGAATCCCTGCGAGCTGCCGGAGCTGGCCGGGCTGCGTGACGGGCTGCTGCTCGACGGCGGGGTGCGCGGGCAGGTGCTCGGCACGCTCCGCCCGATGCTGCGGGAGACGGTCTACCGGACCGGGCTGGTCCGGCCGGTGTGGCGGACGCTGCGGGCGCTCGGCGTGATCGAGTGGACCGGACACCGCCACGCTCCCCGGGAGGAGGAGCTGCGGGCCGCCCTGGAACCGGCGGCGGGCCTCACCGCGCTCGACTACTGGATGAGGATCGACCTCGACGACTGGAGGGTGCGGCAGGGGCCGCTGCTGCGCGGCTATCTCCGTTCCCGCTTCCGGGTGGTCGACCGGGAGCGGGAACGGAGGCTCGCGGGCGTCGAGCTGCTCCGCGGCCTGCCCTGGGCGGCGCGGGGCGTGCGTGAGGCGCCGCCCCAGCCGCTGCTGCGCGTCCCCTTGATGGTCGAGGACCGTGACGAGGTCGTCGCCCGCCTGGAGCGGTACGGCGTCGTGCCCGGATTCATCTACGACCCGCCGCTGGACGACTATCTGGACCTCCTCGCGCCCGGCCCCACCCCCGAGATCGCGCGCTGGTGGACGGGCCACGTGCTCCCGGTGGACCCGCTCCGCGCCGAACGTGTCGCCACGCTGCTGACCAGGCTGAATGTCCGTCCGGCCACCGAACCGGAACGGAACGCGTAAGGTCACGGACAGTGATCCGTCTGTGACGACGACGCTTCTCCTTATGCGAACCATAGCCGTCGGCAGCGACGATCCGGTAGAAAAATTAATTAAAATTCAAACAAGCGGAAAGTCGCGCCCCATGTTGGCCATAACCGGTCTGCCGGCACCAGACGCCTGGATGATCACATGACTCTGCCCGGTAAGAGAAGGCCCGTCCGGACGGCGGGGAAGCTCTCGGTGTCGCGATGGATTCTCATCGGTCTGGCCGGCGCCCTCATGGCCACGACGAGCATCTACGCGTGCACCTCCTCCGGACGGCAGACCTCGGGCAGCGGGGCGCCGGTGGTGCCGGGGGCCCGGAGCACGCCCGGATCGTGCGCCCCGACCTCCAAGCTCGTGCCGCCCTGCGGAGCCTGGTGGGGCATGCACGTGCCGCCGGACGGCGACCGCAGGCTGGTTCCCGACGTGACCGCGATGGAGCAGAAGATCGGGCGCAGGCTCGACATCACCATCAGCTACCACGACATGTCCAACAGCGACGCCGGGCGGTTCCTCCGCGACGACGAGAGCGATCTCGGCGCCGACCGCATCCTGTTCCTCGGCTGGGAGTCGCGGATCTGGGACGAGGACGTCGACATCGCCTGGCGCGACATCGCGGCCGGGCACTACGACCGGGCGATCGCCGACCAGGCCGCCCGGGTGAGGGAGTACGGCAAACCCGTCCTGGTCGGCTTCGACGGGGAGAAGGACCGCGACGAGAGCGGCCAGACCCCGGCCGAGTACATCGCGGCGTACAAGCGCATCGTCGACGGTTTCCGGCAGGCGGGCGCGGCCAACGCGCTCTGGGTCTGGGGCGTCACCGGCTACTACCCGTTCCGGGACCGGTGGAAGGCCTACTACCCGGGTGACGACTACGTCGACTGGATCAGCTACGACCCCTACAACTTCGCGATCTGCCGCGGCGCCGCCTGGCAGGACTTCAAGGAGACCGTGCAGCCGACCTACGAGTGGTTCCAGCAGAACGGCTTCGCCGCCAAGCCGCTGATCCTCGCCGAGTACGGCACGGAGAGCCACCAGAACGACACCTCCGCGCGCGCCGAGTGGTACCGCGACATCCCCGAGGCGATGAAGGCGATGCCCAACCTCAAGGCGATCGTCCAGTGGAACAACACCGACGCGGACAACTGCGACTTCTCCCTCACCGGCCCGGGTGTCCTGGAATCGTTCGCCGAGGCGGGCAGGGATCCCTACTTCCGGCAGCCCATGGCCTCGCAGCCGGCCGGCTGAGGAGAGGAGCCGGGACCGGGCGCCTATCCGCCCGATCCCGGCTCCGGGGCGGGGCGGAAGAGGAAGACCTGGTCGGCCTGGCCGGTGCAGGTCTGCTGGGCCAGCTCGGCCCCGACGTCCACGTCGGCCACGCCGTACAGGGCGCCGACGCACAGGCTGCTGTGCACCGGCCGGAGCACGAAACCGCCGGACGCTCGCGGACCGGCCCGCTCCAGGAGGAAGCGCTGGTGGGCGGCCCCGGTGCAGTCCGCCGGTCCGATCAGGGCCTCGGCACCGCCGGCCGCCTGGTCGACCGTCAGGCAGCCGACGCCGTGGACGGGGTGGTGCCACTCGATCTGGTAGATGTCGCGCCCGACGGCCGTCATGTAGGTGTCGGGGGAAACCCCTCGGCAGGGCCGCTGGACGGCCAGCTCCCGGGTGGTACGGCCGTTGCGCTCACGTCCCTCTCCCACGCACAGGTCGCGATCGGCGACATGGGAGGGGACCATGCGGTACCGGCCGTCGGCGAGCACGGATCCCGCCGATACGGGGTCCGGCGTCCGCACCGCCGGAGGACCGGTCGCCAGGGCGCCCTCCAGGGCCGCCACCGTGACGCTGATCACGACCAGCACCGCCGCGATCCCCGCGACCACCACCGCCACCGGGGGCCGTCGCCACCACGGCCGCCCCGCCGGGACGACGGGACCCGGACCTGCGGGATCCGGGACGGGGTCAAGGTCGCGGGAATTCGATCCGGTGAATTCGCGTATGCGGGAATCCGATCCGGCGGAGGCAAGGTCGCGGGAATTCAGGTCTGCCCGAAATTTGGATGGATCGGAACCGGAAAAAGGCGGACCGGCGGCATCACGACCGGAGGAAGCGGGGCCGGGAGAAGCGGAATCGGGAGAAGCAGAGCCGGGCGAAACAGAGTCGGGGAAAGGCTTTCCAGGACGCCGTGCGCGGCGGCGTCCATGGTCGCCTCGATCGAGTCGTTCGAATTCCGCTGCGTGATCCTGGGCAGACAGGTCCTCGGTGCGGCTGGCCAGTCCGCATCGTGCATGGCGATGTTCATCTTGAAGCGCTCCCCAGGGATGAATCCGGGGATTCCAGCCGTCCCAACCGTGCGGCTTTGCGCACGGTCGCGACGCTGTTGCTTGGCGATTCACCTTCCGGCCCCGTTTACCCGGGTTTCCACGCCCCAGCCCACGATCCCGTTCCGAGTGACGCGGGCTCCGCCCTCCCGGCGGTGAGTAACGGCCAAAGCCGCGAGCTTGGCTATCGCTCACGTGTTCGACCGCGACCGACCGTACCAGCGCATGGTGCGCTGCCGCAGCCCGTTCCGGTCAAGGCACGCTCAGGCGCTGGAGCGCCTTCCCGCACCGGACGTACCCCCATGGCCGAAGCCAGGGGTCCGCGCCCGGCATCTCCGATCGAACGAAGACGCCTGCGGCGGTGGCCCCGTGACCGCCGCAGTCGCCGGTTGCGGCACCGCCGCCGTCGCCCATGCGCCGACGGTGGCGGCGAGCAGAGCCCCGGCACGCCCCCGTGTGGACGATCCCTTCAGATGAAACCTCCGCTTTATGCCCTAAGAGCGACATGCCGCCGAATGGAGAGAAACAAGATAGATAGTGCGCGATAAACGGAAGAGGCCGCAAGATCATTGCTGTTCCGAACAGTGCGGAACAGTGCGGGCCCCCTCTGGCAAAGGCCTCAGCCGACAGGGGGCGGGGAGGAATCCCGCGGAGTAAAGTCAGCGCCAGACATTCGCATCGACCAAACCAGGAAAGGATGCGCGTGGAGGGCAGGGAGGCCGAAGAGGTGATCGACGGATCGATCACCCGCCCGATGAGACGACCGGCCTCCACCCCGGCCCCGCTCCCCGGAGGCGACCGCCCCCTGAGACCCCGGGTCCCCGAGGGTTCGGGAGAGCCGCACGATCCCGGAGATCCGGCCGCCGCCCCCGGGACGCTCGAAGATCCGGCCGTCGCCCCCGGGACGCCCGAAGATCCGGCCGTCGCCCCCGGGACGCCCGAAGATCCGGCCGTCGCCCCCGGGACGCCCGAAGATCTCGCCGGGGCCGCCGGCTCCGAGGAGACCGGGCGCCTCGGGAGAACCGCCGGAGCGGCCCCCCAGGAGAAGGCCGACGACTCCCCCACCACGCCCATCCGACGCGTCCGGCCCGACGCCGCGGAAAAGACGGCGGACAGCGCGATCGCCGACGACACGACGACCGCCCCGCCGCCTGTCGAGGACATCTCGGCCGTCATCACCTGGCGCATCCCCATGCGCGACGAGGCGCCTCCCGCCGGGAAGGCCGCCGGACCGTCCCTGTCGGTCGTCATCGTCGGCGGTTCCCCCGGCTCACGTGCCCGCCTTCCCGTCATCGTCGAGGCGTTACGGGCCCAGCGGCCGGCGCCGGAGGAGATCGTGCTGGTCGTCGAGGACGGCCCCGAGCTGGTCGCGTGGGCCGAAGCCACGCTCGACGGCGTCGTGGTCGTGCACAACCAGGAGGTCGCCGGCCCGGCCGCGGCGCGGAACCTGGGGCTGGCGAGCGCGCGGGGCGACGTGGTCGCCTTTCTCGACGACGACTCCTCTCCCGGCCCCGGGTGGACGGAGTCCCTGCTGGCGCCCTACGCCGACGACGACGTGATCGGGGTGCGCGGCCGGGTCGCGGTGCGCTGGAGCACGGGCAAGCCCGACTGGTTCCCCGCCGAGCTGGCGTGGGTGCTGGGGGTGCCGTGCACCGGCTCCCCCGCGGAGACGGGCCAGATCGACGACCTGTACGGCGGCGCGCTGTCCTTCCGCCGTGCGGCGCTCGCCGAGGCGGGCGGCTTCCCGGAGAACGCGGACGGCTTCCCGGAGAGGCCCGGCCGGCGGCCCGGCGTCGTGACCGGGCCCGCCGGTGGGGCGGCGACCGAGCTCCGCTCCCGGCTGCGGAAGCTGCGCCCCGACGCGAAACTGCTCCACCAACCCTCGGCGATCGTGCGGCTGGACGTGCCCGCGCACCAGGCCCGGCTGTCCTGTTTCCTGGCCCGGTGCGCGGCCGAGGGCCGATCACAGGCCGGCGTCCCGCAGCGGGCCGCTGGGCGGGAGGGGCTGCGGGCCCACCTGTCCCCGGTCAGGAAAGGGCTGCCCAGGGCCGTGTTCCGCGCGGTCACCTTCACCGGGCCGGTCGACGTCAAGGGCTGGAAGGCCCTGCTGGTCATGCTCCTCGGCCTGGTGGCGGCCCGCGCCGGCTACGCGGCCGAGCGGCTGCGCGCGACGCGGACCGACGGGACGGCCCGGCGGGCGAGCGCCTGGACGTGGTTCCTCTCCCGTACGGCGCTGCCGGTCGCCGTCGTGCTCTGGGGGCTGTCACTGCGTCAGGTCGACCTCGACCGGATGACCGATCTGGGGCTGCTCACCGTCCTGCCCGCCGCCTTCTGGGGCGCGGTCGTGGTCCTGGTCGTCGGGTTCGTCGCCCTGCTCGGCGACCGGCGTGCCCTCGAACTCTGGCACGCGGGATACGTGCTGGCGCTGATCGCCGTGCTGCACGCGACGCCCGCCCTGCTGTATCCGTCCCTGCGCTACTCGTGGGCCTGGAAACACGTCTCGGTCATCGACTACCTGATCCGGCACGGCGCGACCGACCCGGAGGTCGGGCCGCTGTCCGCCTATCACCAGTGGCCCGGATTCTTCTCCTTCTTCTCCATGATGACGGAGATGGCCGGGCTGGACGACGCGCTGGGCATCGCCGTCTGGGGACCGGCCGCCTTCAACGCCGCGATCCTCCTGCCGCTGCTGCTGCTCTTCCGGACGGTGACACGCAACCGCCAGCTGGTCTGGGGCGCGGTATGGGTCTACTTCTCCTGTTCCTGGGTCGGGCAGGACTACTTCTCCCCCCAGGCCACCACGCTGGTTTTGTACCTGACCGTCCTCGCGGTCGTGGTGCGGCGCTTCCGGCGGGGGCCGGTCCGGACGGGCGACGATCCGCGAGGGCTGGCCGCGGAGCCCCCGCCCGTCTCCGGCGTCTTCACCCGCCTGGTCTGGACGTGCGTGCTGGTCGTCCCGATCGTCGCGATCGCCTCGTCCCACCAGCTCACGCCGCTGGTGCTGACGGCCGGGCTCGTCGCCCTGTTCCTGCTGCGGCGGCACCGGAACCTGGGCATCCTGCTCGTCACCGGCCTCGCCGTGGCGACCTGGGACGCCGTCGCCGCCTGGCGGCTTCTGGAGAGCAGGTTCGGCGACATCGTCGCCTCGCTCGGCGACGCGGGCGGCAATCTGGACGACGGTTTCATCACCCTCGGCTCGGTCTCCCCCGGTCAGGTGATCGTCGCCTACGCCGATCGCGCCCTCTCCGGCGGGGTGTGGCTGCTGGCCTTCGCCGGCGCCGCCGTACGCCGCGGGTGGCTCAGGCGGTCGGGACTGCCCCTTCTCGTGATCGGGCTGAGCCCCCTGCTGTTCCTCGCCGCGGGGAGCTACGGCGGTGAGATCATCTTCCGTGTCTACCTCTTCACGCTGCCGCTGACGGCGTTCCTGGCCGCGGCTTTCTTCCTGCCCTCCCGCCGGGCCTGGGTCCGCGCGCTGGTCCTGCTCCCTGTCCTGCTGCTCATGGTCACGGGCTTCTTCTTCGGCAACTACGGCAAGGAGCAGTCGAACTACTTCACCGCGGACGAGGTCCGGCTCGTCCGGGAGGTCCATCGGGTGGCGCCGTCCGGCTCGCTGATCGTGGCGCCCACGTTCTTCCTCCCCGCGGCCTACGACTACTACGAGCGCTACGAGCACACCTGGCTGGACGAGCTGCCGCCGTCGCGCACCGCCGTACGGGGTCTGCCGCGGCATGTTCCCACCCTGCCGGAGCTGGTCCGCGATCCGCTGCCGTCACTGGTCGGCCTCATGTCGAAGGTGCCGCCGGGGGCCAGGTCGTACCTGGTGCTCAACCGCGCGCAGCGGAGCGCCACCGAGACCGCGGGGATCTTCCCGCCGGGGACGGTCGACCGGCTGGGCCGGGAGGTCGCCGCGTCGGGCCGTTTCAGGGTGCTGGCGCGCAACTCCGGCGGCGTCGTCTACGAACTCGTCCCGGGGACCCGATGAACACCTCACGCCTGCCTCTGCTGCTGCTCGCCGCGTCCGGGTGGCTCGCGCTGCTCGTGACGCAGGTCGCGGGTGCCGGACCGCTGCGCGTCACCGTGTCGGTGGCCTTCCTGCTCACCTGTCCGGGCGCCGCCCTGCTGGCCCTGGCCCGCCCCCTGCTCGGCCGCCGCGACCACACGGGGGACGCCATGGAGAGCGTGGCGCTGACGGTGGCGCTCAGCGTCTCGGCGGGCGTGATCGTGAGCGAGGCGTTCTTCCTGAGCGGCACGTTCACCGTGCCCGCGGCGGTGACGGCGCTGGCCGCCGTCACCTCGGCGGCGGCCCTGGGCGCGCTGCTCACCGCGCTGCTCACCGCGCGGCGCGCCCGGCGCGGCCCCACCGGGCGCGCACACTAGCCGGCCCTGAACGGTCGGGCGGATGGTGGTTTCGCCGATACTCCGTCGGTCGGCTCCTGCCGCTCGGCGAGGTCCTCGCCGGACCGGTCAGGACGCGTCCGGAGCAGTGAGAGCAGCGCGAGCGGTCGCGAGGACGTTCTGTGCGTGTCCATCATTCCGCCCGCAGTACAGGCCACAACCTGTCCGCTACCTCTGCGATGGTGGGATCAATGCCACCGGGGAGCAATGCCCCAGGTCACGGTGGCCTCGCCGCCGCACCGCGCCCGGGTTTCAGCGCGGCGGCGCACATTCGACGAACCGAAAGCAAGGAGCAGTCATGCCCGTCACGACCACCACCCACCTGAACTTCCGGGGCGACGCGCGTCAGGCGCTGGACTTCTACCAGTCCGTCTTCGGCGGACACACCGTGGCCGTCACCTACAAGGACGCAGGCACCACGCAGCACGAGAACGAGGCGGACTGGGTGATGTGGGGCGAGGTGGCCGGGGACAACGGATTCCACGTCATGGCCTACGACGTGCCCTCCCATCTGCCCTGGAACCAGGGCGAGAACCCCTTCTTCGTCTCTGTGCGCGGTGACGACGCCGACGAGATCAGCGCCCTGTGGCAGACGCTGTCGGAGGGCTCGACGGTGGTGCGCCCCTTGGAGGCCGCACAGTGGGCGCCGCTGTACGGCATGCTCACCGACCGCTTCGGCGTCACCTGGGTCCTGGACGTCACCGCTCCCTACAACGGCTGACCCGGCCGGCGAGGCCGGGCCCTCTGGGCATGAACGCGGTCAGGGGTTCTGGAACGTGACCTCGGGATTGGCCGTCGAAGGCCCGTCGAGCAGGGGCTGCGGGATACCCCGCAGGTGCAGGTCGAAGAAGGCGCCGACATAGTCACGCGTGATCTCTCCCGAGCGCCGGCCGGACAGCGGCGCCTCGGGAGTGGTCAGGCCGAGCTGGCCGCCGAGCACCGGCAGATCGATGAAGGTGAAGTGCCCCGAATCGGCCACGGTCAGCCAGCGCTTCCAGCCGTCCAGGCGCGCCCAGTCCCGGTCCCAGGACTTGTCCTTGCCGCCCGGTCGGTGCAGGGAATCGGTACCGAGCATCATGAAGGGGCGGCCGTCCAGACCGGAGGCGGGCACGGGGGCGAAGAACGTGCCGTCCATGTTCACCCCGGCCCGCACCCGGCGATCGGTCTCCATTGTCCGCGCGGCGCTGTTGCCGCCGATGGAGTGCCCGGCCATGCCGATCCGGTTGCGGTCGATCATCTTGGCGTGCTTCCAGGCCGGATGGCGGCCGGTCAGCTCGTCGAGGACGAATGACACGTCCTTGGCGCGGCCCGTGGCGACGGTGCCGATGCCCCGGTTGTCGTCCTCGACCCGCTCACAGGCGACGCAGGTGGTCATCCGCCCGCCGGGGAAGGCCGTACCGGATGACTCGTAGGCATGGTCGACCGCCGCGACGACGTATCCCCTGCTGGCCAGGTCCTCGGCGACCAGGGTGAGGGTGGCGCGCGGCAGCGTGAAACCGGGAGACAGCACGACCAGCGGGTGCCTGCCGACGGCGGGCCGGGCGTCGGCGCGCGCGTTCGTGCGGACGGCGTGCACCTTCTCGGCGGGGACCGCTCTGTCCAGCTTCTGGAACTTGAGCAGCAGCCGGGCCTCCTCGGTGCCCATGTAGGGCGCGGCTCGGCCCGATCCCCGGCGGGCCGGGTAGAACATCGACACCATCAGCTCCCGCGCACCCGCCTTGGGCACCCAGGGGTCCCGGCGGTCCTTGTCAACGAGATGCAGCGTGCTGCGGCCCACCGCGTTCGGCCCCGTCGGGACGGGCAGCGCGAGCCGGGTCCCGGCGACGGGCGCGGATCTCTCGGCGGCCGCGGGCGCGGCGAACGTCGTGGCCACCGCGCTGATCGGCAGAGTGGCGGCAAGCAGAGCGGCTAGGACGCCGCGGGCGATTCTGGTCATGATCGGACCGTACTGACCCGTTCATGGCGGTCGACACTGACGAAAGTCAGGGGCCACCCCTGTCTTTTCGCCGGCGTCCTCGAAGTGCGGGCGCTGCTGCCGAGGACGGGGCGGCCGTCGCGGCCCGCGCGGGCGTGCACCGCGCAACGGTGTACCGGCGCTGGGGCGACGTCGGCGGCCTGCTCGCCGACGTCCTCGACGCGGCGGGCGACGACGACTGGCAACCCCCGGACACCGGCTCCCTGCAAGGCGACCTGGCGGCGCTGAACCATGAGATCCAGGCGGCCCTGACCGCCCAGCCGCCGATCGTCGCGGCCCTGATCGCCGCCTCGTTCCGCTCCGAGCAGGCCGACCGCGCCCAGCGGCGGCTCTGGGAGGACCGGTACGCCCGCTGCGAGATCATCGTCAGCCGAGCCGTCCGGCGCGGCGAACTGCCGCCGCGCACCGACGCGCGGCGACTGCTCATCGCCGCCACCGCGCCGCTCTACCACCAGCTGGTGCTTCTCCGCACGCCACCCGACCCGCACCTGCCCGACCACGCGGCCAGGACCGCCGCCCTCGCCGCGTCCGCCGGCGCCTTCGCCGAGCCCCCGCCCGCCGGTGGGTTCCCCGGGCCGGCCGGTCCGGGCGCCTAGCCGCGCCCGTCGAGCGCCCGGTGCGCCCTCGCGATCAGCGTCGGCACGGAGGCGCCGACGTGCTCGAAGCCCTCACCGACGGTCTTGCCCTGCATGAAGCGGGCGTGGATCCCCTCGACGATGACCGCCAGCTTGAAGTTCCCGAACGCCACGTAGAAGTCCAGGTCGGTCAGGTCCGCCCCGGACACCCGGGCGTAGTGCTCGGCGAACTCCCCGGTGTCGAGGAAACCCGGGGTGAGCGTGATGTCGCCCGCCAGCGGGATGGAGGAGCGCTCGGCGTCTCCCGGGTCCTGCCAGTAGGTCAGGGTGAGGCCCAGGTCGGCGATCGGGTCTCCCAGGGTCGACATCTCCCAGTCGACCACCGCCCGGATCTCGGGGTCGGCGCCCGGCGCCAGCCGTACCAGGGTGTTGTCGAGCCGGTAGTCCCCGTGCAGGAGGGTGGCCGGGGAGCGGTCGGGCAGGCGCCGCAGCAGGCGGGCGGCGAGCCGGTCGTACTCGGGGAGCTCACGGGTCTTCGAACGCGTCCACTGCTGGCCCCAGCGTTCGAGCTGGCGGGCCATGTAGCCGTCGGGGCGGCCGAAGTCGCCCAGGCCGACCGCGCCGTAGTCCACGGCGTGGACGGCCGCGAGCACCTCGGCGAGCCGCTCCGACAGCGTCCTGGCCTGGGACGGTGACAGCTCCGTCTCGTCACGGCTGCGGACGGCCGCGCCTTCGACGTGCCCCATCAGGTAGAAGGGCGCGCCGATCACGTCCTCGTCGGTGCAGAGCGCCACCGGCTCGGGCACCGGCACCTCCGTCTCCGCCAGCGCCGAGATGACCCGCCACTCCCGGCGCATGTCGTGGGCGGTGGGCAGGACGTGGCCGAGAGGGGGGCGGCGCAGCACCAGGGGACGGGCCTGCGTTTCGATCCGGTAGGTCAGGTTGGACCTGCCTCCGGAGATGAGGGAGACGCCGGTGGGCTCCCCCACCTCGGCGACGTTGGCCGCCATCCAGGCGACCAGGCGGGACCAGTTGATACCAGGCGTGCTCATAGCCCACCATTAGAACGCCACTCGGCTTTCATCCGCCAGCCGGGGACCGATCAGCTCGGCGACCACCGCGACCCCCTGCCTGACCTCGGCCAGCGAGGCGGAGCCGTATCCGATCACCAGCCCGTGCCTGCGCACCTCTCCGTGGTGGTGCCGGTCCAACGTCGAATCCAGCAGCACGCCGCGCTCCCTCGCCTCCTCCAGGAGGGACGGGATGATCTCGCCGGGGAGCTCGACCATGACGTGCAGCCCCGCGGTGTCGCCGGTGACCAGGGGGCCGAGGACGTCCACGACTGCGGCGCGGCGGCGGGCGTACTCCAGCCGCATGCGGCGCAGGTGGCGGTCCAGGTCGCCCCGTTCCATCATGACGGCCACCGCCTGCTGGGCCGGGCCGCTGGTGCGGTCGCTCAGATCCTGGCGGGTTGCGACGATGGCGGTGAGCAGGTCCGGCGCGGCGACCAGCCAGCCGACGCCGATGTCGGGGGCGAGGGACTTGGACAGCGTGCCGAGCAGGACCACCCGGTCCGGGTCGAGACCGTGGAGCGCGGGCAGCGGGGCGACGTCGTAGCGGAACTCGGCGTCGTAGTCGTCCTCCACGATGATCGCCCCGGTACGGCGGGCCCAGTCCAGAAGGCGTTCCCTTCGCGAGATGGGCAGCCGTCCCCCCAGGGGGTACTGGTGGGCGGGGGTGGTGTAGAGGACGCGCAGGTCGTCGGGGAGCCCGTCGACGACGACACCGTCCTCGTCGACCGGGCAGGGCACGATCTCGGCGCCTCGCGCGGCGAAGACGTTCCTGGCGACCCGGTAGCCGGGGTCCTCGACGCCCGCCCGGTCCCCGGCGCTCAGCAGCGTGGCGGCGACGAGGTCGAGGCCGTTGCCGGTGCCCCGGGTGACCATGATGTCCTCCGGGCCGACGGCGATCGCCCGGGTCCTGCGGAGGTGCTCGGCCAGGGCCTCGCGGAGCCTCGGGACGCCGTAGGGGTCGGACCTGTCCCCCGGCGGCAGATCGGCGGCCTTCCGCCACGCCCTGCGCCAGGCCGCCTGGTCGTAGTCGCGGACCCAGGGGTGTCCGGGCCGCAGATCGATCACCCGCTCGCCGCGCCCGCACGCGCCGGCCGGGAGCGGTACGGCCGGGCCGCCGGACGGCGCGGACCCGCCCCCGGCGAGGGCGGGCACGGAACCGGATACGGCGGAGCCGCTCCGCGCCGTGACGGGGGCGTGGATGACCAGGTCGGCCACGTAGGTGCCGGAGCCGTGGCGGCCGTCGAGCCAGCCCTCGGCGTAGAGCTGCTGGTATGCCTCGGTGACGACGGTGCGGCTGATGGAGAGCTGGCGGGCCAGGGCGCGGGTGGAGGGCAGGCGCTCGCCGGATTTGAGGGTGCCGTCGCGCATGGCGGTACGGAGCCGGTCGCCGAGCTGGACGGTGAGGGCCACGGGAGCCCCGCGGTCGAGCGAGACGGGCAGGTCGACGTAGGTGCGCGGCAAAGTGGTCCCCCGGAAGCGACAGGAAGTGGATGTGTGCTCGATGTCCACTTCTTCCTAGGTTAGAGCCATGCTCTCTCCGACTCCCCGCACCACTCTCCGCCGCTCGAAGGAACGGGCCCGGACCGACCGCGAGGACCTGTACGCGGTGCTGGACGCCGGGCTGATCTGCCACCTGGGCGTCGTGGCCGGCGGTTCCCCGATGGTGGTCCCCACCGGCTACGGCCGGATCGACGACACCCTCTACCTGCACGGATCCACCGGCTCCAGGTCCCTGCGCGGCACCGGCGAGGTCTGCGTCACGGTGACCCACGTGGACGGCGTCGTGCTGGCCCGCTCGGTCTTCCACCACTCGGTCAACTACCGCTCCGCCATGATCTACGGCCGCCCCCGCCTCGTCGAGGACGACGAGGAGCGCCTGGCCGGTCTGCGCGCGATCACCGAGCAGCTCGCCCCCGGCCAGTGGAGCGCCGCGCGCCCGCCGAACAGGAAGGAGCTCGCCGCGACCGCCGTGCTCGCCCTCTCCCTGGCCGAGGCGTCGGTGAAGATACGGCAGGGGCCGCCGGTCGACGAGGAGGAGGACTACGCCCTGCCCGTCTGGGCGGGGGTCCTGCCGCTCCACTCGTCCTGGGGCGCCCCCGAGGCCGACCCCGCCTCGATCATGGACCTGGACGTACCGCCGCACATCGCCTCCCGAACCATATCCATTCGGTAAGCCCGATCCGGCCAACCCGGACCGCGGGGCGCACGTCTCATGGGGAGGACCTTCACTCGGAACGCTGGAGGGCGGCGATGACGGTCAGTGGATGGCACCTCCCCGGCTACACCGAGCTGAGGGAGCTCGGCGCGGGCGGCGGCGGCCGGGTGATCCTCGCCCGGCACGACGGGTCGGGCGTCCAGGTCGCGATCAAATACCTGTCCGAGCGGCTCAGGCGGGATCCGGACTTCCTCGCCCGGTTCCGGGCCGAGGCCAGGCTCCTGGTGGAGCTGGCCGACGACAACGTGGTCCGGCTCTACGAATACGTCGAGGCGGCGGGGGGCGCCGCCATCGTCATGGAGGCCGTCGACGCCGTCTCCCTGCGGGAGCTGCTCCGCGAGCACGGCTCGACCGGGCCCGAGGCGGCCCTCCTCGTGCTCAAGGGCTCGCTCATGGGCCTGTCCGCCGCCCACCGGACCGGCCTGGTGCACCGGGACTACAAGCCGGAGAACGTGCTCGTCCAGGCGGACGGCACCAGCAAACTGGTCGACTTCGGCATCGCCGTGCCGGCCGGGGCGGTGGACCGTCCCGCGGGCACCCCTCCTTATATGGCGCCCGAGCAGTGGGCCAGCGGCCCCGCCTCGCCGGCCACGGACGTGTACGCCGCGACGGCGGTCTTCTTCGAGTGCCTGACCGGGCGCCGGCCGTACCGGGCGATCGATCCGGCCGTGCTGCGGCACCAGCACCACCGTGCGCCGATCCCGGTGGGAGAGGTTCCGGAGCCGCTCAGGGAGCTGGTGGCCAGGGGGCTGGCCAAGGACCCGATGGACCGGCCGGCCACCGCCGCCGGGTTCGTGGCCGAGCTGGAGGCCGTGGCCGTCGCCGCCTACGGCCAGGACTGGGAGAAGCGGGGCAGGGGCAAACTGGTCGCGCTGGCCGCGCTGCTGCCGCTGCTGTTCCGGCTCCGCGACCCCGATCCGACGGCCGGGACCACGCTGTTCCGCACCGTCCTCGGCACGCTGCGCAGGAGGGCCGCGGGGGTCGCGGCCGGGGCGGGGCTGGTGGTGATCGCGGGCGGCGTCAGCGTGTACGTGCTGGCCGGTGCGCGGCCACCGGAGGTCCAGCGGATCGAGATCGCCGCCGCCGGACCGTCCACCTCCCCCTCCCCCTCCCCCGAGCCGTCCGGCCCGGCTGCCTTCTCACCGCCGCCGTCGCCCTCCGCGTCGCCCTCGGTCTCCCCCGAGGTCGTCGAACCCCCTCCCCTGCCTCCCACCTCCACCCCCGCCGAACCACCGGTCAGGACGCCCGG
>NZ_FOQY01000025.1 GCF_900113865.1 Streptosporangium canum | reverse complement strand
GGGCTCCTGCTCCATCATCAACGTCAAACCCGGCCGGATCGGCGGCTACCTCGAAGCCCGCCGCATCCACGACCTGGCCCGCGCCCACGGCGTCGCCCTGTGGTGCGGCGGCATGCTGGAGACCGGCATCGGCCGCGCCGCCAACCTCGCCCTGGCCGCCCTGCCCGGCTTCACCCTGCCCGGCGACACCTCCGCCTCCCGCCGCTACTACGCCACCGACATCACCACACCGTTCGAACTGCGCGAGGGCCACCTCGACGTCCCCACCGGCCCCGGCATCGGCATCGACCCCATCCCCGACATCCTGGAGGAGGTCACCACCTCCACCGAATGGATCACCCTCTGATCCCCCGGCCGCGGCGGCTCCCTATCCGGACAGATACTCCTCCCGGACCCTGGAGCGCGACAGCTTTCCCGTGGGGGTGCGGGGCAGCTCGTCGCGGAACTCGATGACCCTGGGGTGCTTGAAGCGGGCGATGCGCGGGCCGAGGTGGTCCAGCAGCTCCCGCGGGGAGGGGCGGGGGCCGGGGGCCGGCTGGACCAGCGCGACCACGCGGTGGCCCCACTCCTCGTCGGGCACGCCGATCACCGCGACGTCGGCGACCGCGGGGTGCTCCAGCAGCGCCGCCTCGATCTCGGCGGGGTAGATGTTCACCCCGCCGGAGATGATCAGGTCGGTACGGCGGTCGCACAGGAACAGGAACCCGTCCTTGTCCATGAAGCCGATGTCGCCGGGGGCGTACCATTCACCGCGCATGCTGGAGGCGGTCTTCGCCGGGTCCTTGCGGTAGGTGAAGCTGCCGAGCCCCGACTTGAGGTAGACCATGCCGGGCTCGCCGACGGGGACCTCCTCGCCGTCCGGGTCGAGGATCCTCGCCTCGAAGCCCGGGGCCGGGCGGCCGACCGTGCCGGGACGCTCCAGCCAGTCGTGCGGCTTGACGGAGAAGGCGATGGTGGACTCGGTGGAGCCGTAGTACTCGTACAGGACCGGGCCCCACCAGTCCATGATCTCCTTCTTGACCGCCACCGGGCAGGCCGCACCGGTGTGGATCACCTGCCGGAGCGACGACACGTCGTACTTCCGGCGGACCTCGTCCGGCAGCCGGAGCATCCGGTGGAACATCGTCGGGACCATCATCGCGTTGGTCACCCGGTGCCTGTCGACCAGTTCGAGGATCGCGGCCGGCTCGAACCTGGGCGCGATCACCAGGGTGTGGCCCAGGTGCAGCGCGAACATCGTGTGGGCGCACGGCGCGGAGTGGTACATCGGCGAGGTCACCAGGTGGATCTCGTCGCCCGGCCGCAGGTCGCAGACCTCGCCGAGGAACCAGGTGACGAGCGGGACCGTCGCCTCCGGCTCGGCGCCGGACAGGGGCCGCTGCACGCCCTTGGGGAAGCCGGTGGTGCCCGAGGTGTACCACATGACGGCCCCCGCCGACCGGTCGCCGGGGGCCGTCACGGGCCGGCCCTCGGCCAGCCCGCCGACGCCGGTGAGCGCCCCCTCCACGGGGTGGTCCCGGTCGGCGACCACGACCTTGGCATCGCAGTCGGCCACGATGTAGGCGATCTCGGCCGCGGTCAGGTGCCAGTTGACCGGCACGTAGTACAGCCCGATCTGCCCGGTGGCCATCAGCATGACCACCGCGTCGAGGCCGTTGGGCAGCACGCCCGCGACCACATCGCCCTCGGTGAGCCCCCGTGCCCGCAGTCCGTGCGACACCTGGTTGACCCTGGCGAGCAGCTCGCCGTAGGTCGTCACCGCGCCGCCGGCGTCGATCACCGCCCGGCGGCCCGGGTCGGCCTGCGCGATCCGGTAGAAACCGGGGAGCGTGCTGATGTCGGGCATGGGACCCCTCCTCGGGCTCAGAGCTCCAGCAGATCGGCGAGACGCGCCCGGTGGATCCGCGGCGGGCCGAGGAGCACCTCGTCCGACTTGGCCCGCTTGTAGTACAGATGCGCGTCGTGCTCCCAGGTGAAACCGATCCCGCCGTGCAGCAGCAGGCTGTCGCGGGCCACCTCGAAGCAGGCCCGGCCCACGTAGGCCTGGGCGAGCGCGGCGGCCAGAGGCAGCTCGCCGGGCGCCTCGTCGGCCGCCCAGGCGGCGTTCCGGACGATCGACTCGGCCTGCTCCAGCTTGCAGTGCATGTCGGCGAGCTTGTGCTTGACCCCCTGGTAGGAGCCGATGAGCCGGCCGAAGGCCACCCGGATCCGGCTGTAGGCCACGATCGCGTCGAGTGAGGCCCGCAGCACGCCGAGCTGCTCGGCGGCCACCGCCACCGCGAACAGGTCGCGGACCCTCTCCATCCCCGCCTCGGAGGAGGCGACGGCCTCGCCCGCGACCGCCTCCACCCGTGCCTGCCTGCGCGTCGGGTCCAGGGTGGTCAGCGGGGTACGGCCGCCGCCCCGGACGGCCCGGACCCGCGCGCCGTCCACCATGAGGACCACGTCGGCCTCGGCGCCGTTGAGCGCCCGGTCTCCGTCGAGTGCCACGGTCGCGACAGTGGTCCCGGCGGCGATGTCCGGCAGCAGCTCCTTGTCCCCCAGCTCGGTCAGCAGGATCGCGGCGAGGGTGGTGGCCAGGAACGGCCCGGGCAGCAGCGCCGCGCCGGTCTCCTCCAGGACGATCGCGAGCTCGGCGTATCCGGCTCCGGCTCCGCCGTACTCCTGCGGGACGATGAGGCCGGCGAGCCCGAGCTCGCCGTTGAGGCGGCGGTAGACCGCCGGGTCGTAGCCGCTCTCCGACTCGGCCGCCCGGCGGACGTCGGGCAGGGGCGAGGCGGCCGCGAGGAAGGAGCGGACCGTGCCGCGCAGCTCCCGCTGCTCTTCGGTGAGGACGAGGTTCACTGCCGGGTTCCCGTCTTCAGGTCCTTGAACGGAACGGTCTTGTCCACGCGCGGCTCGGGCGGCAGGTTCAGCACCCGGTCGCCGATGATGTTTCGCATGATCTCGTTGGTGCCGCCGCCGAGGGACAGCGCGGGGGCGAGGGAGATCGAGTCGGCCAGCCGCCCGCCGTCCTCGTAGGCCACGGCCTCGGGACCGGCCAGCGAGGTGGCCAGGTCGGCCTGGAACATGCTGAGCTCGGCGAGGAGCAGTTTGGCCGCGCTGCCCCGGGCGCCGGGGAAGATCCCGGCCTTGGTCTCCTGGGCGAGCCGCTGGTTGAACAGGGCCAGCGCGCGGGAGCGGATGTAGAGCTCGACGAGCTGGTCCCGGACGAGGGGGTCGCCGGTGTCCACGGTGTGGCGCAGCGCCTCGAAGGCGACCGGGTTGTCCTTCTGGCCCCCCATGCCGACGCCGCTGGAGATCGACAGGCGCTCGTGCAGGAGGGTCGTGACCGCGCAGTTCCAGCCGTCGTTGACCCGGCCGACCAGGTTCTCCGCGGGGATGTGCACGTCGTCGAAGAAGATCTCGTTGAAGTGGGCGCGGCCGGTCATGTCGCGCAGCGGCCGGACGGTGACGCCGGGGGCGTGCATGTCCACGACGAACATCGACAGGCCCTTGTGCTTGGGCACGTCCACGTCGGTCCGGGTGAGCAGCAGACCCCAGTCGGCGTGCTGGGCCACCGAGGTCCAGACCTTCTGGCCGCTGACCACCCAGCCGTCCTCGGTCTCCGTCGCCCGGGTCTGCAGGGCGGCGACGTCGCTGCCCGCGCCGGGCTCGGAGAAGAGCTGGCACCAGATCTCCTCCCCCCGCAGCAGCGGCCGGAGGTGGCGCGCCTTCTGCCCGGGGGTGCCGAGGTCGACCAGGGTCGGCCCGCACATGCCCAGTCCGATGGAGAACACGTAGGTCGGCAGCGTGAAGTCCTTGGCCTCCTCGGCGAAGGCGCGCTCCTCGGCCTGGCTCAGCCCCTGCCCGCCCCACTCGGCCGGCCAGGAGATCCCCGAATAGCCCGCGTCGTAGAGGTCGGCCATGAAGGCCTTCGCCGCGGCCACCCCGTCGGCGCCCGGGTCGTCCTCGTCTCTGCTCCGCCGTGCGTTGGCCTCCAGCCAGCTTCTGGCCCGCCGGCGGTACTCCTCAAGGTCCATGTCCGCTCCAATCAGCGCGCACTTACTCTAACCAGCGGCGGGCCGGCAGTACAGAGCAATGCTCTACAGCAGAAGGAGGGGGGATATTTGCCCTCGCTTGGCCATGAAGCACCAGGAATCGGTAATTAATTCATCCATTGTGATCGTCTGATCTCGGGGGGAGAGATTGGCGTGGTCACGCGGAACACCTGGTCCGTGCGGACACGGCTGACGCTGATCGCCATCACCGTCGCCGCCCTGTGCGGCCTTCTCGCCACCACCGTCCTGACGTTCTCCCTGTACGGTCTGGCGGACGGCTTCCGCACCAACGAGGTGGCCAGCGCCGCCCTGGAGGTCATCCACCTCGACGAGGAGGCGTCGGCGTCGGTCACCCTGCCCCAGGGGAGGGCCGCGGGCGTCCAGGTGGTGAACTCGGTCGGCACGGTCATCGCGTCCACCCCGTCGCTGGCCGGCGCGCCCGCGGTGGCGGACTTCGCTCCCCCCGCCGGAAACACGCGGACCGACAAGGAGCTCTGCGACATCCCCGAGTTCCCCGGCAGGTGCATGGTGGTCGTCGCCCTGCGGATCCCCCGGCCCGGCGGTGACTGGCTCGTCTACTCCGTCGACGACGTCGTCCCCTGGTACGTCCAGCCCCAGGTGTTCGCCGTGCTCGTCGGCGCCTGCCTGGTACTCGTGGCGCTGGCCGGGGTCGGCGCCCACCACATGGTGACCAGGGCGCTCCGCCCGGTGAGCGACATCAGCGACCGCCTGGCGGAGATCACCGCCACCGACCTCGGCCGGCGGGTGCCGGTGCCCGAGTCGCACGACGAGATCGGGAGGCTGGCCGAGACGATCAACCAGACCCTGGACCGCCTGGAGGGCGCGGTGGAGCAGCAGCGCCGGTTCGCCTCCGACGCCTCCCACGACCTCCGCAGCCCGCTCACCGCCATGCGCGCCCAGGTGGAGGAGGCGCTGCTCTATCCCGAGGACACCGACTGGGGCGCGAAGGCCACCGCGATGCTCGCCAGCCTCGACCGGCTCCAGGCGCTCGTCTCCGACCTGCTGATGCTCGCCAGGATCGACGCCGGCACCCCCGCGACCAGGGAGCCGATCGACCTGGGCGAGCTCTGCGGTGACGAGCTGGAGCGCCGCAAGCGCGGCGTCGAGGTGGTCCGGGAGCTGAAACCCGGCCTCGTCGTGGAGGGCGACCGGCTCCGGCTGGCACGGCTGCTGACGAACCTGATGGACAACGCCGAGCGGCACGCCGCCTCGCAGATCACGGTGCGCGTGACGGAGGAGGACGGCACGGCCGTTCTGGAGGTGCTCGACGACGGCGCCGGAATCGCCCCCGACCAGTGGGAGGTGGTCTTCCGCCGGTTCACCCGGCTGGACGCCTCGCGCAACAGGGACGCCGGGGGCACCGGGCTGGGGCTGTCCATCGCCCGGGAGATCGCCCAGGCGCACGGCGGGACCCTGGGGCTGGAAGACAGCCCGCAAGGCGCTCGTTTCGTCCTGCGTCTCCCCTTGACCCGCTAGGGTTCCCCTGTGGCACGGGGATTTGGGCGACTACGCCGCGATGATCTGCTCCGGACCGCCTGCGACGTCATCGCGGCCCAGGGGTTCGGGCACACACGGACGGCGGACATCGCCCAGGCCGCCGGAGTCAGCCAGGCGTTGCTCTTCTACCACTTCGAGACCAAGGAGAAGCTGTTCGCCCAGGCCTTCGCCTACGCGGCCGAGCGCGATCTGGAGGCGCTCACCAAGCTGGAGGAGTCGGGCGGCTCCCCGCTGGACCGGCTGCGCGGCCTGCTCAAGCTCTACTCCCCCACCGGCAGGTCCAAGTCGTGGGCACTGTGGATCGACGCCTGGGCCGAGTCGATGCGCAACGCCGACCTGGAGGAGATGTCGCGCAGGATGGATCTGCGCTGGCGGCAGGCACTGCGCGCGATCATCGACGAGGGGGCCGCGGCCGGGGTCTTCACCTGCGCCGACCCCGACGGCGCGACCTGGCGGATCGTCTCGCTGATCGACGGCCTGTCCACCCAGATGACCGTGCACAAGCGCGTGCTGCCCCGGGCCCGCATGGCCGAGTTCGTCCGTACGGCTACCGCGGGGGAGCTGGGCCTGTCCCTCGACGTGCTGTCCTGAGCAGCCCGCCGGGCAGCACGACCAGGAGCATGGCCAGGGCGATCAGCCCTCCGCCGAGGAAGACGGCCCAGGTGAGCGGCTCGCCGTACATCACGACGGCCAGGGCGGTCACCCAGAGCGGCTGGGCCGACAGGATCACCGCGGCGGGCACCGGCGGGACGTGGAGCTGGCCGTACGACCGGGCCAGGAAGCCCAGCGCGCAGGCCACGATCGACAGGTGGCCGAGGAGCGCCCAGTCGCCCGCCGTGCGGGGCAGGGTGAGTCCGTCCGGCACGGCGAGGACGCCCGTCATGAGCGCGATCGTGCCGAGCTGGATCACCGTGATCGCGTAGGCGTCGCGCCGCGCGCCGGCGAAGTTCCCCAGCACCAGCGTGTGCCCCGCGTACAGCACCGCCGACAGCAGGGTGACGGCCAGCGCGGGCAGGGAGACGGCGCCGCCCTCGGCCTCGCGCAGGAGGGTGAAGACCGTCATCGCGGCCAGCGCGAGTGCCACCGCGCCCCAGGTGCGCCCGGAGATCCTGGCGCCGAGGAGGACCAGCCCGAGGACCGGGGTGATCACCACGGAGGAGCCGACGGTGAAGCCCGAGACCGAGGACGGCAGGTCGTGCAGCGCGACGGCCTGGGCGGTCTGGCCCACGCCGAACAGCAGGCCGAGCAGGAGGCCGGTCAGCCAGGTGCTCTCCGGCAGCCTCCGCAGGCAGCCCGGCCGGAGCGCGAACAGGGCGAACGTCGCGATGCCGTACCGCTCGGCGAGCAGGTCCGCCACCGGCATCCGGACGATGAGATCTTTCATCAGCGGGAAAGCCGACCCCCAGGCCACGCTGACGGACAACAGAAGCACGGCTCCCAAGAGGGGGCGAGGAGCGAACACCGCTGCCATATCGGAAGGATCGCATCACTCACCGCTACCGCCGGGTCACAGGGTGGATCGGGAGTGGCCCGAATACAACTCTGAGTGAAGGACGCCACACCGGCGTGAGGGAGCTCACACCCCCGCGGGGGCTTCCGCCGCTATTAGATGCTTCGTACAATTACGGCGCGGACACCCGATGGGAGTGGAGCGATGAGACCCGCCCCGAACACCACTGCGGACAGAGAGAGCGACCAGACGGTCGCGGAGAAGCGCGCCTACGAAGCGGTCATCGAACGCCTCTCCAAGGCCTCGGTCGACAAGCACTGGGAGCCCTACGCCGACATCCCCTGGGACGACGAGGACTTCCTCGTCCGCCAGGACGACCCCCGCTGGGAGCTGCCCGGGGTCGACAAACTGGGCGGCCACCCCTGGTACCGGGCGCAGACGCCCGAGAACCGCGCCAGGATCGGGCTGTGGCGGGTGGCGACCGCCATGAAGATCGGCCTGCAGTTCGAGAACCTGCTCAAACGCGGCCTGCTGAACTACGCCTACCGGCTGCCGAACGGCTCCCCCGAGTTCCGCTACGTCTACCACGAGACGATCGAAGAGGGACATCACGGGATGATGTTCCAGGAGTTCGTCAACCGCACAAAGTTTCCGATCAACGGCATGCCGGGCCCGCTGAGCCTGCTCGCCCAGATCACCCCGTGGATCCCGCTGATCTCCACCGAGCTGTTCTTCATCTTCGTGCTCGGCGGCGAGGACCCGATCGACCACGTGCAGCGCAAGACCCTCAGGGAGGGCCAGATCCGGCACCCCCTGGAGGAGACCATCATGCGGATTCACATCGCGGAGGAGGCCCGGCACATCTCCTTCGCCCGGCACTACCTGCGCCGCCGGGTCCCGCGGATGCCCCGCCACCGCCGCTTCGCGCTGGGGATCGTCTCCCCGGTCGTTTTGGGCATCATGGCGCGGATCATGCTGTCGCCCCCCGGGTCGATGATCAAGAGGTTCCGGATCCCGGAGCACGTCGTCCGGGAGGTCTACACCGGCAATCCCGAAACGGCCCAGCAGATCCGCGACTCGGTGGGCAAGACCCGTGAGCTCTGCGCCGAACTGGGCATGATGAACCCCGTCCAGCGCAGGGTCTGGAAGGCGATGGGCATCTGGGCGGCACCCGCCGGTAAGACGGCCCGATGAGGACGGCGATCGTGACGGGCGGGGCGTCCGGCATCGGCCGGGCCCTCTGCCGCGAGCTCGGCAGGCGCGGCGCGCACGTCGTGGTCGCGGATCTGGACGGCGCCGGGGCCGAGCGGGTCGCCAAGGAGTTCGGCTGCTCGGCCGCGACGCTGGACGTTACCGACGCGCGGGCCGTGCGGGACCTGGTCACGAGCGTCAGGGCCGAGCGGGGCCGGTTGGACCTCGTGTTCAACAACGCCGGGATCGCGGTCGGCGGCACCACCGACGAGCTCACCCTCGACCACTGGGACCGCACCATCGACGTGAATCTGCGCGGTGTGGTCCACGGCGTCCACGCCGCCTATCCGATCATGATGCGGCAGGGCTTCGGCCACATCGTGAACACGGCGTCCCTGGCCGGGCTGGTCCCCGCTCCCCTGATGGCCCCCTACACCGCGACCAAGCACGCGGTGGTCGGGCTGTCGCTCGCGCTGCGGGCCGAGGCGGCGGCGCACGGCGTGAAGGTGAGCGTGATCTGCCCGGGCTTCACCGACACCCCGCTGCTCGACCACGCCAACCCCGGCCTGCCGCAGACCGCGACCGGCGCGGGCGCCCGGCGGTCGGCGACCAGGACCCAGGGCCGGCTCTACTCGGCCGACGCGCTGGCCGTCGACATCATGAAGGGCCTCGCCCGCAACCGGGCGCTCATCGTGGCGCCGGCGTCGGGGCGGATGGCCTGGCGGGGAGTACGGCTGTCGCCCTCGCTCGCCGTCCGTGCCGCCTCACTCGCCATCCGCCGCCTGGGCGGCGCCTGACGGGCGGGGCGCACGGGAGCCGGAAGCGGGTTGCCTCCAGGGCGCCCGCTCACCCGGCCGCCCCGGAGCCTCCCACTCACCCGGCCGGCCCGGGCGCCCGGTTCTTCCCTGGTCAGCCCGGGCGCCCGGCGAGGCTGTCGACCGCCCGCAGCGCCTTGACCAGCCTGTCGTAGAACGGCCCGATCACCCTGCCCGTGGGGTCGCCGGGTTCGTTGACCGGGTTGTAGCCCGCGACCCACGGCTGGTCCCGGTAGCGGGCGGCGATCGCCTCCCACAGGTGCACGACCCGGTCCTGGAAGTGCCGGTGCCGCCAGAACGAGGCGACGTGGGTGGGGTTGTCGCAGTGCCAGTGCTGGTTCTGCGCCCCCGGCAGCGCGTGCAGGTCGAGCACGCTGTAGATGCCGTGCTCGGCGAGCAGGCCGATGACGCGGTCGAGGTGGCGGAAGCCGTGCTCGATGACCTCGAACGGCCGGTCGTCCGATTCGAGATGGCGGTAGTTCACCGGGATGCACACGCAGTTGACGCCCATCGAGGCCAGCAGCCGCGCGTCCTGCGCACCGAAGAAGGAGGTCAGCAGCCGGTCGAAGAACAGCTCGGCCCGCTCCTCGCCCAGCGTCTCGCGCACCGAGCGCCGCATCTCCGACTCGTTGGCCGGATAGCCGGTGATGAAGTTCTCCATGTTCATCCAGCCTCCGAGGCCCACGCCGCGCAGCCGTACCGCGGCGCCCTCCGGGTCGACGAGGCGGGATCCGGAGACACGCAGGGTCATCAGTTCTCCTCTTTGCCGAATTCGCCGAATTCGCCGAAGCCGCCGGGGCGCGCCGGGGCCGCCGTGAGCCCGGCGATCAGCCGCCGGCGGCCGGACAGGTCTCGGACACGGTTCACTGAAACTTTCAGAACAATATCGAATGTTTCGCATCCGGAGGATAAGTAAATTACGCATAACACGTCAATAGAGCCCTGGATGTACTTCTGGTCAGCGACCAAGGCCGCCGGACCGCTCTCCGAAAGTTTTCGGCTATAATCCCTCGCATGCCAGCGAAGAGCCGGGTGACGATCGCTCTGATAGCCGAAGAGGCCGGGGTCTCGGTCCCCACTGTGTCCAAGGTCATCAACGGTCGGCCGGAGGTCGCCCCGGGCACCCGCCAGCGGGTGGAACGCCTGCTCCACAAACACGGCTATCAGCGGCGCGTCAGCCAGAGCGACGGACCGGTCGGGCTGATCGACCTGGTCTTCGCCGAGATCGAGAGCCCCTGGGCGATGGAGATCGTCCGAGGTGCCGAGACCGCCGCCCGCGAGGTCGGCGCCGGCACCGTGCTCTCCGTGCTGCACACGCACGCGGGTCCCGGCCGCGACTGGCTGGAGCGCATCGCGGCCCGCCGTACCGACGGAGTGGTGATCGTGGCGTCGCGGCTCTCCGCCGGGCTGCAGGACCAGCTCAACGCCCGCTCGATGCCGTTCGTCGTCGTCGACCCCGAGGGAGAGCCCGCCCCCCACGTCGCCTCGGTGGGCGCCACCAACTGGAACGGCGGCCTGGCCGCCACCCGCCACCTCCTGGAGCTCGGACACCGCAGGATCGGCGTCATCGGCGGCCCGGCCGACATGCTGTGCAGCCGGGCCAGGATCGACGGCTACCGGGCGGCACTGGAGACCGCCGGCGTCGCCGTGGCCCCCGAGCTGATCCGGCACGGCGACTTCCTGGTCGACTCCGGTCACGACCACGGCCACGGGCTGCTGTCCCTCGCCGACCCGCCCACCGCCATCTTCGCCGGCAGCGACCTGCAGGCGTTCGGCGTGTTCGAAGCCGCCCGCCAGCGCGGCCTGCGCGTCCCTGAGGACCTCAGCGTGGTCGGCTTCGACGACCTGCCGCTGGCACGCTCCGCCTGGCCGCCCCTGACGACCGTCCGCCAGCCGCTGCAGGACATGGCCGCCCTGGCCACCCGCATGGTCCTGGCCATCGGCCGGGGCGACCACTCCCAGGCCCGGCGCGTCGAACTCGCCACCGAACTCGTCGTCCGCGAAAGCACGACATCGCCCCGCCCCTGAGCGCCCGTCTCATCCTTTCGTCGCCCCCGCGGTGAGCCCCCGACCAGCCGCCGCTCGGCGACGGCGCAGAAAGGGACCTGGCCGTCCCGGCGCCGCCGCTCCCCCGCCGTCAGCGGACGGAACGGATCTTCGTGACCAGGAGGGCGCCGAGCATGACCAGGGCGGCGGAGGTCAGGTAGAGGGCGGGGTAACCGCCGGCGCCGGCCACGATCGGCCCGGCGACGACCGGCCCGAGGACCTGGGGGCCGGAGTTGGCGATGTTGATCATGCCGAGGTCCTTGGCCCGGCCGTCCGCGGCGGGCAGGACCTGCGTGACCAGGGCGTTGTCGACGGACAGGTACACGCCGAAGCCGACGCCCAGGATGGCGGCGGCGGCGAGCGCCACCGGCCACAGCGGCCAGAGCGCCAGCATCACCGCCGGAACCGTGCTGATCAGTCCGGAGACCGTGACGAGCAGCTTGCGGCGGCCGAGCCGGTCGGAGACGACGCCCGCGACGACGGTGGTGAGGACCACGGTCGCGGTGTACAGCAGGATCAGCAGCAGCAGGCCGTCCTCGGCCTTCTCACCGGGGAAGAGCCGCTCGTAGCCGACCGCGTCGGTGAGGAAGTACAGCAGGTAGAGCGTGGCGATCGCGTTGCCGAGCTGCATCAGGAAGCGGGTCGTCCATGCCCAGAAGAAGTCGGGGTGGGCGCGGGGACTGATCCAGAAGCCCCTGAGGAAGGCCCCGAGGTCGAAGGGCGGCCTGGCGGTCAGCCGCGGGTCGGAGGTGGTCAGGACGAAGGGGAGGACGCAGAGCGGGATCAGAGCGGCGATCAGCAGGTATCCGGACTCGACGGTGGTGACGACCGTCGTGACGAGGACGACGGCCAGCACCACGCCCAGCGACTGCGGTATCCCGACCCAGCCCGACACCTCCCCCCGCTGGCCGGTCGGCACATGGTCGGGCACCCCCGCGGTGAGCGAGGCCTGCATCGCGTTGAGCCCGGCCTGCACGAGGCACCAGCCGATCACCATCCCGAGGAGCGTCCCCTGCCCCGCCAGGAAGACCATGGCGCCCGCGCCGAGCAGCGCGCCCGCCAGCGTCCACGGGTGCCTGCGGCCGAACCGCCCGGACGTCCGGTCCGACAGGGCCCCGGCGACCGGGTTGAGCAGCATCGCCACCGCGGCGCCCACCCCGGTCACCACCGCCAGCGCCGTCTCCTTGCCTGCCGGGTCGACCTGTGCCACCTGCGAGGGAAGCAGCACCTGGAGAGGCCCGAAGTAGCCCATCCACAGGGCGAGGTTGGCCAGCGAGATACCGGCGATCCACCACGGACCCACCCTGCGGGTCGGTTCGGCGAGTGCGGCCGGCAGCTCGGGAAGGGGCTGGACAGCGCTCATCGGGCCTCGCACTCCGTGACTCACGGTTTCGAACCAAGCGCCCGACAATGTGAGGCGTGCACGGATGCTACGCCGTACGCCTCCCTCGCGACAGCCCCCGGCATCACATGATCACAACACTCCGCCGCCCGCCGTGATCTCCCGCGCCGCCGGCTCCGGCCGCGCCGGGCGGCGCGGCCGGCTCAGGGAGGTTCAGTGCCCGCGAGCAGGTCCATGGCCTCCTCCTCGGTCAGGCCGGCCAGCTCCTCGATCAGCAGGTCCTCCACCGTCTCGGCGAGGGCGGCGACGGTGCTCCGGGCGAAGATCGTCCGGATCGGGACCTCGACGCCGGTGGCCCGCCGGATCCGGGCGGCCACCCGGGTCGCCAGCAGGGAGTGGCCGCCCAGCGCGAAGAAGTCGTCGAGGACACCGTACGGGCCCGCGCCGAGCAGCTCGTCCCAGATCCCCGCCACCAGCCTCTCCGCGTCGGTGCGCGGCAGGACCCGCCCGGCCGCCGGAGCGGTCACCGGCTCGGGGAGCGCGGCCCGGTCGACCTTGCCTCCGCTGGTGAGGGGCAGCGCCTCCAGCCGGACCCAGGCGGTCGGGACGAGCTGGCGCGGAAGCGTCCGTTCCAGGTGGGCGCGGAGGTCGGCGGGGTCGGCGGTGCCGGTGACGTAGGCGAGGAGTTCCCCGCCCCGCCCGGTGACGAAGGCCTGGCCCACTCCAGGGTGGGCGAGCAGGTGGCTCTCCACCTCGCCGGGTTCGATCCGGAAGCCCCGTATCTTGAGCCGGCCGTCCAGCCGCCCCAGGAACTCCAGCCGCCCGTCGGCGCGCCACCGCGCCCGGTCCCCCGTCCGGTAGCGGCGTGCTCCCGGCTCGCCGGCGGGATCGGGGACGAAGGCGGCCGCGGTCAGGGCGGGCCTGCCGAGGTAGCCGCGGGCCACCCCTGCCCCGCCGATGACGAGCTCCCCGGTCGCCCCGGGAGGCAGGGGCTCGCCCCGCCCGTCGAGCACGTGGACCGTGGTCGCGCCGATCGGGCGGCCGATCGGGGGACGTCCCAGAGCCGCCTCCGCCCCGAGGTCGGCGGCGGTGGCGATCACCGCCGCCTCGGTCGGACCATAGGTGTTGACGAGCCGGACGCCGTCGCCGAACCGGCCGCGCCACCGCTCGACCGCCGCCGCGGAGACCTGCTCGCCGCCGAGGATCACCAGGCGGAGCGAGGGCGGCCAGGCGATCTCCTCCAGCTCCTCGACCAGCGAGTGCCAGTAGGCGGTCGGCAGGTCGAGCACGGTGACCCGCCCGCCCGGGGGCGAGGCGAGCAGGTCGGGCAGGGTCGCCGCGCCGTCGGGGAGCAGCACCAGCGTCGCCCCGGCGGCCAGCGTGGGGAAGACCTCCTCGACGTGGGCGTCGAAGCTGAGCGAGGCGAACTGGACGACGTGGTCGGCCGGGGTCAGCCCGTAGTCCGCGCGCATCCACCGGACCCGCGCGGCGACCGCGCCGTGCTCGACCAGCACGCCCTTGGGCACGCCGGTGGAGCCGGAGGTGGTGATGACGTAGGCGGCCGCCCGGCCCGCCCCGGGGTCACCGGTCCACGCGAGATCACCGGCCGTACGGCCTGCCTCCGTGCGATCGTCGGCCGTACGGCCGGCTGCCGGGCGGCCGGGCTCCTCGGAAGCGGCGGCCGTACGGCCCGCGAGACCGCCGGGACCGCCGGTGCTCGCCGGGTCGACGGCGGTCAGGCCCTCGGGGAGGCCCCGCCTGGTGATCACGTGGGTGGCCGAGCTGTCCGACAGCGCGAAGGCCAGCCGCTCGTCGGGTACGTCCGGATCGAAAGGCAGGTAGGCGGCGCCGGACCGCCACACGGCGAGCAGCGCGGCGATCGCCTCGATCGAGCGTGGCAGGCAGACGCCCACGACGTCACCGGGGCCCACCCCGCCGTCGCGGAGAGCTCCGGCGAGCGCGTCCGCCCGGACGAGCAGCTCGCCGTAGGTGATCGTCTCCTCGCCGCAGATCACCGCGGTGGCGTCGGGCGCCCGCCGTACGGCCTCGGCGACCATCTCCGGGACGAGGCCCGGCACGGCACCGGGCCCCGGCGCGGGATCGGGCCCCGGCGCGGGATCGGGAATCGAGCCGGTGGCGGGAGCCGGTTCGAAGGCGGGAGCCGGGCCGGAATCGGAGGCCGGGCCGGCGGCGAGGGCGCGGATGTCGGCTCGGTCGGCCTCGGTCCAGATCGGCAGGGCCGAGATCGGGGTGCCCGGCTCGGCCGCGACGGACTCCAGCAGCACCGCGAACCGGTCGGCCAGGCGGCCGACCGCCGCTGCCTCGAACAGGCCGCTGTCGTAGCGGAAGGACAGCGCGAGCCCGTTGCCGTCCGACCACGCCTCGACGAGCAGGTCCACCTTCACCTGCCGGAACCCGGCGTCGACATCGGTGACGGTCAGCCCGCCGAAGGGCCGCCGGGGGCCGGCGTCCTGGTTGTGCAGGATGAACATGGACGGCAGCAGCGAGTCGGCGGGGTGGCCGAGCTTCTCGAACGGGACGGCGGGGTTGCCCAGCGCGCCCAGGACCTCGCCCCGGGTGCGGGCGACCAGGTCGGTGAACGACGGGTCCCCGCCGAGGTCGCCGCGGAGGATCACCGTCTGGGCCACGTATCCGACCATCGGTTCCAGCTCGACCCGGTCGCGGCCCGCGACCACGCTGCCGACCAGGACGTCGTCCTGCCCGGTGTGCCGGAACAGCAGGGTCTGGTAGGCCGCCGTCAGGACGGCGAACAGGGTGGTGCGGTTCTCCCTGGCCAGCCGTTCCAGCCGCCGGGCGGTCGCCGGCGGCAGCCCGGTGCGGTGGGACCCGCCCTCCCCGCTCCGCTCCCGCCGGTGGCGGAAGGGCAGCTCGGAGGCCGGCGGGTCGGCGAGCCTCTCCGTCCAGTACGGCACGGCCCGCTGGGCCCGGCGGCGCTGCCAGCGCCCGTAGTCGCCGGCCTGGACGGGCAGCGGGCGGAGCCGGGGCTCGGCGCCGTGCAGGTGGGCGGTGTAGCACTCGGCGAGGTCGTCGAGGATGACGTTGAGCGACCATCCGTCCGCGATGATGTGGTGCATCGTGAGGCAGAGCAGGTGCTCGTCGTCGGCGAGCCGGATCACCGCGACCCGCAGGGGCGGGCCCGCCGCCAGGTCGAACGGCGCGTTGACCCGCTGGGCCACCAGGTGCGCGGCCTCCTGCCGGCCGCGGAGGCTCAGCCACTCGATCCCGGGCGCCCCGGGCTCCACCACCGCCCAGGGCACGCCGTCCTCCTCGGCGAACCTGGTGCGCAGGCTCTCGTGGCGGGCGAGGACGTCGGTGAGCGCCCAGGTGAGCGCGGCCTGGTCGAGCGGGCCGCGCAGGTCCCGCACGAGATACATGGTGTAGGAGGCGTTGCCCGGATCGAGGCGTTGCAGGAGCCAGAGCCGCTCCTGCTCCGGAGACAGCGGCGCCCTCATGCGCCCGGCGCCAGTCTGTCGAAGATCGCGGCCAGATCCTCGGCGCTGAGACCGTCGAGCTGCTCGCGGAGCGCGGCCACCTCGGCCAGGTCCAGGTCGTCGTCGCCGAGACGGTCCAGTTCCAGGGCGAGCCCGGCGACGGTCGGGTGCTCGAAGAGCGCCACGATCGGCACGGCGGCCCCGAATCGGGCCTGGACCCTGGCGATGATCCGGGCGGCCGTCAGCGAGTGGCCGCCGAGCTCGAAGAAGTCGTCGTCGACTCCGACGGGCTCCTCGGTGCCCAGGACCTCGGCCCACATCACGGTCAGCTCGTCCTCCACGGGCGTCGACGGCGCCCGGTAGGGGGCCGTCCTGGCGGATGTCCAGTCGGGCGGCGGCAGCGCCCCGCGGTCCAGCTTGCCGTTGGGGGTGAGCGGCAGGGCGTCCACCGTCACAAGGTGGGCGGGGACCATGTACTCGGGCAGGCTCAACCGGAGCCGCCCGCGCAGCGCCGGCCACAGCTCCCCCGGCTCCCGGGAGCCCTCGGCGGCAACCACGTAGGCCACCAGCCTGGGCAGCCCGTCGGGCCCGGCGCACACGGCGGCGGCGGCGTGCCGCACCTCCTCCGCCGACCGCAGGACGGTCTCGACCTCGCCGAGCTCGATCCGGAACCCCCGGAGCTTCACCTGCTGGTCGGCCCGTCCCAGATACTCCAGGCGTCCCTCCCCGGTGATCCGGGCGAGGTCGCCGGTGGCGTACATGCGCGCCCCGGGGCGGCCGGCGAACGGGTCGGGCAGGAAGCGGGCCGCGGTCCGGGCGGCCATGCCGTGGTAGCCCCTGGCCACCCCCGTCCCGCCGATGTGCAGCTCCCCCGGCTCGCCGGCCGCCACCGGCTCCCCGCCCTCGCCCAGGAGGTACAGCGACGTCTCGTCGATCGGCTCCCCCAGGTCGACCGCGGACGGTGCGGGCGCGACGGGCCCGGCCGTGGACCACACGGTCGTCTCCGTCGGGCCGTACACGTTCCACAGGCGCACGCCCGCGCCGAGCAGCGCGTCGGCCAGGTCGCGCGGCAGCGCCTCGCCCCCGCAGAGCCGGGTGCCGACCGTCCCGGGCACGCCGCCGGCCTCCAGCAGGACACGCCAGGTCGCCGGGGTGGCCTGCATGACGGTGATCCCCTCGGCCACCGCCAGGTCCCGCAGTGCCCGGCCGTCCGCCGCCTCCCGCGCCGAGGCCACGACCACGCGCGCCCCGCAGGCCAGGGGCAGCAGGAGTTCCAGGACCGAGATGTCGAACGACAGCGTGGTGACGGCGAGCCAGCGGTCCTCGGCGGTGAGCTCCAGCCTGCGCATGAACGATCCGAGCAGGTTGGTCACCGCGCGCTGCGGGACCGCCACCCCCTTGGGCCGTCCGGTGGAACCCGAGGTGTAGATCAGGTAGGCCAGGTCGCCCGCGGTCTCCGCGGCGGGCGGGGTGGGGTCCGCCAAGGAGGCCGCGGCACCGCCCCGCACGGGCACCGCCCCCTGACCGGAGACCCCGCCGGCCGGGGTGGGACCCAGCGCGGGCATCGTGCCGTCAGGGGCGAGCGACAGCACCCGGGGGACGCCGTCGAGCAGGCGCGGGTCCACGCCGGACTGGGTCAGCACCAGGCCGATCCCCGCGTCCTCGCGCATCATCCGGAGCCGGTCCTCGGGAAAGGCCGGGTCGAGCGGGACATACGCGCCGCCGGCGGCCCAGACGGCCAGGACCGCGACCACCATCCCCGTCGTGCGCTCCATGCACAGCCCGACGGGAACCTCGGGGCCGACTCCCCGCTCGCGCAGCGCGGCCGCCAGGTCGTCGACCCGCCGGTGCAGCTCGCGATAGGTCAGCTCGCCCCCGGCCCCCCGCACCGCCACCGCGTCGGGCGTCAGCTCCGACCGGCGCCGCGTCAGCTCCAGCGTCGTCACCACGGTCACACACCTCTCAGATCGGACAGCCGGAGATCCGGGTCGGCCCCGGCGCGCTCCACCACGTCGGTGAAGGCCCGGACCAGACGCCGCGCGGTCCCGGCGGAGAACAGGTCGCTGCTGTAGTCGAGGACTCCGCCGAGCCCCTCGGGCCCCCGCCACACGTCCACCGATATCTCGGCCTTCGTACGGCCCGCCGGCGGCATGGGGTAGACCTCGACGGCCAGGTCCGCCATCGCCGTCCGCAGCAGGTCGCCCTTGGGCAGGTTGTGCAGGTTGAACATGGCCTGCAGGAGCGGCGGCCGGCTCAGGTCGCGGGGCAGGCGCAGCGCCCCGAGGATTCGCTCGAAGGGCACCTCCGCGTGCTGGAGCCCCCTGAACACCGCCAGGCGGGTGCGTTTGAGCAGTTCCCGGAAGGTCGGGTCGCCGGACAGGTCGGCGCGGAGCGCGAGGGTGGTGGCGAAGTAGCCGATCAGCGGCTCCAGCTCCACCCTGTTCCGTCCCGCGACCGGCACCCCGACGCACAGGTCCCGCTGTCCCGCGGCCAGTCCCAGGGTCGCCTGGTAGGCGGCGAGCAGGGCCATGAACAGGGTGCAGCGCTGCTGCCTGGCGACCCCCTCCAGCCGGGTGATCACCTCGTCGGGCACGAGCAGGCTCTCCTGCCCGCCCCGTCCGGTCCAGCGGGCCGGGCGGGGGTGGTCGGCGGGGAGGTCGAGCACGGGCGCGCCGGCGAGCGTCCGCGTCCAGTGGTCGAGGTGGGCGGTGTCCTCGGACTCGGCCCGGCTCCTGTCCTCCGCCGCGACGTCGGTGTACTGGGTGGGGAGCTCCGCCAGCAGCGGCCGCCGTCCCTCGCGGTGGGCGGCGTAGCACTCGGCCAGCTCCCGCATCAGGACGTCCAGCGACCAGCCGTCGACCACGATGTGGTGCAGGACGACGCAGAGGATGAAGTCCTCGCCGGCCAGCCGCATCAGCGCCACGCGCAGCGGCGGCCCGGCCTCCAGGTCGAACGGCCGGTTGACGAACTCCACGACGGCCGGGGCCGGATCGCCGGTGACGTCCGAGCGCTCCACGGCGACCGGCCCGGCGGGCACGACGACCTGCACGGGACGGTCGCCGGCCAGGCGGAAGCGGGTGCGCAGCACGTGGTGCCGCTCGGCCACGCGGGTGAAGGCGGCGGCGATGCCGTCGGCGTCGACCGGGCCGCGCAGCCGTACGCACCAGGGGGTGTGGTAGGTCGTGTCGGCCGGGTCGAACCGGCTGAGGAACCAGAGCCGCTCCTGGCCGAACGACAGCGGCCAGGTACGGCCCGCGTCCCTGTCCCGGGCGAGCCCGAGCAGGGCTTCGCGCCGTTCGGGCGGCAGCTCGGCCAGCCGGCTGAGCAGTGCCGCGCGCTGGTCGGGCGTGGTCAACGGCCACCTCCTTCGGCGACGGCGGCGGGCCGCTCGACCGGGGTGACGCCGCACAGCCCGGCGACCGCGTCGAGCGGCACGTCCTCGGCGACGCTGCGGACCAGGAGCGTCTCCATCCCGCGCAGCAGCGTGTAGGCCGTGGACCGCGGCAGGCGGGCGGTGTCGGTCAGCAGGTGGAGCCGGCAGGTGTCCGTGGCGGGGCCGGTGGCGAAGAACACCGTCGCGTCCACCTCCGGCCACGCGCCCACGAAGAAGGTCCTGGTCCGCTCGGTGAGGGCGGCCAGGGCGGCGGCGTCGCCCTCCCGGGCCACCCTGGGCAGGTTGGGCCAGTGGCCGACGGCCCGGCTGTCGTTGAAGTAGGCCGACAGGTCGACGGGCCCGCCGCGTTCGCGGCCGATCTCCTCACGCAGCGCCATCATCCTGAAAGGGTCGTAGTGCGCGTGCCGGTAGGCGGTCAGCGCCTGCCGGTGCCCGGCGCGCGCGGCGTCGGCGAAGGTCCCCTCGGGCAGGTCCAGGACGAAGATCCCGTCCTGGACGGCCGTGCCCGCCATGGCGCTGGTCCGGGGGTCGTGCCGGTTGGCCACGATGAGCTGCATGACCACCTCCCGGTGCCCCGTCAGCACGGCCAGGAGTACGGCGCTCGCCGTGGTCAGCACGCTCGCCGTGCTGACCGACCAGCGGGCCGCCAGCCTCTCGGCGGCGGCGGCGAGCGCGACCGACTCCATGCCGACCCGGACGAACCGCTGCTCCTCCGGCGGCTGACCGGGGAAGTCGAACAGGGACCGCGGCACCCGCTCCAGCGCCGCGCGCCAGTGCCGCAACGCCCGCTCCCCGCGCGCGGCGCCCGCCCCCTCCCGTTCGAAGGCGGCCTGGTCCAGCGGCTGCCACGCGGGTTCGGGCAGGTCGTCCCCGGCGAGCAGGCCCTTCCAGTCGGTCGCGAGGACCTCCAGCGCCCATCCGTCGACCGCCAGGTGGGACAGGGCGAAGGCGACGGCCCGGGGCCGTCCGCCGCCCGTCACGACGGCGCACCGGATCGGCGGCTCGGTGGCGTAGTCGAACCCTTTCGACGCCAGGTCGGCGGAGAGCTCCTTGGCCGCCGCGAGCGGTTTGGCCTCTCCGGCGTCGAACACCTCGACCGTCAGCCGGCCCTCGCGCGCCACCCGCTGGACCGGCCCGGCGGGGGTCTCCTCGCAGGTCGTCCGGAGGGTCTCGTGCCGTTCGACCAGCCCGCGCAGGGCCAGCAGGACGGCGTCGAGATCACGTCTGCCGTAGACGGGCAGGGTCCAGGGCATGTTGAAGTACGGGTCGCCGTCGTCCAGCCACCGGGTCAGCCGCCAGATCGCCTGCTGACCCCAGGTGAGCGGGGCCTCGCCGCCCCGGGCGCCGGTGAACTCCACCATCGCCGCCCGCTGCCGTGTGAGACCGGTCGTCATCGGGATCGGGCGATCTCTTCGGCGACGCCGGCGACGGTCGGGGTGTCGATGAACACCTCGAAGGAGAGCTCGACGTCCATCCGGTCCCGGACGCGGGCGATGATCTGGGTGATCGACAGCGAGTGGCCGCCGAGGTCGAACAGGTCGTCGTCGGGCCGGATCTCGTCGACGCCGAGCACCTCGCACCAGATCGCCTCGACCTCCCCGAGGAGAGCGGGGTCCGCCACCGCCCCGGCCGCCGCGCCGGCGGCGGCGGGCGCGTCCGGAGCGGAGGCCGCGACCGCTCCGGAGGCGATGGCCGCGGAGGCCGTACCGGAGGCGATGGCGGCGGAGGCCGGGGCCGTGCCGGGAGCGCCGGCCGGGGCCGCGTCGCGGGTGGGCACGGCCTCCCGTCCGGGCGACGACAGCTCGGTGATCGGGGCGTCGGGGCGGGCGGCGACGCCGAGAAGCAGGGTCCGCAGGTTGCCGGCGACGCTCTCGCAGGCGGCGCGGCTCAGCACGGCCGGGTTGAACTGCAGCCGGGCCGCGAGGCCGTCGGGGGATTCCACGACCTGCAGATGCAGGGTGTTGCGGACCGCGCCGTTGAACGCCGTCCAGTCGACGGAGGCGTCGAGGCCGGGGAAGACGGGGTCGGCGCCGGAGCGCCTGCGGTAGCTGACCGAGACGGGGGTGAGCGCCGTACGCGGGCTGATCCCGCCCAGGGCGCGGGCCAGGGGGACCTCGCGGTAGCGGTAGACGGCACGGAGCTCCTCCCGGATCGACCGGGCGAACTCGGCGAACGTCCCCCGCGGCGTGGAGACCACGGGGAGCTCGTTGACGAACAGTCCCACGTGGTCCCGGGTCTCCTCGGTGCGGGTGGACAGGTCCACGGCGACCGCGACCCGGTCGTTGCCGTATCCGTGCAGGAGCGTGTGGAGGGCGGCCAGCACGACCTCGAACCGGGTCAGGCCCAGCCGCTCGGCCACTCCGGCGGCCTCTCCGCCGAGCGCGAGATCCACGATCTCGCCGGGAGCGGCGCGCAGCGACGGGCGGGCGGCGCCGGGCAGCAGCAGGTCCTGGTCGTCGTGCCATCTCGGCCGCCAGAACTCGGCCGCCCCCTCCAGGCCGGCGGCCACCCGGTCCTGCTCGGCGCGTGCCGCCTCGCCATAGGAGATCGGCAGGGGCGGCAGGGCGGAGCCGCCGTAGGCGGCGGCCAGGTCGCGCAGCACGATGTCCTTCGACATGCCGTCGAAGACCGCGTGGTGGGCGACGAGCTGCAGGACGTGCCGCGCGGGCGCCAGCCGGAACAGGGTGAACCTGGCCAGCGGGCCGGTCACCAGGTCGAAGGGCCGGGAGATCTCGGCCTCGATCCCGCCCGACGGGCCGCAGGCCCCGCCGGACAGGGCGGAGACCTCACCGGAGGTTGCGCCGGACGGAGTGGAGACGTCCTCGAAAGTTCCGCCGGAGGGAACGGAGACGTCCCCGAAGGCGCCGGCGGACGGGCCGGAGACGTCCTCGAAGCGGATCGGCGGGGGCGCCTCGCCGGGGACCAGGCGGACGTGCCCGTCCTGCTCCGCCAGGGTCGCGGCGAGGACGGGGTGGCGCCCGACGACCGCGGCGCAGGCGGCGAGCATCGCGTCCACGTCGAGCGGGCCGTCGAACCGGACGGCGAGCGGCATGGCGTAGACCCGGCCTCCGGCGCCCATCCGCTCGGTGATCCACATTCCGTGCTGGGCGAGGGACGCCCGGTCCCACCCGTCTATCAGAGATACCGACATCTCACGTGCCTTCCGTCTGACCCGTCGCGGCGGGGTCGAAAAGCCGCCGCAACTCCCTTTTGATGACCTTTCCTGACTGGTTTCTGGGCAGGGCGTCGACGACGAGCACCCGTTCGGGGAGCTCGTGCCCGGCCAGCCGTTCCGTCAGGAAGGCTCGTAGATCGCCGCCGGAGATCCCGGCGGACCGGGGCACGACGGCGGCGGCGAGCGTGGTGCCCAGCACCGGGTGGGGGAGGCCGACGACCGCGGCCTCCGCGACGTCCGCGTGCTCGTACAGGGCGGCCTCCACCTGAAGCGTCGAGACCTTGAACGCGCCCGACTTGACCACGTCGCCCTCGCGGTCGACGAGGTGGAGGTAGCCGTCGGCGTCCAGGTAGCCGAGGTCTCCCATCCGCACCCATCCGCCGCGGAACGCCTCGGCGCCGGCCCGCTCGTCCCGGTAGTAGGACCGGGGGACGGCGGGCGAGCGCAGCCAGACCTCACCGGTCTCGCCCGCGGGCAGCGGGTCGCCTCCGGGGCCGGCGACGCGCAGGGAGCCGCCGAAGGCGGGCCTGCCCAGCACCCCGGGCCGGGCCGGATCGAAGATCATGATGGTCTGGGCGGGAGCGGCCTCGGTCGAGGTGTAGTAGTTGGTGATCGTCGCGTTGGGGAAGGCGGCGGCCAGCCGTACCGACACCGAGGGGGGAAGGGCCGAGGCCGCCGAGCCCAGCAGCAGGACGCTCGACATGTCGTGGCGCTCGTGCAGGCCGGCGTTGAGGAACTCGATCGCCATGGCCGGGACGACGAACACGGTGCCGGGGCCGTACGACTCGATCAGGCGGGCGAACCGGCCCGGGGTGAAGCGGCCGAGGGTCAGCATGGCCGGCCGGGCGTCGAGCGCGTTCATCAGCATCGTCTGCCCGGCGTTGGTGCCGATGGGGAAGGCGTGCAGCAGATGGCGCGAGTGCCCGAACCTCCGGCGGTTCGGCCGGGTCTCGCAGCCGAAGACCAGGTTGGCGTGGCTGGCGGCCACCCCCTTGGGCAGCCCGGTGGTTCCGGAGGTGTAGAGGATCTGGGCCAGGTCCCCGGGCCCGACCCGCACGTCCACCGCTCCGGCCGCTCCGCCCTCCAGGTCGGCCGGGGCGGCGCTCCAGTGCTCGCCCGCGGGCGGCCGGAGGTCGCGCCCGTACAGGACGGCGGAGGCCGAGCAGTGCCCGAGCATGTGCCGGACCTCGGCGGGGGCGAGGCGGTCCGACAGCGGTACGGCGACCGCCCCGGCCTTCTGCGCCGCGCAGTAGGCGACGGAGAAGTCGATCCAGTCCCAGCTCCCGAAGAGCAGCCCGACGCGGTCGCCGGGCCGTACCCCGCGGTCGAGCAGACCGTGCGCGAGGGCGTCGGAGCGCCGCTCCCACTCGCCGAAGGTCATCGCCCCGTTGCCCTCGACGATCACGGCGGTCCGCTCCGGCTCCTGCGCGGCGCGCAGCCGGAGCATCTCGGGCACGGTCCGCGGGACCGGCACGGCCGGCGAGGTCACGACGTCCTCGCGTCCACGTAGCCGACCAGCAGCGGGAAGCTGTCGAGATAGGACGCGCCGCCGCCCAGGTCGAGGTCGACGTCGAACTCGTCCTCGACGGCGTCGATCAGCCGCAGCAGGGCGAGCGAGGTGACGCCGAGCGCGGACAGGGAGGCGCCGGAGGCGAGGACCTCCTCGGCCGTGAGCCTGCCGTCGCAGGCGGTGGAGATCATTGCGGCGAGCCTGGCGGCGAGTCCGGAGGCCCCGTCGGCGCCCGCCGCACGCCGGACGGCCCCACCCGGGATCGCGTCGGCGTCCGCCGCGTGCCGGGCGGTCATACCCGGGCCTGCCGCACGCTGAGCGGGCGCATGTCCGTCCACACCTGGTCGATGTGGGCCAGGCAGTCCTCCCTGGGCCCCTGGAAGCCCTCGGCCCGCCATCCGGCGGGCAGCTCCCGGCCGGCGGGCCAGACGGAATACTGCTCCTCGTCGTTGAGCACCACCAGAAAACTCATCTCCGGGTCTCCTCCTCTTCCTTCTTCTTGCGGGTACGGCTCCGCAGAGCCTCGAAGCCGATCAGGTCGTCGGGGAGCGCGTCGGGGACGTCGGTGTCGAACCGCGCCAGCACCCGCACGCGCATGGCGACGAGCGCGATGGCGGCGATGGCCAGGCCGAAGCAGGCGTACATGAATCCGATGCCGCGTCCCGCACCGGTGCCGATCAGCGCGCCGACGGTGCTCGCGAGCGGGCCGTCCGGCGCGAGCAGCGGCTCGAACACCGCGCTGCCGTACGGCGCGACCAGGCCGAAGCCGATCGGCAGGGTGGACCAGGCGACCAGGGTGTTGAGCGCGATGACCCGGCCGTGGAAGCGCTGCGGCACCTTGACCTGGATGATCGTGGCGTAGACGCCGTTGAGCAGGGTGAGGCAGAACGACATGCCGAACGCGCCGGCCGCGATCAGCGGCAGGTTCCGCTGGAATCCGGTGGCCACGCAGAACACCGCGAGGGCGAGCGTGGCGAGCAGCACCCCGTACAGGCGCCGCCGCCGGGGGCCGCCCCAGGCGGTCATCAGCAGCCCGCCGAGGAAGACCCCGAGACCTCCCGCGAACGAGACCCTGCCGACGTCGTCGAGCGTCGCGAACGACAACACCAGCGGGGAGATCATCAGGAAGAGCGGAGACAGGAAGACGTTGAGCACCGCGAAGAACACGAGCATGCCCCGGAATCCGGGATTGCCCCACGAGTGGCGGATGCCGTTCATCATCTCGGCCACGACGCCCTCGCGGCGGCGCCACGGCATGCCCGCGGGGAACCGGACGAACAGCAGGACGATCGTGGCGACGGCGTAGCTGGCCACGTCGATGACGAGGATGCCGCCGAGCCCGATCGTGGCCATCAGCCCGGTCGCGATCAGCGGGACGATGAGCTGGGCGGTGCCGGTGGCCATCTGCACGACGCCGTTGGCGTGGCCGAGGAAGCGCTTGGGGACGATCTGCGGGATCGCCGAGCCGTAGGCGAACCGCTGGAAGGTCAGCGCGACCGACAGGCCGGCCAGCAGCGGGTAGATGTGCCAGATCTCCAGGTTGCCGGTCCACAGCAGGACGCCCAGCACGAGCTGGGTGCCTCCGGCGGCGACGTCCCCGCAGAGCATGACCCTGCGCCGGTCGTAACGGTCCACGATCGCCCCGGCGAGCGGCGCCACCAGCATGCCGGGGACCAGTCCCAGCACCGCGAACAGCGCGAACCTGGCCAGTGACCCGGTGGTCAGGTAGATCCAGATGGGGATGGCGAACTCGGTCAGCGCCGACCCGGTGATCGACACGAGCTGTCCCACCGAGATCAGCAGGAACCGCCGCATGCTGGCCTGTGGCGCGCCTCGCCCGCCGGCGCCGGCCTCCCGGGCCCCACCGTCGCCGTCGGCCGCGCTCACGGCCGCATCCGCAGGCGCGGCCACGGACGCGGACCGGACGTCACCGGCACCGGCCGCCGGCCCGCCCTCCCCTGCGCCGGGCGGGCCGGCGGCCCGGCCGGAGACGCCCTGGAGCCACCATGTGGACTCCTCCGTGCGCTCCAGCGGCGCCGTCTCCCCCGAGGCGATGGCCCGGTGGGTGCCGGTGAGGATGCCGGCCAGCTCCTCCGCCCGGTATTTCACGAAGAAGTGCCCGGCCTCGTCGAGCACCACGCAGGCGACCGTCTCCGAAAGCCGCCGCCATTCGCGGTAGCGCTCCTGGTAGAACTCGGTCGCCGGATCCCGCTCCCCCACCACCGCGATGACGGGCGCCCGGAGCGGGTCGCCCTCGCCCTCGAACAGCCGGGTGAAGTAGCGCTCCGCCGTACGGGTGCCGTGACGGCGGTTGTCGATGACGAGCTTGAGCTGGTCGCGCTCGAACTCCTCGACGTCGAGACCGGCCGCGGCGAGCGCGTTGATCCGGCCCTGGTCGCTGGTCATCCGGTCCATCAGGGTCCCGAGCCATCCCAGGCCACGGCCCGGCCGGGCGAACGGGAACACGCCCCCCAGGTAGACGGCGTCGATGGCGCGACCGGCCGCCTCCAGGCGCCGGGCGATCTCGGCGACCAGCATCACGCCGAGGCCGCAGTGCCCGTAGAGCACCAGCGGGCCTTCGATCCCGGCGAGGATCTCCTCGGCGCAGCCGCGCGCCACCTCGTCGAAGGGCCGGGCCCGCTCCCCCAGCTCGTGGCCGGGCACCGCGACCGAGTAGAGCGCCCAGCGGTCGGGGAGGGCGTCGGCCAGCGGCTGGTAGACGACCGCGCTGCCACCGCCGAACGGCACGCACACCATGGTGGAGGTCGCGGCGCGGACCGGGGTGAGCCGGTGCAGCAGGTCGCGCGGGCCGTCGTCGCCGCTCTCCAGCAGGCGGGCCAGGTCCCTGACCGTACGGTGCTTGAACAGCTCCAGCACGGTGACCGGCCGCCCGGGGACCTCCTTGCGCAGCCGGGCGATCACCCTCATGGCGAGCAGGGAGTGCCCGCCCAGGTCGAAGAAGTCGTCGAGCGCGCCGACCCGCCCCACTTCGAGGACGTCCGCCCAGATCGCGGCGACCGTCCGCTCCGGCCCGGTCTCCGGCGGCACGTACCCGGCGGCCGGGCCGTCGGCCTCGGGCTCCGGCAGCCTCGACCGGTCGACCTTCCCGTGGGACTTCAGCGGCAGCTCGTCCAGCCACACGTAGCGGGCCGGGATCATGTAGTCGGGGAGCCGGTCGGCCAGCCACGACCGCACCTCGCCGGCCTCCGCCCTGACCGCCGCGACCAGGTAGGCGACCAGCCGTCCGCCCCGCAGCTCCACCACCGCGTGCGCCACTCCGGGGAAGCCCCCGAGCACCGACTCCACCTCGGCCAGCTCCACCCGGTAGCCGCGGATCTTCACCTGGAGGTCGCGGCGGCCGAGGAATTCCAGCTCTCCGGTGGGCAGGAAGCGTCCGAGGTCGCCTGTCCGGTACATCCGGGCGCCGGGGCCGCCTCCGGGGTCGGGCAGGAAGCGGTCCGCGGTGAGTCCCGGCCGGTCCAGGTAGCCACGGGCGAGGCGGTCGCCACCGAGGTAGATCTCCCCGGGGACGCCGATCGGCACCGGTCGCAGGCCCGCGTCGAGCACGTGGACGCGGGCCCCCGGCAGGGGTGATCCGATCGGCAGGGCCGCCCCCGCCACGGGAGCGGGAGCGGCGGCGCTCCCGGCCGCGGGGCCGGCTTCCAAAGCGCGGCCGGCTTCCAAAGCGCGGCCGGCTCCCGAAGCGCGATCGGCTCCCGAAGCGCGATCGGCTCCCGAAGCGTGGCCGGCTCCCGGAGCGGGACGGGAGAGGCCGCCGGCCGCCGGATCGGCGCCGGTGCCCGGCCCGACGGCGTAGGTGGTCACGCCGACCGTGGCCTCGGTGGGCCCGTAGTGGTTGACGACCCGGCACCGCCCGGCCGCCGCCAGCTCGGCGGCCCAGCCCCACGGCGCGGCCTCGCCGCCGAGGATCAGCAGCTTGCGGGGGAGCAGCTCGGCCGGGGTCGCGTCGGCGAGCAGCGCCGCCAGGTGAGAGGGCGTGATCTTGAGGTAGTCGATGCCGTGCCCGCGGAAGTAGGCGGCCAGCTCGGGCCCCGCCGTACGGGACGGGATGAGGTGGAGCGCGCCGCCGGTCATCAGGCACAGGTAGAAGACGGTCACGCCGAAGTCGAAGGCGAGCGACTGCAGCAGCCCGAACGCCCCGGCCGGCTCCACCGCCAGCCGTTCCCGCGCGCCGTCGAGGTAGACCGTCACCTGCCGGTGCTGGACGGCCACGCCCTTGGGCCGCCCGGTGGTCCCGGAGGTGTAGATGACGTAGGCCAGGTCGCCGGGGGTGACGCCGCTGTCCACCGGCCCCGAGTCCGCCTCGTCGAGGTGCTCGGCGAAGACGGCGGGCAGGTCGCCCGGCAGGCGGTCCCGGAGCTCGGGAGCGGTGACGACCGCGCGGGCCCCGGCGTCGGACAGCACGTAGGCGAGCCGGTCGGCGGGGTGGTCGGGGTCCAGCGGGAGGTAGGCCGCGCCGGCCTTGAGCACGCCGAGCACCGCGACGGCCAGCTCGGCCGACTGCTCCAGGCAGATCGCGACCCGGTCGTCCGGGCCCACGCCCCGCCGTCGCAGCAGGTGGCCGAGCTGGTTGGCCCGCCGTTCCAGCTCGGCGTAGGTGAGCGAGGTGCCCCCGGCGACGACCGCGACGGCGTCGGGCGTGCGCTCGGCCTGCGCGGAGACGGCCTCGTGCAGCAGGCCGCTTCCGGAGGGCTCGGCCGGGGCGGCCTCGCCGAGGGCCAGCACCCGGCGGCGCTCGCCGTCCGGGAGGAGTTCCAGCTCGGAGATCCGCGCGCCGGGGTCGGCGACGATCGACCGCAGCAGGGTCTCGAAGCACGCCGCCATCCGCTCGATCGTGTCCGGGCGGAACAGCGCGGTGCTGTAGGTGAGGTTGCCGCGCAGCCCCTCGGGGGTCTCGAACAGGTAGAGGGCGAGGTCGAAGCGGCTGGCGGAGGTCTCGACGGGGAAGGCGGACATGGTCAGGCCCGGCGTGCGCAGCGGCTTGGCGCGGTAGTTCTGCAGCGCGAACATGACCTGGAACACCGGCGACCGGCTGACGTCGCGCTCCACGGCGAGCTCGTTGACGAGCCGGTCGAAGGGGAGTTCCTGGTGGGCGTAGGCGTCCAGCGCCGTCTCGCGGACCCGGGCGAGGAGCTCGGTGAACGTGGGATCGCCCGACAGGTCGGCGCGCATGGGCAGCGAGTTGACGAAGACGCCGACCACGCGCTCCAGCTCGGGCAGGTCGCGCCCGGAGACCGGTGATCCGACCGCGAAGTCGTCCTGCCCGCAGTAGCGTCCGAGCAGCACTTGGAAGGCCGCCAGCAGCGTCATGTACGGCGTGGCGCCGTGGGCCGTCCCGAGTTCGGTGATCGCCTCGCCGAGCCCGGGGTCCAGCGCCAGCCCCCGTGCGGCGCCCTCCCACTTCTGCTCGGCGGGACGCGGCAGGTCGGCGGGGAGCTCCAGCGGCGGCAGCCCGTCCAGGTGCCGGCGCCAGTAGCCGATCTCGCGGTCGTAGGCGCGGCCGCGCTGCCAGTGGGCGTAGTCGCCGTAGCCCACCCCCACCGGCGGGAGCCCCGGCTGCCGCCCGGCGCGGTGGGCGGCGTGCAGGGTGAGCAGCTCCTCCATGACGATGTCGCAGGACCAGCCGTCGGTGACGGCGTGGTGCATGGTGAGCAGCAGCACGTGGTCCAGCGGGCCGAGCCGGACCAGCAGGAGCCGGATCAACGGGCCCCGGGCGAGGTCGAAGGGGCGGGCCGTCTCCTGGTCGACCGCCGCGAGGTCGTCGGTCACCCGCAGCTCGGCCGCGGGCGCCGGGTCGACGACGAGCCGCGGGCCGCCGTCCTCGGTGGTGAGCAGCCGCGTTCGCAGGCTCTCGTGCCGCGCGGTCACCTCGGTGAGGGCTCTGGCGAGCGCCTCCTGCTCGACCTCGCCCTCCAGCCGGACCGCGAACGCCACGGTGTAGGCGGCCGTTCCCGGCGCGTACTGCTCCAGGAACCACAGCCGCTCCTGTGCGGGAGAGAGCGGCGGCGCGGTGCCGGGCGGGCGCGGCGGGATGGCCGTGGCGACGACGCGGCCGCCCAGTCGCTGGGCGAGCAGCGCCTGTTTGGCCGGTGACAGGCTGGTGTGCGTCACGACGCCTCCGTGCTGGCGGGAGGGGAACCGGCGTGCGTTCCCTGGCGGTGGTGAAGGGGATCGCCCTCGTGGGCGGCTCCATGACGACCGTCCGGAGCGGGCCGCCCGAGGGCGGGCCCGATCCGGTGACGTGAGGACGGGCGCGGCGCGGGATTCCTCCCAGCGCCGAGAGGTGCGGACGCTCCGGCGGGACGGCGGCGCCCGCCTGAGCGGTACTTCTGCCGTGCGGAGAGGCACGGCGATATGGGAACGCTCCCACGGAGGAGGCTAGAGATCACGCGCCAAATTCGTCAAGGTTTCGGAGTTGTTTTCGGCCGTGCTCAACCGAAACATTCTGGCGGTTAGCAAATCTCCGCAGATAGAAGTGCATTTACCGGCTTTCCGTAGGACGCGGTCACTAATTTCCTCATTGACAGTGATCCCGGTGACTCCTACGCTCCGGTGGGAGCGCTCCCATGTCGTGTCGATGTCCTGCGGCCGAGCGTTTCACCCCGGTCGCCGACGCCAGGAGCGCACACGTGATCGTCACCGTCCCCACGCCCGCGGGCATGCGGAACGCACCGTCCCCACCGGCGGACGAGGACCTGGAACTCCTCCTCCTCATCCGGCATTTCGAACTCACCCTGCTCAGGCTCTTCGAGGCGGGCGAGCTCAGCGGGACGACCCACACCTGCCTGGGACAGGAGTACATCCCGGTGGCGCTGAAGCCGCTGCTCCAGGCGGACGACCACGTCTTCAGCAACCACCGCGGCCACGGCCACTTCCTCGCCCGGCACGCCGAGCCGTACGGGCTCCTCGCGGAGATCATGGGCCGCGAGGGCGCGCTCTGCGCGGGGGTCGGCGGCAGCCAGCACATCTACCACCGGCGCTTCCTGTCCACCGGGGTCCAGGGCGAGAGCCTCCCGGTCGCGGTCGGCGTGGCGCTCACGCTGAAGGGGAGCGGCGCTCTGGCCTGCGCCTACATCGGCGACGGCACCTGGGGCGAGGGCTCGGTCTACGAGGCGCTCAACATGGCCCAGCTCTGGCGGGTGCCGCTGCTGGTCGTCGTCGAGAACAACGGGATCGCCCAGTCGACCCCGACCTCCGCGCAGATGTCCGGCGACATCGCGGCCCGCGCCGCCGCCTTCGACGTCCTGCACCACCGCATGACGTCCACCGAGGTCGACGAGATCCGCGCCGAGCTGGCCCCCCTCGTCGCGGTGGTCCGCGGGGACGGCCGGCCGCTGGTCGCCGAGTTCGTCACCCACCGGCTCGGCCCGCACAGCAAGGGCGACGACACCAGGCCCCCCGAGGAGATCGCGCGGGCGGGCGACCACGACTGGTACGCCCGCTACGCGCGGATGTTCCCCGACCCCTTCGACCGCCTCGACCGGGAGCGGCGCGAGCTGGTCGAGCGGATCGCCGCCGAGGTCACGGCCCGCCCTCCGTCGGTGTGGGAGCGGCGGTGACCCGCGTCTCGGAGCACCTCAACCAGGCCCTGCACGACCTGATGGAGGCCGACCCGCGCGTGCACGTGCTCGGCGAGGACGTCTCCGACCCGTACGGCGGGGCCTTCAAGGTCACCAGGGGTCTGTCCACCAGGTTCGGCGACCGCGTGCGCTCCACCCCGCTGAGCGAGGGCGCGCTCACCGGGGTCGGGGCCGGCCTCGCCCTGGCCGGTGACAGGGCCGTCGTCGAGATCATGTTCGCCGACTTCGCCGCGCTCGCCTTCGACCAGCTCGTGAACTTCGCCGCCAAGTCCACCTCCATGTACGGCAGGCCCGTGCCGATCCCGCTGGTCGTCCGCTGCCCCTCGGGGGGCAACCGCGGCTACGGCCCCACCCACAGCCAGAGCCCGCAGAAGCACTTCATCGGCGTCCCGGGCCTGTCGCTGTTCGAGATGACCCCCTTCCACGACGCGGGCGAGCTGTTCGCCCGGATGTTCGCGCTCGGGCAGCCCTGCCTGTTCTTCGAGGACAAGGTCCTCTACACCCGGCGGATGTACTCCGGCGGGGTCGTGGACGACCTGTTCCGCTACGAGCTCGCCGGCGGCGTCGCCCGGGTCTTCCTCGACGGCGTGACCGAGCCCGACTGCACGCTGATCGCCCACGGCGGCATGACCCACCGGGCGCTCGCGGCCATGCGCGAGCTGCTCCTGGAGGAGGACCTGGCCTGCGAGCTGCTGGTGCCCGCCCGGCTCCACCCGCTCCCCGGCCTCCCCGGCCTGGAGCGCGCCCGGCACGTGTGCGTCGTCGAGGACGGCTCGGAGGGCGGGACCTGGGGGGCGGAGGTCGCGCGGCTGCTCTACCCCCGGCTCTGGTCCACCCTGCGCCGCCCCATCGGCCTGATCAGCGCGGCCGACAGCGTCATCCCGGCCGCGCCCCACCTGGAGCGCGAGGTGCTCGTCCAGCCCGGCCGGATCCGGCACACGATCGTGGAGGCCCTGTCTTGACCGAGATCCGGGTGCCCAAGCTCAACAACAACGACACCGTCTACCTGCTGGTGGAGTGGGCGGCCAAGGACGGCCAGACCGTACGGGCCGGGGAGCCGCTGGTGGTGCTGGAGACCTCCAAGGCCGCCGAGGAACTGGTCGCCGAGGAGGACGGGACGCTGCTGTGCCTGCTGGAGGCGGGCGCCGAATGCGCTCCCGGCCAGGTGATCGCCCGGCTGCTGGCCGACGGCGAGGCGCCCCCCTCCTCCGCGGCGGAACACGGGGCCTCCCCGGCGACCCCGGACCATGAGGTCGTCGTCACGGCGCCGGCCCTGCGGCTGATGGACGAGCGCGGCATCTCCATGGAGCAGGTGCGCGCCCTCGGCAGGAAGGTGGTCCGGCGGGCCGACCTGGAGTCCCTCCTCGCCCCTTGGGCCGGGCCGGGCAATCCGGTGAGCGTCACCCTGCCCACGATCGCCCCGGGGCGGGCCTGCGGCCCGGCCGCCTCCCGGACGATCCCGGAGGGCTCCGGCCTGATCGAGCCGTCCCGGGCCCAGCGGCGGGTCGCCGAGGTCGTCGAGGAATCCCATCGCGACATCCCCTCGGCCTTCACCGTCATGAGGGTCGATGTGACGGACGCGCTCGGGTTCGCCCGGCAGGAGACCAGGCGGCTGCGCGTCCTCATCGGCCTGCCCGAACTGCTGGTGCGGGCGACCGGCAGGCTGCTCGACCGCTTCCCCCTGTGTTTCGCCACGCCCGTCGACGGCCGTCGCGCCCGCCGGGCCGTGTCCGCCGAGGTCGGCGTGACCGTCGACGTCGGCGGGGGGATGGTCGTGCCGGTGGTGCGGGACGCGGGGCGCCGCCCGCTCGGGGAGATCGCCGACGACCTCACCCGGTTCCGCCGGGCCGCGCTGGACGGGACCTTCCGGGAGCAGGACCTCCAGGGCGGCAACATCATGCTCACCCTGCACACCGACGCCGCCGTCGTCATGGCCGTCCCCGTCGTCTTCCCCGGCCAGACCTGCGCGCTGTCGCTCGCCGCGCCGCGTCCGGAGGTCGTGGAGACCCGCGACGGCGGCTTCGCCGTACGGAAGGTGATCATGCTGGGCCTCGCCTACGACCATCGGTTCGTCAACGGCCGCGATTCGGCCGAGTTCCTCGGCGCGCTCAGGACCGCGCTGGAGAGCCCCGGCGACGGCGCCTGCGAGCGGTGAGCGCATCTCCCCCCTCCGCCACGGCCGCACGCCTATTAATCATCAGGAAAGTTTCTTAAAAGAAAGCGTTGACCTGCCTGGTGGATGCGCATAGTTTCCCGTTCAATAACCCGTGGGGGGCGGGATCACGGCTATGTTTCCTCACCTCGGAGGTAGCTGCTCCATGTCCTCACGTCTACGCGCCGGCCTCGCGGCGGCCGGCGCGGCCCTCGCCCTGATCGCAGGCGCGCTCGCCGGCACGGCCGCCGCCGCGTCCGACGACAAGACCTGCCGCCCGGACGGCCTCTACCGGGTTCGTCCGTAGTGCTCCGGCCTTCAGGCCGGGGGTGAAGCGGACTGTCCCGCGTAGCGGGGCAAGAACAGCCGGTTCGCCGCCAGGCGAGGCGGCGTCCACCCCGATCAGACCGGCCGTTTCTGCTGCTCGATGTACTGCTTGAGGACACTCAGCGGGGCCCCGCCAACCGACCCGGCGAAGTAGGAACCGGACCAGAAACGCTCACCCCACAGGTGCATGCGGACGTGGGCGCCGAACTCCTTGCGCAGCATCCGAGCCGAGACCCCCTTCAGCGAGTTGACCAGCTTGGACAAGGCGACCTTGGGCGGGTAGTGGACCAGCAGGTGGACGTGGTCGTCCTCGCCGTTGAACTCGCGAAGTTCGACCTCGAAGTCGGCGCAGACCTCCCGCATGATCTGTTCGCATCGGACCAGCATCGGGTCGGTGAAGGCCCCACGCCGGTATTTGGTGACGAACACCAAATGGGCATGGAGGTGGTAGACGACGTGTCGCCCGGTGCGCACCTCGGGGTTCGGTTTCCATCTCGGTGACATAAACCAAACGATACGATCAGGGTGTGGAGAAGGTGAAGCGGACGCGGGCGCATGTGGCCCGCCTGGAGCTGAGCGCGGCCCAGGTGGCGGTGCTGGACGGACAGGCGCACACCGCCCGCGCACTGTGAAACCTGCTGCACGAGTACTTCACCTTCCGGCAGGGCCGATTCGCGACGGTGAAGGAGTGCGACGAGGCGATCCGGGCGGCTCGCCGTGAGATCGACTGGATGGGCCAACTGCCCGCCCAGGCGGCTCAGGCGGTGTTGAAGACCTACCGGCAGGCGTGGGTGAACTTCTTCAACCCCGATCACCCCGCCAAACGCCCGACGTCCAAGGCCCGACTCCGATCCCGGCCGGCAGTCGATGTGCCCCAGGCACGAGACCTGCAGATCAAGCGGGTCAACCGGCGGTGGGGCGCGGTCAACCTGCCCAAGATCGGACGGGTGCGGTTTCGGTGGACCAAGGACCTGCCCGGCGTCACCAAGGGCGGCCCGGCCGGGCGGATCACCGGAGCCCGGCTGGTCAAGGACGCCTCCGGCTGGCAGATCGTGTTCCGGACCCAGACCATGGCCGCTGCGGTCATGGACACCCATCCCGGTCCGGTCGTGGGGATCGACCGGGGGATCACCGTCGCCTTGGCGCTGTCGGACCAGACCACGCGTGAGCACGGCCCCTGGCTCACCCGCGGTGAGCGTGAACACCTGCGCCGCCTGGAGAAGAGATCCGCTCGCCGGCGTGCTGCCCGTCCCCCCGGACAGCGGACCTCTCATCGGCTGACACGCACCTATGACCGGATAGCCAGGCTCCGCGCGACAGCCAAGCGCCGAGCGGTTAACTGGCAGCACCAGACCACCACCGAACTCGCTGACACCTTCAGCGTGGTCGTGGTGGAGGATCTGAAGATTACGAACATGGTCCGTTCCGCCAAGGGCACGATCGAACAACCCGGCCGGAACGTGAGGCAGAAGGCAGGACTGAACCGCGCCGTCACCGGCCAGGCATGGGGTCGCACGGTCACCCCCACCGGCGCCTACCCCGCCTGGAAGGCGGGCACCGCCTACACCACCGGCACCCGGGTCTCCCACTCCGGCGCCGACTACGAGTGCCGCCAGCCCCACACCGCCTCCGCGGGCTGGGAGCCCTCGAACGTCCCGGCCCTCTGGCTGCGCCTGAGCTGAGCCCCGTCCCCTGATTCCGCCGGACACCCCGGCGCCCGGCCGCATCCCACCGACGCGGCCGGGCGCCGGCGCGTTCGCGTGCCGCGGCCCGGATGCTCCCGGACCGCGGGACCGTCCCCGGGGGGGACCGCCGGCGGACCGGCGCGCACCCGGGTACGGGCTCACTCGATTCCCCGGGCGCGAGGCGGTGATGGGAGCATGGCCAGGTCATGGAGAACCCAATGGAAGGCCACGATCAGTGAGGCGGATACTCACGGTCCTGCTGTTCGCGTGTGCCGCGCTGCTCGGCGTGGTCACCCCCGCGCAGGCCCACAACGTACTGATCGGCAGCGACCCCAAGGACGGCGCCCAGCTCGCCACCGGGCCCGAGAAGATCACACTCACCTTCGACCAGCCGGTACGGCAGGGCTTCGCGCAGATCAGCGTGACCGGTCCCGACGGGAGCCGCTGGGAGGACGGCAAGACGGCCGTCGACAGCCAGGAGGTCGGCGTCGGCGTCAGGCCCCTGGGGCCGGCCGGGCAGTACGTCGTGGGATACCGCATCCTGTCCTCCGACGGCCATCCGGTGGCCGGCAAGATCACCTTCACCCTGACCGCCGCCGGCCCGGGCACCGCGTCCCAGCCGGCCCCGGCCTCCTCGGCCGCCGCGCCGCAGGCTCCCGACCTGAGTGCCCAGGCCGCCGAGGCCGCGCAGAACGGCGGGGCCGGGATGGCGGTGCTGTGGATCGCCGCCGCCCTTGTCGTGCTGGGCGGCGCCACCGTCGTCGCGCTGCGCCGTACCAGGGGGCCGGGGGCCGCGGAATGACCGCGACCGTCGAGCGCGCCCCCGAGTCGGGCACGGTCAGGAGGCTGCTGGCCGGCGGCCTCGTCTCGGGAGCCGTGCTCGCCGTGCTGGCCGCGACGGCGTTGACCGCCGAGGAGGCGGTGCCGGGGATCGCGCTGCCCGGCCCGCTGGTGGAGTACGGCCTGCCGGTGCTGCGGGTGCTGCTGGACCTGGCCGCGGTGGCGGTGGTCGGGCTGAGCCTGCTGCCCAAGCTGCTCGGCTTCGACGAGCCGGAGCGGACCGAGCCGGTGATGCGCCGGGCACGGCCGCTGGCGGTGACGTTCGCGTGGGCGTGGGCGGTGCTGGCGCTGGTCGTCATCGTGTTCCAGACCGCCGAGCTGAACCCGGGGGCGCTCCCGACCCCGGGAATGATCGCCGAGTACGTCGACAACGTCGGCGCGGGCCAGGGGATGCTCTTCAGCGCCGCCTGCGCGCTCGCCTACGCCGGGTTCGGGCTGCTGGCCGTGCGGTTCGGCGAGAAGGTCCCGGCCGAGCTGCGGATCGTGATCGCCTTCTTCGGCCTGCTGCCGATCCCGGTCACCGGCCACGCGGTCGACTCGGTCTGGCACGACCCCATCATGATCTCGATGGAGCTGCACGTGATGGGCTCGGCGGCCTGGACGGGCGGGCTGCTGACGATCATCATGCTGGTCGCCGCGGACCGTGGGCTGCTGGCCCGGGTCCTGCCGAAGTTCTCCAGGCTGGCGACGCTGGCGCTGGTCCTGGTCAGCGTCTCCGGCCTGGTGAACGGCCTGGCCACGATGGCCCTCACCCAGGGGGTGGAGCTGCCGGGCGCGGTGTTCACCAGCGACTACGGGCTGCTCGTGGTGGCCAAGACCGCGTGTGTGGCGCTGCTCGTCCCGTTCGCGGCCCACATCCGCTTCCGCCTGCTGCCGCGCATCGCTGAGCGGCAGGGGACGGCGGTCGCGGCGTGGGCGGCGGCGGAGATCACCGTGATGGGCCTGGCCTACGGTGTCGCGGTGGCTCTGACCACGGCGTCCATGTCCTGAGCCCGGAGGTGGTGCCGGGTGGAGGCCCACTCGGCACCCAGCCACAGGGCGGCGAGCATGAGACCGCCGACCAGCATGGTCATGGGCGTCACCAGCGGCGGGGTGTAGTAGGCCACGCTCTGCAGGCGGAGCGCCTGGTCGACGAGGATCGTCGCCCCGAGCGAGCCGACCAGCGCCCGGACGACCGGGATCCGGATCAGGAACGCCAGGTCGACGGCGAGCGCGCCGGCGATCAGGAAGATCGGCACCGACGAGCGCGGGAAGTCCGCGAGCGCGAGGAGCGGCCAGATCAGGGTGCGGAAGACGAGGTAGACGCCGATCACGGCGGTGGCCGAGAACATCCGGCCGATCATCGCGCGGGCGAAGACCAGGACGATCATGGCGGCCACCGCGGCGTAGATCGGATACACCTGGTCGGGCACCGGCAGCGAGAAGTTGACCACCATCTGCCGGTCCACCGCCCGGCCCATCTGGTCGGCGGCGAACTGCAGCAGGATGGGCTCGGCCTCCGGCTGCCCCCGGTCCCAGGCGGCGATGCCGAACACGCCGTACTCCTGGTGCTGCGCCGGGAACCAGACGTTCTCGAACAGGAACACGAAGAGCCCGCCGAGCACCAGCGTCCGCATCCGCCCGGGGGGCGCTCCCAGGAACCAGCCCCGGATCACCCCGCAGACCATGAGGAACGTGCCGATGTAGAGCATCATGTGCGACGGGCTCCACGAGGTGATGTCGAGCCCGTTGACGCGGTGGTTGATCAGGTCCAGCGGCACCGCGATCAGGAAGATCCCGGTGCCCCAGCCGATGAGGCGCTGCGCGGTGCGGTCCACGCCGTAGCCGGTGTAGAGATGGATGATCGTGAGCGTGAGGGCGATGGCCGTGCCGACGCTGTTGAGCAGGTGCGGCGGCGCCAGGTCGTCACGGAGCCACCTGAAGTGCCAGGAAACGTCCCAGGAGGCGCCGAGCACCTTGAAGGAGAACGCCACCAGCCATCCGAGGTAGAGCAGCCGGAACAGGTCCTCGGGCGTCTCCCGGCCGGCCTTCCCCCGGTTCCAGTAGGGCAGGGCCCACTCGATGACTGGAGTGGTTCTTCGTTTCAGGCTCTCGACTGGCTTCACGCGTCGAAATGATGCCTGGCCTTTACCTTGGTACGCAATCGGGGACATCCCTTAGGCATCGTCCAGGCATTGGCATGGGCGGACCTTCATGTCGGGATGGTCACGTGCTATAGGAGCTTTTGCCGGAGAGGGCCACCCGGACGACGCCGAGGACGCCCCGCGCGTCAGGACCGAGACGTGGAAGGCCGCCTACCGGGGCTCTGCCCAGGACCACCTCGACTCCCAGGACTACCTCGGCGCCCTGCGGGTGAGCCCCGGGCGCCTGACCTCCGGCGGCCCGAGCCGTCTCAGTTCCCTCTCAGCTCCCCTCAGTAGGCTCTCGGCATGAAGCTTGCAAGGGGACCGGCCACCTGGGTCGCGGTGGTCACCGTGCTGGTCGTCGGTGTCGCGACCTGGTTGCTGTGGCCGTCCGCACCGTCCGTACGGGCGCAGGACCAGAGGATCGCGGTGCTCGACGGACCGCAGGACGACCAGCAGGTCACGCTCGACGCGAGTTTCTTCCCGCCCGCCGGAGGCGGCAGGGCTCCGGCGGTGCTGCTGGCGCACGGCTTCGGCGGCAGCAAGCAGAGTGTCCGGGACGCGGCGGTACGGCTGGCGCAGGAGGGCTACGCCGTGCTGACCTGGTCGGCACGGGGCTTCGGCCGGTCCACCGGGCAGATCGCGCTCAACTCGCCCGACTACGAGGTCAAGGACGTCCGCCAGCTCGTGGACTGGATGGCCAGGCGGCCCGAGGTCCAGCTCGACGCGGCCGGCGACCCCCGCCTGGGGATCGCCGGCGGCTCGTACGGCGGTGCCATCGCGCTGATGGCCGCCGCGCACGACAGCAGGATCGACGCGATCGTCCCCCAGGTCACCTGGCACGACCTGGCCGACGCGCTCTTCCCCAACGCCACCGGCCAGGGGCCGCAGAACGGCGTGTTCAAGCGGATGTGGGCGGGGCTGTTCTTCAGCCGGGGCGGCCCGGCGCCGGAGGCCGGGGTGGCCGCCGCACTGGGCGGTGCCGCCCGGCCCACCCGGTCCGCTCCGCCGCTGAACGCGCAGGAGGTCCGGTGCGGCCGGTTCCTGCCGGCGATCTGTGACATGTACCAGCAGGTGGCCGAGACCGGCAGGCCGACCCAGAGCGCGGTGGAGACCCTGCGCAGGTCCAGCCCGATCTCGGTGCCGGGGAAGATCAGGATTCCGACGCTGCTGCTCCAGGGGCAGCGTGACTCGCTGTTCCCCCTGGGCCAGGCGGACGCCAACGCCAGGGCGATCGCCGCGACGGGCGTCCCGGTCGGCGTCGCCTGGTTCGACGGCGGCCACGACGGCGGCAACGGCGAGGTCGACTGGCTCCACGAGCAGACCCTCGGCTGGTTCGACCGCCATCTGAAGAAGACCACCGGCGGCGAGACGGTGAACAGCCCGTTCACCGTCACCCGCGACGGCGGCCGGGATCCGGGCACCCGCCGCCCGGTCCAGTTGCACGCCACCTCGGGCGGCTACCCCGGCCTGTCCGGCACCGGCCAGACCTCGGTGCCGCTCGGCGGTCCCGAGCAGAAGGTGGCCAACCCGCCGGGCGGCTCCCCCGCCTCGATCTCCGCCGTCCCCGGCTTCGGCGGTCTCACCAGCGGCGTCGGCAACCTGAACGTGTCGGTCGACATGGCCGGGCAGAGCGCCGACTTCGACTCCGCCCCCCTCACCGCCCCGCTTCAGGTGACCGGCAGCTCCACCGTGAAGGTGCGGGTGCGCTCCGAGCCCGGGGCCGCCTCCGGCGCCGGAGGCGAGAAGGCCGGCCCGGGTGAGGTGACGCTGTTCGCCAAGCTCTACGACGTGGCCGGCGACACCCAGGCCCCCATCCTGCCCGAGGGGCTCGCCGCCCCGGTCAGGATCGCCCTGCCCGAGGGCGGGGCCGGGGAGGCCACCGTCAGCCTGCCCGCCATCGACCACCGCTTCGACGCGGGGCACCGGCTGCGCGTCACGTTCACCACCACCGACCTCGGCTACAGCACACCGGTCACCCCCGCCGTCTACACCGTCGGGCTGGCCGCACCGGCCGTGACCGTCCCGACCGACACCACCCTGCGGGCCCCCTCCACCGGTCCCGCCTGGTGGATCTGGGCGCTGCCGCTGGCCTCCGTGGTGGTCGCGGCGGCCCTGGTGCTCTCCGGACGCCGCCGCCGCCGGGACGATCACGACCCCGACCTGGACGCCGTCCCCCTGCGGATCAACGGCCTGACCAAGGCCTACAGCAACGGCGAACTGGCGGTGAACGACCTGTCCTTCACCGTCGAGCACGGCCAGGTGCTCGGCCTGCTCGGCCCCAACGGCGCGGGCAAGACCACCACCATGCGGATGCTGATGGGCCTGATCCACCCCGACGCCGGCGAGATCCGGATCTTCGGTCACCGGATCGTCCCCGGCGCCCCCGTCCTGTCCCGGCTGGGATCCTTCGTCGAGGGCCCCGGCTTCCTGCCGCACATGAGCGGCCGGGCCAATCTGGAGCTCTACTGGAAGGCGACGGGCCGTCCCACCCAGGACGCCCACTTCGCCGAGGCCCTGGAGATCGCCGGGCTCGGCGGCGCGCTGGAGCGCGCCGTGCGGACCTACTCCCAGGGCATGCGCCAGCGCCTGGCCATCGCCCAGGCCATGCTCGGCCTGCCCGACCTGCTGGTCCTCGACGAGCCCGCCAACGGTCTCGACCCGCCCCAGATCAGGGAGATGCGCAAGGTCCTGATCGCCTATGCCGCGCGGGGCCGTACCGTCATCGTCTCCAGCCACCTGCTCGCCGAGGTGGAGCAGACCTGCAGCCATGTGGTGGTCATGCACCGCGGCCGCCTCATCACGGCCGGCCCGGTGAGCGACCTGCTGAGCGGCCGTACCGCCGCCAACGGCTCGGGCACCCGCCTGGAGGACGTGTTCCTGGACCTGATCGGAGAAAACGCTTGAACGGCACCCACGGCCCCGGTACGGCTCTCGCCGGCTCTCCGGCGAGCACCGGCTCCCCGGGGGACGGCTCGGCGCCCGGCTACCTGGCCGGGCGGACGCTGCCGCTGATGGTGGAGGTGGTCCGCCAGTTCAAGCGCCGCCGCACGCTGGTCATGTTCGGCCTGCTGCTCGCGCTGCCGTGGATCCTGGTGATCGCCTTCAAGGTCGGCGCCGGCTCCGGCCAGCCGGGCAACACGCTGCGCATCTCCGACCTGGCGACCGAGGGCGGCCTGAACTTCGCCGCGTTCGCGCTCTCGGTGTCGGCGAGCTTCCTGCTGGTCGTCGCGGTGGCGCTGTTCTGCGGCGACACCGTGGCCAGCGAGGCGAGCTGGTCCTCGCTGCGCTACCTGCTGGCCGCCCCGATCCCCCGCGACCGGCTGCTGCGGCAGAAGCTGATCGTCGCGATGGGCTACTCGGCGGCGGCGGTGATCTGCCTGCCGCTGATGGCGCTGCTGGCCGGGACCCTCGCCTTCGGCTGGAACGACGTCCGCGTGCCGGGCACCGGCGAGACCATCGCCGCGCTGGAGGTGCTGCCCCGCTTCGGGGTCGTGATCCTCTATGCCCTGATCAGCCAGTTCGTGGTCGCCGCGCTGGCCTTCCTGCTCTCGGCCGGCACCGACTCTCCGCTCGGCGCGGTCGGCGGGGCGGTCGGCCTGGTGATCGTGAGCAGCATCCTGCAGGCGGTGGAGGCGCTCGGCTCGCTCCGGGAGTTCCTGCCGACGTTCTGGAACACGGCCTGGCTGGACGCCCTCGCCCCGCAGCCCGACTACAGCGGCATGCTCAAGGGGGTGGCAGTCTCGGTCACCTACTCGGCGATCCTGATCGCGTTCGCCTTCCGCAGGTTCCGGCGGAAGGATGTCGTTTCTTAACGTTTCAGGGCCGCTTTCTGATCCTTGACGCATTCGCAGCGAAGTATTGGCCGTGGGGCGCCACCGGCATAGTTCGTCCGGAAGTCTTTCCCCCCGGGCGAACTATGTCCGTTTTTTACCTATATGCGTTTCTTTATCACGCTCCAGGGTAGGAAACGGCTGATTCGGAAGCGAGATGCTTCCGGCACCTTCACAGCGACAGGCGTCAGTCCTTGACGACGTCCTCCCTCCCGTCCGACCGGCCGATCGAAGCCTCGCGGATGGACGGAACCCAAGGCGGAGTGATCGATTGGGGAGTGGTGATCGTGAAATGCGGAGCGCAGATAGCCCTGGCCGTCGGTGCGGGCTATCTTCTTGGCCGGAACCGTAGGCTACGCATGGCGATCGCGCTGGCGGCGGCCGGCGCGACCGGCCGGCTGGGCGCGAGCGGGAGCGACCTGGTGCAGCAGGCGCTGAAGAAGCTCGGGACCATCCCGGAGCTGGAGAAGATCGTCGACAGCGTCCGAGGGGAGCTGTTCGAGGTCGGCAAGGCCGCGGCCAAGGCCGCGGCGACCAAGCAGGTCGACACGCTGACCTCCAAGCTCCACGAGCGCGCGGACATGCTCCGGACCCCCGGCAAGCCCAAGGAGGCCGAGGAGGAGGAAGAAGAGGAGCAGGAGCCCGCCCCCAGGCGCCGAGGCCGGACGGCCGCCAAGGCCCGCCGGGAGCAGGAGCCCGAGGAGGAGGAAGAGGAGTACGACGAGGAGCTTGAGGAGGAGGAAGAGCCCGAGGAGGAGGAACCGGAGGAGGAACCGGAACCCACTCCCCGGCGCCGCCCCCCGGCTTCCCGCCGCAGGTCGGCCGCCAGGGCCCGCGAGGAGCAGGAGCCCGAGGAGGAGGAAGAGGAAGAGGAGCCCGAGGAGGAGCCGAAGCCCAGGGGGGCCAGGCGCCGTGGCGGCGTGCAGCGTGAGACGACGCCCGCGCGCAGCCGGCCCGTCCGCCGGGCACGGGGGTGAGCTCGATGGCCGAGAGCTCCAAGAACCAGCCGGAACGTGAGAGCGAGCAGTTCCTCCCCGTCGACCAGCTCACCCAGGAACTGCGCAACCTCGCCGAGGCGCTCGGGGAGCGGATCCTGTCGTCGGCGACCGAGAAGCTCGGCGGCCTGACCAGCCGTCTGACCGACTACGTGCAGGGCGGCGGATCCGGTGATTCAGGCGGATCGGGCGGATCGGGCGGATCGGGCGCGCTGAGCCTCATCGGGTCGGTGCTCGGGTCGAAGCATCCCGTGGCCGCCGGGCTCAAGGGAGCGGCCAAGATGGCGGCCGGCGGCCTGATGCAGAAGATCACCGGCGGCGGCAAGGGCGGCAAGGGGAAGAAGCTCAAGCTCATCAACATCGTCGAGGCACTCGACATGGGCGCTCCCCGGCGACTCGTCTACGACCAGTGGACCCAGTTCCAGGACTTCCCCAGCTTCATGAAGAAGGTCGAAGGGGTCGACCAGCAGTCCGACGAGAAGACGACGTGGAAGGCGCAGGTCTTCTGGTCCCACCGGACCTGGGAGTCGACGATCGTCGAGCAGGTGCCGGACCAGCGGATCATCTGGCGCTCCAAGGGGGCCAAGGGCTACGTCGACGGCGCCGTGACCTTCCATGAGCTCTCACCCGACATGACCCGGGTCCTGCTGGTGCTGGAGTACCACCCGCAGGGTCTGTTCGAGCGCACCGGCAACCTCTGGCGCGCCCAGGGCCGACGGGCCCGCCTGGAGTTCAAGCACTTCCGGCGGCACGTCATGATGCAGTCGCTGCTCCATCCCGACGAGATCGAGGGCTGGCGCGGCGAGATACGCGACAGCAAGGTCGTCAAGGACCACGAGACCGCGCTCCGTGAGGAGCAGGAGCAGCAGGAGCGCGAGAAGGGGCCCGAGGAGGAACCCGAGGAGCCCGGCCGGGAAGAGGAAGAGGGGGCGGCGGCGGAGGAGCCCGAAGAGGAGGAGCCCGAGGAGGAGCGCGGGGAGGAAGAAGAGGAGGAAGAGCCCGAAGAGCCCGAGGAAGAGGAACCCGAGGAAGAGGAAGAGGAAGAGGAGCCCGAGGAGGAGCCGGAGCAGAGAAGACGTCCGGTGCGTCGCCGGCGCCGTGAGGCGGAGGCGGAGACGGAAGACAGGCCGCCTCCACGTCCCGCCCGCCGCCGGGCCGCCGCCCGAGGCGCGTGATCCGGCCGCCGGAAGCGGGCACAGAGCCGAGGAGACAGCGGATGACCATGGTGCAGCCTTCGGGTGGCGGGGCGAGCGGTCGTGGATCCTCGTCGGGATTGGCCGACGTCATCGACACGATTCTCGACAAAGGCCTCGTCATCGACGCCTTCGTCAGGGTCTCCGTCGTCGGCATCGAGATCCTGACGATCGACGCGCGCATCGTCATAGCCAGCGTCGACACCTACCTCCGCTTCGCGGAGGCCACGAACCGGCTGGATCTCACCCAGACAGGTGGGAAGGGCCTGCCGGAAGTCCTGCAGGACACGACACAGGGCGTGAGCAAGTCGAAGACCAAGGGGATCGCCCAGGGAGCGCTGGAAACGGCCGGAGAGAAACTACGCGACATCGTCGGCGAGCCCGAAGAGGAGCCCGACGAGGAGCGCGAACCGGCGCCCCGCAGACGGCGGCGGCGAGAGGAGGGGTGAGATGCCCGGCTCCACCGGAAGGACCAGGACCGCCGAGGCCGGGAAGACCGCCCGGCGTGACCAGGACAGCAACTCCTACGTCTACGGCGTCGTGCCGGCGGACGTCGAGCTGGATCCCGAGGCCCGGGGCGTGGGGGATCCACCCGGCCGGATCAGTCTGATACGGCACGGCGAGATCGCCGCGCTGGTGAGTGACATCGTCCTGGACCGCCCGCTCGGCAGGCCGGACGACCTGCTGGCCCATCAGCGGCTGCTGGACGCCACCGCGGCCGAGGTGCCCGTGCTCCCGTTCCGCTTCGGGGCGGTGGTGGCCAACCCCGAGGCGGTCGTCGAGGAGTTGCTGGGCCCCAACCACGACGACTTCCTCGCCGCCCTGAAAGAGCTGGAGGGGCGGGTGGAGTACGTCGTCAAGGGCCGGTACGTCGAGCGGGTGGTGATCGGCGAGGTGCTCGCCGAGGACCGGGAGGCCGCCCGGCTGCGCGAGGAGATCCGCGGCCGGCCGGAGGACGCGACCTGGGACGCGCGGATTCAGCTCGGGCAGATGATCGGCGAGGCGGTCGCGGCCAAGCGCGACGCGGACACGGCCGCGCTGGTCGACGCCCTCGCTCCGACGTGCGTCGGCGTCGTCGTGCGTGAGCCGACCCACGAGCAGGACGCCGCGCATGTGGCCGTCCTCGTGGACACCGACCGGCGGGCGGAGTTCGAGAAGGTCCTGGACGAGTTCGGCGAGCGATGGGCGGGCCGGATCGATCTGCGCCTGCTCGGCCCGCTGGCGCCGTACGACTTCGTCATGGCGCCGGGACAGGGGGGATGACAGATGGACCTGCTGGGTCTGACCATCGGCCTGCCGTTCGCGCCGATCCGCGCGCTCATCCGGATCGGAGAGCTGATCCAGGAACAGGCCGAGCTCGAAATGCGGCACCCGGCGGCGGTCCGGCGCCGGCTGGAGGAGCTGGAGGAGGCCAGGCTCTCCGGCGAGATCTCCGAGGAGGAGGAGGCTCGGGCGACGTCGGAGATCCTCGAACAGATGGTGGTCCAGCCGGACCTCCCCGGCGCGGACGCGCCGGGGAGAAGCGGAGAGTGGGAGTGACCTCGTGCCCGTCAGCCGTAGAACCCATGACAAACGTGCGGACGTCTCCGACGACCTCTACGAGGAAGAAGAGGCGGCGCCGCTCGACGAGGAGGACGACGCCTTCGACGAGGACGAGGACATCGCGGACGAGGAGGAGGAGGAGGAGGAGGCTTCCGGCACCCGTCGGCGCGCCCTCTCCGCGGTGACCGCCGGCCGGGTCGGGGTGCGTCACATCGCCGAGCTGACCGGGCGCGAGGCCGAGGGCGTCGTCTTCGTACAGCCGGAGCAGGATGGCTGGCGGGTCGGGGTCGAGGTCGTCGAGGACCGCCGCGTCCCTTCCTCGGGCGACATCCTGGCACTCTACGAGATCGACCTGGACCGGGAGGGAGACCTGCTCTCATACCGCAGGACGCGGCGCTACAAGCGCGGCAGAGGCGACGACGGCGAGGCGCACTGAGATGGCCGATCCCGTGCGCTCCGGTTCCCCGATGGTCCAAGGCTACGGCGGCAGGGCGCCCGCCCGGCAGGGGTCGTCCACCAACCTCGGCGACATCCTGGAGCGGGTGCTCGACAGAGGCGTGGTGATCGTAGGCGACATCCGCGTGAACCTGCTGGACATCGAGCTGCTCACGATCAAGCTGCGGCTGCTGATCGCCTCGGTGGACACGGCCCGGGAGCTGGGCATCGACTGGTGGGAGCACGACCCGTGGCTCAGCTCGAAGGACCGCGACCTGGTCGAGGAGAACCGCCGGCTCCGCAAACGGCTCGTCGCCGCGGAGGGTGACCTGGGAGAGCTTTCTGACAGGGACCGCAGAGAGCTTGAGGAGGGCCGGGACCGCCGGGAGGAGCTCCACGACAAGCCGGGCGGCAGGGTCCGCCGGGAGGAGTTCCACGACGAGCCGGGCGGCAGGGAACGCCGGGACGACTCCCGTGACGAGCGGGACGACCGGAGCGACCACGACGAGCGGGACGAGCGCCGTCCCGTCGAGCCCCGGCGGAGGACCGCCAGGAGGCGGTCGCGCGGAGCGGAGGACGACGGTGGCTGACTCCGGCACGTACGTCTACGCGGTCGCGCGCGACGTGGGCCGTCCCCACCCGGCCGGCCTGACGGGGGTGGCCGGCACGCCCGTGTGGACGATCGAGCGCGCCGGGCTCGTCGCCTATGTGAGCACCGTGCCGCTGGACCAGTTCGGGGAGGAGCCGCTGCGGCGCTCCCTGGAGGACCTGGACTGGGTGGGGAAAACGGCCCGCGCCCACCACCATGTCGTGGAGGTCGTGGCGGAGACGGCCGCGACGGCGCCCATCCGGCTCGTGACCGTCTACAGCAGCCAGGAACAGGTGGGCGAGCTGCTGGAACGGCGGCACGACGACTTCGTCACGCTGCTCTCCCACGTCACCGGGCGGAAGGAGTGGGGGGTGAAGGCATACGCGCAGCAGGCCGCGGAAGCCGCCGGCGCGGAGGGCGGGGACGCCCCGGAGGCGGACAGTCCCGGCATCGCCTACCTGAAACGCCGCCAGGCGAGCCTGCGCGGCCGGGAGGACGCCTGGCGGCGTGCGGCCGCCCAGGCCGAGCGCATCCACACCTCGCTGGCGGCCGTCGCCGTCGCGAGCCGGCGCCACAGGCCTCAGGACCCGAGCCTGTCCGGCCGCGACGAGTGGATGCTGCTCAACGGCGCCTACCTCGTCGACGACGAGCGCGGCGACGAGTTCGCCGCCGTCCTCGACACCCTCCGCGGGCAGGGGATCGACGTGGAGCTCACCGGCCCCTGGGCGCCCTACTCCTTCACCACCCTCGACCTGGACCTCGACGCCGGTGATCCGGAGTCACGCGATGGCGGCTGAGAGGTCGCGAGGCGCCGCGCTGGCCGCCGAGGGGCGCCTTCCGCCCGAGCGGGTGGCACTTGTCGACCTGCTGGACAGGCTGCTGGCCGGTGGCGTCGTCGTCACCGGGGACCTCGTCCTCTCCATCGCCGACATCGACCTCGTGCGCGTCTCCCTGCGCGTGCTGATCACCTCTGTCAACGGGTCCTTCACGACCGAGCGGAAGAACGGACATGACAAGCACGGATATGAACCGGCCCGCGAGTGAGCCTCTCGCGGTGAGCGCCGCGGCGGCGCCGGACACGGCGCGTTCGGGCCGCTGGCGCGTCGAGACCGACCCCGAGCGGGTCGAGCGGGATCTGACCTGTCTCGTCCTCACCCTCGTCGAGCTCGTACGCCAGCTGGTGGAACGGCAGTGCGTGCGGCGGATGGACCAGGGTGACCTGTCCGACGAGCAGATCGAGACGCTGGGGCTGACCCTGATGCGCCTCGAAGAGGCCATGACCGAGCTGTGCGAGCGTTTCGACCTGTCCCCGTCCGACCTCAACCTCGACCTCGGCCCCCTGGGGACCCTTCTCCCCGTGGACTGACCGGGCCGTGGACCGACCGGGCTCGCGGCGCCGGTCCGGTCGGCCGCGATCGCGCGGCTCCCCTGGGCACGCCCCGCGACCGCCCCGGACGCGGGCTAGCCCCAGTGGGGCGGACGGTCCTCCAGGAACCGGGCGTCGTCGTCCGGCTCCCGCCAGTCGCCCCACCCCAGGTCGGTGTCGTCGCTGGTCTGGTCGGGCAGGATGGGCGGCCCGTCGTCGGAGAGGTCGACGGGGCGCAGGTCGTCAGGCTCATGCGATGTCACGCCTCCATGCTAGCCACCGTGACGGTGAGTCATTTCTCCATCGGGGACAAGGCGTGTCTCCCCTTCGGCGGAAAGCCCGCCACCGTAGCCCCGCGGCCCCAAGGACAGCCGGGGGGTCCGGCGGGTACGATGCGGATGCAGTGTCAGCTACCCCCCGTGAGGCGGCCATGGCAACGCCATCAGGATGGCGGCGAGACGGCAATCTCCCCAACGAGCTAACCAGCTTCGTGGGACGCACCAGGTTGCTGACCACCCTCCGGCAGCGGCTCCGCGAGCACCGCCTGGTCACGGTGACCGGCATCGGCGGTGTCGGCAAGTCCCGCACGGCGCTGCGCATCGCGCACCTGATGCGCGGCCAGTTCAGGGACGGCGTGTGGTTCGCCGACCTGGCCCGGCTGCAGGACTCGGGGATGGTCAGGCACACGATCACCTCGGCGCTCGGGATCGCCGACCAGTCCTCCCGCTCGGCGGACGAGACGCTGGTCGAGTGGCTGGGCGACCGCGAGATCCTGCTGATCATCGACACGTGCGAGCATCTGGTCGACGCCTGCGCCGCGCTCTTCGAGGATCTGCTGAGCAGCGCCAGGGGCCTGACCATCCTGGCGACCAGCCGCCAGTCGCTCAACGCCAGAGGCGAGCACACGGTCACCATCCCGCCGCTGACCGTCCCCGGCGACTCGCCCGGAGAAGACGTCTTCAGCAACGAGGCGGTGCAGCTCTTCACCGCGCGGGCGGGCGCGGTGGTGCCCAACTTCATGCTGGACGAGCAGAACATCGGCCCCGTGGCCGAGCTCTGCCGCCGCCTGGACGGCATCCCGCTCGCCATCGAGCTGGCCGCGGTCCGGATGCGGGCGCTGTCGGTGGAGCAGATCCTCGGCCTGCTGGCCGACCGGTTCAGTCTGCTCGCCGGCGCCAGCCGTACGGCGCTGCCCCGCCACCAGACGCTGCGCGCCGCGATCGGCTGGAGCCACGAGCTGTGCGAGCCCGCAGAGCGGCTCCTGTGGGCCCGGCTGTCGGTCTTCGCCGGCGACTTCGAGCTGGACGCCGCCCGCTACGTCTGCTCCGGGGAGAGCCTGCCCGCCGAGGACGTCATGGACCTCGTCGCCAGCCTGGTGGAGAAGTCCATCCTGCTGAGCGACGGCACGCCCTCGGGGCACCGCTACCGGCTGATCGACACCCTGCGCCAGTACGGCGAGGAGTGGCTGGAGAAGCTCGGCGAGACCGCCGCCGTCCGGGAGCGGCACCGCGACTACTACCTGCAGCTCGCCACGAGGAGCGAGGACGCCTGGTCCGGCGCCCGCCAGGTCTACTGGTACATCCGGATGCGCCATGAGCACGACAACATCCGCGTGGCCCTGGACTACTGCCTGCGCAACCCCTCCGAGGTCCAGGCAGGGCTGAAGCTCCTGTCCTCCCTGTGGTTCATGTGGGTGGCCTGCGGGCTGGCCCGCGAGGGCAGGCTCTATCTGGAGAAGACCCTGGAGCTGACGTCCCAGCCGACTCCGGAGCGGTGCAAGGCGCTGTGGGTGCTCTCCTACATCAACAGCGCGCAGGGCAACATCTCCGGCGCCGTCGACGCGGCAGAGAAGTGCAGTTCGGACGCCGTCCGGGTGGGCGACTCCGGCGCGGTCATCCTGGCCACCAAGATGCTCGGCACGGCCGCGTTCCTCCAGGGCGACCTGCAGAAGGCCAGCGCGCTGCTCGGCGTCGCGATCGAGTTCCACAAGAGCGGCCGGGAGCTCAACCCGGGGCTGCTCCCCTCGATCGTCGAGCTGTCGATGGTGCTGCTCATGCAGAACGATCCGGCCGAGGCCGAGGTGCTGTTGCGCGACTGCATCGCGGTCTGCACCCAGCGCGGCGAGCTGTGGCTGCGCTCCTACGCCATCTACGCGCTGGCCAGCGTCCACCAGGCGATGGGCCGTGCCCCGGAGTCCATGGCCAACGCGCGCGAGGCGCTCCGGCTCAAGCGCAACTTCCACGACGTGCTCGGCATCGGCCTGGCGATCGAGGTGGTGGCCAAGCAGGCACTGGATGACGGGCAGCCGGTGCTCGCGGCCCGCCTGATGGGCGCCGGTCAGGCGAACTGGCGCACCTTCGGGATGCCCCAGATGAACTCGCCGTTCTTCAACCCCGAGCACGACCGGTGCGTCAAGGAGTGCAGGCGCGTCCTGGGCGAGCAGGCGCACGAGGAGGCGTTCGCGCAGGGCAAGAAGTTGAATCTGGAGGAGCTGATCGAGCTCGCACTCGGCGACCATGAATCGGACGATCCGCTCCCCCAGATGTGATCACCGGGTGGAGCGCCGCCGGGCCGCCCGCCAGGCGTCGGTGTAGCGGGAGCTGGTCAGCGAGTAGTCGACGCTGCCGCTGATCCAGAACTCCAGGCCGCGCACGTAGGCGAGCACCGCCTCCGAGCCGAGCGCCTCCAGCGAGGGGCGTACGGCCACCATGTCGGCGATGGCCTGGTTGCGCATCTCGCCGATCTCCTCCATCGCCTCCTGGCGGGAGTAGTGCCGGTGCTCGGCCAGCACGTTCACCAGGTTGTTGCGGGAGTTGCCGCTGTCGCTCTCCTTGGCGTAGGAGATGAGGTCGTTGTCCCAGACGACGACGTCGTTGGCGCTCTCGGTGATCGCGCGCATTCCGGGGTGGCGCCACTCGTCGGCACTCAGGCCGCGGCCGCTGGCGACGTCGATGAGGGCGAAGACCGTGAGCATGGCCCCGGTCCGCCGCCGCATGAAGATGTAGTCGTCCAGGGAGGGCACCACCTCGTCCTCCCGGTTGGCCGCCTCCCACACCTGGGCGAACAGGTAGTCCTTGGTGACGTTTCGCCACCGGTCGAGCTGCTCGTCGTCGCCGTAGGCGGCGATCCTGCCCTTGATCTCCAGCAGGGACTTGGCGAACACGTCGTCGACCTCGGAGCCGGCGTTCAGATCCTCCAGGACGGCGTAGAACTGCGGCAGTGCGCGTGCTATCTCGGCGGCGCGCCTGTCCGACTCGCAGAACGCGTCATCGAAGGCGAACAGCCACACGCACCAGTCGCTCACCAGCCGGAGGGTGTGATGCTCGGCGTAGGGATATGTCCGGGCGGACAGCCATCCGTACTTCGCCTGTCTGTAGCGCTCCACCGTCTCGGCGTCGTCCAGCATTTCCGAGTCGATGAGCCATTCGAGGGTCTCTTTGTCGACCTGCTCGACATGGGGATTGACTTCGCTCGGGAAGGGACAGAGAAGCGGAGGCAGACGGAGGGGCTGATTGAACCTGTGCGTAGCAGTAGTTCCCACCCGTCAAGAATGGCCTAACTCTGAGTGCTTTCATATATATCTGACAGTAATGACGGACCCTAAATAAGGATTAATGCCCGAACCATTTGAGGTACTCGTCCTGGCCGAACATCCGGGCCGCGTCCGTCGCCGAAGGGCTCCCCGCGTCCGGGTCGGCGCCCGCCTCCAGGAGGGCGCGGACCACCTCGGGCTCCTTTTTGAAGACCGCGCCGGACAGCGGCGTCTGCCCCCGGTCATTGGCCCGCCCCGGGTCGGCGCCCAGGGCGGTCAGCGCCCGGACCGTCTCCGGGTGACCGTGGTAGGCGGCGAGCATCAGCAGCGTGTCGCCCCGGTCGTTGCACAGGTCGGCCGGGACCCCGGCCTCGACGTAGGCGCGGAGCTGCTCGGTCTGCCCGGTCCTGGCCAGGTCGAACAGGCGGGTCGCGAACTCCTCGAGCTCCGGGTCAGGCTGCATGGGATCCATTGTGCCCCGATAGGGTGCCCAGTGATCGCCGCGGGTAGGCGGAATTCACCGGGCGCCCCACGGGTTCATCTGAAGAGACGACCGACGAAAGGCTGGAACACGGTGTTCGACCCGACGGATCTCTACCGGCTCAGCGGAGACGTCCCTGAGCTGACCGATCCGGTGCTGCTCTACCACTTCGACGGGTTCGTGGACGCGGGTGGCGCCGGACGGCTCGCCATCGGCCACCTGCTCAACGAGCTGGAGCACCGGGTCGTCGCGACCTTTGACGTGGACCGCCTGCTCGACTACCGGTCCCGGCGGCCGATCATGACCTTCGACACCGACCGGTGGGTGAGCGTGGAGAGCCCCGAGATCGCCCTCCACCTGGTCCACGACACCACGGGCACGCCGTTCCTGCTGCTCACCGGCCCGGAGCCGGACCGCGAGTGGGAGCTGTTCACCGCCGCCCTCGGCGCGCTGGCCACCCGGCTGAAGGTGAGCAAGCTGGTCACCACCCACGGCATCCCGATGGCCGTCCCGCACACCCGCCCGCTGGGCGTCACCGGTCACGCCACCCGCCCCGAGCTCGTCACCGGCCAGACCAGCGCCTTCGGCAAGGTCCAGGTGCCCGGCAGCGTGGCCGCCCTGATCGAGTTCAGGCTCGGCGCCAAGGGCCACGACGCCCTCGGCTACGCCGTGCACGTCCCGCACTACCTGGCCCAGGCGGAGTATCCCGCGGCGGCGGTGACCGCCCTGGAGGCGGTGACCAGGAGCACCGGGCTGGTGTTCCCGCTGGAGAGCCTGCGCGAGGCCGCGGAGAGCACCGACACCGAGATCGCCGAGCAGATCGAGGCCTCCGACGAGCTGTCCACCGCGATCACCGGCCTCGAGCAGCAGTATGACGCGTTCGCCGCCGGCTCCGAGCGCGAGAACCTGATGGCGGAGCCCTCCGAGATGCCCACCGGCGACGAGCTCGCCGCCCAGTTCGAGGCCTTCCTCGCCGAGCGCGACGAGCAGCGTGGTGACTGACCTGCGCGTCGGCCTCATCGGGTACGGCGTGGCCGGGGCGTTCTTCCACGCCCCGCTGGTCGCCGCGACCCCGGGGCTGAGCCTGTCGGCCGTGGTGACCGGCAACCCCGGGCGCGCGGCCGAGGTGCGGGAGAAGTACGGCGCGCGGGCGGTGGGTGACGCCGCCGAGCTGTGGGACTCCAGCGACCTGATCGTGGTCGCCTCCCCCAACCGCACCCACGTCCCGCTGGCCGAGGCCGCCCTGAAGGCCGGCCTGCCCGTGGTGGTGGACAAGCCGCTGGCGGCGACCGCGGCGCAGGCCCGCGGCCTGGTACGGCTGGCGGGCGAGCTCGGCCTGATGCTGACCGTGTTCCAGAACCGGCGCTGGGACGGCGACTTCCTGACGGCCGAGCGGCTGGTCTCCTCCGGGGAACTGGGCACGGTGAGCCGGCTGGAGTCGCGGTTCGAGCGCTGGCGGCCCACCCCCAAGGGCGGCTGGCGCGAGCTCGGCGGCGCCGAGGAGGTCGGCGGCCTCCTCTACGACCTCGGCAGCCATCTGGTCGACCAGGCCCTGCGCCTGCTCGGCCCGGTCACCCACGTCTACGCCGAGTCCGACATCCGCCGTCCCGGGGTCGCCTCCGACGACGACACCTTCATCGCCCTGACCCATGCCGGCGGCGCCCGCTCCCACCTGTGGGCCAGCGCGGTGGCGCCCCGGCTCGGTCCGCGCTTCCGGATCCTGGGCTCGGAGGCCGGCTACGTGAAACACGGCCTGGACATCCAGGAGGACCAGCTGCGCGCCGGTCTCACCCCGGACTCCCCGGGTTTCGGCGAGGAGCCGCGGGAGCGGTGGGGCACCCTGGGCACCGACGAGGCCGGCCGCCCCGTCCGCACCGAGCCGGGCGCCTACGCCGGCTTCTACCGGGCGGTGGCGGCGAGCCTCCGGGACGGCGCCCCGCCGCCGGTCGACCCCGGAGAGGTGGTCGAGGCCCTCACCGTCCTGGAGGCCGCCCGCCGGTCGGCCGCCGAGCAGCGGGTCGTCGCCCTCTGAGACCCGCGAGGGACCTCCGATCCCTCGCGGGTGACGTCAGTCGCGCAGGCGGGAGCGGAGCGCCTGGGAGTCGGTCTCGGTCCAGCCGTGGGAGGCGAGCCACGGCAGGGGCCCGCCGAAACGGTCGTCGAGGACGCCGAGGAACTGCTCGATGTACTCCGGGCGCGGCCGGTGGTCGTCGGCCGGGCGGGAGTCGAGGTCGTCGCGGTAGGTGGCACTGGAGCGCAGGCGGGCCAGGATGCCCTCCAGGCGCTCACCGGTGGCCGTGTAGTCGGCGACGATCGCCTCCCGGGTGGCCCCGGCGACTTCGAGGGCCAGGGCGCAGACGACGCCGGTGCGGTCCTTGCCCGCCGCGCAGTGCACGACGGCGGCGCCGTCGTCGCCGGCCATGACGCGCAGGGCGGCCAGCACCGAGTCGGGGCGGTCGCGCAGGTAGGAGTAGTAGAAGCCGGTCACCCTCAGCTCGGCGAGATCCTCCTCGGCCCGCTCCTGCCAGGGCAGCACCCTGTCGGCGTCGATCGTGTCGGCCTCGACGTCGGTGTGCCTGCCCCCCTCGGCGAACAGGGTGTGGTGGTGGATGCTCACCTCCGGCACGACCGTGAGCGGCCCGGGGCCCTCCAGGGACACCTCGGCGCCGGAGCGCAGGTCGACGACGTGACGGAGCTTCAGCTCGCCGACGAGCAGTGCGATGTCGCGCTCCGTCAGCCCCTGCAGGTTGTCCGACCGGTAGACCCGGCCGGAGCGCGTGGTCCCGCCGTCCACCGTGGCGAGCCCGCCGAGGTCGCGCACGTTGACGGCACCTTCAAGATCAATCCATCGCGTGAAGTTGTTCATCACTCACGAGCCTATATGGCGGGGTATGGCCGCGCGGTTAACGCCGGGTGCTCATTGCCGCAACGGCGACGCCCCGCGTCGCGCGGGCCACGGCCGAGGACGGACGCCCGGCTGCTCGGCGCCGCGACGGCGACGCCCCGCCGGCGGCACGCGGTCGCGGCCGGGCCGGCTCACTCCCCCGCGCGGCGCAGGAGTTCGAGGGTGCGGCCCATCCCGGCCTGGTTGCCCAGGCTCCGGTAGATGTCCTGGGCCTGTCTGAGCGGGGAGAGCGCCGCCGCGTGGTCACCCGCCTCCAGGTGCGCCTCGCCGAGATAGCGCAGGCTCCGGGCCATCCACCAGCGGTCGCCCAGCTCCTCGAAGGCGTGCACGGCCCGCTCCAGCGACTCCCGCGCCTCCCGGGTACGGCCCAGCCGGCTGTGGGCGCGTCCCGCCGACAGCTCACTGCGGGCCACGCCCCAGGAGTCGCCGAGGGCGGCCAGCATCTCCGTGGCCCGCCGTACGTAGGTCAGCTCGCGGAGCCCGTCGGCGGGGTTGCCGACCTCACCGGCCGCACGCAGGCACCTGGCCTCCTCCCAGAGTTCCCCTCTGAGCCGGAACGTCTCCGCCGCCCGGTCCAGGCTGAACCCGGCCCGCGTGAAGTCCTCCGCGGCGGCCCTGGTCTCCCCCTGGGTGTGCAGCGCTCGCGCGGTCGCGCCGAGCACCTCCCCGTAGGCGCGCAGGGTCTGCGCCTCGGAGTAGCGGTTGCGGTCGTGCTTGAACACCTCCAGGGCGTCCTCCAGCAGCTTCCTGGCCTGCTCGGGCCTGCGCTGGGCGAGCTGGAGCTCGGCCAGGTTGCGCTGCGTCCTGGCCGACCACCAGCGGTCCTCCTCGCCCTTGAAGGCCGTGATCGCCGCAAGGAGGTAGCCCTGGCCCGGGTCGAGGTTGCCGTCGCTGAACAGGGCCATGCCGACCGCCCGCATCGCCCGCGCGGACCACCAGGACTCGCCCAGGTCGGTGAAGATCTCCAACGCGCGCTCGGCGTCCGCCCTGGCGACCGCGTGGCTGCCCTGCCCGCCGCTCACCGCCGCCCGGTCCAGCAGCGCGATGCCCAGGGCCCGCCGGTCGTCCATGTGGGCCGCCGCCTCGCACACGATCTCGGCGACCGTCCGCCAGTCGGACCAGTAGGCCCGCAGGGAGTGGCAGAGCGAGCAGAAGGCGCGGCCCAGGCCCCAGGCCAGGTCCCACATCTCCAGGGCGCGGGCCTGGTTGATCATGGCGACCATGGTCAGCCGCTCGGCGTTGAGCCAGTCGGCCGCCGACGCCTGGGCGACGGTCGTGGTCGCCGGGTCGGCGTTCCTGCCGCTGCGGCCCCAGTCCTGGGGCCAGCGGGCCATGGCCGCGGTCTCGGCCCGGCGGCGGTAGCCGGACAGGACCCGTTCGATGGCCGCCCTGCGGTGGTCGTCGTCCTCGTCGGAGACGGCCAGCTCGTGGGCGAAGATGCGGACCAGGTCGTGCAGCCGGTAGCGCATCACGCCGGAGAAGTCGATGCCCGAGCACTCGGCGAGCTGGGTGTCGATGAGCGCCTCGAGCTGGTCGGCCCCGTCCAGTTCGGAGGCGGCCAGCAGCTCCCCCGCCACCCAGCCGGGTACGTCGGGGGCGGTGAGGAGGCTGAGCAGGCGCAGCAGGCGGCGCTGGAGGCCGGTGCAGTCGTCGTAGCTGAGCTGGAGCGAGGCGCGCACGCTCTTGTCGAGCCTGCGGGCGAGTTCGAGGTGGTCCAGGCGGCGGCGCTCGTCCCTCAGCCGGTCGGCGAGCTCGCGCAGGGTCCAGTTCTCCCGGGTCGCCAGACGGCCGCCGCAGATGCTGATGGCCAGCGGCAGGTGGTCGCACATCCGGACGATCTCCTGGGCCGACTCCAGGTCGGCGGCGACCCGGTCGTCCCCGGCCAGCCGGGCCAGCAGTTCCACACCCTGCGCCTGGCTGAACACCGACAGCTGCTTGTCGTAGGTGTTGAGCAGGAACAGCGGCTGCCGCGATGTGATCATGACCGCGCATCCCGGCTCGGCCGGGATCAGGTCCTTGACCTGGTCTCCGTCCTGGGCGTTGTCCAGGCCGATCAGGATGCGCTTTCCCTTGGTCCACGTCAGCCAGAGCTTGCGCAGCTCGGCCGGGCCGCCGGGGTCGGTGGTGAGCCGCACCCCCAGCGCCCGCAGGAAGCCGATCAGCACCTCCTCGGCCTGGATCGGCGCCTCCACCGCGCCGCGCAGGTCGGCGTAGAGGCGCCCGTCGGGGAAGCGGTCGGCGACCTCGTGCCCGAACCTGGCGATGAGCATGGACTTGCCCACCCCGCCTCTGCCGTACACCGAGACGACCAGCGGCGAGTTGTCCTCGTCGCGGCCACGGGAGCGCTGGTGGCCGGCGAACACCCGGCGCAGCTCCGCCAGCGACTCGGTCCGCCCGGTGAAGTGCGCGGAGACCGGGGGCCACTGGTCGGGCGGGCGCCAGGACGGGCCGTCTCCGGCGGCGGGCTTCTCCGCCCGGCTGCCGGCGGTCGCCCAGGTGAGCAGGCCGACCAGGAGGGCGGCGAGCACGGTGACGCCCACCTTGGCCTCGGTGGGCAGGTCCCAGACATCCAGCGACGTGGCCAGGATGCTGGCCACCGCGGCGGCGATTCCCGCCGCGGCGGGGGCCGCCAGCGAGATCGACCGCCTCGGCGGTCGCGGACCACGATGATCAGGCACGTTTGACGGCCCGGGCATCCACACCCCCCGGAGAAAACCGCGGCACGCCCGCGGCCCCCCGACTCAGCCGACGTGTTGTCTCAAGATTGATTCAACCAGATGCCCGGCCGCGGTGACGGGGTACGGCGGGCCCGCCGTACCCCGTCACCGCCCTTCCGGGACTCCTGCGGCCTTCCGCAGGGCCCTCTACAGGCCGATCACGTGACAGGTGGCCTTGGCGGTCTTGGACGGGTCGCTCTCGGAGGTGGCGGTCAGCGTGACCTTGGCCAGGCGGCTGCCCCCGGAGGCGCGCTGGGCCTTGACGTCCACCAGTGCCTGCTTGCCGAAATCGGCGGTGGCGAGCCGGTTGGGCACCGAGGCCGTCCAGCCGCCGCCCTCGACGGTGGCCGACAGCCGGTAGACGTCGCTCTTGAGGTAGCCGCTCACGTCCTCGGGGTGCTGCCCCTGGGCGGGGGCGGACCTGCCGGTGTTGAACAGCGGGAACCGGCAGGAGGACAGGCCCTTGCCGTCGGGGATCCCGGCGGCGGGCAGCAGCTTCACGCCGCGTCTCTGCGGCCCGGCGCCGTCCAGGGAGCGGACGGCCACCGTGTAGGACAGGATGCCCTCGCGGTCACGCTGCAGGTCGAGGACGTAGAAGTGGAGCCTGTTGGCCTCGTCCACGTACTCGAACTCGGACCCGGAGTCGGCGCCCGCGTGGAACAGGGCGTCCGACAGCTGGCGGTAGTCGCCGATCGTGATGGGCACGGCGGTGCCGTCGGGCAGGACGTAGTCGGTCATGCCGATGTCCTGGGGGTTGGCGTCGACGACCCACTCGAAGGGCGCGCGGTCGGCGTTCTTCGTCTTGGCCAGCAGCACGCCGGAGTCGGGGGTGAAGGAGTCGGCGCCCATCCGGTCGACGACCTCGACGGTGTAGTTGTCGTAGCCGCCGCCGTCGCAGAACGGGTCGGTGGCGACGACGCAGGCGGGGCTGCGGTCGCCGTCGCCGAAGGCGATGTTGACCCCGGACAGGCCGGTCGGCCCCGGCTGGGCCACCCGGGCGGTCACCTTGGCCACGACGAGACCGGACTCCGCCAGCGCCGCGCGGGACAGGCGCAGCACGTTCCGCTCGTCCACCATCTCAAGCTTGATCTTGTTGCGGAGCATGTGCTGGGCGCCCATGGAACCGCCGCCGGTGGGCGGGATCATCCAGCGGCTGTGCGGGCCGCCCGGCCCGTTGAAGCTGCCCCGGCTGAGCATCTCCCAGATACCGGTGTAGGCCCGGCGCGGCGGCACCCCGAACGGGTTGTTGTAGTTGTCGCCGATGCCGAGGATGTGGCTGAGCTCGTGGGCGTAGACGCCCTGGCCCGAGCTCTCGGCCTGGGTGGACGATCCGCCGCCGGCGTTGGGCCAGATGGAGGAGGCCGAGGCCCAGGAGGTCCACTCCACGTACCGGGTATCGGCCCAGTTGGGCAGAGCCGGGTCCGGCGGGCCGAAGTCGTCGGTCACCGCCTCCTTGGCCGGGAACTTGATCGGCCCGAACTCCTGCCAGGTGGCCGACTCGTCCTGGCCGGCGCTCAGGAAGAAGACGAAGTCGAACCCGGCGGGGATCTCCGGGCCCTCGGCGCCGACCCACGCGGCCCGCCCGTCGGTCCTGATGTTCTTGTCGCAGCTGTCGCCCGCTGGGCAGCCGGTGCCCGCCTGGAACTCCATGGCGTACTCGTGGGACTTGCCCGGCATCTGGTACGGGCCGAAGGCGGTCAGGTCGACGCCGTAACGGCCCCCGGAGTCCTCCATCCAGTACTCGTGGATGGTGTGGCCCCGGTTGAGCTGGTTGGGGGTGTTGAGGAAGTCCTTGTAGAACCCGGCGACCTGCTCGCGTGGGATGTCGTGGGCCTCGGCGCTGGGGTTCTTGAAGACCGTCGACCCCTGGGGCTGGGTGACCACGAACGGCTGGTTGGGGTAGTCGAGCAGGACCAGCGCGCCGCGGAAGGTGCGCTTGGAACCCTTGACCGCGGGATCGGCCCAGGTGGTGCCCGGCGGCTTCTTGTAGTCGGCCCACGTCATGTGGTCCGGGTTCTTCCAGTTCTGCGGGTCGATCGGGGCCGGGCCGCCGGGCTTGGCGCGCAGCGTGGCCGCGGGTCCGTCCTGCTGCCAGGGCTGGGTCTGGGGCCAGTGGTTCAGGCGCCAGGGATGCTCGGGCTGGGGAGAGGGGTCGGCGGCGGCGGGGACGGAGGCGATGCCGATCGGGATCAGCACCACCGCTGCGATCAGTGCTTTCAGTAACCTGGGGGGTCGAGTCACGACAAATGACGCTATAGACCGCTTTAGCAGCGATCAATCATCTTCTGTAGGAAGGTCATCTGTCAGGTGTAGGAAAACGTGCCGCGCCGCGGTCCGCCGATGCGACATTTGAGATCGGCAGGTCGATGCCCTTAATCTCTCTAAAGGGACAAACAGCCAGGAGTGTCTATGCCCACGCGTGCGGGCCACGGCATCGGCACGCGTGCGCTCCCGCCGGTCGTCGTGCACATCGCGCCCCTCGTCCTCCCCGTCTGCGAGCCGCCCGTCGACGGCGCCGTCGCCGTCCGGGGCGACCGGGTGATCCGGATCGGCCCGCGCCGGGAGATCGAGGCCGCCTACCCCGACCTCACCCCGTCCCGCCGGCCCGGGAGCACTTCCCGCTGCCGGACACCCGTATCCTCCCGACGGACCGGTGGGACTGACGGGCGCTAACCGGTCTGGTGGTCGACCACGCTCAACAGGTCCCGCAACTGCTCCCGCTGTTCGGGGGTGAGCACCGCGAACAGCTCCTCGGCCACCTTCCTGCGCGCCTCGCGCACCCGGCCGTACTCCACCCTGCCCTCGGGGGTTATCACCAGCAGGGTGGAACGGCGGCTGGCCGGATCGACCTCCCGGCGGACCAGGCCGGCCTCCTCCAGGGCGTCCACGACGGGGGTGACCGAGCGCGGCACGATCCTGAGCCTCTCGGCGAGCTGCACCATCTTGAGCGGCGGCTCGGCGTCGGCGATCACTCTCAGCGCCCGCGCCTGGCCGGGGCTCAACCCGAGCGGCCCGAGCCGCTCGCCGTAACCGCGCCGCAGTCGATGGCCGACGCCGTGCACAAGATCGGCCAGTTCCGTCTCCACGCCCCTGAACTTATCTCATTGTCCGCGGGAATGATTGTGAGCTAACCTCTGTTTGAGCAAACATCACAAAGGAGTTGCATGGCTGAGCGAACCAGAGAAGTCCCCCGGGACGAAATACCGGACATGAACGACGAACCCCGCGCACCCCTGGGGCGCATCGTCGCCCTGTTCCGCCCTTACCGAGGCCGGCTGGCCGTGGTCGGCGCCCTCATCGCGCTGTCCTCGCTGGTCTCCCTCGCGTCGCCGTTCATGCTCCGCGAGGTGCTCGACGACGCCATCCCCAACGGCAGGACCGGCCTGCTGACGCTGCTGGCACTCGGCATGGTCGCGGTCGCCGTCACCACCAGCGTGCTCGACGTCGTCCAGACGCTGATCTCCACCACCGTGGGCCAGCGCGTCATGCACGACCTGCGCACCGCCGTGTACGGCCACCTCCAGCGCATGTCCCTGGCCTTCTTCACCCGCACCCGCACCGGCGAGGTGCAGTCGCGCATCGCCAGCGACATCGGCGGCATGCAGTCGGTGGTCACCTCCACCGCCGCCTCGATCGTCTCGAACCTGACCACCGTGGTGGCGACGATCATCGCGATGCTGGTCCTGGACTGGCGGCTGACCGTCGTGTCACTGCTGCTGCTGCCCGTCTTCGTCGGTATCAGCCGCAGGGTCGGCCGCGAGCGCAGGAGGATCACCTCCGAGCGGCAGCGGAAGATGGCCGCCCTCTCCTCGATGGTCCAGGAATCGCTGTCGATCAGCGGGATCCTGCTGGGCCGTACGATGGGCCGCGGCCCCGAGCTCACCCGGCGCTTCTCCACCGCCTCCGACGAGCTGGCCGACCTGGAGGTCCGCTCCAGCATGGCCGGGCGCTGGCGGCAGTCCACCATCCAGATCATCATGGCGGCCATGCCCGCGATGATCTACTGGGCCACCGGGCTGACCTCGGCGGTCTCCATCGGCACCGTCGTCGCCTTCACCACACTCCAGATGAACCTGTTCCGGCCCACCGTGTCGCTGCTGCGCCTCGGCGTGGACGTGCAGAGCTCCCTCGCCCTGTTCGCCAGGATCTTCGAGTATCTCGACCTGTCGGTGGACATCCACCCCGGCACCCGGACGCTGACGGACGTGCGCGGCGAGGTCCGCCTGGAACACGTGGACTTCTCCTACGGCGAGGCCCCGACCCTGTCGGAGGTGAACCTCACGGTCCCGGCGGGCACGTCCCTGGCCGTGGTGGGCGAGACCGGCTCCGGCAAGACCACGCTGAGCTACCTGCTCCCCCGTCTCTACGACGTGACCGGCGGCCGGGTCACCGTCGACGGCGTGGACGTGCGCGACCTGACCTTCGAGACGCTGGCCGAGACGGTCGGGGTGGTCTCCCAGGAGACCTACCTGTTCCACTCCTCGATCGCCGACAACCTCCGCTTCGCCAAGCCCTCCGCGACGGACTCCGAGCTCGTCGAGGCCGCACGCGCCGCCCGGATCCACGACCACATCATGTCGCTGCCCGACGGCTACGACACCATGGTCGGCGAGCGCGGCTACCGGTTCTCCGGCGGCGAGAAGCAGCGCCTGGCCATCGCCCGCACGCTGCTGCGCGACCCGCCCGTGCTGATCCTCGACGAGGCCACCAGCGCCCTCGACACGCAGACCGAGCGCGCCGTCCAGGAAGCCCTGGACACCCTGTCGCACGGCCGCACCACCATCACGATCGCCCACCGCCTGTCCACGGTCCGCGACGCCGACCAGATCGTGGTCCTGGACCGCGGCCGCGTCGTCGAGCGCGGCACCCACGCCCAGCTCCTCGCCGCCGACGGCCCCTACGCCGCCCTCGTCCAGCGCGACGAGCCCGTGGCCGCCGCCGCCTGACATGGCCGCCGCGCGCCACGGTCGCGCATCCCCGTCGGGTGGCGGCGGACCACTCGTTCAATGTCCGGTAAAGGAAGCCGTACGCTCTCGTCATGCTCAACACCCGTTATGCGCGCTCTGGAATGGTCTGTACGGTCGATCACCTCGCTTCCAGCGCGGGTGTGGCCATGCTGGAGCGGGGAGGTTCGGCGGCCGACGCGGCGATCGCGGCGAACGCCGTGCTGGCGGTGACCGCCCCGCACATGTGCGGGCTGGGCGGCGATCTGTTCGCGCTCGTCCACGACGGCACCGGCGCGCCCGCGGCGCTCAACGCCTCCGGGCGGGCCGGATCGGGCGCCGACCCCGAGCGGCTGCGCGCCGAGGGGCACGACCGCATGCCGCACCGCCACGACGTCCGCTCGACCCCGGTGCCGGGCTGCGCGGACGGCTGGCTGGCCCTGCACGGCCGGTACGGCAGGCTGACGGCGGCAGAGGTGCTGGCACCGGCGATCGGGCACGCCCGTGACGGTTTCCCCGCCTCGCCGCTGATGATCCCCGCCCTGGAGACGGTCGGCCCGCTGTGCGAGGACTTCGCCTCGGCCCGGCAGGCCGGCGACCTGATCAGGCGGCCCGGGGTGGCGCGGGCGCTGGAGGCCCTGGCCGACGGCCGCGACGGGTTCTACCTCGGCGAGTTCGGCCGGGGGCTGCTCGAGGTCGGCGGCGGCGAGTACACCGAGGACGATCTCGCCGAGGAGAGCGCCGAATGGGTGGATCCGCTGCGGGTGAGGGCCTTCGGGCACGACGTGTGGACCATGCCGCCCAACTCGCAGGGATACCTGCTGCTGCTGGCCCTCGACATCGCCGAGGGACTCGACCTGCCCTCCGACCCGGCCGACCCGCTCTGGGCGCATCTGCTGGTGGAGGCCGCGCGGATGGCCGGGCACGACCGGCCGGAGGTGCTGTTCGACGGCGCCTCCGTCGAGGAGGCGCTGGGCTCGGCCGCCGCGCGCCGCGCCCTGATCCACCCGGACCGCCGGGTCGTGGTCCGCGACCTCACCTCGCCGGGCGACACCACCTACCTGTGCGCGGTGGACGGCGACGGCATGGGCGTCTCGCTGATCCAGTCCAACGCCGCCGGATTCGGCGGAATGGTCTTCGAGCCTCGCACCGGCATCAACCTGCACAACCGCGGCATCGGGTTCTCGCTGGTCCCGGGCCACCCCGCCGAGTACGGCCCCGGCCGGCGCCCGCCGCACACCCTCGTGCCCGCCCTCGTCACCCGCCCCGACGGGTCGCTCCGCTCGGTCGTGGGCACGATGGGCGGCGACGCCCAGCCGCAGATCCTGCTCCAGATCCTGACCCGGCTGCTCGCCCACGGCCAGACACCCGGTGAGGCCATCGGCGCCGCCCGCTGGCGGCTGGCCTCCGGCGGCACCGGCTTCGACACCTGGGACGCCCCCGACCAGGCCATGGTCGAGGTCGAGGCCGGCGGCCCGTGGAGCGACGGCCTGCGCGACCGGGGCCACCCCGTCGGCGCCGCGCCGTACGGCTCCGCCTTCGGCCACGCCCACCTGATCGACCTGCTGCCCTCGGGCGTCCTGGCCGGGGCGGCCGATCCGCGATCGGTCATCGGGGCCGCCACCGGACTCTGACCGGGGGGTTTTCCGCGACAGAACGGGTAGGGCGGCGATATGAGTGAAATGCCCCCAGACCGTAAGGGTCTGAGCGACGAGCAGGCGGTCGAGGTCGAGGAGTGGACCGACGACCTCGGCCTCAACCACGAGATCCGTGCGGACGACCCCGAGCACCGGGACACCCTCGACGAACGCCTCTGGCGCGAGGCCCCGGACCACGAGCGGGCGCCGCGCGAGGGGAACCGCCTCGTGGCACCGGACGAGGGCATCGGCCCGGACGAGACGTCCGAGGAGTACGCCCGGGATGTCGGCGCCGACGACGGCGACCTGTCAGCCGAGGAGCGCGCCATCCACATCGACCCCGACGCCTGACGCGGGACCTCGGACCCCGGCCTGGTCACCGGCGGGTCCCCCGGCAGGGGACACCACCGGCGGCCCGCCACCGGTGACCGCCCGCCGGTGGCCGGCAGTGGTCACCCGGCCGTCTTGTGGGTCAGCGCCGCGACGAGGGCGGGGAAGTCGTCGACGACGAAGTCGGCCTCAGCCGCCTCGGGGCGCGCGGCGTGGAGATGACCCCAGGGACCCCGGCGGATCAGCGCCGTCCACATACCGGCCGCACGGGCGGGACGGACGTCGTTGTCGAGCCGGTCGCCCACGTAGAGGATCTCCCCGGGCTCCCGGCCCGACACCGCGACGACCTTGGCGAAGAACCCCGGATCGGGCTTGGAGACGCCCCAGCCGTCGGAGGTGTGGATCGCGTCGACGGGCAGGTCCATCGCGGCCAACGCGTCGTAGGCCTGCGGCGGCTGGTTGCCCGCGATGATCACCTCGAACCCCAGGTCGCGCAGCGCGGCCAGGCCGGCCCGCACGTCCGGATAGAGGTCGTCGGCGTCGAAGTTCACCCGGAGCCCGTCGGGGTCGTCCCGCTTCCAGGCCTCCTGCTCGGCCTCGACATCGAAGCCGGGCCTGACGAGCTGGAAGGCCTCCTCGAAGGACCTGTCGAGCGCGGCCATGCCGCCCAGCACGCCGAGCATCGTGAACCGGGTGACACCGACCCGGTCGGCCCAGCGTGACCAGATCCGCGTCTCGTCGATCAGCGTCTCCCCGACATCGAACACCAGCGCCCGCACCACGATGCTCCCCCTCCGTCCGGTTCCCCGATCCTATGGGAGTACGGCGGGGCACGCCGGACAGGTCCTACCGGAGTACGACCTGTCGAGATGTGTCTGCACCCGGTCGCGCGCCGATAACCGTTGCGCATATCTCGCGTTCCCCGGGGAACCCCATGGAACACTTAGGGTGTTTGTTCGAACACGAAGGGGCATGAACCCATGGTGATGACAGCGCAGGGACGACTCCCTCGGCATACCCCCGCGGAAGACCACCCACTACCCCCCACACCGAGGGAGTTCTTCGAGTCTCTTCCCCCCACTCTCCGCCTCCGCGCTGAGATCATCGACGGGAATCTCATCTTGAGTCCTTCTGGCATCCCCCGGCATGGCCGCATCGCCATGCACCTGGCCTTCGCACTGCTCCCCATCTTGGACGAAAACGACTGGGAGAGCTTTGCGGGAAACGTCGACGTCTGCATCGAGGGGCCACGCGACACCGTGATCCCCGACTACTGCCTGGCCCTCAGGGACGCTCCGCTCTGGGGGGACCGGGAGATCCTCTCCTCAGGACTGATCATGGTGGCCGAGATCGTCTCGCCAGGGAGCATGGAGACGGACCGCGCCACGAAGCCCCGGATCTATGCGGGTTGCGGCATTCCGATCATGCTGATCATCGATCCAGTGGCCTCGCCCCCAATGATCACCGTCCTCAGCGACCCTGAGGACGGCGCCTACCAGACCATCACTCAGACCCAGATCGGCAAACCCGTCCGGATCCCCTCCCCCGTCGACTTCGAGCTGGACACTTCGATCTTCCTGTAGTCCCCCCACCTCCGGCGGCCCGCGACAGCGTTCTTCCACAGCCGTGGCGGATTCCTTGTACGCGGGGCCGGCCGCGGTCAGGGCCGGTGTCTGCCCTACAGGTTGTCCATGGCCTTGCGGACGCGCTTGTCGGAGATCGAATACGGGGTGCCGAGGGTCTGGGCGAAGTAGCTGACCCTGAGCTCCTGGATCATCCAGCGGATCTGGCGGACGTCGTCGTCGGAACGGCGGGCGGGGGGAAGCTTCTCGACCAGGTCGTGGTAGTCGTCCTCGAGGTCGTGGATCTGGTGCATCCGCTCCTCGTCGCGGAGCCGGTCGTCGGGCAGCTTCTCCAGCCGCCGCTCGGCCGCCTTGAGGTAGCGGAGCAGGTCCGGCAGGCGTTTGCAGCCGGTGTCGGTGACGAAGCCGGGGTAGACCAGGTCGGCGACCTGGTCGCGGATGTCCTCGATCGCGGGGGTGGACCGGGCGTCGGGCAGGAGGGTGGCGACCGAGTGCCAGACCCGGAGGATGCCCTCCACTCTCGCGACCACCTCGGCGGTGGTGTCGAAGAGCTCGGCGCGGACCTTGTCGTGCAGGGCGGTGAAAGCGGACTCGTCCCAGACCGGCCCGCCGTACTGGCTCATCAGCTCGTCGGCGGCGCAGGCGATGCAGTCATCGAACAGGGCGGTGGCACCGGCGTGCGGGCTGCGGCTGAGGGCGAGTTTCGCCTGGTTGTTCAGACGGCCCAGCACCCACTTGGCCGGGGACGGGGTGTTGAGCAGCAGCAGCCGGCGGGTGCCCTCCCACATGGCGCGGCGCTGCTCGGCCTCGGTCTCGAACATCCGCACGGCCACCGTGGCGCCCTCGTCGGCCAGCGCCGGATAGGCCTTCATCCGGCGCTGCTCGAAGGTCTTGGGCAGCTCCCCCACGTTCCACGTGGTCAGGCCCGACTTCTCCAGCCCGTCGGCGGCCCTTGAGAGGGTCTGGCGGAGCTTGGGCGCGAGCCGCCGTTTAAGGTCGGCCAGATCCTTGCTCTCGGCCAGCTTGTGCTTACGGCCGTCGATCACCCGGAAGGTGATCTTCAGGTGGTCGGGGACGAGGTCGGACTGCCACGCCTCGCGCGGCACCTGGATGCCGGTGAGGTTGAGCAGCTCCCGCTCCAGCACCGCGAGCAGCGGCTCCTGGGTGGGCTCCGCCCGCTGGAGCACCTGCTTGGCGTAGTTGGGGGCGGGCACGAAGTTGCGCCGGATGTTCTTGGGCAGGGCCCGGATGAGCGCGGTGAGGAGCTCCTCGCGCAGGCCGGGGATCTGCCAGTCGAAGCCTTCGACGTTCACCTGGTTGAGCAGGGCGAGCGGGATGTGCGCGGTGACGCCGTCGGCGTCGGTGCCCGGCTCGAACTGGTAGGTCAGCGGGAAGCGCAGGCCGCCCTGGCGCCACACGTCAGGGTAGTCGCGCTGGCTGACGTCGCCCGCCGACTCGCTGATCAGCATCGACTTCTCGAAGCTGAGCAGGTCGGGCTGGTCGGTCCTGGTCTTCTTCCACCAGGAGTCGAAGTGGCGCCCGGAGACGACGTCGGCGGGGACGCGCTGGTCGTAGAAGTCGAACAGCGTCTCGTCGTCGACGAGGATGTCGCGGCGGCGGGCCCGCTCCTCCAGCTCCTCGACCTCCTCGAGAAGCCTCCGGTTCTCCTTGAAGAACGCGTGGTGGGTCTCCCAGTCGCCCTCGACCAGAGCGTGCCGGATGAACAGCTCGCGGCTCAGCTCGGGGTCGATGCGGCCGTAGTTGATCTTCCGCTGGACCACGATCGGCACGCCGTACAGCGTGACCTTCTCGTAGGCCATCACCGCGCCCTGGTTCTTCTCCCAGTGCGGCTCGGAGTAGGTGCGTTTGATCAGGTGCTGGGCGAGCGGCTCGACCCACTCGGGCTCGATCTTGGCGTTGACCCGGGCCCAGAGGCGGGAGGTCTCCACCAGCTCGGCGGACATGACCCACAGTGGCTGCTTCCTGGCCAGCGCGGAGCCGGGGAAGATGGCGAAGCGGGCGTTGCGGGCGCCGATGTACTCGGTGAACGGCTTGCGCGGTTCGGCGACGGGACGGCGGGGGCCGTCGTTGGCCGTCTTCTTGTCGACGTCCTTGACGCCGACGTGGGACAGCAGACCGGACAGCAGGGAGATGTGGATCTTCTGCTCGTCGCCGGGGGTGCTGTTCAGCGTCACGCCGAGGGACTTCGACATCTGGCGGAGCTGGCTGTAGACGTCCTGCCACTCGCGTACGCGCAGGTAGTTGAGGAACTCGGACTTGCACAGGCGCCGGAACGCGCTGGAGGACATCTCCTTCTGCTGCTCCTGGAGGTATTCCCACAGGTTCAGGTAGGAGACGAAGTCCGACTCCTTGTCGGCGAAGCGGCGGTGCTTGTCGTCGGCGGCCTGCTGCTTCTCGGCCGGGCGCTCACGCGGGTCCTGGATGGACAGCGCCGCGGCGATGACCATGACCTCGCGGACGCAGCCGTTGTGGTCGGCCTCCAGCACCATGCGGGCCAGCCGGGGGTCCACCGGCAGGCCGGCCAGCTTGCGGCCGAGCGGGGTCATCTGCCTGGCCTGGTCGAAGGCGCCCAGCTCCTGGAGCAGGTCGTAGCCGTCCTTGACCTGGCGCTGGTCCGGCGGCTCGACGAAGGGGAAGGCCCCGATGTCGCCCAGGCCGATCGAGGTCATCTGCAGGATGACCGAGGCGAGGTTGGTGCGCAGGATCTCCGGGTCGGTGAACTCCTGCCGGGTGAGGAAGTCGTCCTCCTCGTACAGCCGGATGCAGACGCCTTCGGAGACACGGCCGCAGCGGCCCTTGCGCTGGTTGGCCGAGGCCTGGGAGATCGCCTCGATCGGCAGGCGCTGGACCTTGGTGCGGTGGCTGTAGCGGGAGACGCGGGCGAACCCGGGGTCGACCACGTATTTGATGCCGGGCACGGTCAGCGAGGTCTCGGCCACGTTGGTGGCCAGCACGACCCGGCGGCCGGAGTGCCGCTGGAAGACCTTGTGCTGCTCGGCCGCCGACAGCCGGGCGTACAGCGGGAGGATCTCGGCGTCCTTGCGCTTGGACAGCGCGTCGGCGGTGTCGCGGATCTCGCGCTCGCCGCTGAGGAAGACCAGGATGTCGCCCGGCCCCTCGGCGCACAGCTCGTCCACGGCGTTGCTGATCGCCTGGATCTGGTCGTCGTCCTCGGCGACCGGGCGGTAGCGGACCTCGACCGGATAGGTCCGGCCGGAGACCTCGACGATCGGGGCGTCGCCGAAGTGCTGGGAGAAGCGCTCCGGGTCGATGGTGGCCGAGGTGATGATGATCTTGAGGTCCGGCCGCTTCGGGAGGAGCTGCTTGAGGTAGCCGAGGATGAAGTCGATGTTGAGGCTGCGCTCGTGCGCCTCGTCGATGATCAGCGTGTCGTACTGGTCGAGGTCGCGGTCGGTCTGCAGCTCGGCCAGGAGGATGCCGTCGGTCATCACCTTGACGAGCGTGCCGTCGCTCACCTGGTCGGTGAAGCGCACCTTGTAGCCCACGGCGTCGCCGAGCTGGGTGTCGAGCTCCTCCGCGACCCGCTCGGCCACGGTCCTGGCGGCGATCCTGCGGGGCTGGGTATGGCCGATCAGGCCCCGGACGCCCCGGCCCAGCTCCAGGCAGATCTTCGGGAGCTGGGTCGTCTTGCCGGAACCGGTCTCGCCGGCGACGATCACGACCTGATGGTCGCGGATCGCCTCCAGGATGTCGTCCTTGCGCTGGCTGACCGGCAGCGCCTCCGGGTAGGTGACCACCGGCACCCCGGCCCTGCGGGCGGCCACCCGGCGCTCGGCCTTCTCGATGTCGGCGGTGATCTCCGCGGCGATCTTCTGCTGTGCGGCGCGGTTTCTGACCTTGCGCGCGCCGTCGAGCCGGCGCCGCAGCCGCCGCTGATCGCGCAGCGTGAGCTCGGGCAGGCGTGCGTGGAGTTCGGCGAGTGGAGATGTCAACGGAGGCGTTCCCATACTGCTTTCAGGATACTTTCAGCCCGCAAGTCAGGAGCCAACCGCCCATCGTGCCTGAGCCGCCGCGCGACCGCATCCCAATAAACGACCGCGGCCCGTGGAGGACAGACGGCCGCGCCCGCTGGAGGCCGCCTCCCGGCGAAGCGTACGGTCCCGCGCGAAGCGTACGGCCCCGCCGCTCCCTCGCGGGGAGTGGCGGGGCCGTACTCGTCCGGCCGCCGGACCTCCGGGTGCCCCCGCCGGAGCGGGGGCCCGGGATCAGGGGTTACGGCAGGGCGGGGTAGGCGTTCCTGAGCAGCTCACGGAACTGCGCCGAGAACCACTGGCCGGAGAGCGGGGCGTCCGCCAGGGAGCCGGTCATGTTGTTGCCGTTGCGCTCGTTGCCGGTGTAGGTCGGGTCGCACATCCGGTCGAAGCCCTTGCCCTCGTCGTTGGGGATGAGCTTGCTGGCGCCGTCGGACTCGCCCGGGGGCTTGATCCAGACGTAGGCGTCGAGGCCGGCGGCGGGGCTGGCCTGCGGGCGCTCGCCGAGGCCGGCGCCGCTCTGGTTGCACCAGTTGCCGGCGTGGATGCGGCGGTCCACCCGCGACTGGTTGACGAAGGTGTTCACGTCGGTGGAGGTGCTGGGTGCGGCCGGGCGGGCCGTACCGCCCCACCCGTTGCGGGAGGTGTCGATCAGCATGCCGAGGCCCGGCTTGAAGCCCTTCTGGATGAGCAGGGTCCGGAAGGCCTGGGCGTAGGACAGCTCGTCGACGTAGAAGTTCCAGTCGACCCACCGCGACTGGCGCACCGTGGTGCCGTTGACGGAGGTGTTGATGGTGAAGTGCGGCTCCTTCAGAGCCGAGTAGTTGGCGGTGTTGGTGATGAAGCCGTCGACGCTGTCGAAACCGGCCGTGGTGCCGGAGACGGTGCTCGCGAACAGGTCGGCGGAGGGGCCGAAGTTGGTGTCCCAGCCCAGCCAGCCGTGGTGCCCGGCGTCGATGTAGGTGTAGACGTTCTTGATCGCGTGCAGCTTGTTCAGGGCGTAGCGGACGCCGTCGACGTAGGCGCCGCTCGTCTTGGCCTCCTGGCACTTGGGCACGTTGAGGTTGGTGATCAGGTTGGGCAGCGAGTCGATCTCGATGACCGTCGAGATCCGGAGCGCGGCGTACCTCGGCTCGGCCATGATCGCGGCGATCGGGTCGATGTACTCGGTCTTGTAGCGGTTCAGGCCGTTCTGAGCGATGAGCAGCTCACCGTTGGAGGCCAGCGCCGAGCAGTCGCGGTTGGGCAGGTTGTAGATGACGAACTGGATCGTCAGGGGCTTGCTGCCGTTGGTCACGTCCTGCCTGAGGGCCTCCTCCAGATGAGCGCGGAGTCCCCTGGCGGAGGCGGTGCCCTCGATGGCGGCGATGCGGTCGAGCCACACGCCGGTCGAGATGTCGGCCACCGCGTCGCCGCCCGGCTCGGCCGCGGCCTTCGCCGCCCAGTCGGGGTTCACGTAGCCGGTGGCCCCGGCGTACGGGTTCTCGACGTGCTCGCCGGGCTGCGTGACGACGTCGTCGTCGGACTCGGTCGCGGTGACGGAGACACCGGTGTGCCCGGTGGCGGCGGCCGCGATGGTGGCGGTGCCGTCGGTCTGGTCGGCGTCCTGGGCGGCCGAGACGGTCACGTTCTGCGCCGTGTTCCAGTTGGCGGAGGTGAAGGTGAGCGTGGAGGGCGCGATGGTGAGGTCGGCGTCGCCGGTCTTGGTCAGGTTGACCGTGACGTTGCCGGTGGGCGCCTTGCTGAGCCTGAAGCCGACCGTCTTGGAGCCGCCTTCGGGGACGCTGACCGAGGTCGCGGAGGCGACGATCGCCGCGGTGCCCCCGTCGGAGCCGACGGTGAAGGGGACCGCGGCGGTCTCGGTGGACAGCACCGGGGTCCCGTTGTCGTAGGCCTTCGCCTTGGCGGTGTGGCTGCCCGCCGCCACGCCCGTCGCGGAGTAGCCGTACGGGGCGGAGGTGTCGGTGTTGACGAGCGTGCCGTCGACATAGAACTCGACCTTGCTGACCGCGCCGTCGTCACCGGCCGTCGCCGCGAGCGGTACGGCGGAGCCCGCGGGGATGGAGGCGCCGCTCGCCGGGCTGGTCAGGCTGACCGTCGGAGCCTGGTTCACGGGCGGCTGCCCGCCGCAGGTGACGCCGTTGACCGTGAAGGCGGTGGGCTTGGGGTTGCTCCCGCTCCACGACCCGTTGAAGCCGATGCTGGTCGACGCGCCGGTGGCGAGGTTGCCGTTCCAGTCGAGGTTCTTCGCGGTGACCTGGTTGCCGGTCTGGCTCCAGGTCGCCGACCAGCCCTGCTGGACCTGCTGGGTGCCGGGGAAGGCGAAGCCGAGGGTCCAGCCGGTGAGCGCGTCACCGAGGTTCTTGACCGTGACGCTGGCGGTGAAACCGCCCTGCCATTCGTTGGTGCTGTAGGCGACGTCGCACGAGACTGCGGCGTGTGCCGTGGCGGCCTGCCCGGTGGCGAGACCGGCCGCGGCCACGAGCAGGGCCGCCGTGGTCACCGCCCGATTGCGCCAGGCTTGACGGCGCGGATGAACTCTCATTCGTGATCATCTCCAGGACGAGGGTGGGAGCGCTCCCATAGTCCGGATGTTTCAGGCGTGTGTACAGCGTGTTGCCCGCCGGGGGGCCCGTGCCGGGACCGTCGCCGCCCCTGACCTCACCGAACGCTTTTCGAACCCGATGAAAGTTTCAAAGGTCCCCCGGCGCCGGGTCGTGCGCGCCATGCCGGCGGGGCAGGCGGCCGGTCCCGCCGAAGCCGCCTGACGGGCAGGCGGCCGGTCCCCGCCGAGGTCGGCGGAGGGTCAGGCGGCCGGTCCCCGCCGGGGCCGCCGGAGGGTCAGGCGCGGGAGAAGTCCGACAGGCGGTACCAGCCCGCGAGATCGCCGTAGACGATCAGGTTGTCGTCGTAGGAGTGGCGCTCGACGTCATAGGCGCCGCCACAGGTCACAAGCCTGATCGTCGGATGCGGCAACGACCTGTAGACCTTCTTCACCGGGAAGGCGGACTTGCGGACCCGTTCGGTCGCGGAGACCCGGAAGACCACGGCGGTCCCGTCCTCACGGGTCACCACCACCGCGTCCCCCTTGCGCACCCGTGACAGCCCGGCGAACACGGCGGGCCCGGTCCTGGTGTCGAGGTGACCGACGACGACCGCGGAACCCGGCTCGCCGGGCGCCGGCCCCAGGCGGTCCCAGCCGACGAGGTCGGCCTGATCGAGGGACGGGGGCTCCAGCGCGCCGTCCACACCGGACTCGATCGGGGTGACGGGGGCGTTCACCTCCGCACGCGGCACCACCAGCGCCACCGGACCGGACGCGCCCGGGAACCGGGGCAGCGCCCGGGGCCAGCCGCCCTTCCCCGGGGCGGCGGGCGCGGTGGCCGCACCCGGCCGCGGCACGGCGGGGGCCGCGACCGGCAGGGCGCGGACCAGGGCGGGATCCGCCTTCTTGCCCCCCACGGCCCTGCAACCGGTGAGCACGAGGACGGCCCCCAGCCCCAGGGCCGTCACGGTCCGGAGCTCAGCCACGCCCCGCCACCCGGCGTCTCCTCATCAGCGTCAGCCCACCGGCACCGGCGAGGACGGCGACCGCGCCGATCCCCCAGCCGAGCACAGCGGCCGGCCTCTCCCCCTGTTCGTCCGCCGCCCCGTGCGCGCGCCCGGCCAGCGCGAGGCCGCCGCCACCGGTGTTGGGGCCGGAACCGCCGACCACGTAGAGCTCCCCGTAGTGGGTGTCGCCCTGGCAGTCCACCTCCACGGCGTAGGCACCCCACGGCGCGTCGTAGTCCACCTGCGCCCAGCCGACCGCGACAGGAGGCCCTCCCCCCAAGCCGTCACCGGCCTCGTCCGTGAAACCGTCCCCGAAGCCGTCACCGGGCCCGTCCGCGAACCCGCGTCCGGGTCCGTCGCCGAAGCCGTCCCCGGGCTCGTCACCGAAGCCGTCGCCGAAACCGCCGGAACCGTCCTCTCCGAACCCCGCGCCGTCCTCGAACCCCGGGCCGCCGAGCTCCACCTCGTTCCGGAAGGCCGCCGACTGGGCGAAGGCGGGCCCGTCGCACTCCAGCGCCGCGATCTCGACGTCCTGCCCCGGCCGCACCCGGTACGGCGAGAGCCTCACCTCCTGGTCGTCTCCCCACGCCACAGCCGGCCACGCCGCCCCCGCGACCACGACGGCCGCCACCCCGGCCGTCACGACCCAGCGGGTCAGGACTCCCGTCGACTGCATCACGTCTCTCCGTCTCCCGCAGATACGATCTTGCTATCGATCGCTACCTACCCAGGTCAGAGAGCGTGTCCGTCAAAAGAAGATCAAAATCAGAGTGGCCTTTCCGACATATGCCGCAGAATCCCCGGGCCTCGCCGTGGCCATGGCCGCGACTGCCGTACGGACTCCTCAGGACTTCACGGCGGCCATGGCCGCTCCCACGATGCCGGCCTCGTTCTGCAGGGTGGCCGGCACGACCGGGGTGCGCACCCGCACCTTGGGCAGGAACTTCTCCGACTTCTTACTGACCCCGCCGCCGATGATGATCAGCGAGGGGGAGAACAGCGCCTCGACGTGCTGCAGATACTCCTCGACCCGCCCCGCCCATTTGTCCCAGCTCAGCTCGTGATCCTCACGCGCGTGGTCGGAGGCCCGCTTCTCGGCGTCCTTGCCCCTGATCTCCAGGTGCCCGAGCTCGGTGTTGGGCACCAGGCGGCCGTCGACGAACAGGGCGCTGCCGATCCCGGTGCCGAAGGTCAGCACCAGCACCACGCCGTCCTTTCCCCGGCCCGCGCCGATCGCCATCTCGGCCGTGCCGGCCGCGTCGGCGTCGTTGAGCACCACCACGGGCAGGCCCGTCGCCTTGGCGAACAGCGCCCGCGCGTCCTCGCCGATCCACGCCTCGTCCACGTTGGCGGCCGACCTCGTGATCCCGGCGGTCACGACCCCGGGGAAGGTCACGCCGACCGGGCCGGTCCAGCCGAAGTGCTCGACGATCTGCGCGACCACCGCGGCCACCGCCTTGGGGGTGGCGGGGACGGGCGTCGGGATCCGCAGGCGCTCCCGGGTCAGCTCACCTTTGACGACGTCCACCGGCGCACCCTTGATCCCGGATCCGCCGATGTCGATTCCCAGCGCTTCCATGACATCCACCTCCTGCTCCGGGCTCCTTCCCCGTGGCAGGGCACTGATGCCTCCGCGCCGGCCAGGGCCGCCACCTGGCAGGCCGGGTTCGCGATGCCGGCCGGCGACGGCACGGACCTCGCGCGGCGGAGCCGTACGGCTCTGAAAACCCATGACGGCGTCGACGGCGTCGACGGCCCCGCGCGCCACGCGAGGACGGAGCGGTTTCCGGGACTCGCCCATCTCCACTTCGGCGATTCGCCAAGGGCGCCGGGTTGGACCACGACGCCCACCTGCGGTACCTCACCCCGCCGGGGGTCCTCGGCGCTTGACCCGGTCCCGCCGGGGGTCCTCAGCGTTTGACCGGTCCCGTCGAGGCCCTGACCACCAGTTCGGGCTCGAAGAGCAGCTCGTCGGCCGGGACCAGGGCCTTGTCGATCTGGGCCGCCAGCAGGTCGACGACCGCGCGGCCCATCGCGTCGATCGGCTGGCGCAGGGTGGTCAGCGGCGGGTCGGTGCAGTTCATCAGGGCGGAGTCGTCGTAGCCGATCACCGAGATGTCGTCGGGCACCGACAGCCCCGCCCGGCGCGCCGCCCGGATCGCGCCCAGCGCCATGACGTCGCTGGCGCAGATGACGCCGGTCACGCCCCGCCGTATCAACCGGGTCGCCGCCGCGTGCCCGCCCTCAAGGGAGAACATGGTGTGCTCGACGAACTCCGGGGCCAGGCCGGCCGCCTGCAGCTTGCGCCGCGAGGGCACGTGGTCCGGCGGGCCGAGCACCATGCCGATCCGCTCGTGCCCCAGCGAGCGCAGGTGCCCCAGTGCCATCTCGGCGGCCACCACGTCGTCGCAGGAGACCTGGGGGAAGGCGAGATGCTCCACCGCGGCGTTGACCAGCACGGTCGGCAGCCGGCGCTCCAGCAGCAGCTCATAGTGGCTGTGGGAGGCGTCGGCCTGGGCGAACAGACCTCCGGCGAACACCACGCCCGACACCTGCTGCTGCAGGAGCAGGTCGACGTACTCGGCCTCGGAGACCCCGCCCAGCGTCCTGGTGCACAGCACCGAGGTGAACCCCTGCTGGGCCAGCGCTCCCCCGACCACCTCGGCGAACGCCGGGAAGATCGGATTCTGCAGCTCCGGCAGGACGAGCCCCACCAGCCTCGCCCGGTCACCGCGCAGCTGCGTCGGCCGCTCGTAGCCGAGCACGTCGAGGGCCGTGAGCACGGCCTCCCGCGTCGCCTCGGACACCCCGGGTTTGCCGTTGAGCACGCGACTCACCGTCGCCTCGCTCATGCCGACCTTCTTGGCCACCTCTGCAAGCCGTCGCGTCATGACGAAACCATACGACATTAGACGCAAATATTTGCGGATCTTTGCGAAAGTTCTCGCATATTTCCCTGCGACTCCTGCCCTCCCGGCACCGCGGGAACACTCCGCGCCACACCGCCTCCGGCCGGCCGCCGCGGCCTCCGCCGTCCGGGGAGGTCGCGGGGTGCCGGGGTCGTGGAGGCCGCCTCTAGATCTCCGCGATCCGCCCGGCGTCGACGTGGATGTGCCTGGTGGTGTGCACGGCGTCCAGCATCCGCCGGTCGTGGGTGACCAGCAGGAGCGTGCCGGGATAGGAGACGAGCGCGGACTCCAGCTGCTCGATGGCCGTCAGGTCCAGGTGGTTGGTCGGCTCGTCGAGGACGAGGAGGTTCACCCCCCGGGCCTGGAGCAGTGCGAGCGCGGCCCGGGTCCGCTCCCCCGGTGACAGGGTCGCGGCCGGGCGCAGCACGTGCGCCGCGCGCAGCCCGAACTTGGCGAGCAGCGTGCGCACGTCGGCGGGGGTCATGTCCGGCGCGGCAGCGCCAAAGGCGTCCAGCAGCGGTTCGCCGCCGAGGAACAGCCCGCGGGCCTGGTCCACCTCGCCGACGACCACCCCGGAGCCGAGCGAGGCGTTCCCCTCATCCAGCGGGAGCCGACCCAGGAGCGCGGCCAGGAGCGTGGACTTGCCCGAGCCGTTGGCCCCGGTGATCGCCACCCGTTCGGCCCAGCCGATCTGCAGGTCCGCCGGGCCGAGGGTGAAGCCGCCGCGCCGGACGACCGCTCCGCGCAGGGTGGCGACGACCGCCCCCGCCCGCGGGGCGACGGCGATCTCCATCCGGAGCTCCCACTCCTTGCGTGGCTCCTCGACCTCCTCCAGCCGCTCGATCATCCGCTCGGTCTGGCGGGCCTTGGCGGCCTGCTTCTCGGTCGCCTCGGTGCGGAAGTTCCGGCCGATCTTGTCGTTGTCGCCCGCCTTGCGCCGCGCGTTCTTGACGCCCTTCTCCATCCAGGCCCGCTGCATCCCGGCCCGCTGCTTGAGCGAGGCGACGGTGCCGGCGTACTCCTCGTACTCGTCGCGGGCGTGCTGCCGGGCCACCTCGCGCTCGGCGAGGTAGGCCTCGTAGCCGCCGCCGTAGATCCCGATCCGCTGCTGGACGAGGTCCAGCTCGACGACCCGGTTGGCCGTCCTGGCGAGGAACTCGCGGTCATGGCTGACCAGGACCGTCCCGGCGCGCAGGCCGACGACGAAGCGCTCCAGCCGCTCCAGGCCCTCCAGGTCGAGGTCGTTGGTGGGCTCGTCCAGCAGGAAGACGTCGTAGCGGCTGAGCAGCAGGGAGGCCATTCCCGCCCGCGCCGCCTGGCCGCCGGAGAGCGCCGTCATCGGCCGGTCCAGGTCCACCGCCAGGCCGAGCTCGGCGACGACCTCCTCGGCGCGGTCCTCCAGGTCGGCTCCGCCCAGGGCCAGCCACTTCTCCAGACCGGCGGCGTAGGCGTCGTCGGCGCCGGGGCGGCCCTCGACCAGGCCCTCGGTCGCGGCGTCCAGCTCGCGCTGGGCGTCGGCCACCCCGGTCCGCCTGGCCAGGAAGGCCGCGACCGTCTCGTCCGCCCGGCGCTCCCGCTCCTGCGGCAGATAGCCGACCGCCGCCGAGGGCGGGCTGAGCCGTACGGCACCGTGCTCCGGGGGCAGCAGTCCGGCCATGATCCGCATCAGGGTGGACTTGCCCGCCCCGTTCATCCCGACCAGGCCGATCACATCGCCGGGGGCGACGACCAGGTCCAGGCCGGAGAACAGCGCGCGGTCGCCGTGTCCTGCGGCGAGATCTTTGGCGACGATGGTGGCACTCATGGGGAAACGGTATCCGGCGGCGGGGCCCCCTCCCTCCCACCGGACCCGGCCGTCCGGCTTCCGAAGTCCGGAAGCCGGACTCCAGCGCCACCCGTATTCCCGACAAAACGGACAGCTTCCATGTCAAGATCAAACGGCGGAACACCGCCCCGGCACCGGCGCGACCTGCGGACTCACAGCAAAGCGTTACTTTACAGAAATTTTATCCAGCCTTTTTCTGAGACTTCAGACAACATTTCTTCCACCGGACCCGTCTTATAGAGACAGAAGCGATCACCCCCGACCGCTTCTCACAACGGGGAGAAGGAAAACGTCTTGATGAAACGAATCGCCGTCGGCCTACTGTCCGCAGCTGTAGGCGGCTCGCTCCTCCTGTCCGCCGGTACGGCTTCCGCCGAGCGCACCGCTCTCAGCGTGCGCATCGACAGCGTGAACCCGAACCCGGTCGTCGTCCAGGAGGGCGAGGACACGAGGGTCACGATCGAGGTCCGCACCACCGAGGCGACCCGCGTCGAGCTCCGCCTCAAGCCGGTCTCCGACGAGTTCCGGGCGCTGGACGTGCGCGAGCCCAGGATCATCCACGAGGGCGACCTGTGGCGCTTCAGCACGAGCTTCGACGAGGACGACTTCGAGGGCCGCTGGCTGGCGATCGCCGAGGCCTATGACAAGGACGGCAAGAAGGTGACCGACCAGGTCAACTTCTCCGTCAAGCACGAGGAGCAGGAGAAGGCCGACACCCGGCTGACCGGGTTCTACGCGAACCCGGAGTCGGTCCGCAAGGGCCGCTGGGTCTACTTCACCGGCCGCCTCCAGGTCAGCAGGGGTCACGAGTGGCGAGGCGTGAAGGGCGAGGAGGTCGAGATCTACTTCCGTCCCCGCGGCTCCAGCGCCTGGAAGTGGGTGACCTCCGCCGACACCGGGTGGAAGGGTTCGTTCCGGGCCAAGGCCCGCGCCTCCAAGAGCGGTGAGTACCGCGCGGTCTTCGACGGCGACGACAGGCTCGAAGACAGCACCAGCCGGTCCGACCGGATCCGGGTCTGGCGCCGGTAGTCCCCCACGGACGACGCCTGCCCCGGCAGGCACATCTCGATGACGCGGAAGCCCAGGGCGACCTGGGCTTCCGGCGTTCTTCCGCAAAAAACTCCGCCTACGCCGACAGATAGGGCATTACTCTCGATAGAAGGATCTTCGCGATTGTTCAGGCGAGGAGGAACATGGCGGAAGAAGAGTGGTTACGGCGGGGGGTCGACGTCAACACTCCGAGCGTCGCCAGGCTGTACGACTACTATCTCGGCGGCAAGGACAACTTCGCCGCCGACCGCGCCGCGGCCGAGGAGATCCTCTCGGTCGCCCCCGAGCTGCGCATGGCCGCCCGGGAGAACCGCGCCTTCCTCGGCCGGGCCGTCAGGTTCATGGCGGAGACGGGGATCGAGCAGTTCCTGGACATCGGCACCGGGCTGCCCACCCGGGACAACGTCCACGAGGTGGCTCACCGGATCGCACCGGACGCGCGCGTCGCCTACGTCGACAACGACCCGATCGTCCTCGTGCACGCCAGAGCGCTCCTGCGCGGAAGCAGGGACGAGGTCATGGTCACCTCAGGCGACCTGCGGCAGCCGGAGGAGATCCTCAAATCCCCCGAGATACATGACCATCTCGACTTCTCCAAGCCCATCGCCGTGCTGCTCGTGGCGGTCATGCACTTCATCACCGAGTCCGACGACCCCCGGCGCGTCATCGCCACGCTGCGGGACGCCGTGCCGTCCGGCAGCTACCTGGTCCTCTCCCACGGGACCCGCGACTCCCGGGCCGATGCCGTGGCCAGGGGCACCAAGGTCTACGAGCGGGCCAACTCGCCGCTCGTCCTCCGCTCACGGCGGGAGATCCTCGAACTGTTCGACGGGTTCGAGCTGGTGGATCCGGGGCTCGTCTGGCTGCCCGAGTGGCGGCCGGAGGGACACCCGCGCTACGACGACCCCTCGCGGGCGCTCATCATGGGCGGCGTGGGCAGGAAGGCCTGATGTCCGCCCCGGACCGGCGCCGGCGTGGCACGGCCGGCCTGTGAGGGGGGTCACTGCTTGATCCCCCGATCCCTGGGCAGGTGAGCGGGCACACGGACCTGAGGGGGACTGAGACGATGATGACGGGCGATTTCTACGACTACTTCGAGCTTCTGGAGAAGGACGAGAAGGAGATCGTGCTGCGGGTGCGGGAGTTCATGGCCCGGGAGGTCGCCCCCATCGCGGACGAGGAGTGGACCAACGCCCGTTTCCCCCACCACCTCATCCCCGAGTTCGCGAAACTGGACATCGCCGGCCTGCCGTACCGGGGGGCGCGGAGCCTGCTGACCGGGTTCCTGGTGCTGGAGATGAACCGGGTGGATCCCTCGATGGGAACGTTCTTCGGCGTGCACAACGGGCTGGCGATGGGGAGCATCGACCGGCTGGGCTCCGACGAGCAGCGGGAGCGGTGGCTGCCGCCGATGGCCGCGATGGAGAAGATCGGGGCGTTCGCCCTGACCGAGCCCGAAGGCGGGTCCGACGTCGCGGCGGGGCTGCGCACCACGGCCCGGCGCGAGGGCGACGTGTGGGTGCTCAACGGGGCCAAGAGGTGGATCGGCAACGCCACCTTCGCCGACCTGGTCGTGGTGTGGGCCAAGGACGAGGCCGACGGCCAGGTCAAGGGGTTCGTGGTGGAGAAGGGCACTCCCGGGTTCTCCGCCACGAAGATCGAGAACAAGATCGCACTGCGGACGGTCCAGAACGCCGACATCACGCTGACGAACTGCCTGGTGCGGGAGGAGAACCGGCTGCCGAACGCCGGCGGCTTCCGCGACACCGCGGCGATCCTGCGGCAGACGCGGGGCGGGGTGGCCTGGCAGGCGGTGGGCTGCATGATGGGCGCCTACGAGCTGGCGCTGAAGTACGCCAAGGACCGTGAGCAGTTCGGGCGGCCGATCGCGGGCTTCCAGCTCGTGCAGGACCTGCTGGTGCGGATGCTGGGGAACGTGACCTGCTCCCTGGGCATGGTGGTGCGGCTGGCCCAGCTCCAGGACGCGGGCGTCTACAAGGACGAGCACTCGGCCATGGCCAAGGCCTTCTGCACCGTGCGGATGCGCGAGGCGGTGGGCTGGGGCCGGGAGATCATGGGCGGCAACGGGATCGTGCTCGACTACGGCATGGGCCGGTTCGTGGCCGACTCCGAGGCCATCTACTCCTACGAGGGCACCCGCGAGATCAACAGCCTGATCGTGGGCCGCGCGATCACCGGCGTGGGCGCCTTCATCTGACGCCGCGCTCCCTCTCCCGAAGGACCTCCGCCTGGCACCGTTCTCCCTCTCCCGAAGAGTCTTCGCCTGGCACCGCTCCCCTCTCCCGGGGACCGGCCTGCCCGCTCCCCGAAGACCGCCGCCTTCCGGAAGCCGTGACGGCCGGGCGGACGGTGATCCGCGCCTACCGGATCTCTGCTCCCCGGAGCCGGCCGGGCGGTGACGGGCGACCGGCCGGGCTCCACGCCGTTCAGTGGTCGCGGCGGGTGACGAGGCGGGCGAGCGCGCCCAGCTCGGCGACCGAGCCCGGGATCGTCCCGGCCGACCGCAGGTGGCCCAGCGCCCGCGTCAGCAGCTCGTCGGCCTGCGCCTGACTCCAGGCGCGCCCGCCCACGGCGTCGACGAGCCCGGCGGCGTGGACCAGATCGGCGTCGGACAGGGGGTGTTCGCCGTGGTACAGCCCGGCCAGCTCCCGCCCGGCCGCCGTCGCGGAGGTGAGCGCGGCCACGACCGGAAGGGACTTCTTACGGCTGCGCAGATCCGAGTAGACCGGCTTGCCGGTCACCTCCGGGTCTCCCCAGATGCCCAGGAGATCGTCGACGAACTGGAACGCCAGTCCCAGATCCCTGCCGAAGGCGTGCAGATGCTCGACCTGTGCCAGGCTGCCGCCGCCGAACAGCGCGCCGAGCGCGCAGGCGCACCCCAGCAGGGCGCCCGTCTTGCCCGCCGCCATGCTCAGGCACTCGGCGAGCTCGACGTCCTGGCGCCGCTCGAAGGCGACGTCCGTGTGCTGGCCCTCCAGCAGTTCCTGGATCGCGGCGCTGAAGATCCGCGTCGCCCGCGGGGTGGCCGGGTGCCCGCCCGCGGCGAGCACGTCGAAGGCCAGTGTCAGCAGGGCGTCGCCGGCCAGGATCGCGGGGCTGACGCCGAAGACGGTCCAGGCCGTGGGACGGTGGCGCCGGGTCCTGTCACCGTCCATCACGTCGTCGTGCAGAAGAGAGAAGTTGTGCGCCAGCTCGACGGCGACCGCCGCGGGCAACGCCGCGGCGGCGCCTCCCCCCACGGCCTCGGCCGCCAGCAGGACCAGGGCGGGACGGATCGCCTTGCCGCCGTCCGCCCCGGCCGGCCGGCCGTGCTCGTCCCACCAGCCGAAGTGGTAGCCGGCGATGCGCCGCATCGACGGGGGCAGCGTGTCGGCCGCCGGACGCAGTGCGGACTCGACCAGGTCGCGGCTCCAGGCCAGCACCTCCCGCACCGATCGTCCCTCGGCCGTCACCTCAACCGCGGTCATGTTCCGTCTCCTCGCTCTGTGGCCGGGCCCGGCGTCTCCGATGACGCCGGGCGCGCTGGGGCCGGGCCGCCGTCCCGGCCCCAGCGCAAGATCGTGTGCGGCGGCCGTACCCGGATCCGGGCGTGCCCTGACGGTCTCGGGTCCCGTCACGGCACATCCCGATCCCAGCCGGTTTCGATGGCGGGACCCGTACTCATCGGCAGGGCGCCCGGCGGCGGGCCCCGGATCCGGGAGTTCCCCTCCCGTGCGGCCATCCCTTGACGGGCGCGCGCGTGCCGTCCAGCCGGGGATTCAGCCGTGCCGGGTACGGCATGCGGAAGCCGGTGAGTGCGCGGGGCCGCATGTGCCCGCGCCCTCAGTGACCGAGTTCGACGTCTTCGAGGATGCCGAGCGCGTCGGGGACCAGCACGGCGGCGGAGAAGTAGGCGCTGACCAGGTAGGAGATGATCGCCTTCTCGCTGATGCCCATGAAACGGACGGACAGGCTGGGCTGGTATTCGTCTGGGATGCCCGTCTGGTGCAGGCCGACGACTCCCTGGTTGTCCTCCCCGGTCCGCATGGCGAGGATCGACGTGGTGCGGGTGTCGGTGATGGGGATCTTGTTGCAGGAGAAGATCGGGACACCGCGCCAGGCGGGGACCGTGTTCCCGCCGACGTCGATGCCGATGGGGTAGAGCCCGCGGCGGTTGCACTCCCGGCCGAAGGCGGCGATGGCGTGCGGGTGGGCGAGGATGAACTGCGTGTTCCGCCGGCGGCTGAGCAGCTCGTCGAGGTCGTCGGGGGTGGGCGGCCCGGTCCGGGTGTGGATCCGCTGCTTGAGGTCGGCGTTGTGCAACAGCCCGAACTCGCGGTTGTTGACCAGCTCGTGCTCCTGCCGCTCGCGCAGCGCCTCGATCGTCAGCCGGAGCTGCTGCTCGATCTGGTCCATCGGGTCGTTGTAGAGATCGGCCACCCGGCTGTGCACGCGCAGCACGGTCTGCGCCACGCTCAGTTCGTACTCGCGGGGAGCGAGCTCGTAGTCGACGAACGTCCCCGGGAGGTCCGGCTCGCCCGCGTGCCCGGCCGCCGTCTCGATGGCCGCCTCGCCGTACTTGTTCTGCGGGCCCTTCGGACCGGCCTGCACCCGGCGCAGGTGGGCCTGGAGCGACTCGGACTGGTCGGTCAGCTCCTGGAACGCCTGCCGGGGCAGGATCATCGCCGTCCCCGCGGTGACCGCCTTGACCGTGAACTCCCAGTCGCCCTGCGGCCCCGCCAGCGCCTCGTCGCCGAAGTGGTCGCCACCGGCCAGCACTCCCAGGACGACCTGGTCGCCGTAGGGCCCGGTGCCGACCTTGTTGAGCTTGCCGTGCGCGATGAGCACGACCTCGTCGGCCGGCCGGCCCGCCTCCACCAGCACCTCTCCGGGCGAGAACTCCCGCTGCGCGAACCGCTCACCGAGCGCCTCCAGAACCTCGGAGTCGTCGAAGTGGCGCAGCGTGGGCAGCTCGCACAGCTCTGCCGGGACCACCTTTACCTCTGATCCCACGGTGGTGAAGCTCACCCGCCCGTCGCCGATGGTGTAGCTCAGCCGCCGGTTCACCCGGTAGGTGCCACCCGACACCTGCACCCACGGCAGCATCCGCAGCAGCCACCGCGAGGAGATCTCCTGCATCTGCGGCACTGTCTTGGTCGTCGTCGCGAGATTGCGCGCCGCGGCCGTACCGAGACTCAACTGCGTCCTGCCGGCGTCGAACTCCGTCACAACACACCACCTGTTCGCACTCGTGTCGAAAGGGAGAAACTGAGGGTTTGAACCAGGAAATGGGAAGTCATCGGGTTGACCGTCGTCAGATCGCCGTACTTCCCCAATTCCGGCATGAAAATTCGGATGCAGACCGCCATCGCGAACAGGACTAATTTTGGAGTTCAATTAAATAGCCTGTCAAGCATTAAATATAATCAGGTCAAAAGCCGGTATCGCCATTATTGCGAAATGTCAGATTAGAATTAAATGTCGCTTTTTGTCGGTGATCGCAGGTCTCGACTGGTCTGCCGCCTCGCTTGGCGATCCGTCTTCTCCACGGATCCACGGAGCCGATCGGCCCATGGAGGACCGCCACCGGACGGGTCCGCCATTAGGCCGGGGCGAGCAGGGTGGTCAGCAGGTCGTCCAGGCTGACCAGCCCGGCCAGGGTGCCGTCCGCGGCGCGCACGAGCGCGAGCTGGCTGTGGGCGGCGCGCAGCCGGGCGACCGCGTCCGCGATCGAGCTCGTCGCCGCGAGCTCCGGCATCAGGTGGAGGAGATCACCCGCGTGGGCCCGCAGGCCACGTCTGCGGGCCAGGTAGGCGTCACGGACGTGGACGACGCCGGCCGGGCGATCACCGTCCCACACGACCAGGCGGGTGCGGCCTGCCCGGGCGGAGGTGTCGATCACGTCCTGGGGCTCCGCCCCGGCGGACACCCCGACGATGGCCTCCCTCGGGGTGACCAGCCGGGTGATCGGGGCGCTGGGGGCGTTCAGCGCCTGGGTGAGCACGACGTGGTCATCGGTGTCGATGAGGCCCAGCCGCCGCGACTCCTCCACCAGATGCTGGAGCTGCTCGGGGGTGCGCGGGGTGGCCGTCTCCCCGCGGGGCCGCACGCCGACCATGCGCAGCAGCAGGTCGCTGACCCCGTTGAGCGTCTTCAGGACCGGCCGGACGGCCATGGTGAAGGCGCGGAACGGCAGCGCCAGGATCGTGGCCGAGCGCTCCGGGTGGGTGATGGCCCAGGACTTGGGGGCCATCTCGCCGAACACCATGTGCAGGAACGTCACGATGCCCAGCGCGATGACGAAGGCGACCGCGTGCGCGGCGGCGCCAGGCAGGCCGAGGTCGTCGAAGAGGGGGGCGAGGCTGCCGGCGATGAGCGGTTCGGAGACCACCCCCAGGCCGAGCGAGCACAGGGTGATGCCGAGTTGCGCGCCGGCGAGCATCAGCGACAGCTCCCTGATGCCCTTCAGGGCCGCGGCGGCGGCACGGTCACCGTGCGCGGCGGCCTTCTCCAGCCGGTGGCGTCTGGCCGCGACCAGCGCGAACTCCGCGGCGACGAAGAACCCGTTGCCGGCCAGCAGCGCGACGGTCAGGACCAGACCGGTGGGCAGGTTCACGACGCCCCCTGCCCGCTCTCCCCGGCACGGCGGACCGGGCGGAGCCCGACCCGTCCGGGAACGTGCCGGTCGATGGTGAGCACCTCGATCTCGACGTGGGTGGGCGCGTCGGCGTCCATGGACGGGACCGGCTCGACGGTGACCACGTCACCGGGTACGGCGAAGCGTCCCAGCCGCTGCAGGACCAGGCCGCCGAGGGTGTCGTAGTCGTCCTCGTCGGGGAGCTCGACGCCGGTGGCCAGGGCCAGCTCGTCGATGCGGAGACCGGCGTCGGCCTCCCATCCGTCGCCGCGCCGCTCGACCGCGGGCACGTCGAGGTCGTTCTCGTCGGCGATCTCGCCGACGAGCTCCTCGGCGACGTCCTCCCAGGTGACCAGCCCGGCCAGCCCGCCGTACTCGTCGACCACGCAGGCGACCTCCTCGTGGCGGGCGCGCATCTGGGCCACGAGATCCGGCAGCGACGCCGAGAAGGGCACGACCAGGACCTCCCTCGCGATGTCCGCCACCCGGGTCCGCGACGCCTTGTCCACCGGGATCGGGACGAGCTCGCGCAGGCCCGCGATCCCGATCACGTCGTCCAGGCTGTCGCCCAGGACCGGATAGTGGGTGTGGCCGTGCCGGGCGATCAGCTCGTCCAGGTCCGGGATCCAGGCGGAGCCGCTGACGGTGACGACGTCCACGCGGGGGACCATGACCTCCTCGGCGGTGTGGTCGGAGAAGGCCAGCGCCCGCTCCAGCAGGTCGGCCTGGTCGCCGGGCAGGTGCCCGTAGGCCTCGGACTCGCCGATGATGTGCCCGAGCTCCTCCAGCGTCGCGCCGTGGCGCAGCTCCTCCACCGGCTCGATGCCCACCGCGCGCACCAGCCGGTTGGCCGCGGAGTCGAACAGCCGGATGATCGGCCCGGCGACCGTCAGGTAGACCAGCGTGGAGGAGGACAGCGCCCGGGCCAGCGGTTCGGGCCTGGCCAGCGCCAGGTTCTTCGGGGCCAGCTCGCCCAGCACCATCTGCACCACGGTGGCGACGACGAGGCCCAGCGCCAGGGCGATGCCGCCGACCGCCACCTCGGGCACGGCGGCCGCCCGCAGCGCGGGAGCGATCAGCTCGGCCAGCGCGGGCTTGGCGATGAAGCCGACGACCAGCGCGGTGACGGTGATGCCGAGCTGGGCGCCCGAGAGCATGAACGACAGCCGCCCCATCACCTTGACCGCGCGTGCGGCCTTCCTGTCCCCCGCCGCCGCCTGCTGGGACAGGGCCAGCCGGTCGGCGGTGACGTAGGCGAACTCCTGGGCGACGAAGTAGCCGGTGGCCAGGGTCAGCAGCAGGACGGCCAGAAGGCCCACGGCGACGCTCACCGGGGGCTCCCGTCGGTGGCCCCGCCCACGCCGCGATGTGATGACACGGACGTCACCTCGCCCTTCCCCCGGCGCCCGGAGCCGCTCCGGCCCGCGCGCACAGCCGTGTCCCCCACGCTAACCCGCCGGTCACAGCCCGCGCACGGGCGGGGACCCGTCGTGGAGGACGTCGTCGGTCGTGTGCCCTCCGTCGGGCGCGTCCTGCGCGCCGGTCCCGCGGGCCCCTCGCCACCGGCGCACCGCCGGGGCGGACCGCGGCGACCTCGCCGCCGTACGGACCGGCCGCCTTCCCGGCGCCTCGCCGGGGCCGGACCGTACGGCGGTGGCCCCGGCCGGGAGGTCCCGGGCCGAGGCCACCGCGAGAGGGTCGACGCCCGTGCCGGCGGACCGGATGTCCGCCGGAGGCCTCCGATCGGCTAGCGGACTCCGCGCCTGCTGTACATGCTGACCGCCAGGATGACGCCCACGGCGGCCAGGACGACCTGGATGATCAGCTCGATCCAGTCGATCCCTCCGGTGTTGGCCACTCCCAGCGCGCCGGCGATCGCCGTGCCGATGAGGGCCGCGACGATACCGATCACGATGGTGAGCCAGATCGGGATGCTCTGCCGCCCCGGCACGACCAGACGCCCCAGGGCGCCGATGATCGCTCCGATGACGATGGCGGTGATGATGCCGGTAACTGTCATGCTCCACGCTCCCAATACTCGGCTGTCGAACGTATGCCCGTGGAGAAGGGCGTGACACATGCGGGACCGAGCGTGACGCCGGGGGCCGTCCCCCCGCCCGCCGCGCCGGGCCCGCCCGACCGCCGGATCACCCTGGCCACGCCCCGGTTCCGGCGCGGGCCCCGGCGATTCACCTCCCACCGCGCGGGTAGGGAAATGTTCCCGCAGCTCAGGACGTAAGGGCCGCGGCGGCGAGCCAGGGCCCGTCGGGACGGGACGGAGGCCGCCCGCCCCCGACCGTCGGGCCCGTCACCCTGCCCTGCCCCAGACCGGCGGGGACCGTTGAGAGGAGACCTCGTGACCATCGACGAACGGCCGGCCGGTTCCCCGCCTCCCGACATCGACGACACGACCGTCGAAGCGCTGGGCAGGCTCTCCGAGGCCCTGGAGACGACCGAACGGGCCCGTGGCCATCTCTACTCCTTCCACCAGCTCACCGGCCATGCCGACCTGCAGCTCGACCGGGTCGTGGAACTGCTGCGCGCCGCGGGCCACCCCGACCTGGCCGACGTCGTGGCCGACGAGCTGATCGGCCGCGACGTGCTGCCCGACCGGTGGACCTTCCAGATCATGGAGGAGTACGACGACGGCTACTACCGCTTTTTCACCGGCCTCGAGAAACGGATCAGGGATCAGCTGGCCGGTGGCCGCCGCCATCTCTACGAGGCCCGGATGAAGCGGGAACGTCAGAGCTGAGGCCGCGGCTCCGGGACGGGCGCTCCCCGCCCGGCGGACGTCACGGCGCCGGCCCGCGGGGTTCCCGCCGGCCGGCGCCGGATCGCCGGGGGTCCGGCGCGCCGTACAGTGACGGCATGGGCATGGTCGAAACGGTGGGCCTGGTGCTGCACCCGCAACGCGACTCGAAGGTCGCCATCGACACGATCGTGGAGTGGGCTCGCGCCCACGGCGTGACCGTCCTCGGCCTGCCCGACGAGGTCGGGCGCATCGACTGCAGCGCGGTGTCAGTCGACACCGACACCCTGGTGGACCGGGCCGACCTGCTCGTCAGCCTTGGCGGTGACGGCACCATGCTGCGCACCATGCGGCTCATCGCCGGACGGCCCACCCCCATCCTCGGCGTGAACCTCGGCAAGCTGGGCTTCCTCGCCGAGATCGACGTCGAGGACCTGCCCTTCGCGCTGTCGGCCATCGACAGCCACCAGTACACGGTCGAGCCCCGCATGGCGGTGCGGGCGGCCTTCGGCGGGGGGAGGACGGTGACCGCCTTCAACGACGTCGCCCTGGTCCGCACCCCCGGTGACGGGCTGTCCGCGGTGGCGATCTCGGTGGAGGGCCACCCCTTCGTCCGCTACGCGGCCGACGCCGTCATCGTGGCGACCTCCACGGGGTCGACCGCCTACAGCTTCTCCGCGGGTGGCCCGATCGTGTCGCCGACGGTCGAGGGGTTCCTCGTCGTGCCGGCGGCGGCCCACTCGGCGTTCAACCGGGCCCTGGTGCTCTCCGCCGACGAGAAGGTCGACCTTGAGGTGCTGCCGACGAGCGGGCGGCTGGCCATGGAGGTGGACGGGGCGATCGGCGCCCATCTGTCGCCCGGGGACCGGCTCACCGTCACCGCGGTGCGCGCCGCCGCCTGGGTCGTCCGGCTCGGCACCACGAGCTTCTACGAGCGCGCCCGCCGCAAGCTCCGCGTGAACGGCAGCGCCGAGGTCGACTAGGGTCCGGCGGCCTGCGCGCTCCTCGGCGGACAGACGCCGGAGCGCGGGGGGCCGCCCGGTGCGCGCCCGCCTCCCGTGCTCCCGATGTGGCACACGTCATACCTCCGAACTGTCCGATCGGTCAGCTTCTGACCGATCGGTCAGGCATGCTGGTGAAGGGGGTGATTTCATGTCACGCAGCACACGCTCGGGTACCCGCGGCGAGATCCTCGACGCGGCGGCCCGTCTCTTCGCCGCGACCGGTTTCAAAGGGACGTCACTGCAGGACATCGCCGGTGAGGTGGGCTGCTCGAAGGCCGCGCTGCTGTACCACTTCGACGGCAAGGACGCGATCCTCGCCGAACTGCTGGCACCGGCCGTGGAGGCGTTCACGACGCTCGACGCCCGGCTGGCCGGCCTCGGTGACGAGGATGTCCAGCTCGCGGCCGTCGAGGGATACGTGGATCTCGTGATGCGTTTCCGGCGCGAGGTCACCGTCCTGTACGACGACATTCCCGCGCTGCTCCAGCGCCCCGCCTTCGCCGGCGTCCACGGGATGTCGGACCGGCTCCTCGACGCGCTGGCCGCCCGCTCCCCGGCTCCGGCGGCCCGCATCGCCGCGCTGATGGTGCTCAGCGCCGTCCCCGTCATCTGCATGGAACGCATCGAGATCGGCGTCCGCACGGCACCCATCATGATCGGCGACGACGAGCTGCGCTCCATCCTGACGCGGAGCGCGGCCCGGACCCTGGACCTCCGCGGAGCGTGACAGCGGGCACCGCCCCACCGCGCCTTTCCCGCCCCCGTCTCTCCCCCACCGCTCTCCCGCTTCCACCGGGCGCTCCGCACCGCTCCTCACCCGGACTCCCCCGATGCGGGCCTCCTTCCATGCCCGCCTCCACCGGTGAACCGCCCTCTTAAACCCCTCAGACCCCTCAGACCCCTCAGACCCCTCAGACCCCTCAGACCCCGACAAGGATGCTCCATGGCCACCTTGCTGTACCGGCTCGGCCGAGCCTCGTTCCGCCGCCGGCGGCTGGTCCTCGCCCTGTGGCTCGCCGTACTGGCGGCCCTCGGCGTGGCCACCCTCGCCTTCATCGGCCCGACGGCCAGCAACTTCACCATGCCCGGGACCGAGTCGCAGCGCGCGCTCGACGCCCTGGCCAAGCACTTCCCCGAAGCCGGCGGGGCGACCGGCACCATCGTCGTCGCCGCCCCCGAAGGGAAGCAGCTGACGTCGCCGCAGGCCCGTCAGGCGATCGGGGCGCTCACCAAGGAGGCCGCCGGGCTGCCCGGCGTGGTGGCCGCCGTCGACCCGTTCCAGATCGGGGCCGTCTCCCCGGACGGCCGTCACGCCCTGGTGCAGGTGCAGTTCGCCGCCGTCAACGACCGCGTGACCGACGACCAGCGCGCGGCGTACGCGAAGGTCGGCGCCGGCGCCGAAGCCGCCGGGCTCCGGGTCGAGCACGGCGGTGAGGTGATGACGAGCGAGCCGGAGATCGGATCGACCGAGGCGCTCGGCGTCGCCGTCGCGGCCGCCGTCCTCATCGTCACCTTCGGATCGCTCGTGGCCGCCGGCATGACCATGCTCAACGCGCTCATCGGCGTCGGCGTCGGGATGGCCGGGCTGTTCGCCCTCAGCAGCCTCGTCGAGCTGACCAGCACCGCCCCGGTGCTCGCCCTCATGCTCGGCCTCGCCGTCGGCATCGACTACTCGCTGTTCATCACCTCCCGGCACCGCCAGAACCTGCTCGACGGGCTGGAGCCGGAGGAGGCCGCCGCACGCGCGGTCGGCACCGCCGGATCGGCCGTCGTGTTCGCCGGCGCCACCGTGGTCATCGCGCTCGCGGGCCTGGCCGTGGTCAACATTCCGTTCCTGACCGTGATGGGCCTGGCCGCCTCCGGCACCGTCGCCGTCGCCGTCCTCGTGGCGATCACGCTCCAGCCCGCGCTGCTCGGCTTCGCCGGTCACCGGATCCTGCCCCGCAGGCACCGCACCGCGCGGCCGACCGGGCCCGCCGCACGCGGCGGCTTCGGGTTCCGCTGGGCCTACATCGTCACCCGCTGGCGCGTCCTGTTCATCCTCGCCGGAGTGCTGGGCCTGGCCGGCCTCACCGTGCCCGCCTCGGAGATGCGGCTGGCGCTGCCCGACGCCGGGACCGCGCAGGCCGGATCGCCGGCGCGCGAGGCCCACGACCTCATCAGCGCGGGTTTCGGACCTGGTTTCAACGGTCGTCTCGCCGCCGTCGTCTCCTCCGGCTCCGCCGAGGCCACCGGGCGGGCCGCCAAGGAGGCCGCCGCGCTGATCCAGGCCACCAAGGGAGTCATCGCGGTGACCCCGCCGCAGCCGAACGCCTCGGGGACGACGGTCCTGCTGGCCGTCATCCCGGCCACCGGCCCCACCGACGCCGCCACCGAGACCCTCGTCCACGACATCCGGGACAAGGTCCGCGGCATCGACGGCGCCCAGGTCTCCCTGACCGGCATGACCGCGATCGGCATCGACGTCTCCGAGAAACTCTCCGACGCCCTGCCCGTCTACCTGCTGCTCGTCGTCGGGCTGTCCGTCCTGCTGCTGATGCTGGTCTTCCGCTCCGTGCTCGTCCCCGTCAAGGCGGCACTCGGTTTCCTGCTCACCGTCGGCGCGACCTTCGGCATCACCGTCACCGTCTTCCAGCAGGGATGGCTCTCCGGCCTCCTCGGGGTGGACACGCCCGGACCGCTGGTCAGCTTCCTGCCGATCCTGCTCATCGGCATCCTGTTCGGCCTGGCCATGGACTACCAGGTCTTCCTCGTCTCCCGGATGCGCGAGGACTTCGTCCACGGCGACACCGCCCAGCAGGCCACCATCTCCGGGACGGGCCACGGCGCCCGCGTCGTCACCGCCGCCGCGCTCATCATGATCTCGGTTTTCGGCGGCTTCGTGCTCCTCGACGACCCGATCATCAAATCCATGGGGTTCGCCCTCGCCGTCGGGGTCGCCATCGACGCCTTCGTGGTGCGCATGACCATCGTGCCCGCCGTCATGTCCCTGCTGGGCGACAGCGCGTGGTGGCTGCCCCGCCCGCTCGCCCGTGTCCTGCCCAACGTCGACATCGAGGGCGAGCAGCTCCGCGCCCACCTCGACCACGACGCCACGGAGGTCCCCGCGCGGGTCTGACCCGCACCGGACCCCGGGGGCCGCGGTGAGGCGACGGCCTCACCGCGGCCCCCGGGGTGTCCCGCCGCAGCCGAGACCCGTGCGCACCCGCCCCCGGCCTCCGCCCTGAGGCCCGGTCACACCGTCCCGTACGGCCTCCCGCCCGGGGGGCCGGTCCCCGCCGGGGCTCGCCCGCGACGTGGGCGAAATACCCGGTGCGCCGGAGGGGTTTCGCTATGCTGATCTCTCCCGTCACGGCGGGCTACACATCTGGTCTCAGCGTGGAGGCTTCTCTGTGCCCGAATGGCCCTCCACCCTCGACGTGACGGAGCTGATGGCCGGCGGCTGGCGCCCGACCCCGTTCCGGCAGTTCATCCTCAAGATCCACAGCCGCTGCGATCTCGCGTGCGACTACTGCTACATGTACGAGATGGCGGACCAGAGCTGGCGCTCCCGCCCCCGCCGGATGCCCCCGGAGATCGTGTCCGCCGTCGCCGGCCGGATCGCCGAGCATGTCCGCGCGCACGCTCTGCCCTCGATCGAGGTGATCCTGCACGGCGGCGAGCCGCTGCTCGCCGGCCGGCAGCCGATCCGGGAGGCGGTCTCCTCGATCCGCTCCGCGGTCGGCCCCGGCACCCGCGTCGACGTCAGCCTCCAGACCAACGCGACCCTGCTCGACACCGCCTACCTGCGCCTCTTCGACGAGCTGGATGTGCGGATCGGTGTCAGCCTCGACGGCGACGCGCAGATGCACGACAGGAACAGACGGCGTCCCAACGGCGAGGGCAGTTACGCGGCGGTCGCCGCCGCCCTGGGCCGGCTCTCGTCGCCCTCCTTCCGGCACCTGTTCGCCGGCCTGCTGTGCGCCGTCGACCTGCGCAACGACCCGATCGCGACCTACGAGGCGCTTGTCGGGTTCGAGCCGCCGGCCGTGGACTTCCTCCTCCCCCACGGCAACTGGTCGGCTCCCCCGCCGGGCCTCGTGCCGGGCTCGGACGCCACGCCGTACGCGGACTGGCTGATCACCGTCTTCGACCGGTGGTACGGATCTCCTCGTCAGCCGACCCGTATCCGGCTCTTCGGCGAGATCATGCACCTGCTCCTCGGCGGATCCTCCAGCAACGAGCAGGTGGGCCTGTCCCCGGCGGGGATGGTGGTCGTCGAGACCGACGGAGGGATCGAGCAGTCCGACATCCTCAAGTCCGCCTACGACGGCGCGGCCGCCACCGGCCTGCACGTCGCGCGTGACCCCTTCGACGCGGCGCTGACGCTCCCGTCCATCGCCGCACGCCAGATCGGCGTGCTGGCCCTGGCACCGCAGTGCAGGTCGTGCCCGGTGGTCCGGGTGTGCGGCGGCGGCCTCTACGCCCATCGCTACCGCGACGGGACCGGCTTCGCCAACCCCTCGGTCTACAGCCCCGACCTTCTCCGCCTCATCACCCACATCAGGCGAGCCGTCGCCGCCGATGTGTCCACGCTGAAAGGATCTCGATGAACCTCCGTGAGCACCGGATTCCGGCGGATACGTTCTCCGATCTGGCCACGGGCGGGGGTGGCGTGACAGCGGCGCGCCTGCTCGCGGCCACGCAGTACAGCAAGCACGTGCTTCTTGTGCGCGGCGTCGTGGACACCGCGCGGGCGACCGGGCATCCCCAGGCGGGCGACGCGCGCCGCGGCTACGACGTCCTCACCGCCCTCCAGGCCGGGCAGCCGGAGGCCGTCGACGCGGTGCTGCGCTACCCGTCGGTCGGAGCGTGGGCCCGGCACACCGTCAGGAGGCTCTCCGAACCCGGCGCCCCCGCCGTGCCGGCGCAGCTCGGCGCGCTGGCCGCCGCCGCGGCGCTGCGGTCGGGTACGGCCTGCACGGTCGAGGTGCCCGTGACCGACGGCGTGATCACGCTGCCCTCCGTGGGGCAGGTCCTCGTCCCCGGCGGCGCCGCCGTCGCGACGATCCGCTGCTCCCCGGAAGGGGCGGAGGTGGCGGGAGACGGCTTCCGGATCGAGCTCTCCGCCTCCTCCGGCCCCGATACGCCCGGATGGCGGCCCCTGCGGGCGCTGGCGGCGGAAGCCGGCGGCAGGCGCCTGCGGGTCCTGGTCGACGACCTCGACCCCTATCGAATGCCGGGCTCGGCGGCCCTGAGCGGCCGGCTCGACGCGACGCGGCTGGCGTACTGGCAGTCCACACTCGACTCCGCCTGGGACCTCCTCGTCCGGCACCACACGGCGGTGGCCGACGAGACCGCCACGGTGGTCTCCGTCTTCGCCCCGATGGCTCCGGAGAACGGGGGGCAGTCGAGCGCGTCGTCCCGCGAGACCTTCGGCTGCGTGGCGCTCTCGGAACCGCTGGACGGATGCTCGCTGGCGGTGACGCTCGCCCACGAGCTGCAGCACGCCAAGCTCTCCGCGCTGCTCGACGCCGTCACGCTGCTCGCGCCCGACGACGGCTCCCGGCACTACGCGCCCTGGCGCGACGACCCCCGCCCGCTGGGCGGGCTGCTCCAGGGGGCCTACGCCTATCTGGGCGTCACCGAGTTCTGGCGGCGCCAGCGCGCGCACGAGGAGGGCAAGGCCGCCGTCCTGGCGAGCGCCGAGTTCGCCCAGTGGCGCGAGGCGGCACGCATGGTCTGCGGGACGCTGGCGGGCAGCGGGCGGCTGACCTCGGCGGGGGAGATCTTCGTGGCCGGCATGATCGCGCGGCTGGACGGGTGCGTGGCCGAGCCCGTCCCCGGCGAGGCCCTGACCCTGGCCCACGAGGCGGGCCGGCGCCACCGCGACCGCTGGGTCGAGCGCAACCGCCGGAACGCCTAACACCCCGGTGACCCGTCGCGATCCGCCTGGTCGAGGTCCCATGGAGACGGCCACCGCGTGATCGTTCGGAGTTCGTGAGGACATCTGAGGATCACGCGATGGCCGTGGCCGGCAGCCGTGGCGGATTCTCCGTCAGGGGCGGAAGGCCTTGAGCGTGACGTCGACGAGGGCGTCGGCGTACTCGGCGGTGAGCGGCCCCGATCGGTGCAGCCACCGCTGGTAAAGGGGGGCGTAGAGCACTTCGAGCACCAGGTCGAGGTCGGCGTCCGCGGCGAGCTGGCCCGCCTGCTGCGCGGCGCGCAGCCGGGCTTTCTTGACGTCCTCCACCGGACGGGCCAGCTTCTCCCGATACTGGGCGGCGAGGTCGGAATCGCTGATGATCTCCAAGTTGAGCGCCCGGATCGGAGCCTCGAAGTGCGGGTCGGCGAACTCGGCCACCGTCGCGCGCATGACGAGCTTGAGATCGGCCTCGATGTCGCCCGTGTCGGGCAACGCCATCCCCTCCCCCTCCTCGGGGTCACCGCTGAGCGCGAGGAAGGAGTCGAACACCACGGCTCCCTTGGACGGCCACCATCGGTAGATCGTCTGCTTTCCCACTCCCGCGCGGGCGGCGATCGCCTCGATCGAGACCTTCGCGTACCCCACTTCGCGGATCAGCTCGCGGGCGGCGTCGAGGATCGCATGCCGCGACCGCTCGTTGCGGCGGGCGGGATTCGGCTTCTTCACTTCGGGCATGCGGCCAGGATAACACTCAAACGAGACGGAACGTATCGGCTCGAAAGGTGGAGGACACCCTGCCGACCGGCGACACACCACGACAATACGCAACAGGCCGTTCCGCACCGAAGAGGGGGGCGGGGTCCCGTGACGACCGCCGAAGTGTGGTGCACCACCGGACGGGGCGGTGCGACTAGATCGCCGGCGGGTCGAAGTCGAAGTCGAGGCGGTCGTTGCGGGCCGCCACGATGACGTCGGGATGGTTCTGTCCCAGCACCCGGTGATAGCGCTCGAAGGTGTCGGTCCGCAGGACGTCGGCCTCGTCGTCACGGCCCTCCGCCCGCAGGTCCTGGACCAGGTTGGTCGCGCAGGCCAGGGTCAGCGGGTGGTCCACGCCGAGGACGTCGCGCAGCCTCACCAGGGTGTCCTGGCTCATGGCGAGCGCTTCGTCGAGCTCGCCGAGAACCGCGAGGTCGCTGGCGAGGTTGATCGCGCACGTCAGGGAGTAGTGGTGGTCCACGCCGAGCGTGCGGTTGAGCCCCTCCAGCGATATCCGGTCGAGCTGCCGGGCCTGCTCGGCGTCTCCGTGGACCCGTAGCAGCAGCGCGAGGTTGGTGGCGCACCCGTAGTTGAAGGGATGGTCCTCGCCGTACATCGTCGGATAGCGGGTGGAGGTGTCCCTGAGGAGTTCGAGCGCCTCCCCGGTGCGCCCGCCGGCGCGCAGCGCGTTGGCCAGGCACAGGGCAGCCGCGAGGGTGTCGGGATGGTCCCGGCCGAAGATGCGCTCCTGCCGCTCGAACGTGCTCTCGGCGAGCTCCAGCGCCTCCTCGATCGCGCCGGCCCGGCGTTTGGCGATGGACAGGTCCTTGGCGGTGCGCAGCGTCCAGGGGTGGTCGGCGCCGAGCTCCTGCAGGCCGTACTCCAGGGCGTCCTCGCCCAGGTCGCAGGCCTCGAAGTATTCTCCGCTCAGCCGTACCACGCGGGCGAGGCCGTTGCGGAAGGCGAGGATGTTCTGCTTGCTGGAGCCGGAGCCGACCCTGCTCTGCACCATGTAGGTTCTCTCGAGCAGCCGGCGGGTCTCGGCGTAGTCGCCGAGCAGGAGATAGTCGATGCTCAGGTTGTTCATCGCGCGCAGCGTCCGCCGGTGGTCCGGCCCGAACACCGTCTCGTGCTGGCGCAGCGACTCCTTGTCGTGCTCCAGCGCCGCGGAGAACTCGCCGCGCGCCCGGATGTCGGCGCCGTAGCTGTTGGTGAGCAGCAGCGTCTCGGCGTGTTCCGGGCCGAGCACCTCCACCATCCGGGCCAGCGTCACCCGGTTGAGGTCGTAGGCGGCCTGGTACTCGCCGAGCTCGCGCACGACGATGCCGAGGTGCCGCTGGGCGGACAGGACGTACTGGTCGTCGTCGCTGGAGTCGTCCCGCCACTGGGCGAGAAGGCTCTCGACCAGCACGCGCGCCGACCTGAAGTCGCCGGAGGAGTAGAGGTAGCGGACCACGTCGAGGACGAAGCGGCGGACCTGCGGCTCGCGGCTCTGGGCGACGCGCGCGGGGGTCACGTGGCCGAGCAGCTCGGAGTAGCGGGGCCACGCCGCGTTGTCGTCGGGCTCGTCGGGGGCCGCGGCGGCGAGCAGGAGATGGACCTCGTGCCGGAAGCCCGTGCTGTCGTCCGCGCTGAGCTCGTCCCGGAGAAGGGCCTGGACCAGCCGGTGGACCTGGATGGTCCGGCTGACGGAGTCGAGACGGACCAGGGCGTACCGGCCGAGCTCGCGGATGGCCCGGCTGACGAGGATGGGGTTGCCGAGCAGCGAGCCGAGGCGCGATTCCGCCTCGGCCTGCTCCGGCAGCGGCGCGAACACGTCCCGCGGTATGGGCTCGGGGCCGAAGAAGGCGCAGCAGCGGAGGAGCTCGACCGCCTCGGGCATCTTGGAGACGAGCTGCGACACCGACAGGGACCAGGCGGCGGTCATCGACACCGGATAGTCGGACGGCTTGCTCTCGGCCAGCAGCAGCGCCGTCTGCTCGTGGAGCAGCCGCAGGTATTCGTCGACGGACATGCCGGTCTCGGCCTGGAGCGCGCCGGCCTGCTCCAGCGCCAGCGGCAGGTCTCCGAGCTCCTCGGCCAGGCGGTCCGCCTCCTCGCGGCTCACCGCCTTGGACACCCGCTTGCTCAGGAACTCGATGCTCTCCTCGCGGCCGAACACGTCGATGGCGACGGTGTCGACGACGCCCTGCCAGCGGTGGTTGCGGGAGGTGATCAAGACGTGTCCCGGCCCCCGCGGCACGATCTCGTTGAGGTCTTCGGGCTGGTCGGCGTTGTCGAAGATCAGCAGCCACTTGTCGTACGGCTCGCCCCTGCGCAGGGCGTCGAGCACCGCCGTGGCCGCGTCCTCGATGCCGGTGGTCGCCGCCGACGGCAGGCCGAGATAGGGGGCGAGCCCGGCCAGGGCTGAGCGGACCAGCATGGGCTGGTCGGCGGGGACCCACCAGACGAGGTCGTAGGCGGACCTGTAGCGGTAGGCGTACTCGATGGCGACCTGGGTCTTGCCGACACCGCCCAGCCCGTGGAGGGCGTGCGGGACGACCGCGGTCACCTCGGCGGTCACTCCCTTGCGCAGCTGTTCGAGCAGGTCGTCCCTGCCGGTGAAGTTCTTGTTCCGCTGCGGAACCTTGCCCCACACGTCCGGTGACCGTCCCGGCGTCCGCGACGCTCCGGAAGAGTGCGAAACAGACACGCGATCGCCTCCACTGACCTGATTCTGCGCTCATCCTAGACCCGGTTTAACTAAGTGTTTATAAACCGGTTAGACAGAACCTTCTATTCGGATCGTTCAACTTGAAACACTTCCGTGACAACGGGCGGCGAAAAGGAGCTTCCGTCCCCGCAGCCGCAAGTCGCAAATCTCCCCAATAGCTACAAACGTCCCCGTCTACCCCACGGTCGAAGGTGTCTTCATAACATGGAAGGATGTAGGCGTCAAGATGTTTGAGGAGCCAGGGAGCCCAGGTGGGTGAGCAAGCTACAGATTTCGGCACAGACCTCATCGATGTGACCGACATAAGACTGAGTGACCTCGACGTAGTAGGAGAGTCCAGCCTCGCGCTCGCACTGCGCCGGTTGCTTAGCGAGGAGGACACCGGCCCGGTCGCCGGATTCACATCGTCAATCTAGCGAGACTTGACGGCACCGCCCTGGATGTGCGAGACAAGGTGTCACAAAGGGACCTTCCACCAATAACCAGGGCGGTGTCGTGGACGACGCGGACTGGCGGCGACTGATCGACCAACTCCGCGGCGGAGACTGCACGCCCTTTCTCGGCGCGGGGGCCTGTTATGGCACCCTTCCGACCGGATCCGAACTCAGCAGAAAATGGGCAAATAGCTACAAATATCCTTTTCCTGATGACCACGATCTCGCCCGGGTGATGCAGTACGCGGCGGTGCTGGAAGGCGACCCGGTCTACCTCAAAGAGCAGATCTGCGAATACCTCCAGTCGCACGGACTGCCGGACTTCAGCCACGACGGCGAGCCTCACGCGCTCCTGGCCAAGTTCAAGCTGAGGGTCTTCCTCACCACGAACTACGACAATTTCCTGGTGGAGGCGCTGGGGGGCGCGGGCAAGACGGCCCACAGGGCGATATGTTCCTGGGCCGACCGCAACCCCATGGAGACGCCGGAGCTGCCGGAGCCCTCGGTCGAGGAGCCGCTCGTCTACCACCTCCACGGGAGCTGGGCGGAACCCTCGTCCCTGGTTCTCATCGAAGACGACTACCTCGAATATCTGGCCAACGTGGCGGCGGCCCAGGCGTCCGGCAACCGGACGCTGATCCCCATCTCCGTCCTGCGCGCGATGACCACCCGCTCCCTGCTGTTCATCGGCTACAGCCTGCAGGACTGGACGTTCCGCGTGCTCTTCCACGGTCTGCTCCGCGCCATACCGGCCGTCCAGCTGCGGCGCCACGTGAGCGTGCAGCTGCTGCCGCCGGTGAACACGCCGATCGCCGAGGCCGAGGAGCGGGCGAAACAGTACCTCGTCCGCTACCTGGACACGGGATGGCGTATCTCGATCTTCTGGGGCACCGCGGCCCAGTTCTGCGAGGAGCTGCGGCGCCGGTTGGGACCGGACGCATGACCTCCACGGGCCACGTGCAGAACGAGACGGGCCAGCCGTACGTCGGGCTGCGCGCCTTCCGGCAGCAGGACAGGGGCCTGTTCTTCGGCCGCGAGCGGGAGGCGCGCGAGATCGCCACCCTCTGGCAGGCCGACAGGCTGACCGTGCTCTACGGCGCCTCCGGCGTCGGCAAGACCTCTCTCCTGCACGCGGGGGTGCTGCCGTTCCTCGGCTCCGACCGCGTCGAGGTCCTGCCGGTGGGCCGGATCGCGCCGGATCCGGCTCTCCTCGTCACCACCTCGCCGGTACGCAGCGTCTACGTCCTGAGCCTGCTGTCCTCCTGGTCCGCCGCGCCGCCCGCCGAACTCGCCGACCTGACGGTCCGCGACTACCTCGACCGGCGCCCCGCGCGCGTCGACCGCTACGACGACCCCGTCCCGACGCTCATCTCCATCGACCAGGCCGAGGAGATGTTCACCGGCGCCCCGTACCGGGAGTCCGACCTGGAGGAGTTCGTCGCCCAGTTGGCCGACGCCCTCCAGGCGCACACGGGGCTGCGCCTGCTGCTGTCGATGCGCCAGGAGTACCTCGCCTCCATCGTGCCCTTCGAACGCGTGCTGGGCCAGGGGTCCCGCTCCTGGTTCCACCTGCTGCCCTTCCGGCGGGAGGCCGCGCTGGAGGCCACCCGGCGGCCGCTGGAGGGCACCGACCGCAGGTTCGGCGAGAACGCGGCCGAGCTGCTCGTGGACGACCTGCAGACCGTGACGATCCACAGCGAGCAGGGCGAGAAGACCGTGCTGAGGGTCAGCGGTGTCGAACCGGTCCAGCTCCAGGTGGTCTGCTCCGCGCTGTGGGAGTCGCTGCCGCCGGACGTCCACGAGATCACCGCCGAGCACGTACGGCTGCACGCCAACGTCGACCGTTTCCTGGCGGGCTTCTGCCAGCGGATGCTGAAGGAGGTCGCGGAACGGCACGACGTGCCCGAGGGCAGCATCCGATCCTGGCTCAGGCGCACCTTCATCACCGAGCACGGCACCCGGGGCACCGCCTACGAGGGGCTGCACCAGACCTCCGGCATGCCCAACGCCGTGGTCAGGTCCCTGGAGGACTGCCACATCCTCAAGGCCGAGTACCGGGCGGGCGCGCGCTGGTACGAACTGCAGCACGATCGCCTCATCGCCGCCATCCAGCACACCGATCCCGAGACGTTCCTCCAGGCCGCGCGGACCGCCCTCTCCGGGGCCCAGTGGACCCATGCGCGGGAGCTGACCGAGGAAGCGGTGCGCAGGGCGGAGTTCGACGACCTGGGCGTACGCGCCGAGGCTGAGGCGATCTTCGGTGACGTCTCGGTCGGCACCGGGGATCCGGAGACCGCGTGGAGACGCTACGACGCGGCGGCGGAGATGTTCGCCGTGCTGCAGCGGGCCGACGGCGTGGGCCGGGTCCTCGCCGCGAAGGGCCGCCTGTCACTGAGCCTGGGCGACTACTCCACGGCGGTGAGCGCGCTCAGCGCCGCCGTGGCGAGAGTGCCGAGCGACATGTCCGCGCAGACCGCCCTCGCACAGGCGCTGTGGCACGTCGGGCAGCCGCGCTCGGCCCTGATCGTCCTGAACGGCGCTCTCGCCGTCGGGGGCGACGCCCTGCTGGACGCCCTGGCCCTTCGCGGGGTGATCCTCGCCGACCTGGACCAGCCCGTGGCCGCGCTCCGCGATCTCGACCTCGTCCGCCAGCACCAGCAGCCCGCGACCCTGGCGGCCCGCGCGCTGGCGCTGGCCCTGGCCGGCCGCTTCGACGCCGCGGAGCAGGAGGCGGCCGACGCGATCGCGAACGCCGGGAGCAACGGCCCCGTGCTGCTCCGGGCCGCCCGCATCCGCGTCATCCTCGGCAACGCCGTGGCGGGTGCGGACCTGGCGGCCCGCGCGATCAGAGCGGACGACCCCGCCCTTCCCGAGCATCTGCGGGAGCAGGCCCGTCGTCTGCTTCCGCAGCCGGACTGATGTCCACCTGCGTGGCCTCCCGCCAGATGTAGTCGAACTGCCGGACCCAGTAGGAGTACCAGCGCTCGTTCTGCGCGCGATTCAGCTCCAGGTGCATTCGCGACGAGGTCGACGGATTGTGAAAACCGTGGATTTCGACGATCGCCCGGCCCTTCGAGCTCTCCGGGTCGATGAGCACGATACTGAATCCGGGGCTGTACGGCAGGAGCCGATACCGGAAACTCCCCTCGACCTCCCACTCACTCATGAGATCCAGCCGTTCGACCGCGCTGTCCAGTGCGGCGGGAAGTCTCTGGATCGGGAAATCAACGGAATCGTCCAGCTGCTTGGACGCCATCCGCACCGCGGCCTTCTCCGCCGGGTCGAGAATCACGACACGGACCGATCCGCCCGCACGGGCGAGCACGGTCCTGCGCAGGGTCTCACAGGTGTGGGCGGAGAGCAGGTTCACCGCGGACGGCGCGAAGATCCGCACGTCACGCGCGTTGGCCAGGGCTGACGACAGCGGCACGGAGTCGAACGCCGACCTGTCCCCCAGAATGCTCGCGGAGACCTCCGGTCGCTCTTCCGGCAATGTGAGCCGGTAGACCAGAATTCCCACTCCGGAAAGCAGCGCCGCCCATTTCAACTGATCGGGAACCACATCTCCGAAGATCGAGACAACGGCGAAAGCGAACACGACGATGGTCACGACATGGGCATCGACGTTCTGGCGGATTCTCAGGTCCTGGATAAGCCGCCGCAGCCAGATCACCGCACCTCCTCCGGGCCCTCGTCCGCGGCCCATGGATACATTCTCGACCACGGTAATTCGGAATGCGCGTCATCGAGAGAATCCGACCGGATACGGCCCTTCGTTTTTCCGGCTCCCGGCTCCGGGGGCCGGGGGCCGGGGACCGGAGTCACGGGTGCCCGGCCTCAGCGACCTCGGTGGGCCGGACGGCCCGCGGGGACCAGGCAGGCTCAGGGGGCGGGCGACGAGCCGTTCACCGTCAGGACGCGCTCCGGCGTCTCGATGGCGGGGAAGGTGCCGGTGTCGACGATCCCGTGCTCGTTGTAGGCGGCCTCTATCAGGGCGTGCGCCCGCGGCTCCAGCTTCCACAGGGCACGGTACTCGCGGGCGGTGGCCAGCGTGATGCCGGTCTCGTGGGCGATGTCGGAGGCGCGGGGAACGAACTTCCGCTCGATCTGCTTGTCCCAGTACTCCCGGGCCGCGCGCATCAGGGCCGCGCGCTGCGCCGTGTCGACGACCGGCAGGGCCGTCTCCACCACCTCGGCCTCCTCCTCGTCCTCGTCCTCGTCGTAGGACCCGGCGGCGGGCAGGGCCGGGGAGACGCGCGGCCCCTCGGGCTCGGGGGCCCATGGGACGGGCGGGCTCAGGTCGATCAGAGCGGAGGTGTTGTAGAGCGCTCCGATCTGGGACAGCAGCGCCTCCTGGCGGCTCGCGTCGACCGCCAGGCCGGTGTGCTCCACCGCCTGGTCCATCGCGCGGTCCAGCTTGGTGAGCGCCGCGCGCATCCTCCGGTCGGACGCGCCCGCCTCGCGGAGGGCGCGGGCGCGCTTGGCCGCCAGCGCGACACGGGTCAGCCTCCGATGGGCGTCCACCTCACTCGCGGTACGGTCGCTGGCCTCGGCCAGCCCGACCCGTACCAGCATGCGCTCGGGGGTGATCCGCCAGTTGATGCGGGCGCGCCCGGTGATGCGGTGCCGTTCGATCGCCATGCCCCGCTCCCACAGCCACGCGGCCACCAGCGGGGCGGCGAGCCGGAACACGGCCTCGGCGAGGCTGCGGGCGTCCATGCTCGACAGCACCGCCGACAGCCCGGTGAGCGTCCAGACCGCGATGCCGTCGATGCCGGCGGAGTAGTTCTCCCTCATGTTGCGGCGGGCCCGTACGGCGCTGGTGATCACGGCGACTTCGATGAACGCGAAGAGCAGGAGCCTCAGGGGGCCGTCGAAGCCGAGCACGTCGCCGGAGAAGCGCCACATGCCCTGGGCGGACACGCCCGTGGCGATGCTCGCGGCCACGATGGTGAGGATGTCTTCGGCCGGGCGGGGGGCGACGAAACGGTGGAAGAAGCGGTTACCGGCACGGTAGACGGCGCGGAGCGCGAGATAGGCCAGGCCCAGCAGGACCAGCGCGACCACGCAGATGATGACCGTTCCGACCGGGTGGTCCGACGTGAAGGCGGTGATTTGATCGATGGGGGGCATCAGTCACTGTCCGTCAGTCTCGATGTCCGACAGGATATGGACGCGATCATTCCAGAATGTCGGCAGCTTGTTCGTGAAACGAGTAGTCACGCCTGCGACATGAGTGAAACCGGGGGCGGGGATCGGCTCCTGAGCCGGCGCGAAGATCGGCCGCCCGTCCGGCACGGGGATCCACTCCCGGTCCGGCGCGGAGATCGGCTCCCGGTCCGGCGCGGACGGCCGGCCTCCGGGCAGGCCGCGGCACCGGCCGGACACGGCTCCCGGGCAGGCACGGGCCCCCGTGCGGACGCGGCTCCCGGGCAGGCGCGGGCCCCGCGCGGACGCGGAACTCCGCATGAGTACGGCGAATCCACGGTTACACCCCCTTGACGACTATGTAACGTGAATGCATAACATGCATGTACGTGATCGCGGAGATCACCGATCCTCCACGGCAGCGGGTACGGCCCGCCGGAGTCCCCACACAGCCGGGCTTGATGTCCCCACCTGCAAGGAGCACAAGTGACGCAACCGATCGTCGCCCCGTGTGCCGCCCCGTCACCCGTCCCGTCCGCGCCCCCGGCCTCCGAATGGTGGCGCGACGCCGTGATCTACGAAATCTACGTGCGCAGTTTCGCCGACGGCAACGGGGACGGCATCGGGGATCTGCTGGGTGTGCGCAGCCGCCTGCGCTATCTTGCCGACCTCGGTGTGGACGCCCTCTGGCTCACCCCGTTCTACCCCTCCCCGATGCACGACGGCGGATACGACGTGGCGGACTACCGCGCCGTCGACCCCCGGCTCGGCACCCTCGACGACGCCCGCGCCCTCGTCCGCGAGGCCCACGGCCTGGGCATGCGCGTGCTCATCGACATCGTGCCCAACCACACCTCCTCGGAGCATCCCTGGTTCGCCGAGGCCCTCCGGGACGAGCCCGGCGCCCGGGACCGCTACGTCTTCCGGCCGGGGCGCGGGCAGGACGGGGCCCAGCCCCCCAACGACTGGGAGTCGAGCTTCGGCGGGCCCGCCTGGACCAGGCTGCCCGACGGCTCGTGGTACCTCCACCTCTTCGCTCCCGAGCAGCCCGACCTCAACTGGGACAACCCCGAGGTGCGCGCCGAGTTCGAGGACGTGATGCGGTTCTGGCTGGACATCGGCGTGGACGGGTTCCGCGTCGACGTGGCCCACGGCATGGTCAAGGCTGAGGGGCTGCCCGACGCCGGTTTCACCGGCCAGCTGAAGCTGCTCGGCCGCGCCCCGCTGCCCTTCTTCGACCAGGACGGCGTGCACGAGATCCTGCGCTCCTGGCGGCAGCTGCTCGACTCCTACCCGGGTGAGCGCATCGGGGTGGCGGAGGTGTGGCCGCCCTCCCCCGTCCGGCTGGCCAACTACGTCCGGGACGACGAGCTCCACCAGGCCTTCAACTTCCACTACCTCGCCGCCGACTGGGGAGCCGGCCCGCTGCGCCAGGTGATCGACGCCTCGATCTCCGCCACCGACCTGGTCGGCGCGCCCACCACCTGGGTGCTGTCCAACCACGACCAGGTGCGCCACGTCACCCGCTACGGCGGCGGGGAGCGGGGGGCGAGGCGGGCGCGTGCGGCCACCCTGCTCACCATGGCGCTGCCCGGCTCGGTCTACCTCTACCAGGGCGAGGAACTCGGCCTGCCGGAGGTCCTCGACCTTCCCGACGAGGTGCTGCAGGATCCGATCTTCTTCCGTACGGCCGGCGCGGACCGCGGCCGGGACGGCAGCCGCGTGCCGATCCCGTGGGCGTACGGCGAGTCGTCGTCCGGATTCTCCCCGCCGGGAGCCGACCCGAGCTGGCTGCCGATCCCCCGCGAGTGGGGCGGGCAGGCGGTGATCCCGCAGCTCGGCGACCCCGGGTCCTTCCTCAACCTGTACCGGAGCGCCGTGCGGCTGCGCCGTACGCACCCGGCCCTGGGCAGGGGGACGATGCGGTGGCTGGACTCGCCGCCGGACACCCTCTTCTTCACCCGCGAGCCGGGACTGCTGTGCACGGTCAACCTGGGCGCCGAACCCGTCGTCCTGGAGTCGCCCGGCACGCTGCTGCTGTCCAGCGGCGACACGCACTGCGACGGGCTCCAGGCGATCCTGGAGCCCGACACCGCTGCCTGGTGGTCCTCCGCCACCTCCTGAACCGGTGGCCCCGCGCCACCTTCTGAACGCGCCGGTCGGGGGGCCGCGCGAGACAGCCCCGGCCGGTTCCCGTAAGGAGGGCCACATCCTTACGGGAACCGGCCGGCCATGTCAGGGGAGGGTGAGAGCCTGATCGGGCTCGACGTCATCTCGCGCGAGGGTGTCCAGGATCTGCCGGCCGTACTTCGCCAGCTTGTTCTCGCCGACACCGCTCACCTCGCCCAGCTCGGCCAGGGAGGACGGGGCCCCGGTCGCGATCTCGCGCAGGGTCGCGTCATGGAAGATCACGTAGGCGGGCACGCCCTGTTCCTTCGCGGTGGCCGAGCGCCAGGCGCGGAGCCGCTCGAACACCGGCACGGCCTCCTCGGGCAGATCGGCGGGGGCGGCACGGCGGGCCCCACCGGCCCGTGCCGACGGCTCGGATCTGCTGCGGGCCGCCCGCTCGGGCTCACGTCGCAGCAGGACCTGGCGCTGCCGGCTCAGCACCTCGGCGCTCGCCTCGGTGAGCAGCAGCGTGCCGTAGTCGCCCTCGACGGTCAGCAGGCCCTGGGCCAGCAGCTGGCGCACCACGCCGCGCCACTCCGCCTCGCCCAGCTCCGTGCCGATGCCGAACACCGTCAGGCAGTGGTGGTCGAACTGGGTGACCTTCGGCGTCTTCCTGCCGAGCAGGATGTCGATGATCTGGCCCGCGCCGAACTTCTGGCGCCGCTCGCGCAGGAGCCTGAGCACGGTCGACAGGAGTTTCTGGGCGGCGATCGTGCCGTCCCACGACTCCGGTGGCGTCAGGCACGTGTCGCAGTTGCCGCACGCCGTACTGTCCTGGCCGAAGTAGGCGAGCAGGCGCACGCGGCGGCACTCGACCGCCTCGCAGAGGGCGAGCATGGCGTCGAGGTGGGTGCCCAGGCGGCGCCGGTGGGCCTCGTCGCCCTCGGAGGTGTCGATCATCTTGCGCTGCTGCACGACGTCCTGGAGCCCGTAGGCCAGCCAGGCGACGGAGGGGAGGCCGTCACGTCCGGCCCGGCCGGTCTCCTGGTAGTAGCCCTCGACGGACTTGGGCAGATCGAGATGGGCGACGAATCGCACGTCGGGTTTGTCGATGCCCATGCCGAACGCGATGGTGGCGACCATGACGAGGCCGTCCTCCCGCAGGAACCGCGCCTGGTTGGCGGCCCGGGTGCGCGCGTCGAGCCCCGCGTGGTAGGGCAGCGCCGGGATGCCGTTCTGCACCAGAAACTCGGCGGTCTTCTCGACCGAGGACCGCGACAGGCAGTAGACGATGCCGGCGTCCCCGGGGTGCTCGGTGCGCAGCAGCTTGAGCAGTTGCCGCTTGGGCTCGTTCTTCGGCGCGATGCGGTACTGGATGTTCGGGCGGTCGAAGCTCGACACGAAGTGGCGGGCTTCCTCCAGGTTCAGCCGGGAGGCGATCTCGGCGTGGGTGGCCTCGGTGGCGGTCGCCGTCAGGGCGATGCGGGGCACGGCGGGCCAGCGCTCGTGCAGCGTGGACAGCGCGAGGTAGTCGGGCCGGAAGTCATGCCCCCACTGGGCCACGCAGTGCGCCTCGTCGATGGCGAACAGCGAGATCGTGCCGCGTTCGAGCAGCCGGAGCGTCGAGTCGACCCTCAGGCGCTCCGGCGCCAGGTAGAGCAGGTCCAGCTCACCTGCCAGGAAGGCTGCCTCGACCTGCCGGCGCTCGTCGTGGTCCTGCGTGGAGTTGAGGAACCCCGCCCGCACACCGAGAGCCGTCAGGGCGTCGACCTGGTCCTGCATGAGGGCGATGAGCGGTGAGACGACGACGCCGACGCCGTTGCGCACGAGGGCGGGGATCTGGTAGCACAGCGACTTGCCGCCACCGGTCGGCATGAGCACCAGCGCGTCACCGCCGCCGACGACGTGGTCGATGATCTCCTGCTGCCCTTCCCGGAACGAGTCGTAGCCGAAGACGCGGTGCAGCACTCGCAGCGCGTCGCTCACCTCGGGACCGCTCTCGGGGGAAACCATCGGGTCATTCTACGAGGCCCCACGCGCCCCACCGGCGTTTTCGCCACGGGAGGACGCGGCGCGGGCTCACCTCCCGCCGGAGGCGCGGGCCGCCGGAACTTCACGGTGTGCGCCTCCGTCGGTGATCCCGGATCCCGCGGGCGCCGGGGACGCCTTCCGGTCCCCCGCCACCCGGTGAAACGGCATCGGGAAAGACAGCAAACTCCAAGAAGACACCGTCCTGACCTGCCGACAAGAATAGGCATTCAGCTTTACAGTGCCGCCGCGGGAAACGCGGGGCGAGGGCAGAGCCCACCACGCCGTGAAACGCACGGCGAACAGACGGTCGTGATTCTTGGGATCGAGGTCCGCCATGGCAACCGAGACGGCTCCGGCTCGTCATTCCCACATTCGGGTATCAGCTCTCAACAGCCGATATCACAAGGCAGCGCTGGGTCTTTACCTGGCGATAGTCGTGGCCCACTGGGCGGAGCACGTCGTCCAGGCGATCCAGTTGTACGTCCTGGGCTGGCCGCTCCCCGAGGCGCGCGGCGTGCTGGGTGTGCCGTTCCCCTGGCTCGTGAAGTCCGAGTGGATGCACTACGGCTACGCCCTGCTGATGCTGATCGGCCTGATCCTGCTGAGGAAGGGCTTCACCGGCAGGTCGCGGACGTGGTGGAACCTGTCACTCGGAATCCAGGTGTGGCACCACTTCGAGCACCTGCTCCTGCTCCTGCAGGCGCTCACCGGCTCCAACCTGCTGGGCCGTCCCGCGCCGACCAGCATCATCCAGCTCATCGTGCCCCGGGTGGAACTTCACCTGTTCTACAACGCGATCGTCTTCCTGCCCATGGTCGTGGCGATGGTCCTCCACCGGCGCCCCCGCGCGTCCGAGCGCGCCGCGATGCAGTGCGGTTGCGCCCTCGCGCATGCGTGAGGTGAGGAGACGGCGGGTGACGCCCATGACACGGCGCGCCCGCCCGGCGGACGACAGCCGGCGGGTGACGCATCCGGTGACATGGCGCACCCGCCCGGCAGACGGCGGGTGACGCCCGGCGACACGGGGCGCGCCCGCCCGGCGGACGACGGACGGCGGGACCAGCCGACCGGCAGGTGACGGACGGCGGAGCCGGCCTGTCCGTTCACATCCCCCATCGACTCCGGAGGCATGCCATCCCAGGCACAGACCCGAACATAATGATCGTCGGGGACTCGATCAGCCATGGCCTGGAGGGCGACTACACCTGGCGGTACCGGCTGTCGCAGAACTTCGGCAGGCATGGGTTCCCGGTCCGCTTCGTCGGGCCGGAGACGGGCACCTCGGTGCTGCCCGCGAGCCGGCCGGGCGACTGTCCCGCCCGCACGGCGGACCCCGTCCACAACGGCCGCTACCGGCCGGGGATCGACTTCGGCGACAGCAGGCACTACGCGAGATGGGGCCGCCTGCTCCACGAGGCCAAGGAGAACATCCGGGACGCCGTCGCCGCCCACGGCGCCGGCCACCTCATGGTCGAGCTCGGGTTCAACGACCTGGCCTGGGGGGTCTCCGGTCCCGGCCGGTTGACCGCGGACCTCGTGACTTTCGTCCGACGGGCCCGCGACGCCAATCAGGATGTCCAGTTCCTGGTCGCCAACGTCGTGCATCGCACACCGCTGGACTCCAGCCCCGGCCTGGCGGACGTCATCGCCGCGTACAACGAGGGGTTGCCGTCCACGCTGGCGGCGATGTCGACGGCTCGATCGGCGGTCGTCCTCGTCGACCTGAACAGCGTCTACGACCCCGGCAGCGACACCTACGACGGTCTCCACCCGAACAGCGTCGGCGAGTTCAAGATCGCTAAAGCGTTCGCCGACAGCTTCTCGTCGGTGTTCGGTCACGGCCGGATCGACTTCCTCGACCCGGTCCCCCGTACGGCCGACCCGCTTGCGATCTCCCCGCCGGCCGGTATCACCGCCACCTCGCACGGCTCGTCCATCAGCGTCTCGTGGCCCCACGTGTTCGGCGCGAGCGGATACTGGCTCTACTGGCGTGACGTCACCGCCGGGCAGGGCTTCCAGAGATCACCGCTGCCGATACTCGCCGACAGCCTGGAGCTGCCCGCCGAGCGCGGGCATATCTACGAGTTCATGGTCAGCGGCGCGCGCGGCCACCAGGAGACCCCGGCCACGCGGGTCGCCGTCGTCCTCGGCGGGCAGCCGGCGCTGTCCCTGGCGGGCGGCCAGGGCGGACGCTGAGCCTCCTGCGGGCCGGACGCCGGACCTGCTGCGGACCGGTTCGACCGCACCCGGTCAGTTCTGCTGGGAGGCGATGCCGGCGAGCAGCGCGACGAGCTGCTCGGGGGCCGACACCATCGGCCAGTGGCCGGTCTTGAGAGTGTGGAAGTCCCAGTTCGGCTCGGCGCGCATGGCCGCGACGTCGTCGGAGACCTTGCCGTCGAAGTGTTCCATCTCGCACATGACGTAACTTGCCCGCTGCTGTGCGAGCGGCCGCGTCAGGACGGCCGGCTCGGACAGCGTGCGCCCGGGGTGGCCGACGAAACGCTCCACCAGCCACCGCGCCTGCTCGACGGACAGGTCCTGCCCGTCGGCCACGACCGTGGCGTCCGGGACCGGCCAGCGGCCCCGGTTCTCGTCGATCAACTGGAGCTCGCCGGCACGCTGGCGTTCCGGGAAGGCCTGGAGCATCGACACACCGTCATGGGGCAGGAACCCTTCGACGAACACGGTGCGCGCCACCCGGCCGGGGGCACGGTCAGCGACCTGACCGGCCACGATGCCCGAATAGCTGTGTCCCACGAGAATGACGTCTCTCAGGTCGTCGGCCTCCAGGAGTGACAGCACGTCATCGACATGGGTGGCCAGGCCCACACTGGAGACATCGGTGTCAGGGGCGGCCAGGCCCGACAGCGTGATCGGGCGGACATGATGACCAAGCGTGCGCAGGCCGCAGGTCACCGGCTCCCAGACCCAGGCGCCCATCCACGGGCCGGGAATCAAGACGAAATGGTTTTTCACGGCAGGTCAGCTTCCTCTCCTTTACTCTAAGGCTGCCTTGAATAATGCAGAAATCGGACCTGTAAGCACATTATGTCCGCAGGCCGGCCACCTTGCCGTCCGTGACTTTCCATATTCATTCAGCAGCCTTTTACCGGTCTGGTCAAGAGTTGTCAGGCGGCCATGCTCACCGCGGCGGAGAGCCGGATCGGCCGAAGGTCGAGGGCGTCCGACTCCGCCACTGTGATCGGGAGGTCGCCGGCGATGACCGCGACGACGCCGGCGTACCCCCCACCAGGGTCAAGGGGGTGGATTTGCACCGTACTTGGATGGATGTCCAGCGGCCAGCCGAGCAGTGCGGGGTCTTCCTGTGGACTGCTGACCTCGACCTGGTCCGGAGGGATCCGCAGCCCGTGGCCTGTCGCCTTGAGGACTGCTTCTTTACATACCCACATGCGGGCGAAGGCAGCGTTCTGCTTGTGCTCGGGGAGCGCCTGCAGGATCGCCAGCTCGGCCGGCGACAGCGCGCACTGCGCGAGCCCGTCGACCGGGCCGGTGGGCACCTCCTCCACGTCGACCCCCAGCGCCCCCGCGGTGCTCAAGGCCACCGCGACCCGGTTTCCCGCGTGGGAGACGGAGACGTGCAGTTCGATCCCCACGCTCCGGACGTACGGCTTGCCGTGCGGTTTGTCGCAGTCCGGGCACCGCCGCTCGACGGCGACGTCCGCGGGAGAGACACCGAGCTGGGCCGCCGCGGTGGTGCGCAACAGCCAGCACGCCGTGAGAAAGCGGCGCCGATCCTGGTCACGGTGGTAGGTCGAGGCCCGCTTCAGCTCAGTTCCACTGAGCACGCTGGTCAGGACGTCGGTCGGCTGGTCCCGCGGGTCCGCCCACCACACGCTGCACTCTCCAGTCTGCAAAACGGGAGTAATCATGGGTTGCCTCCTTTGATTCGTGGTTCTCAGTGGTCAATGCGTGGCATGTCGCGAGCTTCCAGTGGCTGACCGCCGGGTCGGTGAGAATCGCAACCACCCTGACGCAGATCTGCTCACTTGTTATGTCCTCATCGGTCTGGACCCGGATGACTATTTCTCCGGTGGCCTGCCTGAGGTCCTTACGCCACTTCTCCGGCATAAGCGCCAGGATCCGGATTCCGTCGATCGGCGAATTACCTGACGGCTCTCCTCCGGTCCGCCGCATCGTCAGTTCAACCAACATGAGTGGATACCTCCTCCTAGTCCCGGGTAGTGCCGTCGGTGGACGCGGAGTTCCCTGGGATGCCGGCGGCAGCGACCTGCGACTCGGCGTTCCAGGGGTCGCCCGCGGCGGCCGGCGCGGAGTGGCCGCCGATGACGGCGGAACACGAGACGGCGCCGGCGGCAATTGTTGCCGGAAATGTTGTAGTGACATTGAAACTGCTTGGTGAGAAGATTGGGATCTTCATTTCCTGGTCCATTTTCTCGGGCTGTTTATTTGTTCTCGCACAACCAACTCTGCGCTCTCCACAGCCCGTGGACCAGGCAGATCAAAGGCAGCAAGTTGCCTGCCGCTGGCCGCTTCCTGCCATAGGGCCGCCGGACGGCCCGCAAGTACCGGGTGGGAAGGGGATGACCGCCGGTGGCGGGACTGGGCGGCAGCCGTCCGCCTTCCGGGACAAGGGACGCGGCAGCCGTCCGCCTTCCGGGACAAGGGACGCGGCAGCCGTCCGCCTTCCGGGACAAGGGACGCGGCAGCCGTCCGCCTTCCGGGGCAAAGGACGCGGCAGCCACCTGCCCGACGGCGACCGGACAGGCCGAGGCGGTACGGGGACGATCCGAAGGCGTGCGGGCGCCAGGAAAGCTCGGAGGCCGCGCGGGCGGTAAGAGACGACCGGGACGTACGGGCGCCGGCGTGTGGGCGCCAGGGAAGGCCCGGAGGCGGCGCGGAAGGCCCGGACCCCCGCCACCAGGACGGTGGCGGGGGTCCGGAAGACGCCGCTGAGGTTTACCGGACGGCACGGGCGCCCAAGGGGCGGAGGGGCCGGGCCGGAGACGGCACGGGGTGCACGGAGGCGGCGCGGGGTGCACGGAGGCGGCGCGGGCGCGCGATACGGAGGCCCGGAGACGGCCCGGGAGGTCCGAAGGAGCGTGAGGCCGCCGGCGGCCTCAGCGGTGGTGGGTGTCGTGATCCCGGCACTGCCGGCCGCCGTACCGGTTCTCATGCCGGCGCGATCAGCCGGCCGCCCCTACTGGTCGAACGGAACGGCGGCCGCGCACAGGCCGCCGTGGTCCGCCCGGCGTGGTCCGGCCGGCGTGGTCCGCCCGCCGTGGTCCGGCCGGCGTGATCCGGCCGGCGTGGTCCGGCCGGCGTGATCCGCCGTCTACAGGGGCACGTTCCCGTGTTTGCGCTGCGGCGGCTGCTTGCGCTTGTCGCGCAGCATCGCCAGCCCCCGGGCGACCGCGGATCGCGTCTGCACCGGGTCGATCACGTCGTCGACCAGGCCGCGCTCAGCGGCGTAGTGCGGGTGCACGAGCTGTTCGGAGTACTCGGCGACCAGCTCCGAGCGGAGCTCGGCGGGGTCCGCGGCGGCGGCCAGCTCCCTGCGGAAGATGACGTTCACGGCGCCCTCGGCGCCCATCACCGCGATCTCGTTCGTCGGCCACGCCAGCGAGAGGTCGGTGCCGATGGAACGCGAGTCCATCACGATGTAGGCCCCGCCGTACGCCTTGCGCAAAATGACCTGGATCCGCGGCACGGTCGCCTCGCAGTAGGCGTACAACAGCTTGGCGCCATGCCGGATGATCCCCGCGTACTCCTGATCGGTGCCCGGCAGGAAACCGGGCACATCGACCAGCGTCACCAGCGGGATGCTGAAGGCGTCGCAGAACCGCACGAACCGTGCGGCCTTCTGCGCCGCGGCGACATCCAGCACCCCGGCCATCACCATGGGCTGGTTGCCGACCACGCCGACCACGTCACCGTCGATCCGGGCCAGCACGCAGATGACGTTCGGCGCCCAGTTCTCATGCAGTTCGAGGAAGTCCCCGTCGTCCACCAGCTCGGCGACGACCTGCCGCATGTCGTAGGACTTGTTCGGCTCGACCGGGACTATCTCGGCCAGCCGGGGTCTCACATCCGTGGCCGCGTCGCGGGACGGCGCGCTCGGGGGGAGGTCCAGATTGTTGCCGGGCAGCATCGAGACGAGATAGCGCACGTCCTCAAGACAGCTCTCCTCGTCGTCGTGCACGAACGTGGCCACACCCGATCGGCCGCCGTGGACCTCCGCGCCGCCGAGCTCGGCGTGGGTGACCCGCTGGCCGCTCACCGCCTCGACGACGTCGGGCCCGGTCAGGTAGATCTGAGCGGTGTCGCGGACCATGAAGGTGAAGTCGGCCAGTGCCGTGGAGTAGGCGGCTCCCCCCGCGCACGGCCCGAGCACGACGCTGATCTGCGGTATCACCCCGGATGCCTGGACATTGCGCTGGAAGATCCCGCCGTAGCCGTTGAGGGACATCGCCCCCTCCTGGATCCGGGCGCCCCCGCTGTCGTTCAGCCCGATGAAGGGGGACCCGGTGGAGATCGCCAGATCCATCACCTTATGGATCTTCGATGCGTGCGCGTCGCCGAGCGACCCGCCGAAGAGCGTGAAGTCCTGGGCGTAGAGGAACACCCGGCGGCCGTGGATCGTGCCGGACCCCGTGATCACACCGTCGGTGTGCGGACGCTGCTCCTCGATCTTCAGGCCGTGCGCCTGGTGGCGTCGGTACATGTCGATCTCGGTGAACGACCCCTCGTCCAGCAGCAGGTCTATCCGCTCCCGCGCCGTGCGCTTGCCGAGCGCGTGCTGCCGGTCGACCGCCGGGCGGCGGCCGGCGAGGACTCCCTCGCGCAGCCGCTCACGCTGCTCGCGCAGCAGGCTCATGGACCGGACCTGCGGTTGCGGGGCCGGTGGCTTCGCGGGGAGACGCCCGTTCGCCTGCTCGTCCGGACGTCCGTTGACGCCCTCCTCGGTCGGCGTGGGCAGGGGCACGAGAATGAAGTCGAGCTCCGAGGTGCTCATCGGCGTTTCTTCCCCTCGTTACCCAAGGCCCCGGCCCTCCGGGCGGTCCGCTCGCTCATGGGGGCATCTCCCGTCATTGCGTTGTTACAGACGACAGGCTCGGCAGGCCCGAACCCGCCTGCCGAGCGGACAGGTGACCGCTCTCGCGCAGCCAGCGCACCGTGTCGCCGATGGTCTCGGCGACGGGCCGTGGACTGATCCCATGAGTGCTGACGCCCTCGGCCGGCCGCGTGGCGCAGGCACACGTGTAGATGGCTCCGTACTCGGCCGGGATGTGCCACGGCCACACACGCTGCACGAGGTCGACGAACAGCCCGACCGGGATCATCCCCCGAGCCGGAAGGAAGATCGTCGGCAGTGCGCGTCCGGTGACCTCACGCAGCGCCTTCACGTACTGACGTGTGGAGAGGTAGCGGCCCGGTCCGAAGTGGCGGCCCGGCCTGTCACCCGGTGAGGCGAGCAGCCGGGCGTGCAGCGCCGCGGTGTCCCGCACGTCGCCGACCGGGAACCCGCCCAGAGGCCACAGAGGCGTCAGGCCCCGGAGCACGCTGCGGAGCCGGGCGTTCTGGTCGCCCAGATTCGGGTCGTCCGGGCCGAGCAGGGCGGGCGGGTAAGTGATCACCACCGGAGCTCCCTCGGCCTGGTGCCGACGTGCGACGACCTCGGCCGCGGCCTTGCTCGCCATGTACGTCTCGCGAGGCCGGCCGACAGGCGAGTCCTCACGGATCACCTGTCCCCGCGCCGGGAACATCGCCACGATGCTGGAAACGTGGATGATCGGGTCCGCGCCCGCCCGCCGCGCGGCGTCGAGCACGATCTCCGTGCCCCGTTCGTTGACCTGCCGCATCCTCAGGTGGAGCCTGCTGTCGAAGGAATACACCGACGCCGCGTGCAGCACGGCGTCGGCGCCGCGTACGGCGCGGGCCACGCTGTCCGCGTCCGTGACATCTCCGATGACCACGTCGACGGCACCGAGATCGACGTTCAACGGCGCCAGGGCGCGCTTCACCTTGGACACGTCGCGGACGAGCATGCGGACCCGGTGGCCCATCCCCACAATCGCCGCAACCGAATGGGCACCGACGAATCCAGTACCGCCGGTCGCGCTCACCAGCATCAGATCATCTCCTCTAATCCACACCCAGTGAAATGCCCCTGCCTCCCTCCTGTCATCTCCGAGTGTGCTTTCACCTGGCGGCACGGAACCGCGGGCAGCCGCGCAGACCGTCCGGAGGCGATTTCCCCGCCGTGCCGGACCGGCGTTTCACAGCCGATGGCCCGGCTCGGAAAAAGGCCGGAATCAATCGCACGCCGGCATATTCAACCCTGCCTTCGCACGTGAAACTCCATGAAAACAACTTGGAAATCGGCCCCGCCGTCGCGGCTTCACCCGGCCGCTTCCCGCCGATGCGCGCAGACGAGCGCCCGCCGGGACGGGTGCGCCGCCCCGGGGCGCGCACGCGGCCGGCGGACGGGACCTCCGGCCGTTCCGGCCGTTCCGGCGGCCGCGCCGTGGTCGAGCCGCCGGCCTCCGGTATCATCCGATGTGCCGTCGCCGCCGGTGCCCCTTCCGCGTCGGCCCGGCCGGCGCCACCCGGGACTAGGCGGAGGCATCCAGCCATGTTGGTCGAGTTGACGATGCGCCGGACCGCAGGAGAGCCCGCAGGCGATTCACCGGTCGACGGGATCCGGATCCTGGCGCTTCTGCCGGAGAGATGGCGTAAAGACCTCAGGCAGGCCACCGGAGACGTCGTGATCCGCGTCCACACCGATGAGGACGTGACCGGCGCGCAGATACGCGCCGAAGCGGTCGAGGCTCTCACCGACCCGGCGATCAGCCACTGGGAGCTCGCCGACTGTCATGTCCTGACCGCCGGCCGTCACGGACCGGGAAAGAACGTCCCCTGACCCCTGCCGTCCCTTGTGGAGCCCGCTCCCCCGGTGCCGGCCGGGAGCGCGCCGCGGGCCGGTCGGCGCCGCTCCGTCAGATCCAGTTCTCCTCCTTGGCGCGCAGGGCGGCCTGGAAGCGGTTGACGGCGCCGAGCCGCGCCATGAGGTCCGCGACATAACGACGGTAGGTCCGGACGGAGACATCGATCTCGCGTGCGGCGATCTCGTCCTTGTCGGCCGTCGCCATCACCGCGAGCACCCGCTTCTCCAGATCGGACAGCAGTGGCGCGCCGCTGGAAGGCTCGGTGAAATCACGGAGATCGGTGGCGGCCTGCCACACGCCGTCGAAATAGGTGACCAACTGGGAGACCAGGCCGGGTTCCCGTACGAGTAGCGCGCCCCGCGAGCTCTCCTTCGGATTTATCGGCACAACCGCTACGCTGCGATCAAAAATCAGCATGCGGTCCATGGGATCTTCCGTAATGTGAATCTGCCCGCCAAGGCTGACGACATCACGTAAATATGCCGCCATAAAAGGATCGTCCAGCGCTTTAGGGTGATAAACCGCTTTTACCGCAAGTCCACGGCGCAGAGAGCGCGTATCCAGCGGGAGCGCCGTCTCGATGGCACCCCGCGAGAGCGGTCCGCCCGGATGCAGGCACAGCGTCTCCTTGTAGGAGAAGAAACCGAGGTCGTCGAGTCGCTGCCGGACCTGGTCGAGGCCCTCCACACGTTCGATGTCGAGCACCGGCGTCGAGTTCTCGCCGTGCCGCTGGTCCTCCACGAGGGAGGCGATGGCGTCGCGCGCCGCCAGAACGCGGCGGATCTCCATGTTGAGCTGGTCCAGGCGCTGCTCCACCAGGCGCTCGATCCCGATCCTGGGCTCCGTCGCCACCACGCGGTGACGGTCGGTGAGGTCGAGTAGGGACAGCCGGCCCAGCACCTCGGCCGCGGCCTCGATCGTGTCGGGATCCAGGTTGAGCGCCTGCCGTACCGAGCCGATCCCCTCGCCACGGTGCCGCAGGAAGTACCGGTAGAGCTCTTCGGCTTCAGCCGAAACACCGATGACGGAAATGTCCATGGCTCACCTCCCGGCCATGTACTTTCACGCAGGGTGGCGACTTCGGGCTACTCCACCCTTGCCCGACTCCATGGATATGTATATTTACAAACTATCAGACATCAGATCATTCGTAAACACTCATATAGCACCGGCTCAGGCCCCGCCCGCCAGTTGCGCGAGGATCCGGTTGAGATGGGCGCGATCCTCGCGGGTCAGCCTGCCGATCACGCGGTCGTGGACCGCGGCGGTCACCGGATGGAGCACCTCCACGAGCAGGGCGCGCCCGGCGTCGGTCAGCTCGATCGAGTAGGCCCGCCGGTCGGCCCGGTCACGGCTGCGCGCGACCAGCCCGCGCTGCTCGAGGACATCGATGATGTGCACCATCGTCGACCGGTCGACGGCGAGCCGCCGACCGATCTCCTGCTGCGAGAGCGGGCCGGACGCTTCGAGCACGCCGAGCACGCCGTAGTCGCGCCAGCGGAGGTCGTCACCCTTCAGCACCTCCTCCAGCTCCGACGTGACCTCACGCGCCGCACCGTTGAGCAGCCAGCCGGTGGACTCGGCCAGCAGTCCCGGAGCCGGCGCGGGCTCGCTCCCGTCTCCACCCATAGCCCCACCCCTTTCCCAGCGGATCAGCGGTTTCCCAGCGGATCAGCAGTCAGCCTTCCTGCTCGTCGGCCACCTCGAACAGGTCCACGCCGAGCACGATCTCATGGACCTCATCCCATGTGGTGCCGGCGTCGGTGCCGCCTCGGCCTTCAGACATGGAGTCTCCTCACCCGGGCGGTCGCGGAACCCTGAGCGGAGTCCTCACCGCCCTCCCACATTAATCAGCTTCACAGATCCTCAGCATTCCTGTCAATCAGCATTACTGATGATTTGAATTCGGCTGTTGCGCTGCGCATGGCAGCGTGTGACACTCTTGGCCTATAGGGTGTGACGCTCTTGCCATATATGAGCATGCTTGATATGGGCACTTTGGCGCATTATGCAACACATGACCGCTGAAGGGACGTATGTGAGCGCTGATTCTCCAAATACGGATCCTCCCCTTGCGGACTTTATGTCCAGCTCCACCAGCCTATTGGTGAGCAAGGCCAACGATCTTTTCGTCGAGATCTTCGAATCGGCGGTAGAGCCCTTCGGGCTGCGGTCGAAGGATTTCATCGTGCTCACCGCCATCGACTCCATGGGCCCCCAGTCCCAGCAGCAGCTCGCCCGCACCCACGGCATCGACAGGACCACCATGGTCAGCGTCGTCGACGGGCTGGAGCGGCTCGGCCTCGTTCAGCGGGCGCGCAACCCCGACGACCGGCGTAAGTATGCGATCGGCCTCACCAGCGAGGGGCAGGCCCTCCTGCGCCACAAGCTCACCCCGACCATGGTGAACGCCATGGACGCCTTCCTCGCTCCGCTCACCCCGGACGAGCGCGAACTGTTCAACAAGCTCCTCTGGCGCCTGGTGTACGAACGCCCACCGGCGAAATCCAGCGGAGCCGGTGCGTCCTAGTACTGCAACGACAGGTTGTGTCTTTCACGTCTGCGGTAGTGGCTGTCGCGGGCTCGTTGTTGGGTTCGCCTTCTCCATTCAGACCACTTCAGGGCATGGTCCTTCACATGAGCGGTGTGGAATACAACGCGATTCCATAAACGCCGGATCTCGTTGATGCTCAGTGTCGCCATTCCTAGTGGCCGATGTAGAGAGGGCCCCCTTTTTTAGCCACCTGCTGGAGGCGGACCAGGAATACGGACGCTGCCATGCAGAGTGTTATATGCCGATACCAGGCCCGGTAGCCGCGGACTTGATAGTGATCGAGCCCGGTCTCGTTCTTCGCCGCCTGGAAGCATTCTTCGACCGCCCACCTACTACCCGCGACCCGTACCAGCTCCTCCATATGGGTTCGTTCATCGGCGAAGCAGATGTAGTAGGCCAGATCACCCGGGTTGGAGATGCTTCTGCGGGCGAGTAGCCAATGCCCTGCTCCCGGCTCGCGCAAGGGTCGAATATCCACACTCGCCCAGTCGTACAGCCGCGGACCGTGGGCTCCGTCTCCACAGCTCAGCCTCTGCCAGGCGGTCTGCTCGAGCTCGGCGATCAGATGGTGGGCGCGTTCCTGTGTCAGTCTCATGGAGATCACCATCTGAGTGCGAGGAACAGCGACCACA
>NZ_FOQY01000023.1 GCF_900113865.1 Streptosporangium canum | reverse complement strand
ACCGCGCTGCTGGACATCTTCCTGATGTTCTTCGTCCTGGCCGGGTTCGCCTGCCTGGTGGTCGACCGGGACCGGGCGCGTGGCCGGCTGGTCGACTGGTACGAGACCTCGCCGCTGAGCGAGCATGGCCCGTGGCTGGGGCTGCGGCCGTGGCGGATCGCCGCCGGGCTCTGCCTGGGCGCGGCGTGCGCGGTCAAGTGGTCGGGGATCTTCTTCCTGGTGGCCTTCGCGGTCATGTCGCTGATCTGGGACGCCGGGGCCCGCCGGGCGGTCGGGCTGCGCCGGCCGTACGGCGGGATGGCCGGCAAGGACCTGCCCACCGCCCTCACCGCCATGGCGGCGGCTCCGGTGATCGCCTACGTGGTCTCCTGGAGCGGCTGGTTCGCCTCCTCGTTGGGCTGGGGGCGCAACTGGGCCCAGGCGACCTCGCAGGGACCGTTGTTCTTCGTCTTCGACTCGATCCGGTCGTGGCTGAACTACCACTTCCAGGTCCTCGGCTTCCACACCGGCCTGGCGACCCCGCACGGCTACCAGTCGGAGCCGTGGAGCTGGCCGCTGCTGCTGCGCCCCGTGGCGTTCTTCTGGGAGACGCCCAAGAGCGGGTGCGGGGCGTCCAGCTGTTCGCAGGCGGTGCTCGGGGTCGGCACGCCGGTCATCTGGTACGGCGGGCTGGCCGCGCTCATCGCGATGATCGCCTGGTACGTGGCCACCCGCGACTGGCGCGCCGGAGCCGTCCTGCTCGGCTACGCCGCCGGCTGGCTGCCCTGGTTCTACTGGGCGATCGCCGACAACCGCACCATGTATCTGTTCTACATGATCCCCATGGTCCCCTTCATGATCCTGGCGATCGTGCTCGCCGCGGGCCTGGTCATCGGGAAGACGGACGCCGCGCCCAACCGCAGGGCGGTCGGAGCCGCGTTCGCCGGGGCCTTCATGATCCTCGCGTTGATCAACTTCGCCTGGCTCCACCCCGTGCTCGTCGCCGAGGTCATTCCGCACGCGCAGTGGTGGGCGCGGATGCTTTTCCCGCGGTGGGCCTAGCGAACCCGCGGCGCAGCGAGATCGCGGCGGCGAGGCAGGCCAGCGGCACCGCGGGCAGCAGGTAGCGGTAGTCGAACTCGGCGGTCGCGGCCGGGGCCAGGATGAGCCCGAAGGCGGCCAGCCAGGGCAGGAGCACCGGCCCGCCCAGCTTGCGCCAGCGCACCGCCACCCCGGCCAGGCCGATCAGGAGCAGGACGCCGACGACGATGCCGGGCATCCGGACCGTCCGCTGGTAGGCCTGCATGAAGGAGGCCCACGGGTCGTGGACCTGGGTGCCGACGACGCTCGGCCGGCCGCGGATCTCGGCGGTCGGCAGGCTCGGGTCGTACTTGCGCGCGTCGGTGTCGGTGTTGCCCTTGTAGGACGCCCAGGCCGGGAGCACCTTGTCCTCGAAGGAGAACTCGTACTGCTGGAAGGTCGCGTAGTCGGGGAAGCGCGGCCGGTCCCAGCGGAAGGCGCGGAAGAAGTCGAGAGCCACCCGGGTGAGGTAGTCGCCGGGCTGGGACATGATGGCCCGCCTGGCGAACGTCCCGGCGGCCTGGTTCATCTGCGGGGTGAACGTGCTGCCCGTCCCGAAGGCGTGGAAGCGCTGGCCGCCCCTGGCCCACCACAGGTAGTTCTGGCCGGAGAAGCTGCGCTCGCTCGGCGGGTCGGAGATGCACAGCAGCGCGATCTCAAGATCCTTGCGGGGGTCGAGCTCCATCTTCCTGCAGTCGGCGAACAGCGCGGTCCGCATGTAGAGGATCGCCCCGTCGCTGCTGGTCATCGAGAAGGTGCCGTGCGCGGAGGCGAACCAGCCCATGTAGGCGAGCACCGGGAGCGCGCACGCGGTCAGCATCGCCGTGATCGGCTTCCAGCCGGTGCGCTTGATCAGCATGTAGGCGCCGACCAGGGCGAGGATCGGCAGCCCGATCGACCGGGTCAGCGCGGTGAGGGCGAGCAGCAGGCCGATGACCGCGCCGAGCCGCCAGGACATCTTCCGGTGCCAGAGCACCAGCGTGACGATGCCCACGACCAGCAGCATGAACATCGTGTCGGACATGATCAGGTGTTCGAGCTGGATCTGGTAGGCGTCGAACAGCACCGGCACCGTGGCCAGCGTCGCCCCCCAGCCGGGCAGGCCGAACCTCCTGCGCAGCAGCGCGTAGACCAGCACCGCGATGGACAGGCCCATCAGGTGCTGGACGAAGGCCACCAGGCCGAAACTGTGGAAGGGGCGCAGCAGGAGGAGCCAGAAGGAATAACCGTTCGGGCGCAGGGCACTGGGCCTGTCGGGGTTGACGGCCCCCGACACGTATTCGAAGGAGTCGTTGAACCACAGCGCCGGGCCGTACCCGAGCATGGTGACGACACGCAGCACGAACGCCAGCGAGAGCGCGGCCACGAACACGCGGTGGCGGCGTAGGAACGCCCACAGACGTGCGCTCCAGTCGCCTGGAGGCGTCTCCAGACGTGCTCGTTCGGCGACGGTCACCATGCATTACAGGATGCCAGTCGTTTCACGGAGTTGACCCGCGCAGTAGACGATAGAGGGCATCATGATGAGATTGGCCTGTGCCGTATACGAGGGGTTGAGACGTGGAACTGACCGTGGTCATGCCTTGCTTGAATGAGGCGGAGACCGTGGAGACCTGCGTACGCAAGGCACTGGCCTGCATGCGGGAACACGGGATCGACGGAGAAGTGCTGATCGCCGACAACGGCAGCACCGACGGCTCGCAGCAGCTCGCGCGAGACGCCGGGGCCCGGGTCGTGCACGTGGACGCCAAGGGGTACGGCAACGCGCTCATAGGCGGCATCCGCGCGGCCCGGGGCCGGTACGTCATCATGGGCGACGCCGACGACTCCTACGACTTCACCGCGCTGCTGCCGTTCGTCGAGCAGCTGCGCGACGGCGCCGACCTGGTGATGGGCAACCGGTTCAAGGGCGGCATCGCGCCGGGCGCCATGCCCCCGCTCCACCGCTACCTCGGCAACCCGGTGCTCTCCTTCATCGGCCGCCTGTTCTTCCCCAGCGCCATCGGCGACTTCCACTGCGGGCTGCGCGGCTTCCGGCGCGACTCCATCCTCAAGCTGGGCCTGCAGACCGGCGGCATGGAGTTCGCCAGCGAGATGGTGGTGCGCTCGACGCTGTCCGGGCTGGACGTGCGCGAGGTGCCCACCACGCTGTCGCCCGACGGCCGCTCCCGTCCGCCGCACCTGCGCTCCTGGCGCGACGGCTGGCGCCACCTGCGCTTCCTCATGCTCTACAGCCCGCGCTGGCTGTTCCTCATCCCCGGCATGGTCCTGATGACCCTCGGCCTGGTCGCGGGCGCCACCCTGACCTTCGGCCCGGTCTACATCGGCAAGCTCGCCTTCGACGTCGACACCCTGGTCGGCGCCTCCGCCGCGATGGTGATCGGCTTCCAGGCGGTGCTGTTCGCGGTGTTCACCAAGGTCTACGCGGCGGAGGAGGGTTTCCTGCCCGAGGACAGGCGGGTGCGCAAGCTCATCGACATCGTGACCCTGGAGAAGGGCCTGGTCGTCGGCGGCCTGCTGGCCCTGGCCGGTCTCGGCGGCCTGGTCGCCTCGCTGGTCCACTGGCAGACGCGCAGCTTCGGCCCGCTGATCCCGTCGGAGTCGCTGCGGCTGGTCGTGCCCTCGGCCACCGCGCTGATCATGAGCTTCCAGACCATCTTCGCGGCGCTGTTCGTCAGCATCCTCGGTATCCGCCGGACCAGGGAGACCCCCATCGACGTGGCCGCCTCGGCCGCCGAGGAGGCCGCCGAGGCCGTATCCCGGGAGAGCACCAAGGCCTGAGCCCGCGTCCCTTAGGCTTGGCATCATGTCCCAGCACATCTTGACCGCCGTCGCGTGGCCCTACGCCAACGGCCCCCGCCACATCGGGCACGTCTCCGGATTCGGCGTTCCGTCCGACATGTTCAGCCGCTACCAGCGGATGGTGGGCAACAAGGTCCTGATGGTGAGCGGGACCGATGAGCACGGCACCCCGATCCAGGTGCAGGCCGACAAGGAGGGCGTGAGCGCCCGCGAGCTCGCCGACCGCTACAACCGGGTGATCGTCGAGGACCTCCAGGCGCTCGGGCTCTCCTACGACCTGTTCACCCGGACCACGACGGACAACCACTACGCCGTGGTGCAGGAGATCTTCAAGGGTCTCTACGACAACGGCTACATCTTCCCCAAGACCACGATGGGCGCGATCTCGCCGTCCACTGCCCGCACCCTGCCCGACCGCTACATCGAGGGCACCTGCCCGATCTGTCATTACGACAGCGCCCGCGGCGACCAGTGCGACAACTGCGGCAACCAGCTCGACCCGATCCAGCTGATCAACCCGGTCAGCAAGATCAACGGCGAGACGCCGATCTTCGTCGAGACCGAGCACTTCATGCTCGACCTGCCCGCGTTCGCCGAGGTGCTGGGCTCCTGGCTGCAGTCCAAGCAGGGCGAGTGGCGGCCCAACGTGCTGAAGTTCGCCCTCAACCTCCTGGGCGACCTGCAGCCGCGTGCGATGAGCCGCGACCTCGACTGGGGCGTGCCGATCCCGTTGGAGGGCTGGAGCGACCAGCCCAACAAGCGGCTCTACGTCTGGTTCGACGCCGTCATCGGCTACCTCAGCGCCTCCATCGAGTGGGCCCGCCGCTCCGGCGACCCGGACGCCTGGCGGCAGTGGTGGCAGAGCCCCGACGCCCGTGGCTACTACTTCATGGGCAAGGACAACATCGTCTTCCACGCCGAGATCTGGCCTGCGCTGCTCCTCGGCTACAACGGCCAGGGCTCCCGGGACGGCAAGCCGGGCGCGCTGGGCACGCTGAGCCTGCCGTCCGAGGTCGTCTCCAGCGAGTTCCTGACCATGGAGGGGCGCAAGTTCTCCTCCTCCCGCCAGGTCGTCATCTACGTGCGTGACTTCCTGGCCCGCTACGACGCCGACGCGCTGCGCTACTACATCGCGGTGGCCGGCCCGGAGAGCCAGGACACCGACTTCACCTGGTCGGAGTTCCTCAACCGCAACAACGGCGAGCTGGTGGCGGCCTGGGGCAACCTGGTCAACCGCTCGATCTCGATGGCCGCCAAGAACTTCGGCGTCATCCCCGAGGCGGGCGAGCTGACCGACGCCGACCGGGCGATGCTGGAGCGCAGCCGCGCGGCCTTCGCGAAGGCCGGCGCCGAGTTCGAGGCCTCCCGGTTCAAGAACGCCACGAACGAGGCGTTCGAGGTCATCCGCGAGGCCAACCGGTATCTCGCCGAGCAGGAGCCGTGGAAGATCAAGGACAATCCCGAGCGGGTGAAGTCCATCCTCCACGTGGCGCTCCAGGTCGTCGACGACGCCAAGACCCTGCTCACCCCGGTCCTGCCCAGCTCCTCCAACAAGATCTACGCGATGCTCGGCGGCACCGGCGTGTGGTCGGGAATGCCGGAGATCCAGGAGGTCACCGAGGAGAACGGCCGGTCCTACCCGATCATCACCGGCTCCTACGAGGGCGCCGCCCGCTGGGAGTCCACCCCGATCCGGCCCGGCACCCCGCTCGCCCCGCCGACCCCGCTGTTCACCAAGCTCGACCCGAAGATCGTCGAAGAGGAGCTCGCCCGCCTGGCCGGGTGACACACGTCGGTCTGTCCGCCTGGCCGGGTGACGCGCGTCGGTCCGCCCGGCCTGGCGGCGCGCGTCGGTCTGCGCTCGGCCCGGCGGCATGCGTTGGTCCATCCGTCCGGCCTGGCGGTGTGCGCCGGTCCGGACGGGGGTGTGCGCCGGTGCGCCGGTCCGGACGGGTAGCCCGCGTCCACGGCCCGCGCCCGGCGGTCCCGGTGCGGGCCGTATCGGCTCCTCGGTAGGTTGGGTGCCGTGAGCACGACGAAGCTTCCCGCCGTCCCCGAACCCCTGGCCGCCGAGGTGTTCGACAGCCACTGCCATCTGGACATCATGGTGGGCAACCGCCAGGCGTCCTCGGGAGACCCCGTCGCCCTGGCCGCCCAGGCGGCTCAGGCGAGCGTCGAGGGGATCCTCCGGCAGGCCCGCTCGGTAGGCGTGACCAGGCTCGTCACGATCGGCTACGACCTGCCGTCCTCGCGTTGGAACGCCGAGACCGCCGGGCTCCACGCCGATGTCTACGCCGGGGTGGCGATCCATCCCAACGAGGCGCACGCCTCGACGCCCGAGACCCTCGCCGAGATCGAGGAGCTGGCCCGCCTCCCCCACGTCAGGGCGGTGGGGGAGACCGGGCTCGACTACTACCGTGACTGGGCGTCCAAGGACGACCAGCACGCCAGCTTCCGGGCGCACATCGAGATCGCCAAGCGGACCGGCAGAGCCCTGGTGATCCACGACCGCGAGGCCCACGACGACGTGCTGCGCGTCCTGGCCGACCAGGGCGCCCCGGACGTCGTGGTCTTCCACAGCTTCTCCGGCGACGCCGAGATGGCCGGCAGGTGCGCCGAGGCCGGTTACTTCATGTCCTTCTCCGGCCCGGTCACCTACAAGAACGCCGGCTATCTCCGCGAGGCCGCGGCGGTCGCGCCCAAGGAGCTGATGCTCGTCGAGACGGACGCGCCCTACCTCCCGCCGGCCCCGCACCGGGGCAAGCCCAACGCGCCCTACCTCATCCCGCTCACGCTGCGCTGCCTGGCCGAGGTCAAGGGGATGGAGCCGGCCGGGCTCGCCGAGGCCATCAGCGCGAACGGGGAGACCGTCTTCGGCGCCTGGTGATCCGCCCCGGCGCTCTCCGGGCCGGGGAGCGCGTGGCCGGATCGCCGTGGTGACGGCGGTCAGCCCACCGCCGCGCCGAAGTCGGCCGGGCCGCCGCCGTCGAGGGCGGGCACCTTGCCGGTCCCCGGCGCGAGCGGGATCCCGGTGGAGTCGTTGCGGCCCAGCAGCGCCACCGCTCCCGAACCGTTCCGGTCCGGCGCGCCGACCACCAGGCGGTTCCCGCTGAACCCCACCGACCAGCCGGCGCGGTCACCAGGCTCGCCCCGGCCGACCAGCCGGGACCGTCCCGGATCCCGCACCGGCACCAGCCGTACGCCGCCCCGCTGGTCGGGCCCGTCGAACGGGACTCCCACGGCCAGCCGGGCGCCGCCCTCGCCGGTGAAGGCCAGCGAGAAGCCGTATCCCTCGCCGGCGGCGCCCTCCGCCCCCTGGTCGAAGACGCCCGCGGGGGTGATCTCCGCCGTGCTGGACGCCTGGAAGAGATGGACCAGCCCGGAGTCCTTCACCCGCCCGCCGTCGCCGAGCGGCGCGCTCACCGCCAGGTAGCCCACGTCGCCCTCCTCGGCGTAGGCCATCGCGTAACCGAACCGGTCGCCCGCGTCCGCGTCGACGATCTCGTGCAGGTCCCATTTCCTGCCGGTGTATCCGCCCCGGGCGGTGCGCACGTCGAAGAGCACGGCGATCGATCCCGAGTCGAGCATGCCCTCGCCGTCCTGCCGCCCCAGCCCGTCGTCGTTCTCGTACGGCGCGCCGACCGCGAGGTCCTGCTCGCCGGGGGCGCCGCCCAGCCTGCCGATCGCCACCGACCAGCCGAACATGTCTCCGGCCTCGCTGTTGCCGGAGACGCCCTCGCTGTCCTGGGAGATCCGCCGGCCCGCGCCGAGCGCGCCGGTCTCGAACAGGTAGACCGCCCCCGCGTCGGCCACCCCGCCGGCGTCCTCGTACGGCGCGCCGACCGCCACCAGGGTGCCGCCGGAGGCCAGGGACCAGCCGAAGTGGGCCTCGCGCTCCGGCCGGGGGGCGACCAGGCGGACCGTCTCGCGGCCGGCTCCGCCGTACACGGCGTAGACCGCGCCCGCGTCCCGCAGCCCTGAGACGTCCGCGTACGGCGCGCCGATCAGCAGGTCCGCGCAGCGGTCGGCGTCGAGGTGGGTCAGCTTCACCGACCATCCGAAGCCGTCGCCCGCGCCGGGCTCGGGAGCGCTCACGACCGTCGCGCCCTCGCCCCGCCCGAGCAGCACGTGCACGGCGCCGGCGCCGGCGATCCCGTGGTGGTCCGCGAACGGGTCGCCGACCACCGCGTCGTCCGTGCCGTCGCCGTCGAAGTCGCTCGCGCTCGCCCCCGAGCAGGCAGTGGAGAGGGCGGAGGCGGTCCCGGCGGCGGGCGGCACCGCGAGCATGGCCGTGACCAGCAGGGACGCCAGAAGCCTCATGACAGCCTCACCTCGATCTCCGATCCCCCCTCGATCACGCGGCCGGTCAGCTTCAGCGGCTTGCGGGCCGGCGGCAGGTCGTAGACCAGGACCCCGTCCGCCCTGCCGCCGGGGGCCAGGGTGCCCGGCAGGCCCGTCGAGACCGGCTCCGGGCTGTGGGTCGCGCCGCGGTCGTCCACCAGGACGATCGGGGTGCGGCTGATCGGCGCCGCGGTCCCTGCGGTGTTGAGCAGGGTCCACCGGACCGCGCAGAACCGGCCGCGGACCGGGGCGGCGCCCTGGTAGGCGGTCAGGCCGCACCGCGGGGCCCGGGAGATGATCAGTTGCGGGTCGTCGAGGAGGGAGCCGGTCGCGATCCGCCTGCCCACGTCGGTGCCGCCGGCGGTGGCGACGGCCGCCGGCCCCTGCCCGGCCTCGTCACCCGTGTTCACCAGCACGGCGACCGTGACGGCCAGGGCCGCGGCCACGGCCGCGGCCGGCACGGCGAGCAGTCGGCGCCTGCGCGGCGACCGCCCGGCGGCGGCCGTACCGGGCGGGGCCGAGGACGGGGTCTGAGCCGTACCGGGCGGGGTCGTGGGCGGGGCCTGGGCCGTACCGGACGGGACCGGAGCCGGGACGGCGGACGGGGCCGTGAGCGGGTCCGGGACGGAGGAGGTGGAGGACGCGGAGGAGGCCGGGAGGACGTTCACGTCCAGCACGCCGAGGGTCTGGGTGGAGTCGGGCTCCACGTTGGCCGGGGGCCGCCACGACCGGCTGAGCATGTCGCCGGCGATCAGGGTGGGCGGATCCGCCGGAGCGGCGACCGGCCCGGCCGGTGCCGCGATCCCGCCGCCGACCAGGGCGAGCAGCAGATCCTGGGCGGTGGGCCGCTGGTAGGGGTCCATCGCGGTGGCCCGGCGGGTCAGGTCGTCGAGCGGAGCGGGGAGCGCGCCCAGGTCGGGCGGGCTGTTGAGCAGCCGGGTGGCCATGGTGACCAGGTCGCCCCGGCCGTAGGGGTGACGGCCGTTGCCCGCGTAGGCGACCAGGCATCCCCAGGCGAAGACGTCGGCGGCCGGGGTGATCTCCAGGCCGCGCACCTGCTCGGGAGCCCACCAGCCGGGGCTGCCGAGCACCTCGCCCGACTGGGTGAAGCTCTGGGTGGAGTCCAGGGCGCGGGCGATGCCGAAGTCGATCACGCGGGGCCCGGACATGGACAGGATCACGTTGGCGGGCTTGAGGTCGCGGTGGACCAGCCCGGCGACGTGGATCGCGGCCAGCGCGGCGGCGACCCCGAGGGCCACCCCGTGCAGGGGGCCGGCTTCGAGCGCGCCGTGCTGGGCGATCTGGCGCGACAGCGGCGTGCCGGCGATGTATTCGGTGACCATGTACGGCCGGCCGTCCTCGTCGTTGCCGTTGTCGAGCACCTGGGCGGTGCAGAACGAGGCCACGCGCCGGGCGTTGCGCACCTCCGCGTGGAACCGCGCGGCGAACCCCTCCTCGACCGCGAACTCCGCCTTGACCATCTTGACCGCCACCGGCCTGCCGGTGGGGGCCAGTGCGAGGTAGACGGTCCCCATGCCGCCCTCGCCGAGGCGGCCGAGCAGCCGGTAACCCCCGACCTGCTCCGGATCGCCGGGGCGCAACCCTTCGGCGCCGGGCTGGTTCACGTCCTCATCACGGGGCGGATTCCCTTCCTCGCCGACGACCCCCCGTACGGCAACGTTATCCACAACGGGACCTCCCGTGTCCATCACGCGTCGTCACAGTGTGTTCGATGCGCGAAACTTGTCGGATGACGTGGGGAGTGCAGCCGTGAGCAAGCGCAGCGAACGATTCAGTGGGCACAGCGGCCCGGCGGACGCGGGTGCCGTCGCGCCGGGCGGAGAACCAGCATGAGCCTTCTCGGTCCGGTGGAGATACGTAATTTGGCGGAGAAGTTGGATATCCGCCCGACGAAGAAGCTCGGCCAGAACTTCGTGATCGACGGCGGAACGGTCCGCCGGATCGTCCGGGTCGCCGGGCTGCGGCCGGACGACGTGGTCATCGAGGTCGGCCCCGGGCTGGGATCGCTCACCCTCGCCCTGCTCCCCGAGGTCCGCGGCGTGGTGGCGGTGGAGATCGACCCGGTCCTGGCCGCCCAGCTCCCGCTGACCGTCGCCGAGCGCGCCCCGGAGTTCGCCGAGCGCCTCACCGTGGTGCTCGCCGACGCGATGCGGGTCCTCCCCGGCGACCTGCCGGAGGACCTGCCGACCGCGCTGGTCGCCAACCTGCCCTACAACGTGTCCGTCCCGGTGGTGCTCCACCTGCTGGAGACCCTGCCGTCCCTGCGCACCATCCTGATCATGGTCCAGTCCGAGGTCGCCGACCGGCTGGCCGCCGCCCCCGGATCGAAGATCTACGGCATCCCCTCGGTCAAGGCCGCCTGGTACGCCGACGTCCGGCGGGCCGGGCCCGTCGGCCGCACGGTCTTCTGGCCGGTCCCCAACGTCGACTCCGGGCTGGTCGCGATGACCCGCCGCGAGCCTCCCTCGACCAGGGCCGCCCGCGAGGACGTCTTCGCCGTCGTGGACGCCGCCTTCGCCCAGCGCCGCAAGACCCTGCGCGCCGCCCTGGCCTCCTGGGCCGGTACGGCCGCCGCCGCGGAGCAGGCGCTCCGCGCCGCCGGGATCGACCCCTCGGAGCGTGGCGAACAGCTCACCGTGGAGGATTTCGCGCGGATCGCCGAGAACCGCGTGTAGGGCGATTCACCGGGGGATCCGTGTAGGGCGGCCGGGGACCCCGTTACGATCGGACACCGTGACGAGCAAGCGAGCACCATTGAGGGACTCATGAACTCCGTGACCGTCCGCGTGCCCGCGAAGGTCAACCTGCAGCTGGCGGTCGGGCCGCTCCGTGACGACGGCTACCACGACCTGGTGAACGTCTTCCACGCCGTCTCGATCTTCGATGAGGTGACGGCCACCGCGGAGACCGGGATGAGCGTCCGGGTCGAGGGCGAGTCCGCCGACCAGGTGCCCGAGGACGCCGACAACCTCGCGATCCAGGCCGCCCTGGCGCTGGCCAGGCACGCGGGGCGCTCCTACGGCGTGAGTCTGGTCATCCGCAAGGCGATCCCGGTGGCGGGCGGCATGGCCGGTGGCAGCGCCGACGCCGCGGCCGCGCTGGTCGCCTGCAACGAGCTGTGGGGCCTCGGCCTGCCGGTCGAGGACCTGATGGAGATCGCCGCCGACCTCGGCAGCGACGTCCCGTTCGCGCTGCTCGGCGGTACGGCCGTCGGCACCGGCAGGGGGGAGCGGCTCACCCCGCTGGAGGTGGGCGGCCGGTTCCACTGGGTGTTCGCCCTGGCCGACGGCGGCCTGTCCACGGCCAGGGTCTACGCCGAGTGCGACCGCATGCGCGAGGCGACCGGCGAGGAGATCGTCTGGCCCCGGGCCGCCGACCCGCTGCTGGCCGCGCTCCGCCGGGGAGACGCCAAGGCCCTCGGCTCCGAGCTGGCCAACGACCTGCAGCCCGCCGCCGTGATGCTCCGCCGCTCCCTCGCCCGGACCCTGGAGGCCGGTCGCGAGCAGGGCGCCGTCGGGACCCTCGTCTCCGGCTCCGGCCCCACCTGCGCCTTCCTCGCCGAGTCCGAGACCCACGCGGACGAGCTGGCCCTGTCCCTCAAGGGCGCCGGCGTGGCCCGCGACGTCATCACCGCCTACGGCCCCGTCCCCGGTCCGACGGTGGTATAGGCCGGGACCGGATACGCTTGTGGAGCGATGAATCTGGTCAATCTTGAGTCGGTCTCCCACTCCTACGGTCCCAAGCCGCTGCTCAGCGACGTCTCCCTCGGCATCGAGGCGGGCGACCGCATCGGGGTGGTCGGCCGCAACGGCGGCGGCAAGACCACGCTCATCTCGGTGATCGCCGGCGATCTCAAGCCCAACGGCGGACGGGTCACCCACAACCGCGGCCTCCACGTCGCGAGCCTGTCCCAGGGCGACGATCTCGACCCGGCGCTGTCGGTGCAGGAGATCGTCCTCGGCGGCAGGCCCGAGCACGAGTGGGCGGGTGACGCGGGCATCCGCGAGATCCTCTCCAGCCTGCTCGGCGACATCGATCTCACCGCGCTCGCCGCGAGCCTGTCGGGTGGCGAGCGGCGCCGTACGGCACTCGCCAAGCTGCTCATCGACGAGCACGACCTGATCATCCTGGACGAGCCCACCAACCACCTCGACATCGAGGCCATCGACTGGCTGGCCAGGCACCTGTCCGGCCGGAAGACCGCGCTGCTGGTCGTCACCCACGACCGGTGGTTCCTGGACGCGGTCTCCACCAGGACCTGGGAGGTCGTGGACGGCTCGGTCGAGCGTTACGAGGGCGGATACGCCGCCTACGTGCTGGCCAAGGCCGAGCGCGCCCGCATCGCCGCCTCCGCCGAGGCGCGCCGGCAGAACCTGATGCGCAAGGAGATCGCCTGGCTCCGCCGGGGCCCGCCCGCGCGCACCTCCAAGCCCAAGTTCCGCATCGACGCCGCCCAGGCGCTGATCGCCGACGAGCCCCCGGCCCGGGAGACCGTCGAGCTGGTCAAGTTCGCCGCGGCCAGGCTGGGCCGTACGGTCTATGACCTTGAGGACGTCACCCTGCACGCCGGCGGTCCCGGTCAGGGCCCGCTGGTCCTGGACCACTCCACCTGGCAGTTCGGCCCGGGCGACCGGATCGGCCTGATCGGCGTGAACGGTTCCGGCAAGTCCTCGGTGCTGCGGCTGCTCGCCGACACGGTCCAGCCCGACTCCGGCAAGGTGGTGCGGGGCAGGACGGTCCGCCTGGCGCACCTGTCACAGGAGCTGGGCGAGCTCGACCCCACGCGCCGGGTGCTGGAGACCGTCGAGGAGGTCCGCAAGTTCATCCAGGTCGGCAAGAAGGAGTGGACCGCCTCCCAGCTCCTGGAGCGTCTCGGGTTCAAGGGCGACGCCCAGTGGAAGGTCGTCGGCGACCTGTCCGGCGGCGAGCGGCGGCGGCTCCAGCTGCTGCGCCTGCTGATGGACGACCCGAACGTGCTGCTGCTCGACGAGCCCACCAACGACCTCGACATCGAGACGCTGAACGAGCTGGAGGACCTGCTCGACGGCTGGCCGGGCACGCTGATCCTGGTCAGCCACGACCGTTACTTCCTGGAGCGGGTCTCCGACCGGATCGTCGCCCTGCTCGGCGACGGCAAGCTGTCCATGCTCCCCGGCGGCGTCGACGAATACCTGGCGCGACGCGCCTCGGGCGCGGCGCTGTCGGCACGGGCGGCCTCCGGCACGGCGGCTCCCGCGGACACGGCTCCGGCGGGAGGCGCGCAGGTCTCCGGGTCCGGCCTGTCGGCCAAGGAGGAGCGCGAGCTCCGCAAGGAGCTCTCCCGCCTGGAGCGTCAGCTCGACAGGCTGAGCGGCCGTGAGGCCAAGCTGCACGCCTCCATGGCCGACGCCGCCGCCGACTACGGCCGGCTGGCCTCGCTCGACGCCGAGCTCAAGGACATCCTCGCCGAGAAGGACGGCATCGAGGCGGAGTGGCTGGAGCTGGCCGACCGCCTCGGCGAATGAACACCCGTTGATCTCAACCGGTTTATCCCGCTCTGTGCGGGCAGAGTGCTCAGTGCGCTCCGGTGTCGGTCGCGTCAAAAGGGACGAGTAGCGTGCGCAGCAGGCCCGCAAGGGCCTGCTGTTCATGTTTTCCGAGGCTTGCCAGCAGCTCGCGCTCGCGGCGGAGCAGGTCGGCGAAGGCGTTGTCCACCCGGATCCGCCCGGCGTCGGTCAGGGAGACCAGGACGCCGCGCCGGTCCTCGGGGTCGGGGCGCCTGCGGACCAGCCCGGCGGCGGCGAGGCGGTCGATCCGGTTGGTCATCGTCCCGGATGTCACCAGGGTCGCGCGGAGCAGGGCTCCCGGGCTCAGTTCGTACGGCTCGCCGGCCCTGCGCAGGGCCGTGAGCACGTCGAACTCCCAGTTCTCCAGGTCGTGTTCGGCGAAGGAGGCCCGGCGGGCACGGTCCAGGTGGCGGGCGAGCCGGGAGACCCGGCTGAGCACCTGGAGAGGCTCCACGTCCAGGTCGGGGCGCTCCTGGCGCCAGGCCGCGACCAGCCGGTCGACCTCGTCCGCGGGGCGGTCGGCGTCGTGGTCCGCGTGGTGCAGGGTCATGGCACGAGTGTATCTCTCTTGACATCGAGATATCTCGCTCGATATCAATTATCTTGATGTCAAGAGATATGTGGGATCCTGAGATCTACGGCCGCTACGCCGACGAGCGTTCGCGGCCCTTCTTCGACCTTGTCGCAAGGATATCCGCCGAGCGTCCCGGCCAGGTGGTCGACGCGGGCTGCGGCAGCGGCGAGCTCACCGCCGAGCTGGCCAGGCGCTGGCCGGACGCCGACGTGCACGGCTTCGACTCCTCACCCGCGATGATCGGCAAGGCCCCGGCCGGGGGCCGGCTGACCTTCTCCGTCGATGACGTCTCGCGCTGGAGACCCGGGCGGCCGGTGGACGTGATCGTGTCCAACGCGGTCCTGCAGTGGGTGCCCGGGCACCGGGAGCTGCTGTCGCGCTGGACCGGCGTGCTCGCCCCCGGAGGCTGGCTCGCCTTCCAGGTGCCGGGCAACTTCGACGCCCCCAGCCACGCGCTGGTCCGCGAGCTGTGCCGGACGCGATGGCGCGACCGGCTCGGCGATCTGGTCAGGGAGCCGCCGGTCGACGACCCGGCCGGCTATCTCGACCGGCTCACCGCGCTGGGCTGCCGGGTGGACGCGTGGGAGACCACCTACCTGCACGTGCTCCCCGGCGACGACGCCGTGCTCACGTGGATCACCGGCACCGCCCTGCGTCCCATGCTCGACCGGCTGGACCCCGACGAGAGGGACGCCTTCCTCGGCGACTGCGCCGCCCTGCTGAACGAGGCCTACCCGCGGCGGCCGTACGGGACGGTCTTCCCCTTCCGCCGGATCTTCGTCGTCGCCCAGAAATGATCGACTGCCCGGAGTTTCCCGACGGATAACCGGGCATCAATAAATACTGCTGGAACGCGGTGGATATCTGGGTAAATCAGGGGATGGCCTGTGGCAATAGAGATCGAGGACAAATTCGACGTACCAGTGGACTACGAGATCCCCGAACTGACCGGCCTGCCGGGAATCACGGAGATGGTCGGTCCCAAGACCCACCGGCTCGTCGCGCTCTACTTCGACACCCCTGATCTGCGGCTCGCCGCGCGGGGCATCACCCTGCGGCGGCGCAGGGGCGGGACCGATCCCGGCTGGCACCTCAAGCTGCCCAAGGCCAAGGGCGTCCGGCAGGAGATCACCCACCCCCTGACCCGCAGCGTCAAGATCGTCCCCTCCGAGCTGGCGGATCTCGTGCTCGCCTACACCCGGGGCGCGCCACTCGGCCCGATCGCCGAACTCGACACCCGCCGCGCCGTGACCCAACTGGTCAACGCCGCCGGTGTACGGCTGGTGGAGATCGCCGACGACAGGGTCAAGGGCACGGTGCTCGGCGCGGAGCCGCACGTCGAGCGCTGGCGCGAGGTCGAGGCGGAGCTGATCGAGGGCGACGAGAAGCTGCTCCGGAAGACCGGCAAGCGGCTGACCAAGGCCGGAGCCGCCCCCGCCGACTCCGCCAGCAAGCTCTCCCGCCTGCTCAACGCCGCCGCGCCCGTCCCCGGGCCGCCGCACGCCGAGACCGTGCCGGGGTCCGCCGGAGAGCTCGTCATGGGCTACCTGTCCGCCCAGGCGGGGGCCCTGCTCTCCCAGGACCCCCGGGTACGGCGGGCCGAGGAGGACGCCGTGCACCAGATGCGCGTCGCCAGCCGCCGGCTGCGCAGCGCGCTGAAGTCGTTCAGGAGGGTCGTCGAGGGGAGCGAGCGCCTCCAGGAGGAGCTCAGGTGGCTCGGCCAGGTCCTCGGCGAGGCACGTGACCTGGAGGTCGTCCGCGAGCGGTTCGCCGGCAGGCTCGACGGCCTGGACGTCGCGCTGATCGTGGGCCCGGTGCGGGCGCGCCTCAGCTCCGACCTGCTGGACGCCGAGCACGAGGCATACGACCGGATCAGGGAGGTGCTCGGTGGCGAGCGCTACTTCGCCCTGCTCGACGCCCTCGACGACCTGGTGGGCACCCCTCCGCTCACCAAGGCCGCCGGCAAGCCCGCCGGCACTCTGGACGCCCTCGCCGCCAAGAGCTGGCGCCGGATGACCAGGGCCTACGACCGGGCCCAGGCCGCCGCCGACCCCGCCGAGCGCGAGCCCGCCATGCACGACGTCCGCAAGGCGGCCAAGCGGGCCCGCTACACCGCCGAGGCGCTCGGGATGAACAAGCTCGCCAAACGGGCGGAATCCGTACAGGAAGCGCTCGGCACCCACCTGGACGGCGTCGTCGCGCAGGGCCGGTTGGCCGCCGAGGCCGAGACCGCCCGCCAGTCGGGGGAGGACACCTTCACCTACGGCGTGCTGACCGGCCTGGAACGGGCCGCCGCCGAGCGCGCCTTCGAGGAGTTCCCCCGCGTCTGGGCCGAGACCGCGGAGGCCGTCGGCAAGCTCCTCTGACCCCGCCGGGGACCTGTCAGGTGAGGTAGCGGTCCATGCCCACGATCCTGCCGGCGGCGTGGTGCAGCACCATGAACGCGCCCTTGCGCAGCTGCACGTCCCCCGGCCGGTCGCTCACCCCGGCGATCAGCTCGGGCAGGACCTTGCCGTGGCTGCAGATCACCATGGGCCGGTCCGAGGCCATCGCCTTGGTGACCAGGCGCAGGCAGGCGCGGGGGTCGTAGTGGGTCTCCGACAGCAGGCGCTCGCGCCGGATCTCCAGGCCGAGCCGCTCGGCGTACGGTTCCAGGGTCTGCACGCACCGTTTGCTGGGGGAGCTGATCAGGTCGGTGGGATGATAGCCGGACAGCACGTCCGCGAGCACCTCGGCCTGCATCGCGCCGGCCTCGTCCAGCGGCCGCTCGTCGTCGTCGCCCGCCCAGTCCTGGCGCGACCCGGCCAGGCCGTGCCGGACGAGGATGAGCGGCGTGGTCTCCAGGGGGACCGCGGTGAGCGCGCGGAGCAGCCCGGCGTCCCACTCGTAGGTCAGCCGCCGCCTGGCCTCCTTCACCGGCAGCCAGACCACCTCGTCGACCTCGTCCACCGCGGTGAACCGGTCCCCGGAGACCACCCGGGCCGCCCAGTAGTCGACGCGTTTGAGCCGCTTGCCCTTCAGGTAGTGGATGGGCGGCAGCGACCGGCCGAGCAGCGCGGTGATCCCCGTCTCCTCGGCGACCTCGCGCAACGCGCCCGCGATGACGTGCTCACCGGGCTTCAGCTTCCCCTTCGGGAACGTCCAGTCGTCGTATTTCGGCCGGTGGACGAGCGCGACCTCCGGTGCGGACTCCGTGCCCCGCCACACCACCGCGCCCGCGGCGCGGATCATGTCAGTCGGATGGACGTCCAGCTCAGTCATCAATCGTCCTCCACCTCCGGGTACCGATCAGATGGGTCTGCAGGTCGTCGCCCCGGTGCCGGGTCCACGTCCCGTCCGGGTTGAGCCACCAGGAGGAGGTCTCCTCCGACGCCGCCCGGTCGAGCAGGTCGCTGAGGTAGAGCCGCTGCTGCTGGCTGGTGACCTTGACCAGTGCCTCCACCCGGCGGTCCAGGTTGCGGCGCATCAGGTCGGCGCTGCCGATCCAGATCTCCGGCCTGCGTCCCCGGCCGAACTCGTAGATCCGCGAATGTTCGAGGAAACGGCCCAGCACGCTCCTGACCCGGATGTTCTCCGACAGTCCGGGAACGCCCGGTCGCAGCGTGCACACCCCGCGCACCCACAGGTCGACCGGGACGCCCGCCTGGGAGGCCTGGTAGAGCGCGTCGATGACCGGCTCGTCCACCAGGGAGTTCGTCTTCATCCGGATGGCGGCCGGGCGGCCCGCCCGCTGGTGGGAGGTCTCCCGCTCGATCCTGGCCAGCAGCCCGCCGCGCATCGAGTGCGGGGCGACCAGCAGCCGCCGGTAGGCCGAGTGGCTGGAGTATCCGGTCAGGTGGATGAACAGGTCGGTGACATCCTCGCCGACCAGCGGATCGGCGGTGAGCAGCCCCAGGTCCTCGTAGACCCGGGCGGTCTTGGGGTTGTAGTTGCCGGTGCCGATGTGGCAGTAGCTGCGCAGCTCGCCCGAGGGCTCCTGCCGTACGACGAGGGCCAGTTTGCAGTGGGTCTTCAGTCCCACCACCCCGTAGACCACGTGACAGCCGGCCCGCTCCAGCTTGCGCGCCCAGGTGATGTTGGCGCGTTCGTCGAAGCGTGCCTTGATCTCCACCACCACGACGACCTGCTTGCCCGCCTCGGCCGCGTCGACCAGCGCGTCCACGATCGGAGAGTCGCCGCTGGTGCGGTAGAGCGTCTGCTTGATGGCCAGCACACTCGGATCGGCCGCCGCCTGTTCGATGAAGCGCTGCACGCTCGTGGCGAACGAGTCGTACGGGTGGTGCAGCAGCACGTCCCGCTCGCGGAGCACCGCGAAGATGTCGTCCTCGACGTGGACGACCTCGGCGGGCACGAAGGGGCGGAAGCCCAGCTCACCCCGGTCCAGGTCGGCGATCGCGTGCAGCCCGGTCAGGTCCAGCGGGCCGGGCAGCCGGTAGATCTCATGATCGGCCACCCCCAGCTCGTCCACCAGCAGGTCGAGCACCTCGGGCGTGATGGTGTCCTCGACCTCCAGCCGGACCGGCGGGCCGAAGCGGCGCTTGAGCAGCTCCTTCTCCAGCGCCTGCATGAGGTTCTCGGTGACGTCCTCGTCCACGTCGAGGTCCTCGTTGCGGGTCACCCGGAAGACGTGGTGCTCGACGACCTCCATGCCCTTGAAGAGCTGGCCGAGGTGGGCGGCGATCACCTCTTCGAGCGGGACGAAACGGTCCTTGGACGCCGCCACGAAGCGGGGGAGCTGGCTCGGCACCTTCACCCGGGCGAACACGGTGTGGCCGGTCATGGGATTTCGGACGGTAACGGCGAGGTTGAGCGACAGACCGGAAATATAGGGAAAAGGATGGGCGGGATCGACGGCCAGCGGCGTCAGCACCGGCCGGATCCGCTCCCGGAACAGCTTGCGCATCTCGGTGCGCTCGTCCCGGCCGAGCGCCTCCCAGTGCGTGATCTCGATGCCCTCGGCGGCCAGCTGCGGGCAGATCCGGTCGTGGAAACAGGCCGAGTGCCGCTGGGCGAGGTCGTCGGCTATGGCGGCGATCCTGGCCAGCTCCTCGCGGGGCTTCAACCCGCTTTTGGTCCGTAGCAGCAGGCCGGTGGCCATCCGCCGCTTGAGACCGGCCACCCGCACCCGGAAGAACTCGTCCAGGTTGCTGGCGAAGATCGCCAGAAACCTGACCCTCTCCAGCAAGGGCAGGGACGGATCCTCCGCCAGTTCCAGGACCCGCTGATTGAACTGGAGCCAGCTCTCCTCGCGGTTGAGGAAACGCTCTTGTGGAAGGAGCAGTCCTTCGGCGGCGGGGTGTGCGGGTTCGGCGGACATATGACCAGAATGCCCGCTTTGGTTGAACGGAACGTTAATTCAGGCTCAACTGCCGCTGTTGCTTACTCGCTTGATTCGATTTTCTCTCGCCCCTCGCCGGGACGATCGGTGTCCCCGGTCTGCCGTACGGCCTCCCGCTCGGCGGCCTTGGCCTCCCGCATCCGGATCTTCTCCTGCTCCTTGGCCTCGCGCTCGCGGACCTTCTCCTGCTCCTTGGCCTCGCGCTCGCGGACCTTCTCCTGCTCCTTGGCCTCGCGCTCGCGGACCTTCTCCTGCTCCTTGAAGAGCCGCTCCTGCTCGCGGAACTCCCGTTCGCGGGCCTTCTCCAGCTCGCGCTGCTCCCGGAGCCGCGCCTTCTCCTGGTCCCGGGCCAGCTTCTCCTGCTCCTTGGCCTCGCGCTCGCGGGCCTTCTCCTGCTCCTTGGCCTCGCGTTCGCGGGCCTTGCCCATCTCCCGCAGTTCCTTGTCGGTCGGGCGTGGCGGCAGCGGCGCGCGCCGCTGTTCCATGCCGCGGGAGGAGGCGGTCAGCCGGGGCCGCGGGTCCAGCCCGACGAGGCCGTTCCATGCCAGGTTGACCAGGTGCGCGGCCACCTCCTCGCGAGGGGGCCTGCGCACGTCCAGCCACCACTGCCCGGTCAGCGCCACCATGCCGACCAGCATCTGGGCGTACATCGGCGCCAGCTTCGGGTCGTAGCCCCGCCCCGCGAACTCGTCGACCATCACGTCTTCGACCTGGCTGGCGATGTCGTTGATCAGGCTGGCGAACGTGCCCGTCCCGGAGGCCGCGTGCGAGTCGCGGACCAGGATGCGGAAGCCCTCGCTGTTCTCCTCCACGTAGGCCAGCAGCGCCAGCGCGGCCCGTTCCAGCTTGATCAGCGAGTGCGAGGCGGAGAGCGCCTCCGTCACCATGGCCAGCAGCTTCTGCATCTCCCGGTCGACGACGACCGCGTAGACACCCTCCTTACCGCCGAAATGTTCGTAGACCACCGGCTTGGAGACATTCGCGGTGGCCGCGATCTCCTCGACCGATGTGCCGTCGAAACCCTTCTCCGCGAACAGGGTCCTGCTGATCTGGATCAGCTGCTCCCGGCGTTCCTTGCCTGACATGCGTCGTCGGGGTTCGCTCACGGTTCTAATAATGGCGCTCCCCGGTTGTGAGGCGGGAACCACGCTCCGGGCCGCCGGGGCGGCCTCCGTGCCATCGCCGGGCGGTGCCGGCGCGGCGCCGGATGCCGGAGCGGCCCCTACGGGGCTCCTGGGCGGGGCGGGCGTGGCGCGGGCCGGCGAGGCGGTCTCCGTGGGACTGTCGGATGGGGTGGGGGGTACGCGGGCCGCCAGGGCGGCCCCCGTAGAGCCGTCAGGCGGCAATGCGCTTCGCCGCCAGCCGCTCGGGAGTCGGCCAGCGGACGTCGTAGGCCCAGCCGGCCTTCTCGAACCAGCGGATCACGCCCGCGCTGAGGTCGATCTGGCCCTTGAGCGCGCCGTGCCGGGCGCAGGTGGGGTCGGAGTGATGCAGGTTGTGCCAGGACTCGCCGAACGAGGGGATGGCCAGCCACCAGACGTTGCGCGACTTGTCGCGCGACTCGAAGACCTCTTCGCCGAAGACGTGGCAGATGGAGTTGATCGACCAGGTCACGTGGTGCAGCAGCCCGATCCGGACCAGCGTGCCCCAGAAGAAGCCGGTCGCCATGCCCCACCACGACATGGTCAGCAGGCCGCCCAGCAGCCCGGGGAGCACCAGCGAGGTGATCGCCAGCACCGGGAAGTATTTGTGGAGCTTGACGATGTCCGGGTCCTTGACCAGGTCCGGGGCGTACTTCTCACGGTTGGCCCGGTCGGTCTCGAACAGCCAGCCCATATGCGCCCAGAGCAGCCCCTTGGTCACGGCCCGGAAGCCGGTCCCGAACCGCCACGGCGAGTGCGGGTCCCCCTCCTTGTCGGAGAACTTGTGGTGCTTGCGGTGGGTGGCCACCCAGTCCAGCACCGACATCTCCAGGGAGAGGCTGCCGGCGACGCCCAGCGCGAGCTTCAGCGGGCGCTTGGCCTTGAAGGAGCCGTGGGTGAAGTGGCGGTGCAGGCCGACGGTCACGCCCAGGCCGGTGATGACGTAGAAGACGCCGGCGATCACGATGTCGCTCCAGCCCAGCCCCCATCCCCAGGCGAAGGGAACGGCGGCGATCAGGGCGATCAGCGGCGCGGCCACGATCACCCCGAAGACGATGATCTCGGGTTTGGTCTTCGGCTCGGGATCGGCGTCTGGTTTGGGGCCCGGAGCAGGGCGTTCTGCCGTGACGGTCATGCGCTACCTCGCGGAGGCTCGGTGAAAAATGGTGGGCTTCGACTGGCTACGCCACCGTAACCTACGCCATCGTAAGTTAGGAATCCCTAAGTAACTAATGGAGGGAAGCTGACTCTCACCGGTGGATCCCGTAGTGGTTTCATGTCTTGTCTACCACCGGCTTGACCTGCTAAACGGTGTGTCCGCCGCCGTCTGCGAGCGATCGTTCCCCCACTTGATCGCCTCTATGGTCGATGGAGACCCAAAACGAGGCGCGTTTGATATCAAGGGCTCGGTATCGTAGGGGGGCCGGGCGTTCGGACCCCGTTCGATCCGCCAGGTTGATCCGGCATTGGGTAATTGGCAGCCCGCAAGGTTTTGGTCCTTGTTGTCCAGGTTCGAGTCCTGGTGCCGGAGCCATCCCTTACATCCGTTTTATTGATCGGGCTGGTCGGCTGGGTGGGTTCTCGGCGGGGAAGGTATCCTCACGTTGTCGAGTGGGTGACCAGGCGATGCCCTCGTGGTAGCCATCTGGCATCCCGCTTTGTCATGTCTCAGCCGCGACGCCGAGGGAGCCTCGTCCGTGAGTGTGCCGCGCCCGGCCGCCGTCATCGTCCTCGCCGCAGGCGAGGGAACCCGGATGAAGTCGAAAACGCCCAAGATCCTGCATGAGCTGTGCGGCCGTACCCTGGTCGACCACATGCTCACCGCCGCTCGAGGTCTCGAACCCGAGCGGCTCATTGTTGTCATAGGTCACGAACGAGAGCGGGTCCAGGCGCACCTGACGCGGACCAGCCCCGACGCGCAGGCGGTCGTACAGGCCGAGCAGAGGGGGACCGGCCACGCCGTCAGGATCGTGCTGGAAACAACCGGAGGCATCGACGGCACCGTCCTGGTGACCTACGGGGACACGCCGTTGCTGCGCGCCGAGACCCTCGCCACGCTCCTGGAGCGGCACGGGCGGGACGGCAACGCCGTCACCGTCCTCACCGCCGAGGTCCCCAACCCGTACGGCTACGGCCGGATCATCCGTGACACCACGGGGGCGGTCCTGGAGATCGTCGAGGAGAAGGACGCCAGCCCCGAGCAGCGGGCGATCCGGGAGATGAACTCCGGGGTCTACGCCTTCGACGGGCCCCTGCTGGCCGACGCCGTCAAGCGGGTGTCCACCTCCAACGTCCAGGGCGAGGAGTACCTCACCGACGTCCTGTCCATCCTGAGGGAGGACGGTCACCGCGTCGGCGCGCACATCGCGGCCGACTACGTCGAGGTGGAGGGCGTCAACGACCGCGTGCAACTCGCCTTCGCCCGCGAGGTGCTCAACTCCCGACTGCTGGAGACCCACATGCGCGCGGGGGTCACGGTGGTCGACCCGGCCACCACGTGGGTGGACGTGGACGTGACCCTGGAACAGGACGTGGTGATCCATCCCGGCACCCAGCTGCACGGCCGTACGGCCGTCGCCGAGGGCGCCGAGATCGGCCCGGCCACGACGCTGACCGACACGGTCGTCGGCGCGGGCGCGGTGGTCCGCAACGCCGTCTGCGTCGAGGCCGAGATCGGCCCCGAGGCTCTGGTGGGGCCCTACGCCTACCTGCGGCCCGGCACCGTGCTGGCCCGCAAGGCCAAGGCCGGGACCTACGTCGAGATGAAGAACGCGCAGGTGGGCGAGGGTGCGAAGGTTCCCCACCTGACATACGTCGGCGACGCCACGATCGGCGCCGGGGCCAACATCGGCGCCTCGACGATCTTCGTCAACTACGACGGGGTCAACAAGCGCCGCACGACGGTGGGCGAGCACGCCTTCGTCGGGTGCGACACCATGCTCGTCGCGCCGGTGAACATCGGCGACGGCGCCTACACTGCCGCGGGCTCGGTCATCGACAACGACGTCCCGCCAGGGGCGATCGGCGTGGCCCGGGGACGGCAGCGCAACATTGAAGGGTGGGTCGCGCGCAGGCGCGCGGGCACCAAATCGGCCGAGGCGGCGCTGCGGGCCGCCGAGACCGGGAATCAGCAGGGGAGCAAGTCGTGAGTGGCATCAAGCAGACCGGCGAGAAGAACCTGATGTTCTTCTCCGGGCGCGCGCATCCGGATCTCGCGGCGGAGGTGGCCAGCCATCTCGGGGTGGAGATGACCCCCACCGCGCTGCGTGACTTCGCCAACGGCGAGATCTATGCCCGCTACCTGGAGTCGGTCCGGGGATGTGACGCGTTCGTCATCCAGAGCCACACCGGGCCCATCAACAAGTGGATCATGGAGCAGCTGATCATGGTGGACGCGCTCAAGCGCGCCTCCGCCAAGCGGATCACCGTGATCATGCCGTTCTTCGGCTACGCCCGCCAGGACAAGAAGGGCCGGGGCCGCGAGCCGATCACCGCCCGCCTGATGGCCGACATGTTCAAGACCGCGGGCGCCGACCGGCTGATGTCGATCGACCTGCACACCTCCCAGATCCAGGGCTTCTTCGACGGCCCGGTGGACCACCTGTTCGCCATGCCGGTGCTGTTCAACTACCTCAAGGACAAGCTCGACCTGGAGACGACCACGATCGTCTCGCCCGACACCGGCCGGGTGCGGCTGTCGGAGCGGTGGGCCGACACGCTGGGCACCCCGCTGGCCTTCATCCACAAGCGCCGTGATCTCGACGTCGCCAACCAGGTGAAGGTGAGCGAGGTCGTCGGCAAGGTGCGCGGCCGTACCTGCGTGCTGATCGACGACATGATCGACACCGCGGGCACGATCTGCAAGGCGGCCGACGCGCTGTACGAGCAGGGCGCCACCAACGTGCTCGTGGCCGCCACCCACGCGGTGTTCTCCGACCCGGCGGTGGACCGGCTGAAGAACTCCAAGATCTCCGAGGTGATCGTCACCAACACGCTGCCGCTCGCCGAGGAGAAGAGGTTCGACAAGCTCACCGTGCTGTCGATCGCCCCGCTGATCGCCCGCGCGATCACCGAGGTCTTCAGCGACGGCTCGGTGACGAGCCTGTTCGAGGGCGACAGCTGACCCGCGAGGGAGGGCGCCGGGCGCCGTGACCCCGCGTCGCGGGGCGGAGCCCGGCAATACACCGGTAGGCTATGCAGATTGCGTGCGTTCGTAACGCCTTCCGCTAGGGCGGGTGAGGGGGAACGCACCTTTCCATCCGTCGAAGATCCCTAGGAGATCCGTCGTGTCCGAAGTAGTCATCAAGGCCGAGTCGCGCAACGAGTTCGGCAAGGGCGCCGCTCGCAAGATCCGTCGCGAGAACAAGGTTCCCGTCGTCCTCTACGGGCACGGCACGGACCCGCAGCACCTGACCCTCCCGGGTCACGAGCTCCTGCTCGCCCTGCGCACGCCGAACGTGCTGATCCGCCTCGAGGGCGCGGCCGCCGAGCTGGCCCTGCCCAAGGGCGTCCAGCGCGACCCGATCAAGGGCTTCCTGGAGCACGTCGACCTCCTCCTCGTCAAGCGCGGCGAGAAGGTCACCATCGACATCCCCGTCACCGTGGTGGGCGAGGTGGCCGACGGCATCCTCGACCAGCAGCTCGTCTCCGTCTCGGTCGAGTCCGAGGCCACCCACATCCCGACGGGCGTCGAGGTCGACGTCGAGGGCATGGAGATCGGCACCCAGTTCACGGCCGGCGACCTGAAGCTGCCCGAGGGCACCAGCCTGATCGCCGACCCGGAGACGCTGGTCCTGCACGTCACCGCGGCGCCGACCGCCGAGCCGGAGGCCGAGGCCGCCGAGGGTGAGCCCGCTGCGGCCGCCGAGGGCGAGTCCGCCGAGGCCGCCGAGTAGTTTTCTCTGCTACACCTGTCAGGGCAGTCCGGCACCGGGCTGCCCTGACGCGCATATGAAGGGATGCCGACCGTGGACCGCTGGTTGGTCGTTGGCCTGGGGAATCCCGGGCCGGAGTATGCCGGGAACCGGCACAATGCGGGTTTCATGGTGCTCGACGAGCTCGCCGCGCGGGCCGGCGGGCGCTTCAAGGTCCACAGGTCGCGGGCCGAGGTGCTGGAGGGCCGCCTGGCGGGCGCCCCGGCGGTGCTGGCCAAGCCCCTGTCCTTCATGAACCTCTCGGGCGGACCGGTCAAGGCCCTGGCCGACTTCTACAAGGTGGACCCGGCGCGCGTGATCGCGGTCCACGACGAGCTGGACATCCCCTACGGCGCGCTCCGGGCCAAGCTGGGCGGCGGGGACAACGGTCACAACGGACTGAAGTCGATCACCAAGTCCCTGGCCACCAAGGACTACCTGCGGGTGCGGTTCGGCATCGGCCGCCCGCCCGGCCGGATGGACGCCGCCGCCTACGTCCTGCGGGACTTCGCCACCGCCGAGCGCAAGGACCTGCCGTTCCTGGTCGACCGGGCGGCCGACATGGTCGAGTCGCTGATCACCTCGGGCCTTGAGCCGACCCAGAACACCTTCCACGCCGGCGACCTGAACGTCTCCGGACCTCCCAGGTAGCCGGCGGCGCGCTCAGGTGAGGGCCATCAGGTTCTGCAGCAGCTCCGCCTGCTCGATCGCGTCGTCGAGCGCGTTGTGGGTGTGCGGCCGCGAGGAGAGCAGGTGTCTGGGCATCTGCCGCTTGGTGGCCCAGCCGATGGGCACGCCCGCCTTGGCGGCGTAGAGCGTCTTGATGTCCAGGCAGCGCGAGTGCCCGAACGGTGAGACGCCGTCGAAGCGCATGAAGTACCAGTACATCCACATCCAGTCGTAGGCGAGCGGGTAGGCCGCCAGCACCGGAGTGCTGTTGCCGCACACCTCGCGGATCCACCCGGCGGCGCCCTTCATCGCCGCGGAGGGCTCCGCGCCCTCGCGGATCAGCGTCTCCCGGTCGAGCCCGCTGACGGCCAGCGCCTCGGGCACGTGGTCCCCGCTGATCGGCTTCAGCTCGGCATAGAAGGTGTGGATCTGCGGATCGACGGGTTCGAAGGCCTTCCCGGTCATCCGCCCGGCCACGGCCATGCCGAAGCTGACCATCGAATACGGCCCGGGGATCGGGCCATCCGCTTCAATATCCACAGAGATATACGTTTCGGTCTTCAACCCTCCGGCCTTTCTTCTGCCCGCTAACATCCAGTGACTGTCCGTCCACGAATGGCTACGCAGGGGGAGCGCGTGCGCGACGTTACCGTCGTCCAGGCGACGCCGAGACCGGTGCCGGCGACCCGTCCGCGTATGCCGGGCTGGGTGCGCGGATACCGGGCGCGAGCCGTCGCCGCCGACATGGGCTCCGCCTCCCTCGCGGGCTTCCTGGCGCTGTTCGTCCGCTTCGGCGAGGTTACTCCCTACGTCACTCCCTACGTGATGTTGAGCGCCGCGCTCCCCGCCGTCTGGATCTGCGCGGTCGCGCTGAACCGCGCCTACGAGCCCCGCCTGTTCGGCCTGGGCCCGGAGGAGTTCCAGCGGGTCTTCCAGTGCGGTTTCATGCTCACCGCCGCCCTCGCCGTCGGCGCCTACGTGACCAAGACCGATGTGGCCCGCGGCTACGTGGTGCTGGCGCTGCCGCTGACGACGCTGCTCACCCTCCTCGCGCGCTACGGCCTGCGCCGCTCCCTGCACCGGAGGCGGGCGCGCGGGCGCTGCATGCGGCGGGTCGTGACGGTCGGCCACCGGGCCGCGACCGCCGAGCTGATCCGCCGGTTCCGCCGGGAGCGCTACCACGGCATGGAGGTCGTGGGGGTCTGCATGCCGCGTGACGGCATGGGCGACGTGGAGGGGGTCCCGGTCCTGGGCGACCTCTCCGACGTCCCGCTCGTGGTCGGGCAGATCGCGGCCGACACCGTGGCCGTGCTGGCCTGCCCGGAGATGGACGGCCTGGCGCTGCGGCGGCTGGCCTGGCGTCTGGAGAAGACCGACACCGACCTGGTCGTCGCCCCGGCGCTGATGGAGGTGGCCGGGCCGCGCATCACGATCCGCCCGGCGGCCGGGCTGCCGCTGCTGCACGTGGACCACCCCGAGATCGCGGGCCTGCGCCAGGTGGTCAAGAACCTCTTCGACCGGGTCGGGGCGGGGCTGCTGCTGGTGGCGCTGCTGCCGCTCCTCGTCGGCCTGGTGGCGGCCGTGCGGATGTCGGGTCCCGGGCCCGCGTTCTTCCGGCAGACCCGGGTGGGCCGGGGCGGCACCGAGTTCACGATCTACAAGTTCCGGACGATGGGCGCCGACGCCGAGCGGCAGCGGATCGACCTCTCCGGAGACGGACAGGGCGTGCTGTTCAAGATTCGCAAGGATCCTCGGGTGACCCCGCTGGGCGCCCGGCTGCGCCGTCACTCCCTCGACGAGCTGCCCCAGTTGATCAATGTGCTGCTCGGTCACATGTCGCTGGTCGGCCCCCGGCCTCCGCTGCCCGACGAGGTCGCCCGTTACGGCGACGACGTCCGGCGCAGGCTGCTGGTCAAGCCGGGGATGACCGGCCTTTGGCAAGTAAGTGGGCGATCTGACCTATCTTGGGAGGAATCGGTGCGGCTGGATTTGCGTTATGTGGAGAATTGGTCCCTCACGCTGGACCTGCAGATCCTGTGGAAGACTTGGTCGGCTGTCGCGCGAGGGGCTGGAGCATACTGATGACGATTCGCGACGATCACGTTCTCGCCACGGACCTGGCGACAGAGGCCGGTGAGAGGCTGCTCGCCCTGCGGGAGAAGGAAGGGTTCGCCGACCCCTCCACGCTCCGCAAGGAGGGCGACGCCTCCGCGCACGTGTTCCTGATGGACGCCCTGGCGCGGTTGCGTCCAGGTGACAGTGTGCTGTCGGAGGAGGCGACCCGGGAAGAGCGTCTCGACCCCCGGCGCCTCAAGGCCGAGCGGGTCTGGATCGTCGACCCCCTGGACGGCACCCGCGAGTTCGCCGAGGAGGGGCGTGGTGACTGGGCGGTCCACGTGGCGCTCTGGGAGAACGGCGGGCTGAGCGCCGGGGCGGTGGCGCTGCCCGCCCAGGGCCGGACCCTGTCGACCCTCGAACCCCCCGTGCTGCCCGCCGTCCGGCCGGAGGCCAGGCCGCGGATCGCGGTCAGCCGGACCCGGCCGCCGGAGTTCGTCCAGAACCTGGCCCGCCTCGCCGGCGCCGACCTGGTCCCGATCGGATCGGCCGGCGCCAAGATCTCCGCGGTGCTCACCGGCGAGGTCGAGGCCTACGTGCACGCCGGTGGTCAGTACGAATGGGACTCCGCCGCGCCGGTCGCCGTGGCCCTCGCCGCCGGAGCCCACGCCAGCCGTATCGACGGCTCGCCCCTGACGTATAACCAGGGCGACCCTTCATTGCCGGATATCCTTGTTTCCCTACCGGGACTAGCGCCAACGTTGCTCGCTGGAATCCGGGATCTGCACCGATAAATTCCCGCTAGGAGAGTCTGATGCTCCAGTGCGACTACACCACGTCGCAGCTCGATGTCCTCGAGGCAGAGGCCATTCACATCATGCGTGAAGTGGCGGCCGAGTTCGAGCGTCCGTGTCTGCTCTTCTCCGGTGGTAAAGATTCCATCGTCATGCTCCGCATCGCCGAGAAGGCGTTCTGGCCCGCGCCGATCCCCTTCCCGCTGATGCACGTGGACACCGGCCACAACTTCCCCGAGGTCATCGAGTTCCGCGACCGCCGGGCCGAGGAGCTGGGCGCACGGCTGGTCGTGGCCAGCGTCCAGGACTCCATCGACGCCGGCCGGGTGGCCGAGGAGACCGGCCGCAGGGCCTCCCGCAACCGGCTGCAGACCACCACGCTGCTGGACGCGATCGAGGACAACGAGTACGACGCGGTGTTCGGCGGCGCCCGCCGCGACGAGGAGAAGGCCCGCGCCAAGGAGCGGGTGTTCTCCTTCCGCGACGAGTTCGGTCAGTGGGACCCGAAGAGCCAGCGGCCGGAGCTGTGGAACCTCTACAACTCCAAGATCCGCAAGGGTGAGCACATCCGGGTGTTCCCGCTGTCCAACTGGACCGAGCTCGACATCTGGGACTACATCCGGCGTGAGGGCATCGAGATCCCGTCGATCTACTACGCGCACACGCGCAAGGTGTTCGAGCGTGACGGCATGCTGCTGGCCGACAGCGAGTTCATCACCCGCGACGAGGACGAGCAGCTCTTCGAGAGCGTCGTCCGCTACCGCACCGTCGGCGACGTGACCTGCACCGGGGCCGTCCAGTCGGCCGCCGCGACGGTCGAGGAGATCATCAGCGAGATCGCCGCCACCCGGATCACCGAGCGCGGTGCCACCCGCGCCGACGACCGGGCCTCCGAGGCCTCCATGGAAGACCGCAAGAAGGAGGGCTACTTCTAGTGCGTGATCTTCTGTCGCGTCGGCCGGCCCTCGCGGAGGGCCGGCCGGGCGAGAGCCGAGGGCCACTTCCGACGCAGTCTTCCCGCGAAAGCCGTACGACCTCTGGAGAGCAGTTCTGATGGACATCCTTCGCTTTGCCACGGCGGGAAGCGTCGACGACGGAAAGTCGACCCTCATCGGACGGCTGCTCTTCGACTCCAAGGCGATCTTCGAAGACCAGCTTGAGGCGGTCGAGCGCACCTCCCGCGACCGCGGCACCGAATACACCGACCTGTCGCTGCTCACCGACGGCCTGCGGGCCGAGCGGGAGCAGGGCATCACGATCGACGTGGCCTACCGCTACTTCGCCACGCCCAAGCGCAAGTTCATCATCGCCGACACCCCCGGGCACATCCAGTACACCCGGAACATGGTCACCGGCGCGTCCACGGCCGACCTGGCGATCGTCCTGATCGACGCGCGCAAGGGCGTGCTGGAGCAGTCGCGGCGGCACGCGTTCCTGACCACGCTGCTGCGGGTCCCGCACCTGGTGCTGGCCGTGAACAAGATGGACCTGGTCGACTACTCGCAGGAGCGGTTCGAGGAGATCCGTGAGGAGTTCACCTCCTTCGCCGCCAAGCTGAACGCGCCCGACCTGACGTTCATCCCGATCTCGGCCCTGCACGGCGACAACGTGGTGTCGCGCTCGGAGAGCATGCCCTGGTACAACGGCTCCTCCCTGCTGCACCACCTGGAGCACGTGCACATCGCCTCCGACCGGAACCTGGTCGACGTGCGTTTCCCCGTCCAGTACGTCATCCGGCCACAGCGGGCCACCGATCCCGCCCTCCACGACTACCGGGGATACGCGGGCCAGGTCGCCGGCGGCGTGCTGAAGCCGGGTGACGAGGTGATGCACCTGCCCTCGGGCCTGGTCACGCGGATCGCGTCGATCGACACCTTCGACGGGCCGGTGGAGGAGGCGTTCGCGCCGATGTCGGTGACCCTCCGGCTGGAGGACGACATCGACATCTCGCGCGGCGACATGATCTGCCGTCCGAACAACCAGCCGCACGTGGCCCAGGAGCTGGAGGCGATGATCTGCTGGATGAGCGACGTCACCAAGCTGGGGCCGCGCACCAAGCTGACCATCAAGCACACCACCCGGACGGCCCGCGCCCTGGTCCGCGACCTGCACTACCGGCTGGACGTCAACACCCTGCACCGTGACGAGTCGGCCCAGTCACTCGGCCTGAACGAGATCGGCCGCGTCTCGCTCCGCATCACCCAGCCGCTGTTCGTGGACGACTACGCGAGAAACCGCCTCACCGGCGGTTTCATCCTCGTGGACGAGTCCACCAGCAACACCGTCGGCGCCGGGATGATCGTCGAGGCGAAGTAGGCCCGTCCCGGGCGGTCACCGCAGACACCACGCCGGCCCTCTCCGCCGACGTCGCCGACGACAACGGCGCGGGGGAGGGGGCCGTCGTGCTGCCGGGACGGTCCGGAGCCCGCGCTCCGACGCCGAGGGGTCCGTGGAGGTCCGCGGAGCGGCTCACAGCGCGTCGACGTACCCGCAGTCGACGCCGTCGTCTTCGCGTCCGTGGAGGTCCGCGGAGCGGCTCACAGCCCGCCCAGGTAGATCCTTTGTCTGTTCTCTGACCGGTTGGTTACTCTCCGCGCTATTGTCGGCACGTTCCGTATCCGTCGGGTAAGGATTCGTGCCTGTGTCTGATAGTCCCGTCCCCGCCAGGGTCGTTTTCGTGGGCGGCCTCGGCCGTAGCGGCACCACTCTGCTGGAGCGCCTCCTCGGTGAGGTGCCCGGCGTCGTGCCGCTCGGAGAGGTCGTTCACCTCTGGGCGCGGGGCGTGCTGGCGGACGAGGCGTGCGGATGCCGCGAGCCGTTCGGCTCGTGCCCGTTCTGGCGCAAGGTCGGCGAGCGCGCCTTCGGCGGCTGGTCGGAGGGTCTGGCCCACCGGGTGCTGGCACTCCGGCATCGGGTGGACCGCACCCGGCGCATCCCCGTCCTGGCCCAGTTCCTCACCGAGGGGCGGCCGGGCGACGGCGGCTGGCCGTCCTCCGGCATGGCCGAGCTGAGCGAGTACGCCGCCGCCCATCGCCGCCTGTACGACGCGGCGGGCGAGGTCGCCGGCTGCCCGATCGTGATCGACTCCAGCAAGCACGCCTCCCTGGCCTTCTGCCTGGCCGCCGCCGGAGTCGACGTGCATGTCGTGCACGTCGTCCGCGACCCCCGGGCGGTCGCGCACTCCTGGCACCGGCGGGTCGCGCGCCCCGAGGACGGCCGCCCGATGACCCGCTGGTCGCCGGCCCGGACCTCGCTGCACTGGCTGGCCCAGAACCTCAGCCTGGAACTCCTGGCACGCCGGGGCGTCTCCGTCACCCGGATCCGCTACGAGGACCTCCTCGGAGCCCCCGCCGACACGCTCAGGCGCCTGGTCGCCAGGATCGGGCTCCGGCCCCGCCTGGACTTCCTCGCCGACGGCGGGGCCGAGCTCTCGATGGCCCACACGGCCTCGGGCAACCCCATGCGCTTCACGGTCGGCCGGATCGGGCTGACCCCGGACGAGGGCTGGCGCACCGCCGCCTCGGGCCGGCACCAACGCCTGGTCGCCGCACTGACCTGGCCACTCATGCACAAGTACGGCTATCGCGGGAGGCTCGCGTGAGTCCATCGGTGGGTGTGGTCATCCCCACAAGAGGGCGCCGGCCCGACCAGTTGCGCTCGGCCACGCGCGCGGCGCTCGGTCAGGATCATTCCGGCTCGGTGGAGGTCGTCATCGTCGTGGACGACGGCGACCCGGTCTCGGTCGTCGACCAGGTGGCCGACCTGCTGGCCGGCCGGGTTCCGGCGCCCCGGAGGCAGACGGCGGGGGCACGCGGTGTCCGGGTGGTGGCCAACCGGCTCAGCCCCGGCCTGCCCGGGGCGCGCAACACGGGCATCGCGGCGCTCGGCACCGACCTGGTGGCCTTCTGCGACGACGACGACCAGTGGCTGCCCGGCAAGCTCAGCGCCCAGGTCGCCGCCCTGGAGGCGGAGCCGGATGCGGAGTTCTCCAGCTGCGCCATCGAGGTCGAGTACGGCTCCCGCCGCGTTCCCCGTCTCGCCGGGACCGACCTGGTCACCCGTGCCCATCTGGTGCGCTCGCGCATGGTGATGGTCCACTCCTCGACGTTCCTGTTCCGGCGGGGCACCCTCTGGGTCGACGAGAGTGCCCCCAACGGCCAGAACGAGGACTGGGACCTGGCGTTGCGCGCCGCCGCGCGCCACCCGATCGTGCATGTCGACCGTCCCCTGGTGCACGTCCGCTGGGGCGGCTCCCTGTACGTGACCCGCTGGGCCGATCGAATCGCCGGGCTGGAGTGGATGCTCGCCCGGCATCCTGATCTGGCCGTGGATCCGCGCGGCGCGGCGCGGGTCTACGGTCAACTCGCCTTCCACCACGCCGCCCTCGGCCGGCGGCGGGAGGCGGGCCGCTGGGCCTGGCGGGCGTTCGCCGCGCGGCACGGCGAACCCCGCGCGCCCATCGCGCTCGCCGTGGCGGCGGGCCTGGTGTCGGCCCAGGCCGTGCTCAGCACGCTGCAGCACCGCGGGCACGGCATCTGATGGCGTTCAGGACCGTCCATGAGACGTTGAGCGTCCCGCGCCAGCGGCCGCGACCGGACAAGGCCACCCGCAGGCGGCTCCGCCGCAGGGTGCACGTAGCCGGCCTGGCGATCGATCCGATGACCGAGAGCGAGGTCGTCGACCACGTGGTCGACGCGCTGAAACGCGGTGAGGGCGGTCACCTCGTCACCCCGAACGTGGACATCAGCTGGGCCGCCGCCCGCGACTCCGAGGTGCGCGGGATCATCGAGGAGGCCGACCTCGTGGTGGCCGACGGCATGCCGCTGGTGTGGGCGGCGAAGCTGCTCGGCACGCCCGTCCCCAGCCGGGTGGCCGGCGCCGATCTGATCTGGTCCCTGGCGGAGGCCGCCACCTTCTACCGCTACCCGATCTACCTGCTGGGCGGGCCGCCGGGGGTGGCCGCGCAGGCGGCCGGCCGGCTGACCGCCCGCCATCCCGGGCTGCTCGTCGCCGGGACCGACGCCCCGCCGTACGGGTTCGAGGCCGACTCCGAGAGCTACGCGAAGGTCAGGGACGCCGTGGTGGCAGCCGGGCCCCGGCTGGTCTTCGTCGGGCTCGGCTTCCCCAAGCAGGACCGGCTCATCGGGATGCTCCGCAAGGACCTGCCCGGCACCTGGTTCGTCGGATGCGGCTCGGCCATCGCGTTCGCCGCCGGTGCGGTGCGCCGGGCGCCCCAGTGGATGCAGCGGGCCGGGCTGGAGTGGCTCTTCCGGCTGCTCAACGAGCCCGGCCGGCTGGCCCGCCGATATCTGCTCCACGACCTGCCGTTCGCGCTCTGGCTGCTCACCGCCTGCCTGCTCCGGCGGCTGTTCTCCTGAGGGGGCCTCTGCCTGCGGCTCCTCTCCCACCGCCCCCTCTCCCACCGGCCCCTCTCCCGGTGGGCCCTCTCCCACCGGCCCCTCTCCCGGTGGGCCCTCTCCCGGTGGTCACGCGCGAGGAGATGGCGAGGCCTACCGGGAGGCCAGATCCCTGACCCGGTGGGTCTCCTCCGGGGTCAGCCGGCCGGCCGCCGTGGCCAGGGCCCGGCGGGAGTCCATCGGCCGGTAGGCGGTGCGGGAAAGACCGCTCCAGGCGAAGCCGCCGGCACCGGTGGCGGCTGCCGTACACGCGCGGGAGATGCGCTCCTCGGCGCGGGTGGTCCAGGTCAGGCCCGACCAGTCGTACAGGCGGCGGAAGCCCCGCAGCGGATCGGCGGCCAGCTCCTCGTAGCGGGCCAGCAGGATCCCCGGGTGCCGCGCGGCCAGGTCGGCGGCGACGGTCCGGGCCGCCCGCCACAGGGCGACGGCCTTGGCGATGCGGTCCTGGCAGCCCACCAGCGGGCGGAGCTCCTCCAGGTGCGGGTGGTCCCGGATCAGCAACGGCTGTTCGAGCAGCTCGTGGAAGTAGATCGTCCAGCCCAGCCGCTGCCAGCTCCCGACGAACGACACGGGATCGCGGAGCAGGATGACCACCCGGCAGCCGAGCCGCTCGGCGAACCAGCCGGCCGAGAACAGCGCGAACGGGTCGTCCAGCAGCGCCCGGCGCCCGGTCAGCCGGCCGAGCGTGAACGCCGTGCCGTACCGGAGCATCCTCGCCAGGTCGTACGGCGAGCGGTTGCGGCGCAGTTCGGCCAGGAACCGGTAGCGCAGTGCGACGGTGTCGGCGAAGGCGGGCAGCCAGGTCTCGTCGTTGTCCGGGCAGATGTACTGGAAACGGTGGGTGACCTGGGCGTTGAGCACCCCCGGGCACTGCCCGGGCGGGTGCTGGGGGTTCAGCGGCTCGTTGACGTAGACCAGCTCGCCGCCCGCCGCGAGCATCTTGCCCGTCCAACTCGTCCCACTCCTGGGCAGCCCGGTCACCAGTACGGGCGTCATCGTGCCCGCCACGACTTCAGGGCGGCCAGGCTGTGGACGCCGAAGGGGCGTAGGCCGTACCGGCGATGGATCTGCCACAGCGGGAGCAGGTTCTTGACCAGCATGCCCCCGGCCCAGCCGAGGGCGGCGCCGGACGCCCCGCAGGACGGCACCAGCAGCGCGTCCAGCGCCACCGTCACCGTGATGGCGGCGACCAGGTTGGCCAGGCTGGAGCCGGTGTGTCCGGCGGAGGTCAGCACCACGTCGACCATGCCGCAGGCGGTGGCGAGCGTCATCGTCGCGGCCAGCACGAGTGCTACCGGGACGCCGGAGGCGTAGCCGTCGCCGAACAGGCCGAGCAGCCACGGCGCGAGCACGGCGTAGCCCAGCCAGATCGGCCAGGTCAGCAGGACCAGCCACATGGTGGTCGACTGGTACAGCTCGCGGGCGCGCGCCAGGTCTCCCGCGGCCAGCGCGCGCACCAGCCTCGGCTGCACGGCCTGGGTCAGCCCCTGGTTGGCGAGCTGACCCACGATCTTGAATCGGGTGGCGGCGGTGTAGATCGCGGCCTCGACCGGCCCGGCGAGCATCGCCACGACCACGATGTCGAGTCGCTGGAACACCGCCTGGATCCCGGCGGCCATCGACCGGGGCCAGGTGTAGCGCCACAGGTCGTGCGCCGTCCCCGGCAGGTAGGACGTGTACGGCAGCCGCCGGCGCAGCCAGATCGCCGACAGCAGCAGGACCGGCAGGGCCGGCAGGGCCCAGGCCGCCGCGAGCAGTGGCACCGACCCCGCCCCCGCCACCACCACGGCCGAGACCAGCACGAGCTGGGCCACCGGCTGGAGCACGCCGTCCAGCAGCACGGTCGGCCGCATCGCGCCGAACCCGCGGGTCGCGGCCACCACGACGTCCGCGCACACCACCACCGGCAGCGCCGCGGCCAGCACCCGGACCGTGGGGTCGGGGGTGCTGAGCAGGGCCACCACCCCGGTGACCAGCGAGAGCGTCCCCACCGGGACGAGCGCCGCGCGGACGTAGCCGGAGGTGCAGTGGTATCCGAACGGCCGGGAGCGGGCGATGAAGTAGATCAGCCCGTTGCCGGCGTCCATCCGCAGGATGCCGGCGGCCATCAGGCACAGCGCGGTCGCCGCGAAGAAGGTGCCCGCGGCCTCCTGGCCGGCCTCCCGGGTGACCAGCACGACCACCGCGAACTGCGCGGCGGCGGCGGTCGCGGCCCCGGCCAGCCCGGCCAGCCCGCCCCGTGCGGACCCGTTCAGCCGGGGCAGCCGGGGCAGCCGGGGCAGGGTCAGCGCCGCCATGGCGGCCCTTCGTCCTGAGGCAGCGGCAGCCGTGTCGCCCTGTCGGGGGGTGCGCCGTCCGGCGGGGGCGCGCCGGGAGAGGTCAGCGCCGCCATGTCGGCTCCGTGCCGAGCCATGAGGTCAGCAGGGCGTCGGACTCCTCGAAGCGGTCGGTCAGCTCGCGGCGGAGCGGCTCGGGCATCGGCGTGGGCCGGGGCCGGGGGTTGTGCCGTTCGAACACCGGGTCGCCGATGTGCGGCAGTCCGAGGAACTCCAGCACCCGGTCGTAGACGGTCTCCGGTTCGGTGAAGAACCGCCCGCTGTCCAGGACGAGCACCCGGTCCCGGCCGATCAGCGGCTCCAGCGGGGCGAGCTGTTCGGCGTAGCGCCCCCTGGCCAGGTAGGCGTGGTGGCGGTGGGCGTGGTTCACCGAGTAGGGGGAGGCGCACAGCCCCTCCACCGCCCCGGCCAGCCGGCTCTCCTCCAGCTCCACCGCCCTGGCGAAGGAGGTCTCGTTCTCGAAGCCCCGGGCCAGCTCGTGGGCGTGGGCGGAGAAGGCGCGTTCCACCGGGTCGCGGACCAGCACGATCACCTTCACACCTGGCAGGTCCCAGGCGATCCGGGGGCAGGCGAGCGGATGGAACAGGTAGTAGGGCGACGATTCGAAGGCCTGGGGGCGGCAGCCGTACCGGCGCGCCAGCCGGGAGGCCGTGGCCTGCAGCGGGAAGTGCGCCCGGTACCAGGGCAGGCCGCGGTCGTAGGCCACGTCGAAGTAGTGGACGCCCTTGTGGAGGACGGGCTTGAGGATCAGCGGGTGCTGGGCCAGCGCCCGGTAGAGCGAGGTGGTGCCGGAGCGCTGCGCCCCGGCGATCAGGAAGGAGGGCAGCACCCGGCTCCCGGAGGTGAGGCGTCCGGCGGTCCGCGACAAGGCGTGGACGGAACGCTTCATCCTGGCTCTCACGTCAGGGCCTCCTCGAAGTCGACGGCGGGGTTGAGCCAGTGCTCGGCCGGGCCGAGCGGGGCGTGACCGTCGGCCGCGTGCCGGTCGGCCAGCGCGATCAGGTAGCGGATCGCGGTCAGCCTGGCCTCCGCCGCCGACAGCCCGAACGGGGCCAGGATCGGCAGGGCCTGTGCCACGCAGGCCCGTGCCGCGGTCGCCGGGCGGGTGCGGCGCAGGGCGCGCTGGAAGAAGTGGTGGACGGCGTCGAAGCCGAGTGGCACGCCGGTGGCGAACCGCTCCCAGTCCCAGACCAGCAGCCGCCCGTCCGCTCCGCGTGCGATGTTCCACGGCGAGAAGTCGCCGTGCCAGGCGGACCCGTGGCCGGATATCCGGCTGATCTCGCCGACCGCCTCGACGAGCAGGTCTTCGGGGATCCGGCCTCGCCGTACCGGGAGCGGGGTCAGCGCGAGCACGGACAGGCCGCGCCAGGAGCCGTGGTGCAGCACGGCCGGGGGGACGACGGTCTTCAGCGGCACGCCGGCGAGCAGGTCGAGCGCCCGCGCCTCGTTCGCGATGAGCTCGCGGCTCCGGTCGGTGTCGCCGATCTTCACGAAGGCGGCCAGCCCGTCCGGGGCGCGGGCCTCCAGGATCGGCTTGCGGTTGGCCCGCAGGGCGGGCCGGACGTGCAGCACGATTCTGACGGGGGCGCTCAGCACCTCGCTGAGATAGGTCTCGATCGTGTCCTCGTCCGACGCGACCATGACCTTCCTGCCGGGATGCCACCACGCGCGGGGCGCCAGCCTGCGGGGCAGCAGGGGGTGGGGCAGCACGCTGTACGGCCGGCGCCCGCCGGAGCCGGGGAACAGCAGGCCGACGGTCTCGTCGAGGTAGCGCAGCCGGACGCGGGCGTCGTTCATGCGGCCCCGCTCGCCATTGAGTTCCTCCAGAGCAGCGCGAATGAGATCAGATACAGGTTGAGCGGCGTGACCAGCCCGTCGTAGACGAACATGTAGAGCAGGGTGAGGATCATCACCAGGACTCCGGCCAGGCCGATCGGGCTCCGGTCGCGCCAGTGGCGGCGGACGGCCCCGGCGAAGAACGCCACGTAGAGCGCGGCTCCGACGAATCCCTGCGTGATCATCAGGTGCCAGAGCTGGCCGTCGCTGCCCAGCGGAGGGTGGCCGCAGACGTCGCACCAGCCGGTCTTCCCGGTGGTGACCGTGCGGTGGTTGCCCATCGCGTTGCGGGTGTTGCCGTAGCCGATGATCGGTGAGGTGGCCGCCGCCGCGACGGTCGCCGTGACGGTGAAGGCCCGGATGTCGTTGCTGTGCGGGCTGTCCAGCCGCTGGGCCACCATCGCCTGCAGCGGGCTGAGGAAGAACACCAGCGCCCCGCAGGCGGTGGCGGACAGGACCACGACGCGGGCCCTCGTGCCCAGGCGCAGGAACAGGTAGGCGGTGGCGACGCCCAGGCCGATCCAGAGGCCGCGGTTGAGGGAGTAGACGATCGGGACGGCGGCCAGCGCGATCAGCGGGGCCACGGCCAGGCGCCTGCGCGGCCCGCCGTACACCCACCAGCCGACCACGAACCAGATGAGCAGCACCGAGACGTTGCTGCCCCAGGCGTTGGCCCACTCGAACGGGGCTTCCGGGCGCGGGGAGGAGTGGCCGAGCACCTTCTGCACCTGGGCGGCGGTGGGGTGGATCAGGTTGTGGACGAAGGAGTTGCCGCTGATCCAGTGGGGCAGGATCCGCTCGACCGGCGAGGTGAAGTCGGCCCGGGGGACCAGCACGCCCAGCAGGCCGCCGGCGACGGTCGTGACGAACAGCACGCCGAGCATCCGTACGAGGGTGAGCTGCGGCAGCTCCCGCTCGGTCAGGTTGCCCAGGTAGAGGACCATGATCATCAGTGAGACGTAGAGGAGCAGGCGCATCAGGTAGCCGATCACCCGTCCGGCGCCGAGCTCGCCGTAGGTGTCCGGCGGCATCTCGTCGAGCATGAGCGCGCTGACCAGGTAGCCCGCCAGCAGCAGCAGCCAGAGCCCGAACCCGCGCGGTGCCCTGATCGGCCGCCGCCGCCACAGGGCCAGTGCCATCGGCGGGGCCAGCACGATCACCGACAGGCCGCCGAAGCCCAGCGCCCACCAGATGGGGTAGCCGACGAGCAGGGCGGCGATCGGCCAGGCCGCCGGATGGAGGCCTCTCACGTCGGGAAGACCATCTTGTCGGCCGCGGGCGGGTGCGGCTGCGACGGCAGGGGGGCCTGGGCCGGCGCGGGCCGGCCTCCGGTGACGGGGTGGGCCGTCCCGTCGGAGGAGACGGGCGCGGGCGCGGAGGCGGCAGCCGGGGCAGGGGCGGGGGCGCGGGTCCGGCGGGTCTTCGGAACCCGGCCGGTCTTCGAGGTCCGTCCCGTCCTCGGAGTCCGTCCGCTCTCCGGGGGCCGTCCGCTCTCCGAGGCTCGTCCGCCCTCCGGGGGCTGGGCGCCCGAGACGGCCGACGGCCCGGCCGGTGGGGCGGCGAGCGCGCCGAGCACGGGGATCCTGCGCTCGTTGAGACCGCGTACGGCCTGTGCCACGTCACGCGAGGACGTCCCCGGCACGGTGATCAGCAGCACGGCGCTCCCCGCGCCGTCCGTCAGCTCTCCGATCTCCTCCGCGCTGAGGACGTCAAGGCCGGTCAGGCGCCTGAGGTCGGAGCCCGTGCGGATCCTGGTGTCGAGGCGGTCGCGGACCCAGGCGGCGCCGACCCCGGCGAGCAGGCCGATCATGAGGCCGCTGCCCAGATGCAGGGGAGGGCTGGGGGCGCTGGGCTCGGCCGGGGCGACCGCCTCGCTGATCACCGAACCCGGGGTGACGGGGACGGTCCTGAGCGCGTCGTATCTGATCGTGAGGTTGTAGACCTGGCGGTTGAGCACGTTCTGCCGCTGCAGGGCGATGGTCCGCTCCGCCGTCCCCCGCGCCAGGCCGGGGAGCGTGTCCGCCACCGTGACCAGGCTGGCGTTGACCTGTTTGAGCTTGGCGAGGAGCGCCTTGAGCTGGGCGTCCAGTGCCTGCGTGGCGGACTCCTCCCGGTTGGCCAGATAGGCCTGCGCGTAGGCGCCGGCCCCGGCGGCCGCGACGCGCGGGTCGGTGGCGGTGTAGGAGATCTCCAGAACCGAGGTGTTGGGCGGCACGGAGACGTCGACGGGCTCCGGCGTGCTCCTGAGCAGGGCTCGGGCCTTCTTGGCGACCACGGCGGACTGGGCGATCTGCACCTCGGTGTCGAGGTTGAGCGGCTCGCGCTGCCGGTTGGTGACCTGGTTGGTCTGTTCGGCGAGGCCCGTCGGGGAGACCAGCACCTGGGCGGTGGCGGTGTAGGCGGGCGGGGTGAGCCGGAGCAGGGCGACGCCGCCGCCGAGCCCGGCCGCGAGGAAGAACAGCAGGATCGGCCATCTGCGGCGGACGAGGGAGGCGTAGTCCGCCAGATCTCCACCGGAGCGGCGGACGGGGGAGGCGTGGTCCGCCAGATCTCCACCGGAGCGGCGGACGGGGGTGTCCGGTGGCAGGCTCATACGTTGCGGTCCCTTTCGGGCGGCGTCGGCGCTTCAGAACCCTAGGAACTATAGGTCGGGTAGCCATTTCCCCGATCCATTACACAAGATTTTCTTCAGATTGACCCTGCTAATCACGGTGCGATAACTATCGTTTATCCGACATTTCCCGCCTCCCGTCGGGTGACTGCGGAACGGACCGGCAAAGTCCGTGACATGGCACGTCCGGAGGGTGGGAGGGTGTGCTCCGGACAAAGTCAAGAAATGTGCAAGCGGAGCGTCTGCGAGGAACCGTTGCATCGGATAAATGCCACTTTAGGGATAATTTCCCGCAAGGCCGGAATCGGCGGAGCGGGTCTCGCGCTGGTCCTGGGAATGGGCGCGTGCGCTCAGCCCGCGGCGGTCTCCGCGGAGTCGCCGGAGCGCGCCACCGCCCGGGTCAACGGCTTGCTGGGCATCCGCCCGTCGGGGGCCGCCTGCGAGGTCACCGTCAAGCTCATCCCCTCGTGCGGGGCGTGGTGGGGGATCGCGCCGGAGATCTTCACCGGCAGGCGCCCCGGGCGGGCGCTGGAGCGGGCCGAGGGGCGGATGGGCCGCCCGGCCGACATCATGCACGTCTACCACCGGGGCCCGGAGCTCTTCCCGACCCCCGAGGAGCGGAAGATCGCGCGCGACCCCGCGGGCCGCAGGCTCCTGCTGATCAACTGGAAGCCGTCCTCCGACCGGACCTGGGCGGAGATCGCCGGGGGTGCGCTGGACCAGCGGATCGACCGTCTGGCCGACTACGTCCTGAAGAGCTTCCCCGAGAGGTTCTTCCTGACCGTGCACCACGAGCCGGAGAACGACGTGCGTGCGGCACCGGGTTCGGGGATGACCGCCGAGGACTACTCCGCGATGTTCCGGCACGTGGTGCTGCGCCTGCGGCAGCGGGGCGTCCGGAACGCGGTCACGGTCATGACCTACATGGGCGCGCCCAACTGGGCCGCCGAGCCCTGGTTCGAGAGGCTCTACCCCGGTGACGACGTGGTCGACTGGGTGGCGATGGACCCGTATGCCGACGACAGGGTGCAGACCTTCGACGGGCTGGTCAACAAGACCCGCGAGGAGTTCGCCGGGTGGCCGGGCTTCTACCGCTGGATGCAGTCGCGCTTCCCGGGCAAGCCCATCATGATCGCTGAATGGGGCGTGTTCGAGCGCCGCGGCCGGCCCGGGTTCAAGGAGTCGTTCTTCTCCTCGGTGCGCGAGGAGATGCGGCGCTACCCCCAGATCAAGGCGCTGGTCTACTTCGACTCACCGCGGGCGCCGCGAGGAGACACCCGCTTCGACACCACCCCCGGCGGCCTGAGGACCTTCTCCGACCTCGCCCGCGACCCCTATCTCCGCGCGACCCCGGTCCCTGAGCAGTGACCACCCGGCGGCGGCCGCCGCCACGGTGCCGGCCAGGATCCAGAGCGTGGCCGTGTTGCCCACGCCGAGGAGTTTCAGCGCCGACGCCAGCAGCACCACCGCGAGCAGCGCCCGGATGATCCCGCCGGGAGCCCGGGCCGAGATCCGCGCGCCCAGGTAGACGCCGGGGATCGAGCCGGCCAGCAGCGAGGTGGTGACGTCGAGCTGGAAGTCGCCGAACAGCAGGTGCCCGAGGGCGGCCGAGACGACCAGCGGGACGGCCTGGACCAGATCGGTGCCGACGAGCTGGTTGGCCTTCAGCGCGGGGTAGAGCGCGAGCAGCGCCACGATGATCAGAGATCCCGAGCCCACTGACGAGATGCCGACGACCAGGCCGCCGATTGTACCGACCAGTAAGGTCGGAAATGGGCGCACGACGATCTCGCCCAGGTCGGTCGAGACCTCCCCCTCACGCCGCGAGAGCCAGGCCTTGGCGACCAGGCCCGCGACGGCCAGCAGCAGCGCGACGCCCAGGGCGTACTTGATCGTCTGCTGGATCTGCTCGCCGTCCCCGAACGCCCGGGCCACGAGCACCCCGCAGAAGGCCGCCGGCACCGATCCCGCGCACAGCCAGCCGACCAGCCGCAGGTTGACGGTGCCCCGGCGCATGTGGACGGCCCCGCCCACCGGCTTCATCACGGCCGAGGCGACCAGGTCGCTGGAGACGGCCGCCAGGGGCGGCACGTTGAAGAACAGCATCATCATCGGCGTCATGAGCGCGCCGCCGCCCATGCCGGTCAGGCCGACGACGATCGCGACGAGGAACGATCCGGCCGCGAGGGGGAAGTCGATGCCCATCGGTCGTTCACCTTTCCTCGACGGCCGCGTGCACGGTCCTGTGGTCGCGCCTCGGCGGGCGCGTCCTCTCCGGGGCGGCGGTGGCGTGCTCGCCTCTCGGCGGGCGCGTCCTCCCCGGATCGGCGCCGCCGTGGTCGCGCCTCAACGGACCCACCCTCCCTGGATCAGCGGATCCAGCACCTGCTGGACGGCCCGCTCCACGCTGATCGAGGTGGTGTCGACGACCAGGTCGGCGTCGTCGGGCTCCTCGTAGGGGTCGGAGACGCCGGTGAACTCGGGGATGATCCCGGCCCGGGCCTTGGCGTAGAGCCCCTTGCGGTCGCGGCGCTCGCACTCGGCGAGCGGCGTGGACACGTGGACGAGCAGGAAGTCGGCGCCGACGGCCTCGACCATCGCGCGGACCTCGTCGCGGGTGGCGGCGTAGGGCGCTATGGGCGCGCAGATCGCCAGACCGCCGTGCCTGGCGGCCTCGGCGGCGACGAACCCGATCCGGCGGATGTTGAGGTCGCGGTCCTTCTTGGAGAAGCTCAGCCCCGCCGACAGCAGGTGACGGACCACGTCGCCGTCGAGATAGGTGACCGTACGGCTGCCGCGCTCCAGCAGCGCGTCCCGCAGCCCTCGCGCGACGGTGGACTTGCCGGAGCCCGACAGGCCGGTGAGGAAGACCACCAGTCCCCGCCGGTGCGGCGGCCCGGGAAGCGTCACGGGCTCGGGGCCGGCCAGGTGCTCCGTCGCGCCGTAGGCCTCCGCCACGTGCTCGCGCAGCTCCAGGTCGATGCTGGGCTCGTGCCGGGGCGCGAGGGGCACCACGGCCACGAGCGTGCCCTCGGGCAGCCGGTCGCGGGCCTTGAGCGCGGCGCGGACCACGGCGGGGCCTCCCTCGCCGAAGGCCAGCGGGAGCAGCAGGATCGCCGCGTCCAGCTCCTCGGCGGTCGCCTTGATCTCCTCCAGGTCGTCCAGCGGCCCGCGCATGGTGACCGCCAGCACCTCCCGGCCGGCCAGTTCCTTGCGGACCTCGGCGGGAGTGCGGCGCAGCCGGGCGAACGGCCCGTGCTCGGGCGCGTCCAGCGTTTCCAGCGGGCCGGCGACGGAACCGTCAGCCCGCTCGGTGACGGTCAGCACGGCCAGCGCGGCGCCCTCGGGGTCGCGTAGCGTGATCCGGTCGCCGGGCGCGGCGGGGTGGTCGTCGGGCAGGGCGAGCGTCACGGGCGCGGGCCACGCGGTGCCGTCCGCCAGCGTGCCGTGCTCGTCCACCGCGTGCGCGTCCGCTGAGGTCAGGAAGCCCGTCAGCGGCTGGAAGGCGCCGGAGAGCAGCAGCTCCAGATCGGCCAGCTCGCGGGCGTCGGGGGTCCACTCGAAAGGCGCCGTCATCTGCTCCACAATCCCGATCGAATTAGTCGGATTTCGTCAGCTTACCCACTCCGTTTCCCCCGCACCAGCCGAGTGACTCTCAGATCAACCGGGCGAAGTGGCTCTGGGGCTTGCGGATCACCATGATGATCTCATCGTGCGAGGAGGGCCGCCGCCCCCTGGAGAGGGTCTCCATCAGGGAGCAGGCCACCCGGGCCAGCCTGCCCAGTGGCCCGCGCAGCGCCGGTCCGCTCGTCGCGGAGACGTCTTCGGTCACCATGAGGCCGCGCGTCAGGCAGAAGGAGTGCATCCCCTCGCGCGAGGTGACCTGTCCGTAGCAGGAGGGCAGGGGGCCCACGGTGCCCGGCGGGGCGAACCTGTGCCACACCGCCCGCCGCAGCCCGGCGGGCGCCAGCCGGTCGTACGTCCCGTAGGCGGAGGCCCTGTCGCGCATCCGCAGCAGCAGCAGCCCGCCCGGCCGCAGCCCGGTGAGCAGCCGGTCGAGCACCAGCTCGGGGTGCTCGATCCGCTCCAGCAGGAACGACACGTAGACGATGTCGAACGACCGCGGCGGCACCGGCACCGACCGCAGGTCTCCCAGCGCCCAGGAGTCCAGGTCCTTGCGCGTGGACGTGCTCGCCCGCAGCACCGGCAGGTCCTCGTCGATCCCGGTGACCCGGGCCTCCATCTGGTCCAGCTCCAGCTCCAGCGGATCGGGCCACCCGCACCCGGCGACCAGGACGTCGAGCCGCCGGCCCGACTGCCCCGTCCACTGCTCGCGGATGCGCCGACTGAATATGTCGTCTCGCGCGACGACCGACCGTACCTCTGACATGTGACTAAGAGTAGTCAAGTCAATACGATTCGTCGCGCATTTCCCCCTCCTCACCGCGGTGATCTCCCTGCGGGAGGAGGTCACGGTGCAAGTAGCCTTGGGTGTACCCCCGTGCTTCACCGGCCGGGGGCCTGTCGTGTTGCCGTCGTGGGGCTGTGGGCGAATCTGATGAGCCTTTCCGGACTGCTGGACCTTGTCGCAGGGGAGCCGAAGCTGGCTTCCGTTCTTGAGGACGTCCGAGGGGGAGACTCCTCCGACGTGTCGCTGATCGCGCCACCCGCGCTGCGGCCGTTCACCGTGGCCGCGCTGGCCAGGGAGGGGGCCAAGGACGGGGCGCGGGCCGTTCTCGCGGTGACCGCCACCGGGCGCGAGGCCGAGGATCTCGCCGCGGCGCTCACCAGCCTGCTCGACCCGAACACCGTCGCGGTCTTCCCCGCCTGGGAGACGCTGCCGCACGAGCGCCTGTCGCCGCGCGGCGACACGGTCGGCCAGCGGCTCGCCGTACTGCGCAGGCTGGCCCACCCGGTCGAGGGCGACGTCGCCGCGGGCCCGCTGCAGGTGATCGTCGCGCCGGTCCGGGCGGTGCTGCAGCCGATCGTGCGCGGCCTGGGCGACCTCCGCCCGGTACGGCTGCGCGCCGGCGACGACGCCGACCTCGAAAGCATCGTGCACCGGCTCGTGGAGAACGGCTACAACCGGGTCGACATGGTGGAGAAGCGCGGCGAGGTGGCCGTCAGGGGCGGCCTGCTGGACGTCTTCCCGCCGACCGAGGAGCACCCGCTCCGGCTGGAGTTCTGGGGCGACAGCGTCGAGGAGATCCGCTGGTTCAAGGTCGCCGACCAGCGGTCGCTGGAGGTGGCGGAGGAGGGGCTGTTCGCGGCCCCCTGCCGCGAGCTGCTGCTGACGGAGGACGTCAGGCGCCGGGCGCGGGAGCTCGCCGAGCTGCATCCGGCGCTGGCCGAGATCCTGGACCAGCTCGCCGAGGGCGTCCCGATGGAGGGCATGGAGGCGTTCGCGCCGGTGCTCGCCGGGGAGATGGACCTGCTCATCGACCACCTGCCGGCGCAGGCGGCGGTGTTCGTGTGCGACCCGGAGCGAATCCGGGGCCGCGCCGACGAGCTGGTGCGGACCAGCCAGGAGTTCCTGGAGGCGTCCTGGATCAACGCGGCGTCCGGGGGAGAGGCGCCGATCGACCTGGGGGCGGCGGCGTTCCGCACGCTGGAGGAGATCCGCGACCATGCCCGGGAGCTCGGGCAGCCCTGGTGGTCGATCGCGCCGTTCGGCGGCGACGACCTCGGCGACGGGCTGGTCCTGCGGGCGCGCGAGTCGGAGGCCTACCGGGGCGACACCCAGCGGGCCCTGGGCGACATCAAGGGCTGGCTGGCGGAGGACAAGGTCGTCGTGCTGCTCAGCGAGGGCCACGGCCCGGCCGAGCGGATGGTCGAGCTGCTCAAGGGCGTGGACCTGCCCGCGCGGCTGGAGAGGGCGCTCGACCGGGCGCCGGACGGGACGGTCGTCCACGTCAGCACCGGCCTGATCGAGCACGGCTTCGTCACCCCCACCCTGGCCGTGCTGACCCACCTGGACCTGGTCGGGCAGAAGGCGTCCACCAAGGACATGCGGCGGCTGCCCTCCAAGCGGCGCAACATGGTCGACCCGCTCCAGCTCAAGGTCGGCGACCACGTGGTGCACGAGCAGCACGGCGTGGGCCGCTACGTCGAGATGGTGCAGCGGACCGTGCAGGGCGCGACCCGTGAATACCTGGTGATCGAGTACGCCAAGGGCGACCGGCTCTACGTGCCGACCGACCAGCTCGACGAGGTCACCCGCTATGTCGGCGGCGAGTCGCCGACGCTCAACCGGATGGGCGGCGCCGACTGGGCCAAGGCCAAGACCAAGGCGAAGAAGGCGGTCAAGGAGATCGCCGGGGAGCTGATCCGCCTCTACTCCGCCCGGATGGCCTCGCCGGGGCACGCCTTCGGCCCCGACACGCCGTGGCAGCGGGAGATGGAGGACGCCTTCCCCTACGCCGAGACCGGCGACCAGCTGGAGGCCATCGACGAGGTCAAGCGCGACATGGAGCGCGGGGTCCCGATGGACCGGCTGATCTGCGGCGACGTCGGCTACGGCAAGACCGAGATCGCGGTGCGGGCGGCGTTCAAGGCCGTGCAGGACGGCAAGCAGGTGGCGGTGCTGGTGCCGACCACGCTGCTGGTCCAGCAGCACCTGTCCACCTTCGCCGAGCGCTTCTCCGGATTCCCGCTGAACGTCCGGCCGATGTCGCGCTTCCAGAGCGACGGTGAGGTCAAGGCGACGCTGGAGGGCCTGCGCGAGGGCTCGGTGGACGTGGTGATCGGCACGCACCGGCTGTTCTCGCCGGAGGTCAGGTTCAAGGAGCTGGGCCTGATCATCATCGACGAGGAGCAGCGGTTCGGCGTCGAGCACAAGGAGGCCATGAAGCACATGCGGACGCAGGTCGACGTGCTGGCCATGTCCGCCACGCCGATCCCGCGCACGCTGGAGATGGGCCTGACCGGCATCCGCGAGATGTCGACGATCCTCACCCCGCCGGAGGAGCGGCACCCGATCCTCACCTTCGTCGGCCCCTACGACAACAAGCAGATCGGCGCCGCGATCCGGCGCGAGCTGATGCGCGACGGCCAGATCTTCTTCGTCCACAACCGCGTCTCCAGCATCAACAAGGTCGCGGCCATGCTGCGCGAGCTCGTGCCCGAGGCCAGGGTCGCCGTCGCGCACGGCCAGATGAACGAGCACCAGCTTGAGAAGATCATGGTGGGTTTCTGGGAGCGCGACTTCGACCTGCTCGTCTGCACCACGATCGTCGAGTCGGGCCTGGACGTCCCCAACGCCAACACGCTGATCGTGGACCGGGCCGACAACTACGGCCTGTCCCAGCTCCACCAGCTCCGCGGCCGGGTCGGCCGGGGCCGCGAGCGCGGCTACGCCTACTTCCTCTACCCGCCGGAGAAGCCGCTCACCGAGACCGCCCACGAGCGGCTGGCCACCATCTCCCAGCACACGGAGATGGGCGCGGGCATGTACGTCGCGATGAAGGACCTGGAGATCCGCGGCGCGGGCAACATCCTGGGCGCCGAGCAGTCGGGCTTCATCGCGGGCGTCGGCTTCGACCTCTACGTGCGGATGATGGCGGAGGCCGTGCAGGAACAGAAGGCCAAGCTGTCGGGCGCCTCCGTGGCGGAGGAGCGGCCGGACGTCAAGGTCGAGCTGCCGATCAACGCGCACATCCCGCACGACTACGTGACCTCCGAGCGGCTGCGCCTGGAGGCATACAAGCGGATCGCCGGGATCGGCGCCGACGCCCACATCGCCGCGGTCCGTGACGAGCTCGTCGACCGGTACGGCAGGCCGCCGCAGGAGGTGGAGAACCTGCTGGAGGTCGCCCGCTTCCGGATCCGCGCCCGCCTGGCCGGGCTGACCGACGTCACCCTGCAGGGCCAGCACATCAGGTTCGCCCCGGTGACGCTCAGGGATTCCCAGCAGGTCAGGCTCCAGCGCCTGTACCCGAAGGCGCTGCTGAAGCCGGCAACCGGTACGTTGCTGGTGCCCGTGCCCAAGACCAGGCCGCTCGGCGGTCAGCCGCTGCGCGACCTGGATCTGCTCAAGTGGTGCGGGGATCTGGTCGAGGCGATGTTCCTCCAGAACATGCCGGTAAAATAAGCGGCGTTTGTCGTGAAGGGATCGCATGTGAAGTCGACTCGAGTGCGCGTCATCGTGGCGGCCGCCGCCGCGGGTGTCGCGCTGACCGCCTGCTCTCCGACGCAGGCCGGCGCCGCCGCGGTGGTGGGCGGTGACCGGATCAGCTCCAACGAGCTGGACGGCAACGTCCGGGAGTTCGAGGCCGCGCTGGCGAAGGCCAACGTCTCCGTGGCGCAGCTGCAGTTCCCCGGCAGCCTTCCGCAGGTCGTGCTCTTCCAGCTCGCCACCGCCAAGCAGTACACCAAGGTGGCCGAGAGCAAGGGCGTCACGGTCACCGACGCGGAGATCGATCAGGTGATCTCCGCCACCGGCGGCCAGGCCCAGCACGAGCAGCAGATGCTCCAGCAGGCCGTGGCGCCCTCGCAGTCGCGCGACTTCACCAGGGCGAAGCTGCTGATGACCAAGCTCATGGCCAAGTACGGCGGCGGCAGCGACCAGGCCGCCCTCCAGCGGGGCCAGGAGCAGGCGATCAAGGACCTGGCGAGCGTGAAGATCACCTGGAACCCCCGTTACGGGCAGATCAACGCGCAGCCGAGCCAGGAGCAGCCGAACCTCTTCCTCGACAGCGGCCGTTTCGGCGCGGACCCCGCCGCGGCGCCGCAGCAGTAGCCTCGACGGCATGCCCCTGATCGTCGTCACCACCTCGCCCCGGGTCGCCCCGGGGCTGCTCAGCCGCCGCGCGTGGCAGGTCCTTGAGGATGGTCCGGTGCGCACCGGGTCGGCGGACCATCCGCACCTGCCCTACCTCGCCGAGGCGGGGATCGCCGTCGAGGTCGTGACGCCGGATCCGGCCGCCCTGGCCCGGCAGGCGCGCGAGGAGACCGTCGTGTGGCTGGAGGCAGACGAGGCGCTGATGCGCTCCATCGGCTACGCGGCCGTGGCGCTTGAGGACCCGCCGGTGATCGAGGTCGTGCCCGGCTCCTACGACCTGCCGGGGGCACGGCTGCTCGACCTGGTCGCGGTGATGGACCGGCTCCGGACCGGCTGCCCGTGGGACGCCGGGCAGACCCACGAGTCGCTGGTGCCCTACCTCCTCGAAGAGGCCTACGAGGTGCTGGAGACCATCGAGGAGGGCGACTACGCCGCCCTGCGCGAGGAGCTGGGCGACCTGCTGCTCCAGGTGGTCTTCCACGCGCGGGTCGCCCATGACCGCGCCGACGGTTTCGACATCGACGACGTGGCTGAGGGGATCGTCGCCAAGCTGGTCCGCCGCCACCCGCACGTGTTCGCCGACACCCGGGTCGAGGGCGCCGAGGAGGTCAGCGACAACTGGGAGACCATCAAGGCGGCCGAGCGCGCGGCCAAGAACGGCGGCGACTCGGGGTCGGTCCTGGACGGCGTCCCGATGGGTCAGCCCGCACTCTCCCTGGCCGCCCAGCTCCTGCGCCGCGCCGAGCGCGCCGGGGCTCCCGCCGTCCTCCCCGCCGAGCCCGCCGCCGGCGACCTGGGGGCGCGGCTGTTCGAGCTCGTACGGCAGGCGCACGCGGCCGGCCTCGATCCGGAGGCCGAGCTGCGCGCCACCGCCCGCCTCTACCGCGACCGGGTCCGCGCGTGGGAGGCCGGGGACGCCTGAGGGCCGGTCAGGTCAGGCGCCCGCTCACGAACTGCATGAGCCCGTAGGTCTTCTGACGCACCCCGGAGAAGCCGAGCCGAGCGAGGGCGCCGGTCACCTCGCGGTCGCCGAACATGCGGACCCCCGAGAGCGCGCCGGCCAGGTCGTTGACCGGGCCGGCCAGTGGCAGCCGCCGGGTGGTCATGAGGGCGACACGGCCGCCGGGCCTGAGCACCCGGGCCATGCCCGCGAGGGCCTCGAAGGGCCGGTCGAACAGGTAGAGCGCGGCCAGGCAGGACACCGCGTCGAAGCTCGCGGGCCGGAAGGGCAGGTCCACTGCGTCCCCGCGCACGTAACCGATGTGTCCCGCCGGGGTGTCGCGGACCGCGCGGGCGAGCATCGTCGCCGAGGCGTCGATCCCCACGACCAGCCCGTCGTCGTCGACGTCGCGGGCCAGGGCCCGCGTCACGTTGCCCGGACCGCAGGCCACGTCCAGCACCAGGTCGGCGGGCCCCAGCGCGAGCATCGTGCGGACCAGCGCCTCCTCCTGCCCGGTGTCCGGCCCGAGCGGGCCCTTCATCGCCCCGACCAGCGCGGGCCGCCAGAACCGCTCGTAGATCCTCGGCAGGAACCCCGAACGCATGAGCCGCTGTGCCGGAGACCCGGCGGGGGACTTCTCGCCGAGGAGGTCCAGATATCCGGGATCGGAGGTGGGCTCCGGCAGGACCGGGATCAGCAGTTCACGGATCCGGTCGAGCGCTGCGAGATCGCGCATGCCTCCGATTGGAACACACGACCCGCCCGGAGGGGACGGCGGCCGCCGTACCGGCAAGTAGGCATCGGTAGGCTTCTGAGGCAAACTGTCCTGCGACTTTAGGAGCGCTTCGTGGCTTCCATCGAGGGCGTCACCGCCCGCGAGATCCTTGACTCCCGGGGCAACCCGACGGTCGAGGTCGACATCCTGCTGGACGACGGCAGCGAAGGTCGCGCCGCGGTTCCGAGCGGCGCGTCCACCGGCCAGTTCGAGGCCGTGGAGTTGCGCGACGGCGATGAGCGCTACGGCGGCAAGGGCGTGGAGAAGGCCGTTCTCGGCGTGACCGACGAGATCGCCGACGAGATCCTCGGGTTCGACGCCGCCGAGCAGCGCAGCATCGACCAGGTCATGATCGACCTGGACGGCACGCCGAACAAGGCCCGTCTGGGCGCCAACGCCATCCTGGGCGTCTCCCTCGCCGTGGCCAAGGCCGCCGCGGAGAGCGCCGAGCTGCCGCTGTTCCGCTACCTCGGTGGCCCGAACGCGCACGTGCTGCCGGTCCCGATGATGAACATCGTCAACGGTGGCGCGCACGCCGACACCAACGTGGACATCCAGGAGTTCATGATCGCGCCGATCGGCGCCGAGTCGTTCCGCGAGGCCGTGCGGATGGGGACCGAGGTCTACCACGCGCTCAAGGCCGTGCTGAAGGAGAAGGGCTACGCCACCGGCCTGGGCGACGAGGGCGGCTTCGCGCCGAACCTGCCGTCCAACCGCGACGCGCTGGACCTGATCCTGGTCGCCATTGAGAAGGCCGGCTACGTGCCCGGCGAGGACGTCGCCCTGGCCCTCGACGCGGCCGCCTCGGAGTTCCACAAGGACGGCGTCTACACCATCGACGGCAAGGGCCTGTCCGCCGCCGAGCTGATCGCCTTCTACGAGGACCTGGTCACGAACTACCCGCTGGTCTCCATCGAGGACCCGCTGGACGAGAGCGACTGGGAGGGCTGGAACGCCCTCACCAAGGCGATCGGCGACAAGGTCCAGCTCGTCGGCGACGACCTGTTCGTGACCAACCCCGAGCGGCTGTCGCGCGGCATCGCCGAGGGCACCGCCAACGCGCTGCTGGTCAAGGTCAACCAGATCGGCACCCTGACCGAGGCCCTCGACGCCGTGGACCTGGCCCACCGCAACGGCTACCGCTGCATGATGAGCCACCGCTCCGGCGAGACCGAGGACACCACGATCGCCGACCTCGCCGTGGCCACCAACTGCGGCCAGATCAAGACCGGCGCCCCGGCCCGCTCCGACCGCGTGGCCAAGTACAACCAGCTCCTGCGCATCGAGGAGCTCCTCGACGACGCCGCCCGCTACGCGGGTCGCGCGGCGTTCCCGAGGTTCCAGCGGTAGTTTCGCACGGTACGGCTTGCGCCCGATTTGGTCGGGCACAAGCCGTACCGCGCCGGAGACCGCCCGGTGCCCGGTTCCGTGCCGGAGCGCGGAGGGCGCCGATGGTGTCCGGGCCGTGGCGCGGGAAGGCCCCCGGGCCGTCGCGCGTGGCACGGCAGGGAGCACAGACGGGAGAGGTGCATGGCGAAGCGGCCGCAGTTGACCGGACGGGCGGCGATCCTCGCGATCGTGGTGTGCGCGATCGCCATGAGCCTCGCCTACCCGGTGCGGGAGTACATCGCGCAGCGCCGCCAGATCTCCCAGCTCCAGCAGCAGCAGGTCAGGGAGCTTGAGGCCATCAAGGCCCTCGACGACCGGCACAGGCAGCTCCAGGACCCCGGCTACATCAAGCGGCAGGCCAGGGAGCGGCTCTTCTACTGCGACCCCGGACACAAGTGCTACGTCGTCATGGGCAGGGAGCGCTCGGAGGGCAAGGGCACGACGGGGGAGAAGAAGGTCGTCAGGCCGCCGTGGTACCAGACGCTCTGGGAGTCGGTTGAGGCCGCCGACACCGGGAAGGGCGAGAAGGCGGCCGGGGGCGCGGGATGACCCCGATAACCTGGGTGCCGTCTTCTCAGGGGGGTGTCACGGATGGTGGATGATCGCGATGTGGCGGCGGTGGAGCGGCAGCTCGGCCGGACGCCACGGGGTCTGCGGGCGGTGGCGCACCGCTGTCCGTGCGGGCTGCCCGATGTGGTGGAGACCGCGCCCCGGCTGCCCGACGGCTCGCCGTTCCCGACGCTGTACTACCTGACCTGCCCGAAGGCGGCCTCGGCCATCGGCACGCTGGAGACCTCCGGGATGATGCGGGCCATGCAGGCCAGGCTCGCCGAGGATCCCGCCCTGGCCCAGGCGTACCAGGCCGCCCACGACGACTACGTCGCGCGTCGCGACAAGGCCGCCGCCGAGGACGGCCTGGAGCCGCTGCCCAGGGACATGCAGAGCACCGGGGGCATGCCGACCAGGGTCAAGTGCCTGCACGCCCTGGTCGGGCACGAGCTGGCGGTCCCCGGCGTCAACCCCTTCGGCCGCGAGGCCCTCGACGCGCTCGGTGAGTGGTGGGCCGACGGGCCCTGCTGCTCCGTCGCGGAGACCGGGACCGCGGTCGAGACCGAGACCGAGACCAAGACCGAGACCAAGACCGAGACCAAGACCGGGACCGGGACCGGGGCCGGGGCCGGGGCCGGGATCATGCAGAGCGGAGAGGCGTTCCCGGCCGGGGACGCCGAAGAGGCGGCCGTGACCGCGAGCACCGAAGAGGAGAGCAAGTGACCCGCGTCGCCGCCATCGACTGTGGCACCAATTCCGTCCGCCTGCTCATCGCGGACATCGAGGCCGACACCCTGACCGACGTCGAGCGGCGGATGGAGATCGTCCGGCTCGGCCAGGGAGTGGACGAGACCGGCAGGCTGGCTCCGGAGGCTCTGGAGCGCACGTTCGGCGCGATGCGCGGCTACGCCAAGCTCATCGACCAGCACGGCGCCTCCGCGGTCCGCGTGGTGGCCACCAGCGCCACCAGGGACGCCGCCAACCGGCAGGACTTCGTGGACGGCGTACGCGAGATCTTCGGCGTGGAGCCCGAGGTGATCACGGGTGCCGAGGAGGCGGAGCTGTCGTTCACCGGCGCCACCCGCGACCTGGTACGGCTCTCGCCCGAGACCGGTCTGCCCACCCCCGACGGCACCCGCCCGCCGTACCTCGTGGTCGACATCGGGGGCGGTTCCACCGAGTTCGTGCTCGGTTCCACGCACGTGGAGGCCGCGCTGTCGGTCGACATCGGCTGCGTCCGGCTGACCGAGCGGCACCTGCGCGACGCGGGCGCCCCGCCGTCGGCCGAGGTGGTGGAGGCCGTGGTCGCGGACATCGACGAGGCGCTCGACCGGGTCGCCCAGGAGGTCGCGGTGGAGCGGGCGCTCACATTGGTCGGCCTCGCCGGCTCCGTGACCACCGTTGCGGGAATAGCGCTTGACCTGCCGGGATATGACCCGGATAAAATTCACCACTCGCGGATTGCGGTAAATAGGGTCCGCGAGGTTTCCGAGCGACTGCTGGCGATGACCCATGACGAGCGGGCGGCCATTCCCGTCATGCATCCCGGCCGGGTCGACGTGATCGGTGCGGGGGCGCTGATCCTGGACCGGATTATGGAACGGTACGGTTTCACCGATGTTGTTGTCAGTGAACACGACATTCTGGATGGAATCGCCTGGTCCGTGTCTAAACCTTAACAACATCTGGACATTTCCCATGCCGAGGGAGTATTGAGGGATCCTTCCGTTTTATGGTTAGGTAAAGAAGCTTTAGCGAGGCTTTGCCGTGGGGCCCGGCACAGCTGGTGTCGGGGCGGCAACCGTCTCCGGAGCGCACTTTCGTTCCTAACGAAACGGAGCATCCCCTCATGTCCGGACTAGCTCGTAAGCTAGCCGCCGTAGGAGCCAGCACGGCCATGCTGGCGACGATGGCGGCAGGGCTTCTGGCCACGCCCGCAGCGGCGGCCAGCGGTTCCACCACCCAGGCGGGGAAGGTGGCTTCCTCCTCCTCCGCGCCGAGGCCCGCGGTCTCGGTGAGCAAGACGAAGGCCTCCCCCTCCAGCTCCGACGAGTGCCCCACCCGGGTGACGTTCTCCTCGCGGATCAAGGTGAAGGCCTACGGGGGCAAGACCACCGTGGCCTACCGCTGGCTGCGCGGGAACGGCTCCAAGAGCGCCGTCAAGACGTTCGTGGTCAAGGGCAAGGGCGTCAAGTACGTCACGGCGAAGGAGTCCTCGACCTTCAAGGGCGGCGACACCAAGGGCTGGCAGGCGCTGCAGGTCCTGGCGCCGCGCAAGGTCACCTCCGCCAAGGGCTACTTCAAGGTCTCCTGTGGCGACGACGAGTGGGACGGTGACAAGGAAGTCGTCAACACCGGCACCGTCGGCGCCCAGGCGTGGGTCGACGAGCGCAACTGTGAGGCGACCCTCATCGGCCGCATCACCACCTCCGGCACGCGCTGGGTGCGCTACCAGTGGGTCGTCAACGGTCGCGTCGTCGACCGGGACGCCGTGCGCGTCTACGGCTCGCGCAAGGTCTACCACGTGATCAGGCCGCACGAGAGCCTGCGTGGCTGGGCGGCCCTGCAGATCCTGAGCCCGGGTGACGCCTCCTCCAACCGCGCCTACTTCAAGATCTGGTGCCGGGACTCGTCGCCGAAGGTCTCGGCCTCCGTCGACGCTCCCTCGAACTACGAGGGCGACTGCCCGGTCACCCGCACCTTCACCGGCACGATCAGCGCCTCGCACGGTCGTGGCGAGGTCAAGTACCGCTGGATCCGTGACGGTGTCGCGGGCGGCTGGCAGAGCGTCTACTTCGACGGTCGTGGCTACGGCCACCAGAGCCGCAGCGTGAGCGACTCCTGGAGCGCCTCGGCGTCCGGGACCAGCAGGCGCTCGATCGAGATCTACGGCGGCCCGACCAGCGGCACCGTCGAGGGCAAGGTCACCTGTAAGGCCGCCCCGCCGGCGTCGAAGGCCTGGATCCAGACCGAGAGCACGTCGGCCAAGCAGGCCGAGGCCGAGGCCGGCTGCCCGGCGGGCTCGGTCACCGGCACCGGCAGCGTCTACGCCACCGGCCCGATCAAGCTCACCGTCACCTGGAGCGTCAACGGCTCCGTGGTGAAGTCCGAGGACCTGGAGTTCACCTCGGCGGGCACCAAGTCCGTCTCCTTCGCCAGCGCCTCGGACGGTCGCAAGGGCGGCAACGCCCGGTTCGGGATCGACGGCGGCGGCTCGGTCACCGTGGACTACGAGGCGGTCTGCGCCAAGCCCGCTGAGACCCCGAAGGCCTGACCCGAGTCTCGTCTTAGCGTCTCGTCCTGATTGAAACAGGCGGCGCCCGCTTCCGGCGGGCGCCGCTTTTCGCTGTCCGGGGGCCGGACTTCTCCACGCGCAGGTCTTTCCACACGCGGGGTCGGAGTTCTGTCCGCGCAGGTCTTTCCGCACGCGGGGCTGAGTTCCGCCCGCATGGTTCCTTCCGCACGCGAGCCGGGGTTCTCTCCACGCGACCGGGACTTTCGCCGCGCGAGCCGGGGCTCTCTCCGCCGGGGGACCGGGGCGCGCTCGGCCTCCCGATCCATCGACCATGTGCGATCGGGCACCATCTCCCGGTCCATCGACCACACGGGATCGGGCACCATCGAGGTCATGACCTATGTTCCTCCCGGATCCGGCTGGCCGGGCGACCCCGCCCGGCCGGACACCCCCGTCGCCCACGACCCCGCCGAGGTGGCAGAGCTCGCGGGCGCGAGCCGTACTCTCGCCGAACTCACGGCCCGGCAGTCGGTCTGCCGGGCCTGCCCGCGCCTGGTGGAGTGGCGCGAGGAGGTCGCGACGGTCAAGCGGCGGGCCTTCGCCGGGGAGACCTACTGGGGGCGGCCCATCGCGGGGTGGGGGGATGAGAGGCCGGAGGTCCTCATCGTCGGACTGGCCCCGGCCGCGCACGGGGGCAACCGGACCGGCCGCATCTTCACCGGGGACCGCAGCGGGGACTGGCTGTTCGCCTCGCTGCACCGGACGGGCCTGGCCGCGCGGGAGACCAGCGTCCACGCGGGCGACGGGCAGCGGCTCATCGGCGCGCGCATGGTGGCCGCCGTCCGGTGCGCTCCGCCGGCCAACAAGCCCGAGCCGTCGGAGCGGGCCACCTGCCTGCCGTGGCTGTCCCGGGAGGTCGCGCTGGTCGCCGGCGGCGTGCGCGTGGTGGTCGCGCTGGGAGGCTTCGCCTGGCAGGCGGTCTGGCCCGCGCTGAAGGACGCCGGATACGACCTGCCGAGGCCCAGGCCGCCCTTCGGGCACGGCGCCGAGGTGGAGATCTCCCGCGACGGGGCTCCGGCCTGGCTTCTCGGGTGCTACCACCCCAGCCAGCAGAACACTTTCACCGGCCGGGTGACCGCCGAGATGCTTGACCAGGTCTTCACCAGGGCAAACGCTCTCCGTCCTTTGGGCACTCAACCACAGAGAGAGTGTTGACCGAACTTTTGGGGAGAAGGGAGATAGTTCACCCTGATTTTGGAAAGAGTCGCGCAAGTTGCCCGGAGGGCGCGTGGCACGATCGGCGGGGTGGACGTATGCTTGTGAAAGCTTTCACAAAGCCTCGGATCTAAGGATGGCGCCGAAGTGAACCGCAACTCCAAGCACATCGTGGTCGTCGGTGGGGGCTACGTCGGTCTCTACACCGTGCTGCGCCTGCAGCACACGCTCCGCAAGGAACTGCGCGACGGCAGCGTGCGCATCACCGTCCTCACTCCCGAATCCCACATGACCTACCAGCCCTTCCTCCCGGAGGCGGCGGCCGGAAACCTCTCGCCCCGGCACGTGGTGGTCCCGCTCCGCCGGGTGCTGAGGAAGGCGACGATCCTCAACGGCAAGGTCTCCAAGGTCAACCACGCGGCCAAGACGGTCTCCTTCACGCCCAACGTCGGCACGCCGCACGAGATCGGCTACGACATCGTGGTCATGGCCGCCGGTTCGATCTCCCGCACCCTCCCCATCCCCGGCCTCGCCGACGCCGCGATCGGCTTCAAGACGGTTGGCGAGTCGATCGCGCTCCGCAACCGGGTGCTCGAACTCCTCGACCGGGCCGAGTCCGACGACGACGAGGCCCTGCGCCGCAGGGCGCTGACGTTCGTCGTGATCGGCGGCGGCTTCGCGGGAGTCGAGGCGCTCGCCGAGCTGGAGGACATGGCCGTCGACGCCGTCCGCTACTACCGCACCGTCTCCCGCGCGGACATGCGCTGGGTCCTCGTCGAGGCGACCGACCGCATCCTGCCCGAGGTCGGCCCCGAGATGGGCAAGTGGACCGCCGAGCAGCTCCGCGAGCGGGGCATCGAGGTCAAGATGAACACCCGCCTGGACTCCTGCGAGGGCGGTCTGGTCAAGCTCTCCGACGGCGCGGAGTTCGAGTCGGCGACCATCGTGTGGACCGCCGGCGTCAAGCCCAGCCCGGTCGTCAACGCCGGTGACCTGCCGCTGGACGAGCGTGGCCGGATCAAGACGACCACCCGCCTGACCGTCGCCGGGGTCGAGGACGCCTTCTCCGCCGGAGACGTGGCCGGGGTGCCCGACGTGACCAACCCGGGCCAGTACTGCGCGCCCAACGCCCAGCACGCCGTACGGCAGGCCAAGGTCCTCGCCGACAACATCACCCGCCTGCTCCACGGAGAGGAACTGGTCGACTACCGGCACAAGTACGTCGGATCGGTCGCCGGGCTGGGTCTTCACAAGGGCGTCGCCAACGTCTACGGGGTCAAGCTTCGCGGATTGCCTGCGTGGTTCATGCACCGCACCTACCATCTGTCGCGGGTGCCTACTCTCAACCGCAAGGTCCGTGTGATGGCGGACTGGACCTTGGCGCTGTTCTTCAAGCGGGAGACCGTCTCACTCGGAGAGATCGAGGCGCCGCGCACGGAGTTCCGCGAGGCCGCGACGCACTGAGTCCCGGGCACCCGCAGGTGGGAAACTGCTGGGTTCTCGTCGGGGGGTGTTGCAGATCGTCATGCTCGTCCCTTGAGCCCCAGCCCAAGCCGGGAGGGGGGCGGGGGTGGGCTTGTCTGCGATCACCGTGCTGGGAGTGGACAGACCGGGAACGATCGCCGAGGTGACCGCGGTGCTCGCCGGATGCGGCGCTAACGTCGAGGATTCGGCGATGACGCTGCTCGGCGGCCATGTCGCGATGATGCTGCTGGTCTCCGGCCGGCTGCCGCCGGCCTCGGCCTTCCCGGGGGTGGCGGTCACCGTGACCGATGTCGAGTCCCGCCGTGACGCCGGCCGCGACCCGGACGGCCTCGGCTACGTGCTGACGCTCCACGGTCCCGACCGTCCCGGCATCATCTCCGCGGTCAGCGCGGTGCTCGCCGGAGCCGGTGGCGACATCACCGGCATGACGTCCCGTCTCTGCGGCCGGCTGTACGTCCTGATCGCGGATGTGCGGCTGCCGGAGGCGGTGGACGTGGCCGATCTGATGTGCCGCCTGGCCGCGGTGGGCGCAGACCTCGGCTCCGAGATCACCTTCCGCCCCGCCGAGCCGGACGTGCTGTGACGGGCGCGCCCGTGTCGGGGACCCCCCGCGAGCTGATCGCCGCCCCGCACCCCGTGCTGAGCGCCCGGGCACTCCCGGTGGACCCCGCCGACCCCGGGGTCGTCGTCGCGGCGGCCGACCTCCTCGCCACCATGCGCCGGGCACGGCACTGCACGGGCCTGGCCGCCCCCCAGATAGGCCTGGGCTGGCGGCTGCTCTCCGTCGACGTCTCCCTCCATCCCGGGGCCCGTTCCTGCGCCGGGGAGCTGGTCGTGGCGAATCCCCGGCTGGTCGCCGCCTCCCGATGGGAACCCGCCCGCGAGGGCTGCCTGTCCGTCCCCGGCCTGACCGGCGACGTCCTGCGCGCGACCCGCATCACCGTCCGGGGTGAGCGCCCCGGCACCGGCGCCCCCCTCACCATCGACGCCGACGCCTTCGAGGCCCGCTGCATCCAGCACCAGCTCGACCATCTCGACGGCGTGCTGTTCCTGGACCGCGTCATCCGCGCCTGGGCGGTCCGTGGAGTGGAGCCGGTCGGAGAATAAGCATTTTGTGATTTCCGTGATTATTTGCGGCTTTTGTTTCTTAAGTCTGCTTTTCTGCGCGGCGTTCCGTGGCGGGCCGGCGCGGGCCGGCCGTTGACGCCAGGGGTGCCGTCGCGCCCGATCGTCCTGCGCCCAAAGGCCTCAGGGGCGCCGCCGGTCACATGTTCGTGTGACGCATGATACGAAGTTGTGCTCCTCGGATGAGTGGTCCGTTACGTATGATTACGGCGTCCCCGTAGCCCAACGGCAGAGGCAAACCCCTTAAAAGGGTTCGAGTGAGGGTTCGAGTCCCTCCGGGGGCACTGCGCGTTCATGCGGAGAACGGCCCGTGACCGGCGACGCGGTCACGGGCCGTCCGTCTCCCGGGACCGGGCCGAGCCGGCGCGCGGCGGCGGAGGCGGCTCGGCGGGTCTCCGGTGCGCGGTCCGTGATAGCTGTGAGAGACGGGAACCTGGCGAGCAGGTCGTTCGTTGGATCACTCGGCGGTAGCCGTACGGCCACATGGATGAGACAGACATGGATATCAACACGATACGGCCGTGTGACAACCGATCTAATACGCTGATCGCGTAGGTCGCAGCGTGGAGGCAGCGATGGAGAGTAAGAACCCCGTATTCAGTCGGCAGTCCAACGGGCAGCAGCAGGCATGGGGAGCGCCGACCCCCACCCCTGACCAGCTTCAGGGGATGTACGACAGGCCGGCGTACGCGCCCCCCGCGCAGCGGACCATGACGATCGACGACGTGGTGGTGCGCGGGTTCATCACGCTGGGGACGCTGGTCGTCTCCGCGGCGGTGGCCTGGGCGCTCAACCTCGGCATGGCGGCCCTGCTCGTCGGTGTGATCGCCGGTCTCGTCCTCGGCCTGATCGTCTCGTTCAAGCAGAGCACGAACCCGGTGCTGATCCTCGGATACGCCGTCTCCTACGGCGTGGCCATCGGTGTGATCAGCCACATGTACAACGACCTGTACAACGGCATCGTCTTCCAGGCGGTGGTCGGCACGGCTCTGGCCTTCGCCGCCATGCTCGCCGTGTACTCGCTGCGGATCATCCGTGTCACACCGAAGTTCACCAAGTTCGTCGTGGCGGCGGGTCTGGGCCTGATGGGCCTCATGCTCGTCAACTGGATCGCGACCTTCTTCATCGAAGACGGCATCGGCATCCGCTCGGGCGGCCCGCTGGCCTACGTGTTCAGCATCGCCGCGATCCTGATCGGCTGCTTCTTCCTGCTGCTCGACTTCGACGCGGTCGAGCAGGGCGTGCGCGCCGGCGCCCCGGAGAAGTACTCCTGGCTGATGGCCTTCGGCCTGACGGTCACCCTGGTCTGGATCTACCTGGAGATCCTGCGTCTGCTGAGCTACTTCTCCAGCAGCGACTAGGCACGCGATCAGGCATGACCGAAAACCCCCGCCGGAGCATCTCCGGCGGGGGTTTCTTCTTGCGTGGGGTGGGCAAGCCGATGAACGAGAAGCCACCAATGAGCGACGCATCATCACGGATGACCAGCTAGTGAGGGCTTGCTATCTGCGGACTCGTGATGCACTGTCGAGCAAAGGAGCCCTATCCGTGGAGGTGCCCATGTCGTTGAACCACTCACTGGAGACGCAGAGCAAGCTGATCGCAAGGGTCCCGGATATCACAGGACGCGCTCTCCCAGAGTGGTTCCAAGCCATCGACAACGGCCCGTCTTTCCTGCGCTGTGACGAGCGGGCCAACTGGCTCGCCGACGAGCACGGGCTGACCCACGGCTACGCGGCGGCCATCGTGCACGAGCACGAGCGCCACCGCCGTAGTCGCTACCTGTAAGTCGTCCATCTTCGCAGGGCCCGCACCGCCGTCCGGCGATGCGGGCCTTCGCACGCGAAGTCATGATCTTGGCGTGCGTGACTTCTCCGGCCCCTGGGGAGAACGGCCTTCCGCCTCCCGCCTCCCGGCCGAGGTGGACGGGCGCCGAGCCCGGACCGTTCCGAACGGCGAGACCACCGGAGGAGAGCGATTCGCCCGCCGGATAAAACACGGCGGTAGCCTCACCGGCCATGATGGTGCCATGGATCTCGACAAGGCACGTAACTTCATCCGCGACAACCACCGCGCGGTCCTGCTGACCCGGCACGCCGACGGGCGGCCGCAGATGTCTCCCGTCACCGTCGGGCTGGACGGCGAGGGGCACGCGATCGTCAGCACCCGGGAGACCGCCGCGAAGGTCCGCAACCTCCGCAGGGACCCCCAGGTGGCGCTCTGCGTGACGACTGACGCCTTCTACGGCGAGTGGATCCAGATCGAGGGCACCGCGGAGGTCGTCTCGCTGCCCGAGGCGATGGAACCGCTGGTGAGCTACTACCGCGACATCTCCGGCGAGCATCCCGACTGGGACGACTACCGGGCGGCCATGGAGCGGGACCGGCGGGTGATCCTGAGAATCGAGCTCACCCGGGCCGGCCCCGACGTCCACGGATGACTAGCTGAGGCGTTCCAGGACCATGGCCATGCCCTGACCGCCGCCCACGCACATGGTCTCCAGGCCGATCGACCGGTCGTGGAACCGGAGGCTGTTGATCAGCGTGGAGGTGATCCGGGCACCGGTCATGCCGAACGGGTGGCCCACCGCGATGGCGCCGCCGTTGACGTTGAGCCGGTCGAGGTCGATGCCGAGATCCTGGTAGGACGGGATGACCTGGGCGGCAAAGGCCTCGTTGATCTCGACGAGGTCCACGTCGCCGATCGACATGCCCGCCCGCGCCAGGGCCTGCCTGGAGGCCTCGACCGGGCCCAGGCCCATGATCTCGGGGGACAGGCCGGTCACGCCGGTGGAGACGATCCGGGCGATGGGGGTGATGCCCAGCTCGGCGGCCCTGGTGTCGCTCATCACGATCACCGCGGCGGCGCCGTCGTTCAGCGCGCAGCAGTTGCCGGCGGTGACCGTCCCGTCCGGCCGGAAGACCGGCTTGAGCTGGGAGACCGCGTCGTAGGTGGTGCCCGCGCGGGGACCGTCGTCCTTGCTGACCACGGTCCCGTCGGGCAGGGTGACCGGGGTGATGTCGGTCTCCCAGAAGCCGTTGGCGATCGCCTTCTCGGCCAGGTTCTGGGACCGGACGCCGAACTCGTCCTGTTCCCGGCGGGAGACGCCCTTCAGCCCGGCGAGGTTCTCCGCGGTCTGGCCCATCGCGATGTAGACATCGGGCACGGCGCCGTCCTCGCGCGGGTCGTGCCAGACCTCGCCACCGCCCTCGGCGGCCTTGGCCGAACGGCCGCGGGCCTCGTCGAACAGCGTGTTCTGCGTGTCGGGCAGCGAGTCGGAGTTGCCCTTGGCGAAGCGGGAGACGCACTCCACGCCCGCCGAGACGAACACGTCGCCCTCGCCCGCCCTGATCGCGTGCAGCGCCATCCTGGTGGTCTGCAGCGAGGACGAGCAGTAGCGGGTGACGGTGGTGCCGGGCACGGTGTCCAGCCCGAGCAGCGTGGAGACCACGCGGGCCATGTTGAACCCCTGCTCGCCGCCCGGCAGGCCGCAGCCCAGCATCAGGTCGTCGATGGTGGCGGGGTCGAGCTGGGGGACCTTGGCCAGCGCGGCCCTGATCATCTGTGCGGTCAGGTCGTCGGGACGGATGTCCTTGAGGGATCCCTTGAAGGCGCGTCCGATCGGCGAGCGCGCGGTTGCGACGATGACTGCCTCGGGCATGTGGCTCTCCTGGGTTGGTTGGCTGCTCCTCATGCGGAGGTTACCGCGCAGTAGCGCAGATGCCACGACCCGGGGCGGAATGAAACAGAACTTTGTACGGCGCGCACAAGGGGCCCTGCCCGGAGGCGGGCCCCTGCCCCTCTCCCGGCAGGTGTGGTCGGCCGCACCTGCCGGGAAAGGGACGCGGGGCACGGGAGGACGGCCGCAGGTGTCCGGGTCAGCCGTACATGCCCGGAGAGGTGCCGGTGCCGTCCTTGATCCCGTGCAGGCCGCCCCGCTCGTCGCGCCATGTCCGCCAGCCGTCCTGGCCGCCGGTGAACCAGGCGGGCGGGGCGTCGGAGCCGGCGACCTTCCTGCCCTCGGCCAGCTCGAACTCGCACAGCGAGGCGACCGAGTAGAAGCCCGGACTCTGGCCCTTGAGCGGGAGAGGCTTGGGATCGGTGACGCAGAAGGACCAGCCCCGCTCGCCCTTGATCTCGGCGTTCTGGCCGGTGGTCAGGTCGAAGGCGCTGCCGGGCTTGCCGGGCTTGAGGAAGCCGAGCTTCTCCATCCGGTCGGGGAAGGCCAGCCACCAGCCCGAGTCGGGGACCTGGGTGGCGGGGATCTGGCCGAGGACCCGGCCGCTCTCGGCGTCCAGCCGGGCGAAGCCGCCGTACTGGCCCTGCTGGTCGACCGGGCGGACCACCGGTGCGAACCCGGGGCTGCCACTGGGGTAGACGCGCACGACCGAGGGACGTATCCAGTTGACCGTGCCGTCGGCGAGCTTGAGGGAGAACAGGCCGAAGGAGGAGACCTTCTTCGTCTGCGGGTTGGTGTAGGGGGCGACGTAGCCGATGAGGTTGTCGGCCGTCGCGCCGAACGACCAGCCGCCCGACATGTCGACCCCCGCGCCGAGGGGCTGCTCGACCGGCAGCCGCCAGCCGGCCTTGCCGGTCCTCAGGTCGTAGGCCTCCAGGACCGGGTGCCGGGCCAGGCGCAGGAACACGACGCGGGAGGCGTCGGACCACTCGACCTCGGCGATGCCGGGGAGCTTCCACATCAGCTCGCCGGTGGCGGGGTCGAGCACGACGACCCGCGCCGTGGCCAGGGCGGTCTGTTCGGACATGCACACGAACGCCCCGCACCTCTGCGGGCCGAACGTGGAGTGCACCGGGCGGGTCCACTTCTGCGCCCCGGTCCTCGCGTCGCGGGCGATGAGCGTGGCGTTCCAGCGGCCCTGTCTGGTGGGGTCGACGGCCACCGCGACGGCCTGGCCCCCGCCGGTCTCGACGATCGCCGGAGCCGGGACCCCCATCCCCGGCAGGCGGCCCGCCATGGCCGCGGGATGGGCCCACAGCTTCTTGCCCGAGGAGAGGTCGACGGCCACCGTCTCCAGCGCGCCGTCGGGCTTCATGGAGGTCGTCATGGCCACGCCACCGGCGGCGGTGGTGCGGCTGACCGCGTTCACCTCGGTGTTGTGCCAGGTGGGATGGGCCGGTGTGGCCGCTTCACTGCCGGAGCAGCCAGCCAGGGCCAGGGCTCCGGCGAGCACCAGTGCCGGTTTCGCGTGGGGCCAGATCACGGGCATTCCACTCCAATGGGGGCGAGACGTCACGACTTCGCCGCGGAGGGTAACCGTGTTCAGGCATTATGAGGCGGCGCCCCGGGCCTCCGGCGGAACATCGTCACCCACCGTCCGTGGGGTCCGGTTGCTCGGCCGGCGACGCGAGTCGCGGACACCTCGGTGCCGGGTTCCTCCGCGGCCATAGCCGCCGCGAGGTAGATCGACTCACTGCGCTGGCGCCGTGGTTCGGGCCACAGTCCCAGCGCACTGCCTACAGAAGGTAGCACCGCGTAAGCAACCTGTAGATAACCTTGGACAGATGGATGGAAACGATCCGGTCCGAACATTTCGCCCGGGTTTGCAGTGAATTCCTCCCCCAGCAGGTCGGCGAAGGCCACCGTCCGCCCGCCCGCCTCGACCACGGCCACCGTCTGCGCGGCGGCGAGCTGACGGCTCCAGCGCCGGGTCACCCAGCGCAGCGGCTGCACGATCGGCCGGACCGTGCCGAGGTCGGGACAGGTGCCCACGACCACCTCGGCCCCGGCCTCGCGCAGCCGCCGCACCGCCTTCTGCAGATGCCGTACGGCCTGCGCGGGCAGCGTCTGCGTGGTGACGTCGTTGGCGCCGATGAAGATGACCGCGATCTCGGGCATGGCGTCGAGCGCCAGGTCCACCTGGTCGGCGAGCTCGACGGAGGCCGCCCCGGACTTGCCGAGCACGGTCAGGCGCACCGGACGCTCGGCGACGACGGACAGGCCCGAGGCGATCAGCACGGCCGGGGTCTCCGCGGGGTCGTTGGTGCCCAGGCCGACCGAGGTGGAGTCGCCGAGCATGACCATCCGGATCGGCTCGCCGTCGAAGTCGCCGTAGACCCCGTCCGACGGAGGCCCCTCCATACCGTGCGGGCGGCCGACGATCCGGCGGGCCAGCAGGGCCTCGGCCAGCAGCAGCCCGTAGGTGGCCGCGCCGAGCGCGGTGATCCCGCCTCCGCCCACGGCCGCGGCGGCCGCGATGCGCCGGGCGGTCCGTACCGCCCCCGGTGTCCAGGTCACGTGGCGTTGCTCCCTCGATACGGCGCGGCGGTAGCGTTGCCTTGAAAAGTAACCGAGTCCCGTCCACCCCCAGGGGACCCGGGCGTTCAACACAACAAGCTGACAAAGCTTTGGTATTTCGAGGTGATCATCCGGTGCGCGTACATGATTCACTCGTGGAGCTGATGGGCAACACTCCACTCGTCCGGCTGCACAAGGTGACGGCGGGGCTGCCGGCTCAAGTGCTGGCCAAGGTGGAGTATTTCAATCCTGGCGGCTCGGTGAAAGACCGGATCGCGGTGCGGATGATCGATGCCGCCGAGAAGTCGGGCGCGCTGCGCCCCGGCGGCACGATCGTGGAGCCCACGTCGGGCAACACCGGGATCGGGCTGGCCATCGTGGCCCAGCAGCGGGGCTACAAGTGCCTGTTCGTGGTGCCCGACAAGGTCGCCCAGGACAAGATCGCGGTCCTGCGCGCCTACGGAGCGGAGGTCGTGGTCTGCCCGACCGCGGTCTCTCCCGACCACCCGAGCTCCTACTACTCCGTCTCCGACCGGCTGGCCCGGGAGACGCCGAACGCCTGGAAGCCGGACCAGTACTCCAACCCGAACAACCCCGACAGCCACTACCACTCCACCGGCCCGGAGCTCTGGGAGCAGACCGAGGGCCGGATCACCCACTTCGTGGCGGGCGTCGGCACGGGCGGCACGATCAGCGGCGCCGGCCGCTACCTCAAGGAGGTCTCCGGCGGCCGGGTGAAGGTCATCGGAGCGGACCCGGAGGGTTCGGTCTACTCCGGCGGCAGCGGGCGGCCCTACCTGGTGGAGGGCGTCGGCGAGGACATCTGGCCGGCCACCTACGACACCGCGATCTGCGACGAGATCATCGCCGTCTCCGACAAGGACTCCTTCGGCATGACCCGCCGCCTGGCCCGCGAGGAGGCGCTGCTGGTGGGCGGCTCCTGCGGCATGGCGGTGGTCGCGGCGCTGCGCGTGGCCAAGCAGGCCGGCCCGGACGACGTGGTCGTGGTGCTGCTGCCCGACGGCGGCCGGGGCTACCTGTCGAAGATCTTCAACGACGACTGGATGGCCGACTACGGCTTCCTGACCACCTCCAGCGACGAGGGCCTGGTCAAGGACGTGCTGACCCGCAAGGGCTCCGGCATGCCGGAGTTCGTGCACACCCACCCGCACGAGTCGGTGGACACGGCCATCTCCATCATGCGGGAGTACGGCGTGTCGCAGCTTCCGGTGATGAAGGAGGAGCCGCCGGTCATGGCCGCCGAGGTGGTCGGCTCGATCCTGGAGCGCGACCTGCTCGACGCCCTCTACCGCGGCCGGGTGCGGGCGACCGACCCGCTGGCCGACCACATGTCCCAGCCGCTGCCCATGATCGGTGCGGGCGAGCCGGTCTCCATCGCGGTCGAGGCGCTGGAGAAGGCCGACGCCGCGGTCGTCCTCGACGACGGCAAGCCCGTCGGCCTGGTCACCCGTCAGGACCTGCTGGCCTTCCTCGCCAACCACTAGCCGCCTCCCTCACCGGCCGCCGGTCGAAAGACCGGAAGATCGAAAGGCCGGTGGGCCGGAGGCCGGTGGGTCGTAAGGCCGGAAGCCGGAAAGCCGGTGAGCCGGAAGGCCGGTGGGCCGCCGGTCGGCAGGTCAGACGGCGAACTCCGCCAGCACCTCCCAGGCACCCTCCGGGGTGGGGCCGGCGACAAGACGGCCGCCGAGCGCCTCGACGCGCTCGGCCATGCCCACCAGGCCGAATCCGCCGCCCAGGCGGGAGACCCTGACGTCGGCCGCCGAGCCGTAGTTGCGCACGCGCAGCCGTACCGTGCCCATCGCGCGGCCCGGCGGGTTCCGCGGGGTCTGCCTGCCGTTCGAGGCGCGCCGGTCGGGCCCGTCCTGCCCGCCGGAGCCGGCGAAGAGCCGCAGGTCCGCCTCCACCCAGCCGGCGCCCGGGGCGTGCCGGCGGACATTGGTCAGGGATTCCTGCAGGACCCGGTGGAGGGTGGTCATCACCTCCGGGGCCAGGGTCTCGTCGGTGATGCCCTGGCCGATGTCGAAGGCGACCCTGGGGCCGCCGGCGGAGAAGCGCTCCACCATGATCCGCATGTCCGCGAGCCTGCTGCCGGGGGTCCGGGCGGCCTCGTCCTCCGCCCGCAGCACGCTCACCAGGCGGCGCATCGAGGTCAGCGCGTCGGCGCCGGCGTTGGCGATCGCCTCCAGCGAGGGGACCACGGCCTCCGGCTTCTGTTCGGCGACGATCTTGGCTGCCTGCGCCTGGACGACGATCCCGGTGATGTGATGGGCGACCAGGTCGTGCAGCTCCCTGGCGAGCTCCAGGCGTTCGGCCCGCCGTACGAAGCTCACCGCCTCCTTGCGGCGCTCCAGCTGGAAGCGGAGATAGGCGCCGACCGCGGCGGCGAAGGACCAGCCGACGAAGACGAGGAAGCCCATGCCGAGGGCCATGTTGCCCTGGGGAAGGCGCCCCGCCGCGGTCTCCAGCACGATCATCGACGCCACGGAGAACAGCGCGGCCCGCCTGATCGGCTCGATCCAGCGCAGCCCGCCGATGGTCAGGATCAGCAGCGATCCCGTCTCGGCCAGACCCGGCCCCCCTCGGACCCCGACGATCCCTATGACCAGGGTGAAGACGAACGACGTCACCAGCAGGACGGCGAACCCGCCGACCCGCCGGGTGCGGCGCCACAGCACGGCCAGGACGCCGACGACGCCGCACAGGGCATTCAGCCACGCCGTCCATTCGTCGTTCGACGCCGCGATCGCGAGGTCGATCAGAAGCAGCAGGGAGAGCCAGCCGATGAGCGCGAACTCGCTGAGCCGTTGGATCCAGTAGACGACGCGATGTGTTTCTCCCACGGCCCCTGAGCCTAGGCCGCATGGCTGACATGAAATATCAGCCGTTCGGCTGATCGGTGCCTCCGCGAACCGATCCTTCAGCGGAGGCGGGGCGGGGTGCCCGCCGCCGATGCTTGAGGTGTCGAAGAGGAGAGGGAAATGACCGTCATCGGGATCGTGTTGCTGGCCGTCGGACTCGTGGTCGCGGTGTCTCTGACACTCGCGGACCCCGCCCTGCTGTCGCGTATCAACGGGGAGCCCGCCGAGGGCGCCAGCGGCCGCCACATCCAGGCCCCGCCGGTGAGCGCGGGCGGGGAGGTCGTGCGGCTGCGGCCGCGCCTCGTGGAGGACCGCGAGCCTCGGGCGGCCTGAGGGGTGACGTGCGGTCCCGTGATCGTCGTCGTGACGTACGGTCGTGTGGCGTGCCGTCCCCCGATCGCCGTCGTGAGGAGCTGTCGGGTAACCGCCGTCGTACGGCGTGCGGCCCCGTCATGCTGCCGCATGGCTTCGGTGCTTTTGCGAGTAGCGTTGGCCGTATGAGTGAAGGATTCGAGACGCTTGCCATCCACGCAGGTCAGGAGCCCGACCCCCACACCGGGGCCGTCGTTCCTCCGATCTACGCGGTGTCGACGTACAAGCAGGACGGCGTGGGCGGGCTGCGCGCCGGATATGAGTACAGCCGGTCGGCCAACCCGACCAGGACCGCACTGGAGGAGGCGATGGCCGCCGTCGAGGGCGGCACCCGGGGGCTTGCCTTCGCCTCCGGCCTGGCGGCCGAGGACGCCGTGCTCCGCACGGTCTGCAAGCCCGATGACCACGTCATCATCCCGAACGACGCCTACGGCGGCACCTACCGGCTGTTCTCCAAGGTCCACGCGCGCTGGGGGCTGCACTACGACCCGGCGCCGCTCGGCGACCTGCGCGCCGTCGCGGCCGCCATGACCCAGAAGACCAGGATCGTCTGGGTGGAGACGCCCACCAACCCGCTGCTCGGCATCGCGGACATCGCGGCCCTGGCCCAGCTCGCGCACGACAACGGCGCCCTGCTGGTGGTCGACAACACCTTCGCTTCGCCCTACCTCCAGCAGCCGCTGTCGCTGGGCGCCGACATCGTGGTGCACTCCACCACCAAGTACGTGGGCGGCCACTCCGACGTGGTCGGCGGCGCGCTCGTCACGGGCGACGCCGAGCTGGGCGCGGAGCTCGCCTTCCACCAGAACGCGATGGGCGCGGTGGCGGGGCCGTTCGACGCGTGGCTGACGCTGCGCGGTCTCAAGACGCTCGGGGTGCGGATGGACCGCCACTGCGACAACGCCGAGCGCGTGGTCGACCTCCTGCTCGCCCACCCGCGGGTGACCTCGGTGCTCTACCCGGGAATGCCCGACCACCCCGGCCACGAGGTCGCGGCCAAGCAGATGAGGCGCTTCGGCGGCATGGTCTCCTTCCGGGTGGCCGGCGGGGAGGCCGAGGCGGTCGAGGTGTGCAACCGGGCCAAGCTGTTCACCTTGGGCGAGTCGCTCGGCGGTGTCGAGTCGCTGATCGAGCACCCCGGCCGGATGACGCACGCCTCGGCGGCGGGCTCGCCGCTGGAGGTCCCCGGAGACCTGGTCCGCCTGTCGGTCGGCATCGAGTCGATCGACGACCTGCTCGCCGACCTGAGCCAGGCGCTGGGCTAGCGGCTCCCGCCGCCCGGCACGGGCCGCCCGGCAGCGGGGTGATCGGTCACGCCGACCCGGGGGCGGCCCGTGCCGGTATGACCGGGGCGACGGGCCGCGCCGACACGGGTCACGTCAGCACGGGTCACGCAGGCACGGGCCGCATCGGTACGGGGCTCATCAGTACGGGGCTCATCAGTACGGGTCGCCCCAGACCATCAGCACCAGGATGACCAGCCAGATCAGGGTCATGATGCCGGAGAGCGCGGCGATCCGCCCGGTCTGCACCTTCGCGTCGTCGTCCGGGTTCTCGTTGCTGAGGACCCGGATGGCGGTGATCTGGTCCCGGTCCACGATGACCAGGAGCACCGCGGCGACGATGAACAGGGTCATGGAGATCGACAAATAGGGTTTGCCCAGGTATTCGCGGCCCAGCAGCAGGCCGAACAGGAACACGCCGATGGCCGCGATGGCGTAGACGCGCGTGGTCTTGTGCAGGTAGCGCAGGACGTTGACGTCCTTGGCGCGGATGAACCTGGGAGTGGACATGGTGGCTGCGGTGACCGGCCCCAGGGCGAAGATCGCGAAACCGATGTGCAGCCAGAGCAACAGGTCTGTCATGCGCCAGACATTAGCCCCCGGTGATCTCGGCTGGGTATGGCGCGCGCAAGTTCTCCGGATGTCTCCGCGCCCTCTCCGGATGTCTCCGTGTCCGGAGAGGGATCCCGGTCACTCCGTGCCGGGGACGTCCCGCCCGCCGCGGGTGGCGGGAACTGCCTGTCGCGGGTGCGTGAAAGCATGCACAGCTCGTAACACACGCCGGCGACCAGCGTCAGCGCCACGAGAATCGCCGCGACCATCGGACCGCCTCACTTCCGTTCACTGACGGCGTCTGCCGTCAGTGAGAGAGACAGAGCGGACGGATAAGTGGTTGTCACGAAAACATCACATTGTGGATGTCATGGCTTTCGGGCCGCGTGCGATGGTAGATCTTCGCATTTCGGCCCTGAGCACCCCGGCGGAGTGAGTAGGATCACTGGCGAGCTCGTTCCCGTGTGATGGGACCTTCGGTGGTGAGATCGCGGTCGTGCCGGGCGAGCATTGAACCGGATCGTGCACGACGGCACAAGGGAGTGCCCGCTGTGGGTGTGAGACATGTCGAGCCGTACACCGAGGAGTGGCTGAGGCAGCCGGCTCTCTACGTGAGCCGCGTCGTCGAGGCGCTGGGCGCCGAGGCCACCGACTGGTGGGAGGGGCCCTGCGACCCGCGCGCCGTCACCATCCTCCTGACCGGCGGCGACGCGCTGGTGTGGGACGAGGAGAGCGGCTGGCGCCGCGGCCGTTACGTGTCCGGCGACCGTGAGTTCTGCACGGTGCTCGCCGAGGCCCGCTATCTCGGCGGTGGTCTGCTGCTCCGTCCGGAGCGGGTCCCCTCCGCCATCGCCGACGCCCGGGCGGGCGTCGGCAACAGCACGGCCTGGCGGCCCTGCTACCGCTCCTACCGCCACTACCGCGACGGCTTCGACCTCGCGCTCAACGGCTACCACGTCTACGCCGAAGCGTGAGATGAGGCCGTCCTGCGGTGTTCCCGCCGCAGAGTCCGTCCGGAGCCGCCGCGCCCTGACCGGCCTGCGGTCAGCGCGCCCGGCGGGTCCGCAGGAAGTCGCTGACGACGTATTCGCCCAGCCGGTCGGCGCTGGAGGAGAACACCCGGCCGCCGTTGCGCCGGGCGACCTCGTTCACGAACTCCTTCAGCCGCTCGTCCTCGGCGAGCATGAACACGTTGAGCGTCGCCCGGCGCCGGGTCATCTTGTCGACCTCGGCGAGCGTCAGCTCCAGCGTCTCCTGCGTGGGCGGCCACTCGAAGGCCGCTGAGCCGTTGCGCCGCAGGTGGGCGGTCGGTTCGCCGTCGGTGACCACGAGCACGACCGGTTCGAAGTCGGGGTGGCGGTCCAGGTGGCGGCCCGCGATCAGCAGGGCGTGGTGCAGGTTCGTGCCCTGGACCATGTCCCACTCCAGCCCGGCCAGCTCGTCGGGCTGCAGGACGCGGGCGTAGTTGGAGAAGCCGATGATCTGTACCGAGTCCTGGGGGAACTTCGAGGAGACGAGCGCCTGCAGGGCCATCGCGGTCTGCTTGGCCGCGGCCCAGGTGCCGCGCAGGGCCATCGAGTAGGACAGGTCCACCAGCAGGCACACCGCCGCGGCCGTGCGCCGCTCGGTCTCCGCCACCTCGAAGTCGTCGACCGACAGGGTGACCGCGCCGCCCCCGCCGCGCCGTACGCCGTTGACCACCGTGCGCACCACGTCGATGGGCTGCTCGTCGCCGAACCGCCAGGGCCGGGAAGAGCCGGTGAGCTCCCCGGCGGCGCCGGCGTCGACCTGGTCGTGGTCGCCGCGGCGGCCCGACTCGAGCGAGGCGAAGACGCGTCGCAGGGCGGTCTCGCCGAGGCGGCGGACGGCCTTGGGGGTGAGCTCCAGCTTGCCCCGCTGGCGGCGGAGGTATCCCTGCTGCTCCAGCTCCCGCTCGATCTGCCGGAGTGCCTCCAGGTCGTCGACGGCCGCGCGGCCCAGCGCGCGGCGGATCGCCCCCTCGTCGATATCGTCCAGCCGCGCGCCGGGGTAGTCCTGGCGGAGCGCGGCCTCCAGCTGGGTCAGGTCGGCGAGCTCGTCGAGGGCCGTCACCGCGTCGCCCATCCCCATGGGGTCGTCGCCGGTCAGCCGTTCCGGGGTGTTCCAGGCGAGGTCGGGGCGGCGGGAGTAGAGCGACTCGCCCAGGCGGCGCATCTGCTCGCCCATCCCGGCCTGCTCCAGCGTCTGGTTGATCAGCGCGTTGAGCTCCTCACGCTGGCGGGGGGTGAGCGAGGCCAGCAGGCGCTGGGTCGCGGCGGCCCGGCGCGCGAGGGTGTCGACCAGCTCCTCCAGGTTCCGCGGCGACTCCGGGAACATGTCTCCATATTTCGACATGAAATTCTCGAAGTCATCCTGCGTGTGCTCACCCCGGGCGTCCCGGTCGAGCATGTCGTTCAGCTCGGACATCATCTCCCGGACCCGCTCCATCGCGGCGGGGTCGGGGTTGGCCAGTGCCTCCCGCATGCCGCGGAACTGGCTGTCGAGCACCTCCCTGCGCAGCAGGTCGCGCAGCTCCTCGAAGGTCTGCCGGGCGGCGGCCGAGCGCCACTGGTAGGTGCTCAGCTCCTGGATCGCGCTCGCCGTGTCGTCGGGGAGGCCGTCGAGCTCCGACTCGCGCAGCCGGGCGTCGTCCGACGGGTCGGGGAACAGCTCGCTCCGCTCCTGGCCGATCGCCTTGTCCAGCAGAGCCCTGGCCCGCTCCAGCGTGCCATCGAGCCGGCCGCGCTCACGCAGCTCGCGCCGGCGCCGCCGTACCTCGCGGAGCAGATCGTCGAGCCCGCGCCGGTCCTGTGCCCCCGGCAGACCCTGCTTGAGCAGGTCACGCAGGGCGTGGCCGGGGTTGGATCCGGACAGGACGGCGTCGCCCATCTGGTCGAGCGCCGAACGGACGTCGTACGGCGGGGCGAGCGGGTCGGGCCCGTCCCGGTATTCGCCATAGCGATAGCTCATGCTGACACCTCAGGTGCGGTAGACCGCCGTGCCGTCCACTTCGTCCTTGGACAGGCGGCGCAGGAGGTAGAGCCCCTCCAGGGCGAACTCCAGCGCGGCCGCGGCGTGTCCCGGGGACTCGTCGCCGATGCCGAGCCTCGACATGATCTTGGCCAGGCCGGGCACCGGGCCGATCCTGCGCAGCAGCTCCGCGGCGGGGATCATGGGCCCGGACTCGACCTGGACGCCCTCGGAGAACCGCTCCAGCAGCGCGTTCAGGTCCGCGCCCCCGAGCGTGCCCCGGAACGTCTCGGCCACGGCCCGGCGGAGCAGGTGGGCGAGGACCTCGGTCTCCCGGCCCTCCTCGCTGACCTCGAACTCCACCTTGCCGCGCAGCGTGTGCACGATGCCCGGCAGGTCGGCCACCCGGGTGACCGCGTGCTCCTCGCCGGTCAGGGCCGCACGCCGTACGGCGGAGGCCGCGGCGGTCTCGGCCGCGGCGATGGAGAAGCGGGCCGACACCCCGGAACGGGCGTCGACCGCCGTGGACTCGCGGACCAGCCGGGTGAAGCGGGCGATCACCTCGACCAGGTGCTCGGGGAGGTCGGCGCCCACCTGGTCGAGTGCCGCCTCCTGGCGGATGAGCGTGAGCTCGGCCTCGATCGAGAGCGGATAGTGGGTGCGGATCTCGGCGCCGAAGCGGTCCTTCAGCGGAGTGATGATCCGGCCGCGGTTGGTGTAGTCCTCGGGGTTGGCGCTGGCGATCAGCAGGATGTCCAGCGGAAGCCGCAGGTTGTAGCCGCGGACCTGGATGTCGCGCTCCTCCAGCACGTTGAGCAGCGACACCTGGATCCGCTCGGCCAGGTCGGGCAGCTCGTTGACGGAGAAGACACCCCGGTTGCTCCGCGGGACCAGGCCGTAGTGGACGGTCTCCGGGTCGCCGAGCGTGCGCCCTTCCGCGATCTTGATCGGGTCGATGTCGCCGATCAGGTCGCCGACGGAGGTGTCGGGAGTGGCGAGCTTCTCGCCGTACCGCTCGTTGCGGTGCTTCCAGGAGATCGGCAGCTCCTCGCCCGTCTCGCCGGCCAGACGGCGGCAGCGGACGCAGGAGGGCTCGTAGGGGTGGTCGTTGATCTCGCAGCCGTCGACGACGGGCGTCCACTCGTCGAGCAGGCCGGTGACGGTGCGGATGAGCCGGGTCTTGCCCTGGCCGCGCTCGCCCAGCAGGACCAGGTCGTGCCCGGCGAGCAGGGCTCGTTCCAGATGCGGGAGGACGGTGTCGTCGAAGCCCACGATGCCGGGGAACCGCGGCTCTCCGGCCCTGAGGCGGGCCAGGAGGTTCTCACGGATCTCGGCCTTTACCGTACGGTGGATATGGCCGCTCGCGCGTAGCTCGCGCAGAGTACGTGGCTCTGGGATTTGAGGCACGAGATCGAGCCTACGTCCCCGGAGCCGAAACCGGCACTCTTATCCCGGTTTCGGATCTTGCTCATTGGGTGACGGTCGGTGCGCGTGCTTGTTCCCACAGTGGGGAGAATCGCTCCAGGACAAGGTTTCGGGGAAGAAGGAGAGGCGAGGCGAGTGGTGCTTCTGACAAGTCGTTTCGCCGACGGTCTCGCCGTGGGATCCGACCTGGTCACCAATGCCGAGACCGCGGTCCGCCAGGCCCTGTCAGGCCTGTCCGCACCGGCTGACCTGGTCTGTTTCTTCATCTGCGGCGAGGATCCCGACGACGTCTCCCGCGCGGGACTGCGCGTGATGAGCATGGCCTCCGGCGCCTCGGTGATCGGCTGCAGCGCCACCGGCGTGATCGGCGACGGCCAGGGGGTCGAGGTCACCCCTGCGGTCAGCGTCTGGGCCGCCACCCTGGAAGGCGCCCGGCTGACCACCTTCGCGCTGGACACGCTGCGGACCGATGACCGTTTCGTCGTGGTCGGCCTGCCCGAGCGCGGCCCCGACGACCACGCGGCCATCCTGCTCGCCGATCCCTACAGCTTCCCGACCGACGGCTTCGTCGAGCGCTCACAGGAGGTGCTGGGCGACCTCCCGCTGATCGGCGGGCTGGCCAACGCGATCCAGGGCCGGGGTGCGGTACGGCTGTTCGCCGACGGGGAGATCTACACCGAGGGCGCCGTCGGCGTGCTGCTCAGCGGCCCCGTCAACGTCAGCACCGTGGTCAGCCAGGGGTGCCGCCCCATCGGGCCGACGATGGCGGTCACCGCGGTCGAGGACAACCTGCTCCTCGAACTCGCCGGCCAGCCGGCCCTGGCCCGGCTGGAGGAGATCGTCAGCGCGCTGGACGAGGACGACCGGGACCTGGTCGCGTCGGGGCTGCAGATCGGCGTCGCCATGGACGAATACGCCGAGCGGCACGAGCGCGGTGACTTCCTGATCAGAGGGGTGCTCGGCATCGACCCCGAGCGGGAGGCCGTGGCCATCGGCGACGTCGTCGAGATCGGCCGCACCGTCCGCTTCCAGGTCCGCGACGCCGCCACCGCCGACGAGGACCTCTACGAGCTGCTCGACGCGCACCGCGAGGAGTTCGGCCGGGTGGACGGCGCCCTGCTGTTCTCCTGCAACGGCCGGGGCTCGGCCATGTTCGGCACCGCCGACCACGACGCGGTCGCGCTCCGCGACACGCTCGGCCCCATCAGCGTGGCCGGTTTCTTCGCCGCCGGGGAGGTCGGCCCGGTCGGCGGGCACAACCACGTGCACGGGTTCACCGCCTCTGTCCTGGTCTTCTCCTCCCATCCGACTGCGGATCGGCCTTACGATCACTAGATGTCCGGATCAGTGCTTGCTGTCGACATCGGCGGGACGAAGTTCGCCGTCGCCCTGGTGGACTCCGACGGGAACGTGCGGGCGGCCCGCCGGGCGGCGACGCCGCCGGGTGGCGACGCGCGGGCCCTGTGGAAAGCGCTCGGCGAGCTGGTCGACTCCCTGCTGGACGGTGCCGCGGCCGATGGTCTGATCGACGGCGACACCGCCGCGGGCGGCGTGGTCGACGGTGTCGGAATCGGCTGCGGCGGCCCGATGACCTGGCCGGAGGGGGCCGTCTCCCCGCTGAACATGCCGGGTTGGCGCGGCTTCCCGCTGCGGGCGAAACTCGCCGAGCGGTTCCCCGGCGTGCCGGTCCGCATCCACAACGACGCCGTCTGCCTGGCCGTCGCCGAGCACTGGCGGGGAGCCGGGCGGGGCAGCGCCAACATGCTCGGCATGGTCGTGTCCACGGGGGTGGGCGGCGGGCTGATCCTGGGCGACCGGCTGATCGACGGCGGCAGCGGCAACGCCGGGCACATCGGGCACATCGTGGTCGACCCCGAAGGGCCCCCCTGCGGCTGCGGCGGCCGGGGCTGCCTGGAGGCGATCGCCCGGGGCCCGGGGCTGGCCGCCTGGGCGGTGGAGCAGGGCTGGCATCCGGGCGCCGGGTCCGCTTACGTGGAGACGGCACTCGCCGGGTCCGCTTATGTGGAGGCGGCGGCGGCCAGCGGGCGGCAGCTCGCCCTGGACGCGGAGGCGGGCGACCAGATCGCCCTCGCCGCCATGCGCCGCGCCGGCCGGGCCCTGGGCCTGGCCATCGCCTCGGCCACGAACCTCTGCGACCTCGACGTCGTCACCATCGGCGGCGGCCTCTCCCAGGCCGGGCCGCTGCTGTTCGATCCGCTGGAGGCGGCTCTGCGGGACCACATCCGGATGGAGTTCGCCCGGCGGGTCCGGGTCGTCCCGGCCTCCCTCGGCCAGGACGCCGGCCTGGTCGGCGCCGCCGCCCTGATCCTCGCCGCCGACCGCTACTGGACCCACTGACGGCGCGTCCGCCCCCGTACGGCTCCGCCTCCTCGGCCCGCCTCGCCGTCCCTGGCCATGTCCCATGACTGCCCTGCCTCGGTGAGAGATCGTCAAGAGTTCAGCGCAGGGCGTCCACGGGTTCCATGCGGGCGGCTCGCAGGGACGGATAGAGGCCCGCGAGGAGGCCCACCAGGGCGCCGGCGACGGGAGCCGCCAGGGCGAGGCGGGCGTCGAGGACGGGGGTCCACTCCTTGGCGGCGGAGATGGCGACGACGGAGACCAGGCCGAGGCCGGCGCCGATCACGCCGCCCGTCATGCCGATCAGGGTGGACTCCAGCAGGAACTGGGCGGCGATGTGGCGGCGGGCGGCGCCCAGCGAGCGGCGCAGGCCGATCTCGGCGACGCGTTCCATCACGGTCACCAGCGTGACGTTGGCGATGCCGATCGCGCCGACCACCAGGGACACCAGGCCGAGGATCAGGAACAGGCCGTTGACGTCGTCCTGGACGCCGTCGCGGGCGCGCGTGGGACTGGGCGGGGCGATCACCTGGAGCTCGCCGGGATGGTTGGGGCTCAGCGCGACGGGGGCCTGACCGGCGATCAGGTCGGCGGCACCGAGGGTGGTGTTGACCAGGACGCGGGTGACGTTCTTCAGGCCGAAGTCGGCGCCGATCGTGGGCGGCACGATCACGGCGGTGGACAGGATCTGCTCGCGGCGCAGGTCGCCCAGGATGCCGATCACCGTGTAGGCGCGGTCCTCGATGAAGACGGCGGGGGCGCTCGTCAGCCGGGTGACGCCGAGCATCCTGGCGGCCTGGTCGCCGAGGACCACCACGCGGTCGCGGCGCTCGACGTGGCCGGCGTCGAAGAAGCGGCCCTCGGTCATCCGGCCGCGGACCGCCCGCGGGAGTTCGGGCCCGCCGGCCACCACGGCCAGGGTCTGGTTGGTGACCCTGGTCGGGTCCACCAGGGTGTTGGAGGCGACCTGGAGGTTGGAGCTCTCGTCGGTCTGGGCGAGCGCGGCGGCCGAGGTGACCCCGCGCAGCCGGGTGAGGGCGGCCGGGGCGTCCCAGGTGACCAGCGGGTCGGCCTTGTCGGGGACCTCGACGGTGATCGCGGTGGCGGTCAGCTCGTCGAACCGGCCGACGATCTGGTTCCCGGCGGTGGCGGCGACGCCCAGGGTGATGACCAGGGTGGTGATGCCGAGGACGGTGCCGAGCGTGGTCAGCGCGGAGCGGACGGGGCGGGCGAGCATGCCGGCGAGGGCCTCGGCCCAGAGATCGCGGATGTCCATGGTCACTCCTCCCGGAGGGGACGGAGCGCGCGGGACGCGACGGTCTCGTCATGGTGGACGGCCGCACTGTGGAGGGGACGGGGTGTACGGGACGTGATGGTCTCGTCATGGTGGACGGCCGCACTGTGGAGGGGGCGGGGTGTACGGGATGCGGTGGTCTCGTCATGGTGGACGGCCGCGCTGCGGAGGGGACGGGGGCGCATGATCACTCCTCGGTGAGGACGCCGTCGCTGATGCGGACCCGGCGGCCGGCGCGGGAGCTCACCGCGTCCTCGTGGGTGATGACCAGGAGGGTGAGCCCCTGGTCGCGGAGGCCGTCGAAGAGGTCGAGGACCGCTCCGGTGTTTTTGCTGTCGAGGTTGCCGGTGGGCTCGTCGCACAGCAGCAGCGACGGGCCGCCCATCAGCGCGCGGGCGATGGCCATCCGCTGGCGCTCGCCGCCGGACAGGCGGTCGGGCAGGAAGTCGAGGCGGTGGGTCATGCCCACCTTCTCCAGCGCCTCCTCGGCGCGGGCTCGCCGTCCCCGCCGGCCGTACCCGTTGACGGTCACGCCCGCCGGGGCGTCCACCGGCCCGTGCCCCGTCTTCCCCCGGCCCGCCGGCCCGTTCCAGGTGCTCCCGCGATCCGTCCTCCCGAGCCTCGGCCTTCCGAGCCCCGCCTTCTCCCGCCCGGCCCGGGCGCTCCGGCCGTAGACCTCGGCGAGCATGACGTTCTCCGCCACGGTCCGGTGGGCGAGCAGGTGGAAGGACTGGTAGATGAAACCGATCTTGCGCCCCCGCAGCCGGGTCCTGGCGCCGTCCCTCAGCGTGGTCGTCTCGATCCCGTCCAGCAGGTAGGAGCCCGAGGTGGGCCGGTCCAGCAGGCCCAGCGTGTTGAGCAGGGTGGACTTCCCGGACCCCGAGGGGCCCACGATGGCCACGTAGTCCCCCTGCCCGACACGCAGGCAGATCTTGGAGAGCGCGAGCACGGGCGGCTCCGTGGGGAACACCCGGCTGACCTCGTCCAGCCGGATGACATCGGGGGGCACGTCAGGAATCACCGCTGACCACCACCCGGTCGCCCTCTTTCAACCCGCCGGGCTTCACGGGCGTCACCTCGACGTCGCCGTCGGCGGTGAGGCCGGTCCTGACCTCCACGTCGCGGACCTTGTCGCCGCCGCCGGGCACCTCCACCTGGACCCGTGGCCGGCCGTCGGCCGAGGTGACGACCGCGGCCACCGGCACGGTGAGCACGGCGCCCCCGGTGGCGCCGACGGAGATCCGCACGGTGACGGACACGCCGACCAGCTCCCGCAGGCCCTTGGTGACCGCCGGGGTGAGCAGCACCGGCACCGAGCCCGGATCCTTGTCGGACGCCCCGGCGCCCGTGCCCTTCTCGTCCTCCTCTTCCTCGGCCGGCCTGGCCGCCTCCCCGGTCGCGCTCAGCACGGCCGGGAGCTTCGCGCCGTCGGCGGTCTCCATCGTCGCCTTCATGCCCTTGCGCAGGAGCTTGGCCTCCTTGCTGTCCACCGAGCCGGTCACCGCGAAGGCCGAGCTGGTCACCGTGGCGACCTTGTCCCCCACGGCGTCGCCGGGCTTGACCGACGCCTTGTCCAGCCGGGCCGGGAGCGTGGGGAGGAAGGCGATCTCGCCGGGTGGGATCCCGATGCCGTAGGTCTTCATGTATTCGCCCAGGATCGCCTTGGCGCTCGCCACGTTCCGGCGGCCGTTGGCGATCTTCAGCCGGAGCGGGGAGTTCTGGCGGGCCTGGCGCAGCGCCTGCTCGGCGGTGACCACGGCCTCCTGTGCCAGCCGTACGGCCTTGCGCAGCTCCTCAAGGCGTTTCTCCTTGCTCACGCCCGCCTCGTCCCCGAAAGCCGCCAGAGCGGCGCGCGCGGATTCCAGGTTCTGCCGGGCGTTGGAGACCTTCATCTCCAGCAGCCGCGTGTCGGCCTCGGGCTTGGCCGGGGCGGGGGTCTGCTCGGGTTTGGGCGTGGGGGGAACCGGCGCGGACCTGGCCGCGGTGAGGGCCTGCTCGGCGGCGAGCACCTCCTCCTCGGCGGTCCGTACGGCCTGGCGCAGGCTCTCCAGCTGCCGCGTCTCCTCCGGGGTGAGGTCCGTGGCGTCAGCTCCCTCCAGCGCTCCTTCGGCGGTCCGCAGGTCCTCGCGGGCGTTGTCGAGCTTGAGCTTCAGCGGCATGACGTCACGTCCGGCGTCGAGGGCCCTGCGGTCGGCGAGCAGCGCCTCCTCGGCGGTCTGCACGGCCTGGCGGAGCTGCTCCCTGGTCTGCTTGGCGGCGAGGTCGGGCTCCTGGGCCGCGTATCCCCGCTTGGCGTACCAGCGCTGGACGGCGGCCGTGGTGGGGGCGTCGAAGACACCGGTGACCGGCGCGCCGAACCCGAGGCGGCGCAGCGCCGTCTGGAGCTGCCTGACGTCGGCGCCGGCGGTGCCCGGGGCCATGGTCCGGTGCATGGGGACCTTGCCGCGCAGGGCGAACACCGGGCGGCCGTTGACCTCCATCAGCACCGAGCCTTCGACGATCTTGCCGGGGCGCGGGGCCCGGGTGACCCGCTGGGCCTCGGCGGTGCCGCCGACCACCCCGGCGAGGCTAACGGGCAGCGGCGAGCCGTACGCCAGGGTGCCGCTGACGGCGATCGTGCTGGTCAGCTTCTGCCGTACGACGGGTGAGGTGATCAGCGAGGGCTTGGGCGGCTGCCGCAGCGCGGCCTCGTCGGCGGGAGAGCGTAGCCGCGTGCCGACCGCCCACCCGGCGCCGGCGATCACGACGACCCCGGCCACGATGCCGCTCAGCACGCGGCGCCTCGACCTCACGAGCCGAACAGCCCCTCGTCCACGCCGAACGCGGTGTCGACCTTCTGGCTGATCGCCCACTCCTTGGACTTGTAGGCGGGGTAGAAGTCCTTTCCGCACTCCAGGTCCAGCAGGGCGGATCTGATCTCATCGGCCAGATACGGCCGGGCCCGGTCGGCGGTCAGATCGGGGATGACGAGCTCGCCCTTGGCGTCCGGGTTCTGCTCCCTGCCGATCTTCGTGGCCATGGCCTCGTAGGCCTCCTGGCCGTTCGAGGAGATATCGGTCGGCTTGAACGAGGTGACCTTGACCCCCTTGTTCTTGAGACATTCACCGAATGCGCCGGCGAGCCGGACGAGCTCCGCGTCGCCGTTCAGCTCGCGGCCCCTGAGCTGCTTGGACATGGTGTTCATCTGATTGAAGGCGTCTATGCCCGAAGTGACCTTGCGGCCGCTGAACTTCGAGTACGCCTGGATGTAGCAGGTCTCGTCGGCCGAGACCCATACCTTCCGCTGGGTCTCCGACAGCGCCATCGCGATCGGCTCGTTGGGGTCGACGAGCATGCCGACCTCCTTGCGCTCCGGATAGACGTGTCCGGCGAAGACCCCGAAGCCGTACTTCTCGCGCTCCTTCGCCATCGCGTCGTAGTCGCCGGTGCGCAGTTTGACCTCCTCCGGCGTGCGCTGCACCGGCGCGGGCACGTTGGCCGCGTATTTGAAACCCTTGCCCTTCATGCAGTCGGCGCGCATGGCCTCCATCTGGCGGCGCTTGCTTCGCGGGTCGGCGGTCGCGGACGCCTTTCCGTCGGCGGGCGCTGCGGTCGGCGCCGTCTCCGCGCCGCAGCCGGCGAGTACGGCCAGGGCCAGGACGGCTGCGGGCGTAACTATGAGAACTCGTGACATCGTGTGACCTCGTTTCGATGTGGGGGCGTGCTCATGGGGGGCGCCGACCTCACCACGGCAGCAGCCCCTCTTTCCGGCCGAACTGGTCCCAGATCTCGTCCTGGACCTTCTTGTCCCTCGGAAGGAACTCGGCGTAGAAGTCCTTGCCGCATTCCAGGTCGTCGAGCGCGGCCTTGATCTCCTTGGCCAGATACGGGCGTGCCTTGCCGGGCGGCAGCAGCAGGGCGTCGATGCCCTCCGCCCCCGACTCCCTGTGCTTGTCCAGCGCGACGGTGCGCTGCTTGTCGAAGGCGTCCCAGCCCCTGGTCTCCAGCGCGGTGGGCTTGAGCGAGGTCACCGGGTAACTCTTGCTCTTGAGGCAGTCACCGAAGCCCCCGGCCAGCTCGACCAGCCGGGGGTCGCCGTCGAGCAGGCGCTTCCTGGTCTTCAGAGAGAGGGCTTCCCCTTGCTTGTAGACGTCTTCTTCGGAGGTGACCGTCTTACCGGTGAACTTCTTGAACGCCGCCGCGTAGCAGACGTTGTCGGCGGCTCTCCAGGCCTTGTACTGGGTCCCGGAGAGCGACGGCCACAGCTCCAAGTTGGGGTTGGGAAGGGGCTGGTCGGTGCCTTCCTCGGGGTCGTCGGGATAGGCGGCGATGAAGAAGACCCCGAAGCCGTGCTTCTCGCGATATTCGCGCATCGTTGCGTAGTCGCCGCTCATCTGCCGCAGGACGGTATTTCTGGCCCCCTGCGGTGGGGAGATGTTCGGGATGTATTTGAAGCCCTTCTGCTTCATGCAGTCGGCGCGCATCGCCTCCACCTGGCGGCGCTTGCCGTGCGGATCGGCGGCGGTGGACGCCTTCCCGGTGGCGGGCGCGGCGGCCGGCGTCTCCGCGCCGCAGCCGGACAGTACGGCCAGGGCCAGGACGGCCGCGGGCATGGCGGTGAGAACTCGTGACATTGGGTGATCTCGTTTCGATGTGCGGGCATGCTTGTGAGAGGCGGTGGCGCCGCCCACGGTGAGAAACGACTTCCAGGCGGAAGGGCTAAAGAGTCAGGAAGGGCTGAGAGGTCACAGGAGGATGTGCCGTTTCGCGCGGTACGGCACCGCCGCGGCGGACGCGGTGAGGAGGACCAGCACGGCCAGGTGGGCCAGGTCCCGCTCGGAGTGGGCGCCGAGGTTCTCGGCGTACACCGCCAGCACCGATGTCAGGTAGACGCCGGCGGCCATGGCCCAGCGCGGGTCGTGCGCCACGTGGCCGGCCCAGACGGCCAGCAGGAGCACCCCGATCTCCAGCGCGACCCTGGCCGTGGCGTGCGACCCGCCGGCCGCGGGGAAGTCCAGGCCCGCCGGGTCCGCGCCGGCGAGCAGCGGGGCCGCCGGCAGCCAGAACCACGAGCGTCTGCCGAGCCGCCCGCCGTGGACGGCCAGCACCAGCAGGCCGAGGACGGCCAGCGCGTAGCCGATCATCGGCGCCACCGGTCCGCCGCCCCCGTAGAGCGACCCGTCGCCCCAGAACCGGTCGGGATCGACGGGTAGCAGGGTCGGGTCCAGCCAGGGCCGCCCCAGCGTGATCGCGCACACCTTCACCGCGACCAGCACCACCACCGGCAGCGCGAGCCGTACCCGGCCACGCATGATCAGCAGGACGGCGAGCGCCGACAGACCCACCCAGAGCGGGACGGACGTCGCGTACGGCACCAGCATGGCGAGCTGGGCTACCGACAGGGCCAGGACTCCGAGGTGGACCCCGTCGACCCAGGCGGGCCGCTCCGTGGCGTAGATCACCCGCGTCCGCAGCCCGCCGGCGACCAGCGCGAACGACTCGCGGGCTGAGGGCAGGGTGCGCCCCGGTTCGGCGGTGTCGAGCAGGGTGGCGATGAGCTCGCCGCCGTACCCGGACCGGTAGGCGCGGGGATAGCCCAGCAGCAGCCGCCGGTAGCGCCGCTCCAGAACTCCCGCGCCCGCCCCCGTGGCGGCGCGGTGTTCTGTCACGACGGTCACGAGAACGCCGATCCGGGGCGGAGGATCCGTTTGGTCACGACCGAGGCGGCCTGCTGCATGCGCAGGGCCTCGGCCGACACCAGGGTCCGCCCCTGGTCGGTGAGCTGGAAATACCTCCTCGGCCGCCCGTCGACGACCTCCTCGCGGTCCACGGCGATCAGGCCGGCGGCGGCCAGCCGGTCGAGCGCGCCGTAGAGCGTGCCGACCGGCAGCCTCACCCGGTTCTCCGAGAGCTCCAGGGTCTGCTTGATGATTCCGTGCCCGTGCAGAGGGCCGTCGAGCAGCGAGGCGAGGATGAAGTAGGTCGGCTCACTGACCGTGGGTGATCCTTTAGCCATGCGGGAGACCATACTTCGTCGGGCGAAGTATGGTCAACACGGATGTCCCGCGAGGCCTGCCCGATGCGCCGTCCGCGCGCCCTGCCGGGCCGGGCGTCCGCGTGCCGTACCGGACCCGGCATGTGCGTGCCGTACCGGGCCGGGTGTCCGCGTGCCGTACCGGACCCGGCATGTGCGTGCCGTACCGGGCCGGGTGTCCGCGTGCCGTACCGGGCCGGGGTGGCAGGATGAGCCGCATGTCAGATGCCGAGGTGACCTACGACGACGTGGTCGCCGCCCGTGAGCTCCTGGCCGACGTGGCCCTGCGGACGCCGCTCCTGCACTCGCACGTGCTGTCGGCCGCCATCGGTGGGCCGGTCCACCTCAAGTGCGAGAACCTGCAGCGCTCCGGGTCGTTCAAGGTGCGCGGGGCCTACGTGAGGATCGCCGGGCTGACCGAGGAGGAGCGGGGCCGGGGCGTGGTCGCGGCCAGCGCCGGCAACCACGCGCAGGGGGTGGCGCTCGGCTCGGGCCTGGTCGGGGCCAGGGCGACGGTCTACATGCCGGAGGGGGCGCCGCTGCCCAAGGTGGCCGCGACCCGCTCCTACGGCGCCGAGGTGGTCTTCGCCGGCCACACCGTGGACGTCGCGCTGGCCCAGGCCAAGGAGCACGCCGAGCGGACCGGGGCGGTGTTCATCCACCCCTTCGACCACCCGGACGTCATCGCCGGGCAGGGCACGATCGGGCTGGAGATCCTGGAGCAGCTGCCCGAGGTCGGCACGATCGTGATGTCGCTCGGCGGAGGCGGGCTCACCGCCGGGGTCGCGCTCGCGGTCAAGTCGCTGAGGCCGGGCGTGCGGATCGTCGGCGTGCAGGCCGAGCGGGCCGCCGCCTACCCGGCCTCGCTGGCGGCGGGGCATCCGGTCATGGTCCAGCCCGCCTCCACGATGGCGGACGGCATCGCGGTGGGCCGTCCGGGGGAGCTGCCCTTCGAGCTGATCCACTACCTGGTCGACAGCGTCGTGACGGTTACCGAGAGTGACATCTCCCGGGCGCTGGTGCTCTGCCTCGAACGGGCCAAGCAGGTCGTCGAGCCCGCCGGGGTGGCCGGGGTCGCCGCGATCCTGGCCCAGCCGCAGGTCTTCGAGCCGCCGGTGGTGGCCGTGCTCTCCGGCGGCAACATCGACCCGCTGCTGCTGGCCAAGGTCCTCCGGCACGGCCTGGCCGCGGCGGGACGCTACCTGACCCTGCGGGTGCCGCTGCCCGACCGGCCGGGCGCGCTGGCCGTGCTCCTGACCAAGCTGGCCGGGCTCGGCGCGAACGTCCTCGACATCGTGCACGAGCGGCTCGGCGTGCACCTGGGCGAGGTCGAGGTCCAGCTCCAGCTGGAGACCAAGGGCCCCGCCCACTCCGACGAGGTGCTCGCGTCACTGCGCAAGGAGGGCTACCGGCTCATCTTCGGGTGATCCGCGCCGTGCGTCCAGGGACGGTCCGCGCCGTGCGTCTTGGGGTGACTCGCGCGGCGCGTCTTCAGGTGACCCGTGCCGGGTGCCTTCGGACGGCCCCGTGCCGCGCGCCGGGGCGTCACCACTCCGTGGGCTTGCGGTCGGTGAACAGCCAGGACTCGAAGAGCTTGTCGAGCTGCTTGCCGGAGAGCTTCTCGGCGAGCGCCACGAACTCCTCGGTGGTCACGTATCCGTACTTGTGCTCGGCGTTCCAGGTCTTCAGCAGCTTGAAGAACACCGGGTCGCCGATCCGCTGCCTGAGCGCGTGCAGCGTCATGCCGCCGCGGTTGTAGACCGAGCTGTTGAACAGGTCCTCCGGCTTGGCACGGCCGGGGGCGTACTTCCAGATGGCGGCGTCCGGGCCGGCCGCGTAGTGGCTTCGGAAGGTCTTCTCGACGGTGGATTCGCCGTTGTGCTCCGCCCACAGCCACTCGGCGTAGGTCGCGAAGCCCTCGTTGAGCCAGAGGTCCCGCCAGCGCTTGATGCTCAGGCTGTTGCCGAACCACTGGTGGGCCAGCTCGTGGGCGATGATGCTCCCGTCCGGGGTGAACCCGCCGTACATGGGCTTGGTCTGGTTCTCCAGCGCGTAGCCCGCGGAGAAGTCGTCGATCACGCCGCCGGTGGAGGAGAACGGGTAGGGGCCGAACACCGTGGTCCAGTAGTCGGTCGCCTTCGCCGACTGCGTGTAGAGGTCGTCGAGGGCGGCGCGGTAGCGCGGGTCCACGGCCGCCAGGTTCGGGATCCCCGTCGCGGTCCTGCCCTGGCGCAGCTCGAACTTGCCGAGGGTCGCGGTGGCCAGGTAGCTCACCATCGGGTGGCTCTCCCGCCAGACGAAGGTCGTCTTGCCGCGGGCGGACCTGGGCCGGCCGACGAGCTCGCCGTTGGCCAGCGCGGTCAGCCCCTCGGGGACGGTGATCTCGAAGTCGTAGCGGGCCTTGTCGGCGGGGTGGTCGTTGCTCGGGAACCAGGTCTTGGCGCCGTTGGGCTCACACGCGACGAACGCGCCGTCCTCGGTCGGGATGAACCCGTAGGTGCCCAGGTTGGAGGAGCCTCTGACCGGGTCGGGCTCTCCGGCGTAGGTGACCTCGACGGTGAACCGGGCCTTGTCGGAGATCGTCTTGGCCGGGGCGACGACGAGCTCGTCCTTGAACCGTTCGAACCCCGCGGGGCTGCCGTCCACGGTGATCCGGCTGACCTCGAACCCCCGCAGGTCCAGGTTGAACTTGGCCAGATCCTGGGTGGCCCTCGCCTCGATCCCGGTCACGCCGGAAAGGTGCTTGGTGGCGGGGTCGTAGTCGATTTTGAGCCGGTAGCGGTCGACGTCGTAGCCGCCGTTTCCGTCGGTGGGGAAGTCGGGGTCGCCGATCCCGGGGGCGCCGATCCTGCCCGGAGCGTGCGCCGGCGCGGAACCGGCGGCGGCCGTGGGCGGCGCGTCCCCGGCCAGGGCGCTCTCACCGCTCGACGCCGAGCAGGCGACCGTACCGAGAATGCCGAGAAAAGTGGCGGTTGCCGCGATAGCCAGCCGACCGGACGCCATGCCCCTGAATCCCCTTTCCGAGCCCGGCCGTGCCGGGCCACCTGGATCGCAGACTACGCGAGAAGGGGGTGGTGACCTGGGGTGATCAGGTATCTACGACGAGTGTCCTGGCGGCGATGTCGTGGATGGCCTGTTTTCGGCTGGTGAAAAGGATGAAGGCGAGGTTGATCCAGCCCAGGCAGCAGGTGGCGTAAAGCAGCCACGCCACCAGCTCGCGGACCGCGGCCTGCCCGACCCCGACCCTGCCCCAGCCGATGTCGACCACGCGCAGGCCGAACAGCTTCTTGCCCAGGGTCTGCCCGTTCCAGAAGGCGGTCAGCAGCCAGTAGTAGAGGAAGCCCACGAGGGCCGCCAGGAAGGTGTGCTGGATGGGGACCCGTACGAAGATGTCCTTGTCGGCGTCCCACACCGTGCTGAACGACTCGTATGTGAACGGCGAGGAGATGACGCCCACGATGATGATGTCGAGGATGCCCGCGAACAGACGGCGCCAGCGGCCGCCGAGTCTCCCGGCAGCCTGCCCGCCACCGCCGCGGCCCTGCCCGGGGGGCGGGGCCGACCAGGGATACGGTCCCGAGTCGTCCGGCGGTGGCGGCGGTGATGTTCCCATGAGCTTTTGATCACCAGGGACTCACCCGCGCAAAGCCAAGAGCTGTTACAGGTTGCCCCTGAGGTCCTGCTCGCGCTCGATCGCCTCGAAGAGCGCCTTGAAGTTGCCCTTGCCGAAGCCCAGCGAGCCGTGCCGCTCGATGAGCTCGAAGAACACCGTCGGGCGGTCCTGCACCGGCTTGGTGAAGATCTGCAGCAGGTAGCCGTCCTCGTCGCGGTCGACCAGGATCTTGCGCTTCTTCAGCTCCTCGATCGGCGCGCGGACCTCGCCGATGCGGGCGCGCAGCTCCGGGTCGTCGTAGTAGGAGTCGGGCGTGTCGAGGAACTGCACCCCGGCCGCGCGCATGTGGTCGACCGTGCTGAGGATGTCGTTGGTGGCCAGCGCGATGTGCTGCACGCCGGGGCCGCCGTAGAACTCCAGGTACTCGTCGATCTGCGACTTCTTCTTGGAGATCGCCGGCTCGTTGAGCGGGAACTTCACCTTGCGGGTGCCGTCCGCGACGACCTTGGACATCAGCGCCGAGTATTCGGTGGCGATGTCGTCGCCGACGAACTCCGCCATGTTGGTGAAGCCCATGACCCGCCCGTAGAACTCCACCCACTCGTCCATCTTGCCGAGTTCCACGTTGCCGACGCAGTGGTCGACGGCCTGGAACAGGCGGCCGTTCTTCACGTCGGGGGCCGGCACGAGGGGCTCGGCCGCGACGTAGCCGGGCAGGTAGGGGCCGCTGTAGTTGGACCGGTCGACCAGCGTGTGCCGGGTCTCGCCGTAGGTGGCGATGGCCGCGAGCACGACCTTGCCGTGCTCGTCCTCCATCGTGTACGGCTCGGCCAGGCCCTTGGCGCCCCGGGCCAGTGCGCCGGTGTAGGCCGCCTCCACGTCCGGGACCTCGATGGCCAGGTCGATCACGCCGTCGCCGTGCTCGGCCACATGGCGGGAGACGCCGGTGCCCGGCCGCACCGCGCCGCGGAACTCGAACCGGGCGCTGCCGGAGGTGAGGACATAGGCGGCCTCGTCGCGGCTGCCGTTCTCCGGGCCGCGGTAGGCCACCAGCCGCATGCCGAAGGCGCTGGAGTAGTAGTGGGCGGCCTGCTTGGCGTTGCCCACGGCGAAGACCACGGCGTCCATGCCATTCACGGGAAAGATGTCACTCATGCGGACACTTTCTGTTTCGATGGGCTGGTTGTGCAACAGTCACTTGAATGAGTGGACAATATGTCTATCTGTCCGCGCATTCCGCAGGAGTGTCTGTACATCATGACGATTGATCAACTCGACGCCCGGCTCATCGCCCTGCTGGCGGCCGAGCCCAAACTCGGCGTGCTGGAGTGCTCCCGGAGGCTCGGTGTGGCCAGAGGGACCGTGCAGGCCCGCCTCGACCGGCTGGCCGCCAGAGGGGTGATCACCGGCTACGGTCCCGACATCGACCCCGCCGCGCTCGGATACGACGTGACCGCGTTCGTCACCCTGCAGATCCGGCAGGTCAGCGGGCACGATCCGGTCGCCGACCAGCTCGCCGGGATCCCCCAGGTCCTGGAGGTGCACACGATCACCGGAGGCGACGACATGCACTGCCGGGTCGTGGCGCGCAGCAATGCCGATCTGCAGAGGGTCATTGACCTGATCGTTGACGTTCACGGTGTGGTGCGGACGTCATCGGTGATCGCGCTGGACACCCCCGTGCCATACCGGGTCCTTCCTTTGGTGGCCGATGTACCGCGCCAGGGGAAGAGCTAGCCGTACTATCCCAAGCGGGGTTCAGACACCGTTATCCATCGTTTACCCTTACGGTCCGCACTGCTCACGGGGGGTGAATGCGGAGTGGATGGGGGTTCGGGCGTGCTGAAGGGCGGAGAGAAGGGCAAACCCAGGAGAAGACTCCTGCGGATCACGCTCATCGTCTTCGGCGTCGCCGCGGTCTCGGTGATCGGCTTCCTCGGGGTGGCGTGGCTCATGACGCCGATCCCTGACAGCACCCAGCCCAGGGCCACCGCGCAGGGTTCGGTGATCTACTACCGGGACGGCAAGACCGTGCTGGCCAAGCAGGGGGTGAACCGCAGGAGCGTGGCCCTGGCGCAGATCCCGCAGAGCGTCAGGAACGCGGTCATCGCGGCCGAGAACCGCTCCTTCTACGAGGACAAGGGCGTCTCCCTCAAGGGCACCTTCCGCGCCATGTGGTCCACGGTCACCGGCCAGCAGCTCCAGGGCGGATCCACGATCACCCAGCAGATGGTCCGCAACTACTACAGCGGCCTCAGCCAGGAACGCTCCGTCGTCCGCAAGCTCAAGGAGGTCATGATCTCCTTGAAGGTGGACCAGTCGAAGTCCAAGGACTGGGTGCTGGAGCAGTACCTCAACACGATCTACTTCGGCCGGGGCGCCGACGGGATCCAGGCGGCGGCCGACGCCTACTTCCGCAAGGACGTCGGCAAGCTGACCGTCGCCGAGGGCGCCTACCTCGCCGCGGTGATCCAGCAGCCGTCCCGGTTCGCCGACCCCCGGGGCGCCGACCTGGAGGCGGCCAGGGCCCGCTGGCAGTCGGTGCTCGACGGCATGGTGCAGACCGGGGCCCTGACCTCCGAGCAGGCCGCCGCGACCACGTTCCCCACCCTCAAGAAGCCCAGGGCGATCTTCGCGCCCAAGGGCCAGGAGGGCTACATGCTCGACCAGGTGGCGGCCGAGCTCAAGCGCATGGGCTACACCGACGAGGCCGTCAACCAGGGCGGCCTGAAGATCGTCTCCACCTTCGACAAGGGGCTGATGGCCGCCGCGCAGCGGGCCGTCACCTCGGTCCTGCCCGAGGGCACGTCGAAGAAGGTCCGCACCGGCCTGGCCGCCGTGGCCCCCGCCACCGGGGAGGTCGTCGCCTTCTACGGCGGCCCCAGCTACGAGGCCAACAAGTTCGACAACTCCTTCTCGGCCAAGGTGCAGGCCGGCTCCACCTTCAAGGCCTACACGCTGGCCGCCGCACTGAACAACGGCTTCGGCCTCGACACCCGGGTGGACGGCAACTCGCCCCTGCACGTCGCCTCGGACGACAAGGGGATCCCCAACTCGGGGGGCTACTCCTACGGTGAGATCAACCTGGTCAAGGCGACCCAGAGCTCGGTGAACACCGCGTTCGTCGACCTCGGGCAGAAGGTCGGCCTCGGCAAGGTGGTCAACGTCGCCGAGGGGGTCGGCATCCCCGCCGACCAGCTCGCCCCGCACCGGTCCGCCGCCACGCTGCCGCTGGGCGTGGCGTCGGTGAGCGCCGTGCAGAACGCCTCCGGCTTCGCCGCGTTCGCCGCCGGAGGCGTCCACCGCGACGCCCACGTGATCCGCTCGGTCACCGACGCCAAGGGCCGGACCACGAAGGTCAAGGTCAAGGGCGAGCGGGCCTTCACCGAGCAGACCGCCATCGACGCCACCTACGCGATGACCCAGGTCGTCGAGGCGGGCACCGGTTCGGCCGCCCGCCTCTACGACCGGCCGGTGGCCGGCAAGACCGGCACCACCGACAAGTCGGCGGCCGTGTGGTTCGCCGGGTTCACCCCGCAGATGGCGGTCGCGGTGGACATGTTCCGCGACGACAACAAGCCGGTGGTCGTCAACGGCAGCGCCCAGTACGGCGGGACCTACCCGGCGCAGATCTGGCGTGCCTTCATGACCGAGGCGATGTCCGGCAAGCCGGTCAAGGAGTTCGCCGAGCCGTCCAACTACGGCTACTCCACCTACTACGACAACGGCTACCGCTCCGACGACGACTACGGCGACTACGGCGACGGCGACCGTCAGGACCTCTCGCCCACCCCGCTCCCCGACGGGACGACCGGCGAGGTCCCCGACCCGACCCCGTCCCCGGACGGCACGGGAGACGGGACCGGTGACGGCACGGGCGACAACCCGGGTGACAACCCGGGCGACGGGACCGGCACGGGCGACGGGATGGGCGACGACACGGGCACCGGTCCCCGCGATCAGACCCGGCCTCCGGAAGAGTTCTCCCAGCGACCGCCGGGCCGCTAGCCGGCGACTCTCAGGGCGCCAGTTCGGCCCGTAGCCCGGCGGGAGTGGTGACGGGCATCCCGCAGGTGAACCCGCGGCACACGTAGGCCGCCGGGGCGCCGTCGAGCAGGCCCCGGCCCTCAAGGAGCGGGACCTCGGCCGACCCGGGCTCGCCGAGCGCGACGACCAGGCCGGGGGCGGGGGAGAGCAGGGCGGTCCTGTGCAGCGCCGAGGTCGCCGGGTCGTCGAGCGGGCCCACGATCGCCGCCTCGACCGGCCCGGACACGGCGGCCTGGGCCACCGCGAGCCCCCACCCGGCGAATCGCGCGTGCTTGTCGGCCAGGACGGTCACCGTGCCGAGAGCCGCCTCGGCCGCCTCCCGGTGCCTGGCCGAGCCGGTCAGGGCCGCGTACGACAGCAGCGCCCCGGCGGCGGCGAACTGGCCTGACGGGGTCGCGTTGTCGGTGGGGTCCTGCGGGCGCTGGAACAGCCGCTCGGCGTCGTCGGCGGTGTCGAAGAATCCGCCGGAGCCGTCGGCGAACCGGCCGAGGACGGTCTCCAGCAGCGCCCCGGCCCGGTGGAACCAGCGGACCTCCCCGGTCACGCCGTACAGGGTGAGCAGACCTTCGGCCAGGTCCGCGTAGTCCTCCAGGACTCCGGCGTTGGCACCCACCCGGCCGTCACGCGAGGTGCGCATCAGCCGGTCGCCGTCCATGTGCGACTCGTCGAGGAGCGTGGCCGCCGCCCGCGCCGCCTCCACCAGGTCGGGCCGGTCGAACAGGGCCCCGGTCTCGGCCAGGGCGGCGATGGCCAGGCCGTTCCAGGCGGCCACCACCTTGTCGTCCCTGCCGGGCCGCACCCGGCGGGCCCGCGCGGCCAGCAGCTCGGCGCGTACGCGGGCGGACCGCTCGGCGTCGCCGGGGGCGGGGTCGGACAGGAGCTGGAGCACCGAGGTGCCGTGTTCGAACGTGCCGGTCACCTCGTACAGGGCGACCGCCCAGGCGCCGTCCTCCGCACCCAGGACCTCGTGGATCTCCTCCGGGGTCCAGGCGTAGAACTTGCCCTCCACACCCTCGCTGTCGGCGTCCAGGGCCGAGGCGAAGCCGCCCTCGGGGGTGCGCATCTCGGCCAGCAGCCAGTCGGCCGTCTCCAGGGCCACCCGCCTGCCCAGGACCGACCCGGTCAGGCGCCACCAGTGGGCGTAGACCCGCAGCAGCAGCGCGTTGTCGTAGAGCATCTTCTCGAAGTGCGGCACCACCCAGTCGGCGTCCACGCTGTAACGGGCGAAGCCGCCGCCGAGCTGGTCGTATATCCCGCCCCGGGCCATGGCCTCCAGCGTGCGCCCGGCCATCGCCGTCGCCGTCGGCGCGCCCGCTCCGGCCCCCGGTTCCGGCCGGTCCTCCCGACCTCCGCCCTCGGCCCCGGCGCGGGGCTCGCCGGCGGCGCCGTACCGCAGCAGGAACTCCAGTGCCATCGACGGCGGGAACTTGGGGGCCCCGCCGAACCCGCCGCGCACCCGGTCGAAGGACCGGCTCAGGGTCTGTACGGCGCGGGCCAGCGTGTCCGGCGTGGGCAGCGGGCCCGAGGGCAGCTCCGTCCGCCCGTTCAGCGCCTCCACGATCTTCGAGCCCTGCTCCAGCACCGCCTCGCGGTCGCCGTTCCAGGCATTCGACACCCCGGCCAGCAACCGCTGGAACTGGGGCCGGGGGAAGTAGGTCCCGGTGTGGAAGGGATGTCCCTCGGGGGTGGCGAAGACCGTCATCGGCCACCCGCCCTGGCCGGTCATGGCCTGGGTGGCCGCCATGTAGACCGCGTCGACGTCCGGCCGTTCCTCACGGTCCACCTTGACGTTGACGAAGCGCTCGTTCATCAGCGCGGCGGTGCCCTCGTCCTCGAACGACTCGTGCGCCATCACGTGGCACCAGTGGCACGCCGAGTAGCCGACGGAGATCAGCAACGGCACGTCCCGCCGGGCGGCCTCGGCGAAGGCGGCCTCCCCCCACTCGAACCACTCGACGGGGTTGTCCGCGTGCTGGAGCAGATAGGGGCTCGTCGCGTCCTTCAAGCGGTTCATCATGATCCTCCCCGTACGTTCGCCTCGCGCGTGCGACGCGCTCCGCGCGTCGCACGGTCCTCCCCACAGTAGTCCGGCGGAGGAGCGGGACTGCGAGCGTGCGCCGGCGGCCTACGGTCTGGTCGGCCCCGGGCGACGGGGGTACCGCCTCCTGGTTCCGTGTCGTGTTCCTCGTGATCCGTGCCGGACAGGGGCGGCGTCCGCGAGGCGGGAGATGTGCTCATGCGGCTTCGGGCGTAGGCTCACTGGGCGTGGATCTCGACTTCGTCTGTGTGCACGCCGGACGGGCAGCCGCCGAGCTGACCCGCCGCGATGTGGCCCTCGCCCTGCTCGCGGTGCCGTCGGGGGTGGCCCTGGTGGCCCTCCCCGACCTGCGCCGGGAGCTGATGGCAGCGGGCAACCCGCTGTCCCTGCCCTTCTGGGAGTCCGCCAAGACGACGCTGCGGGCGATCGAGTCCGGTGGCGCGACCGTGGGAGACGTGCAGCGGTGGCTGGAGTCCACCGGGACCGAGCCGCTCCTGCTCACCCGCAGCTTCTTCGTCTGGCCCGAGGAGGACGAGCGGGGACCGGTCGCCGAGGAGATGTTCCGCGGCCTGGTCTCCTACCTGGAGGGGCGGGTGACCGCCGGAGAGGTCGACCCGGACGCGCTCGCGCTGGGGGACGAGGGGGCCAGAGAGGTCTACGAGGACCTGCAGGAGCGCTGGCTCAACAGCCCGCTGCCCGACGGGCGGGTGCCCGGGGTCGCGGTCAGCGACGAGCAGGACGAGGAGCTGTTCGCGGCCTGGGACGAGGAGGAGGCCTTCGCGCTCAGCGAGCTGCGGCGCATCCTGGCCGAGCTGCCCGAGCCCGAGCGGCCCGCCGGGGACCTGCGGGCCGCGTGCGCCCGGCTGCGTGAGGTGCTGGCCGACCCGGGCTACCCGGGCAACGTGCTGCGGGCGTGTGCCGGTTACGACGGGGAGCCGCTGCCCGCCGACGACGAGGAGCTCTGGCTGACCGTCACGGCGGGGATCGCCGGACCGATCTCGGACCTGCCCGAGGACGACGACACGCCCGAGGGTCTCTCCGACCTGGAGGGCGAGCTCAGCCACGAGGACTCGGTGCTGGCCGCGCTGTGCGCGATCCACCACGCCGACTGGCTGGCCGTGGTGGCCGCGCTGGCGAGGCGGGGTCCGGGGGTGCTGGCCTCGCCCGAGCGGATCGCCCGGCTGATCGCCGAGTCCGAGGACATCGACGTCCAGATGGACGAGCCGGAGGACCTGGAGGCGGCCGAGACGCTGTTCGGCTCGGTCACGCCGCTCTGGGCCTGCCTGGGCATCGTGGACAAGACCGAGGTGCTCACCCCGCTGGGCCGCTGGGGCCTGCCCAAGGCGCTGGAACGCGCCTGGTCGGCGGGCTGAGGAGCCCGCGGAGGGGGGCCGGGGGTCTGCGGAGGGGCGGGCTGGGGCCCGGCTGGGCCGGGATGCGCCGAAGGCCCCGCCGGACCTCGGGTGACGCCGGGGGAGGGGCGGGTCCGGTCAGGCGGTCGGGTTCTGCTTGTTCCTCAGCTCGGCCTCTGACGGGACCTCGATCCTGGAGATCTGCTTCTTCATCGACTTGACGAGCAGGAACAGCGCGAACCCCAGCGCCGCGACGACGAGGAATCCCACGAGACCCGGGCTGACGTCACTTTTGGCGAAGGTGTCGAGTGCAATCACACCTCAAGTCTGCCACCGCCCCCCCGTGGTCGTGTCAGTGGCAGGCGGGCGACACCTCTTCGGCGTGGATGCCGGTGAACAGGTCGTCCTCGGGAAGCTCGGTGTCCACGAGGGAACGGGCCAGGTGGTAGTCCTCGGTCGGCCAGATCTCTCGCTGCAGGTCACGCGGGCAGACGAACCAGAAACCGTCGGGGTCGACCTGGGTGGCGTGGGCGAGCAGCGCCTCGTCGCGGACCTCGAAGTAGTCGCCGCAGGGGATGCGGGTGGTGACCGGCCACTTCTGCGGGCGGTCCTCCCAGCGGGAGATCCAGTCGGCGTAGGGGGAGCCCATGTCGCGGGCGTTCATCGCCTCGTGCAGCGCCTCGAACCGCTCCTTGGTGAAGCCCATCTGGTAGTAGAGCTTGAGCGGCTGCCAGGGCTCCCCGGCCTCGGGGTAGCGGTCGGGGTCGCCCGCGGCCTCGAAGGCCTCTACCGAGACGCGGTTGGTCATGATGTGGTCCGGGTGCGGGTAGCCGCCGTCGTCGTCGTAGGTGAGGATGACGTGCGGCCTGAACTCGCGCACGGCGGCGACCAGCGGCGCCGAGGCGACCTCGATCGGCTGCAGGGCGAAGCAGCCCTCGGGCAGCGGCTCGCTCTCGTCGTCCGGCAGGCCCGAGTCGACGAACCCCATGAAACGCTGCCGCACGCCGAGGATCTCCCGCGCGCGCTCCATCTCCAGGCGCCGCACCTCGCCGATGTTCTCAAGGATCTCGGGACGGTCCATCTTGGGGTTCAGGATCGAGCCGCGTTCCCCACCCGTGAGGGTGCAGACCAGCACCTCCACGCCTTCCGTGACGTAGCGCGCCATCGTGGCGGCGCCCTTGCTCGACTCGTCGTCAGGGTGCGCGTGAACGGCCATCAGCCTCAGCGGTGCACTCACGGGCTCGATGTCTCCTCTTGATAGGTCGCGCTCAGATCTTCGCTCGTCTGGGGCCCGGCCGGCTCCGCCGTACCCGTCCACCCTGCTCGTTCCGATGCCGCGCCGCTCCCTAGGTTGGCCTGGGTCACTCTAGGGAGAGGTTAGTTTCTCTTATGGCGGTCGCGAGGGCGAGGCCCCCGCGAGGGACAATTGTCTCGGATAACGCCGAGGTAGTGCAGGGAGATTCCGTCATGGCCACCAGCGAGGCCGAGGAGGGCCGGCAGACCGGTCCGATTCTCGGTACCCCGGGCGACTTCCCGGACCGTCCGGAGCGCAGGGGTCGCTTCGTCGTACACGTCGTGATCGCGATCCTGTGCGCGGTGTGTGCGGGCGGCTGGGGTTACGTGATGTGGGCGTCCAAGGGCAACACCGAGGTCATCGACCAGGTCATCGCTTTCGACGCCAGCCGCGGCGATTCTATTCAGATCACCTTCGAAGTGGTCAAGCCATCCGATCGCGCGGCCCTCTGCCGGCTGCGGGCCATGGATGTGGCTCACGTTGAAGTCGGGAGCCGTGAGGTCAGTATTCCGGCTGGTGAGGGATATGTCCGGCTTACTGAGCGGCTAGAGACCAGTGCCCAGGCCACTTCCGGCGCCGTCCACTACTGCTATCTCGTATAGTGAGATATTTGGGGAAGCGTTCGGGCGGTTAACTTGTTAGCCTTTCGAAATTCGAACGACAGCTACCCAAGTACGAAGCCCCCATAGAGGATGCAAGGAGAACCCGTGGCCGACTCCCACAACGAGAGCGTCACCTGGCTCACTCAGGAGGCGTACGACCGCCTGAAGGCGGAGTTCGAATACCTCTCGGGGCCCGGGCGCGTCGATATCGCGAAGAAGATCGAAGCCGCCCGCGAAGAGGGCGACCTGAAGGAGAACGGCGGCTACCACGCCGCCAAGGACGAGCAGGGCAAGATGGAGGCGCGCATCTTCCATCTCCGCCAGATCATCGACAGTGCCAGGGTGGGGGAGGCGCCGCGCACCGAGGGCGTGGTCGGTCCCGGCATGACCGTCACCGTCCGCTTCGAGGGCGACGACGAAGAGGTCGCCTTCCTGCTGGCCTCCCGTGAGGAGAGCGGCGCCCCGATCGACGTCTACTCGCCCAAGTCGCCGCTGGGCTCGGCGATCAACGGCAAGAAGATCGGGGAGAAGGCCACCTACACGATGCCGAACGGCCGCTCCAACACGGTCGAGATCCTTGAGGCCGTGCCCTACATCGGCAACTGACCTCGTCCGAACCAGCCGACACCAGTTGATCCGCCGGGATGCCGTCCCGGCGGATCGCCGCGTTCCTGAGGACATGCGACGACATGCAGGGCGTGTGGAGACATGTGAGGACATGTCCCGGAGGGCCGTACCGGGTGATGGGTGTCTGGGGCGTGTTGTCCGGCTTGCGGCCGTGTCGTAGATAACAGAGCGTTTTGGCGCGTTCGCGTGCATCATGGCGCGGTGTACGGCACTCTCTTAGGGCTGGATCCCAACGGGGGAAGGGGACACATCGTGTTGGATCGGCGGACACGCGTCTCCGGCCTGATCCACGAGGCCCGGCAGGACCTCGCCTACCGCCCGCGCATCCGCTACGGTCCCCGCCGTGCCCGCCTGCTCAGGCGGGCCGTCCCCGTCGTCGTGCTCGTCCTCGTCGCCGCGCTGACCACGGCAGTGGTGGTCGTCACCCAGTTGCCGGAGCAGACCCGGGAGACGGTCGCCCTGCGCCAGTCCGTCACCAGGCAGCCCGTCCAGGAGCGGGCGCCCGCGGTCCAGCCCACGCAGACACCTCCGCCCGCCGTGGCCCCGCTGACCTCCATCCACCGGCCGAACCTCTTCGTCGTCGCCGGCAAGCCGCTGCGCGCGGCCGTGGTGGCGAAGATCGCGCAGGTCGCCGGGGTGCGGGCGGTGGAGCGCGCCGACGCCGCGGAGGTGGGCATGGACGGCAAGCGGGTGCAGACCCTGGGGGTCAACCCCTCGACGTTCCGCGCCTACACCCCCAAGCCGACCGCGCGGTCCGACAGGCTCTGGCGCAACGTCTCCGCCGGCGAGGTCGCCGTCTCCTTCGTCCTCGGCAACGACGGCGGCCTGTCGCTGGGCAGGTCGGTCACCACGGCCGGGCAGTCCCTGCGCGTGGGCGCCTACGCGACGATGGGCATGGGGGGCATCGACGCCGTGGTCTCCCGGCAGACCGCGCGTGCGCTGGGCATTCCGGAGAACAACGCGCTGGTGGTCAGCGCCCCGAAGGCCGACTCGGCCAAGCTGCGCCGCGCCCTGCTGCGGATCCTCCCCCGGGGCAGCCAGGTCGCCACGATCAACCCGGTGCTGGCGGTTCCCCGGCGGACGACCTGGTCGGCGGGTGCCTTCATGACCGCGCCCCAGATCAAGACCGCCCTCACCGCGGCGATCGGCAAGCTCGGCCGTCCCTACGTGTGGGGCGCGGAGGGGCCGGACACCTTCGACTGCTCCGGCCTGGTCCAGTGGGCCTACGCCCAGGCGGGCATCAAGGTGCCCCGCGTGACGCACCAGCAGTTCGTCTCAGGCCCGCAGATCCCGCTCTCCCAGGCCCAGCCGGGGGACCTGCTGTTCTGGCGGCACGACCCGACCAACCCCGGCTACGTCTCGCACGTGGCGATCTACTGGGGCAACGGCAAGATGCTGCACGCCCCCAGGACCGGAGACGTGGTCAAGATCGTCCCGGTCAGCACCCGCAACTTCGCCGGCGCCGTGCGGATCAGCCCGGGGGTCGCGGCCCGGGTCCGCTGACGGATCAGCCCGGGGGTCGCGGCCGGGGTCCGCTGACGGATCAGCCCGGGGTCCGCTGACGGGCCGCGGCCGGAGGGGCCCGTCGCTCAGGGGCGCAGGCCCGACTCCAGCAGGCCCAGGGCCTCGTCGATGACGTCGGCCAGCCGTCTGGCGCCGTCGGACCGGGCCCAGCCGAACAGGGCCGGGAGCAGCGCGCCCACCACGGCTCCGGCGGTCGTGCGGCTCAGCGCGTCGGGGGCGTCGAGCCCCCGGCGCCGGGCGATGCCCTCGGCGAGCATGTCGATCGTGCTGATCATGTTGTCCACCGCCCTGGCGCGTAGGGCGGCATGGCTGAGCTGCAGCCGGGTACGGGCGAGGATCTGCCGCTCCTCGTCCAGAGGGAAGTGCTCGAACGCTCCGTGCGCGGTGGCGCGCAGCGCCGGGACCGGCTCCAGGTCCGCCGGCTGCGCGGCCAGCATCGCCATCAGGGCGGGGTCGTAGTCGTCCTGGAGGACGACGTCCTCCTTCACGGGGAAGTAGCGGAAGAAGGTGCTGGGTGAGATCTCCGCCGCCTCCGCGATCTGCTCGACCGTCGTGGCCTCGTACCCCTGCTCGGCGAACAACCGCAGGGCGTGTTCCTGGATCGTCCGCCGGGTCTTGGCCTTCTTACGTTCGCGCAGGCCCTCAGCGCGCGGAGGTGAGCTCATGCGTCGATTCTCGCGTCTCGGCGAGGGCACCGGGCGTCGGCGGCGAGCCCCCCAGGCCGACGAGCCCCCAGACCCGGAGAGCTCCCCAGGCCGGCGAGCCCCTCAGGCGGTCGGGAGAAGTGAAATCAGCAATGATTTGTAAGTGACTCTCAAAAAATAGTCACTGTCAGCGCGGGTTCTGGCTTCTCTGATTTAAGCGATGTAATCTCAATTACATGGAAAACGACGAAGCAGTGAAGAAGCTCCGGGGCTGGTTCTCCGGCCGGCTGCCCGGGGAGTGGTTCGAGGGGCCGCCGGAGATCGTGCTGGACCGCGAGGAGATCGCGGTCGTCGGCAGGCTCCAGGCGCCCGTGCTCGGCGACGACGTCTCCGAGGTGGAGCGGGCCGCCGCGGTGGAAGGCGGCGTGCAGCGTTTCCGTGAGGAGACCAGGGAGCGCCGCATCGAGATCGCGCTGGAGGCGGAGCACCGCTTCCGCCGGAAGATCTCCTGGGGTGTCGCCGTCGGCGACGAGACGGTGATGTTCACCACACTGTCGGTGCCGGTCATGACCCGGCTGCGCCAGTCGGAGCGGCGAGTCCTCGACACCCTCGTGGCCGCAGGGGTCGCCCGCAGCCGGAGTGACGCGCTGGCCTGGTGTGTACGCCTGGTGGGCAAGAACACCGACACCTGGCTGACCGATCTGCGGGACGCGCTCCAGCACGTCGACCGGGTGCGGGCCTCGGGGCCCGACCTGAACCCCTGAGGCTGGTCAGGGAAAACGGCCCGAAATTGGTCTGAACCTGTTCAGTGATTGGTTTAGACCTCTGTGATTGGCCTATACCACTGCCGATACGGCTTTCTTTAGTTTCCCTTCTTTTGGGTACGTCACTCAGAACGTCGGGGTCTCTGCCAGCTCGTATGTCGAACGGGGCAGGCGCAACGAGGGTGCCGCGACGTCCGACCGCACGCATTCACTGGTCTACGCCAATTGGATTAAATGCGGTTTCTCTGTCAATGATGTTTTGGCCCTGAGAAGCGTAAGGAGCCGCAGCAGTGTCCGTTATCGCAGACGTAACCGCCCCCAGCCCGACCAGCCACCCGGAGCTGGCCGCATGGGTCAAGGAGATCGCCGAGCTGACCCAGCCCGACCGGATCGAATGGTGCGACGGCTCGGAGGCCGAGTGGACACGCCTGACGAACCTGCTGGTCGAGCAGGGAACATTCAAGCGCCTGGCCAAACGGCAGAACAGCTTCTACGCCGCCTCGGACCCGAGTGACGTCGCCCGCGTCGAGGACCGCACGTACATCTGTTCCGAGCGCGAAGAGGACGCCGGTCCGACCAACAACTGGATCGCCCCCGCCGAGATGCGCCGGACCTTCGGCGAAATCTTCAGGGGCAGCATGCGCGGCCGCACCATGTACGTCGTGCCCTTCTGCATGGGCCCGCTGGGCGGCGACATCTCCCAGCTCGGCGTCGAGATCACCGACTCGCCGTACGTGGTCGTCTCCATGCGCGTGATGACGCGCATGGGCGAGCGGGCGCTGCGGCTCATCGAGGAGCGCGGCGGCTACGTCAAGGCCGTCCACTCGGTCGGCGCCCCGCTGGAGCACGGCCAGGCCGACGTGCCGTGGCCGTGCAACTCCACCAAATACATCAGCCACTTCCCCGAGACGCGGGAGATCTGGTCCTACGGCTCGGGCTACGGCGGCAACGCGCTGCTCGGCAAGAAGTGCTACGCGCTGCGCATCGCCAGCACGATGGCCCGCGACGAGGGCTGGCTGGCCGAGCACATGCTCATCCTCAAGCTCACCCCGCCGTCCGGGGAGACCCGCTACGTCGCGGCGGCGTTCCCGAGCGCCTGCGGCAAGACCAACCTGGCCATGCTCCAGCCGACCATCCCGGGGTGGAAGGTCGAGACGGTCGGCGACGACATCGCCTGGATGCGCTTCGGCGCCGACGGCCGCCTGTACGCCATCAACCCCGAAGCCGGCTTCTTCGGCGTGGCGCCCGGCACCGGCGAGTCCACCAACGCCAACGCGATCAAGACGCTCTGGGGTAACAGCATCTTCACCAACGTCGCGCTCACCGACGACGGCGACGTGTGGTGGGAGGGGCTCACCGACCAGCCCCCGGCGCACCTGACCGACTGGAAGGGCCGCTCCTGGACCCCGGACAGCCGGGAGCCCGCCGCGCACCCCAACGCCCGCTTCGCGGTGCCCGCCGCGCAGTGCCCGACGATCGCCCCCGAGTGGCAGGACCCCAGGGGCGTGCCGATCTCGGCGATCCTGTTCGGCGGACGCCGCGCCACCGCGGTCCCCCTGGTGACCGAGTCGCTGAGCTGGCAGCACGGTGTCTTCACCGGGGCCAACATCGCCTCGGAGAAGACCGCCGCGGCCGAGGGCAAGGTCGGCGAGCTGCGCCGCGACCCGTTCGCGATGCTGCCGTTCTGCGGATACAACATGGGCGACTACTTCGCCCACTGGATCAAGGTCGGCCGGCGTGAGAACGTCCGGCTGCCGCGCATCTACTACGTGAACTGGTTCCGCAAGAACGACGACGGCGCGTTCATCTGGCCCGGCTTCGGGGAGAACAGCCGCGTGCTCAAGTGGGTCGTCGACCGGCTGAACGGCGAGGCCGAGGCGGTGCGGACGCCGATCGGCCTGCTCCCCGCCGAGCTCGACACCGACGGCCTCGACATCTCCGACGAGGACCTGCGGACCCTGCTGAGCGTGGACAGGGAGGTCTGGAAGGAGGAGGCGTCACTGATCCCGGCCTTCTTCGAGACCTTCGGCGACCACTTCCCCAAGGAGCTCTGGGAGGAGTACGAGGCGCTGGTCGACCGTCTGAACCAGGACTGCGGCACTCGCCCGAACTGAGGCCCTGACAGCTGCAACTTCCGTGCGGCCCCGTGCGTCTACATGACAACGGGGCACACGCCCCGCCTTCCCCCCGGAGGCGGACATGGAATTCGTACTGTTCGTCACAGCCCTCGTCCTCGCGCTCGTGGTCAACCTCACGGCCGCGGCGCTACGCGGCGAGCACCGCCGGGTCCGCTCGGCCGCGGCCGGCCATCATGGCAGTCAGCCGACCCCCTACGAGCTCGCCTACCTGTCCGGCGGGCCGCTGCGGGTGGTCAACACCGCCCTCGGCGTGCTGGCCAGGGGCGGGGCCATCCGGGTGTCCCGGGGCGGCCAGGTCAGCCTCGTGCTCGGAGCCCGGCCCTCACCCGAGCCGATCGAGCAGGCCGTCCTCGACGCCCTGCGCGCCCGGGGCAACTCCTGCTCCGTGGGGGAGCTGCGCCGTACGACGGCCGACGGCCAGGCCATGAGCGGCCTGCGCTACCGCCTGGTGGGCATGGGCCTGCTGGTGCCCGACGGCGCGCTCACCGGGGCCGCACGGCTGCTGAGCCGGCTGCTGCTGCTGACGCTGCTCTCCGTCGTCTTCGTGATCGGCGCCTTCCTGGCCGTCCCCGCCCGGGGGTTCTACGGCGCGGCCGCGGTGCTGATCGGCTTCCTCGCCGTGGCCGGCGGCCTGGTCACCTACCTCAGGCAGCGGCGGGCGCTGCGCGGGCTTCTCAGCAAGGCGGGCCACGACGTGCTCGCCTCCGCCCGCAGGGTCCATGTGCGCGGTGCCCGCCCGACGACCCCGGACCTGGCCTTCGCCGTCGCCGTCCCGGTGGCCCTGTACGGCCTCGGCGAGCTGGGCGACCCGGGCCTGGAGGAGGAGCTGAAGCGGAGCAGCACGCAGAACGCCGGTTGCGCCGGCGGCTCCTGCGGAGGAGGCTCCTCCGGTTCGGACGCCTCCTACGGCGGTGGCGGAGACTTCGGCTCCGGCGGCTGGGGCGGCGGAGACTCGGGCGGCGGAGACTCGGGCGGCGGGTCGAGCTGCGGCGGTGGCGGCTGCGGAGGGGGATGCGGTGGCGGCGGCTGAGCGGTCCGCCGCGGTGGCCGGGGAGGCGGCGTGACGGTGCCCGGATCCGGATCGCTGGGCGTCGGCATCGGCTGGCGCCCGGAGATCGACCTGACGGTGGAGCGCCTGCCCGGCGTGGACTTCGTCGAGGTCGTCGCCGAGAACGTGCGCCCCGAGCGGCTGCCCGAGTCGCTGCGGGTGCTCCGCGCCCGCGGGGTGCCGGTGATCCCGCACGGTGTCGGGCTGGGCGTGGGCGGCGCGGAACCGCCGGACCCGGCCCGGCTGGCGCATCTGGCGGCCTGCGCCCGAGCCCTGGACGCGCCGCTGGTCAGCGAGCACCTGGCCTTCGTGCGCGCCGGCGGCATGGAGGCCGGCCACCTGCTCCCGGTCCCGCGCACCCGGGCCGCGCTCTCGGTGGTCGCCGCGAACGTACGGCGGGCGCAGGCGGCGCTGCCCGTCCCGCTGGCCCTGGAGAACGTGGCGGCCCTGTTCGGCTGGCCGGAGGACGAGATGACCGAGGCGCAGTTCCTCGGCGAGCTGGTGGAGATGACCGGGGTCGGGCTCCTGGTCGACGTGGCCAACCTCTACACCAACCAGGTCAACCTGGGCCTGTCGGCCACCGGCGCGCTGGACGGCCTGCCGCTGTCCGAGCTCGCCTACGTGCACGTCGCCGGGGGGCACTCCCATCACGGCGTCTGGCACGACACCCACACCGCCCACGTCCCCGGCGAGGTGCTGGACATCCTGTCCGAGCTCTGCGCCCGGGTCGACCCGCCCGGCGTGCTGCTCGAATGGGACGACGACTATCCCAGCGACGCCGCGCTCGAAGCGGAGCTCGGCCGCGTCCGCGGCGCGATGGCCCGTGTCTGAATCCGCGGGGCGATGGCCCGTGTCCGATGACCACGCCCGGGAGACGCCGGCCGGCGCGGGGGACGCGCCGGCCGGTGCGCGGGAGGCGTTGGCGGGTGCGCAGGCCGTACTGCTGGCCGCTCTGGTCGCGGGCGGTGCGGCGCCTCCGGGGTTCGACGAGGGACGGCTGCGGATCCAGGCCGCCAGCCTGATCTCCAAGCGGCGCGGGACGGTGGCCCGGGTCCGGCCCGACCTGGTCGCGCTGCTCGGCGGTGACTTCGCGCGGGAGTTCGAGGCCTACGCGCGAGGCCGTCCCAAGCCGCCCGGCGGCTCCCGCGCCGACGCCCGGGATTTCGCGGACCGGCTCAGGTCGGCGGGACGACTGCCGCCGGAGCCGGAGACGGCCGCGGGGGCTCCCCGGTGGCTCCGGCCCTTCCGGAGGGTCGTGAAACTTCTCTCGGGCGCCGTTCGTCCAACTGGGTGAGGACACCTTCTGGGGGCGGAGGTCGTCATGCTGACCACTCTGATCGTCGTCATGACGGTCGTGCTGGTGACGGTGGCCGGTCTGGTCGCGCTGAGACTGGCCATGCATTCCCCGAAGATCTACCGGGGGCCCGCCCTGGCCCCCTACGAGCTGGCTCAGCTGGCGGGCGGGCGGTTCCGGGTCGCGAACACCGCCCTGGCATCCCTGGCCGCCAGAGGGGCTCTCAGGGCCTCGCGCGACGGGCGGCTGACCCTGGCGGGCCCCGGGCCGGAGCGGTCCCCGGCACCGCCGGATGCGGGGGTGCCGGAACGCTCCCCGCATCCGCTGGAGGCCGAGATCCTCGCCCTGCTCGGGGCCGGGGGCGACGGCTCGCCGGTCTGGGAGGTCAAGGCGGCGGTCGTCCACGGCCCCGCGGTCGCCGCGCTGATCGGCCGTCTGGAGGAGCTGGGACTGGCCGACACCGGCGACGGTGCGCGGGCCGAGCCCACGCGCCTGGGACAGGCCGCGCTGGCCCACTATCGCCTGCGCCACCGTGAGGAGGGGGCCCTGCCGCCGCGCGCCCGGGATCACACCTCCGGGGAGGAGTACGAGCTCGCCGGGGTCGCCCTGTACGGCCTGGGCCGGATGAAGGACCGGCGGCTGGCCTCCCTGCTGTCGCTGAGCGGCACGCTGCCGCCTTCCGCCCCGTCCGGACGCGAGCCTCCCGCCCCTCCGCCCCCGGACGTCCCCGCCCCCTCCGGCGCCCCCGATGGCGACGGTCGTGGCGGGGGAGATCGCTGAGGGCTGTCCCGCGGGGGCGCGGTCGGTTAGGTTGGCCCGATCGTATGGCCAAGCGCTTGCATGGGAGTGGGCCGTGGTGAAGATCGTCGATCATGGGACATGGCCGCTGGGAGAGGCGGACGAGGGGGTCCACCCGGTCGGCGGCGAGCGGTTGTGGAGTGAGTCCTTCTACCTCGACTTCGCGGCCGAGGACGGCTCCGTCGCCGGATACGTCCGGCTGGGCCTGTACCCCAACTGGGGCCGCGCCTGGTACTGGGCGTGCCTGGTCGGCAGGGACCGGCCGCTGGTGCTGCTCGCCGACGACCACGTCCCGCTCCCCGGGCCCGACCTCGCGGTGCGGGGCCGGGACTACCGGGCCACCCAGGAGGTGGTGGCCCCCATGCGCTCCTTCAGGCTGACCCTGGAGGCCGGGGCCGCCGCCGTACTGGAGAATCCGGGGCGGCCCGGCGCCGGACCGGGCGGGGGAGCCACGACCTCGCTGGAGTTCGACCTGGAGTGGGAGACCGTCGGCGGGGTCTACCCCTACGGATTCATCCCGCGCTACGAGATCCCCTGCAGGGTCGGCGGAGTGATCAGGGTGGGCGGCGAGGCGATCCCCTTCTCCGGGTACGGCGAGCGCGACCACAGCTGGGGGGAGCGCGACTGGTGGAAGGTCTCCTGGCTGTGGAGCTCCGGGCGGCTCGACGACGGCACGTTCTTCCACGGCATGCGGGCCAACGTCGGCTTCGAGATGCCCTGGCCCTGCTTCACGGTCTCGCCGGACGGCCTGCTCGACCATCGGGAGGGCTTCGCCGCGGCGACCGAGTTCGGCGAGGACGGCTTCCCCGTGCTTTCGCGGCTGGCGGTGCCGGGTGCGCCGCTGACCGCCACTCCCGTCGCCTTCGCCCCGGTGACGGTGACCTCGCCGGACGGCGTGGTCGCCCGCTTCCCGCGCGCCCTGTGCCGGTTCGAGGCCGAGGACGGCAGGTCGGGATACGGCTGGACGGAGTGGCACCAGCCGCCGGGGTGGCGCGAGCACGGCTGGCGTTAAGAACGTTTTGGCAGGCTGTGCCGGGGATAACCTCTGTGAGGTGGGGGGACTGCGTTGCCTTGATGGGTCGTATCTGACCGTTACGCCGGTGGCGTGCCGGGACAGTGTCGGTTTGCCGTACGAGGTCACGCTGGAACTCCACCGCGACGGCACGCTCTACGGCACGGTGGGGGAGCGGTGCGGCTGGCTCCTCGTCCGGCTGGCCAAGGGCGTCGCCGAGGCCCGTGCCGCCCCCGGGACGCAGTGGCCCGACCCCGACGACCGCTTCCCCGACGAGGAGGAGCTGTTCGCCTTCCGCTACCGGGCCAGGAACGGGGTCGTCAGCGGGGGCGAACTCCGCTGTCAGCTGCGGACCATCCCGATCTGGATCCCCGCCCAGCGGGGGAGTTCCGGTGAATGGCGGCTGACCAGGAGGGCGTTCGTGGAGGCCTGGGGCGGCGGCGGCGTGGGCATGCGTGCGGTGCTCACCTCGGCTGAGCTGGGCGCCTTCGTGGCGGCGCTCGTCACGGAGGCGGAGGAGTGTCTGGCGCCACAGAAGTCCGGCAACTCAACCAGAACCCGATAGACGGGGCGGAGAGGTCTTCTGGGCGGTGATAATTGCCTGTCAGCGCCCTTCGACGTCGGGCGTTGGGGGGAGGGCTCCAATGGGCGTGCGCGATCTCGTCTACCGGCTGTACGAACGGCGGCTGGAGGCGAAGCTGTCCCGCCAGAAGGAGATGGCCCCCCGGCACGTCGGCGTCATCGTCGACGGGAACCGGCGCTGGGCGCGTTCGATGGGCATCGACGACGTCAGCCGAGGTCATCGCAAGGGCGCCGACAAGATCTCCGAGCTCCTCGGCTGGTGCCGCGAGGCCGGTGTCGAGGTCGTCACCGTGTGGCTGCTGTCGAGCGAGAACATCAACCGGTCGAAGGACGAGCTGGACCTCCTCGTGAAGATCATCGAGGACGTGGTCCAGGAGCTCGTCGCCGACGGATGGCACATCAACCCCATGGGGGCGCTTGATCTTCTGCCCGATCACACGGCGCATGTCCTGAAAAACGCAAAAGAAGAGACATCACACCGTCCCGGTTTGATTGTGAACGTTGCTGTTGGGTATGGAGGAAGGCGTGAGATCGCTGATGCGGTGCGCTCCCTTCTCCAGGAGCACGCCAGCAAGGGCGCGAGCATCGAGGACCTGGTCGAGGTCCTCGATGTGGAGCACATCGCGGAGCATCTCTACACGCGCGGTCAGCCCGACCCGGATCTCGTCATCCGGACCTCGGGAGAGCAGCGCCTCTCCGGCTTCCTGCTCTGGCAGAGCGCCCACTCCGAGTTCTACTTCTGCGAGGCCTACTGGCCTGACTTCCGCAGGGTCGACTTCTTGCGGGCTCTCCGTTCGTACGCCGCGCGGCATCGACGGTACGGGAACTGAAAGACAGCATGAACACCCCCTTTCGGACAGGCTTGTGCCTTTGGAAGGTGGGTATTCAGGACGTACCGTAACAAGTAGGCGGGCGCAGCTCGCCTACTCCGGAGAGGGCCCGCCTTTGCGTCACGACTGCCAAGGAGGGCCGGTCACCGGCGCCTGCTCGGCAAGCCGCGAGCGTGGGCCCGGGTCCGGTCCGCATCCCAGCTCATGGCAGGGCGCCCCCCATGGCGCCCGGGGGAGAACGCGTGGCAAACCCTTCGTCCTCACCCACGTCGCCGGTCACCAATCGGCGTACGTACGTCCTGGACACCTCGGTACTGCTGGCTGATCCAGCGGCGATGAGCCGCTTCGCAGAGCATGAGGTCGTCCTCCCGATCGTCGTCATCACCGAGTTGGAGGGCAAACGCCATCATCCAGAACTCGGATACTTCGCGCGTAAGGCGCTGAGGTACCTCGACGACCTGCGGGTGACACACGGGCGGTTGGACGAGCCCATGCCGGTCGGCGAGGGCAGCATCCGGGTCGAGCTCAACCACAGCGACCCGTCGATCCTGCCCGTCGGCTTCCGGCTCGGTGACAACGACACCCGTATCCTCACCGTGGCGCGGACACTCGCCGCCGAGGGACGCGACGTGGTGCTGGTCTCCAAGGACCTGCCGATGCGCGTCAAGGCGGCCTCCATCGGCCTCGCCGCGGAGGAATACCGCGCCGAGCTGGTGGTGGAGTCCGGCTGGACCGGCATGGCCGAGCTCCAGGTGACCGCGGAGGACATCGAGGCGCTCTTCGAGCACGGCACCGCCGACCTGGCCGACGCCCGTGACCTTCCCACCCACACCGGCCTGCGGCTGCTGTCCGGCCGGGGCTCCGCGCTGGGCCGGGTGCTGCCCGACAAGTCGGTGCGGCTGGTCCGCGGCGACCGGGAGGTGTTCGGCCTGCACGGCCGTTCCGCCGAGCAGCGCATCGCGCTCGACCTCCTGATGGACCCCGAGGTCGGCATCGTCTCGATGGGCGGCCGGGCGGGCACCGGCAAGTCCGCCCTCGCCCTCTGCGCCGGCCTGGAGGCCGTCCTGGAGCGCCGCCAGCACCGCAAGGTCATCGTCTTCCGCCCGCTGTACGCCGTGGGCGGCCAGGACCTGGGCTACCTGCCCGGCTCCGAGAACGAGAAGATGGGCCCGTGGGGTCAGGCCGTCTACGACACCCTGGGCGCGGTCACCACGCCCGAGGTGATCGAGGAGGTCATGGACAGGGGCATGCTGGAGGTCCTCCCCCTCACCCACATCCGCGGCCGCTCCCTGCACGACGCCTTCGTGATCGTGGACGAGGCGCAGTCGCTGGAGCGCGGGGTGCTTCTGACGGTGCTGAGCCGGATCGGCGCCAACTCCAGGGTCGTGCTCACCCATGACGTCGCCCAGCGCGACAATCTCCGGGTGGGCAGGCACGACGGCGTGGTGGCGGTGGTGGAGAAGCTCAAGGGGCATCCGCTGTTCGCGCACGTCACGCTGACCCGTTCGGAGCGCTCGCCGATCGCCGCCCTGGTCACCGAGATGCTGGAGGACGTCACGATCTGAGGCCCGTCCCGCGGACCCGCCCCGGCGGTCGCCATCCGGCGGCCGCACGCGGGGGTCCGCGGGACCCGGCCCGGTCACGGGGGCAGCCGTACGCCTTCGGCCGCGAGGTCCCGGAACTCGAAGCAGGTGTGCTCCCCGAGCGACTGCGGGGTCCCCGGGAACAGCCGGGTGACCTCGACGCTCCAGATGCTCTCCTGCTTGTTCTGCCTGATGGTGCAGGTGATCTGGGCGAGGCCGGCCCTGGAGACCGCGCCATCTCCGGTGATGATCACGTTCAGCCGGTATCCCAGCATGCCTCCGGGGGCGTTGCGCTGGGCCGTCTCGGAGTATCGGGTGGTGTCGGTGTCGTAGTGGCTGAATTCGTTGAGCGCGCTGCTCAGCCCCTGCCGCGGCGGCTGTTTCCCGGCCCGGAACAGGGTGGAGACGATGTCCTTGGCGGAGTCGGAGGCCACGGGGATGTTGGCGGGTTCCAGCCGCCCGTCGCGCAGCAGGTAGACCGTCACCCACGTGGGGCTGTAGCTGATCACCGGAGGGCGCCCCCGGTCCTCGGTCGAGGTGGGGGCCACCCCGCAGCCGCACAGCGTCAGGACCGCGGCGAGCAGGCACGCGAGCCGCCTCATGCCGGGGGCGGCCGGGACACCGAACCTCATGTCGAGGGCAGCCAGAGCGTGAAGAGCGTGCCCGGGTCCTGCGGGCGCACCGAGATGGTGCCGCCGTGCAGCTGGGCGTTGGCCCGCGCGATGGACAGGCCGAGCCCGCTCCCGTCACCTCGGACGCCCGCCTTGTAGAAGCGGTTGAACACGTGTTCCAGGTCCGCCGGGGGGATGCCCTTGCCGTGGTCGCGCACCTTCACCTCCAGGCCGTTCGGGGTGCCGCGGGCGGTCACCACGACGGGTGGCTCGCCGTGGCGCAGGGCGTTGCCCACCAGGTTCGCCAGGATCACGTCGAAGCGCAGGGGGTCGACGGAGAAGGCCAGCCCCTGCGGCACGTTCACCCGCACCTGGTCCAACCAGCCGCGCAGCTCCAGGCAGTCCCGGACCGCGTCGGCGACGTTCACGGTGTCCACGTGCAGCACGGCCGTGCCCGAGTCGAACCGGCTGGTCTCGATGAGCTGCTCCACCAGGGTCCGCAGCCGCCCGATCTCCCGCAGCACCAGCCGTACGGCGGTCGCCGGCTCCTCGGGCAGCCGTTCGGCCTCCTCGGAGAGCATGTCGGCCACCGCGGTCATCGCGGTCAGCGGGGTCCTGAGCTCGTGCGAGACGTCGGCCACGAACCGGCGTGACATCGCCTCCAGCGAACGCAGCTCGGACACGCTGCTCTCCAGGGCGACCGCGGTCTCGTTGAACGTCGCGGTGAGTTCGGCGAGCTCGTCGTGGCCGTGCACGGGAAGGCGCGTGTCCAGGTGCCCGGCGCCGAGCGCGCGGGCCGCCGAGCCCAGCTGCCGGACCGGCAGCAGCACCCGCCGGGCCAGTACCAGGGCCAGGGCGAGCGCGATGACCAGCATGATGGCCCCGGCGGCGGCCAGCGGCTGCCTCAGGTCGGTCAGGAGCTGTTCCTCGGCGGTGAGCGGGACGAACACGAAGACGCTCATTCCGGTGGGCTGGGCGATGTGGATGGGCTCTATCCGCCACACGGGGGTGCCGATGAGCAGCCACATCTTCCCGTCGATCACCTGGCGCTTGGTCACCATCCGCCGTGTGGCCCCGGCGTCGAGGTCGGCGGGGACGTCGTTCATGCTGAAGTCGCCGTCGGCGTAGAGGTAGCTCTCGTAGCGGACCACCACCCCGCCGTCCCGCATGCGCAGGCTCTTCTGCAACGTGCTGATCTGCGCGTCGGTCGGCGGGCTGTCGCCCGGCCAGAGCGCGCCGATGGGCACCCTGGTCCCTTCCAGGGTGTCGCGCACGTCGCGCACGGCCACCTGCTCGGCGAGGTCGATCACGCGGTGTTTGACGAGCTCGTAGCCGATCCCCGCGACCAGCGCGGAGGCCGCCACCGCGATCAGGGTGAAGGTGATGACCAGGCGTCCGCGCAGCCCGGTGTAGGCACGCTTCACGGCGGACTGAACCGGTAGCCGAATCCGCGGACGGTGTGGATGAAGTCGGGCTCGGCCGGCACCGCCTCGATCTTGGCGCGGACCCGCTGGACGCAGGCGTCCACCAGCCGGGAGTCGGCGACGTGGGTGTGGTCCCAGACGGCCCGCAGCAGGTATCGGCGGTTGAGCACCTGGCCGGGGTGGCGGACCAGTTCGAGCAGGAGCCGAAGTTCGGTGGGGGTCAGGTGGATCTCCCGGCCGGCCAGCGACACCTTGAGCGCCCCCCGGTCGACGACCAGGTCGCCGAAGGTGATGCGGTCGGAGGCGACCGACTCCACCCGGCGCAGGACGGCGCGGATCCGGGCGTCCAGCACGCGCGGCTCGACCGGTTTGACCACGTAGTCGTCGGCTCCCGCCTCCAGCCCCACGACCACGTCGAGGTCGTCGCCCCTGGCGGTGAGGAGGATGACCGGCAACTGGTCCATCCTGCGGATGCGGCGGCACACCTCGACCCCGTCGATCCCGGGGAGCATGACGTCGAGGATGACGATCTCCGGACGGCGCGACCGGATGTGGTCGAGCGCCTCCTCGCCACTGGCGTAGGAGGTCACGGAGTGGCCCTGGCGTGCCAGCGCCAGCTCAAGCCCGGTCCGGACCGAGGGATCGTCTTCAACAAGGAGGATGCCGGCCACCAGGTAATTATTCGTCCAATGCCCGATAAAGCCTGCACCGTCACGGAACTGTGACGTGAGGCGGACAGGAACCGGATGCGGCGATGACACCCTGACAAGGGCGCTCCCCCTCGGCGCAGGGGCACGTGGGGTGGGCCCTGAGCGGCAAATGTGATGAAAGTCACATCTAGCTGACCAAATGTCAGGAAAGACCATGTAACCAGCCAGTAGGCGGTAAAAAAATCGGCGGACAGGCGGGGGAACCCCAACCAACTCTCCCGTTCGGGTTGCGGACCACCCCCCTGTCCACGGCAAGCTCATAGGTCGTGAGTTCAGGACCGCCGCACTTGAAGGAGCATTCGGCTCCCCGCCCCCGCCGTACGGCCGGCAAGCCGGTCAGGGCGAAGAAGCAGGGATGGCTGACCCCCAAGCGTGCCGTCATCCTCGGCACGGTGGCCGTGGTCCTCGTGGGCGGTGGAAGCTTCACCGTCTACACCGCGATCCAGAACGCCTCCGCCCCGCCGCCCGCGCCGCTCAGCCTGGACGACCTGTCGAAGATGCTCGGCGACGACCCGTTCGGCGCCGACCCCGAGTCCGACATCCTCAAGGCCCAGGCGGCCCAGGCGCTCAAGGAGAACCAGCTGGCCGCCGAGCGCGGCAAGCGCAAGAAGCTGGACCCGATCGTGATCCCCACGGAGGCGCCCGGCGGCGGCGGCTTCGACCCGCAGCAGCTCCCGCCCGGCACCGCCAACCCCACCGGCAACAAGGCGCTGGGCAAGCAGATGCTGGACGCGCGCGGCTGGGCCGACCAGTGGGGCTGCCTGGAGAAGCTCTGGATGAAGGAGAGCGGCTGGAACGAGCGGGCGATGAACCGCTACAGCGGCGCCTACGGCATCCCCCAGTCGCTGCCCGGGCACAAGATGGCCAGCGCCGGCAACGACTGGCAGACCAACGCGGCCACCCAGATCGAGTGGGGACTCGGCTATATCAAGGGCCGTTACGGTACGCCTTGTGGTGCCTGGGGCCATTCCCAGGCCAAGGGCTGGTACTGAGACACCAGGAGTCGGCAAGTCTGGCCGTCTCCCGGCCGTGGGCATCGCACGCTTGGCCGCATGGATGTGAAGGTCAGCGTGGTGGTGCCGGTGCACAACCCCGGTGATAGCGCCGACGCGTGTATCCGTTCGGTGCTGGAGCAGTCGATGCCCTCGGAGGAATACGAGGTCATCTTCGCCGACGACGGGTCGGACGACGGGATCCAGCAGCGTCTTGACTCCGTCGCGGCGGTGCGGCCGAACGTGCGGGTGCTCCATCTGGGCCCCGACGGCTCGCCGATGCGCGCGCGCAACGTCGGGATGGCGATCGCCAAGGGCGAGTACGTCTACCTGATGGGGCAGACGGACCGCCTGGAACGGACCGCCCTGGAACGGATGTACGAGCGCGCGGTGGGGACCGACGCCGACATCCTCATCGGGCGCCTGGTCAACGACCAGGGGCCGCCCTCCACCGTGTTCGACGGCAACCGGGAGCGGGCCGACCTCTTCAGGGACCGGCTGCTCTCGCTGCTCACGCCGCACAAGCTCTACCGCAAGACCTTCCTGGACGCCGAGGTGCTGAGCTTCGCCGACCCCGGCGGGCGGCTGGCCGAGCAGGCCTTCGCGATCCGCGCCTACCTGCGGGCCAAGGTCATCGCCATCCTGGCCGACCAGGTCTGCTGCCACGTCGACGAGCGTCCCGAGCCGCGGACCGACCCCTACGTCTGGGGCGCGGAACTGCGCGAGCTGCTCGACATCATCGACTTCGAGGTCCCCGCGGGACGCCGGCGCGACCGGATGTACGCGCACTGGTTCCGCACCTCGGTGCTGCGCCGGCTGGGGGGAGGGAGGTTCCTGTCCGCCTCCTCCAGGGAGCGGGCGGCCGTCTTCACCGCCCTGCGCGAACTGGCCGTCCAGCGCTTCCCCCCGCGCCTGGACCCCCACCTGCCCGTGCACCTGCGCGCCCGCGCCGCCCTGCTGCGCGCGGGCCGGCTCGACCAGCTGGTCGTGCTGGCCGAGGCCATGCGCGGCACCCGCCTGCAGGCCGACCTCAGGGAGGTCGTCTGGGACGACGGCGTGTTCATCATGGGCCTCGCCGTGGAGATCATGCGGGGGGACGGGTCCCCGATCCGCTTCCTGCCGTACGGCGAGGACGGCCTGCTCTGGGAGCCGCCCGTGCCCCTCGACGGCCTCCGTCTCGCACCCGAGATGGCCGACGTCTCCCAGGCCGCCTCCCGCGCCCGGTTCGAGGTCTACGTCAGGCACGAGGACACCGGCCTCGTCTACTTCCTCCCGGTGGCCTGCTCGATGCTGCGCTCGCGCCACCGCAACGGGGTCAGGCTGCAGGCCACCGGCACGGCCCGGCTGGACGTCGGCTCCGCCGCCCTCGGCCACCCGCTGCCGCCCGGCCTCTGGGAGATCCACGTGCGCATGTACGGCGGAGCCCACCACGCGCGCACCCGCGTCACCGGGTCCCCGCTGAACTGCACCGGGGTGCTGGCCGACTACTCCAAGCGGCTGGTCATCCCCTGGTGGTCCGACAGGGGCGAGCTGGGCGTCTGCGTGGAGCCCCGCTCGTTCGCCGAGTCGATCGTCCTGGTCTCATCGGGAACGACGATCACCCGGCAGCGCGAGCACGTCTTCGTCGTCGTGCCCGTGCCGTACGTGCCGCCGAGCGGGGGCCCGCCCGCCGAGCTGGTGCTGCGCCACGCGGTGCGCCGGGAGCGCGAGGTCTGCGCGCCCGCCCTGGTCGAGCCGGGCGTGCCCGGACAGCACGCCGGACGGCTGGTCGCCAAGGTCCCCATCCGGCTGCTGCCCCGCGACGGCGCCCTCGCCCCGGGCGACTGGGTGCCGTTCCTGCGGGTGGACGGCCAGGAGACCGGGCTCCGCTTCCGGGTCGTGATGGGCCGCGGCGGCCGGGTGGAGATCCACGAGTCCGCCGCCGTGCCGCCCGCGCCCCGGTACCGGCTGCTCAAGCGCGTGGCGCTGCGGATGCCCGGGGCCCGGAACGCGGCCCGGATGACCCGGACCGTGCAGGAGCGCTACCTGCCGAGCTGACAGTCGTTGACGAGCTCCCCGCCCGCCGGACGCGGCAGGGTCGCGCTCGGCGGCGGGCTCTGCCGCCGTTCCACCCACCCCTCCAGGGCCTCGAACGCGCCGCGGAAGCACGGCAGCAGCGGGCGGAGCCTGTCCGGGTAGGCGGCGTAGAGGCTGTCCACGTGGGTGCCGTCGGTGATCCGGTAGTACCGGAACGGCCGGCGGTCGCCGACCATGTCCGCGTAGACGTCCCCGGAACGGGAGATCGGCAACAGCGTGTCGAGCGTGCCGTGGATCGTGATCAGCGGCTTGCCGATCCGGCCGGTCAGCCCGATCCTCTCCACCGCCCGGTACGGCCTGCGCGCGTCGTAGTCGTAGTCGGCGTCGCAGGCCGGGGTGCCCGAGGCGCAGAAGGGCGTGCCCGCCTCGGTGTCGCCGTCGAAGGCCGGGTCGAGCTCCTCGCGGTAGAGGCGCTGGGTGAGGTCCCAGTAGTACTGGTGATGGAAGGGCCACAGGAACTCCGACCCCCTGGCGAACCCGGCGTCGTACATCGCCTGGGTGTCGCCCTTCGGGTAGGCCCGTAGCGCGGGCGGCAGGAAGGTGAGCAGGTTGTCGCCCTTGACCCGCCAGAGCGTGCCCTCCCAGTCGACCCCGCCGTCATACAGCCAGGCCCGGTTCTCCAGCTGCCAGCGGACCAGGTATCCGCCGTTGGAGATGCCCGCGGCGTAGGTCCGCTCGGGAGGCCTGCCGTAGCGCCGCGCGATGGTCGCCTTGGCGGCGAGCGCCACCTGGGTGACCCGCTGGTTCCACTCGGCGACCGCGTCGCCCGGCCGGCGGCCGTCCCGGTGGAAGGCGACCCCGACGTTGCCCTTGTCCGTCACCGCGTAGGCGTAGCCCTTGGCCAGCGCCCAGTCGGAGATGGTGAAGTCGTTGGCGTACTGCTCCCGGTTGCCGGGGGTGCCCGCCACGACCAGGCCGCCGTTCCACCTGTCGGGCAGCCGGAGCACGAACTGGGAGTCGTGGTTCCAGCCGTGGGTGGTGTTGGAGGTCGAGGTGTCGGGGAAGTAGCCGTCGACCTGGATGCCGGGTACGTCCTTCGGATTGACCGCCCCCGCGGGGTGCAGCCCCGCCCAGTCGGACGGGTCGGTGTGCCCGGAGGCCGCCGTGCCCGCCGTGGTGAGGTCGTCCAGGCAGGCCTTCACCTGGTGCTCGGCCCCCGGGACCGTCACCCGGTCCAGCCGCGCGCAGTGCCCGTCCAGCGCGTTCCGGCCGGTGGAGACTCCGGCGCCGGCGGCCGGCGCGCCCGCCAGCAGGGCGGCGGCGGTGATGACGGCGGTGAGGGCGGCGGGCACGGCGCGCCCGCGGGACTCTGACGGTGTGCGCATCGGTCAGCTCCGCTTCAGGTGGTCGACGAGGGCGGCGCGGAACTCCTCGGGCCGCTCGATGTGCGGGCTGTGGCCGCAGGCGAGGACGACCTCGCTGTGGTCGCCGTACCGCCGCAGCGCGGCCCGGATCTGGGTGACCATCGGCTGTGCCGGGGTGCCCGGCGAGCCGGGGACGACCCCGAGCGCGCCCAGGTGGGCCAGGTCGAACAGCGAGGTGTCGGAGACGATCACGTCGGCCCCGCCCCTGATCCACAGGATCGGCGGCCTGGGGTCGATCACGTGCAGGTCGTCCAGCCGGAAGTACGTGGGGGCGAGCGCGTTGAGCACTCCTCGCGTGCCCGGGGCGACCCCCGGCCACACGTCGGAGGAGACCGTGTCGCCCGGATAGTTGTCCTCGCCGACCCTGGTGGACAGCATCGACTCCACGAGGGCGTCCTCGTCCTCGACCACCGTGCCGGGCTTGACGTAGGTGCTCCGGAAGACGTTCCTCGGTGACACCGGGGAGTCGTCCGAGCGGTCCCCGGCCGCGAGCAGCCGCACGAAGTCGGGGTTGGCCGCCCCCGCCCCGCCGCCCACCCCGGTGGGGTGGTTCAGCGCGCCGTCCGGCCCGTGCGTGCCGCCGAAGCCGTACGGCGAGACCGGGTTGACCAGCGTCACGCTCCGCACGGCGGACGGCCGGTCGCGCAGCGCCTGGAGCACGACCCCGCCGCCCAAGCTCCAGCCCACCAGGTGCACGCCGGTGAGGCCGAGGGCGTCGATCAGCGCGAGCACGTCGTCGGAGTAGTCCCGCAGGCCGCGGGTGGCGTCGACCGGCGCGGGATCGGTGTCGCCGAAGCCCCGCAGGTCCACCGCCAGCGGCCGGTAGCCGCCGGGCAGGGCCGCCAGCGTGCCCCGCCAGAAGGCGGCGCTCGACACGTTCCCGTGCACGAACAGGACCGCCTCGCCCCCGGTCTCGCCGGCCGACAGCACGTTCTGTGTGATCCGGGCGGTGGGCACCCGCCGGTTGTCCAGGTGCATCGAATGTTCTCCGTACGGCTCAGCGGGTGGTGGAGTGCTCGGCGGCGCCGAGGGTGGCGAGGTCACGGCCCCGGGTCTCGCGGGAGACGAACACGGTGATCATGGTGAGCGCGGCCGCGCCGGCCACGTAGAGCATGACCGGGAACGAGGAGCCGTAGGCGCCCAGCAGCGCCACCGCGATCAGCGGGGCCAGGCCGCCGGCGACGATCGAGGCGAGCTGGGCGCCGATCGACACGCCGGAGTAGCGCATCCGCGTGGCGAACAGCTCGGAGAAGAACGCCGCCTGCGGGCCGTACATCGCGCCGTGCAGGATCAGGCCGACCGTCACCGCCAGGGTGACCGCGGCGAAGTTCCGGGTGTCGATCAGCGGGAAGAAGGCGAAGGACCACAGGCCCACCCCGGCCGCGCCGAGCAGGTAGACCGGCCGGCGGCCGAGCTTGTCGGAGAGCGCGCCCCACAGGGGGATCGAGAAGAAGTGGACGGCGGACCCGATCAGCACCGCGTTGAGCACGACGGGCTTGGACAGCCCGGCCTCGGTCGTCGCGTAGACCAGTACGAACGCGGTGAGCACGTAGTAGGAGACGTTCTCCGCGAAGCGGGCGCCGATCGCGGTGATCACGTCACGCCAGTGGTACCGGAAGACTTCCACGATGGGCATGCTCTGCGAGGGCTTGGCGTTGGCGACGGCCTGCTGGAAGATCGGCGACTCGCTGATGGACAGCCGGATCCAGAGGCCGAGCAGCACCAGCACGCCCGACAGCAGGAACGGCACGCGCCAGCCCCAGGTCTGGAAGGCCTCGGCGGGCTGGACCGCGGTCAGGACCGCGAGGACGGCGGTGGCCAGCAGGTTGCCGCCGGGGGCGCCGGCCTGCGGCCAGGAGGCCCAGAAGCCGCGCCGCTCGGTGTCGCCGTGCTCGGAGACGATGAGCACCGCGCCGCCCCACTCGCCGCCGAGGGCGAAGCCCTGGACGAGCCGGAGCGCGGTCAGCAGCAGCGGGGCCGCCATGCCGACCGCGGCGTGGGTCGGCAGGCAGCCGATCAGGAAGGTCGCGCCACCCATCATCAGCAGGCTGATGACCAGGAGCTTCTTGCGGCCGAGCCGGTCGCCGTAGTGGCCGAAGACCAGCGCGCCCAGCGGGCGGGCGACGAAGCCGACCGCGTAGGTGAGGAAGGCCAGCAGGGTGCCGGTGAGCGGGTCCGATTCGGGGAAGAAGAGCGCGGGGAAGACCAGCGCGGCGGCGGAGCCGTACAGGAAGAAGTCATACCACTCGATCGTCGTGCCGATCAGGCTGGCCGCGACGATCTTTCCGATGGGGGTGCGGGGTTTGTCTGACATCTCACTCACCAATGGGTAGCGCTGTTGGGGGATGTCGGCTCACGGTACGTAGTGACCGGTGTCACTCCTATGGGTCCGGCCTCCATACCGGGAGGTCGGGCTATGTGGATGTCCCCGTCCGGCGCGCGGAGCTCCGGGGGAGGGCAGGGGAGGAAGGCGCGCCGACCGGCCCCACAGGCCCCCGGGAGGGGCTGTGGGGCCGGGTGAGGGGCGTTCGGCCTAGTGGCTGAGGCGGTGGAGGCGGAGGGCGAGCTGGATCTCCAGGGCGCGCTCCGGGTCCTGCCAGTCGGCGCCGAGGAGCTGGGCGATCCTGTCCAGCCGCTGGGTGACGGTGTTGACGTGGATGTGGAGGGCCTCGGCCGTACGGGAGAGCGAGCCGCCCGTGCCGAAGTAGGCGGTGAGGGTGCGCACCAGGGCGGTGCCCCTGCGGGCGTCGTAGCCGATCACCGGTCCGAGCGCCGAGCCGAGGAACGCCTCGATGTCGCGTCCGTCGCCGACGAGCAGCCCGACGAAGCCCAGCTCGGTGGTGCTCGCGCCCTCCCCGGCGCGGCCCAGGGCCAGCAGGGCGTCGGCGCAGCGCTGTGCCTCGCGGTGGGCTGCGGCGACCTCGGCGGGACCGCGCACCGGGCCGGAGGCGCCCGCGGTGGCGGGGTGGCCGAGGGAGGCGCTGAGCTCGGCCGCCACCCGTTTGGCCAGGTGACCGGGCCTGTCGCCGGGGAGCAGCAGCACCACCTCGTCCCCGCGCAGCGCCGCCAGGCCGTGGCTCAGCGTGGCCTGGGAGGAGGCCCAGAAGGCGGCGCGCTCGCGCCGTCCGCCGTGGCGGACCACGACCACCACGTGGTCGGCTTCCAGCTCCACCCCGACCCGCCGGGCCCGCTGGACCAGGCCGTCGAGGGCGGGACGGGAGATCAGGTCGTCGAGCAGCTCACCCCTGACCCGGCCCTCCGCCTCGGCCACCGTCCGCCGGAACAGCAGGAGCAGCGCGGTGACCAGCGCGGCCCGTTCGAGGATGCGCTGGTCGGTGTCCGCCACCTGGCCGTCGGCCCGCAGCACGAGCGTGCACAGCGGCTCGGCCCCCACGTCCACCGAGGCGACCAGCAGGTTGCCTTTCTTGACGGTACGGCCCAGCGCCCGGGACGACCGCGCGGCCTCCGCGATCACGGCCGCCGTCGCCTCGGGCCCCTGCCGTGCCTCCGCGGGGCCGTCCTCCCCCGCGGGCATGCCCGCCGCCAGTCCGCCCGCGTCGCCGGTGATCGGCCGCCCCACGTCGTCCAGCACGACCAGCGAGCCGCCGAGCACCTCGGTGACCACGGCGGCGACGTCCTCGACCCCGCCGCCGCGCAGCACCAGCCCGGTCATCCGGTCGTGCGCGAGCGCGGCCCGCTCCACGGCCTCGCTGTGCGCGTTCACCTGCCGGTTGGCCTCGCTGAGCTCCTCCAGGGCGTTTCTGGTCTCCTGCAGCAGCCGGGCGTTGTCGATCGCGACCGCCGCGTGCGCGGCCAGCGAGCCGAGCAGCACCACCTCGTCCTGGGTGAACGGCCGCACGCTCCGGTTGGCCGCGAACAGCACCCCGATGACACGCGCGCCGAGTTTGAGCGGCACGCCCAGGATGGCGACCAGGCCTTCCTCCGTCACCGCGTCGTCGATGTGGAACTTGTGGCGGAAACGCTCGTCGGCGAAGTAGTCGGCCGTCGCGTACGGCGTGGCGGTCTGGGCCACCAGCCCGCCGAGCCCGGCGCCCATGGCCAGCCGGAGCGCGCGGAACTTGGCCGACACCGACCCGTCGGTCACCCGCATCCAGGTGTCGCCCCGCTCGGGGTCGTGCAGTGTCATGTAGGCGGCGTCGGTGCCCAGGAGCTGCCTGGCACGGTGCACGATGGCTTCGAGTACGGCGTCGAGGTCCCGCAGGCCGGCCAGGTCGCCCGCGGTGTCGAACAGCGCCGACAGCTCGGCCTCGCGCTTGGCCCTGCGCCGCAGCAGCGCCCGCACCTTCAGCGCGGCGAGCTTGGCCTCCTCCAGCTCGGCCAGCGTCGCCGCGTCGGCCCCACCGGCTCTGGCGGCCAGGATGGGCCCCTCGAACTCGACCGCCGACGCCTCCCTGGCCAGCAGTTCGAGAAAGACCCGTGCGCTCATGTCTTCCATTCTCATGGTGAGGCTTCTCATGGCGACGCCGCGCCGCGGTTCAGCGTGCCGTCCAGCCGCCGTCCACGGGCAGGGAGGTCCCGGTGATGAACGAGCCGTGCGGGCCGCACAGGTAGGCGACCAGCTCGGCGACCTCCTCCGGTTCGATCAGCCGCTTGATCGCGGCGGGGGCCAGCATGATCTGTTCGACGACCTCGTCCCTGCCGATGCCGTGGCTCTCGGCCTGGGCGTCGACCTGGTTCTCCACCAGCGGGGTGCGGACGTAGGCGGGGCTGACGCAGTTGGAGGTGACGCCGTGCGGGGCGCCTTCCAGGGCGATGACCTTCGACAGCCCTTCGAGCGCGTGCTTCGCGGTGACATACGCCGACTTGTAGGGCGAAGCGCGGAGCCCGTGGACCGAGGAGATGTTGACGATCCGTCCCCAGCCCCGCTCGTACATTCCCGGCAGAACCGCTCGGACCAGCAGGAACGGCGCCTCCACCATGACCTTGAGAATCTTCGAGAAGATCTCCGGCGGGAAGTCCTCGACCGGCGCGACGTGCTGGAACCCGGCGTTGTTCACCACGATGTCCACGCCGTCCGGCAGCGCGTCCACGAAGTCCGGAGCCGACAGGTCGGCGACCATCGGTGTCCCGGAGACCTCCGCGGCCACCTTCGCCGTGGCCTCGGCGTCCATGTCGACCACCACCACATGCGCTCCGGCGGCGGCCAGTCGCTGCGCGCAGGCGCGCCCGATCCCGCTGCCCGCCCCGGTCACCACGGCTCGCCGCCCCGCTAGGTCGTTCATGCTGCCGAATCTAGGCAATCAGCCGAATCCCGGCCCATGTCGCCGGCCACCATAGTCCTGCCGCGACCTATGTGTGCGGGACGGATCCCGCCGGGCGCCTGGTGCGCGAAGTACGGCTACTCCATGCGCCACGCCGCCCACACCAAGCGCTACGAATGCGTTCGCTACGCGAGTGGCAGATGGCACTGGAAGGCAGTGGCCTGACGATTGGCCGACATACCCGGATGCTCCGTCGACCGTAGCCGCGGGTGCTTCACCGCGGCTACGGCCCGCGACGATCAGACGGTCACCGGGTAGGTGAGCGCCAGCTCGTCGCCGGGCACGCCGCGAATGCCCCAGTTGACCTGGGGTGACTCCAGGATCACGATCTCCAGGTCCTCCGCCGGGAGGTCGAGCCGCTCTTGGGCGCGGGCGAACAGGGTGCGGATCAGGTCCCGCTTGGCCTCGTCCGACCGGCCCTGGAAACAGATGATCTCCACGATCAGATACCGCTCGCCGCGCTGCGGGCAGAGGAGGTCCTCGGCGTCCAGCAGCAGGAACCGGTGGAACCTCTTGTCCGCGGGGAGCCGCCACACCTCGGTCAGGCAGCCGTGCACGGTGTCCGACAACTCCTGGCGCAGTCCGGACCAGACGTCGCGGCGGCCGTAGAACTTGATCTGGGTCATGATCCGAGTCTGTCAGCGGAGCGGGCGGCCTACGACGGCGGCCGGGTCATGGACAGCACGTCGAGGAGGGCGTCGAGCTGCTCCTCGGTGAGTGCGCCGCCGGCGACGTGGCCGCGCTCGATGACGACCTCGCGGATGGTCTTGCGCTCGGCCAGGGCCTGCTTGGCTATCCTGGCGGCCTCCTCGTAGCCGATGTGGGGGTTGAGCGGCGTGACGATCGAGGGGGACGACTCGGCGTACTCGCGGAGGCGTTCGGTGTTGGGCGTGATGCCGTGGACGCAGCGGTCGGCCAGCAGCCGGGAGGCGTTGGCGAGCAGCCGGATGGACTCCAGCGCGTTGCGGGCGATGACCGGCAGCATCACGTTGAGCTCGAAGGTGCCCGAGGCTCCGGCGAAGGCGATGGCCGCGTCGTTCCCGATGACCTGCGCGGCGACCATGCACACCGCCTCGGGAATCACCGGGTTGACCTTGCCGGGCATGATCGACGAACCGGGCTGGAGGTCGGGCAGGTTGATCTCACCGAGTCCGGCCCGGGGGCCCGAGCCCATCCAGCGGAGGTCGTTGGCGATCTTGTTGAGCGAGACCGCGACCGTGCGGAGCTGGCCGGAGAGCTCCACGACGGCGTCCCGGGCGCCCTGGGCCTCGAAGTGGTCGGGGGCCTCGGAGAACGGCAGACCGGTGGCCTCGCGGAGCTTCTCGATGACCTGGGAGGCGAAGCCGGGCGGGGTGTTGATGCCGGTGCCGACGGCCGTGCCGCCCAGCGGGAGCTGGGCGAGGTGGGGGATCGCACTGCGCACCCGGGCGATGGCGTTGTCGATCTGGGTGGCGTAGCCGCCGAACTCCTGGCCGAGCGTGACCGGGGTGGCGTCCATCAGATGGGTCCTGCCGGCCTTGACCACCTGGTCGAACTCGAACGACTTCTCCCGCAGCGCGGTGGCCAGGTGCCTCAGGGACGGGATGAGGTGGTAGGTCACCTCGGTCGTGGCGGCGACGTGGATGGAGGTGGGGAAGACGTCGTTGGACGACTGCGAGGCGTTGACGTGGTCGTTGGGGTGGACGGCGCGGCCCAGCCGCTGCTCGGCGAGGGTGGCGATCACCTCGTTGGCGTTCATGTTGGAGGAGGTGCCGGAGCCGGTCTGGAAGAGGTCGATGGGGAACTCGCCGTCCCACTCGTTCTCCGCGACGTCGGTGGCGGCCTCGGCGATGGCCTGGGCCAGCTCCTTGTCCAGGACTCCCAGCCCGGCGTTGACCTCGGCGGCGATCGCCTTGATCAGGCCGAGCGCGGCGATGTGCGGGCTCTCCAGCCCCCGCCCGGAGATGGGGAAGTTCTCCACCGCCCGCTGGGTCTGCGCCCGCCACTTCGCGTCCGCCGGGACCCGTACGTCACCCATCGAGTCGTGCTCGATCCGATACTCGCTCATCAGTCCAGTCTGCGTCCTGCGAGATAAAGCGGAAATTCAACTTGAGTGGTGCTCGTCTCTGACCGGGGAGGCCGGCGGGGACGCGCCGTCCCGGACGGGGGCGTTCCCGGTGGCGGCCTGGACGGCCGCCGGCGCGGCGGCCGCCGGATACGGTACGGCGGGCGCCGCCCCGCTTCTGCCCTTGTTCGCGAAGGCCGCCACCGCCACGATCACGACCACCACCAGGGCGACGGCCGCCACCCCCATGAGGACGATCAGACCGACCCGGGTCCTGGCGGGTGTGGTCGTCTGCTCTCCCTTGCCGCCCTGTCCCGCGATCGCGAACAGCTCGGTCCCCAGACCGTGCCCCCGGTCGGACGCTCCCGGTCCGGGCCGCTGCGACTGGTCTCCGCCGGGTGCTCCCGGTCCGGACTGCCAGGGAGGTCCTCCCGCCGGCACTCCCGGTCCGGCCTGCTGCGGATGGCCCGCGCCAGGTATCCCCGGTCCGGGTTGCTGCGGATGGCCCGCGCCGGGTCCTCCCGGTCCCGGCTGCCAGGGGTGACCTCCCGCGGGTGCTCCCGGTCCGGGCTGCCAGGGAGGTCCTGCCGCCGGCGCTCCAGGTCCGGCCTGCTGCGGGTGGCCCGCGCCGGCTCCTCCCGGTCCGGGCTGCTGCCGGGAACCCGGCGGAGCGGGGTCCGCGTGACCGGGCAGCCACCCATGGTCCGTCGGACGGTCATCCGGTGAGACTCCCGGACGTGGTCCCGCGGGGGACCCGGGCCCCCAGGCCACCGGCGTCCCCGGCAGGGGGTCGCTCCGCTGTGACGGGGCGAGGGGCGGGGGCGGTTCCGCGGCGGCCGGGGCCGGCCCGCTACCGGGCAGGCGGAGGCCGTTCTTGGGGCGGATGACCAGCATGGTGCGGTCGGCGTCGAACTCCTCGTCCGCCGGGGACGCGGCGGCGGAAGCCGGCGGGGCGGGAGTCGCGGGCGTCACTGGTTTCACGGGGGCTGCCGCTTTCACGGGGATCACCGGCGTGACGAACGCCGGGTCCACCGAGGTCGAAGGAGTGTCGGCCACCGCCCGGAGCATCGCCGCCGCCTGGGCGGGCGCCAGCCGTACCGTGTGGTCCCGCTCCAGGAGTTGTTCGAGCACGGGGCGGAGCGGCCCGGCCTGGGTCGGCGGGTCGGCCCTGTCGGTCATCAGCGCGGCGAGGGTCTCGGCCACCGAGGACCGTTCGTAGGCCGGCCGGCCCTCCACCGCGAAATACAGCGTGGCGCCGAGGGACCAGAGATCCGACTCGGGGCCGGTGTGCTCCCCGCGGGCCCGCTCGGGCGCGGTGTATCCGGGGGAGCCGATCACCATGCCGGTCTTGGTGAGGTTGGTGTCGCCCTCGGCCTTGGCGATGCCGAAGTCGGTGAGCACCACCCGGCCGCTCTCGGTGATCAGCACGTTGCCGGGCTTGACGTCGCGGTGGAGCACCCCCTGGGCGTGGGCGGCCCGCAGCGCGCCGAGAAGGTCCACCCCGATCTCGGCGACCAGCCGGGGCGGCAGCGGCCCCTCCTCTTCGATCACCTGCTCCAGGGAGCGCGCCTGCACGAGCTCCATGATGATCCACGGGCTGCCGTTCTCGATGATCGCATCGTGGACGGTGGCCACGGAGGGATGGCTGATGCGGGCAGCCATACGCCCCTCACGGATCATGCGCTCTCGAAGTTCGGCGCGCTGTGCTTCGCTGAGCCCGGACTCCTGGCGGATCTCCTTGACTGCGACCTCACGGCCCAGGGAACGGTCGTAGGCACGCCAAACCGTGCCCATGGTGCCCCGGCCGAGCGGTGCGATCAGCTCGTAGCGGTCAGCGAGCACGCGCGTCTGCTGTTCCGGCATGAGAAGAAGATAGCGATTCTTGGTTGAAGATCGCTTTATCCGCGCTTACGAAGTTCCCTGGGCCACAGAAGACGCGGGAGCATCAATCGTATGAAAGGCGTCATGAATCGGATGAACGGGCGCTGAGCAGGGGGGCGTTCCGACGGCTTGCGGTGCACGCCCTCGGCCGGACGCCGGTGCCCGCGGGGGTGCGGCACCGGGGTCGGCACGGGCAACGGGGCCGGGATCGGCGCGGAGCCGACCCGATGCGTCCCGCGGTGCTGCGGACGGCGGTTGAACGAGGGGACGGTGATCGTCGCGGTGCTCCTGACGGTCCTGCTCGCGGCCCGGGCGATCGGCTCCTCGGCCGATCCGCCGGCCGCCACCCGGGAGAGCATCAGCGAGGCGCGCACCGCGTCGAGCCGGGCGTTCGGGTCGATCTTGAGCAGGCCCTGCAGCACCGGGGTCAGCGGCCCGGCCTTCTCCATCGGGATGGGCTCGCCGCTGGTCAGCGCCGCCAGCGCGGCGGCGGCCGTACGGCGTCCGTGCAGGCCGCGGCCCTCGACGGCGGTGTAGAGGGTGGCGCCGAGCGACCACAGGTCGCCGGAGGGGTGGGCCTTGGCGCCCAGCACCCGCTCGGGGGCGATGTATCCGGCCGAACCGAGCACGATGCCCGCCTGGGTGATCGACACGTCGCCTTCGAGGGCGGCCAGGCCGAAGTCGGTGAGCACCGCCCGGTCGTCGGTCACCAGGACGTTGCTGGGCTTGACGTCGCGGTGCAGGATCCCCTTGGCGTGCACGGCACGCAGCGCGCCCAGCACCTGCCGCCCGATCTCCGCCACCTGGCGCGGCGGGAGCGGGCCCCGGTCCTGGAGGAGCTGCTCCAGGGACCTGGCCCGGAGCAGCTCCATCACGATCCAGGGGCGCTCGTCCTCGGTGACGACGTCGAAGACGGTGATCACCGAGGGGTGGGCGACCATCGCGGTCGCCCGGCCCTCGCGCTCGGTCCTGGCGCACAGCTCCGCCCGCAACTCCTCGTCGAGGACGAGGGGCAGCCGCACCTCCTTGACGGCCACCTCCCGGTCGAGCAGCTCGTCGTGCGCTCGCCAGACGGTGCCCATGCCGCCGCGCCCAACCGGTTCTGACAGCCGGTAGCGCGCTGCGAGAAGATATCCGGACGGCGCACGCATGTGGGGCAGCTTACCGATTTGCGTAATGCGACCAGTAGAGACCGGGCCGAATCTTCTTGCCTTCTTCGGTCAGATTTTCGCGCTCGTGACAGTTGAGAAACGCTGAGTGACATCCGACCAATTGACGAGGCTCCACAGCTTCTCGACGTAGTCGGGGCGCACGTTGCGGTACTGCAGGTAGTAGGCGTGCTCCCAGGCGTCGAAGACCAGCAGCGGGGTGGTGTTCATCCCGACGTTGCCGTGGTGGTCGTAGACCTGCTCGATCACCAGGCGGCGCGACAGCGGCTCCCAGGCCAGGATGCCCCAGCCGGAGCCCTGGACGCCGGCCGTGGCGGTGGTGAGCTGCTTCTGGAAGGCCTCGAACGAGCCGAAGTGCTCGTCGATCGCCGCGGACAGCTCGCCGTCGGGGCGGTCGCCGCCGTCGGGGGAGAGGTTCTGCCAGAAGATCGAGTGCAGCACGTGCCCGGACAGGTTGAAGGCGAAGGTCTTCTCCAGCCCGACCAGCCCGCCGAACTCGCCCTTGTCGCGGGCCTCGGCCAGCCGCTCCAGCGTGTCGTTGGCGCCCTTGACGTAGGCGGCGTGGTGCTTGGAGTGGTGCAGCTCCAGGATCTCGCCGGTGATCGCGGGCTCCAGTGCCGCGTAGTCGTAGGGCATATCCGGAAGGGTGTACTCACCCATGGGGTCTACCTCCTCGTTGATCACTGCTCCTTCGGACACTATTGCAACCTTCATGCATCTGCATCGGTCTTGCGACCTAGGTCTCCCAGTTATTGCGAATATCTCGCAACTACTTCATGATGGCAGATGTCGGTTTGGTCCAGAGGGGGTCTCGTGGCTGTGGGGCTGACGTTCGATCGAGTGCCTGCCACCGCGGCGTTGAGATCGGTCTACACGGCGGCGTTCGCACCGCCGCCGTGGCACGAGACCCCTGACCAGATCGACGCCTTCACCGGCCGGCTGGCCTCTCACTCCCGGATGTCCGGCTTCCGCTGCGACGTCGCCTATCTGGCCGGCGAGCCCGCCGGGTTCACCTACGGCTTCCCGACCCCGGACCCCTGGCCGGTCGACCGCCTCTACCTCCCCATCGCCGGCGCCGTCGGCGACCTGTCGGTCCTGACCTCCCGTTTCGAGGTCCACGAGGTCGCGGTCGACCCCCGCTTCGCCGGGCAGGGCATCGGCGCCGCCCTGGTCCGGCGCGTCATCGCCGACGCGGGCGGCTCCTGGCTGGTCACCTCGCCGAAGGCCACCACCGCCGTCCGCCTCTACGAACGTCTCGGCTGGAGCTGCCTCCGCGAGTTCACGGTCGGCGGCGACGCCTTCCGGATCTACCTCTCACCCGACGCCTGACCCCCGCACATCCCGGACCGTCATGTCGAGGCGGGAGACGTCCGTCGACCCCTCCGTATGTCGAGGCGGTGGGACGTCCGTCGACCCCTCCGGCGACCACGCCTTCCGGACCGGCGGGCCCGGCTGGACGCGGGGCACGTCTACCCCTCGTAGGACCAGCCCGTCCAGGACTCCACCGCGATCAGGACCACCGGGCCCCGGGGCGGGCGGTCGCGGTACTGCGGGTAGCGCTCCGCCAGACGCGCGAGGGCCCGTTCCCGGTCCGCGCCGTCCCCGGCGACCCGGGCCCTCCCGTCCGCGCGGACCCACCACAGCCGCGTCCAGTCGTCGTCGTAGTGGTCCACCAGCAGGCAGACCCGGTCATTGGCCGCGATGTTGCGCAGGCGACGGAGGTCCGTCGTGCGTTTGGGCTTGTGATCGACCGCGAAGGCGACCGTGTCGCCGTCCAGGTCGAAGGTGACGGGCACCAGGTGGGGCCTGCCGCGGGCGTCGGCCGTGGCCAGCCGGGCGACCCGGGCGTCCCGGAACCGGGCGCGGGCCTGGAGCTCGTCCATCCCGCCATTCAACCTCGCGGTGGACGGGCCACGGCCCACCGGCCGTGGCCCGCGGGCTATCGGCGGCCGATGGACAGGACGGGACCGGTCGAGTCGCTGAAGAAGTCTTCGCCCTTGTCGTCGACGACGATGAAGGCGGGGAAGTCCTCGACCTCGATCCGCCAGACGGCCTCCATCCCGAGTTCGGGGTACTCCAGGACCTCGACCTTCCTGATGCAGTCCTGGGCGAGGCGGGCGGCGGGGCCGCCGATGGAGCCGAGGTAGAAGCCGCCGTGGGCCGCGCAGGCGTCGGTGACCTGCTTGGAGCGGTTGCCCTTGGCGAGCATGATCTTGGAGCCGCCGGCGGCCTGGAAGCGCTCGACGTAGGAGTCCATGCGGCCGGCGGTGGTGGGGCCGAAGGAGCCGGAGGCGTAGCCCTCGGGGGTCTTGGCGGGACCGGCGTAGTAGACCGCGTGGTCCTTGAGGTACTGCGGCATCTCGCCGCCGGCGTCGAGCAGCTCGCCGATCTTGGCGTGGGCGATGTCGCGGGCGACGACGAGGGGACCGCTCAGGGACAGGCGGGTCTTGACCGGATACTTGGTCAGCTCGGCGAGGATCTCCGGCATCGGCCGGTTGAGGTCGATCCGCACGACGTCGTCCGACAGGTGCTCGTCGGTGGTCTCCGGCAGGAACCGCGCCGGGTCGGTCTCCAGCTGCTCCAGGAAGATCCCCTCAGGCGTGATCTTGGCCAGGGCCTGGCGGTCGGCGCTGCAGGAGACCGCGATGGCGACCGGGCAGGAGGCGCCGTGGCGGGGGAGGCGGACGACGCGGACGTCGTGGCAGAAATACTTGCCGCCGAACTGGGCGCCGATGCCGAGTTTCTGGGTGAGCTCGAAGACCTTGGCCTCCAGCTCGGTGTCGCGGAAGCCGTGACCACTGGCCGAGCCCTCGGTGGGGATGGCGTCCAGGTAGCGGGCGCTGGCGTACTTGGCCGTCTTCAGGGCGAACTCGGCGGAGGTGCCGCCGACGACGATCGCCAGGTGGTACGGCGGGCACGCGGCGGTGCCGAGGGAACGGATCTTCTCCTCCAGGAACTGGAGCATCCGCTTCTCGTTGAGGACCGCCTTGGTCTCCTGGTACAGGAACGACTTGTTGGCGCTGCCGCCGCCCTTGGCCATGAACAGCAGCTTGTACTCGTCCGGGTGGCCGTGGGGGTCCTCGGCGTAGAGTTCGATCTGCGCGGGGAGGTTGGAGCCGGTGTTCTTCTCCTCCCACATGGTGATCGGGGCCATCTGGGAGTAGCGCAGGTTCAGCTTGGTGTAGGCGTCGTAGACGCCGCGTGAGATGTGCTCGGCGTCGGCGCCGTCGGTGAGCACGTGGCGGCCGCGCTTGCCCATCACGATCGCGGTGCCGGTGTCCTGGCACATCGGGAGCACGCCGCCGGCCGAGATCGAGGCGTTCTTCAGCAGGTCGAGGGCGACGAAGCGGTCGTTCCCGCTGGACTCGGGGTCCTCGATGATCTTGCGGAGCTGGGCGAGGTGGGACGACCGGAGGTAGTGGGAGATGTCGTGGATCGCCGTCTCGGTCAGCAGCCGGAGCGCCTCGGGCTCGACCTCCAGGAACCTGCGGCCCGCAGCCTCGACCACGCGCACCCCCTCGGCGCTGATCAGACGGTATCGCGTCTCATCCGGTCCCATGGGGAGCAGGTCGGTGTAGTCGAACTCGGGCATCGTCTTCGATCCTCCGTGCCGGGGGCCTTCGGTCCTCCTAGAGGGTACGGCCTCCCCGTCGCGCTCGGCTGTCGCGGTCGGGGAGGGGGCGGGTAGCTCGCCACGGCACAGGTGTCGGGGTGTTATGAGCTGAAAAATCAGTATTTGGGATAAGCATTAGGTGCCCATGGCGTCCATTGTCCCCATATGTCCGAAGACACAGAGGAAGCTGGAAAAGGACCGGGTTACACATCAGGCGGAAGCCGGAGGGCACCATGGACGCCGCCAACACCATCATGAGCAGCAATATCGTCATGATCGCGATAATCGCGGTTGTCGTGATCGTCGGACTGACCGCCTCGTTGATCATCCTCACGCTCAGAAACATCAGGGAGATCGACGGCCAGACGCCCCAGTGGCCGGTGAGCTGGCCGGAGCCGCCGGTGAACCTGCCCCAGCAGCAGGTTGACGTCCCCCAGCAGCGGGCGAGCCTGCCGCAGTCGCAGTCGCAGGCGGACCAGCCGCACTGAGTCCGATGACGATCCCGGCGACCACCAGGGCGGCTCCGAGCAGGTCGGGCGCCGACGGCGTGCCCAGGCCGAGGACCGCTCCGGTGGCGATGGCGCCGACCGGGATCAGCCCGGCGAACAGCCCCGCGGTCGCGGCGCCGATCCGGGGCAGCGCGTCGTACCAGAGGAAGAAGGCGACGGTGGTCACGATCACCGACTGGTAGCCGAGGCCCAGGGCCTCGGGGAGGGTCGGCACGCGCAGCATCGCGGTGCCGTCCAGGAGCAGGCCGGTGACGGCCAGCAGCGGCACGGCCAGCGCGGCCGAGTAGGCCGAGACGCGGACCGCCCCCAGCTTGGGCAGCAGCGGGATGGCCAGCAGCGAGAAGCAGAGCTCGCAGAACAGCGCGCCCAGCGACCACATCAGCCCCGGCAGGTCGCCGCTGCCCAGCCCGGTGGCCAGCGTCGCCCCGGCCACCACCACCGCCGCCGCTCCCAGGACGCGGGGGGAGGGCCGGCCGCCGAGCAGCGCCAGCGCCAGCGGGACGGTGCCGAGCACGGTGCCGACCAGGGCGGGGCCGCCGTGCCGGGTGGCCTCGATCACGCAGACGTTGAAGATCACAAGTCCGAACAGCGACAGCGCGGCCAGCAGCGCGCCCTCGCGGGCTGTGAGCCGTACGGCCCGCAGGCCGGCGAGCCGGGCGACGGCGAGCAGGATGGCGGCGGCGAGCAGGTAGCGGAGGGCCTGACCGCCGTAGACCGGGTAATCCTGGATCACGCCGGAGACCCCGGCCAGGGTGCCGACCAGGAACATGGCCCCCGCCGCCTGGCTCAGGCCTCGGATCCGCGACGGAGGGGCGGCGATACTGACATCTGTCCTCATGTCGGCCATGCTAGGAAGCCAATGGTTCCCGTACAGGGTCCAATCGAGCGCTGAAAAAGAGGACCAATTGGCCGATCTGCATCTGGTGGTCGACCGGGCGGCGGGTGGGATCGCCGGGCAGATCGCCCGCGAGCTCCGGGAGGCCGTACGGCGGGGCAGGCTCCCGGCCGGCGAGCGGCTGCCCGCCAGCAGGGAGCTGGCCAGGGACCTGGGGCTGTCGCGCGGCGTGGTCGTGGAGGCATACGAGCAGCTCGTCGCGGAGGGACTGCTGATCTCCCGGGTCGGCGTGGGCACCAGCGTGGCCCCGGCGGCGAGCCGACTCCCGGGCACGCCCCTGCGCGACCCCCTGGTGCCCGGCGGCGAGCCGTACTACGGACGCCGCTCCACGACCCCCGACCTGAGCGCCTTCCCGCGCGAGCGGTGGCTCGCCTCGATCAGGCGGGCCCTGGCGACCCTGCCCGCCGACGCGTTGGACTACGGCGACCCCGGCGGCGTCCCGGGCCTGCGCGAGGAGCTGGCCGGCTATCTGCGGAGGGTCCGCGCGGCGGACGCCGGCCCCGACGACATCGTGATCGTGGGTGGGGTGGCCCAGGGGCTGAGCCTCACGGTCCGGGCGCTCGCCGGGCAGCTCCCCGAGGGCCGGGCCGGCCACGACCCGAACCGGTCCGTCGACCGCCTCGCGCCCCCCGGCCGGATCCGGCTGGCCGTCGAGGACCCGACCAGCGGCCGCCAGCTCCCGCTGCTCCGCGCGGCGGGGGCCGACCCGGTCGCGGTCCCGGTGGACGGGGAGGGCGTCGACGTCGGGGCCCTGGCCGCGACCGGGGTGCGGGCGGTGCTGCTGACCCCCGCCCACCAGTACCCCACCGGAGTGGTGCTCTCCCCCCGCCGCCGCGCCGAGCTGATCGAGTGGGCCGCCGGGACCGGCGCGACGATCCTTGAGGACGACTACGACGCGGAGTTCCGGTTCGACCGCGACCCGGTGGGCTGCCTGCAGGGGCTCGCCCCCGGCCGGGTGGTCCTGGCGGGCAGCGTGAGCAAGTCCCTCGCCCCGGGGCTCCGGCTGGGCTGGGTGGTGGCCCCGCCGGAGATCGCCGAGTCGGTACGGCGGGCCCGCGGCGAGCTGGATCTGGGCTCGCCGGTCCTGGAGCAGTACGCGCTGGCGGACTTCATCGGCAACGGCGGCTACGACCGGCACCTGAGGAGGATGCGCCGGGAGTACCGCGCCCGGCGCGACGCGTTCGTGCGGGCACTGGCCGAGCACCTCCCCGCGGTCAGGGTGCACGGCGTCTCCGCCGGGTTGCACCTGTTCGCCGAACTCCCCGGCGGCTGCGACGAGCCGCAGGCCGCCGAGGCGGCCCATGCGTGCGGCCTCGCCGCCGAGCCGGTGGGGGCGATGCGCGGCACCCCGGGACCGCCCGCCCTGGTCATGGGCTTCGCCCGCCTCCCCGTCCACCGCGCCGACCAGGCCATCCGCGCTTTCGCGGCCGGGCTGCGGCGCTGACGGCGAGGCTCCGCGCCGCAGATGATAGATCATCCGTATGTCCTGACAAAGCCTTGACGGCTTCCGATCTCTTCGCTTAGAACTGGAGACCAGCCGCTATCTCCCTCGGAGGCATGATGCGTGTTGGTCTGCTGGGAATTGGCCGGATCGGGGCATTCCACGCCGCGACGCCGGCCGCGCACCCCTGGGTCGACGAGCTGGTGGTGGCCGACGCGGACGCCGCGCGGGCGGCCGAGGGCCCGCAGCCACCCGGCGAACCACGGCCGGACTTCGTCACCAGGTTCGACGCCGCCCACATCGCGGAGATGCGCGCGTTTCCCGGCGCCGCGCGCGGGGAGACGGACAGTTCCTGCACAGTCGAGGACGCCCTGGCCGCGCTCCACCTCGCGGAGGCCGCCGAGCTCTCCAGGCACGAAGGACGTCCGGTACGCACAGCGGAGGTAATCAGTTGAAGACGGCCGGTGCCCCCATCTCCTGGGGCGTGTGCGAGGTCCCCGGCTGGGGCCGCCAGCTCGACCGCTCCCAGGTGCTCGCCGAGATGCGGGAGCTGGGCCTCACCGCCACCGAGCTGGGACCCCAGGGCTTCCTGCCGCCCTCGCCGTCGCGCTGCCGCTCCCTGCTCGACGGGTACGGCCTGCGCGCGGTCGGCGGCTTCGTCCCCGTGGTCCTGCACGACCCCCACCACGACCCGCTCCCGGAGGTCCGGGCCGCCATGCGCGCCTTCAGGGACGGCGATGTGGAGGTGGTCGTGCTGGCCGCGTCCACCGGCGGCGAGAGCTACGACGCCAGGCCCGCCCTGGCGGCGAGCGGCTGGAAGACCCTGCTGACCAACCTGCGCCGGATCCTCAAGAACGCCAAGGAGTTCGGCCGCACGGTCACGCTGCACCCGCACGTGGGGACCATGGTGGAGAATCCCGAGGAGGTGGACCGGGTGCTCGACGGCAGCGCGGTCCCGCTCTGCCTGGACACCGGCCACCTGCTCATCGGCGGCACCGACCCCGCGGAGCTGGTCACCCGCGCCGCGGGCCGTGTCGCGCACGTCCACCTCAAGGACGTCGACGCCGCCCTCGCCGGGCGGGTCAGGGCCGGCGAGCTGTCCTACACCGAGGCCGTGAAGGCGGGGATCTACCGCCCGCTCGGCCGCGGCGACGTGGACGTCCCCGGCATCGTCGCCGGCCTGGGAGCCGCCGGATACGCGGGCTGGTACGTCATGGAGCAGGACGTCGTCCTCGGCCCCGGCGACGACGACGGCCCCGGGGAGAACGTCCGCGAGAGCCTGGCGTACCTGCGGGGGCTCGTGGGCGGTCGGGACGAGCGGTTCCCCGGGCCGGCATGATCGAGGTCCTGGCCATGGGCCGGACGGGGGTGGACGGCGGCGACCCCGGGGACACTGCCCGACGGGCACGCACCGCCTGGCGCGAAGCACTCGGGCTTCCCGGGGTGCGGGGGCTTGTGGTCGGCCGCGCGTTGCGGTATCCCTCCGATGACGGCGTGGCAGCGGCCGTCGACACCGGCGCGGCGATGCTGGAGGTGGCTTGAGCGAGCGATCGGGCAGGCACAGTGCTGGAACGTCACGTCTCGACGGGCCGCGAGAGGAGGAGAGGCCATGACCCTCATCCCCGCGGGCAGCACGGCCCTGGCCCCGTGGGCGCTGTTCGTCACTCCCGAGTCGGCCGGGTGGGCCTACGCCGGGCTCCGCCTGCTCTGCCTGTCCGGCGAGAGCGTGGAGTTCACCACCGGTGACGAGGAGATGCTGGTCCTGCCCCTGTCGGGCTCGTGCGAGGTCGAGTGCGACGGGGTGCGGCTCACGTTGCACGGCCGGACCTCGGTCTTCCACGCGGTCAGCGACTTCGCCTACCTGCCCGTCGGCGCGACCGCCCGGATCACCGGCACGGGCCGTTTCGCGTTCCCCGCGGCCCGTGCGAGCAGGAGTTTCCCGGTCCGGTACGGCCCGGCGCGCGAGGTCCCGGTCGAGGTGCGCGGCGCCGGCCAGGCCAGCCGCCAGGTCAACAACTTCTGCGCCCCGGACGCCTTCGACTGCGACAAGCTCGTCGCGGTCGAGGTGCTCACCCCCGGCGGCAACTGGTCGTCCTACCCGCCGCACAAGCACGACACCGCCTCCGAGCGCGAGGCCGTACTGGAGGAGATCTACTACTTCGAGGGCGGCCCCGGCTACCAGCGGGTCTACGGCACCCACGACACGCTGGCCGAGGTGTCGGGCGGAGACGTGGTGCTGGTCCCGCACGGCTACCACGGCCCGTCGATGGCGGCCCCCGGCTACGACCTGTACTACCTCAACGTGCTGGCCGGGCCCGCCCCCCAGCGGTCCATGGCCTTCTGCGACGACCCCCGGCACGCC
>NZ_FOQY01000042.1 GCF_900113865.1 Streptosporangium canum | reverse complement strand
GCCGCAAGGCCATGCTGGGCGACATCGGCATCCTGACCGGCGCCCAGGTCATCAGCGAGGACCTCGGCCTCAAGCTGGAGTCCACCACGCTGGACCAGCTCGGCCGCGCCCGCCAGGTCATCGTCACCAAGGACGAGACCACCATCGTCGACGGTGGCGGCGACGCCGAGCAGATCGCCGGCCGGGTCAACCAGATCCGCGCCGAGATCGACAACACCGACTCCGACTACGACCGCGAGAAGCTCCAGGAGCGTCTCGCCAAGCTGGCTGGCGGCGTGGCCGTCATCAAGGCCGGCGCGGCGACCGAGGTCGAGCTCAAGGAGCGCAAGCACCGCATCGAGGACGCCGTTCGCAACGCGAAGGCGGCCGTCGAGGAGGGCATCGTCCCCGGCGGTGGCGTGGCCCTGCTGCAGGCCGGCGCCAAGGCGTTCGACAAGCTGGAGCTGTCCAGCGACGAGGCCACCGGTGCCGCGATCGTGCGCAAGGCTCTTGAGGAGCCGCTGAAGCAGATCGCCGTCAACGCCGGCCTTGAGGGCGGCGTCGTGGTGGAGAAGGTGCGCAACCTCACCCCGGGTGAGGGCCTGAACGCCGCCACCGGCGAGTACGTCAACATGTTCGAGTCGGGCATCATCGACCCGGCCAAGGTGACGCGTTCGGCTCTGCAGAACGCGGCGTCCATCGCGGCGCTGTTCCTCACCACCGAGGCCGTCATCGCCGAGAAGCCCGAGAAGGCCGGAGCCGCTCCCGCCATGCCGGGCGGCGGCGACATGGACTTCTAAGTCCAGGCGCTTTCACAGAAAGAGGCGACCCCGAGGTGCCGGGGCCGCCTCTTTCCGTGTCCCGGGGCGTGTGCTTTCCGCGTTCACCGGCTTCCACACGTCCCGGGGCGATCCAGAAGGACAGCAATGCGTCGACGTCCGCAATCTGTCCATTTCGCGCTGTTATTTCGATAAATCGGAAATTAGCAGAGCTGGGCGGGGAGCTCCCTGGTGTGCAGGACGGTCAGGGAGGTGACCGCACGGGTCAGGACCACGTAGAGGCGGGCCAGGCCGCGTGGCTCGGCGTCCACGATGTCGGCCGGCTCGACCACGATGACGTGGTCGTACTCAAGTCCCTTGGCCAGGGTCGCCGGGATGACCAGGAGGCGGTGCTCCTCCACCGAGTCGGGGCTCAGCACGCGATGGTCCAGACGGGACAGGCTCTCCGACACCGCCGCGACCGAGGCGTCCGGGACGATGACGCCGATCGATCCCTCGCGGGAGAGCGCCTCCCGCACCGCCTGCGTCAGGGACGTGGCCGGGTCGGGGGCGGGCCGTACCGACAGGGAGCCCACGCCGGGCCGGAGCGACTGGGGCGCGGCCAGGTCCGGGGCGACCGCGGGCAGCAGCCTGGCGGCGTAGTCGAGCACCTCGCGGGGGACACGGAAGCCGAGGGTCAGCTCGGTGACCGCGCCGTCCTCGAAGCCCAGGTGGGTGAGGACCTCGTCCCAGGAACGGGCCGACCAGGGGGTCGTGCCCTGGGCGAGGTCGCCCAGGACGGTGGCCGACCCGGTACGGCAGCGCCGGCCGAGGGCGCGCAGCTGCATCGCGGACAGGTCCTGGGCCTCGTCCACGACCAGATGTCCCAGCGGGGCCGTCCGCTCGATCAGGTCGCCGAGCTCGTCCATCAGCGCGCCGTCGGCCGCCGACCACTTCGCGGAGCGGTGGGACTTCGCCGGCTTGGCCCACAGGAGCAGGGCCTGCTCCGCGGCGGTGAGGTCGTCCTTGGCGGCGGCGGCGAGGAACTCGGGATCGCTGAAGAGCCGGTGGAGCACCTGCTGGGGGGTCAGCTTGGGCCAGACCTGCTCCACGAGCTGCTTGACCGGCTTGGACCGGGCCACCGCGTCCTGGACCCGGTCGTCGGGGGACTCGCCACGCTGCTCCATCCGGACGAGCACCAGGTGGGCCAGCCGCTGGGCGAGAGCCGCCCGGCCGGGGCCGTAACGCGTGGTCCCGCGCAGCGACGCGACGACCTCGCGGACCTCGTGGTCGGCCACCCGGTAGCGGTTGACGCCCTTGGTGAACAGCACACCCTCGGTCGGCTTGACGATGTGCATCCACAGGGCGCGCCTGAGCACCGGCGCGATTCTGGCGTCGCCCTTGACCGTGCTGACCGCGGGATCCTCGGGGGCCGAGTGGTCGCCCAGGATCCCGGCGACCGTGGTCTGGTCGACCTTGACCTCGCCCAGCGCGGGGAGCACCGAGGAGATGTAGGACAGGAAGGCCCGGTTGGGGCCGACGATCATCACGCCGGAGCGGGCGAGCTTCTCCCGGTGGGTGAAGAGCAGGTAGGCCGCCCGGTGCAGGCCGACGGCGGTCTTGCCGGTGCCGGGGGCTCCCTGGACGCAGACGGTCCGGTCCAGTTCGGAGCGGACGATCTCGTCCTGGTCGGGCTGGATCGTGGCGACGATGTCGCGCATCGGCCCGGAGCGGGGCCGCTCGATCTCCTCGGTGAGGAGCCTGCTGTGCTGCGGGGCGCCCCCCTGGTCGAGCGGCTCGTCCTCGTAGGCGGTCAGGTCGCCGCCGTGGTAGCCGAACCGGCGGCGGAGCGCGACGTCCATCGGATCGGACGGGCTGGCCTGGTAGAAGGCCCGAGAGACCGGGGCCCGCCAGTCGATCACCAGGGGGCGGCTGCGGTCGTCGTGGACGTGCCTGCGCCCGACGTAGATGGTGCCGGGAAGGTCGTCGTCCACGGCCCGGTCGAGGCGGCCGAAGAACAGCGGGGTGCCGGAGTGGTCGGCGAGCGCCGCCACCCGCTGGTCCAGCAGCGCCTGCAGGATCTGCTGTGAGACCCAGTCTCCGGCGGCGTCGGAGGAGAGGGACCGGGCGTGCTCGCGCATGGCGCGCAGCGCGGCCCTGGAGGCGGCCAGGTGTTCGCGTTCGGCGGCGAGGGTCTCAGCCGGGTCGGTTATGTCGGGGGCCAATTGATGTGCGGGCACGCGGAAGCGCCTCCCATTCGATAAACGGAGGTGGTGGTCATCAGGCAGCGAATCGACTAGCTTACCGGTGACCTTCACGCGCTCAAAAGGATTAACCCCGGGACCGGACTCCGGGCGCGACGGGTGTCGCGACGAGCGGGCGGATACTTCCCGGCGTACCGACCGTGGCTGATCCGTTCCGCACCGTGTCGCGAAAGTCGCCGCTCCTTTCCGCCCGAGGGCCGAAGACCTCCCCCGAGTCCTGCCCGCGCCACCGGGAACGCCTTCCCGCCGCCGTGCCCGCACCGGTCGCGACGCTCCCTCCCGCCGTGCCCGCGCGGGCCGGAAGGGCGCGGGAGGCGGGGTTCCCGGCCTGTTCGCGGTGGTCGCCGCCCGATACGCGGCGGACTCCGGCAGGCCCCGCGACCCGCCGTGACGGAGGCCGTTCCACGGCCCTCGTGATCACCGCGCCGATCACCCGGGTGATCGCGGAAGGGATTCCGCCCACCGGTGACACGGCATTTCGGTAACCGTGCTGACACCCTCCGTGATTCTGTTCCAAAAACGCGAAAAACCCGGGCAAATCCGGTGACTCCCGCAGATCATGGGGGTATGTCGCCAGTGGCCGTCGCGGCCTAGCGAGGGGGTGGTTTCTTTGTCGAAAGCCTGCGGTATTTCGTGGACCTGATTGACACCGATGACGGCGTGTTCGCCTTGTGAGGCTATTCCCCGGCGAGCACGTCGTCCGCGTCGATGATCTGATAGGCGTATCCCTGCTCGGCCAGGAACCGCTGCCGGTGCGCGGCGAAGTCCTGGTCGACGGTGTCCCGGCTGACCACCGAGTAGAAGCGGGCCCCGCCCCCGTCGGCCTTGGGCCGCAGCACCCGGCCGAGCCGCTGGGCCTCCTCCTGGCGTGAGCCGAAGGTGCCCGACACCTGGATGGCCACCGCCGCCTCCGGCAGGTCGATGGAGAAGTTGGCCACCTTGGAGACGACCAGAACCTGGATCTCCTTGTCACGGAACGCCTGGAACAGCCGCTCCCGCTCCTTGACCTTCGTCTCGCCCTTGATCACCGGTGCGTTCAGGTGCTCGCCGAGCTCGTCGAGCTGGTCGATGTACTGCCCGATGACCAGCACCTGCTCGTCCAGGTGCCGCCGGACCAGCGCCTCGGTCACCCGGCTCTTGGACGGCGTGGTCGCGCAGAACCGGTAGCGCTCCTCGGACTCCGCCATCGCGTAGGCGAGCCGCTCGTCGTCGGTCAGCGTCACCCGGACCTCGACGCAGTCGGCCGGGGCGATCCAGCCCTGGTTTTCCATCTCCTTCCACGGCGCGTCATAGCGCTTGGGGCCGATCAGGGAGAACACGTCCCCCTCCCGGCCGTCCTCGCGCACGAGCGTCGCGGTCAGCCCCACCCGCCGCCGGGCCTGCAGGTCGGCCGTCATCCGGAAGATGGGCGCGGGCAGCAGGTGCACCTCGTCGTAGACGACCAGGCCCCAGTCGCGGGCGTCGAACAGCTCCAGATGGCGGTAGACGCCCTGCCTGCGGGTCGTCATCACCTGGTAGGTGGCGATGGTGACCGGCCGGATCTCCTTCTTGGTGCCGGTGTATTCGCCGATCTCCTCCTCGGTCAGCGAGGTCCGCTTGATCAGCTCCTGCTTCCACTGGTGCGCCGAGACCGTGTTCGTCACCAGGATCAGCGTCGTGGCCTTGGCGTGCGCCATCGCCGCCGCGCCCACGATCGTCTTGCCCGCGCCGCAGGGGAGCACGACCACGCCCGAGCCGCCGTGCCAGAACGCCTCGGCGGCCTCACGCTGGTAGGTGCGCAGCTCCCAGCCGTCCTCGGTCAGGGTGATCGGGTGGTGCTCGCCGTCGACGTATCCGGCCAGGTCCTCGGCCGGCCAGCCCAGCTTGAGCAGGTACTGCTTGATGTTGCCGCGCTCGCTCGGATGCACCGCCACCGCGTCGGCGCCCAGCCGCTCGCCCAGCAGCGGCTGGATCTTCTTGGAGCGCAGCACCTCCTCCAGCACGGCCCGGTCGGTGCTGGTCAGGACGAGCCCGTGGACGGGATCCTTCTCCAGCCGGAGCCTGCCGTAGCGCGCCATGGTCTCGGCGATGTCCACCAGCAGCGCGTGCGGCACCGGGTAGCGGCTGTAGCCGATCAGCGCGTCGACCACCTGCTCGGCGTCGTGCCCGGCGGCCCGCGCGTTCCACAGGGCCAGCGGGGTGATCCGGTAGGTGTGCACGTGCTCGGGGGCACGCTCCAGCTCGGCGAAGGGCGCGATCGCCTTGCGGCACTCGTCGGCCCTGTCATGGCCGACTTCGAGTAGCAGGGTTTTGTCGGATTGGACAATCAAGCAGGACACGCATACCTCCGGATAGGATCTCCTAGCCATGAACGACGGTACCCCCGCTATCCCTTCCACGCTGCCAGAATCCCTGGTCCGTGCACTGCCACGTGCACGCCGCAAGGTCGCTAGGACGGGGACCGCTCGTGGGCTCCGGGCGGCGATCTACGTCCGTCTCTCGCGGGAAACCGATGAGTCCACCTCCCCGGAACGGCAGCTTGCAAAGTGTCGCGAGTACTGCAAGCGGCACGGCTGGAATGTGGTGATCGTCGAAGAAGACATCGACGTATCGGGGTTCTCGGGCGGGCTGGACCGCAAGGGGCTCAAGCGCATAATGACGCGGTTCGACGAGATCGACGTCAGCGTCTTCTTCAAGATCGACCGTCTGTCCCGGTCTCTGGTGGACTTCGCGGAGATCATGAAGCAGACAAAGGAAAAGGGCGTAGCCCTGGCCTCCGCGACGGAACCTCTCGACCTGACCGATTCCGTCAGCGAGGCGATGGCGAAGATCATTGCCATCTTCGCGGAACTGGAGGCGGCAACGATCGGACTCCGCGTCGCGAGTGCTCATGAGCATCTACGGCGTGAAGGCCGGTGGACTGGTGGACGCACACCGTACGGTTATCGCTCGGTTCCGAATCCGAACGGTCCTGGCCGGGTGCTGGAAGTCAACCCCGACGAGGTGGAGATCCTCCGCGAGGTCACCTCGCGGGTGCTCGCGAAGGAGTCCCTGATTGCGATTGCCCGGGACCTGACTGAACGGGGCGTCCCGTCGCCGGGGCATCCATCGCGTTCGACGGGGACGAGCAACCGTGCGAGCCGTGGAAAGTCGCACGGTTGGTACACCCCGACCACACGAGCGGTTCTTACCTCGCCTCATCTGCTCGGATACATCATCGATGATGGTGAAGTGATCAAGGGAACGGACGGTCTTCCGTTCGTAGGCCGCCCTCCGGTGATGGACTTGGACACATGGCAGGCTCTACAGGATGAGCTGGCGCGGCGAAAGAATCCGCAGGACCGTCGCCGGGCTGGTACGGCACTGCTGCGGGGCGTTCTCGTGTGCGTCGTGTGCAGCAGCCGAATGTACTCCTACGTGTCTAACGGGCGGCTTCGTTACCGGTGCATCGGGGCTTTGAAAAACCGTCAGACCGCCGGGGGTACACCATGTATCGGTCCGTCGATCGCCGCGCAGGCCATTGAAGACCACGTGACCAAGCGGTTCTTGGAAGAGATCGGGCGCGTCGAGATCGTGGAGGAGCGCGCTTACGCGGGAGAGGACTACCGTGCCGAGATCCGGCAGGCAGAAGAAGCCCTGGACGAGTTGGAAGCGGACCGCTACGAACGCGGTGTCTTCTCTGGTGAGAACGGACCTGCTCGCTTCGCGAAGCTCTACGCAGATACGGAGGGCCGCCTAGCCAACCTCCGTGAAATGCAGGCCAATGCGAAGCCGGGAGGGGTGGAGCTTGTTCCTACGGGGCGGACGTTCGGCGAAGTTTGGGCGCACGAAGGTACGGAGGGCAAGCGCGACCTCTTGTTGCGCGCGGGCGCGTTCGTGGAGGTTGCCCCGGCATTGAAGGGGGGCAAGACGGTAGACCCTCGCCGATTCGCTATCTGGTTTGGCGACGAGGGTCGTCTCCGCCGGGCCGCGTCGGGCGGTGACGAGGACAAACTGACGGCGGTTGTCGATGACATCACTGCCGGGATGGTCGCGGCCGACGACTGATTAAATTGCGCCTGCATCGTGCCGTGCTCCCCGAAGGGAACGCGGCCTTTTCGCGTTCCCTGGGCCGTCTGAGCGTCGCGGGCACGGTGCCTGCCGAGAGGTTCGGCCTAACACCTTCCCTCTCCGGGACTGGTACTCCCCATGCCGGGCTGTTCGGCCCGGCGCCGACGAGCAGTCCACTCGGGATCCGGTGGGCCGGCAGGGGAGACACATGCGTGAACTGAACGCGGGCGCCGACACGGAAACGCATCGCAAGGCCCTGTTGGCTGCTTTGGAACGGCTGCGGCATCTCTCCGAGACTGACCCGGTGCTGCGTCCGCTTACCGGCTCGACACTCCCCGCTCCGTATGTACAACAGAGATAAGCCTCCCGGCAGTCCCCGATCCGCTCAGTTGTCGAACGCGCCGTTGACACCCGCGACGATGAGGGCGCCGAAGCCCAGGACGACCAGGGCGACGTTGATGCCGATGCCGATCCAGGTCCACTTGAGGAGGTTCCTGGCGCTCCGGGGGTCGGTGTCGACCTTGCCCAGCGCGATGCCGGACATGATGGCTCCGGCGATGCCGCCGAGGCTGATGTAGCAGCTCAGGGCCAGCACGATGCTGATGACGAGCGCGACGATCGCGTGGGTCCGGACGCCGTCGTTGTTCTGGCGTGGCGGGGTGCCGTAGCCGTAGCCCGGCTGCCCGTAGGGCTGCTCTCCGTAGCCCGGACCGTAGCCCTGGTCGCCGTAGCCTTGACCGTAGCCCTGGCTCTGGTCGCCGTAGCCCGGACCGTAGCCCTGAGCCTGCTGACCGTAACCCTGGCCCTGGCCGTAGCTCTGGTCCTGACCGTAACCCTGGCCGTAGCCCTGGGGCTGCTGGCCGTAGCCCGGCTGCTGGTGTCCCTGGCCGGGCTGCTGGCCGTACTCGGGCTGCTGGCCGTACCCGGGCGTCTGGCCGGGGCCGGTGCTGTAGGGGCTCTTCCAGTCATCTGGGTTCGTGCTGGGGCCCTCAGGTGTGCCGCTGCTCACTGTGAGTCTCTCGCTTCTCTTGAGCTGGGAATATCAAGAAATATCACGATATGGGGCCTATGCCCTCTGTTGTAGGCGGATGACGCCGGTCGCATCCGGCCGGGACCGGACCGGGTGAGAGCCTTCCTACCAGGGCGGACGGCGGGACGTCTGCGCCCCGTGACCGGGGCGGCGAATCCGCGATCGAGGAAGCCCCCCATCAGTTGATGTCGGCGATGCCGGTGATGCGGTGCAGGGCGAAGCGGTGCACCGCCGCCCGGGTCTCGTCGTAGGCGGTGAGATAGCCGCCCTCCATCCGGGCGGGCTCCAGGATCCGGCTGGTGGCGTTGCCCTGGGAGTCGAGGTAGCCGATCCAGACCTGGGAGCCCTGCCGGATGGCCTCGCGCAGCGCGACGATGGTGGCGGTCGCAGGGGAACGCGGGACCTGGCCGGCGGGGGCCTCCACCGGCGCCCGGCGTGCCCGGTGCGCGGCGTCGCCCGCGCGGACGGCGCGTACGGCCGCCGCCACGACGTCGGCCTCCAGGCCGTTGAACGTCGCCGAGGAACGGACGAGGGGCTGGCCGTCGGTCCTGCGGACGTCGAGCTGGGTGATGATCACGTCACCGTCCAGGGACTCGGAGGCCGGGGCGTAGCCCATCGCGCGCAGCGAGTCGACCAGGGTCGGACGGGAGGTCTTGGAGGCGATCACGGTGGGGGCGAGGCGGCGCAGCCGCAGCGGGAGGGCACGCCTGTCGGCCATCACCTCGTCCAGCAGCGAGGGATCGTCGCACCGCACGTAGGCGCTCGCCGTACCGACGCGCATGCGGCCGTGGCGGCGGGCCACGTCCGTGACCAGGTAGCCGAGCGGCTGCGGGACCGGCGTGGTGGAGTGCCGCTCCAGCATGGCCAGCATCTCGTCGGCGCTCTGCCCCGCGTCCAGCGCCCGCCGGATCGACCGCTCGTCGAACCGGTAGACCGTCGCGCCGCCGGTGGACTCCACCTCGGCCGCCAGCGCCAGCCACCGCCTCAGGTCGCTGGTGAGCGGTCCGGGGGCCACGGCGGTCAGGTCGGCCTGCAGCAGGACGTGGTCGAGTGGCTCGGGCAGCAGCGGGGCCAGGAGCCGGCCCGCCGACATCGTGCGGTCGCAGCCGGGGAGCAGGGCGCGGCCGTGGTCCACGACCGTGCCGAGGCCGGTCACCCCGATCTGCTCCGCCTCGCGCAGCGTGAACTCCACCAGCTGGTCGCGGTGGCCGCCGCGCCGGCGGGGCTGCTCCCAGGCCAGGCGCTCGCGCACCGACTCCAGGGTGGGGGCCAGACCGGGGCCGGCGACGGCGAGCATGCCCAGGGTGGCGGTGCGGACCTCGGCGGCGGCCGAGCGGCGCAGGTCGGGATGGAGGGCGTTGAGCAGGCGGTCGCGCTCGTCACGCTCGCCGATCACTCCGGGCACCCGGTCCATGGTGAGCCAGGTCGTGGCCAGCACCGTCCAGCGGTCCTCGGTGCCCTTCACCCGCCAGCCGTCGTAGGCCGGGGTGGGCAGCCATTCGCCGTCCACCGCGCCGCTGGCGGCCACCAGCCCGGCCGCGTGCGCCACTTCGACGACCAGACCCGTCACCCACTCGGGCAGGTCGAGCAGGATCGAGGCCCGCTTCAGGTCGCGTACGGCCAGGCCGCCGCTGCGGAGCACGCCGGGAGGGTCGACGCTCCACCGTTCGCACAGCTCCTCCACCGCGCGGGTGAACGCGAACGCCTGCCCGGCGGCCGTGCGGTCGGCGAGCCCCTGGTCGCGCACGGCGCCGTCGAGCGCGGGAGGGACGGGGGAGAGGTCACGGTGGATCCGGCCGCCGCGCAGGGCCAGGGCGACCTCGCGGGGCAGGACGACGGTCTCCTCGCCGGTGGCGCCGAGCAGCGCGCGGGAGAGCAGCTGCTCGATCGGCGACTGGGCGGTGTCGGTCCGCACCTCCCGGCGCGCGTTGGGCACCCGGCCGCTGGCCGGCCCCCAGGCCAGCTCGTTGAGCGCGGAGCGGGCCTGCGGTGAGACGTCCTGGATCAGCCGTCCGACGATTTCCGGGTCGCTGAGCAGCCGGGCGAGGGTCTCCTTGGTGCCGTCGCCGTCGCCGCCGACGTCCTCGACCAGCTCGGCCAGACGCTCGGCGGGATGGTGCCTGAACACCTCCACCGCCGGCGGGCCGAGCCCAGCGGGCGCTTCGAGGACCTCCCGCACGCCGGGAGCCGGCGCCAGGGCCTTGTCGGGCCCGTAGACCAGGGCCAGGGTCCGCAGCCGCTCGACCGTCTCCCTGAGCGCGACCTGGAACGCCGGGTCCGCCGCGCCCCGCAGCGCGCGGGCCATCTGGGCGCGCAGCGTCCGGTGGGCGACCGGTGACGGGAGCACGGCCAGCGTCTCGATGACCGAGAGCGTGAACAGGTCGAGCCGGTCGAGCACGCGGCCGATCGCCGACGGGCTGCCCGCCCGCGCGGCCAGTCCTTCGAGGTGTGCCGGGACCGGGGTGATGAGCTCGGGTCGCACGGCGACGAGAGCCCGCAACTGGTCATCGCTCCGGCCGCGCAGCCACTCGGTGAACTCCGTGCTCATTCCGTCAATGGTAGGAGGCCTTACCGACAGAGCGGGGCTTGGGGAAAATCCGGTTTCATACGATCGGCCGCGGATGAGGGGGAAACGACGGCCCTCCCCGGTTCAGCCGATCGCCTGGACGGCCGGGCGTGGCAGCAGCCCGAGCGCCAGGCGCACCCAGGAGGCGACGAAACGATCACGTTCCGCGCGTCCGGGGGGCTCGCCCACGATCTCCTGGAAAAGCCGGTAGTGGACCACCGCGCCGCCGAGCACGGCGCCGATCCCGGGCCAGTCGAGGTCGGCTCCGGCGTATTCGGGCTGGGCGCGGAACCAGGTGGTGATCGCGTCGAACATGGGTTGCAGCAGCCCCTCGCGGACGATCGCCACCAGTTCGGGGAACTGGCTCAGGTCGCGGAAGAAGACGCGCGTCAGCTCGCTCTCCTCGCGGACCTTGGCCAGACCCGCCTTGCACAGGTGCGCCAGGCGCTCCTCGATGTCGACCGAGGGGTCGACGGCGCTCATCTCGGTCAGGGTCTCGGCGATCTGTGTCCGGGTCCGGGCGGCGTGCTCGTTCATCGCCGCCGCCAGCACCTCGTACTTGGACTTGAAGTGCCGGTAGAGCCCCCCGGCGCCGGGGGACAGCCCGGAGGCGGCCTCGATCTCCGCCACCGAGGTCGCCGAGTAGCCTCGTTCGGCGAACAGGCGCAGGGCCTCGTCGATGATCCGCTCGCGTGTCGATCTGGTCATTTCTCTGCCGATACCTCCCCCTTGACCCTATCCAGTGCCGAGCCCGTCGGCTCTCGGCGCGCCGGACCCGGCGCGCGGCGGGCGGCGGGGCGGGCTGGACGGGAAGGCGGGGCCGGCCGCGAGACGGCCGCCGGACTGCTCGGCGCCACCGTCCTCCCCGCTGGGCACGTTCCTCCTGAAAGGGTTCCACAGCAGGTGGCGCCGCGTACAGCGGCTCAGGATTACCTCTGTTCCCAACAGATTTGGCATGCTTCGAGGGTTCAGCGGAGCAGACCCTCCGCGAAGCGGACGGGGAGTGGTGATCGGCCGGATGAGCTCGGTGGGGTTCGACCTGGACATGACCCTCGCGGACACGCGCGCGGGCATCGCCGCCGTCTACGACGAGCTGGCACTGCGCATGGGCGTGTTCATCGACAGCGCGGCGGTGGTGGCCAGGCTGGGGCCGCCGCTGGAGTGGGAGCTGGCCAACTGGCTGCCCCCGGAGGAGATCCCCGCGGCCGTCGCCGTCTTCCGGTCGCTGTACCCCTCGATGGCCGTCCCGGTCACCACCCTCATGCCCGGCGCGCGCGAGGCCGTCGAGGCCGTACGGCGGGCCGGCGGCCGGGTCATCGTGGTGACGGGCAAGAACACCCTCGACGCGACCAGGACGGTCGGATTCCTCGGTCTGGACGTGGACGAGATCGCCGGATCGGTCTTCGGGCCCGCGAAGGGCCCGGCCCTGGCGACCTTCGGCGCGGCGGCCTATGTCGGAGATCATGTCGCCGACATCGAGGCGGCACGGGCGGGGGGCGCCGCCAGCGTGGCGGTGGCGACCGGCCTCTACCCGGCGGGAGAGCTGCATGATCACGGAGCCGATGTGGTGCTCGGCGATCTGACCGAGTTCGCCGAGTGGTTCGACGGCTGGCGAACCCCTGCCGCACTGGTGTAATTCAGGCCGGATTAGACGGTCGCCCTCGGCCTCCGCTGGGCATAACCTACATCCATTCCTTTTCACGACAGTCTGAACGAGGTCACCCCTGTGCCGAGTGGCAAGGTCAAGTGGTATGACGCCGACAAGGGTTTCGGCTTCCTCACCCGCGACGACGGCGGTGAGGTCTTCGTGCATTCTTCCGCGCTGCCCGGTGGCGTGGACTCCCTCAAGCCGGGCCAGAAGGTCGAGTTCGGCGTCGCCGAAGGACGCCGTGGCCAGCAGGCGCTCTCGGTCCGCGTGATCGACCAGCCTCCCACGCTCGCCAAGGCCGCCAAGCCCAAGGGCAAGCGCAAGAAGCCCGACGAGATGGTCGTCATCGTGGAAGACCTGATCAAGCTCCTGGACGCGGTCTCCACGTCCTACCAGAAGGGCAAGCACCCCGAGGCCGTGCACGCCAAGAAGATCGCCGCCGTGCTCCGCGCGGTGGCCGACGACCTGGACGACTGACCTCCTCCCCGGCGGCTCAGCCGTGGGGGTTGGTCAGCGGCTTGGTCCGCTTCTCCGCCGCGGGGTCCTCGCGCCGCACGACCGCGGTCGTCGTTCCCGCGGCATCCGGTCGGCGGCGCTCCCGGGGAGCCGGCGACCGGTCGTCGGCAGGGGCCGCGGGAGTGCCGGGGGCATCGGGAGCGTCGGGGGCCCCGGCCCGGGCGGCCTCGACCCTGGCGTCCCTCGCCTGGACTCGCCCGCGCCGCCGTACCAGCAGCCAGCCGAGCGAGCCGCCCAGCACCGCGGCCATCACCGCGAGCCCGGCCGGGCCGGAGGCGAACAGCGACAGCAGCAGGCCGGCCAGCCCGCCGAGCACCCACGCGATCTGCAGGAACGCCTCCACCACGCCGAAGGTGGACGAGCGCACCTCCTCGCCGATCTCGCGCTGCACGATCGCGTCCAGGGCGAGCTTGCCCAGTCCCTGGGCGAACGCGGACACCAGGGCGACGGCCACCACGGTCCACAGGTTGAACACGACCACCGCCACCACCGTGGTCACGGCCGACAGCGCCAGCGTCGACAGCACGATCAGCTGCGGGGAGCGGCTGCGCACCCAGGAGGCCACCACCGTCCCGGTCAGCCCGCCGACTCCGGCGGCCACGGCCAGCGCGCCGATCGTGACCGTCGGGGCGAAGCCGGGCAGCTTCCCGTCCTGCACGAGGAAGAGCAGGTAGAACAGGAGGAACCCGGAGTAGAGGCGGATGGCCACGTTGGCCTTCATCGCCTCGGCGACCACCGGACCCACGTTCAGCAGGGTGCGCCAGCGGTGCGGACGCCTGCCGCCCTCCTCCAGCTCCTCAAGGTCGGGGGAGTCCACGTGGCGCGGGAGCCGTACGGCCAGGACGCCCTGGAGCAGGAAGAGCACCGTCGCCCCGCGCAGCACCCACTCGGCGCCGAGCCAGGCGCTGACGCCCGCGCCGACCGGGACCGCGACGCCGGCCGCGACCAGCGCGAACAGGGCGACCCTGGCGTTGGCGGTGACCAGCGCGATGTCGGCGGGCAGCACGTTCGGCATGATCGCCGCACGGGAGACGTTGTAGGCCTTCGACAGCACCAGCACGGCCAGCGCCGCGGGGAAGATGGTGAACACGTCGCCCGGGACGACCGCCGCCGCCATCGCGAAGCAGAGCAGTCCGCGCCCGAACAGGGTGCCCGCCATCACGAAGCGCCGGCCCGAGCGGAACCGGTCGAGGACCGGGCCGACGAACGGCGCGACCACCACGAAGGGGATCATCGTGATCAGCAGGTAGAGCGCGACCTGGCCCCGGGCCTCGTTCACCGGGAGCTTGAACAGGGTCCCGGCCAGGGCCGCGGTGACCAGCGCGTCGCCGGCGCTGTGCGCGGCGGTCAGCTCGATCAGCTGGCCCAGCCCCGTGCGGCCCGCGCCCTGGGCATGGGTCAGCCGCCGCGCGGCCTTGCCGACCCGCTGCGTCCCGCTCGCCGCGCCACGCCCGGCCCGCGCGGTCGCCCGCCCCGTGCTCCGGCCCGCGCGCACCGTGGCCCGTCCCGCCTCGGCGGCCGAGCGGCCGATCAGACGTGAGACCTCGCCCGCCGTCTTTCGCGCTCGTTCCCACCCATTTGCCACGCATCCAGTCTTACCCGATTGACATCGACTCCATCGCCGCGGCACGGGAGCCCCGCCCGTCACAGACGGGCGTCGCCGTCTCACATCCGCGGGGGGACAGGCCGTCACGGGGCGGCTGAAGTCGGAGGTTTCCGCCTCTGAGGACCGGCGACGGGCGAATCGTCGGGTGCAGTAGGACGGTACCGGTGCAGTACGCTCCGGGCATAGGTGAGAATGAACTGTGAGTCAGCGCAGCGAGCGAGCCAGAAAGCACAGCGGCCGTCGGGTTGCGAGGCCGACGGAGGAGAACTCGTGAGCCGTACTCGATCCCGCACAGCGCCCCTCGACGCGGCATGCGTCGCCGCCGTCGACCTGGCCCGCTCCGCCATCGAGGAGACCGTCGGGCCCGCCCAGGTGGGCGAGCACCTCGGTGTCGAGGGCGAGGGCGAGCGTGTCGTCACCCATTACTTCGCCTGTCTCGACCACGCCTATCGGGGCTGGCGCTGGGCCGTCACCGTCGCCCGGGCCTCCCGCGCGCGCAACGTGACGGTCAGCGAGGTCGTGCTCCTGCCCGGCGCCGGCGCGCTGCTGCCCCCGGAGTGGGTGCCGTGGAGCGAGCGGCTCCGTCCCGGCGACCTCGGGGTGGGCGACCTGCTGCCCACCGCCGCCGACGACGACCGGCTGGCCCCCGGCTTCACCGAGACCGCCGACGACTCCGAACGTCAAATGATCTTCGAGTACGGCCTCGGCCGGGCCCGGGTGCTCTCCCCGATCGGCCGTGACCGCGCCGTGCGGCGCTGGCACTCCGGCGAGTCCGGCCCGCACACCCCGCTCGCGCACGCCGCCCCCGCCCAGTGCTCCACCTGCGGCTTCTACTGGCCGCTGGCCGGCGCGCTGGGGACCGGCTTCGGTGTCTGCACCAACGAGTACGCCCCCGACGACGGCCGCGTGGTCGCCGCCGACCACGGCTGCGGCGCGCACTCCGAGGCGGCCGTGCTGCCGCACCAGGTCGAGCCGACCTCGCCGATCCTCGACGACCTCGCCTACGACCACCTTCCCGAGGACTCCCCGGAGGCGGACCTGGCCGGTTCCGCGGACCTGGCCGGCTCGGTGGACGACACCGACACCGAGCCACTGGGTCATTCCTGACCTGACGCCTCTCCCGCAGGCCGCCGGGTCGTCCCTGGCCCGGCCGGCTGCCGTGCGACGTGACCCGCGGGCCCTTCGACCTTTGGACTCTTCGCTGTGACTGACATTTTCGGCACCGACCGACTGCGCTCCGCCGTGCTGGCGGCCTGGACGGCCTCGCCCGCGCGTTTCCGTGAGGACGCCAACGCCGAGGAGGACTTCGCGCTCGGCGGCTACCGCGACCGGCTGATCGTCGAGCTCGCCCAGAACGCCGCCGACGCCGCGCTCCGCGCGGGGGTGCCCGGACGGCTCCGCCTGTCGCTGCGCGAGGGGGTGCTGTCGGCCGCCAACACCGGCGCCCCGGTGGACGCGGCCGGGATCGAGGGCCTGTCCACGCTCCGGGTCTCCGGCAAGCGGGACGAGTCCGGCATGGCCGGCCGGTTCGGCGTCGGCTTCGCGGCCGTGGTGTCGGTCACCGACGAGCCGGTGATCGGCTCGCTCGGGTCCGGGGTCGTCCGCTGGTCGCGCGACCAGACCACGGCCCTGGTGGCGGCCGAGCCCGCGCTCGCCCGGGAGCTCACCGACCGCGACCGGCACGTGCCGCTGCTGCGCCTGCCGTTCCCCGCCGGCCCGGTGGAGGTCCCCGGCGGGTTCGACACGCTCGTACGGCTGCCGCTGCGTGACAGGGCGGCCGAGGACGCGGTCCGGCGGATGCTGGCGGAGACCGGCCCCGCGCTGCTGCTCGGCCTGCCCGCGCTGGAGTCGATCGAGATCGATGTGGACGGCGAGGTCCGGACGGTCCTGCCGGACGGCTGGAAGGTGGTGTCGGCCTCCGGGCGGTTCGCGCCGGAGCAGGTGGCCGAGCTGTTCGCCGACCGGCCCACCGAGGAGCGGTCCCGGCCCCACTGGCTGGTCCGCTGGGCCGTCCCCGTCGGCGGATCCGCCGACGGGACCTCGGCCGGAGCCCCGGGCGGTCCGCAGGAGGGCGAGCCCCGGCCGCTGCCCGCGCGGGTGCCGCCCGTGGTGCACGCGCCGACGCCGAGCGACGAACCGCTGGACCTGCCCGCGCTGCTGATCGCCTCGTTCCCGATGGCCACCGACCGGCGGCACGTGGCCATGGGCCCGCTGACCGACTTCCTGGTCGAGCGGGCCGCCGAGGCCTATCTCGAACTGCTCGGCGGGCTGCCCCGCACGCCCAAACTGCTCGATCTCGTCCCCGGCCTGATGGGCAAGGGCGAGCTCGACGCCCACATCCGCCGGGCGATCCTGCGCAGGCTCCCCGCCACCCCGCTGCTGCCCGCTCTCTCCCCGCCCGCCGACGCCGAGGGACCGCCCGCCGGCGGCGACCTGGTCGTGGCGGGACGGCAGGCGTCCGTGGTCGCGGCCCCGGCCGAGCTGCTGGAGAAGATCGCCGGCATGGTGCCCGGCCTGCTGCCCGCCGGGTGGCCGTCCCGGCACCCCGCCGTCAACGCGCTCGGCGTGAAGCGGGTGGAGCTCGCCGACGTCGTGGACATGCTCTCCGGCGACGCCGTCAAGGACAGGGACCCGGCCTGGTGGCGGTCGCTGTACGAGGTGCTGCCGGCCGACGACCCCGAGGCGCTCGGCGCGCTGCCGGTGCCGCTGGCCGACGGCCGCCTGGTCCGGGGGCCGCGCGGCACGCTGCTGCTGAGTGACGGCTCCGCCCTGGACCCGGCCGTGCTCGCCCCGCTCGGGCTGCGCGTCGTCCACCCGGACGCCGCCCACCGGCTGCTGCTGCGGCTCGGCGCGGGCGAGGCGACACCCCGGACGGTCCTGGAGGACCCGCTGACCCGTGCCGCGGTCGCGCAGTCCCTGGACAGCCCCGAAGCGGAGCCGGTGGCTCAGGCCGTCCTCGCGCTGGTGGAGGCCGCGGGGCTGGCCACGGGTGAGGCTCCGTGGCTGTCGGAGCTGGCGCTGCGCGGCGCCGACGGCGAGCTGTACCCGGCCGGTGAGCTGCTCCTGGCCGATGGGTCGCTGGCCGGGCTGCTGGACCAGGAGACGCATTTCGGCACCGCCGCGCCCGAGCTGGTGGAGCGGTACGGCCCCCGGGTGCTGGCCGCGGCCGGAGTGCTCGACGGCTTCGCCGTGGTGAACGACGCCGACGTCATGCTCGACCCGGACGAGTGCGACCACGACCTCGACCGTGAGGACGAGTGGCTGGAGGCGGTTCTCGACCTGCTGCCGGAGATGGACGTGCCGCCGGTCGCCAGGGAGTTCTCCGCCATCCGCGACCTGGAGTACGTCGCGGACTGGCCCTCGGCGCTCGCCCTGCTGTCGCGCCCGCCGCTCCGCTCGGTCCTGCACCCGCTGCGGGTCCTGGTCGCGGGCGAGGTCGTGGAGGTGCCCTCCTACACCGCCTGGTGGCTGTCCACCCACCCGGTGCTGGGCGGCAGGCGCCCCACCGAGCTGCGGCTCCCGGCCGGCGACCCCCTGCTGTTCGGCCTGTACGGCGACGCCCCCTCGGGCATCGACGAGGCCGCGCTGGCGATGATCGGCGTCCGGAGCACGCTGCCCGACCTCCTCGCCTCGCACGGCGGCCCCGACGAGCTCCTGGAGCTGCTGGCCGACCCCTCGATCGAGGTGGACCGCGCCCAGCTCCGGGCCCTGTGGGTGGCTCTGGCCGCCGTCGCCCCCGCCCGGGTGGCGCCTCCTCGCGCGGTCCGCGCCGTCCTCGACGGTCAGATCGTCGTCGCCGACGCCGAGGACGGCCACCTGCTGTCCGGCGGGGCCGAGGGCAAGGCGGGCGAGCCGGTCGTGGTGGAAGCGCCGGACCTGCTCCCGCTGGTCGCGGGCCGGCCGCTGATCCTGGCCCCGTTCGACCTGGCCGAGGCGCTGTCGGAGCTGCTCGACCTGCCGCTGGCGGGGGAGGAGGCAGCCGGTGAGGTGACCTCCACGGGCACGGTCCGCGAGGTCCTGCCCGCCGTGCGGTCACTGCTGCCGGGCGCGCCCGCGACCTACGTGGAGCACGACAAGCTGCTCGTGGACGGCGTCCCCGCCGCCTGGCGGTTCTTCGAGGGCACGGTGCACGCCGAGGGTGTGGAGGGTCTGGCCCGCGGGCTCGCGTGGGCGTCGGGCCAGTGGGGCGACCGGCTGGCGGCCGCGGCGCTGCTGCGCGACCCGGCCGCGGTGCCGTTGCTGCTCGCCGAGTCCGACCTGGACAGCTGGACCGCCTCGACCGGTTAGCCCGCCCCGCCCCGGGGCCGCGCGGAGGAGTCGTGCGCGGGCCGCGTGGAGGAGTCGTGCGCGGGCCGCGCGGGGGCTGTGCCGGAGTCGTGCGCGGGCTGTGTGCGGGAGCCGTACCCGAGCCGCGCGGGGGCTGTGCAGCGGGTGCGGCGGCCCTCCGTCACAGGGCCGGCGGGGCCGGGGAGACGGGCGGGATCGCCGTCGCGGGCTCGACCGCCTCCTCGGAGGCGGGCGGCGGGCCCCGGCGGTCGCGGCGCCGGACGAACCACAGTCCGAACAGGCCGCCGCAGATGCCCGACACGCAGGTCCAGATCCACCAGCGGTGCCCGGCATCCGGTTGCGCGATCAGGAGCACGAGCAGGGCGATCGCCCACAGGGCCGTGCCCACGAGGATCGTGGCCGTGTCGTTGGTCTTCAACGGCCGGAGCTCCGGACGGCGAGGCTGGTTCACGGTTCCAGCGTAGGCGACGGGCTCTCACTACCCGCAAAACGCCCTCGGTGAGAGCGCGAATCGATCTCGAAACCATCACCATCGTGACCTGGGCCTTCCGGTAGGGGATGCTCGCTGGCACCCTGCGTCCGTGAGTGACACCAAAACCTCCCAAATAAGCGCACTTGACCGTTTCTTTCACATCTCTGACCGTGGCTCGTCGGTCGGCAGGGAAGTCCGCGGCGGTCTCGCCACCTTCTTCACGATGGCCTACATCGTCGTGCTCAACCCTCTGATCATCGCCACCGTCAAGGACGCGGACGGCCAGTTCATCGGTGACGGGCTCGTCCCCAACGTGCCGCTGGTCGCGGCCGGCACCGCGCTGGTCGCCGGTCTGCTGAGCATCCTGATGGGCGTCATCGGCAAGGTGCCGTTCGCGATGGCCGCCGGCCTGGGCCTCAACGCCTTCGTCACCTACGGCATCGCCTCGCAGATGTCGTGGGAGTCGGCCATGGGCCTGGTCTTCCTGGAGGGCGTGATCATCGCGCTCCTGGTGCTGACCGGGTTCCGCACTGCCGTTTTCAACGCCATCCCGCCCCAGCTGAAGACCGCGATCAGCGTCGGCATCGGCCTGTTCATCGCCCTGATCGGCTTCGTCGACGCCGGCTTCGTCCGCAAGGCGCCCGCCGTACCGCTGGAGCTCGGCATCGGCGGCAACCTGACGAGCTGGCCGATCTTCGTGTTCGTGGTCGGCGTGCTGACGATCGCCCTGCTGGTGGCCCGGAAGGTGAAGGGCGCCATCCTGATCGGCATCGTCGCGACCACGGTCCTCGCCGTCATCGTCGAGGCCGTCGCCAAGGTCGGCGGCTCGGGGACGCCCGACAGCCCGAACCCCGCGGGCTGGCGGCTCGTCGTGCCGGAGATGCCTAAGGAGATCTTCGGGTTCAGCAACCCGTTCGTGCTGTTCAAGGAGTTCGACCCGCTCGGCGCCTTCGGCTCCGTCTCGGTCATCCTGGCCCTGCTGCTCGTCTTCACCCTGCTGATCACCGACTTCTTCGACACCATGGGCACGGTCGTGGGCGTCGGCGGCCAGGCCGGCCTGGTCAAGGAGGACGGCTCGATGGACAGGACCCGCGAGATCCTGCTCGTCGACTCCATCGGCGCGGCGGTCGGCGGCGCGGCCTCGGTCTCCTCCAACACGACCTACGTCGAGTCGGCGGCGGGCGTCGGGGAGGGCGCGCGCACCGGTCTGGCCAGTGTCGTCACCGGTGTGCTCTTCCTGCTGGCCATCTTCGTCTCGCCGCTGGTCGCCGTCGTCCCCTACGAGGCCGCCGCCCCCGCGCTGGTCATCGTCGGCTTCCTGATGATGACCGCGATCCGCGACATCGACTTCACCGACTACGAGATCGCCATCCCGGCGTTCCTCACGATCGTGCTCATGCCGTTCAGCTACTCCATCGCCAACGGCATCGGCGCCGGGTTCATCAGCTTCGTGCTGATCAAGGTGGTCAAGGGCAAGTCCCGCGAGGTCCACGCCCTGATGTGGGTGGTCGCGGTGCTGTTCGTCCTCTACTTCGCGCTCGGCCCCGTCAAGTCCCTCCTCGGTCTGTGACGCTCGTGACCTGGGTTCGCGAGATCACGGACCCAGGTCATTCCGGCAGGACGGGCGGTTCTGTCCTGCCGAAGAGAGAGGGCAGGTCCACCAGGAGCACGTCTCCCCGGCGGCGTGCGACCGTCACGAGGTCGGAGTGAAACCCTTCCAGGGAGAAGATCGCCAGCCGGGTGGAGGTGACGTCATGTCCCTGGCCGCGGAGGATTTCCCTCAGTCGTACGAGCCGTTCCAGGTCTGCGGGGCCTCGCCGGACAAGAGTGGCCTTCGCCTCCCCGATGAGACCCACCGTGGTACGGCCGGACCTCCGGTCCAGAGCGATGACGTCGATCTCATGTCTGGCCCGCCCGCCTTGATCGTTGATCACTGTCGAGGCGATGGTGTTCGCTCCCCCGCGAAGGGAGGGAGCGGCGTGACGGCGGAGCCACTCGCGTGAGCACTCCTCGAAATGGGGGCCCAGGATACGAGAGATGAAAGTGGGTTGAGATTCACGCCATGCCTGGACAGAACCGCCCGTCTCGATGAGATCCCGGTTCGGCACGGTGATCAGATTATGGAAGCGGATGATGGGATCCGCGACGGTGATCACAGGGCGTCGCTCCCAGAGCGGATCTGTCGAGTGGTCGAGATAGCCCGAACTCGTCAACATCTCAAGCGGGCGGCCCAGAGATGTGCGATCACGCTCCAGCAGGCCGCCGATCTTCGCTGGACTGGTGGCTCCGCCGGCGACCGCATTGATGATCGCGTAGTGGAGGGCGCTTCCGGTGAACCGTGGGTCTTCCCTCAGCAGATACTCCGCCTCGCTGCGGGAGAAGAGGGCCTGACCGGGATTGAGAACAGTGGCGGAGACCCAGGCGTCGAACTCCTGGAGGCTCTGCGGCGCGCGTGAAGAGGTCAGGCTGCGGTAGCCGGGAGATCCACCGAGTGTGGCGTGCAGTCGCAGCGCGGTCGCGGGGTCGTCGACACCCCAGTGCTGTGCGGTGGTGCTCAGGTCGAACGGCTGGAGACGCATGTCGACAGCAGCCCGGCCGCGCAGTGCTTTCGTGCCGGACAGGAGGTTGTTCATCACGGACATGGCCGACCCGCAGACGATCACGCGTCCGCCTTCGTGGCCGTGGCCGGTCTGTGAACGGTCATAGAGCAGTTGGAGCAGGCCGGGAAGCTCCGGGGAATGCGACATCCAGTAGGGCAGTTCGTCGATGACCAGCAAACCGGAAGCGCCGCGTCGCCGTATGCTCAGGCTGATCGCCGAGTCCAGGAGAGACTCCCAGTCGGCATCGTCTCGGAAGAGATCGGGGCCGACTCCCGCATACCGCGCGACGTCGTCGGCGAACCGCCTCCGCGCGGTCACCGTGCCTTCTTCGGCGACCGCGGAGACATAAAGTCCGTCCATCGAGTCAGCCAGGGCGCGGAGGAGGTAGCTCTTGCCGACACGCCGTCGCCCTGACAGGACCCCCAGCCGCAGATGTGGATCGGGATGCATCACGAACTCGGTGAGCGCTGCCCATTCGGAGCTGCGAGCCAGCAGATGGGGCGGTTTGGTCATATCGACCTCCTATTTTGTATGCTCCAAAGCATACAAAATAGTGTTGCTTCGTAGGTGAACTTCACGTGCCGGTTCTCTCTGCGGCGGTGTGGATGCGGCTCGGTCCCGTCACGTCCCTCCTGGTCCTGTCCCGAGCTTTTACCGATGAAAGGCCCCTGCACGAGGTCTTTCTTCATTTACCTTGAGTGATGGGGGTGGATGCACTGGTAGTCGGCCGTATACATGGAGGCCTCCGTGACGAGGAACCTGGTAGACGTGGACGAGGAGACGCCGGCGGCCACCTCCGGCCATCAGGGGCCGAGTGCCGTGGACCTTCTCATCGCGGTCACGGCGCGGCACCACGGGCTCAAGGTGCTCCACTACGACCGGGACTTCGCGACGATCGCGAAGGCCGCGGACGTCGAGACCGAGTGGGTCGCCCCGCCGGGTTCGGTGAACTGAACGCCACCCCGGCCGTGACGTCCTCATGGGGTCCTGCATGCGGGGATGTCGCGGTGGGGTTGGGGATCCCGGCCCGGTCTGTCACGCTGTACGGCCCGCCCCGAAAAGCTCTGCCTGGAGGGAATCCCGTGAGCTCGTATATAGTTAGCAAAGGTAATGACTTATGCTAACGAAAACCCCCAAGAAGGACCCCGTCGCGAACCTGCGCAGCGACGCCGGTCTGGCATCGGCACTGCGCGTGTCACTGGCACGACTGAACAGACGCCTGCGCAGGCAGGCCGCGGGACACTCGCTGACCCCCACCCAGCTCGCGACGCTCGCCGCCGTGGAACGGCATTCAGGGATAACCCCCGGCGAATTGGCCGAGCTCGAGAAGGTGCAACCGCCCTCGATGACCCGCGTGATCGCCGGGCTGGAAGAGCGGGAGCTGGTGTCACGTACGCCGCACCCGACCGACCGGCGTCAGGTGACCGTGAGCGTGACCGAGCAGGGATCAACCCTGTTGAAGGAGGAGCGCCGCCGCAAGGAGGCGTGGCTGACGCAGCGGTTGAAGGAGCTGACAGCCGAGGAGAGGGCGGTGCTCCGGCAGGCGGCTCCGATCCTGGAGAAGCTCAGCCGGATCTAGCCGAACCTGAGGAACCCGGGGCCTCGGCGGACCCGCAGGACGCCGAGGCGCACGCCACACCGAGCACGGGGCCGGGGTGGCGGGCAAAGCTCCGACGGCTGCGTGTCACGCGCGCCCTGCCCGGCAAGACGCTGGGATGGCGGGCGAGGGCACGGCGGCGACGGGTCGCGCGGGCCGCGGCCGCCGGCGAGCTGCAGGCCGTCGAGACGGGCACCGCACAGGCCGTGCCCGAGGCGCGGGGCGGGATGTTCCGCTCGCTGCGCAACCACAACTACCGGCTGTTCGCGATCGGCGGGGTGATCTCCAACGTCGGCGGGTGGATGCAGCGCACCGCGCAGGACCTGCTGGTGCTGGACCTGACGAACGGCAGCGCCGTCGCCCTGGGAGTGACCACCGCGCTGCAGTTCCTGCCGCTGCTGCTGTTCGGCCTCTGGGGCGGCATGCTCGCCGACCGCTATCCCAAGCGGCGACTGCTGATGGTCGCCCAGTCGCTCATGGGCGTGCTGGCGCTGACCATGGGTCTGCTCGTCGTAACCGGCAACGCGCAGTTCTGGCACGTCTACGTGATGGCCTTCGTCCTCGGCCTCATCTCCTGCGTCGAGGTGCCCACCCGCCAGTCCTTCGTCGTGGAGATGGTCGGCCGCAAGGACCTGGCCAACGCCGTCGCGCTGAACGCCTCCAGCTTCAACCTGGCCCGCGTGGTCGGTCCGGCCGTCGCGGGCGTGCTGATCTCCATGCTCGGCGGCACCGGTCCGATGTTCCTGATAAACGCGCTGTCGTTCGTCGCCGTGCTGAGCGGCCTGGCGCTGATGCGCACCTCGGAGCTGACCGCGCCCGACCCGGTGCCCAGGGCCAAGGGCCAGCTCCGCGAGGGGCTGCGCTACGTGCTGGACCGTCCGGACCTGCTGCTGCCGATACTGCTGGTCGCCTTCGTCTCGCTGTTCACTCAGTCGTTCTCGATGTCCATCGCGCTGATGGCCCGCGGGGTCTTCGGCGCGGGCGCGTCCTCCTTCGGCATGGCCTCCAGCATGTTCGCGGTGGGCGCGCTGGGCGGTGCGCTGATGGCGGCCCGGCGGGTACGGCCCAGCCGGAAGCTGCTGATCGGCGGCGCGGTGTCGTTCGGCCTGTTCCAGATCGCCACCGGCCTGGCCCCGTGGTACCCGCTCTACCTGCTCTTCCTCATCCCCGCCGGGGTCGCGCTGATCTCCGTCAACACGGCGGCCAACACCAGCGTGCAGCTCGCCTCCTCACCGGAGATGCGCGGCCGGGTGATGGGTATCTACGTGCTGGTGTTCACCGGCGGCGCCCCGATCGGCGCGCCGCTGCTCGGCTGGATCTCCGAAATGGGCGGTCCCCGCGTGGGGGTCATGATCGGCGGGGTGCTCACCCTCGCGGGCACCGGGGCGGCGATAATGCTGACCAGGGTGATCGGCAGGAGGTCGCATGCGGCTGTTCGTGGGGTTGCCGCTGCCGCGGCGGGTGCGTGACGAGCTCGGCCGCGCCCTCGAACCCCACCGCGCCGCGTGGCCCGGTCTCCGCTGGCCGGACCCGGAGACCTGGCACGTGACGCTGTCGTTCCTGGGAGAGGTGCCGGAGGCGGTGCTGCCCGACCTGGAGACGCGGCTCGCCCGAGCCGCGTCGCGCTACGCGCCGATGACGCTGTCGCTCCTCGGCGCGGGCGCCTTTCCCTCGGCGCACCGGGCCCGCGTCTTCTGGACCGGCGTGCACGGCTGCCGCCCCCGGCTCGTCCGGCTGGCCGACTCCCTGGGGGCGGGAGCGCTCCGTGCGGGAGCCGTACACGCCGACCGGCGGCGGCTCCGGCCGCACCTGACCCTGGCCAGGTCCCGCGCCGACGCCGACCTGCGGCGCCTGGTCGAGGACTTCGGGTCGTTCGCCGGGACCGGCTGGGAGGCCGGTGCCGTCCACCTGGTGAGAAGCCATCTGGGAGCCGCGGTCCGCTACGAGACGGTCGCGGAATACCCCCTGGTGGCCCCGGCCCCCGGTGGACGGAGCTAAGCTCCAGGGCGTGGATCGTCCTCGACGCTGGCTGCTGCCCATGGTGCTCGCACTGCTCGTGCTGCTCGTGGTGATCGGCGCCCTGGTCTCCTAGCCTGCTACCAGGCGTATTCCTCGGGGGCCGTCCTGAACCCGGGGAAGATCTCGTCGAGGCGGAGCGGCCCTTGTCGATCTTCCGGAGGATGCGCACCGCACCCGCACGGAACTCCGGATCGAAACTACGTTTGGTCTCTCCCATGATCCGACCTTCCCTTAGGTCAGATCTCCACAGTACGAGGGAGGGTCACCCGGGCTCAGTTCTGCGGGTTGTCCCAGTAATTCTTGAGCATCTCACCCGGCCACCGGGGCTCGCGCACTTCGCCGCGCGGCCCCATCTCCTTGAAATACGGCGCAAGATCAAAAACAGGACTGCCGTCGATCGCATCCAAGTCGGTCACATGCAAGTCCAGACCATCAACCTTCAAAAGCCGCGGGAAGGACTGCGCAAGCTGATTCGGTCGGCGATGGTTGCGGTGAACGAACGTTCCCGTAGCCGGCCATTTGGGATCGTTGCGCGGGCTCCGAGCGTGCAGAGCGACATCACCAGGCGAAGCCTGGTGGAAGTGCCAGACGACCAGCAGGTGGGAAAACTCCTCAAGGCCCTGGACAACCTCGACGGGGAAGTCCGGGTTCAGACGGATGATCGCCGTTTCACCCCAGTGATCGTCGGTTGGCTCAGCGCGTCCGCCGACAACGATGCCGATGGGCTTGATCTCCAGCGACTGTGCCATGCGCGCGCCCTCATTCCTTCGCCGTGACTCGTGACGGGATCAATCTACGTGGGTCAGATACGCGGCGGCTCGCGCGTCCAGTTCAGCGACCGCCGATATCCCGCGGCGCCGGTACGGGGAGAGAAGGTTGCGTATGTCAACGACCGCTTGCCGCGCCCGCCCCGAGTAGATGCCCTCCTCCATTGCGTCCAGAGCGGCGCTCCAGGTGGCACACGCCTCTTCCACGCCGCCGGTGACGACCTGCGTCGCCCCCAGGTATCCGAGCGTCACTACGTGCGTACGACGGAAGGCATCCCCTCGGGTCCGGACGCTGCGTCGAAACTGGCGGATAGCGCCCTGGCGGTCACCGCAGTCCCGCAAGGTACATGCGGTCTCGTGCGCCAGCGAGGCTTCCCCGAAGAAGAACGTGCGCTGCGGTTCTTCGATATCCGCGCTGGCGGAGGCGAGATCGTCCTCAGCCCTCAGCAGAGCCTTGGCCGCCGCCTGCTTGCTGCCGCTCGCAGCCAGAGCGCGGGCGTGAACGACGCTGAGCAGCGCCCGCTCCCGGGGCGTGGCCATGGCATAGCACTGGCCCTGCACGGAGGCCGTCGACAGATCGAGGCCCTGCGCGAAGAACCCGAGATCGATGGCTTGATGCGCCATGGCGCGCAAGATGTGACCGGTCAACGGCGCATTGTCAGCACGAGCGGCCAGCTTCACGCCCAAGATGAAGTACCGCTGCGCCAGAGCGTGCTCGCCGCTGTCAAACCCCATCCAACCCGACAGGTAGGCCAGCTCCGCGGCGGCGGAGAACATGTCGCGCCGTACCTGCTCATCGGGAAACGTCCCGTGCAGGAAAGCAGCGACGTCCGACTGCAGGTACTGCACCAAGGCCTTGCTGCCGTGACCGCCGCCGCGTCGCTGATCGATCCGGGAGAAGGCCGCGGTGAGCTCCTGAACGGTCGCCACATCACCGCGCCCGACACGCTGGTGCTTCGTCGGCGCGGGCGGCTGCCCGGCCATCTTCTCCCACCACCCCTGACCTGGCAGGGCGAGCGCGGCCACCGAGTACACCGCCCCGCTCAGAAGGCTTCTGCGGTCTGAGTTCACGTCCGTTCTCCCCAGGTCGGTCAGCGCGATCAACGGATCGACGCGCCACTCCAGCGCTTCCTGTGCCGGCGTATTGGGAACTGCGAACCCGAGCTCATCCGGTGTGACGACACGCCTCAGACGACGGGACAGTGCCTGACACAAGATTATGGGTGCCGCACCTGATGGCTTCGTCCCGCTTACCCACATGCTGACGTGGGAGCGACCGATGCACGCGTAATCGAGCAAGTTGCTCTCCTGGGCGACACGGTTGAACGCACTCGCTGCTTGGGCCCGCGACCAGCCCGCTTCTAAGAGAAGTACGGCAAGCCGCTCATTTCGTTCGCGCGCCATAGTCGCCTCCGCATGCCAAACGGATCTTTGACCACTTTGATCGACCTGCATTTACGGAAGACCAGCTCCCGCGTTGTGCTGATCACCCTAGTCGCCGGCATCGACGCTCTTAAGACGAATGACCAGAAGTCCCGTTGCCCGAACCAAGCAAATGATCTTTGACCACTTTGACCACCCTGAGGACCTTGACCCCATACGCAACGTGCCCCGGTCTCCGTAATTTGAGCAGCGTGGACGACGAACGCACCACCCTGTTATTCGGACCCTCCTCAGCCGAAATTCCGCTGTCATTTATCGGCGTAAAGACGGGTGAAGGCCGATGACCTGTGGTGGGCGTGAGGTCAGGATCGCTTTGCCCTGCAGCCATCCCTCTCATACGGCGCCCGAACACCTTTCCCGCTGCACAAAGCGGACCCGCCCGGCGCTTGCGACGACCGGACGGGTCCTTGATCGGATGGAGGTCCGATCCATGGAGAATGCTAGATCCACGATGCCCAAGTCCGTGATCCTCAGGATTCCGGGCTGGCGACTGATCCGCAGCGACCAGGGCCGCTTCTGGGCTTTCCGCGAAAAGGCGTTCCCCCCGGGCGCGCTGCGCGCCGGAGCCGAGCCCGGCGTGGACGCCGACACCTTCGACGACCTGAAGGCCGAGGTCGACCAGCAGGAGGAGATCGCCGGGCGAGTGACCTCGTGATCGGACACCCCCGCACGCCCGGACGGCACCGCACCGGCCTGTCCCACACCACCGTGCACCGCCGTCTATGGGATGGCGCGTACTGATGGCCGATACCAAACTCTGGCGGGCCTCATTCATCCCCACCGGTTGGCCCACTTCCCGCCCCGCCGGCGAGGCCCGCCAGGCACAACCCCGTGGCCACGAGACGAACCGCCCTTCATCCCCGCAGGGGTGCGCGGAGGACGACAGCCCTCTCGTGGCCGCGGGCACCACGGCTCCTTCTCCCTTCATGAAAGGAACGCATGAGATGGAAGGACGATTAGAGTTCGATCGGTGGTTCGGCCGACCGGGGACACTGGTCCTACAGCCGACCACGCTATGCAACCTCGATTGTGTGTACTGCTATCTGCCGTTCCGGCGCCTCAGCCGTGAGATGTCCCCCGAGGTCGCCCAGGCCGTTGCCGACTCGGCTGCGGATCTGATCGATCGCAGCGGCCGACTGGACATCGTGTGGCACGGCGGGGAGCCCCTGGCCCTGGGCCTGCGCAAGTTCAGCGCGCTGCTCGCGCCGTTCGAGGAGCTGCGTCACGCGGGCCGGATCCAGCACAGCGTGCAGACCAACGCCACCCTCATCGACAACGAGTGGTGCGACCTGCTCGCCCGCCACCAGGTCCGTGTCGGCGTCAGTATCGACGGCCCGGCGGCTCTGAATGCCCGACGGGTGGATCTACGCGGCCGGCCTGCCCTCGACCGGATCGTGCGCGGCATCGGCCGCCTGCGTGACCACGGCATCCGCTTCTCCCTGATCGCCGTTGTAGGGACCGAAGGCATTGAGCAGCCCGAGTCCCTCCTGGACTTCCTGGCGGGCCTGGGGCCGCACACCATCGGCCTGGTCGACGACCTGATCGGCATCTGCACCCTTGAGAACTCCGACCCGCTGCAGGCCGCCAAGTTCGACAACAAGCCGAGCTGGGACAACGGCAAGAAGGGCGGATTCGACAACAAGCCGAGCTGGGACAACTGGAGCAAGAAGAAGTAGCAGAGGACCGTCGTGGGCGCGGTGCCCCCCGCGCCCACGACGGGACCACGCATCTCCACTCTGGAAGGCAAGACGATGGACACACGCGCCGTACGCCAGACGAGCGTTACGCTGCCCGACTTGGACGATGCGGACCTGGACGAGGTCGATTCGCTGGAAGGCGAGCACGGCAAGCTGCGCGACTTCCGATACGGCGACGCCCGTCTGCGCGAGCTGTCCCTGTCGGGGACCCAGCTCATGGACGGACGCGTCACCGGCCTCACCACCCAGCGGGCCCGCCTGGACGAGCTGCGCCTGCACTCGGTGGAGTTCTCCGGCTGCGACCTGTCCGGCCTCCACTGGGAGGACAGCAAGCTCTCCCGGGTCACGTTCACCGACTGCAAGCTGCTCGGCGCTGCGTGGGAGCAGGTCACGCTCGATGACGTGGTCTTCGAGCGGTGCAGGCTCGACCTCGCCGCCTTCACTGGCGTACGCGCCACCGGGCCGGTCATCTTCTCGTCCTGTTCCCTGCGTGAGGCGAGGTTCTCCGCAGCCGACCTGAGCGACGTGGCGTTCAACGAGTGCGACCTGCATCTGACCGAGTTCGACGGCGGCACCTACCGCGGCTGCGACCTGCGCGGCAACGACCTGTCCGGCCTTCGCGGCGTGAGCGCGCTCAAAAAGATCATCATCGATCGGTCACAGCTCCAGGACCTCGCCGAGGCGTTCGCAGCCGAGCAGGAGATCACCCTCGGTTAGGACCTCGACAATCAAGGAGGCGGAGACATGGGCGTACGGCTGCGGTTCGACCAGTTCAGCGACATCCAGGGACGCATCGAGATCGGGCACGTCAGGCAGGCGGGCGACGCGCCGGGCTATGACGACGGTGTGGCCGTCGTCCCCCAGGGGGACTGGATACCCCTCAGCAGCGCGGAAGCCGACCGTCTCCGGCCCGCCGCCGCCACCCCACCCAGCATGATGATCGAACTGGTTAGCCAGGATTTGCCGGTCTTCACCTCCGACGATCTCCAAGCCCGAGTGGACGCCGCAGCCGCTCTCGACCCGCTGGGTGGCCGCTGGCCACGCAGGCGTCACGTCTCCTCGTGCAGCCCGGCCGGGCTGCTCACCTCCACCGAGGACACGACGATCAGCTACAGGATCGGACTGCACGTGGACAACTGGGATCGGCTGCCGTACCCGGTCCGGCAGAATAGTCGCCGTCGGCTGTGCATCAACTTCGGGCCGGGAACCCGCTACCTCCTGGTCGGTGACCGGGACATCCTGGAGATCTGCAGGGCGCTCGGCCGGGACCAGGAGCAGCACTACCCGCACACCGACGACGTGCGTCAATACGTCGCCGACGGGCAGCCCCTGCGGTGCTTGCGCATCCGATTGGAGCCCGGCCAGGGATACATCGCGCCAACCGAGCTCGCGCCGCACGACGGCTCCACAAGCGGCGCCCAGACATGGTCACTCGCCGCCTTCTGGCTGGGTTGAGCGGGAGCAACGCAAAAGCGCGCCCCGCTCCTGCAAGGTCGGTGGGCTGTCCTGCTGACAAACAAGTTCTTCTACAGTTGTGACCGGAAGCCTCTCATGACCATCCGTAGCGCCTTCCGCATGCTCGCCTTCGGCTGACTTGGCCGCACAACGCAAAGAAGCTCTTGCTCTTCTCCGACTCGACTTCCCTGGTAGGACAAGCCCCTTCCTCGGCCGGCCTCAGGCGTGCCCTGATACCGCGCCCTACCGAGGGCCATATCCCCTGGTTGCAGGTGCTTCCCTACGTCGCCAATCTCTCTGAGTCGCACATGACGAAGGGAGGGAGCGACCAGGGGCTTAAGGCCCATAACGCAAAGGGCCCCCTGAAAACCGGGGGCCTCTTCGGCGAATTAGACAGACGCGGTCTGTCTGTCAAGAACAGCCTACAGAGCTTCGTCGGTTCGGCTACCAGGCGTATTCCTCGGGGGCCGTCTTGAATCCGGGGAAGATCTCGTCGAGGCGGGCGAGGGCCTTGTCGTCCAGCTTGATCTCCAGGGCCCTGGTGGTGCCGTCGAGCTGGTCGAGCGTGCGCGGACCGATGATCGGCGCGGTGACGACCCTCTGGTGGAGCAGCCAGGCCAGGCCCACGTTCGCCGGGTCCTCGCCGAGCTCGTCGCAGAACGCCTCGTACTGCTCGATCTTGTCGCGGTGCTTGTCCAGCTCCTTGACCATGTTCTCCGAGGCGGAGCGGCCCTTGTCGATCTTCCGGAGGATGCCGCCGAGCAGGCCGCCCGCGAGCGGGCTCCACGGGATCAGGCCCAGGCCGTAGTCCTCGGCCGCCGGGATGACCTCAAGCTCGGGGGCCCGGACGATCAGGTTGTAGTGGGACTGCTCGGAGACCAGGCCGAGGCTGTTGCGCCGGGCCGCGGCCTCCTGGGCCTTGGCGATGTGCCAGCCGGCGAAGTTGGACGACCCGACATAGAGGATCTTGCCCTGCTGCTTGAGGATGTCCATGGCCTCCCAGAACTCCTCGAACGGAGTGCTCCGGTCGACGTGGTGGGCCTGGTACAGGTCGATGTAGTCGGTCTGCATCCGCTTCAGCGACGCGTCGGCGGCGCGGCGGATGTTGAGCGCGGACAGGCGGCCGTCGTTGGGCCAGTCGCCCATGTCGCCGTAGAGCTTCGTGGCGATGACCGTCTTCTCGCGGCGGCCTCCGCCCTGGGCGAACCATCGGCCGATGATGTTCTCGGTGATGCCCTCGCCCTTCTTCCAGCCGTACACGTTGGCTGTGTCGAAGAAGTTGATTCCCAGCTCATGGGCGTGATCCATGATCGCGAAGGAGTCGTCTTCCGAGGTCACGGGGCCGAAGTTCATCGTGCCCAGGCAGAGGCGGCTGACCTTCAGGCCGGTACGGCCAAGCTGCGTGTAATCCATGCGTCCACCCTATGGACCTGGAGTGCACTCCAGGCGAGCACCGCCCTCGGGTGCCTTCCACCGGACGTCCATTGATCGGCAACGGTCTGTCCTGACGTGGCCGAAGGGTGAATCCGGGCGGAGTCCCTCTCCCCGGCGTCCCGCTTTTCGTGCCCTTTCGCCTCCGCCTCCGGAAATCCGCTTTCGGCAATGCGGGGGTGACCTTGATGTGGACAAGGGGCTTCCACGGCGCCCCCCGCTCCCGCGGTCAGGGCATGATGGCTGAATGGGGAGTAGGCCGGAGAATGTCATGATCCGCGTGATCACGGTGGCCGTGCTGGCCGGGGCAGCGGTGTTCGCGGGGGGCGGAGCGTGGGCGGACGGCGATTCGCCCTTCTTCACCTTCAAGGACAGGCGGATCACCGAGTCGAGCGGGCTGGCGGTCTCGCCGACGCGCAAGAACGTCTACTACACCCACAACGACAGTTCGGCCGGGCCGGTCTTCTTCGCCGTCGGCTCCAACGGGCGGACCCGCGCGACGTTCACCCTCCAGGGGGCGGCGGCCCGCGACTGGGAGGGGATGGCCGCGTCCCGGGACCCGGAGACCGGGGCGGGGGTGCTCTGGTTCGCCGACATCGGCGACAACTTCGACGGCGCCTGGCCCGACATCTCGGTCTACAAGGTGACGGAGCCCACCACGCTGCGCGACGCCGTGCTGCCCGCCGTGCGCTACCGGTTCCGCTACGAGGACGGCGGGCACAACGCCGAGGGTGTCATGGTGCATCCCCGCACCGGGCGGCTCTACATCGTGAGCAAGGAGTTCTCCGGCTCGGTCTACGCGGCGCCCAAGCGGCTGCGCACCGACAAGGTCAACGTCCTGCGCAAGGTCGGCTCCGCGCCCATCATGGCCACCGACGCCGCCTACGCCCCCGACGGGTCGAGTTTCGTGATCCGCACCTACTTCTCCGCCACCGTCTACCGCGCTCCGGGCGACCAGATCGCCCGGGTGTCGATGCCGCCCCTGGAGCAGGCCGAGTCGATCGCCTACACGGCCGACGGCAGGGCGCTGCTGACCGGCAGCGAAGGGGTCGGCAGCCCGGTCTACCGGGTGCCGCTGCCGCCGGAGGTCCTCCGGGAGACGATCCCGAAGCCCGCTCCCACGCCGACGGCCGCCCGGAGCTCCGAGGGGGCCACCACGCTGGTGGCCGACACGAAGGCGGACGAGGACGCCGGGGTGCCGAGCTCGGTCGTGGCCGCCTGGCTGGCGGTCGCGGCGGGAGCCACCGGCGTGATCACCTTCATCGCCCGCCGCACCCGTTAGCCGCCCCCGGCCCGTGTGACCTCTGGCCTGCGCGGTCCCGGCTTGTGCGGTTCCGGCTTGTGTGGCCTCTGGTCTGCGCGGTCCCGGCTTGTGCGGCTCCGGCCTGCGCGGTTCCGGCCTGTGCCGTATCCGTTGTAGCCGGTCCGTGCCGCATCCGGCCGGCGCGGTACCCGTAGGGAGACCTGGACAGCACTCCGTAACCCAACGGCGACCCGCGCTCGGCATCCTTCATGTCATGCGCGATCAGAGTCCCCCTCCCGGCTCAGGGCTCCCACCGGGAGTGAACTGCCCGGAGTGCGGCGTGGCCATCGTCAGGGCCCACGACCGCTGCCCGCACTGCGCGCTGCCCCTGCGGGGACCTGTGGCCGCCGAACTCTGGCAGCTCGACAGGGCACTGGCCGGGCTGCGGGCACGGGAGGCGGATCTCCTGATCCGGCGTGGCCGGCTGCTCGACCTGCTCCGGGCCGAACGGGGCCGCCCGGCCGGGAGCGATTCCGGCGTACGGCCCGCCCCTGCCGGAACGGGTCCCCACCCGGCCCCGGCAGGGCCTCCCGCTCCTGGACAGTCGGCCGCTCCCGCCCCCGGGCAGCCGGGTCCTCCCGCAGCCTCGCCACGGCGGGACTTCTCGCCGAAGGCCGTGCAGAATCTGCTGCTCGTGCTCGGCGGTCTGCTGCTGGCCGTCGCGGCCGTCGTCTTCACGGTGGTCAGCTGGGGGCAGATCGGCATCGGCGGGCGGGCCGCGATCCTCGCCGGGATCACCGTGCTGACCCTCGTCGTGCCGAAGCTCCTGGTGAAGCGAGAACTCGTCGCCACCGCCGAGACCATCGCGGTGCTCGGCGTCGCCCTGCTCTTCCTCGACGGCTACGCGGCCCGGCGGGTCGGTCTGGCCGGGGCCGATCGCATCGCCGCGCTCGACTATGCCGCCCTGCTGATCGCCCTGATCGCGCTCGTCGTGGCGGGATACTCGCGGTTGCTCCCGCTGAGGCTGCCGCCGCCGGTCGCCATCGTGCTCGCCCAGTTCCCACTCCCGTTGCTGGCCCTGAGCGAGACGGCCCCCTGGTTCACCGCCGCTCTCGCGGCGACCGCGGCGGCAGACGCCGCCTTCCTGGTGTTCGGCCACGGCCGGAACAAGCCCGCGACGGTGCCGGGTGATGCGGGTACGGCGGGCCCCGTGGTGCCGGGTGGTGGTGGGCTGACCGGTCCTGCGGTGCCGGGTGATGCGGGTACGGCGGGGCTCGCGAAAGTGCCGGATGGTGCCGGGCCGGGGCGTGGGGCCGGGGTCCGGGTGACGGTGGGACTCTGCTTCGGCGTGGTGTGGACGCTGGGCGTGGGCCACGGATCCCTGGATTCGTCCCTGGGGCTGATGGACTTCACCCGCGCCGACGGCCTGTTCACCGCTTCGATCAAGGGCACGCTGCTGATCGCGCTCGCCGTGATCGGCGTGGCCGTCGCGCCCCGGACGGCCACGGGCCGGCTCAGGGTCCTCACGGCGGGGGCGGCGTTCGCGCTGACCGCCGGTCTGGCCGCCCCGGTCTGGCCGCTGCTCCCGGCCGGCTGGTGGGCCGTCCCGCACACCGTCGCGGCGCTGGCCGTCGCGGTGGCCGCCCTCCGTCTGCCCGGTCTGAACGATCCCCGGGTCCGCTCGGCCGGTGCCGCCTCCGCCGCGACGCTGGCCGCGCTCACCGCGCTTCCGTTCCTCCCCGCGGTGGCTTCCGCGCTGCTCACACCGTTCAACCGGCTGGGCAGCGTCTGGTCGAGCGTCAACGAGGTCGTCGGAGACCGGTGGATCTCGCCGTTCCCCGAGGGGGTGGTCGTGCTGGGACTGCTGGCGGTGGCCTCGGTGACGATGGCCCGCCGGGGACACGCGTCCCTGCGGCCGGTCGCCCTGGCCGTCGGCACGGTCGCGGTGGCCGTCACCCCGGTCGCGTTCGGCTGGAGCCGCGCGGCGGGTCTCGCGGTCCTGCTGGCTCTGGCCGTCACGCTCGTCGCCTGCCTGACCCTGGCCCGGCGGCCGCGATGGGCGGGAGCCTTCACGCTGGCGGCCGGGCCGGTCGCCGCGCTGGCGGTGGTCACCGCGCTCGCCGAACGGACCACCACGTACGCGGCGCTCGCCGTCCTGCTGGCCGCGTGCGGCCTGGCGGTGTTCATCGCCCGGGTGCCGTGGGCGGCGGCGGCCGCCCTGGCGATGGCCGTACTGTCGGCGACCGGGCTGATCTGGGCGGTGTCCGTCGGGACAGGATGGCAGCCGGTGGGTGAAGGACTCGCGCTGGCCCTGGCGATCGGCGCCCTGCCGGCCGGTCTCCTCGCCCTCCGCCGATGGTCCGTCGCGGCTGCGGTGTCCGCGCCGCGCGAGGCGGCCGGGGGACCGGCTGCGGTGTCCGCGCCGCACGGGGTGGCCGGAGGATCTGCTGTGGGGCCCGTGGCCGACGGGCCTGTGGCCGACGGGCCTGTGGCCGACGGGCCTGTGGCCGACGGGCCCGTCGCGGACGGGCCCGCTGTGGAGGCCGTGGACGGGCCCGCTGTGGAGGCCGTGGACGGGCCCGCTGTGGAGAAGGCCACTGTGGACGGGCCCGCCGTGCAGGGGGGTGATGATCCTCGGAGGGTGACGGGGCTGGTGCTGGGAGCCGTGCTCGCCACGCTGGCGCTGCTTCCCGTGCATGCCGCCCTCGCTGAGATCCTCGGGTTCTACCGCCCCCTCGCGCTGCCGTGGACCCCTCTGCCCGCCTCCGGCGGCCGCCACCCGCTCCTCATCGTGATCACGATTCTCGTCGCGGTCGCGGCGGTGCTGCTCTCCTGGCAGGTAGCCGGGCGCGGAGGCGTGCTCAGGGCCGGAGTGGCGGCCTGGCCGGTGGCGCTGACGGTCCTGCCCGTCTCGGTGGGCCTGCCGTACGGGCTGGAGGTGGGGCTGTTCGTCGCGGGGCTCGGCCCGCCGGCGTGGATGGCCGCGCGGAGCCGTACGGACTGGGCGTGGGGCGGTGTGGCGGCGCTGTGGACGGCTTCGATCGCGCTCTCCTGGGCGCTCATGAGCAGGCCCGCCACGCTGGTCGTGCTGCCGGTGACAGCGGTGATCGCGGGACTGGTCGCCTTCCACGGCCGGGCGAAGGCCGTACGGATCGCCGGGGCCGCGCTGGCGACGTCGCTCGCCGGCGGGGAGGCTCTCGCCGCCGCGCTGGCGCTGGAGTGGCCGGTACGGCATGCGGCGTTCGGCGTGCTCGCGGTGGCCTGCCTGGCGGCGGCGGTGGCGGGCGGGTTCAGGACGGCGGTGTTCGCGATCGGCGCGGAGACGGCCGGGTACGCCCTCGCGGCCGTGGGCCTGTCGCTCGGTGCCGCCGACCTGCCGCTCGCCGCGCTGGCCTGCGCGGTCGTCGGCGTGCTGATGGCCGGTACGGCGCTGCGGCCCGACCGGCGGTGGGCCGGATACGTGGGGACCGGCTTCCTGCTGGTGGCCTCATGGCTGCGGCTGCTCGCCTCCGACATCACCGTCGTCGAGGCCTACACGGTGCCGTTCTCGCTGGTCCTGCTGGTGTTCGGCTGGTGGCGGGCCAGGAGCCGGGAGACCTCCTCGTGGGTCGCCTACGGGTCCGGCCTCGCCTCCAGCCTGCTCCCCAGCATGATCGCGATGCTCGCCGGCGCCGGTTGGGTCCGGCCGCTGCTGCTCGGCGTGGTCTCGCTGACCGTGCTGCTGGCCGGAGCCCGTCTCCGGCTCCAGGCCCCCGCGCTGCTCGGTGGCCTGACCCTGGCCGCCGTCGCCCTGCACGAGCTGGCGCCGTGGATCGCGCAGGTCGTCGTGCTGGTGCCGAGGTGGGTGCCGATGGCGGCCGGCGGGCTGCTGCTCGTCGTGGTCGGCGCGACCTACGAGGCGAGGCTGGGGGACGTACGCCGGCTGCGGGCGGCTCTCGGCCGGATGCGGTGAGGCCGGCCCTTGGCCGGATGCGGTGAGGTCGGCTGTCGGCCGGATGCGGTGAGGTCGGCCCTCGGCCGGATGCGGTGAGGCCGGCCGTCGATCCCGCCCGGCCGGTCGCGCCCGATGATCTCATCTCGCGGGTCCCGCTCCGGTGAGCCCCGTCCGAGCGTTCAGGGAGCTCTGAGCCGTCGTTGCGACCGCCGGGCCGGGACGGTCCCGGCCGGGCGGTCCGTTCTCACGGCATCCGGCGGTCCTTGCCGACGGCGCCGGCGGGGAAGGGGCCCGCCGGCGGCGTGGCCGACTGCATCGGGTACAGGTCGGCGAGCGACCTGGCGAGCGGCCTGGTACGGCGGTAGGCCACGACGACGACCCTGCCGTCGGCGCACGCGCCCCGTTCGTCGCAGGCCTTGACGGGCACCTGGTGGACACCCGGCCTGATCGCCCTGGCCACCACCGTCCCGTGGGGGCGGACCGTCACGTTCAGCCACGGCACCGGGGTGGTCGCGCTGTAGGTCACCTCTCCGCCCTCGGGGTCCACCGAGGTGAGGGAGCCGTCGAGGGTCTGTCCCACCGATCCGGACAGCACCAGGTACGGCGCGGTGGGCGGCTGGTTCGGCGACGCGCAGGAGGTCGACACCGAGTCGAGGAAGTTGCCGTAGCTCGGCCGTCCCGTCCCGGACGAGACCGAGACGAACTCCACCCGGGTGACCCGCTGTCCCCGGGGGACGGTGTAGCTGCCGCCGTAGTGACCCCAGGTGTCGCCGCCGTCGGCGATGTCGGGTGAGTCCTGCCCCTCCGGAACCTGCACGACGCCCCCGATGCGGACCCGCATGACGTCCTGGCCGCCCTGGGTCCTGGTCCGCCCCCGGTGCGCCAGGCTCCAGTCGACCGTGGAGCCCGGCACGGTCCGGATGTCCTGGTAGAGGGTGGACACCGAGGTCCCGTTCAGCTCGGCGAACTGGTCGCCGGTGTCCGGCGGGACGGTGAAGTCCATCGGGTCGGCGTGGTTGCCCGCCCCCCAGATCTCGATGAGACCGTCACTCGACGACGTGCGCCAGCCGGGGACGTCCTTGCGCAGGTGCCCCTGCCCGCGCAGACCGCCGGGCTCCTCGAAACCCCCGTTCACCACCGCGCACGGCTCCGCCTCGGTGGCCTCGGCAGCCTCCGCGGCGGAGACCGGCTGGGCGGCGAGGACGGAGACGGAGGCGGCGGCCAACGACGCCGCGACGCCCAGCAGAAGAACACGCGGGGGCCGCTGAGCCCCGGCATGTGACCTTTTCATTTGTTTCCCCCGAAACGAATGTCCGCAGCGCGGTTCCGCGTGCGGGAGTATCAGCGTATTGCCTGCTCGGGGTGGGTAAAGCTTGCCTACATATGGTTACGATTACTAACGAGACGGGGCATCCCTCTTCTCCTCCGGAGAGGATTGCCGTTAACTGTCGACTATGCGCGTCCTGGTGACCGGAGCGTCCGGGTTCGTCGGCTCACACGCGGTTGCCGCACTTGTCGCCGCCGGACACGAGCCGCTTCTCCTGGTGCGTAATCCGGAAAAGGCGCGGAAAGTCCTGGCCGATGTCGGGGTCGGCGGTATGGTCCCCCTGCATGAGGCGGATATCCGTGACGCGGAAGCCGTACGGAACGCGCTCGAACAGTGTGAGGCGGTCATTCACGCCGCTGCCGAGATCGGGGTCGTCAGCCATGCCGGCGACCTGGTGGGGACGAACGTGGCCGGGCTGAAGAACGTCCTCGGCCAGGCCGCCGCGCTCGGGCTCGACCCGATCGTGCACGTCTCCACCGTCGCGGTCTTCGTGCCGCCGGTCGGGCCCCTGATCACCGCGGAGAGCCCGCTGTCCGCCCCCAGGAACGCCTACGGCAGGACCAAGGTCTCCGGCGAGCGCTACGCCAGGCGGCTCCAGGAACGGGGAGACCCGGTCACCGTCGTCTACCCGGGCGGGGTCGCCGGGCCGTACCAGCCCTCGCTCGACGCGCTCATGGACGGGCTGCGCGCGGGGCTGGCGCAGGGCTGGCCGATCACCGCGGGCGGCGTCTGCGTCCTCGACGTCCGCGATCTGGCCACCGCGCTCGCCCGTTGCCTGGAGCCGGGGCGCGGGCCGCGCCGGTTCATGCTCGGCGGGCACCACCTCACCTGGGCGGAGCTCGCCGACGCCTGCGACGAGGCGACCGGAGGTCGCTGCCGCCGCTTCAGGGTCCCCGCCGCCGCGCTGCGCGGCGCGGCGGCCGTGCTCGACGCCGTGAAACGGATCAGGCCGATCGGCTACCCGCTGACCAGGGACGCCGCCGAGATGATGGTCACGATGGTGCCGACCCTCGACGCCCCCACCCTGGAGGCGCTCGGGATGAGCCTGCGTCCGGTCCGGGAGACCATCGCCGACTCGCTGCGCTGGCTCGCTGAGGAAGGGCATCTCGCCCCTGGGAAGGCCGGCGTGCCGGCCGGTAAGGTCGCGCGGTGAACATCGGGATCGTCGGTGCGGGAATCGTCGGCCTGGCGGTGGCCAGGGAGGTGGCGCGGACCCGCGGCGCCACGGTGACCGTCCTCGACAAGGAGGACCGCGTCGGAGCCCACCAGACCGGGCACAACAGCGGGGTCGTCCACGCGGGGATCTACTACCAGCCGGGTTCGCTCAAGGCCCGGCTCTGCCGCGAGGGCATGGCCCTGCTCCGGCAGTACTGCGCGGAGCACCGCATCCCCTACGACGAGGTGGGCAAGCTCGTCGTCGCCTCCACCGCGGCCGAGCGGCCGGGGCTGCGGAGGATCGCCGAGCGCGCCCGCGCCAACCAGGTCCCCGGCATCGCCGAGTTGGACGCGCTGGCGCTGCGCGAGGTCGAGCCGCACACCGTCGGGGTGGCCGCCGTGCACTCCCCGCACACCGCGATCGCCGACTTCCCCGCCGTCGCCCGCCGTCTGGCCCTGGACGTGGCGGAGACGGGCGGTTCGGTACTGCTCTCCCACCCGGTCCGCGCGTTGCGGGAGACCGCGAGCGGGGTGGAGGTGCTGGCCGGGTCGCGCAGGCTGCGCTTCGACCGGCTGATCGTCTGCGCCGGGCTGGGCACCGACACCGTCGCCCGGATGGCCGGGGGCGCGGGCGACGTGCGGATCGTCCCCTTCCGGGGGGAGTACTACGCGCTGGCCGGCGCGTCGAAGGACCTGGTCCGCGGGCTGATCTACCCGGTCCCCGACCCCCGCTACCCGTTCCTCGGCGTGCACCTGACCCGCAGGATCGACGGCGAGGTGCTGGTCGGCCCCAACGCGGTCATGGCGCTGGCCCTGGAGGGCTACTCCTGGGGTGACGTCGATCTCACCGACCTGCGCCGGATCCTGGCCTGGGAGGGCACCCGGCGGCTGGCGGCCCGGCACTGGCGGACCGGGGTGCGGGAGGTGCTCGGCTCCATGGCGAAGGGGTCCTTCCTGGCGGCCGCGCGCCGCTACGTGCCCGAGCTCACCAGGGCCGATCTGGTCAGGACCGCCGGGGGAGTCCGGGCCCAGGCCGTGGCCAGGGACGGGAGCATGCTCGACGATTTCGCGATCGACGTGCACGGCCGCGTCACGCTGGTGCGGAACGCCCCCTCGCCGGCGGCGACGTCGAGTTTGGCAATCGCCAGGCATATCGTGGGGTTAACCTCTGTGTTGACCCGTTAACTGCTTTTTCATGTGGGCGAGTGAAGATAAAACCCGTGACCGACTCACCCGAAGCCCGCCTGCTGATCGTCGAGGACGAGCCCAACATCCTCGAACTGCTGGCCGCGAGCCTGCGATTCGCCGGGTTCGGGGTGAACACGGCAGGCAACGGCACGGATGCCGTCGCCGCTGTCCAGCGCCACCGCCCCGATCTCATCGTGCTCGACGTGATGCTGCCCGACATGGACGGGTTCGACGTCGTGCGACGCCTGCGCGGCGGCGGCACCGACACGCCGGTGGTCTTCCTCACCGCGCGTGACGCCACCGAGGACAAGATTCGCGGGCTGACGGTGGGCGGGGACGACTACGTGACCAAGCCGTTCAGCCTGGAGGAGGTCGTGGCCCGGATCCGGGCGGTGCTCCGCCGTACCGGCGCGGGAGACCTGCTGGCCCGTCCGCCCCGGCTCACCTTCGCCGACATCGAGCTCGACGAGGAGAGCCACGAGGTGTGGCGCAGGGGCAGGGCCGTGGCGCTGTCGCCGACGGAGTTCAAGCTCCTGCGTTACTTCATGGCGAACGCCGGCCGGGTGCTGTCCAAGGCCCAGATCCTCGACCACGTGTGGGACTACGACTTCCGGGGCGATGTCGGGATCGTGGAGTCCTACATCTCCGTGCTCCGCCGGAAGATCGACAACGTCGACCCCCGGCTGATCCACACCCTGCGCGGGGTCGGCTACGTTCTCCGCCTCCCACCTGCCCAATGACCATGAACGGGACCCCGCTGCGGGTGAAGCTGATCGCGGTCATCCTGGTCCTGCTGGCCATCGCGCTCACTCTCATCGGCATCGGCAGCGTCTCGATCATGCGCGGCTACCTGATCGACCGCGTGGACAGCCAGATGGACCTGACCACCGACGCCACGCTGCGCCGCCTGCAGCGCGGAGCCGTCACGCTGATCGGCAAGCCGCTCCCGGCCGACACCAGGCTGGTGCTCCGCAACGCCAAGGGCGTGACCATCCTCCAGCTCAGCGGCGTCGACGTGGAGGGCAAGCCCGACCTGCGGGTGCCCGTCGGCCAGGGGCCAGGCCTGTTCGAGAGCGGCGAGTGGCGGGTCCGCGTCGCCCCCCTGGACAACGGCAGAACCCTCCTCGTGGCGGTGGACATGGTCGAGGTCCGGCAGATCGTCGGCCAGCTCGCGCTGGTGGAGCTGCTCGGCGGAGGCGGGCTGATGCTGACACTCGCCGGGGTGGGCGTGATGATCATCCGGCGGAGCCTGCGCCCGCTGGAGGAGATCGAGCGCACCGCGCAGGCCATCGCCGCCGGGGACCTGAGCCGCCGCGTCCCCGACGCCGATCCGCGCACCGAGGTCGGACGCCTCGGCCAGTCGCTGAACGGCATGCTCGCCCAGATCGAGACCGCCTTCCGGGCCAGGTCGGAGTCGGAGGCCTCGGCCCGCCGCTCCGAGGAGCGCATGCGCAGGTTCGTCGCCGACGCCTCGCACGAGCTCCGCACGCCGCTGACCTCCATCCGCGGTTTCGCCGAGTTCTACCGGCAGGCGCCCGACATCGACGCCGCGCCGCTGATGCGCCGGGTGGAGTCCGAGGCGGTCCGGATGGGCCTGCTCGTCGACGACCTGCTGATGCTCGCCCGGATGGACCAGCAGCGGCCGGTGGCCATGCGCCCGGTGGACCTGCTCGCCATCGCCGCCGACACCGTCCACGACGCGCGCATCCTCGCCCCGGTCCGCGAGATCACGCTCTCGGTGGACGGCGCCGCGCTCATCGTCTCCGGCGACGAGGTACGGCTCCGCCAGGTCGTGGGCAACCTGATGACGAACGCGCTCACCCACACGCCGGACCGCACCCCCGTGCACATGGCGCTCTCCGCCCGGGACGGCATGGCCGTCATCGAGGTGGCCGACGAAGGCCCGGGACTCGACGCCGAGCAGTGCGAGCGCGTCTTCGAGCGGTTCTACCGCGTCGACTCGGCCCGTGGCCGCCGGGCGCCCGAGGACGGCGGCAGCGGTCTCGGCCTGGCCATCGTCGCGGCCATCGTCGACACCCACGGCGGCACCGTCGACGTGGAGTCGGCGCCGGGCGAGGGGGCGACGTTCCGGGTCGCCCTCCCCCTGGCCCCCGAATACGACTGATCCCGGCGGATCGGGGGAGACCGCCGTCAGGAGCCTTCCGGCCAGCTGCTGTCGGGGAACCCTCCGGTGGCCGTGCCGCCGGGAAGCACGACCCGGTCGTTCTCCCGCAGACCCGAGGTGATCTCGATGTACCGGTCGCCGCGGACCCCGGTCCTGACCACACGCTCGGCGCCGCCCTGAACGGTGACCACCGAGGCTCCGTCCTTGGACCGCACGGCCTGGGCCGGAAGGTAGAGCGCCTGCTCCGACTCGGCGACGGTCACCCTGACGGTGGCGGTCTGGTCGACCATGAGACCGGCCGGAGCCTCGTCGAACGCGACCGTGACCCCGTATCTCACCAGCCGGTCGGTGGTGGTCGCGGTGGGCGCGATGCGGGTCACCGTACCGGTGTACTCCTCGCCCTCCCGGGTGGCCAGCGTGATCGCCGCCCGCTGTCCCAGCTTCAGTTTCCCGATGTCCGACTCGGTGAACAGCGCCTCCACCTGGAGCTCGTCGAGATCACTGAGCGCGAGGAACGCGCCGGTGCCCACGCTGTCGCCGACCGTCCCGGCTACCGACAGGACGGTGCCGTCCGCGGGGGCGACGATCCGCACACCGGCCAGCTCCTCCCGGGCGTCCGTCAGGTCCGCCTCCGCCCTCTTCACGTCGGCCTCGGCCTGCTCCACGCTGAGCGTCCGCTGCCCGCCGGTGCCGGTGCCGGTGCCCGACCGGCTGGCACCGCCGCTGTCGGCGCTCGGCTGGCCGGTGCCGTCGTTCTGACCGGAACGGCGGCTGGTGCTCTGTCCCGGGCATGCGGTGGACCGCGGTCCGGGAGTCCGGCCGACGGTCGGCTCCAAGCTCGCATCGGGCTTGGCGGTCGGGGGCGCGGCGGGGGTGGGCCTGGCCGACGAGCTGGGGCCGGGGTGCTCGCTGGGCCCGGCCGTCAGGCTGGGCGCCGGGCCGGGACGCGTGGGGTCCGTGCTCGCGGGCGGACGGCTCGTGCCCGGCGTGGCGGTCACCGTGGCCGTGGCCGTGGCCGTGACCGTGGCCGTCACGGTCACGGTCGGGGTCGCCGTCACGGTGACGGTCACCGTCGGCGCGGGCTCCGGGGGGCCGTCGGTGGGGGTCGGCGACGGGGTCGGGGTCGGCGTCGAGGACGGCGTCCGCGCCGTATCGGGGGAGTACCGGGCCGGTGCGATCCCGCCGGCCGGGGCCACCGCCACCGGACGCTCCGATCCGGCCGTCGTGGACGTGCGGGCCGGGCCGGGCGTGCCGTCCGGACCGGCGGTGCGGCTCGGATCGGCCGTGCTCTCCGGTCCGGCTGTCCGGCGGGGGCCGGCCGTGCCGCTCGGGCCGGGGGTGGCGGTGGGGCGTGCCGGCGACGACGTGGGTTCGCAGGCCGCCTGCCGGGCGGAGTCGACCTGCTGCCGGCTCTGCTCCTGGGACTGCCTCTGCTCCTGAGCCTGGGGCTGCGCCGTCGCCGCTTCCCCGGCTCCGTCCAGCGCCTCCCGGGCCGCCGAGAGCTGCGCCTTGGCCGCGGTGTAGCGCTCGCGTGCGGGCGCCGAGCCGATCCTGGCCAGCACGTCGCCCTTGCCGACCTTGTCCCCGGCCCTGACATAGACCTTCGTGACCGTGCCCGAGCCGCCGAAGGCCAGCTCCCGGGTGCCGTCGTCCACGGTGTTGCCGGCCGCGGACACCTCGGCCGTCACCGTTCCCCGCTTGGCGGAGGCGAGCTCCACCCGGGGCGCCGGGGCCGAGCCGTCGTCAAGCGCGTAGAACACACCCGCGCCCACCAGGACGAGGGCGGCCAGAGCGAGTCCTCCCGTCCGCAGGGGCTTCGGGAGCTTGGTCGGTCTCATGACGGACCATCCTGGTCTGTTTGATTCACTCTCTCCTCACAAACAGCTGAGGGTTTCCTGCGTATCTCCGGCCGCCGTACGCGATCTTCAGCCAACCTTCAGCCGGAGCCGGGGTTGCGTCCAAGGAAAGTCCGCCACAGTACGACTCTGTGAAGCTGTCGACCAAGCGCAGAGCGCTGATCGTGAACGGGGCTCTCGGGGTCCTGTTGCTGGGCGGCGCGGGGATCGCCTACTCCTCTCTCGGCGGGGCGGCCTCCTCCGCCGCCGACGCCGCGGTGCGGACCGTGTCGGCGGCCCGGAGCACGGTGGTCGCCTCGGTGTCCGCCTCCGGGGCCGTGGAGAGTGCCCGGGCGCGGTCGCTCGGCTTCGGGTCGAGCGGCACGGTGGAGAAGATCTACGTCAAGGTCGGGGACAGGGTCTCCAAGGGGCAGATCCTCGCGCGGCTGGACGACACCTCCGCCCAGGAGAGCCTGGACGCGGCCGCCGCCGCCCTGGACTCCGCGGACGACGACACCTCGACCGCCGCCTCCTACGCCCAGTACGTCACCGCCAGGAACACCTACCGGGCGGCCCGGCGCACCGTGGCGGGCACCGTCATCAAGGCCCCGTTCGGCGGTACGGTCACCGCCGTCAACGGCACGGTCGGGGGCTCCTCCACCGCGTCCGGCTCGTCCGCGGGCACGTCTCAGGGCGGCTCGGGCTCCGGCGGCTCGGGCTCAGGCGGCGCCGGTGGTTCCGGCGCCGCGGCAAGCGGGTCCGGCGGGTCCGGCGGGTTCATCGAGCTCGCCGACACCGGGAAGCTCCAGCTCGTCGGCAGCTTCACCGAGTCCGACATCACCAAGCTCAAGGTCGGCCAGAAGGCCTCGATCCGGTTCGACGCGCTGACCGGCGTCACCGGGGCCGGCAAGGTCACCCAGATCCAGCCGACCGCGGCCACCAGCGACAACGTGGTCCAGTATCCGGTGACGATCTCCTTCACCGAGGTCCCCGACGAGGTCAGGCTCGGCCAGACGGCCACGGTCGAGGTGGTCGTCGAGCAGGCCGAGAACGTGCTCGCCGTCTCCTCCACGGTGATCTCCACGGCGGGCGGCCGGAGCACCGTGACCGTCCTGCGGGACGGCCGGCAGGTGCCCACCCAGGTCGAGGTCGGCGTCAAGGGCGACGCGCTCACCGAGATCAAGTCGGGGCTCGGCGAGGGCGACCGGATCGTCCGCCCGGCGGCCACCGGCACCACCCAGCAGGGCGGTGGTCTCCCCGGTCTCGGCGGGGGCGGCGGCCGTGGCGGAGTGGGCGGTCCCGGGGGCGGTTTCGGCGGAGGCGGCCGATGACCACCCCGGTCCTGTCGGTCCAGGAGCTCTCGAAGGTGTACGGCGAGGGCGACGCTCAGGTCCGTGCCCTGCGAGGGGTCTCCCTCACCGTCGAGCGGGGCGACTACGTGGCCATCATGGGCGCCTCCGGCTCCGGGAAGTCCACGCTCATGAACATCCTGGGCTGCCTGGACGTGCCGTCCTCCGGCCGCTACCTCATCGACGGCGCCGACGTCGGGGCGCTGGAGGAGCGCCAGCTCGCCGTCCTGCGCAACCGGAAGATCGGCTTCGTCTTCCAGTCGTTCAACCTGATTCCCCGGATGAGCGCGCTCGCCAACGTCGAGCTGCCCATGGCCTACGGCGGGGTGGGCGCGGCCGAGCGGCGCGCCCGCGCCCTGGCGGCCCTGGAGCAGGTCGGCCTGTCCGACCGGGTCCGCCACGAGCCGAACGAGCTCTCCGGCGGACAGCAGCAGCGGGTGGCCGTGGCCAGGGCGCTGGTCACCGCGCCCTCGCTCCTGCTCGCCGACGAGCCCACGGGGAACCTCGACACCGCGTCCACCGGTGACGTGCTGGAGATCCTCGACCGGCTGAGCGCCTCGGGCCGGACAATCGTGATCATCACCCACGAGGACGACGTGGCCGCGCACGCCAAGCGGGTCATCCGCCTGGTGGACGGCCAGATCGTCGAGGACCGCCGCCAGGCTCCCGTCGACGGTCCCCCGCCCCGCATGCCGGAGGTTCCCGCGTGAGCTGGTTCGAGATCCTCCGATTCGCCCTCCGCGGGCTCGCGGCCAACAAGCTGCGCAGCTTCCTGACCACGCTGGGCATCCTCATCGGGGTGGGCGCGGTGATCCTGCTGGTCGCCTTCGGCGAGGGGGCCTCGCAGAGCATCCAGCAGAGCATCCAGCGGCTCGGTTCCAACACCCTCACCATCTCCGCCTCCTTCTCCGGAGGCGGCTTCGGCGGTGGAGGCGGCGGTGGCGGTGGCCAGGCCGGTGGGCCGCGCACGCAGGCCAGGCAGCTCACGCTGGAGGACGCCAGGGCGCTGGCCGACCGGGAGCAGGCGCCGTCGGTCAGGAGCGTGTCCCCGGTGGTGACCGCGTCCTCGGCCACCGCCGTGCACGAGGGGGCGAGCCACACGATCTCCCAGCTCGTCGGCACCTATCCGAGCTATTTCGAGGCGACGAACAAGCCCGTCACGAGCGGCGCCTACTTCGTCAACGACGACGTGCTCGCCGCCCGGAAGGTCATGGTGATCGGGCGGACCGTGGCCGAGGAGCTGTTCGGCGCGGCGGATCCCGTCGGCCGGCGGGTCAGCGTCTCCGGAGTGCCGTTCACGGTGGTCGGGGTGCTCAAGGAGCTGGGCTCCTCGGGGATGCAGGACGCCGACGACGTCGCGATCGTGCCGCTGCCCGCCGTACAGCAGAGCCTGACCGGGTTCGGCGCGCTCGGCTCGATCATCGTGCAGGCGACCGGCGCCGGCACGACGGAGTCGGCCCAGGCCGAGGTGACGGCCGTCCTGAACCAGCGGCACGACATCACCCCCACGGGCACCGCCGACTACCGCATCCTGAACCAGGCCACCCTCCAGGAGACCGTCAGCTCGACCATCGGCGTCTTCACCGCCCTGCTCGGCGCGGTCGCCGCGATCTCCCTGCTGGTCGGCGGGATCGGCATCACCAACATCATGCTGGTCACCGTCACCGAACGGACCAGGGAGATCGGCATCAGGAAGGCCATCGGGGCGCCCAGGAGCGCCATCCTCGGCCAGTTCCTGCTGGAGGCGACGGTGCTGAGCCTGGTGGGCGGCCTGTCGGGCGTGGCGATCGCGTTCGTCGGCACCCGGTTCACGATCGCGGGCATCGAGCCCGTGATCGTGCCGTCCTCGATCGCGCTGGCCCTCGGAGTCTCGGTGGGCATCGGGCTGTTCTTCGGCAGCTACCCGGCCAACCGGGCGGCCAAGCTCCGCCCCATCCAGGCCCTGCGCCACGAGTGACCTTTACGGCTTACGCAAGGAGACAGACATGGGCGGCAACGCGGATGAGACGGCCCCGGCCGGGAAGTCGCTGGAGACCTCCCCTTTCACGGGTGACCTGGAGGATGCGCTGACGGTCCGGCCGCGGCGCGGCCTCTCCACGCTCACGCTGGTGCTCGGCGCGGGCGTGATGCTCGTCGCCGGGGTGGTGGTGGGCATCCAGGCGCAGAAGGCGCTGGGCGCCCCGGCGGGGGCGGCGGACGCCCCGGGCGCGGCCGTCCGCCAGGGCGCGGGCTCCGGCGGTTACGGGGGCGGGCCCGGCGGCTACGGAGGGTTCGGCGGCAGGCAGCAGGGCGGTCAGGGCGGTCAGGGCGGTCAAGGCGGTCAGGGCGGTCAAGGCGGTCAAGGAGGCCAGGGGGGTCCGGGCGGTCAAGGTGGCCAGGGCGGGGCGGCCGTCGGCACGGTGGAGCGGGTGGACGGCGGGAAGGTCTACGTCAAGACCGTGGACGGGTCCGTCGTCACCGTGAACACCAGCGGCGGGACGGCCGTGCGGATCTCCAAGGAGGGCAAGGTCGCCGACCTCAAGCCCGGCGGCACGGTGGTCGTCCAGGGGCCCCGGGGCGAGGACGGTTCGATCACCGCGACCGCGATCAGCGAGGGGAGCGGCCGCCGGTGACGGTTCCGTCCGCGGGAAACGTTTTCTCAGGAAACGTTCAGCCGGAGCTGAGCTGTGTTCCAGCAGGGTGAGCAAGCCTCATGAATGTGCTGGAGAGAGTCGAGGCCAGGTTGCTGGTCGTGGACGACGAGCCGAACATCCGCGAGTTGCTCTCGGCCAGCCTGCGCAGGTCCGGGTTCGAGGTGGTGACCGCGGCGGACGGCCGGGAGGCCGTGCACTTCGCGGAGCGGATCCGCCCGGATCTCGTCGTGCTGGACGTGATGCTGCCCGACATGGACGGCTTCACGGTCGCGGGGCGGTTGCGGGAGATGGGCGGGCAGATGCCGGTGGTCTTCCTGACCGCGCGGGACGCGACCGACGACAAGGTCGCGGGTCTGCGCGTGGCCGACGACTACGTGACCAAGCCGTTCAGCCTGGAGGAGGTCCTCGCCCGGATCCGGGCGGTGCTGCGCCGTACGCGAGGAGACCTGGACCTGCCCTCCCGCCTCCAGGTGGGCGACCTGGAGCTGGACGAGGAGGCGCACCAGGTGTGGCGCTCGGGCACGCCGGTACGGCTGTCGCCCACCGAGTTCAAGCTGCTGCACTATTTCATGGTCAACACCGGCCGGGTGCTCTCCAAGGCGCAGATCCTCGATCATGTCTGGAACTACGACTTCGGCGGCGACGCCGGGGTCGTCGAGTCCTACGTCTCCTACCTCCGCCGGAAGGTCGACGTCACTGAGCCGCGACTCATTCACACCCTGCGTGGCGTGGGATATGTCCTGCGGTTACCGCGCGGTGATTGAATTTTCAGCGAACACTCAGCTCCGTCTGACCTGACCCTGAGCTTCGATTGCTCAAATGGGCAGCGCATGACCCCCGATCACCCGCGGTCGCGTGGTGGGTTCGGGCTCGCCTCCAGCTGCGGGGGAGACGAGTTCGGTACGGCCCCCCACGTGAAACGCGGGGCAGGCCCCATCGCTCTACCGAGTTCGCCCCCGTGACCCGGTCGAGCGGTGGGGCAAAATCACGTCTAGGGGCCTTCCTCGCGGGAAGGATCGCTCCTATGAACGGGAGCGACGGTCTGCTTGAGGCGCTGCGAGAGCTACGGCGCCACCTCGGCCTCGACCTGTTCCCGCTCGTGGCCGGTGACGTCGGGAGCGACCGCCGGGCGCTGCGCGAGCTGACCGGCCAGCTCGACGACTACCTGATCCCGCGCCTGAGCGCGATCGACGCCCCGCTGCTGGCCGTCGTCGGCGGCTCCACCGGAGCGGGCAAGTCGACCCTGGTGAACTCCCTCGTCGGCGCCGACGTCTCCGAACCCGGCGTCCTGCGGCCCACCACGCTGGCCCCCACCCTGGTCACCAGCCCCGCCGACCGCGACTGGTTCACCGCCCAGCACGTCCTGCCCGGCCTTCCCCGCGTCACGGGAGAGGGGCGCGGCGAGCCGGGCACGCTCCGGGTGGTCACCGTCCCCGCGCTCCCGCCCGGACTGGCCCTGCTCGACGCGCCGGACATCGACTCGGTCGTCACCGCCAACCGCGAGCTGGCCGCCCAGCTCCTCGCCGCCGCCGACCTCTGGCTGTTCACCACCACCGCGGCCCGCTACGCCGACGAGGTGCCGTGGGGCTTCCTGCGCTCGGCCAGGGATCGGAGCACGGCTCTGGCCGTCATCCTGTCGCGGGTCCCGCCGGAGGCCCTGGGCGTGGTGAAGAGGGACCTGACCCGGCTGCTGGAGGCCAACGGGCTGGGCGGGACCCGCCTGTTCGAGGTACCGGAGCTGGTGCTGCCCGAGGAGAACGCCCGGCTGCCGCGCTCGGCGGTCGAACCGGTCGCCGACTGGCTGACCGGCATCGCGGCCGACTCCCAGGCCCGCGCCGCAGTGGTGCGCCAGACCCTGTCCGGCGCGCTGGAGAGCCTCGCCGTCCGCGTCCCCGCCCTCGCCGACGCGGTGGACCGCCAGCACGCCGTGGCCGCCGAGCTGCGGGCGATGACGGCCGCCGCCTACGCCGGGGGACTGGCCTCCTTCGACGAGGGCATGCTGGACGGGTCACTGCTCCGGGGCGAGGTGCTGGCCCGCTGGCAGGACTTCATCGGGACCGGTGACCTGATGCGCTCCCTGGAGAACCGGGTGGGACGGTTCAGGGACCGCCTGGTGGCCATGTTCACCGGCCGCCCCGCGCCCGAGAGCGAGCTGCGGGTCGCGCTGGAGAGCGGGGTGGAGGCACTGATCAGGGCCTCGGCCGACGGCGCCGCCGAACGCGTGCTGGAGTCGTGGTCGTCGCACCCCTCGGGCCGCGCCCTGCTCCAGGAGGCCGGGGTCGCCGAGGCCGGGCGGCTCGGCAGGGCCTCGGCCGACCTGCCCGCGAAGGCGGAGGCGGCGGTGCGGGGCTGGCAGGGATACGTGCTCGGCCTGGTCCGCGAGGAGGGCGCCGACCGGCGGACCACGGCCCGGCTCACCTCCTACGGGGTGAACGGCGCGGGGCTGCTGCTGATGCTCGCGGTGTTCGCCTCCACCGGCGGCCTGACCGGCATCGAGGTCGGCATCGCCGGAGGCACCAGCGTGCTGAGCCAGAAACTCCTGGAGGCCGTCTTCGGCGACCAGGCCGTCCGCACCCTCACCATCAAGGCCCGCACCGACCTGCGGGCCCGCGTCTCCGTGCTGCTGGGCGCGGAGGCCACCCGCTTCACCTCCCTCCTCGACGCCGTCCAGCCCCCCGAGGACGCCGCCCCCGCCCTCCGTGCCGCCGCGCACGCCGTACGGGACCACCAGCGGGAGATCCCGCCGGCCGGCCGCCCGGCCGTGCCGCCGGCCGAGGAGCGTCCGGGGCGGCTCCCCGCCACACCGGTCAGGCTCACGCTCCCGGCCGGCGGCGCGGCCGCCACGCCGGGGCCGCTCGATCAGCCCACGGACGCCGTCCCCCGCGGGACCGACCGGGAGAGGGGGGAGAGGTGAAGCTGCTGAAGCGGCGCAGGAACGCGGTCTCCCTGGACGGCCGGCTGGAGGGCCTGGCGGAGGCCGCCGACCTCGCCGACGGGCGGCTGGACGCCGACGCGGTGGCCGGGGCGCGTTCCGTGGTCTCCCGCGCCGGAGTACGGCGGAGCCTGTCGATCGACCACACCGCGGTCGCGCTGGCCGGCGCCACCGGCAGCGGCAAGTCCTCCCTGTTCAACCTGCTGTCCGGCACCGGCCTCGCCACGGTGGGGGTCACCCGCCCGACCACCTCGACCGCCCAGGCCGCCCTCTGGCGGGGCGCGGGGTCCGGGCCGCTGCTCGACTGGCTGGACATCCCCCGCCGTCACGAGGTGTCGCCCGCCGGCGCCTGGTCCGGGCCGGAGACGCCGGCCGGCCGGGGCGCGGCCGTCGCCTCCGGCCGGGGAGCCCGGGTGGGAGACGACGCGGGCGGGCCGGAAGGTCAGGGAGCCCGGGTGGGAGACGACGCGGGCGGGCCCGAGGGGCGGGGCGCGGCCGTCGTCCCCGGTCTGGACGGCTGGACGGAGGGCGACGCGGCCGGGCTGATCCTGCTCGACCTGCCCGATCACGACTCGATCGAGTCGGCGCACCGGCTGGAGGTGGACCGGCTGGTGGAGCTGGTCGACCTGCTGGTGTGGGTGCTCGACCCGCAGAAGTACGCCGACGCGGCCGTGCACGAGCGGTATCTCCGGCCACTGGCCCGGCACCGGGACGTCATGGTCGTCGTCCTCAACCAGGTCGACCGGCTGACCCCGGCCGCCGCCGAGCGGTGCCTGAAGGATCTGCGGAGGCTGCTCGACGAGGACGGGCTGGCCGGGGTGCCGCTGGTCGGCGTCTCGGCGCGCACCGGGGCGGGGCTCCCCGAGCTGGGTTCCCTGCTCGCCTCCCGGGTCGCCGACCGGCGATCCTGGGCGGCCCGCCTGGCCGCCGACGTCGGCACGGCCGCCGACGCGCTCGTCAGGGCGTCCGCCGGTGCGGGCGCCCGCACCGGCGGCTCCGGCCCGGGGGCGGGTGCCGCTCCAGGCGCCGGGGCGCGTTCCGGCTCCGACGCGGTCGCGACGGCGGCGCCGGAGGTGTCCGTGGACGGGCTCGCCGGGCCGCTGACCGACGCGCTGTCGGAGGCGGCCGGGGTGCCGACCGTCGTCGAGGCCGTGGCCAAGGCCCACCGGCACCGGTCGGTCGCCGCCACCGGCTGGCCGCTGACCCGGTGGATCCGCAGGTTCCGGCCCGACCCGCTCCGCCGGCTCCGGCTGAGCACCCCGGGGGCGCGGAGCTCCGGCGGACCCGTGGGCCGGACCTCGATCCCCGTCACGACCGTCGTGCAGCGCTCCCGGATGGACACCGCGATCCGTGAGGCCGCCGGGGCCGCCTCGAAGGGACTGCCCGCTCCGTGGGCGGCGGCCGTACGGCAGGCGGCCCGCTCGCACGGCGACGAGCTGGAGGACGGCCTCGACCGGGCCGTGGCCGCCACCTCGCTCGGTCCGGTCAGGCGGCCCGTGTGGTGGCGGGTGGCCGGGCTGGCGCAGTGGGCGGTGTTCGCCGCCATGCTGGCGGGCGCGCTGTGGCTGATCGGCCTGCTCGGGATGGACTACCTCCGGCTTCCGCAGCCGTACCTGCCTACCGCCGGCGAGCTGCCCTGGCCGACCCTGCTGCTGACCGGCGGGATCCTGCTCGGGCTGTCGATCGCGCTGCTCTCCCGGGTGGCCGCCTGGCTGGGCGGCCGGCGGCGGGCGCGCGGGGCGGCCAGGGCGCTGCGCGCGAGCATCGGCCAGGTCGCCCGCGAGCTGGTGCTGGATCCCGTGGCCGGGGAGCTGTCCCGCTACCGCCGCTTCACCGAGGCGGTCACGGTGGCCCGGAACGGCGACGGCGGCTGAGCCCCGCCGTGTCCCCGGAACCCGCCGGTGGGTGGCGGAGCCGGGGGCGGGCCTGACTGAACGGGTTCCCCGGCTCCCGTGGCGGGCGACGGGCCCGTGACTGAACGGGTCCCCCGGATCCGCCGGTGGTGGCGGAGCCGGGGGAGGCGGGCCTAACGGAAGCGGACCGGCATGTGCTTGACGCCGTTGATGAAGTCGGAGCGCATGCGGCGGACCGGGCCGGCGAGCTCGGCCGACGGGAAGCGGCGGAGCAGCTCCCGGATCATGCACCTGATCTCCAGGCGGGCCAGACCCGCGCCCAGGCAGTAGTGGGGCCCGCCGCCGCCGAAGGTCACGTGCTCGTTGGGGGTGCGGCGGATGTCGAACGTCAGGGGGTCGGCGAAGACGTCCTCGTCGTGGTTGGCCGACATGTAGAACGTGACCACCTTCTCGCCCGCGGCGATGCTCTGGCCGCGGATCTCGGTGTCCCGCGTCGCCGTACGGCGGAAGTTGTGGATCGACGATCCCCAGCGCAGGAACTCCTCGGTCGCCGAGCGCCACAAGGCCTCGTCGTCCAGGTTGGCGGCCAGGTCGCGGTAGGTGTCCGGGCGTTCGATCAGCGCGAGCATGGCGTGGGAGATCAGGTTGCGGGTGGTCTCGTTCCCCGCCACGCAGAGCACCACGAAGAACGCGTCGATCTCGTCGCGGCTGAGCCGGTCACCGTCGATCTCGGCCTGGACGAGCGCGGTGATGATGTCGTCGCGGGGCGCCTTGCGCCGCTCCTCGACCAGCCCGTCGCAGTAGCCGAAGATCTCGGCGGCGGCGATCTCACCGTCCTCGGGGGTGGTACGGAAGTCGGGGTCCTGGAAGCCCACCATGCGGTTGGACCACTCGAAGATCAGATGGTGGTCCCGCTCGGGGACGCCGAGCATCTCGCAGATCATCTGCAGCGGGATGTGCTCGGCGACGTCCGTGACGAACTCGACCTCGCCGCCCTGCTCGGTGACCCGGTCGGCGATCCGCTCGCAGCGGGCCTGGACGGTCGCGGCCAGCTTGGCGATCATCCGCGGCGTGAACCCGGCGCTGACCAGCCTGCGGTAGCGGGTCTGCTTGGGCGGGTCCATGTTGAGCAGCATCAGGCTCGCGACGTCGATGAACTCCTGCGTCTGGGTGCGGATGAACGCGGTGCCGATCTCGGTGGACCAGGTGTGCGGGTCACGGCTGACCGCCTTCACGTCGTCATATTTCGTGACGGCCCAGAATCCGGTGTCGCCGGGCACCTCGTGCCAGTGGACGGGCGCCTCGCGGCGCAGGTAGGCGAACTGCCGGTGCGGGACTTCCCGCTCCCAGGTCTCCTCAAGCAGGTTGATCTGCATCTCGTGGGCTCCCTTTCGGCGCGTGTTCGGGGAGTGCGTCGCGGTACGGCCAGGCGGCCCGGCCCGGTGGGACGGGTCCCCGCGGACCGTGCTCCGCGGGACCCGGCCCTACAGGCCGAGCAGGTCGCGCAGGCTTTCGACGACGGCCTGCGACTCGACCGCGGGGGGATCCAGCCGGTGCTGGATCGCGCAGCCGATGAGCACACCCAGCACCGCGACCGCGGTGTGCTCGGGTGATCTTCGGAGGGACACCCCCGCCAGCTCGGCCCAGTCGGTCAGGCCGTCGGCCAGCAGGGACCGGATGCCGGCGTACCGCCTGGCGAGGGGTCCGCCGATGTGGGGATCGCGCGCGCCGTGCAGCCACAGCTCCATCTCCAGCAGGAGCCATGACGCACCGCGATTCCCGTCGGTGATCGCTTCGTACACCGCGGCCAGCCGGTCGTCGAGTTCGGTCGTCTCCCCGAACCCGGCGAGCAGGTCGGTCGCGGCCTGGTCCTTCCACACCTCCAGCAGGGCCAGCAGCAGGCCCTCCTTGCCACCGAAGTGGTTGTAGAGGGCACCGGTCGTGCGGTCCGCGGCGGCGCTGACGGCCTCGGCGGACACCGCGTGGAACCCTTTCCTGGCGAACAGGTCGGAGGCGGCGTCGATCAGCCGGGCCCGGGTGTCGGCCCTGCGCTGATCCTGCGTCCTCGTCACTGCCGCCTTCAGGAAATATCAGGATGCCGATATATGTTCACTTCCTGATATTTCCTGGCATGGGATTTCCCGTCAAGAGCTCCCGGTGAGACGATCGCCTTCGCCCGCCCGGGGCCGTACGGCGCCGGCCGGGACTGACGGGGCCGTGTGGTGCCGTCGAGAAGCCGACAAGGAGAATCGTGAACCGCAGGACCCTCGATATCGCCGTCCCCCTGGTCTTCGCCGCCGCCATGGCGGTGGCCGTCATGGTCGTCGGAGCCGATGGGACAGCCGTCCGGGTGGTGGCCGTGGTGGGCGGCATGGGGATCGCGCTGTACTACGCCGCGCTCCGCAAGAACATCAGCCAGTAGCGCGCCCGAAGGCCCGGACCGGGCCGGTGGAGATCGCCGCCGGGCGCAGTGGATCCTGCCCCTGGGGGAGGTCGCACACTGGCTCCATGATGAGCATCGGCGAATTCGCGGAGCTGACCGGGCTGAGCCTGAAGGCCCTGCGCCTCTATGACGAGCAGGGCCTGCTGAAGCCGGCCTCGGTCGATCCGTGGTCGCGGCACCGCCGCTACAGCGCGTCCCAGTTCGAGCCGGCGATCCGGCTGAAAACGCTGCGCGCCGCCGGTGTCCCGCTGGCCGACGCACCCCGGCTGCTGGCGGACCCGCCCGCCGCCGCGGTGCTCGCCGAGCACCGCGCCCGGATGGCCGCGGAGCGGGAGCGCCAGGACGCCGCGCTCGAAACCCTCGACCGGTTGCTGAGCGGTGCGGATCGCCACGAATGGCAGGTGGAGGAGCGCCTGGCCACGCGGCAGCACTGGGCGGGCGTCGTGTGGCCGGTGCCGGGCGACGACGATCCCGCCGCGGACGTGGACAGCGTGGACGAGCGGGTCAACGAGGCGTTCGCCGCGCTGTGGCGGGCACTGACGGAGGCCGGCGACACGCCGACGGGGCCGTTCTGGTCGACGCTCCGGGCCGCGCCCGGCAGTGACACCGCGATCGAGCTGGTGTGCTGCTGGCCGATCGCCCGTTCGCTGCCCGCCGGATGGTCGGTGCCGGGATGGACGGTCGAGACCGGCACCGTCGAGGCCGCGCCCGAACTGGTGGTGCGTTGGCGGTTCGAGGACCCGGTGACGGTCGTCGACGGTGTCACGCATCCCGCCGTGCTCGCGCTGCTCGCCGCGGCGGAGGAGCGCGGGCTGGGCGTGGACCTGTCCCGCCTCCGCCAGATCGGGCTGATGGAGGAGGGGGAGAGCGTGGGGATGGAGGTCGCGATAACGGTGAGCCGATGATCCCGGTGGGTCAGCCGCCCTGGGTGTAGATGGTCTTCCACCGCGAGCACCATCCGGTCGGCCGGGAGGAGTTGCCCCGGCAGGCCTTCGCCTTGATCTGCAGGACCCCGCCGACGTTCTTGCGGAACGATCCCGCGCCCGGGACGCAGTTGTAGTAGGACGCCGTGTGCCACCGCCCGTTCCGCGCGCTCAGGTAGCGCACGTGGACCCACGAGCAGCCCGAACCCCGGGTGTCCTCCAGCGTGCCGTACACGACGAACCCCGACTGGCCGACGGCGACCTTGCCCCGGGCCTCGGCGTGGCCGTCGCCGGAGTAGATCGGGCCCCATCTCCAGACGGAGGGGTCGGCGGCGGCGGCCGAGGCCGGGGTCGAGCCGCCGAGGGTGAGCGCCGCGGCGGCGGTCAGGCCGAGCAGGACGCGGAGACCGGTACGCATGGAGAGAGGCTCCAGACACATAAGCGTTTTCATGACATGTCGATAGATATGCCTCCGCACTTGCAGAACACTTGGAGGTCATCGACACGATCTGCACCCCATGCCCGCACTAATGGGATTCGGGATTCGTTAAGCTGTCCGGAGGACCGAACGCGTCAGGAGCGTCACTGTGGATGTGTCACCCGGAACCCTCCGGCCCGGCGGCCGTACCGCCAGGGTCCGCGAAGCCGTACTCGAGGCCACCCAGGACGCGCTCGGGGAGCACGGGTTCCACGGCCTCAACATGGACCGGATCGCCGACCGGGCCGGTGTCGGCAAGACCACCGTGTACCGGCGCTGGGGCGGGCCGATCGGGCTGATCACCGATCTCATGACGGACCTGGCCGATCGGTCGGTGGCCCATGCGGACACCGGCGACCTTGAGGCCGATCTGCTGGAGAACGCCACGAGCGTGCTCGACGCGCTCACCGACCCGCGGCTCGGGGCGACGTTCCAAGCGATGATCGCGGCAGCGACCTGCGACAACGCCGCGGCCACGGCGCTCCACCAGTTCTACGCGCGGCGCATCGGTGAATGGGCGCGCCGGGTCGAGCTCGCCGTTCACCGAGGAGAACTACCCGCCGGCACCGACTCCGCCGACGTCATCCGGGCCATCTCCGCGCCGCTGTACTACCGCACGGTCGTCAGCCGGGAGCCGGTCGACGCCCGCACCGCCGCGCGGGCCGTCGTCGTGGCGCTCGCCGCGGCCCGAGCCGGTGCCTTCGTCGACAACCGCGGCTGATCGGTCATCACGCCCTTCGTCCTTGCTCGGGAGCCGCTGTCGCTCCAGCCTGCCCGCCCTGTCTCGCAGGTAGCGCTGTTCGGGGAGGCTCGTGGTGCGCCGGGCCGCCAGCCGATAGTTCTCCCGTGCGGCGGCGTACTCGCCGGCCAGCTCCTGGAGGTGGGCGCGCACGGCGTGGAGGCGGTGGTGGCGGGCGATCCGGGGGTCGCCGTCCAGGCTTTCCAGCAGTTCGAGTCCGGACCGGGGCCCACGGGCCATCGCGACCGCGACGGCGTGGTTGAGCGTGACCATGGGGTTCGGCGCGATCCGGGCGAGGATCCCGTACAGGAGGCGGATCTGCTCCCAGTCGGTGTCCTCGGCCCGCGGCGCCTGGACGTGCAGCGCGGCGATCGCCGCCTGGAGCTGGTAAGGGCCGAGAAGCGAGGCGGACATGGCGTCGGTGACCAGCGCCGCGCCCTCCTCGATCATGGCGGCGTCCCACCGGTTCCGGTCCTGCTCGGCCAGCGGGATGAGGGCGCCGTCCGGGCCGGTGCGGGCCGTACGGCGGGCGTCGGTCAGCAGCATCAGCGCCAGCAGCCCGGCCGCTTCGCCGTCATCCGGCAAGGACCGGTGCACCATCCGGGTGAGCCGGATCGCCTCCGCGGTGAGCTCGCCGCGGTGCAGGTCGGCTCCGGAGCTGGCGGTGTAGCCCTCGTTGAAGATCAGGTAGAGCACGTGCAGGACCGCGTCCAGCAGTTCGGCCCGCTCCTGGGGCGGCGGCATCGCGAACGACGCGCCGACGGCTCTGATCCGTTGCTTGGCGCGGCTGATCCGCGGCGCCATGGTGGCCTCCGGCACCAGGAACGCCCGCGCCACCTCGGCGGTGGTGAGCCCTCCGACGGCGCGCAGCGTGAGCGCCACCTGGGAGGCGGGCGTCAGCGCCGGGTGGCAGCACAGGAACAGCAGCGCGAGCGTGTCGTCCTGGTCTCCCGGGCCTTCCTCGCCGGGCGCCGGCGCGAGGCCGGCGTCCGGCGCCTCCCGTACCGCCGCGGTGACCTCCCGGCGGCGGCGCGCCTGCTCGCTGCGTATCTGGTCGACCAGGCGGCGGGAGGCGACGGTGACCAGCCAGGAACGCGGGTTCTCCGGGACACCCTCGGCGGGCCACTGCGTCGCCGCCGCGAGCAACGCCTCCTGCACCGCGTCCTCGCACTCCTCGAACCCGCCGTACCGGCGCAGGAGCACGCCGAGGACCTGCGGCGCCAGTTCGCGCAGCAGGTCCCCGAGGTGTTCGGCCGTGCTCACATCTCCATCCCGGCCGAGTCCATCAGCGGCCGCACCTCCACGCCGCCGGCCTGACCGCCCGCTATCAGGGCGGCCAGGTCAACGGCGCGCTCGCGGCTCTCGCAGTCGACCACATACTGGCTCGCGACATGATCCGGGGTCTGCGGGTACGGACCCTCGGTCACGGTCACCACACCGTCCCGAGCCCGTACGACGGCGCTGATGGACGGATCGGCGAACACGTGAGCGCTGATCAGTTCCCCTGCCTGCCCGGCCACGGCCAGGAACTCCTCATGGCCGAGCCCTTCCCCCGGCAGGTCGGCCGCGTTCCGGTAGAGATTCAGCAGGAACTTCACCGTGGGCTCAGTCGTCGGCCGTGCCCGCGAACAGCACCGGCCGCACCTCGATGCCGAGGCCCTCGACGCCGGCGTCCGGGATGAGCGCGGCCAGCTCCAGGGCGCGCTCCCGGCTGTCGCATTCCACCAGGTAGTAGCCGCCGAGGTACTCCTTGGCCTCAAGGTAGGGCCCGTCCGTCACCGCCGGGACGCCGCCCCGGACCCGGACCACGGCGCTCTGCGACGGGTCGGCCAGCGCGGTGGTGCCGATCATCTCCCCGGACTTCTTGATGGTCTCCATGAACGGGCCGTGGCCGCTCATCACCTCGTTGCGCTCCTCCTCGGTCAGCGCGTCCCAGATCTGCGGGTTGTTGTGCATGATCAACATGAACTTCACGCGTCGTCTCCTTCAATGGCCGGACGGCACCTCCGAAGGCGCCGTTCTCCATGGAGTCGGAGCCGGCGCCGCATTCTTGCGCCACCGGATCGCGAGAATCTCCCGCCCGCTCCGACTCTCTCCCCGAAGGGGCGTCCGACCTGGCTGTTCCCTACCCCACGGCTACCACTGGAGTATAGGAACGGACCGTCCACGCATCGGCGTCAGCCTGTCGCGCCCTCGAACGGGCCCGGTGGCGGGGGTAGCGGGGCCGGGGAGATCCACCCCCATAATGTAACAGCGCTGTTGTGTTTTCATCGACGAAGGGACCATGACATGACCGCGAGTTACCCGCCGATCGAACCGTACGACCACGGAATGCTCGACACCGGTGACGGCAACCTCGTCTACTGGGAGGTCTGCGGCAACCCGGACGGCAAGCCCGCCCTCGTCGTCCACGGCGGGCCGGGAGGGGGATGCACGGCCGGCCACCGCCGCTACTTCGACCCGGAGCGCTACCGGGTCGTCCTGTTCGACCAGCGCAACTGCGGCCGGAGCACGCCGCACGCGAGCGACCCCGCCGCCGACATGAGCCTCAACACCACCGAGCACCTGCTCACCGACATGGAACGGCTCCGCGAGCACCTCGGCGTCGACCGCTGGCTGCTGTTCGGCGGCTCGTGGGGGTCCACGCTGATCCTCGCCTACGCCGAGCGCCACCCGGAGCGGGTGACGGAGATCGTCATCCCCTCCGTCACCACGACCCGGCGATCGGAGATCGACTGGCTGTATCGCGGCGTCGGGCGGTTCTTCCCCGAGGAGTGGGAGCGGTTCCGGGACGGCGTCCCCGAGGCCGACCGCGACGGCGACATCGTCGCGGCCTACGCGCGCCTCATGGAGCACCCCGACGTCCAGGTGCGGGAGAAGGCCGCGATCGACTGGTCCACCTGGGAGGACGTGGTGGTCTCCATGGAGCCGAACGGCACGCCGAACCCCTACGGCGACCGTCCTCCGGCCGACCTGCTGGCGTTCATCCGGATCTGCGCGCACTACTTCGCGCACGGCGCGTGGCTGGAGGAAGGCGTCCTGCTGCGCGAGGCGGGCCGCCTGGCCGGGATCCCCGGCGTCCTGATCCACGGCCGCCTCGATCTGAGCGGCCCGGCCGACACCGCCTGGGAGCTCGCCCGCGCCTGGCCCGGCAGCGAGCTGATCATCGTCAACGATTCGGGGCACACGGGCAGCGACACGATGCGCACGCACATACTCGACGCGATCGACCGGTTCGCCCACCGGTGAGCTGACATCGGGAACCCGTCGGTGAGAATCGGCGAGAGGAGGTCTCCCGGGCGCATGGCGGTCGCGCACTGGCGCGACGGTGCTTCGCATAAACCGAATTCATCTTCGGTTATATCGAATATCGGTTCTCGGTCACGGGTAGTTGCGCACGGAAAGGCCTGGTCGAACCCCTGCCTGTTCCGCCGACGCGGGCCGAGGTCACCTCTGAGGGAAGCTCTCCAGGCGGGTGACTGGAGAGCTTCGGGCGGCTGGGGTCAGCCGAACTCGCCGTTCTTCACGCCGCCGACGAAGGCGGCCCATTCTCCGGGGGTGAAGACCAGCGCGGGGCCGCCGTGGTCCTTGCTGTCGCGTACGGCCCGCCGCCCGCCGGACAGCTCGGCGACCTCGACGCAGTCACTTCCGTCGTCGCCGGAGAGGGTGGACTTGCGCCATCGGGCGGTGCGGAGTTCCCGGGTCAGGCCGTCCATCTGCGCATCGTCTCCTTGATCAGGCTGAGTGACTCGCGCCGGGACAGGGCGTCGGCGCGGATCGTGTCGTATCTGAACGCCAGGTTCCTCATGTCGTGGGACCGGTCACTGACCCGGTCGTCCATGCTCTGCGAGTCGATGTAGGCCACGGGGCGGTTTCCCCTCGGCAGGTCCGCGACGGTGAAACTTCCCAACAAGCCAAGCACGTTCAGCGCCGCGTAGGGAAGGACCTGCAGGGAGATTCGCGGGCTCTCCCCGGCGTCGAGGAGGTGCTCGAACTGGCCCCTCATCACGTCCGGTCCCGCGACGGGGCGGTGCAGCACGCCCTCGTCCAGCCCGGCGTGCCTGCTGACGGAGGGCGGCCGGGGGCTGGCGATCGTCAGCGAGCTCTCGGGCGGGAACTGGGGCTACCGCACCCACGAGCGCCGCCCCGGCCGGACCGTGTGGTGCGAGATCCCCGCCGGCCCGCCGTCTCCCGAAGCCTCCCTCCCGGACACGTCCGATCCCCTCATCCGGCCCCGAGTGGGATAGCCGACACGGCCCCTGCCGCTATGGGGCAGGGGGCCGCGGACTGCTGGATCGCCGGTGAGGGCCGTGATCACCGGCTCTCATGCTGAGCGGCGGTCGGTGTTCTCAGGCCGCTGGTCGCGGGGCTGCTGCAGCTCGGCGTTGATGCGCAGAGCCTCGGCGAGCTGGTCTTCCAGGATGATGATGCGGCAGGCGGCCTCCAGGGCGGTGCCCTGGTCGACGAGCTCCCGCGCGCGGGCGGCCAGGCGTAGCTGGTAGCGGGAGTAGCGGCGGTGACCGCCGTCGGAGCGCTGCGGCTCGATCAGTTTGGCGGTGCCCAGGCTGCGCAGGAACGCCGGGGTGACGCCGAGCATTTCGGCGGCCCGGCCCATGCTGTAGGCGGGGTAGTCCTCGTCGTCGAATCGGTGACCTGGGGTGCCGCCGGAGGCGGCGGAGGGCCTTTCGGCCGGGTGGGCGCTGTCGGCGGTGTCTCGGAGCGTGGGGCTCGATCGGACGGCCGACGCTATCGGTGCTTGATCCATATACCTTCCCGAATGCCAATAGGGGCCCCGGCGCTATGATGCGCCGGGGCCCACGAGGTTCAACACCATCTACCGGCCATGTGGCCGACTTACTTGCTTCCGCATGTGGCCGCCCGGTGGGGGCGGGGATGCGGGGATCGCGAATGCGTGACCGTAGACCACCGTCCAATCTGTGGAGCTGCGGTACCCGTGCGGCGAACTTCAGCCGGCAGCGGGCGATCCTGATGGCG
>NZ_FOQY01000010.1:23554-272371 GCF_900113865.1 Streptosporangium canum | reverse complement strand
GAGTCTGTGGCGGATCGGTCTGGCCCTGGGACTTCCGCTCGGCTACACCGAGCAGGGCCTGCGCGACCTGGTCGGCACGACCGCGTGGGGGCCGCTGTACCTGATCGCCCTCTCCGCGCTGACCGAAGCCGCGGCCCTGCTCACTCTCGGCCTGGTGCGACGCTGGGGCGAAGTGGTGCCGCGCTGGATCCCGCTGCTCGGCGGCCGGACGATCCCGCGCCTGGCCGTCACCGTGCCCGCCTGGCTCGGCGTCGGGGTTCTCGCCCTGCTGTGGACCCCGTTCCTGTTCTGGTGGACGCTGCCGCACCCCGGCATGACCGTGACCGGACGTCTGCTCGTCGGGTTCATCTACCTGCCGCTGGTGGCGTGGGCCCCGCTCCTCGCCGCCGTCACGCTTTCCTACCGGCACCGCCGAACCGGCCCATGATCCAGCGGAACGGTGGTCGGCGTCATCTCCCAGCCCGACGGCCGGCTATCGCCAACGAGTGTCCGGTTGTTCCCGATGGGCCTTGACCAGCCTCCTCCCTCGAGCGGTTTCGCCCGAGTCCAGTGGCCACGGGGCAGGGGAGATGCCGACCGCCCGCCAGGAGGTTCCGTGGCCGTGTATCCGGCCTCGCATGGCCGCCGGCCGGGAGTTCCTGGGTGACCGTCCACAATTGGCCGCGAATGGGCCCGGCGCTCGGGTCGGTGTCACCGGGGGCAAAGTAGCTCAGCGTGAGGTCTGGCCGGACAGAACGTTAACTCTGTCCGGTCTTCCGAATCACATCCGTCCAGGTCAGCACCCTAGGACGCCCGAACGCCATGATTCGGCCACTGCCCCGCCCCGGTTGTCCGCAGCCGTAACCGCTCCGGCGACCACCCGCCGTCCGGGCCCTCTGACCAGCGCGGACGCTCTACTTTGCATCTGGTGACACCGACCCGAGCGCCGGGCCATCTCGTTGTCGTACTGCGGACGCACCTCACGGACCATACGGATCGCACGCTGTCGCAACTCAGGAGAGTAGGGGGACTTCCGTGCCATGACTCGATCATCCTCTCGATCGAGTCTCCAACGAACCCGGGGCGGCTCAAGACGTACTGGGGCGTCTCATCAGGAAGCTCGGATTTCGTGGCTCACGGCGTCGAGGTAGTCGTTGATGGCTCGATGGTTTTTCGTGAGGCATTCGATCTTCTCTGCCATGCGGTCGCGTTCGTGTTCGAGTGTCGCAATCATGTCTGGGGTGACGTACGGCAGGTATATCGCCCTTGAGCTGTCCAGGCAGGGAAGGATCTGCTTGATGATCCGGGTGGGCAGGCCGACTTCGAGGAGGCCCCGCACTTGCCGCACCCGGTCGACAACGTAGTCCTCGTAGCTCCGGTACCCGTTGGGGAGCCGTTCGGAGTGGATCAGCCCCTGTTCCTCGTAGTAGCGGAGCATCCGCACCGGCGTGTCCGTGCGCTGGGAGAGCTCACCGATCTTCATCCCCACACCCTTCGTGTCTGGGCTGCGATGCAGCCGGACTTGACCCTCACACCAATGTCACACATTGATGATAAGGATATGACTCGAACGGATACATCACCATCCCCTTCCGCCGCTGACGCACGGTTCCCGCTCGCGGGTCTGCTGGCTCTGGCTGCCACGGGGTTCATCACGCTCCTGACGGAGACGATGCCCGCTGGGATGCTGTCGCAGATGAGCCGCGACCTGGGAGTGAGCGAGGCGGCTGCGGGGCAGAGCGTCACGGTCTTCGCGATCGGGGCGATTCTCGCGGCGGTCCCTCTCACGAGAGCCACGATCGGCTGGCGACGCAAGCACCTGCTGCTGTTCGCGATCTCCGGGTTCGCGGTCGCCAACACGGTCACGGCCTTTTCCGACAGTTTCGCGCTCACCCTGGCCGCGCGGTTCCTCGGCGGGATCGTCGGCGGCATGCTCTGGGCGCTCCTTGCCGGTTACGCCCGGAGGATGGTTCCCGCGCACCAGCGCGGCAAGGCCATGGCCATCGCGATGGCGGGCGGGACCGTTGCACTGTCCGTCGGGGTCCCCGCAGCCGCGTTCCTCGCCAAGGCCGTCGAATGGCGATTCGCGTTCGGGATCATCACGCTGGTCACTCTCGCACTGATCGTATGGGTGATCGCCTCCGTTCCGAACTTCCCCGGCCAATCCAAGGGCGCACGACTGCCGCTGGCCCACACGTTCCGTCTGCCCGGAGTCGCCCCGATCCTCGTCGTGACGTTGACGTTCGTGTTCGCACACAACATCCTCTTCACCTACATCGCCCCGTTCCTGGCCCCGCTCGGCATGGCGGGTCAGGTCGATTCGGTGCTGCTCACCTTCGGCCTGGTCTCGCTCGTGAGCATCTGGCTCACCGGCGTACTCATCGACCGGCACCTGCGCATGCTCATGATCCTGGCCTGCGCGCTCCTGGCCACAGCCGCTCTCGTCCTGAGCGTCTTCTCTGGCAACCCCGCCCTCGTGTACGCCAGTGCAGCCCTGTGGGGACTCGCGTTCGGCGGCGCCTCAACCCTGCTGCAAACCGCGATCGCTGACGCCGCAGGCGCAGCGGGCGACGTCGCACAAGCACTCCTCACCACATGCTGGAACATCGCGATCGCCGCAGGCGGGATCATCGGCGGTATCACCCTCAACGTGCTGGGACCCCCCTCCTTGAGCTGGATCACACTCGCGCTCCTGCTCCCGGCGCTCGCTATCGTCATCGGCGCACGTCGACACGGATTCACCAGCCGCACATTCGAACGCGAGACCGCCTCCGAACCGGACGCGTGACACCAGACAGCCGAAAACGGCGCGCTGGCGTGATCGGTGGCGTCGCCTCTTGCATCCGCCGCCTTGTGGCGAGGAACGATGAGCATCACCGCGCACCGTGTCGCCCGAACAAAATGACACCGCCGACCAGGCAGCCCAACCCCTGGCTACTCGTCCTTGAGCAGCGAATCGGTGAGATCGACGCTCAGGGCCTGCCGGGCCTCCTGGCCCGGCGCTCGGGTCGGTGTCACCAGATGCAAAGTAGAGCGTCCGCGCTGGTCAGAGGGCCCGGACGGCGGGTGGTCGCCGGAGCGGTTACGGCTGCGGACAACCGGGGCGGGGCAGTGGCCGAATCATGGCGTTCGGGCGTCCTAGGGTGCTGACCTGGACGGATGTGATTCGGAAGACCGGACAGAGTTAACGTTCTGTCCGGCCAGACCTCACGCTGAGCTACTTTGCCCCCGGTGACACCGACCCGAGCGCCGGGCCAATGGAGAGGTCAATCCCAACGGATCATGGAAAACCTCCGATCATGACCTCCACCAAGGCTGCCCTGTGCCCGTTACATCCCGCTTCGACCCTGGCCCGTCGCCCGGCCCGCCGACCCGGACCGCCCGTCACTGGCCCGTCACCGATGAACGGTCCCACCTCCGCGCCTGCCCTCGCCGCGCTTGTTCCCCCCTACGGCGCCAAGCCTTCCAATGGCGATCAGCGTCAACCTCAGCCCCAGTTGATCATGCACCGCGACCGCGACCGGGGCCGAGGTCGGGGGCAGGGTCGCAATCGGGGCCGGGGCCGGTTGCGCGCACGTCATGGGGGTGCGGGCTCGCCCGGCAGCTCGGTGGTCCCGCCGGCCCGCAGGCCGTCGAGCATCAGGTGCAGGAATCTGGCCGGCTGGGCGGCCACGCGCGCGGGCAGTTCGGCGGGGTGGCAGGTGAAGACGTTGAGCAGCAGCACGATGTCACCCGTGCCGGCATCCGCGCGCATCGCCCCCGCGGCCTGGGCGTCGCGCACGAGGCCGTCGAGCAGTTCGATCCACTCCTCGCGGGACCTCGCGAACTCCGGCGTGGACAGGAACGTCTCGGTGTTCAGGTCGGCGAGCGCGGTGGCGAGGGCGCCGCGGCCCGGGGCGGCGCACCAGATGACGAGCGAGCGCAGTGCCGTCCAGGCGTCGGGCCCCGTCTCGGCGGCCTTTCGCGTGGCGTCGACCAGCTCGTGGATGTAGTGGTCGCCGATGGCGGTGATCAGCGCGCCGCGATCGGGGAACCGGCGGTAGAGCGTGCCGACGCCGACCCCGGCGCGGCGGGCGATGAGCTCCATCGGCGCACCGATCCCGCGCTCGGCCACGACGGCGCAGGCCGCCTTAATGATCTTGTCGAAGTTGCGCCTGGCGTCCGCGCGCAGTGGTTGTTCCGGCATTGGAGCCCCGCTCCGAAGTGGACGATCAAATTCCGTTTAGTGTAGCTTCCGCAAAGCGGAATTTGATCGTCCATTTAGGGGGCATCATGATCGTGGTGACTGGCGCGACCGGAACGATCGGCCGGGCGCTGATCGACCGGCTGGGCGAGACGGGAACGGCCGTCGTGGCGGTGGTCCGGCGGCCGGAGCAGGGCGAGTCGCTCGGCTGCGACTACGTCGTCGGTGACTTCGACCGGCCCGAGACCATCGGGGCGGCGCTCTCTCCCGGCGACCGGCTGTTCCTGAACAGCTCGCTGTGGCCCGGCTTCGTCCACCGGTACCGCGAGGTGATCGACCTCGCCCGGTCGGCCGGCGTGGCCCAGGCGGTGAAGGTGTCCGTGCGCGGGGCGGAGCCGGGGGCGCTGCTCGGCGGCGGAATGCACGGCGAGGTCGAGGCGCACCTCAAGGCGTCGGGGCTGGCCTGGTCGATCCTGCAGCCCGTCGGGTTCATGCAGAACCTCCCCGCGGAGGTCTCCTTCAAGGACGGGGAGGGCCGCTTCTACGGCTCCTACGGTCCGGGCCGGGTGGGCTACATCGACACCAGGGACATCGCCGACGTGGCCGCGATCCTGCTCACCCGGCCGGTCGGGGCGGACGAGACCTACGTCCTCACCGGCCCCGAGGCGCCGACCCACGACGAGATCGCCACGGCCGTCAGCGGCGCGCTCGGCCGGACCGTCCGCTACGTCGACCTCCCGGTGGGGGAGTTGACCGGCCATCTGGAGCGCCAGGGCCTGCCCGGCCCCGTCGCCCGTGACCTCGCCGAGCTCATGGCCCAGATCGGGGACGGCCGCTGGTCCACCACCACCGAGACGGTCGAGGCCCTGACCGGCCGCCCGCCCCGATCCCTCACCCGCTTCCTCACCGACCACACCGCGGCCTTCCAGCTGTGACCCCTGTCCCGCCGGGGCCGCAATGCCCCCCGGGGGCAGGTCGCTCCGCCCTGGCAGGGGAGATCCGCCGGGGCGGGCCCGGCGATCGGCGGTGCCTCCGGGCCCGCCGGTGCGGGCTTCTCCCCTCCGGCGGGCGGGGATCTCTAGGCCCGTAGGCGCAGGCCTCTCGGGGTCGGGTGGAAACCGGCGGACTCCAGGGCGGCGCCCAGGGGGGAGTCGTTGATGGCGGTGCCGTCCGCGCGCTCCACGGTCAGCTTGCCGAGGGCGCCGTCGCGCACGGCCAGGGCCAGGGCGTCCACGGCGGGCTGGAGGCGGTCGTCGTCGGTGAAGGACAGCAGGGTCTTGCCGCCGCGCTCGACGTAGAGCACCAGGTGCCCGTCCACGAGCACCACCAGCGATCCCGCCTTCCGGCCCGGCTTGTGGGAGACCTCCCCGGGATGGGCGGGCCAGGGCAGCGCCGCGCCGTACGGGTTGGCCGGGTCGGCCGCCGCCAGCACCACCGCGCGCCGGCCGTTCCCCTCCGGCCTCCGGGTGCTCCACGGGTCGGGGTCAGGCGCCTCGGAGCGCGACGGTGCGGCGGCGGCGCGCATGCGGTCGACGGCTCCGGGGAGGGCGAACTGGGCGCCGCCCAGCCCCTCGACGAAATAGCCCCGGCGGCACCGGCCGCTCTCCTCGAAGGCGCGGAGCACCTGGTAGACCGCGGCGAACCCGCCGGGCAGCCGTTCGGCGGTGACCGCGCCCCGCGTCACCACGCCGTGCCGCTCCAGCAGTGCCTCGGCCTGGGCGTGCGCCCGCTGGGTCGGGTCGTCCGCGGCTCCGGGCAGCAGCCACCAGCGACCGCCCACGGTCGGCGGCCCGCTCCGGGTGGGCAGCACCGGCCGCCGCCTGCGCGTCGTGGCCGGGCGGTGGGCGGGACGGCCGGTGCCGAGCGTGGCCCGCAGCGGTGCGAGCGTGTCGCCGGTGATCCGCCCGGCCCACACCAGATCCCACACCGCGGCGGTCAGCATCCCGTCGTCCGGGACCGAACCGGCCATCAGTGATCCGACGCGGCCCGCCAGCTCGCGGAAGAACAGCGCCCCTCCACCGCCGAGCACCTCAAGGACCGCCTCGTGCAGCGGGGTCATGGTGATCTCGACCGGATCGGGCATCAGCAGGGGGGCGGTGTCGGCGAAATACAGCGCCACCCAGCCGTCCCCGCCGGGCAGGGACCCCTGACCGGCCCAGAGGACCTCGCCCGAGGACGTCAGCTCGTCCAGCAGCGACGGGTCGTATCCGGGGACCCGTGAGGGCAGGACCAACGTCTCCAGCGCTGACGCCGGCACCGCCGCGCCCTGCAACTGCTCGACCGCGCTCACCAGCGCGTCGATCGGCGGCCTGCCCCTCTGCGGGGCGCCGCTGATGCCGTGCCAGGCGGGGGCGAAGACGGCCAGGGTCTCGGGGGAGACCGGCTCCACCTCCTTGCGGAGCCGGGCCAGGGACCTGCGGCGCAGCATCCGCAGCACCCCGGCGTCGCACCACTCCTCCCCTCGGCCGCCCGGCTTGAACTCCCCGCTCACCACCCGGCCGGAGACGGCCAGGCGGCGCAGCGTGTCGGTGACGACCGCCGGGCCGAGCCCGAACCTGGCGGCGGCCGTACTCGCCGGGAACGGGGTGCGCGTGCGGGCGTGCCTGGCGACCAGGTCGCCCAGCGGGTCGTCCACCGGCTCCAGGAAGGCATGCGGCACCCCCACCGGCAGCGGCACGCCGAGCGCGTCGCGCAGCCGGGCGGCGTCCTCGATGGCCGCCCACTGCTCCTGCCCGGCCACCCGCACCCTGATCGCCCGCCGGGCGCTCTCCAGGCCGGTCAGCCAGGCCGGGTCGCCCTCGCGCAGGCTCACGTCGGCCGCGACCAGGGGACCGTGCGAACGGAGCAGGTCGGCGAGATCCTCGGCGTCGCGGAGCGGCCGGTCCAGCCGGGCCAGCTCGCGCTCGGTGTCGGCGATCACGTCGGGGTCGAGCAGCTCGCGCAGGTCGGCCTGGCCCAGCAGCTCGGCCAGCAGGCTGGTGTCGAGCGCGAGCGCCTGGGCGCGGCGCTCGGCCAGGGGGGCGTCCCCCTCGTACATGAACGCGCCGACGTAGTTGAACAGCAGCGACGCCGCGAACGGCGACGCCTGGGAGGTCTCGACCTCGACCAGCCGCACGCGTCGCGCCGAGATGTCCCGCATGAGCCGGACCAGCCCCGGCACGTCGAACACGTCCTGCAGGCACTCGCGCATCGTCTCCAGCACGACCGGGAACGAGCCGTACCGGCTGGCCACGTTGAGCAGGTGCGAGGCCCGCTGCCGCTGCTGCCACAGCGGGGTGCGCTTGCCGGGGGTACGGCGCGGCAGCAGCAGGGACCGTCCCGCGCACTCCCGGAAGCGCGCCGCGAACAGCGCCGAGCCGCCGAGCTCCTCGGTGACGATCTGCTCGATCTCCTCGGCGTCGAAGACCGCGACGTCCGACGGGGGACCGGAGAGCGTGTCGGGGATGCGCAGCACGATCCCGTCGTCGGAGTGCACGGCCTGGACGTCGACGCCGTAGCGCTCCCGCAGCCGCCGCCCGATCGCCAGGGCCCACGGCGCGTGCACCCGCGCCCCGTACGGCGAGTGCACCACGACCCGCCAGTCGCCCAGCTCGTCGTGGAACCGCTCGACCAGCAACGTCCGGTCGTCCGGCACATATCCGGTCGCCTGCCGCTGCTCGGCCAGATAGGACAGCAGGTTGGCCGCGGCGAACTCGTCGAGCCCCGCCGCTTCGATCCTCTCCACGGCGCGCTCCCGCGCCGGGTCCGGCCTGGCGCCGTCTCGCGCGAGGCTCCCCTTCTTGCCGGATCCCGGCCCGGCGCCGGAGTCGGCGCCCGAGCCGGACATCTCACGCAGGAACGCGCCGATCGCCCTGCCCAGCTCCGCCGGGCGCCCCGCGTTGTCGCCGTGCCAGAACGGCAGCTTGCCCGGCTGGCCGGGGGCGGGGGAGACCAGCACCCGGTCGGCCGTGATGTCCTCGATCCGCCAGGAGGTCGCGCCCAGCACGAACACGTCCCCCGCCCGGGACTCGTAGACCATCTCCTCGTCCAGCTCGCCCACCCGCGAGGACTTCTCCCCGACCAGGAAGACGCCGAACAGCCCTCGGTCGGGGATCGTGCCTCCGTTGGTCACGGCCAGCCGCTGGGCCCCGGGCCGCCCCCGCAGGGTGCCGGTGACCCGGTCCCACACGATGCGCGGGCGCAGCTCGGCGAACTCCTCGCTCGGATAGCGCCCGGCGAGCATGTCGAGCGTCGCCTCCAGGGCGCCGCGGGGCAGCGTCCGGTACGGCGCGGCACGCCGTACGACGGTCTCCAGGTCGTCCACCGTCCACTCGTCCAGCGCGGTCATCGCCACGATCTGCTGGGCGAGCACGTCGAGCGGGTTGCGCGGGTAGCGGAGCTCCTCGATCTCCCCGCTCTTCATCCGCTCGGCCACCACGGCCGTCTGGACCAGGTCGCCGCGGTATTTGGGGAAGATCACGCCGCGGGAGACGGCTCCCACCTGGTGGCCGGCCCGGCCGATCCGCTGCAGGCCGCTGGCCACGCTCGGCGGCGACTCCACGCAGGCGACCAGGTCCACCGCGCCCATGTCGATGCCGAGCTCCAGGCTGGAGGTCGCGACCACCGCCGGCAGCCGCCCGGACTTGAGCGCCTCCTCGATCTGGGAGCGCTCCTCCTTCGACACCGACCCGTGGTGGGCCCGCACGATCTCCGGGACCGTCCCCTTGGCCGCACCGGCCTGCGCCATCATCGCCGCCGGGGTGGACAGGGACGCCGGCGGCGCGGGGAAGCCCTCGGCCCAGTGCGCCGGCTCCGCCGGCTCCGGCGGCTCCGCCTCGCCGGCCCCGCGCTCCCACGCCAGCTCGTTGAGACGGGTGCACAGCCGCTCGGCCAGCCGCCGGGAGTTGGCGAACACGATCGTCGAGCTGTGGTCCTCGATCAGGTCGAACAGCCGCTCCTCCACGTGCGGCCAGATGGACCGCCGCGCCGGGGGCTCCAGCAGCCACCGGTCGTCGTCATCGGGCAGGGAGGGACGCGGAGCTCCGTCGAGCTCCGTCATGTCCTCGATCGGGACGACCACCTTGACCTCGATCGTCTTCTCCGAAGGCGGCTGGATCACCGCCGCCGGGCGGGGACCGCCGAGGAAGGCGGCCACCTCGTTCACCGGCCGCACCGTCGCCGACAGGCCGATCCGCTGCGCGGGCCGGGAGAGCAGGGCGTCGAGCCGCTCCAGGCTGAGGGCCAGGTGCGCGCCGCGCTTGGTGGCCGCCACGGCGTGCACCTCGTCGACGATGACCGTCTCCACGCCCCGCAGCGCCTCGCGGGCCTGGCTGGTCAGCAGCAAAAACAGCGACTCGGGGGTCGTGATGAGGATGTCCGACGGCCTGGCCGCGAAACGGCGCCGCTCCTGCGGCGAGGTGTCACCCGACCGGATCGCCACCGAGATCTCCGGCACCGCGAGCCCGAGCCGCCGCGCGGTCTGCCGCATTCCGGCCAGCGGCGCCCGGAGGTTGCGCTCGACGTCCACCGCCAGGGCCTTGAGCGGCGACACGTAGAGCACCCGGCACCGCCCGGCGGGGGCGTCGTCCTCGCGTGAGCGCCTCCGCCCGCCCGCGGCGTCCGCGGCGGGCCCGCCCGTCGCGGACGCGCGCTCGGCGGCCAGCCGGTCGAGCGACCACAGGAACGCGGCCAGCGTCTTGCCGGAGCCGGTCGGCGCGACCACGAGGGTGTTGTCCCCCCGGGCGATCGACGCCCACGCGCCCTCCTGGGCGGCGGTGGGCGAGGCGAAGGCTCCGGTGAACCAGTCCCTGGTCACAGGGGTGAAGTGGTCGAGCGCTGATCCGGTCACGGCTCCATAGTGCATTGCCCCACCGACAGAATCCGCCGGGGTCACGATTGGTCCGAGCGGCTGCCCGCCGGGTGGGCCGGCTCCGTCACACCGGCCGGCAGGGCGGACGGGACCGTCGCCAGGTCCGCGTTCCCGCACCCGGAACGTCCGTGGGGGATCGGGGAGGAGGTCCCCGCCACCATGGCGTGACGGCTGGGGAAGGTTCGCCGCGTCCTGTCGGGGAGATAGAGATCAGACGAGCACCCGACGCATTGAGCGGTGAGCCAGCGATGAGCATCGACCATCCGGCAGTGGAGACGGCACGCGAGCGGATCAAGGCGGAGCATCTGCGGGAGCACCGCCCGCCGAGCAGCGCGAGGGGCCTGCACCACTTCGCGCTGATCTCCTCCGACGTGGAGACGACGATCGCCTTCTACCAGGATCTGCTGGAGTTCCCCCTGACGGAGATCTTCGACAACCGCGACCACCGGGGATCGAACCACTTCTTCTTCGACGTCGGGAACGGCAGCCTGCTGGCCTTCTTCGACTTCCCCGACCTGGACCTCGGCCCCTACCGGGAGGTCCTCGGCGGGCTCCACCACATCGCCATCTCCGTCGACCCGTCGACCTGGGAGCGGCTGCGGGGCAAGTTGGAGGCCGCGGGCGTGCCGCACCAGATCGAGAGCGGCGCGTCGATCTACTTCAGGGATCCCGACGGGGCTCGCCTGGAACTGCTCGCCGACCCGCTGGGCGAGATGTACGGCTCCCGCGTTCGCTGAGCCCCGGCCGCGACCGGCGAAAGCCCTGTCCGGTCATGAGCGCGACGGGGAGGGGCCACACTTGGAGCATGCGCCTGTCGGAGTTCTGGAACCGGATGAAACTGCACTTCGGTGACCCGTACGCGGAGTCGTGGGCCCGCGACTACGTCATCGCCGATCTCGGTGGTCGGACGGTGAACCAGGCGCTGGCCGACGGTGTCGCCGCCAAGGAGGTCTGGCGGGCCGTGTGCGGGGTGTCCGACGTCTCCGCCCGGCTGCGCTGAAGGGCGCGGGCCAAGCGGGCCGAGGCGTCCGGAAGGCCCCGGGTCAGGGGGTGCCGTTCAGCAGTTTCCCGATCAGGTCGGCCACATGGCCGGGGTTCTCGGTGCTCTCCTGGCCGTCCGGGGACCACAGGAAGAGCCAGCCGTCCCCTGCCGGGCAGGCGAAGACGATCGTCTGCCGCCTCGTGTCCGGATGCCACACCCAGAGCACGGGGGCTCCGGCTCCGAGCATGCGGCCCGCCAGCCCCCGGCCGGGCAGCTCGGCGGCCAGGGACTCAAGGTGGGCCAGGCGTCGCCGGGCGAACGCGGTGGTCACGTCGGTCACCTCGCGGTCGTTTGCCTTCAGCATCGCCGCAGCTCAGCCCGGTGGCAACAGGTCGGGGGGAACGATCGGAAATGTCGCCCCCGGGGTGGGGTCCGCCGCCCCCTGCGGCCTGCGCCACCCCGGGAACGCGTGACGCCGTTGAGCCACGATCGAACAATCGTTCGGCTATATTGGACACGCCGCCACTCGTGGCGTGCTCTCCAGAAAATGTCGGTGGCACCCCGTAGCTTTCTGGCAACCGATTCAACCCGCGACCCTTCAGGGGGCTCCCATGGCGGCTAACGACCGCGAGAAGGCGCTCGAGACCGCGCTCGCTCAGATCGAGCGTCAGTTCGGCAAGGGCTCTGTCATGCGCCTCGGCGACGAGACCCGCGCGCCCATCGAAGTCATCCCGACCAGTTCCATCGCGCTCGACGTCGCGCTCGGCATCGGCGGGTTCCCGCGCGGCCGCATCGTCGAGGTCTACGGTCCGGAGTCCTCCGGTAAGACCACCGTCGCGCTGCACGCGGTGGCCAACGCCCAGCGGGCCGGCGGCATCGCCGCGTTCATCGACGCCGAGCACGCCCTCGACCCGGAATACGCCAAGAAGCTGGGCGTCGACACCGACGCGCTGCTCGTCTCCCAGCCCGACACCGGTGAGCAGGCGCTGGAGATCGCCGACATGCTGATCCGGTCGGGCGCCGTCGACCTGCTGGTCATCGACTCGGTCGCGGCCCTGGTGCCCAAGGCCGAGATCGAGGGCGAGATGGGCGACAGCCACGTCGGCCTCCAGGCCCGCCTGATGTCCCAGGCGCTGCGCAAGGTCGCCGGCGCGCTCAACAACACCGGCACCACCGCGATCTTCATCAACCAGCTCCGCGAGAAGATCGGCGTCATGTTCGGCTCGCCCGAGACCACGACCGGTGGAAAGGCGCTGAAGTTCTACGCCTCGGTCCGTCTCGACATCCGCCGCATCGAGACGTTGAAGGACGGCACCGAGGCGGTCGGCAACCGCACCCGTGTGAAGGTCGTCAAGAACAAGATGGCCCCGCCCTTCCGCGTGGCCGACTTCGACATCCTCTACGGGGTCGGCATCTCCCGTGAGGGCGGCCTGATCGACATGGGTGTCGAGCACGGCTTCGTCCGCAAGTCCGGCGCCTGGTACACCTACGAGGGCGACCAGTTGGGGCAGGGCAAGGAGAACGCCCGCAACTTCCTGAAGAACCACCCCGACATGGCCAACGAGATCGAGAAGAAGATCAAGGAGAAGCTCGGCATCGGTCCCCGCCTCGACACTCCGGCCACCCCGCCGCCCGCCGCTCCCGCCGCGCCGGTTCCCGCCACCTCCGGTCGCGGCTCCAAGGCGGCCACTCCCAAGCCGGGTGACGTCTGAACCGGATTGATCGATGACGACGGGACCTGACTCCGGTCCGGCCGGCGAGGCCGGGCCGCGGGACTGGGGTGCCTGGCCGGATGTTCCGGAGGCCGGGTCCTCCGGGACGGGCAGAAGAGGCGGCCGCTCACGGCGCTCGCGCCGGGATCGGCCGGGAGCGTGGGAGACCTCCGATCCGGGCGGGCCGAACGACTCAGTCCCTGGCTGGGAGAGCGGCCCGGCCCCGGGTGGCGAGCCCGTTCCGGACGACGGTTTCACAGGTGAGGCGGGCGACCGCTCCGGCGGGGAGACCCGAGGCCGGGGTGGCCGCGGGTCCCGGCGCGGTGCGAAGCGGTCGCGAGGCGGCTCCCAGGGGATCCTGCCCGATGGGCCGGTCGACGGATCCCCGGCGAGCCGGGGGCCCGCGGCCGATCCGCAGGCCGTGGCTCGGGCGATCTGCCTGCGGCTGCTGACCATGGCTCCGCGCACCAGGGCCCAGCTCGCCGAGGCGCTGCGCAAGCGTGAGGTGCCCGAAGAGGCGGCCGAGGCCGTGCTTGAGAGGTTCTCTGAGGTCGGGCTCATCGATGACGAGGCGTTCGCCGCGGCGTGGGTGAGCTCACGTCACGCCGGGCGAGGTCTCGCCCGCAGAGCCCTCGCCTCGGAGCTACGCCACCGTGGGGTGGACGAGGACACCGTCAAGGAGGCGGTGGAGCAGCTCGACCCCGAGCAGGAGGTGGAGACGGCCCGCAGGCTCGTGGCTCGCAAGCTCTCGGCGACCCGCGGTCTGGAGTCGGCCGTCAGGACCCGGAGGCTGGCCGGCATGCTCGCCCGGAAGGGATACGGTCCCGGTCTGGCCTTCCGTGTGGTCCGTGAGGCACTTGAGGGTGAAGAGGCGGAAAGTCCCGCGTTTTCCGCGGAGCTGGATTACCCACACGACTAGCGAAAACACGCACAGATGTTTTACGCCGAAAGGGTCGGATGAGTGGCGTCTTGACGCAAAAGACCGGCGCCGTCACCCCCGGTAATGTCAAGGTCCCGGCGCCTTCACCCGGCCTCGACCGAGACAGACGGGTAAGAAACATCGGCCCCTCATGTTTGAACGGTCCCCAGGCTGGCTTTGCTTGCCCGTTACCTCTTTGCCGCTTAACCTCGACGGCAGTGAGGAGTTACTCCGCGCAGTGCGGATTGTCATAACGGCGAATTACGGACGTGCAAGCTTGGTGGATGCGGGCAGACGGCGTGCCGGCGGGAGTGGCCGGTGCAGCGTCGGTCCCGTGTTGAGGTCTGCCCTGACGGCGCCAGCGCTTGGGTTTTCCGTGCCGTGCGTGTGACCCTCGCGTGCTTGATATTTGCGACGCGAGGAGGGCGGGGCGCGCATGGATCCGGTTGTGGTCGTCATATTGGCGGGGGCGGTTGCGGTTCTTGCCGTGGTGACGATAGCCGCGCTGATCGTGTTGCTGCGTCGCACCGGTGGAGCCGGCGGGACGAAGGGGCCCTCCCCCGAGCAGGAGGCCGAGATCCAGGTCGCGCTGGAGGAGGCCAGGCTTGAGGCCGCCGAGATCCGCACCAGGGCCCAGCATGACGCCGAGGAGGTCCTGCGCAGGTCCGAGGCCGCCGTCGACGCCGCCGCCGAGCTGCGCAAGGAGGCCGAGGCGGAGAGCCAGGGGCTGAAGTACGAACTGAAGGAGCTCCGTTCCGACCTTGAGCGCCGGGAGAACCGGCTGGCCGAGCGGGAGCAGCGCCTCGACGAGGAGGCCAGGCGCCAGGCCGACCGGGCGCGCAAGCTCGCCGAGACGGAGACCAAGCTCGCCGGCCGCCGTGAGGATCTCGACCGGGTCGCCCAGGAGCGCAAGGCCATCCTGGAGCGGGTGTCCGGCCTCACCAGCGATCAGGCGAAGGCCGAGCTGGTCAGGGAGATCGAGAACCAGGCCAAGCGCGAGGCCGCGCTGATCGTCAGGGAGATCGAGGGCGAGGCCCGCAAGGAGGGCGAGAAGCGGGCAACCAAAATCGTCACGTTGGCGGTCCAGCGCGTCGCCACCGAGCAGACCGCCGAGTCCGTCGTCAGCGTCCTGCATCTGCCCGGCGACGAGATGAAAGGCCGCATCATCGGCCGCGAGGGCCGCAACATCCGTGCCTTCGAATCGACCACCGGGGTCAACTTGATCATCGACGACACGCCCGAGGCGGTGCTTCTGTCGTGTTTCGACCCGGTCCGCCGTGAGACCGCCCGGCTGACGCTGGAGAAGCTCGTCCTCGACGGCCGCATCCACCCCCAGCGCATCGAGGAGGCGCACGAGCGCAGCAAGGCCGAGGTCCAGGAGCTGTGCGTGCGCGCCGGTGAGGACGCCCTGGTGGAGCTCGGCATCACCGAGATGCATCCCGAGCTGATCACACTGCTCGGCCAGCTCCGCTACCGCACCTCCTACGGTCAGAACGTGCTCGGCCACCTCGTGGAGTCCGCCCACATCGCCGGGATCATGGCGGCCGAGCTGCGGCTCGACTCGATGCTGCTCAAGCGCTGCACTGTCCTGCACGACATCGGCAAAGCCCTCACCCACGAGGTCGAGGGCAGCCACGCCCTCATCGGCGCCGAGATCGCCCGGCGGTACGGCGAGCACGAGGACGTCGTCCACGCGATCGAGGCCCACCACAACGAGGTCGAGGTCAAGACCGTCGAGGCCGTCCTCACCCAGGCCGCCGACGCGATCAGCGGCGGCCGTCCGGGGGCCCGGCGCGAGTCGCTGGAGGCCTACGTCAAGCGACTGGAGCGGCTGGAGGAGATCGCCACCTCCTACGACGGCGTCGACAAGGTCTTCGCCATGCAGGCGGGCCGGGAGATCCGGGTCATGGTGAAACCCGACTCGGTCGACGACATCCAGGCCCAGGTGATCGCCCGCGACGTCGCCAAGCAGGTCGAGGAGGAGCTCACCTACCCCGGTCAGATCCGCATCACGGTCGTCCGGGAGTCCAGGGCCACCGAGTTCGCGCGCTGAGTCCGTCGTCAGGGTCCTGCGTCTGCCCGGTGACGACGGACTCAGCGCCGGAAGATCTGCTGGTAGAAGGCGAGCTCGGTGGCCAGAGCCGCGCTGCGGGTCTCGGCGCGGCGGAAGCCGTGGGCCTCGCCCTCGAAGGTGAGGTAGGTGCACGGCACGCCGCGTTCGGCGAGGGCGTCGGCGAAGGCTTGAGACTGGGCGGCGGGGACCACCGGGTCGGACAGTCCCTGCAGGAGAAGTATGGGACAGCTCACTCCGGCGACCCGGCCGAGCGGCTCGCGCGAGCCGTACAGGGCGGGATCCGCGGGGCCCACCAGCCACTCGATGTAGCGGGACTCGAAGTCGTGGGTGGTCGCGACGAACGAGGCGAGCGCGCTCACGCCGTAGTAGGAGACCCCGCCGGCGAACGCCTCGGACGCGCAGCAGGCCGCCATGACCGTCCAGCCGCCGGCGCTCCCGCCCCGGATCGCGATCCGCTCCGGGTCGGCCAGGCCCTCGGCGGCCAGCCACTCGGCGGCGGCGACCGAGTCCTCCACGTCGACCACGCCCCACTGGCCGCGCAGCCGGTCGCGGTAGGCGCGGCCGTAGCCGGTGGAACCGCTGTAGTTGACGTCGAGCACGCCGATGCCCCGGCTGGTGAAGAACGCCTTCTCCAGGTCGAGGGCACCGGTGCTGCGCCCGGTGGGGCCGCCATGGACGAACACCACGTAGGGCGGGGCGCCGTCGCCTCGGGCCTGCGGGTTCGACGGCGGATGGACGAACGCGTGGACCCGGCGGCCGGAGCGGCTCTCGATCTCCACGGTCCGGGCGAGCGGAAGGTAGGCGATGCCGGGCAGCTCGTCGACGTCACGGCGGAGCTCCTCCGCCCGCCCGGTCGCGGGGTCCACGCGGACGATCGACCGGGGCGCCGTCGCGCTGTATCCGATCCCGGCCAGGACGCGCCCGTCCGACGCGAGGACCTGATCCCAGCCGTCGTAGGGCACGTCCAGGTCGGTCAGCACGCCGCTGTCCGGGTCGAGGACGCCCAGCCGCATGTCTCCCCGCCCGTGCAGGACCGCGATCCGCCCGTCGGCCAGCACCTGGTACGGCGGGCCGCCGAGCTGCCACAGCGGTCCGGCGAACTCCTCCTCCACCGGGTGGAGCGCCCGGCGCGAAGTGCCGTCGATGCCGATCTGGTAGAGGTTCCACCAGCCCGACCGGTCAGAGATCAGATAGAGGTGCCGGTCGTCGCGCCACTGCGGGGCGAGCACCGACTCGCAGGGCCCTCCCCCGACCGTCCAGGAGGTGCCGTCGGTCAGCCGGGTGATCCGTAGCTCGGTGCCGTTCCACGGCATGCGGGGGTGGTCCCAGCAGATGTAGGCCAGGTGCTCGCCGCCGGGGGAGAGGGCGAGGCCGGCGTAGAAGTCGCTGCCGCTGACCCGCTCCCGCGGCACGTCCCCGCCCTCCAGCGGGACGGACACGATCGAACGGCTGATCCCGCCGTCGTGGTGCCGTTCCTGGACGCACCAGACCTGCCCGTCGTGGACGATCATGTCCGCGTAGCGGAGCCCGGACTCCCGGCCGGGTCTCGGCGTGATCGGCCGGGGTTCGGCGCCGGGGAGCAGCAGGTACAGCCGTTGGTCGGCGAGGTTGGCGAACACCACGCCCCCGCCGGGAACCACCGTGTAGGAACGCCCGCCGTACTCGTGGACGCGGGTCCTGGCGCTCCACGGCGCCGGCAGCAGCTCGCGGTGCGTGCCGCCGGCGTCTCGGTGCGCGATCGTGGTCCGCCCGCCCTCCGCGGGACGGTCCTCGGTCCACCACACCTCTTCGCCGAGCACCGTCGGGAATCCCAGGCGCAGCCCGGACCTGGCCACCCCGATGCTGGAGATCGGTGAAGGCCAGGTGGCGTACGGCAGGACGACCTGCTCGGGGGACATGGCGTAATCCTGCCCGATAACCCGCCGCCTGTCGCCGGTATGGCGCTCATCCCACGCGACATGCGGTGATTCTGTTTTCCGGAACGCCGGAGGGCGGCCACCGCGACCGGTGACCGCCCTCGGCGGAACCTGGACAAGCCCACCGGAACCGGGGCTGCCCTCGGACAGAGCCGCGTCAGTCCACCGCGGAGATGTCGCCCGAACCGGGCGCCACGACCGCCCCGGGCGGGGCGACCGGCTGGGCCGAGGTCTTGCGGCTACGGCGGCTGCGCCGCTCCAACAAGGTGGCGATGGCCCCGACGATCAGGTTGATGATGATGTAGACGATCGCGATGACGATCACCGCCGGGATGATGTTGTTGAAGTTGGACGGCAGCACGCGCGCCCCCGCGTTCAACAGGTCCTCGAACGAGACGATGAACCCCAGGGCCGTGTCCTTGAGGAGCACGACGAGCTGAGCGACGATCGCCGGCATCATGGCCGTGACCCCCTGCGGCAGCAGGATCATCCGCATGACCTGGCCCTTGCGCAGCCCGATCGCGAGCGCCGCCTCCGACTGGCCGCGCGGGATGGACAGGATGCCCGCCCGCACGATCTCCGCCAGCACCGACCCGTTGTACAGGACCAGGCCGGTCACCACCGCCATGAACGGGGTCACGGTCAGTCCGAAGACCGCGCTCCCGCCGTACATCACCGCGAAGATCATGATGAGCAGCGGGATGGCCCGGAAGAACTCGACCACCGCTCCCGCCGGGACGCGGATCCAGGCGTGGTCGGACAGCCGGCCGATGCCGAAGACGAACCCGAACGGCACCGCGATCAGCGCGGCGACCGCCGCCGCGCTGAGCGTGTTGAACAGGCCGGGCAGGATCAGGTTGATCCACACGTCGCCCCGGAGGAACGGGGTCCACAGATCGGCGTTGAGCTGGTTCTTCTCATCCAGCTTGGTCACCATCACGTAGACGGCGAGCAGCGCGACGAGGACGACCACCACCGTGAGCACGGTGTTGCGCATCCGGGCGCGCGGGCCGGGAGCGTCATAGAGGACGCTGACCCGATCCGGCACGGACGCGCGTTTACGCGTCTTTCTCGGCTCCGCGGTCAATGTGCTCATCGGACCACCGCCAGGCGCTTGGACAGCCACGTGAACAGCAGTCCGGTGGGCAGAGTCAGGATCAGGAAGCCGAGCGCGAACCCGAAGAAGATCGGGACGACCGCGTCGCCGTGCGACTCGAAGAGGGTCTTCATCGTCAGGGAGGCCTCACCCACGCCGATGGCGGCGGCGATCGTGGTGTTCTTGATCAGCGCGATCAGGACGCTGCCCAGCGGGGCGATCACCGCGCGGAGCGCCTGGGGCAGCACGATCAGCCGCAGGTTCTGGAAGAAGGTCAGGCCGATGGCGCGGGCCGCCTCCGCCTGGCCAAGCGGCACCGTGTTGATCCCGGCCCGGATCGCCTCGCAGACGAACGCCGCCGTGTATGCCGACAGGCCGATGATGGACAGCCAGAGATAGTTCGTGGACAGGCTCGTGGAGAACGAGACGTCCAGCACCAGGCCGAGGCCCAGCCCGCAGAACACGATCACCAGCGTCAACGGGGTGTTCCGCACGATGTTCACGTACGCCGTGCCGATCCCGCGCAGCACGGGCAGCGGGCTGACGCGCATCCCGGCGAGGATCGTCCCGAGGACCAGCGCCAGGAGCCCGCTGGCGAGCGTGAGCCGTATCGTCAGCCAGAAAGCTCCCAGGATCACCGGGAATTCGTCGAAGAGTGCCTGCACTCATCCCTCCAATAGCCGTCGGCCGGGGCGTTCGCACGCCCCGGCCGATTCGTGGCCGATCAGTAACGCTCGACGGCCGGCGGGGTGGTGAAGAACTTTCCGAACTCGCCGAAGTTGGCGTCGACGGCCTTCTTCCAGCTGCCGTCCTTGAACATCTTCTCCACGGCCGCGTTGATCTTCTCGCGGGTGTCCTTGTCGTCCAGCTTCACGCCGATGCCGTACTTCTCCTCGGAGAAGGGCTTGCCGACGAGGCGGAACTTGCCGGGCGACTGGGTGGCGAACCCGGCCAGGATCGTCGCGTCGGTGGAGATCGCGTCGACCTGCTTGTTCTCCAGCAGGGGCAGGCAGGCGCCGTAGCCCTGCTGCTCGGTGAGGTACTGGCCCTTCCAGGCGTCGCCGAACTTGTCGACCAGACGCTTGGGCGAGGACGAGCCCTGGGCGCCGCAGACCTTCTTGTCCTTCAGGTCGTCGACACTGTTGATCGTCGTGTCGTCCGCGCGGGTCAGGATGTCCTGGCCGGTGACCAGGTACGGCCCGGCGAATCCGATCTTCTTCTTGCGGTCGTCGGTGATCGAGTAGGTCGCGATCACCATGTTGACCTGGCCCTGCTGGATGAAGGACTCGCGGTTGGCCGAGATGGCCTCCTTGAACTCAACTTTGTCGCCGGTGTAACCGAGCTCCTTGGCGACATAGTTGGCCACGTCGACGTCGAAACCCTTGAACGAACCATCCGGCTGCTTCTGTCCCAGGCCAGGCTGGTCGAACTTGATGCCAATGACGAACTTGTCACTGCCGCCGCTGCACGCGGTGAGGCTCGCCGCCGCGGCCGCCATCGCGATCACCACGGCTCCAATACGACGTACACGCATCCTGCTACCTCTTCTTCTTTAAGGGGGGTGAGCCGTTAGTGCGTAAGGATCTTGGAGAGGAAGTCCTTCGCCCGGTCCGTCCGGGCGTTGGTGAAGAACTCCTCAGGGGTGTTCTCCTCGACGATCTGGCCCTCGGCCATGAACACCACCCGGTTCGCCGCACGGCGGGCGAATCCCATCTCATGGGTGACGACCATCATCGTCATGCCTTCCTGGGCGAGACCGATCATGACGTCGAGCACCTCCTGGACCATTTCCGGGTCCAGCGCCGAGGTCGGCTCGTCGAACAGGATCATCTTGGGATCCATGGCCAGGGCGCGGGCGATGGCCACGCGCTGTTGCTGACCTCCCGAGAGCTGCGCCGGATACTTCGACGCCTGGGCGCCGATCCCGACCCTGTCGAGCAGCTCCATGCCCCGCCGCTCGGCCTCCGCCTTGGCGATGCCGCGGACCTTGATCGGCCCGAGCGTGACGTTCTCGAGGATCGTCTTGTGGGCGAACAGGTTGAAGGACTGGAACACCATGCCGACCTCGGACCTGAGCTTGGCCAGCGTCTTGCCCTCCGCCGCGAGCGGCTGCCCGTTGAAGGTGATCGTCCCGCCGTCTATCGTCTCCAACCGGTTGATCGCCCGGCACAAGGTCGACTTGCCGCCGCCCGAGGGGCCGATGACGACGAGGACCTCGCCTCGAGAGATCGTCAGATTGATGTCGCGCAGGACATGCAGGTTGCCGAAGTGCTTGTTGACATCCGCAAGCACAACCAGAGGAGTTGTGTCCCCGTTCTCCGTCATGGGGGACAACGTAATTCTGTAAAGGGCACCCGGGGCTAACCCTGCGGTACCGATCAGATCACGACCTGCCCGTTTCGGGTAAAATTTTGTCCAGCTTCTGTCAGATCGCCGCGAGAGTGGCCGGATCGAGTGTCAGTTTGCATGGTTCGGTGAGGTCTGTCGCCGCCCCGGCGGCAATCCGATGGGTGAGCTGGTAGGCGCCCTCTTCGTTGAGGCTGTACGTGAACACGACCGGAAGCCGGTCGTTGCCTTGCCCCTGGAAGGGCAGCATCTCGATCCGCCAGAAGTGCGGAATCCCCGCCTCGGCATATTTGACGGGTTTGATCCTGCGATCCGTCGCCGTGGTGGACTTGGAGACGATCTCGACCACCAGTCGCACCCACTCGGGTCTGGCGACCTTGGCGCCCTCGCGGAGAGGCTGCCGTTCCACCACGATGACGTCGGGGATGGCGCCGGGCTTGCCGTCCAGGAGCATGCCCGAGGCGGTGATGGCCGCGAGCTCTTCGGGGAGGGAGTCGTGAAGCAGCATTCGGAGGTTGTCGCCGATCCACTGATGCCGGGCCGGCGGAGGAGGAGACACGATGAGGCTCCCGTCGATGAGCTCGTAACGGCTGCCGTCGTCGCGCGAGTTGAGCTCGAACCACTCATCGACGCTGAGCTCGCCCGGGGTGGCCCAGAAGCTCGCCGGCTCCGGCGCCGCCTTCTTGTGCGGCTTCTTGGCCTTCACGGGCGCCTCCGAGGTCTGCACGAGCATCGCCATCGCGGCTCACCACTCTCAGCTGTCGGTCGGATCTCATTCTCGCACGCGGCTTTGGAGCCCCAGATTAGCGACGCCGTTAGCTAAGCGTGACGGTTTCATCACCTAGGGTAGGTCGGGCGCGGGCCGTGTCCGAAGGCCGCGCGGAGCGCCTACCCTTGTCTGTTGAGATGACTGTCACCGTGGAGAGCGCCCGCACGTACGAGGTACGTACCTACGGGTGCCAGATGAACGTGCACGACTCCGAGCGCCTGTCGGGCCTTCTCGAAGACGCGGGCTACGTCCCCGCGCCCGAGGGGGAGACGGCCGACGTGGTCGTGTTCAACACCTGCGCCGTGCGGGAGAACGCCGACAACAAGCTCTACGGCAATCTCGGGCACCTGCGCCCCTCGAAGGTGGGCAACCCCGGCATGCAGATCGCCGTGGGGGGCTGCCTGGCGCAGAAGGACCAGGGGGAGATCGTCCGCAGGGCGCCCTGGGTGGACGTGGTGTTCGGCACCCACAACATCGGCTCGCTGCCGGTGCTGCTGGAGCGGGCACGCGTCCAGCAGGAGGCCCAGGTCGAGATCAAGGAATCCCTGGAGACCTTCCCGAGCACGCTGCCGACCAAGCGCGAGTCCGCCTACGCCGCGTGGGTGTCGGTCTCCGTCGGGTGCAACAACACCTGCACGTTCTGCATCGTGCCGGCGCTGCGCGGCAAGGAGAAGGACCGCCGCCCCGGCGACATCCTGAACGAGGTGCGGACCCTGGTCGACCAGGGCGTGCTGGAGATCACCCTGCTCGGGCAGAACGTCAACACCTACGGGGTGGAGTTCGGCGACCGGCTCGCCTTCGGCAAGCTGCTGCGGGCCTGCGGCGACATCGACGGGCTGGAGCGGGTCCGCTTCACCAGCCCGCACCCGGCCGCGTTCACCGACGACGTCATCGCGGCCATGGCCGAGACGCCCAACGTGATGCACCAGCTCCACATGCCGCTGCAGTCCGGCTCCGACCGGATCCTCAAGGCGATGCGCCGCTCCTACCGGGCCGAGCGCTATCTGGGCATCATCGAGCGGGTCCGCGCGGCCATGCCCGACGCCGCCATCTCCACCGACATCATCGTGGGCTTCCCCGGCGAGACCGAGGAGGACTTCCAGGGCACGCTGGACGTGGTGCGCGAGTCGCGGTTCGCCAACGCCTTCACGTTCCAGTACTCCATCCGTCCCGGCACCCCCGCCGCCACCATGGACGACCAGATCCCCAAGGAGGTCGTGCAGGAGCGCTACGAGCGGCTCGTCGCCCTGCAGACCGAGATCTCCTGGGCGGAGAACAAGAGGCAGGTCGGGCGGACGCTCGAGGTGCTGGTGGCCGAGGGCGAGGGGCGCAAGGACGAGGCGACCCGCCGCCTGTCGGGCCGCGCCGCCGACAACCGCCTGGTCCACTTCGCTCCCGGCGAGGAGACCCCGCGCCCCGGTGACCTGGTCGCCGTCGAGGTGACCTACGCGGCCCCGCACCACCTGGTGGCCGACGGCCCGGCGCTGAAGCTCCGCCGCACCCGCGCGGGCGACGCCTGGCAGGCCCGTCAGGCCGCCCCGCCGGCCGCCGGCCCCGGAGTCATGCTCGGCATGCCCTCGATCGGCCGCCCCGCCCCGCTCCCCGAGGCCTCCGGCTGCTCCGTCCCCTCCTGAGGTCCGGCGGCGCGGGCTGAGATTGCGGGCTGCTCCGTGCTGTGAGCGGTTCGGCGGGCCATGCCGGGAGTGATTCCGGGGGTCTCCTACGAGATGGGTCCGGCCCTGTCCGCCGTTCCCCGGAACCAAGGGGCAGGGGGGCGTCGGCACGCCGAAAACCTCTGTGGGAGCGGCGATCTGGGCGCTGAGGCCGTTCCCGCCAGGGCATATGCGTACGGCGGCTGAGCAGGGTCTCTCAAGCAATGACATTTCGTGATCCGTCTGTTGTCGCTGTGCAAGCACTTCCCCGCTGTGACTACTGTGGTTTCGCACCCTCGGAAGCCGTGGAGGTTTCCCCCCGAGAACCGCAGGGAGTTTTTCTCATGCACGTCCCTCAATCTCCGGCCGGTCGCGAAGAGCCGGAAATCCTCGCGGGCCCCGCCGACGGGCCGAACCCCCGCAGGAAAAGCAGGAGAAACGGCCCGGCCATAGCCGCTTTCTCCGTCCTCGCCGCCGCCCTGCTGGGCGGAGGCGCTCTCCTCGCCGTCACGAACGGCGGTGCGGACGGCCCCGGCGCCGCGCAGGTGCCGCAGTCATCACAGGACGCCGAGAACGCCTCACAGGACCCCGGATCGGGCGAGAGTGTCAAGCAGGGCGACAAGCAGGAGTCCGGCCAGAAGCCGGACGTCGCGTCCGGTCAGCAGGACACCTCCGGCGGAGACCCCGGCACGGGCACCCGCGCCGATTCCGGCGCGGGCAAGGCGGCCGAGCGCGACGCGGGCGGCTCCGGCACCGATGAACCGACGGCCGACAAGCCGGCCAGGGAGCAGCAGAGCAGTCCGCGGCAGCCGGATGAAGGTCAGATCGACCCCCGTAGTGACGGTGCCACCGGATACGTGGCTCCCCGGGGGCCTGGAAAGTAACGATCCCCCATCGGCCGTATCTTCCGGTCCGTGCGGCGCCGGTGTCCGCCACACGGGCCACGGTGACTCCCCTCAACGGTCTATGAGGCCGGTCGGCCGAGGCCCGGACAGAGGCGCGGGGCGCGGGGTGGACTCTTACCGTGTCCCGCGTCGCCGTCCGGGCGGGCTCCTCGCCGCAGAACGGTGAGGGACCGGCGGAGTACGGCCCCGTCGGCCTGGATTAGTCTGGCGAGGTGCTTGTCGCCGCGGCCGTGTGCCCGCACCCGCCCCTGCTGGTCCCCGAGCTGGCCGGTGCCGCGGCTGCGGAGCTCGACGAGCTCCGCGCGGCATGCGCGGCGGCGGTCGGGGTGTTGCGCGATGCCGCCGCCGAGGCGATCGTCGTGGTGGGCGGCGCCGACCGGGCCGTCGCCTACGGCGCGGACGCCTCCGGAAGTCTGGCGCCCTGGGGCCCCGATGTCAGGACGGGGCCCGGAGAGCCGGTTCTGCCGCTGTCCCTGTCGATCGGCCGGTGGCTTCTCGAAAGGGAGCACCTGACCGCCTCGGGATTCCACTCGATCTCCTTCGACGCGGCTCCGGCGGAGTGCGCGGCCCTCGGCGGGCGGCTGGCGGCCACGGCCGGACGCGTGGCGATGCTCGTCATGGCCGACGGATCCGCCTGCCTCACCGAGAAGTCCCCGGGATACCTCGACCTCCGTGCGCGGCCGTACAACACCGCGATCGTCGGGGCGCTCGGCCGGGCAGAGGCTCCGGCGCTCGCGGAGCTCGACCCCGGCGAGGCCGCCGAGCTGTGGTTCGCCGGACGTGCCGCCCTGCAGGTCCTCGGCGGTGCGGCGGATTCCTTGAACGGGGAGATCCTCTACGACGAGGCCCCCTACGGCGTCGGCTACTTCGTCGCCCGCTGGACGGCGTGATTCCGTTCGGTCGCCGGCTACGCGTCCTCCCGCGGGGAGGACCGCCTCGCCGTGCCGGCCGAGCTCGACCGGTTCGGCGTGTCCGGCGTACGGCGGGCCGTGCCGGTGGTGGCCAGGGTCCCGCGGGTGTCCCGCTCGACCGTCTGCACCCTGCTGTCCGACCTCAGGAGCACGCCATGACCTTCCTGCCCGACTTCAGGCTCGAGACCTACTTCTCCCGCTGGGAGTTCACCGCCCGTCACCACCTGACCGCCTCCGACGCGGAGACCATGTCGATGGCGGAGCTGCTCGCGCTCGCCGACGACGAGGACCGCCGGGCCTGGGCGGATCTGCGGCTCGGCTACACCGAGACCTTCGGCGACCCGGGGCTGCGGGAGGCGATCGCGGCCACCTACACCGACGTGCTCCCCTCGGACGTGCTGTGCTTCGCCGGCGCGGAGGAGGGCATCTACCTGGCGATGCGCGTCCTGCTCGGCCCCGGCGACCACGCCGTCGTGGTCACGCCGAACTACCAGTCGGCCGAGACGGTCCCGCTGTCGCTGTGCGAGGTCACCGGGGTGGCGCTCGACGCCGGACGGGACTTCGCCCTGGACCTCGGGGCGATCGAGGCGGCGCTGCGGCCCGACACCCGGGTGGTCTCGGTGAACTTCCCCAACAACCCGACGGGCAAGTTGATCCCGGCGGCCGACCTGCGGCGCCTGGCCGAGCTGTGCGACGAGCGGGGGATCCACCTGTTCGGCGACGAGGTCTACCGGGGGCTGGAGCTCGACCCCGCGCGCGTCCTGCCGCAGGCCGCCGACCGCCTGGTGGCGGAGGCCGGCGTGCTGCTGCTGCCCGGGAGCCTCTACCGCTCCGAGCTCACCGGCGTCCCCGCCGACCGGTTCCGCCTGGGGGTGGGGCGGCGCGGGGCTCAGGAGGCGCTCGACGCCTTCGCCACGTGGCTGCGCGCCCGCCGGTCCGGGTGATCCCGGCGGGGGACGGGGACGCGCATCAGGTCGTGGGCGAGGACGACGTCGCCGTCGAAGGACCGGCGGGCCTCTTCGAGGAAACGGGGTCCGTCCTCGGCGTCGTAGCGTTCGGACAGGTGGGTCAGGACCAGGCCGCGGACGCCGGACTCGGCGGCGACCCGGCCCGCCTGGGCGGCGGTCAGATGGCCGTACCGCGAGGCGAGCGCCTCCTCCCCGGACAGGAACGTGGACTCGATCACCAGCAGGTCCACGCCCTCGGCGAGGGCGAACACCCCTTCGCACAGCCGGGTGTCCATGATGAACGCCGCGCTCTGGCCGGGGCGGGGCCCGCTGCAGTCCGCCAGTCGCACGACGGACCCGTCCGGGGCGGTCACCGTGCCGGTGCGCTGCAGCTCGCCGATCGACGGCCCGCCGATCCCCCGTTCGGCGAGGAGGGAGGGGATCATCCGCCGGCCGTCCGGCTCGTCGAGGCGGTAGCCGTAGGATTCGACGGGATGGGAGAGCGGGCGCGCGGTGAGGGTCACCGGACCCGCCTCGAAGGTCGTGACCGGGCCGGAGACGGGACGTTCGGTGATCACCGAGGTGTCGGCGAAGGCGCTGGCGTGGCGCAGGCGGCGCCAGTAGGTCTCACCGGTCGCGGGATAGGCCGCCTGGACCTCGTGCGCGACACCGTCCCTGGCGATGCGCTGGACGATCCCGGGGACCCCCAGGCAGTGGTCGCCGTGGAAGTGGGTCACGCAGATCCAGGTGATGTCGTGGGCGCCGACGCCCGCGTGGAGCATCTGGCGCTGGGTGCCCTCGCCGGGGTCGAAGAGGAAGCCCTGACCGTCCCATCGCAGGAGATATCCGTTGTGGTTACGGTGACGGGTGGGCACCGCGCTGGAGGTGCCGAGGACGACGAGTTCGCGAAGGGACACAGTCCACATGGTAGGAACCGTGGCGTTCGGGAGTGTCCCGACACCGCTGGGGGACATGCTCGCCGCGGTCACCGAGACCGGCGTGGCGGGGGTCGGCTGGAGCGGCAGGGAGGGGCTCAGGGCCCGCTTCCTGGAGGGGCTCGGCCTGGCGGAGGTGGACGATCCCGGCCGGACGGCCCCGGTGCTCGGCGAGCTCGCCGACTACTACGCGGGCAGGCTGCGGGTCTTCGGCGTCCCGGTGGACTGGAGACTGACCTCCCCCGTGCAGCGCAAGGTGCTCGGCACGCTGTACGAGACGGTGGCCTACGGCAAGGCCGTGACCTACGGCGAGCTGGCCGCGCGGAGCGGGACGGGCGTCCCCGCGCGGGCGATCGGTTCGATCATGGGGGCCAATCCCATCCCCATCATCGTCCCCTGCCACCGGGTGGTGGCCGGGAACGGGCTGGGCGGGTTCAGCGGGGGAGAGGGCGTGGAGTCCAAGCGGTGGCTGCTGACCATGGAGGGCTACCTGCAGCCGACGCTCGACTGGGACTGAGCGGGACGCGCGGGAACCGCCCGGGGACTTTGCCGGGCGGTCCGCGATGAAGACGACGCCGCTCTAGCCGGCGTACGGAGGCTTGTCGGTCTCGTCGGAGATCCGAGGCGCCTGTGGTTGCTGTGGCGTCGGTGTCGCACCGGAGGCCTGGGACGAGGGGCCCGTCGCGGGCCCGGTCTCGCCCGGTGTCTGGGATGTGCCGGTCTCGCCGGGGCTCTGGGGCGTGGCGGTCTCGCCAGGGACCGGGGACGTGCCGGTCTGGCCATCGATCATGTCCGCCCGCTGCCTGGCCTGTTCGGCCGCGGCGTCGATGTACTGGTCGTACTGGCCGCCTGTCTTTTCCTTGGCCATCTGTGCGGCCTTGTCGATGCCCTGGTTGGCGAGCTCCTCAGCCTTGGTGCTGTGCTCGCCGAGCATGCTCCTGATCTTGTCGATGATCGACATGGGTGAATCCCCCGATGCACGTCATGCCACCTTGTACGGGCCGTAGAAATCATTTCTATCCTTGTTTGGGAGGAATATCCGATTTTCGTGCTAGGGAAACGAAAATCTGTGTCAAAAGGATGTCTCGCCCTGCCGTCCGCCTCGGGCGTCACCTGCTTCCGGGCCCGTCTCCGGGAGACCGGGCCCCGGTGCGGGCGGGGCACCGTCACCCGGCATCCCCGCTCAGTTGACACACTTGTCCCGTGCGCCAACTACCAGTCATCGCCGTCATCGGGCCCACGGCGGCCGGAAAGTCCGATCTCGCCGTGGATCTCGCCCTCGAACTGGGGGGCGAGGTCGTCAACACCGACTCCATGCAGCTCTACCGGGGGATGGACATCGGAACGGCCAAGCTGTCCCCGGCCGAACGGCGTGGGGTCCCGCACCATCTGCTCGACATCTGGGACGTGACCAAGACCGCGAGCGCGGCCGAGTACCAGGCGCTGGTCCGGCCGCTGATCGACGACATGCGGGCGAGGGGCGTCGTGCCGATCCTGGTGGGCGGGTCCGGGCTCTACGTGCGGGCCGCCCTCGACGACCTGGAATTCCCCGGCACCGACCCGGAGATCCGCGCGCGGCTGGAGGCGGAGTTGGAGCGCACGGGCCCGGCGCCGCTGTACGAACGCCTCCGTGAGCGCGACCCCAGGGCCGCCGAGGCCATCCTGCCCGGCAATGGCCGCAGGATCGTCCGCGCGCTGGAGGTCGTCGAGTTCTCCGGACGGCCGTTCTCGGCCACGATGCCGTCCTACGACGCCGTCTACGACAGCGTGCACCTGGGCGTGGAGGTGCCGAGGGAGATCCTGGACGGGCGGGTCGCGGCCCGGGTGGCGCGGATGTGGGAGGCCGGGCTGGTGGAGGAGGTCCGGCGGCTCGCCGCGCGGGGCCTCGCCGACGGCCGTACGGCCAGCCGCGCGCTCGGCTACGCCCAGGTGCTGCGCTTCCTCGACGGCGAGTGGACCGAGGAGCAGGCGAGGGAGGAGACGATCCGCGCGACGCGCAGGTTCGTCCGCCGCCAGGAGTCGTGGTTCCGCCGCGACCCCCGGGTGGTCTGGCTCCCCCAGCAGGCTCCGGACCTTCTCGGCCGGGCGCTCGCGCGGGTGCGCGGCTGACCGCCGGACCGCCGGGAGGGGGCTCCCGACCGGCGCGGCTAGAGTCGGAACATGCGATTCGTAAAGGGACACGGCACCGAGAACGACTTCGTCATCCTTCCCGATCCCGACGGTGAGCTGGAGCTGTCCGCCGCGCTCGTCGCGGCGGTGTGCGACCGGCGTGCCGGGATCGGCGCCGACGGCGTGCTGCGCGTGATGCGGACCAAGCTCAGCCCCGAGGTCGCCGACCAGGCGGGCGAGGCCGAGTGGTTCATGGACTACCGCAACGCCGACGGCGGAGCCGCCGAGATGTGCGGCAACGGGGTGCGGGTCTTCGCCCGCTACCTGGTCGACGCGGGATTGGCGGACGCGGGCGAGTTCGGCGTGGCCACCCGGGGGGGAGTCAGGCGCGTACGGCTCGCCGAGACCGGCGACGTGACCGTGGACATGGGGGCGCCCCGGCTGCTGGGCCGCAGCCACACGACCGTGGCCGGCCAGGAATACGAAGGACTCCGCGTCGACATGGGCAACCCCCACCTGGCCTGCGTCATCGGCGACCCGGTGGCCCAGCTCGACCTGGGCTACCAGCCCGGGTTCGACGTCGAGGTGTTCCCGAGCGGGGTGAACATCGAACTGCTCAACCCGGTGGGGCCGCGCCGGATCGTGATGCGGGTCTTCGAGCGGGGTTCGGGCGAGACGCGCTCCTGCGGCACCGGCGCGGTCGCCTCGGCCGTGGCGGCCGCCCACCTGGCGGGGGAGACCACCGGCACCTGGGCGGTCGAGGTCCTGGGCGGCACCGTCACCGTCACCCTCGACGAGCGCACCAGCTACCTGGCGGGCCCCGCGGTCCTGGTCGCCTCGGGAGATCTCACCCTGTGAGGGCACTCGCGTGAGCCGAGTCGTTTGGGGCATGCTCGCCGACCTGGCAGACTGACGTCTCATGGACGTGGACATCTGGGCCTGGGTCGGCGACACCCAGCGGCAACTGCACGAAGACGGGCACACCGGTCTGGCCATGGCGATCGGAGATGTGCCCGCGCAGGCGCTGGAAGGCCGATACTCGCAGCTCGACGTGCTCGCGCCGGCCATCGCGCAGCAGGCGGAGAACCTGGAGCTGCCCTGGCTTGAGTTCTACGCCCGTTACTGGCACCTGATCGGCCGCGTCGGCGACCGCGCCCAGGGCGCGGTCGCGATGGCCGACGCGGAGACGCTCGTCGAGTTCGCCGGCCGCGAGGACGTCCGTGAGTGCCCGGCCGCCCCCGGCGCCGTGGCCGCGCTGGCCATCGCGCGGGCCAACACCGACGGCCCCGGCTACGCGGCCGAGCGGCTGGCGGCTCTGGACGCCGTCGAGGTCGAGCCCGACTCGCTGGCCTTCTCCGCCATCGCCGAGCAGTATGTCGCGGCCCTGGTGGACGCCGGCCGCGTCGAGGAGGCGATCATCCATGCCGAGTCCGCCGTGGCGAGGCTGGGCGACGCCGGCCGTGCGGCGAGCTGGGAGCTGGGGGCCGCCTCGGTCCGCGCCCTCCTCGCCGCCGGCCGCGCGCAGGACGCGCTGACCGCGCTGGACGCCGCGACCGGGTTCAAGCCCGACGACCCGGTGGCCAAGGCCCACCGCGAGGGCGTGCTGCGCGCGCTCGTGCTCGCCACCCTGGACCGGGTGCCGGAGTCCGTCGACGCCCTGCCCGACCTCGACGTGGTCGGCGAGCACCCGCGTGACTGGGTCGAGTGGGCGCACGCCATCCGCAAGCTCGCCGGATCCGCGCAGATCACCAACAGCTGGCAGCTCGGCCGGGTGCTCAAGCAGTGGATCGACTACTTCGCCATGATGGGCGGCTACCGCCCCCGGGTCGAGCTCGCGCTCATCGCCGGTGACCTGGCGGTTGCCCGCCAGGGCGGGTGGCAGGCCCGCCTGCTGGCCGACATCGCCGAATCCGCCGCGGGGGAGCTCAAGAGCCCCGGCGACGTCGCCGAGCGGATCGCCGCGCTGCGCGCCGCCGCCGACGGGATCACCCCGCAGGAGGCCCCCGGCCCCCAGGACGAGCTGGTCGGCTACTTCGACGCCGCCGACGGCTTCAACGCCGACCCGGAGCGCTGGGTGGGCTGGCTGACCCCGCTGTCCGGGCAGGACCTGGAGGCCACCCGGCGCCACACCACCACGCTGGGCTTCCTCGGCTACCCTGCCAGGGGCGCCGACATCTACTGGACCATGCTGGTCGAGTCCGGCGACATCGAGACCGCCGACCCGCAGGACGTCTCCTACCTCACCGGCCTGCTGATCGAGGCCCGCCAGGACGAGCGCCTGGAGCAGATGGCCGAGCGGCTCCCCGCCGCCCAGCGCCACCTGGCCCTGGGCCGGCTGCACCGCGCGCGGGAGCGCTGGGAGCAGGCCGCGGCCGAGGGTGAGGCGGCGGTCGCCGCCGGTGCGGGCATCGAGGCGAGCCGCCTGTGGTCGGCCGCCGTGCAGCAGACCGACGACAACGCCAAGGGCGCCGGGATCCTGCGGGACCTCCTCGACTCCGAGGAGATCGAGCCCGAGGACGTCTGGCGGATGATCACCATGGCGACGGCCGCCGAGGACTGGGACACCGTCCGCGCGGGCGCCGCCAAGATCGGCATGCCGCTGCAGTCGACCGAGGGGCCGGTCGAGGAGGAGATGGGCCTGGTGCGCATCATCCTGCCCGCCCCCGACGGCAGCCAGCGCGCGGTCATCAGCCTGCGCACCGGCCCCGCGACGGCCCGCCTGGCCATCCCGCAGCCTCCCGGCATGGACTACAACGCCGGAGACCTGGTCGTCTTCGACCCGCAGCTGCTGGAGCCGATCCCGGAGAAGGCGGAGGACCAGGAGGGTTTCATCCCGCCGTTCGCCGCGGTCAGCATGCTCCGGCCGGGTGGCTACACGAGCTGGTTCTTCGACGGCGCGGCCCCCAGCGAGGCCGACTGGACCGAGTTCAACGAGGTCATGGCCGAGCGCGGCTGGCCGATGTGGGTCTACAGCGACGAGAACTACACCGTGACCCACCCGACCTCGGGCGAGCGGCTGCCCGGCGTGTTCGGCTGGGTCGCGGTCCCGCCGGACGTCACGCCGGTCGAGGTGGACGCCCTGCTCGACGACGCCACCGAGCGCTGGGTGCACCCGCTGGCCTGGCTCGACCTGGCCAAGACCGTCGACGTCGAGGTGGAGCGGCACGAGCGCATCACCAAGGAGTACGGCCTGTAGGCACGGTCCCCGTCAGGCCCCGCGCGCCGGTAGGACCGTGGCGGGCGTCCTGACCCCCGTCCTCGGACTCGCCGCACCGCCCGTGGGGAAACCCCCTCACGGGCGGTGCGCTTTCCACCTCTAGAATCTCGTTCTGCGTCTTCGGCGGCAAAGGTTCCGCCCGGAGGGTTCCGTGCACAACAGGAGGATCCGGATGCTGGACCGATTCCGGCTGGACGGCAAGGTCGCGATCGTCACCGGAGCGTCCTCGGGGCTCGGTGTCGCCTTCGCCCGGGGTCTGGCCGAGGCGGGTGCCGACATCGTCATCGGCGCGCGCCGCAAGGACCGCCTTGAGCGGACCCGTGCCCTGGTCGAGGAGACCGGCCGGCGGTGTGTGGCCGTGGCGACCGACGTGACCAGCCCGGAGGACTGCCAGGCGCTGGTCGGGGCGGCGGTCGCCGAGCTGGGCGCGGTGGACATCCTGATCAACAACGCCGGCGTCGGTACGGCCGTGCCCGCGCTCAAGGAGACACCCGAGCAGTTCCGGCAGGTCGTGGAGATCAACCTGCACGGCACCTACTGGATGGCGCAGGCCTGCGCCCGGGTCATGAGGCCCGGCTCCTCGATCGTCAACATCGGCAGCATCCTGGGGGAGACCACCGCGGGACTGCCGCAGGCCGCCTACAGCGCCTCCAAGGCGGCCGTCGTCGGGCTCACCCGCGACCTGGCCCAGCAGTGGACCGGCCGGCGCGGCATCCGGGTCAACTGCGTCGAGCCCGGCTTCTTCGCCTCGGAGATGACCGAGCAGTACGCCGAGGGATACATGGCGTGGCAGCTCGAACACCGCGTTCTGATGAAGCGTCCGGGCGATCCGGCCGAGCTGGTCGCGGCGGCGATCTTCCTTGCCTCCGACGCCGGTTCCTACGTGACCGGGGCCGTGATCCCGGTGGACGGTGGAATCCTCATCACGTGAGGTCGCCGGTATATCGCGGGTAATCGTATTACCCCAGTTAAACGTCCGGTTTCGTGGAACACGTGTATCCGTTACGCGTGAGTGCGAGAGTTCCTGTCACTTAATGGAAGCGGGTGGAGGCATCTTGCTGGAGATCGACAGACTCGGCGCGGTTGTCCGCGACGAGCGCCCCTGGGGTGGGTTCGAGCGTTACACGCTCAACGAGCCGTCCACCGTGAAGATCATCGAGGTGGCGCCCGGCCAGCGGCTCAGCCTGCAGAGGCACGAGCATCGGGACGAGCTGTGGGTCGCCCTCGACCCCGGCGCGGTGTTCGAGATCGACGGTGAGCGGATCGAGCCCTCGGTCGGCGACCGCGTGCTCATCCGGGCGGGCCAGACCCACCGCCTCAGCTCCGCGGGGCGGGCGACCCGGATCCTGGAGATCGCCTTCGGCCACTTCGACGAGGACGACATCGAGCGTCTCGAAGACTCCTACGGGCGCGTCTGAGATCGCGGATCCCCCACCGCGCTCCGAGGTTCCCGGCGGCGCCCCGCGGGCCGGGCCGGTCGGCCGCCGCCACGGTCCGCGGGCCGGCCGTACCGCGGCAGGCCCGGCCTCGGCGTCCGGCCACCGGTTCCGCGATCTCATCGCTATATGAGGTAATTTGCCACTTCATGGGTAGTGGATGCGCGTGAGAGGTGGCATGGTGCGATCGGCACTGGGACGAGGTGCGGTCGTCGCGACGATCGCGTTCACATTGGCGGGCTGCGGCCTCGCGGGGCAGGGGACCGGAGAGCAGTCCGCCGGCGGCGGGAAGTCCTCTGCCGCGGCACTCAAGGACCTGAACAAGCTGCAGGTCAAGGGCCGTGCTCCGATGACCGGCTACGACCGGGACAAGTTCGGTCCCGCGTGGTCGGACGTCGACCACAACGGCTGCGACACCCGCAACGACATCCTCAAGCGCGACCTCAAGGACGAGACGTTCAAACAGGGCACCCATGACTGCATCGTGCTGACCGGGATCCTCGACGACCCCTACAGCGGCAAGACCATCAAGTTCGAGCGCGGCCAGAAGACCAGCATGGACGTGCAGATCGACCATGTGGTCGCCCTCGCCGACGCGTGGCAGAAGGGCGCCCAGCAGTGGCCGGTGAACAAGCGCAAGGAACTGGCCAACGACCCGCTGAACCTGCTGGCCGCCGACGGCCCGCTCAACAGCCAGAAGGGCGCCGGTGACGCGGCGACCTGGCTGCCGCCGCGCCGCGCCTACCGGTGCACCTATGTCTCCCGCCAGATCGAGGTAAAGATCAAATATGACCTGTGGGTGACGTCCGCGGAGAAGGACGCCATGAAGACCGTGCTCAACTCCTGCTGATCATCCGTCGTAGTCCCGCTTGAACTTGATGATCCTGCCGCTCTTGGCCGACACGTAGACGTCGTACTCCCAGCCGCCCTTGCGCAGCTCGACCTTCCAGACGGAGTGACCGTGCTCCCACTCGCGCTCGATCTCGGTCACGCGCCCGCCGGGGACGCGTTTCCTGGCGATCTGGACGGCCTTGCGGGAGGAGATGTCCGCCGCCGCGGCCGGTGCGGCGGCGGTCGTGGCGGCTGCTGTGGCCGAGGCGGCGGAGGCGGCCGTCTGGCCCGCGGCGAGGGCGATGCCGCCCCCGCCGGCCAGGAGGGCGGCGGTTCCGATGGTCGCGATGGTGATTGCGGTGATCTGCTTCATGGATCCAGGTTCGCCGCGATCAAGATAGGGCCGCGCTAAGCCTCCGCTAAGAACAGCGTCACGCTCGCGCCGCCCGTCCCGGAGGTCCCGAGGGACAGGGAGCCGCCCGACGACTCCGCCGTACGGCGGGCGATGTCGAGACCGAGCCCGGTCGATCCGGCGCCGCTCGCACCGCGTTCCAGGAGGGCGGGTGTGGCGAAGCCGGGCCCGGCGTCGGCGACGCTCAGCAGCGCGCCGCCCGGGGCGGGCTCCAGCCGTACGGCGAAGGGGACCCCCTCGGGGGTGTGCGCGAAGACGTTGCCGAGCAGCGCGTCCACACAGGCGGCGAGATCGTCGGCGGCGACCGCGACGTGGAGCGGGCCGGGGGCCAGGTGGAGTGTGAAATGACGCGACTGGTCCTCGGCGAGCACCGACCAGAACGCGACCCGGGCCTCGGTCACCGTCGCCGCGTCACATCGGGCCTGGTCCTGCGCCCGCCGCCGGGCCTCGACGATCACCGATGTGACGGCCCGTTCCAGGGCGTCCACCCGGGCCTCGATCCTGGCGGCCTCCCCGGGGTCGCCCAGGGACTCCGCCTCCAGTCGCAGCCCGGTCAGCGGGGTGCGCAGCCGGTGGGACAGGTCGGCCACGTTCTCCCGCTCCTCGGAGAGCAGGCCGGTGATGCGTTCGGCGAGGTGGTTCAGCGCGAGCCCGACCGCGTGGACCTCCGGTGGGCCGCCGGGCACGGTCCTCGCGGACAGGTCTCCGCCGGCGAGCCGGTGCGACACCCCGGCCAGCGAGGAGATCGGTCTGATCACCGCGCGGGCGAGCCGGTCGGCGACCAGGATGCCCACCCCGATCAGGGTCAGGCCGAGGGCCGCCAGCCCGGCCCACACCTGTGCCACGCCCTCGGACAGCTCGGCGTCGCTCAGGTATACCCGGACCACGGCCGTGCCACCGAGAACTCCCTGGACCGCGACGAGGATCTCCCGGCCGCCCGGGACCGCGGCGGTGATGCTGCGGCCCCGGGCGGAGAGTTCGACGGCGGCGGACCGGGGGGCGGGGGCGCCGATCACCTGCCTGTCCGGGAGGAAGACCGTCACCGGGTGTGCGGCCCGCTCGGTGGTGAGCCGCAAGGTGTCGGCGTCCACCGAGCCCACCGCCATCGCCACCGAATCGGCCTCGCTCCCGGCCCGGCTCACCGCTCCGCTCTCGGCCACCGTGCGGACCAGCAGCGCGAGCGGGACCAGCAGGGCGATCAGGACCAGCGAGGTGGTCGCCGCGACCAGCAGGGCCAGCCAGCGCCTCATGCCGGGGCGGCCAGTCTCACGCCCACACCGCGTACGGTCTGCAGGTAGCGGGGTTCGGAGGAGGTCTCGCCCAGCTTGCGGCGGAGCCAGGACAGATGGACGTCCACGGTCTTGTCGGCTCCGCCGTACGGGATCTGCCAGACGTGGGTCAGCAGCTCGCGCTTGGTGATCACCTCCCCCGGCCGGGCGGCCAGGTAGTGGAGCAGGTCGAACTCCTTGGGGCTGAGGTCCAGCGGCGCGCCGTCCAGGCTCGCCTCCCGGGTGCGCGGGTCCACCCGCAGGCCGCCGACGGTCACCGAGCTGTCGGTACGGCTCTCGCCGGTCCGCCGGAGCACCGCCCGGATCCGGGCGTCGAGCTGGGCGGCGCTGAACGGTTTGACCACGTAGTCGTCGGCTCCGGCGTCCAGCAACCTGACCATCTCCGCGTCGCCGTCCCTCGCGGTCGCCACGATCACCGGGATCCGGCTGACCGCGCGGAGCATGCGCAGCAGATCGAGGCCGTCGAGGTCGGGCAGGCCCAGGTCGAGCACGATGAGGTCGGGACGTTCCTCGACGGCCAGGCGGAGACCGTCGAGGGCGGCGGAGGCGGACGACACGGCGTGGCCGCGGTCGCGCAGGCCCCGGGTCAGCGAGGTGCGGATCGTGGCGTCGTCTTCGATGAGCAGCACATTGGGCATTTGCCGCTACGTTAGCCCGGTCATGACCTGCGGCATAAGTTCGTTATCGCGGCTTTAACCGCGTCTTAGTGTTCGCGGTGCGAAAGTGGACGCGTGCGCAGCCCCCTTCCTCTCGCCGTGGCCGGATGGCTGATCGCCGGATCCCTCGCGACCGCGACGGGCGTCGCGGTGATCGGCCTCCTGGGTGCGTCACTCACGTCCTCCGCGCACCGCCCGCTCTCCGCCGCCGAGATCGACGAGGCGCTCGCCGCCGCCACCCCGGCGGCCGCGATCCCCCCGACGGCGGTCACGGCCCATCCGACCCCCGACGCGACCCACCCGACGGCGGCGACCCATCCGGAGTCTGCCGCGCCGGCCGGGCCCACGGAGCGGAGCGGGCTGATCAGCACCGAGGGCGGGACCGCGATCGCCCGGTGCGGGAAGGGGCTGGTGACCCTGCGGGCCTGGAGTCCCGCGCAGGGCTTCCAGACGAAGGACGTGGACCGGGGACCGGACCGGCGGGTCCGCGTGGAGTTCGAGTCGGAGGAGACCGAGGTCAAGATCGAGGTGTGGTGCTCGCCCTCCGGCTTCCCGGTCCACACGGTCGACGACTGACCGGGGCTCCCGGCCGGAGCCGTCCCGGCCCGGGAGGACCGGTTCCGCCGGAATGGAGGACGAGCCGGGGCCGTGCTTCCCAGCCCGCCGCCGGCCGTACAGTCGGGGGGTGAGCAACCTGGAGACAGCCCCGCAGGAGATCCGGTGCGCCGCGGACACCGCGGCCGGGCCGGTCGTCGAGCGGCTGACCGGTCACGCGGTGGCGCTGGGCGGGCCGCGCGCGATGACGGTCACCCGCACGTTGCCCAGCCGGGGGCGGCGGATGGTCGGCGCGTGGTGCTTCGTCGACGACTACGGCCCCGAGGTGGCCGCCATGCGCGTGCCGCCGCATCCGCACGCCGGGCTGCAGACGGTCACCTGGCTGGTCTCGGGTGAGGTGCTGCACCGCGACAGCCTCGGCAGCCTGCAGGAGGTACGGCCGGGCCGGCTCAACCTGATGACGGCCGGGCGCGGCATCTCCCATTCGGAGGAGTCGGCCGAGGCGCCGCTGCACGGCGTGCAGCTCTGGGTGGCCCTGCCCGACGAGGCCAGACACGTGGCCCCGCACTTCGAGCACCACGCCGACCTGCCGGTCCTGACCGAGGGCGGCGCGCGGGTCACCGTGATCATGGGTTCGCTGGGCGGAGCCACCTCCCCGGCCCGCGCCTACACGCCGCTGCTCGGCGCGGAGGTCGTGATCTCCGGAAGTGGCGCCCTGCCGGTGGAGCCGGGGTTCGAGCACGCGGCCCTCCTGCTGTCCGGTGACGTCGAGGTGGCCGGCGCGCGGCTGGAGCGCGGGACGCTGCTCTACCTCGGCTGCGGCCGGCCCGATCTCCGGATGAGCGGGCAGGGCCGCTTCCTGCTGCTCGGCGGCGAACCGTTCGAGGAGGAGATCGTGATGTGGTGGAACTTCATCGGCCGCAGCCACGACGAGATCGCCGCCTTCCGGCAGGGATGGGCGGAAGGCGAGGACTTCGGCACCGTCCGGGGTTTCGACGGCGCCCCTCTTCCCGCCCCCGCCCTCCCGACGACCCGCCTGAAGCCCCGGGGCCGCGTCCGCTAGCCGTATCGACCCGCCTGAAGCCCCGGGGCCGCGTCCATAGCGCCATATGCACCCGGCTCGAAACCCGGTGAACCCGCCCGGTCATGACATCAGGGGCAGCCGGTGGTGTCGTCCTTCACCTCGGGCGGGGAGTCGGCCACGGTGACGGAGAGCTGGGCGGTCGAGGCCACCAGGCTGCCCGCCGGTGATCTGGCCGCCTTCTCGTCCACCACGACGCCCCGCTCGCCCAGGAGTTCGTAGGTCTCCGAGTCGAAGATCAGATCCGCCCGCACACCCGTCTGATCGACCCGGCCCACGCCGACTCCCCTGCGGCCCGCCGCGTCCTCGGCGTCCCGCACGACGTCGACCCCCGGGATCGTCCCCAGGGCCTCGAACAGCGCCGCCCGCTGAGCCGCAGGCATGTAGTTCTCCCGCAGCATGTCGCCGGCGGCGGTCCACGCGGCCTCGTCCTTGGACTTTCCACCGCGGTCACCGGTGTAGAGGTGAGCGCGCATCCCGTCGGCTTCGGCGGGCAGCTTCCTCAGGCTCGCGTAGTCGGTGCGCATGTAGTCGGGGGTATTCCCGCAGGCCGGCAGCCGGTGCCACGCGGTGCCACGATCCTTGTGGGCCTCCTGGGGGATGGGCCAGCCGGGATAGGCGTACGGCTCCAGATATTCGATCTTCAGCACGCCGTCCTTCTCCCCGTCGGCGGACTGCCAGATCACCCGCTTGGTCCGGTAGAGATACCGCGACTCGGACTCCGTGTCGCCCTCGGCGTCGGTGCCCATGCCGCTGAACGAGCCGTACATCGTCTGCGACTCGACCTTGACGAACTGGTCGTCGCGCGGGGCGAGGTCGCTGCGCGCGGCGGCCCGCGCGGCCCTGCCGAGCACCTCGGTCGCCGACATGGGAGCGATCTTGGGCATCGCGACCACCACCTCGGTGCCGCCCACCCCCCGCTCCGGCGCCGTCACCATGACCGTCACGGTCACCCCGGCCACCACCGCGAGCGCTCCGGCCAGCATCACCGTGTACGGCCTGCGCCACAGCGGCCTGCGGCCCGTGGCGGCCGCGGCCAGCCCCCGCCGGGCCGCGCCCTTCGCCTCGGGGGCGTACGGCGGCACGTCCGGGCGGATGCCGGCCACCATCTCGATCTCGTCGTTGTTCATGTGTGCGACTCCAGTGAGCGGCGGATCTTGGTGCGGGTGCGGGAGAGCCGGGACCGCACGGTCCCGATGGGGATGCCGAGCGCCTGCGCGGCCTCCTCGTAGGTCAGTTCGGCCCAGGCCACCAGCAGGAGCAGGTCCCGCTCGGCGGATCCGAGCCTGGCGAGCGCGGCGGCCAGCGCGGGCCGGAGCTGGTCGGCGGTGACCCGCTCCGCGCTGCGCTCCTCGAACTCGGCGGCCGGTTCCGGAGCCTGCCGGGCGAGTGCCTTGAGCCTGCGGGTCTCCGCCCTGCGGTGGCCGGAGATCAGGTTCGAGGCGATGCCGTACAGCCAGGGTCTGGCGTCGGGCCTGCCCAGGTCGTATCGGGCCCGTTTGCGGAACGCGACGAGGAAGGTCTCGGCTGTCACGTCGTCGGCTGTGGTGACGTCGTCCAGCCGCCGTGCCGCGTACCGGTGGATCTCGTCGGCGTGCCGGTCGAAGAGCCCGGCGAACCGGTCGGGGTCCGCCAGCGACTCCTCGATCAGCGCCGAGTCGTCGGAGGGCGAGGACAGCATGGACGTTCCGGCCCCTTGGGGGAGCGCCAGCGTCACCACCCGTTTCTTCCAGTCATCAGGGGAGTTCCTTCCGGGGCGCATCCGCGCCCTCATCCCCTACTCCGCCGCCCGGCGCCTCCCGGTTCCCCCTTTTTCATGATCGGTCTCCAGCCGGGGCGGGGCGGGACGTAAACCCGCTCACGCCGGTGCCGGCGGCTCGTCAGCGGCCGAACATATCTCTCCCGCGTCGATCCGTGCGGGCGGGGGTGTCCGCGCCCTTGCTCCGGCATGACGGTACTAGGATCCGCCTTCGACAAAACGGGAGCAAGGCGGAGGCAAAGGGAGATGCGATGAGTGCGCAGAAGGCGCGGCAGGCCGGCGGCAGACGGCTGCTGCTGAAGGGGTTCCTGCTGGCGGTCGCGGTGGTGGTGGTGTCCGGCTTCGTCCTCAGCGGGTGCTCCCGGGTGAGCACCCAGCCCGACGAGGTGGTCCTGCACTACGCGGGCGGCACCTTCGAGGCCATCAAGTTCGAAAGGTGCATCAACCCCTCCAGCGGCGCCACGCTGCTCGGCCCCGGCGACACGGCCTACTCCTACCCGTTCGGCCAGCGGACCTTCGACTTCTCCGGAGGAGATCGCGCCGAGTCCAAGCCGTTGTCCGTCGTCTCCAAGGACAACGTCGAGATGACCGTGTCCGGGGTGGCGACGTTCACGCTGAACACCGACTGCAAGACGCTGCAGCGCTTCCACGAGAAGATCGGGCTGAAGTTCCGCGCCTACTACGAGGACGGCGAGTCCGAGGGATGGGGGCGGATGCTCAACATCTACATGCGGGTGCCGCTGGACCGGGCGCTGGACGCCGCGTCGCAGGAGTTCGAGTGGCGGGGGCTGTTCAACGACCCGAAGGTGAAGCAGGACTGGGAGGCGCGGGTCGGGGTGCTGGCCCGGCAGTTCATCCAGGAGACGGCCGGAGCCGACTACTTCTGCCACCAGAACTACGCCGGCAGCGGTGAGTGCGCCGACATCTCCCTGACCATCCAGAAGCCCGAACCGCCGGAGGCCCTGGTGAGCGCCCTCGCCTCCGAGCAGGCGGCCAAGGCGGAGAACGTCGCCCAGGCCCAGCGCAACGCCAAGGTCCGCACCGAGATCGAATCCATCAAGGACCTCGTCAAGGTCCTCGGCCCGCAGGGCGCCGTGCTCTGGCAGGCGATCCAGAAGGGCCAGGTCTCGGTGGTCCCGGTCCCGCAGGGCAGCAACCTCAACATCACCCCGCCGAACCGTTAGCGCCGTCCCGCGCCGGCCCGCCAGTGCTCCCCGGGATCCTGGCGGGCCGCCGTCGCGGGTCCGGCGGAAGGGCGTGAACCGTTCCGGCGGGGAGCGGCTCAGGGAAAGGGGAGCGGCTCGTCCGGTGGGGAGCGGTTCAGGAAAAGAGGAGCGGCTCAGGGGAAGGGGAGCGGTTCAGGAATAGCGATGTGCCCAGGCCACGGCCCCGGAGATCACCTCCTCCAGAGGGGCGACGTGCGGGTACCATGTCCGCTCCCATTCCAGCGACACCCATCCGTCGTATCCCCGCTCGCGCAGGAGCGTCCCCGCCTCCTCCAGCGGGACCGTGCCTTCTCCCATCGGGACCGGGGTCAGGTCAGGACCGGCGTCCTTGACCTGGACGTAGGCGAGCCGGTCGCCGAGGGCCGCGAGCGTGTCCGCCGGGCTCTCACCGTGTCGCCAGGGGTGGAGCAGGTCCCACAGGGCGCCGACGGCCTCCGGCTCGCCCGCCTCGTCGAGGAGTCTCCCCACGGCCGCACCGGTGGGCATCGCGTCGTGCGTCTCCACCAGCACCCGCACCCCCAATCGCCTGGCCTCCGGCGCGATCGCCCTCAGCCGCCGCGCCCCGACCGCCGGGTCCTCCCCCCGGGGGAACACCCGCACCCCGGGCGCCCCGAGGTCGGCGGCGAGGACCAGTTCGGCCGTCAGCGCCTCGATCACCGGCCCGTCCTCTCCGGGAGCGCAGATCCCGGTGTATCCGGCCAGGGCTGAGATCTCCAGCCCGGCGGCGGCCACCGCCGCCCGGACCCCGGCCCGGTCGGCGGACGGCGCCGTACGGCGGGCGCCCACCCCCGGCAGGCCGACGTGGACGCCGGTGTCGGGGTGGAGACGCAGCTCCAGCCCGTCGCACCCGTACGCCGTCGCGATCCCGATCGCCTCGGACAACCCCGCGCCGGGCAGGCCCAGCGTGCTGAAGGACGGTCTCATTCCGGCTCCCCATGCTCTCTCAAAAGACGGCAGAAGGGCGGTTCGCCCCGTGCGGACTCGATCTCTACCTCCCCGGCCAGGTCAGGGACCGGCTCCGGCACGCGTGCGCCGTCTCCGCCGGCCGTACGGCGGGCGGGACGGGACACCGTGCCGGGTCCGGCGGTCATCCGTACCGGGGGACCGTCGGGAAGGGCGCGGCCTCGAAGGCGCCGAGTCCGGAGCCCGGCCGTAGCGGAGCGGTCTGGCCGGACCCGCTGACGGGCAACCCCCTGCCGTCCGCCGCCGGGTCGACGTACCGGGCGAACCAGGCGTCCAGCTCTGCGGCCAGGCCGGCACGCGCGGACGCCGCCTCGGGGGCGTCGGCCAGGTTGCGCCTCTCACCCGGATCGGCCACCAGGTCGTAGAGTTCGTGCGGGCCGTACGGATGCCGGTGCACGTATTTCCAGGCTTCGGTCCGGATCATGCGGACCGGCCCGTACTCGTCGAACACCACCACCCTCGCACGGTCCTCGCCCGGCGAGCCGCCGAGGACGTCGGCGAACGACCGGCCGGGCCGCGCTCCGGCGGTGGCGGCGGGAAGCCCGAGATGTTCCAGCAGTGTGGGCCGTAGATCATAGGCCGACAGCAGGGCCTCGCACACCCGGCCCCCGGGGACGCGCCCCGGCTGGCTCACGATCGCCGGGACCATGACCGAGCTGTCGTAGACGTTCTGCGGGAAGGTGCCGTTGCCCTTGCCCCAGATCCCGTGGTGGCCGCAGTTGAAGCCGTTGTCGCTGGTGAAGACCACCAGCGTCGACTCCGTGAGCCCCAGCTCCGCCAGCCGGGACAGCACCCGGCCGATCCCGGCGTCCATCGCCGACACCGCCGCGAAGTAACCGGTCAGCGCGGCGCGCACGTCGGGCTCGCCGCCGACCGGGGCCCCGTCCGGGCCCACCGGCTGCCAGGGGTGCGGCGGCTCCTGCGGGCAGGAGTCGAACGCGCAGCCGTCGTAGAGCGCCTCGAACGCCTCCGGGTGCTGCCCCTTCCACGGCGTGTGCGGCGCGGTGTAGTGCAGCGACAGGTAGAACGGCTCCTCGCGCTCCGCCTCGCCCGACAGGAACGCGCACGCCTCGTCGGTCAGCACGTCGGTGAGGTATCCGGGAGCCTCGACCCGCTCGCCCCCGTCGTAGAGGACCGTGTCCAGATACGGCCCGCCGCCGCTCTCGTGCGCCAGCCAGCGCACGAACCCCGGCCGGGGCCGGTCGTTGGCGCCCAGATGCCACTTGCCGACCAGGCCGAGCCGGTACCCCGCGTCGTGCAGGTCGTCGGTGAAGAGCCTGCGCCCGGCCAGGAAGTCCGTCCCGTCGTCGCCCACGTGCCCCCGGCTGATCCAGTCGTGCACGCCGTGCTGGGACGGGATCTCCCCGGTGAACAGCGACGCGCGGGCCGGGGAGCACACCGGGGAGGCGCAGAAGAACCGTGACAGCCGCACGCCCGAAGCCGCCAGGGCGTCGAGGGCGGGGGTGCGGATGTCGTCGTTGCCCGCGCAGCCCAGGGCCCACGGGCCCTGGTCGTCGCTCAGGATGAGCAGGACGTTGGGCCGGCCGGGATCATGACTGGCCAACGAGGTGCTCCGTCCGCACCGGGGTCCCGCTCGCCGCCGAGGCGTAGGCGGCCAGCACGACCTCCAGCACGTGCCGCCCGTGCGCGCCGCCCACCGCCGGCGCCCGGCCGTCCCGTACGGCATCCGCGAAGTCGGCGAGCTGGGCGGCGAAGGCCGCCGGGATGTCGTCGGGGTCCGGCCGGTGCAGCCAGGTCGTCACGCCGTCCTTGTGCAGCGCCGTACCGAGGTGGGGGGAGACCGACAGCGTGCCGCTCTCCCCGACGACGGTGATCTCGTCGTGCGGGGCGGGCGGGCCGGTGCTGGTCACCGCGACCTGCGCGGCCAGGCCGCCGGACAGAGCCAGCCTGACCAGGGCGTCGGTCTCGATCGGCGAGCCGTTCACCGCGGCGTCCACCTGTTCGACCCGGCGGCCGGACAGCCACAGCAGCCGGTCCACGCAGTGCGCGCCGATGTTGATGAACACGCCGCCGCCGGAGAGCTCCGGGTCCAGGAACCAGCCGGGCCGCGAACCCGGCCGGTAGTCGGAGCCGCGCCGGTCGGACATCAGCAGCGGCTCGCCGATCTCCCCGGCCGCCAGCGCGGCCATCGCCGCGACCTTGTCGGGCAGGAAGCGCTGGATGTGCCCGACGGCCAGCCGCACCCCGGCGGCGGCGCAGGCGTCGATCATCAGGTCGCAGTCGGCCAGCGAGGTGGCCATGGGCTTCTCGACCAGGACGTGCAGCCCGGCCGCCGCCGCGTCGCACACGATCGCGGTGTGCAGCGCGTGCGGGGTGTTGACCACGACCGCGTCCACCTCGCCCGAGGCGATCAGGGCGCGGTGGTCGGCGTGCGCCGGCGCGCCGTGGGGCGCGGCGACCCGGCGCGCGGTCTCCAGGTTCAGGTCGCAGACCGCGCCCACCCGGAGGCCGCGCACCCGCAGCGACGCCTCGGCGTGCAGCACGCCGACGGCGCCCGCGCCGATCAGGCCCAGACGGAGTTCAGTCACTTGTCATCTCTTCCGAGGAGGCGCCGCATGATCGGCGCACGACGATGCCGGGGCGCAGCCGTACCCGGTGCATGGGCAGGTCCGGCTCGCGCAGGCGGCGGAGCAGGAGCTCGGCCGCGTGGCGGCCGAGGTGGCGCTTGGGCGGGGACACGGCGGTGAGCGGCACCTCCGCCAGGTCGGCGATCTCGTCGTCGTAGGCGACGATCGCCAGATCGCCCGGTACGGCCAGGCCGGCCCGCCGGGCGGCGGAGACCATCAAGGTGGCCTCGCGGTCGCCGAAGCAGACGACGGCCGTGGAGCCCCCGGCGATGACGCGGCGCACCTGCTCGTCGGCGACCCTGGGGTTCCACTCGCGCTGCGGCGCGGAGAACGGCTCCGGGGCCCGCAGTCCCAGGTCGGTCACGGCAGCGGTGAAGCCCTGGCCGACCGGCGCGCTGGTGGGGTTGCCGGAGCGGGTGAGCAGGGCCAGCCGGGTGTGGCCGAGGGCGGCCAGGTGGCGCACGGCCGCGTAGCCTCCGGCCTCGTGGTCGGTGCGGACGTGCTCGCTGGGGTCGTCGGCGCCGTCCAGGCCACGCTCGATCAGCACGACGGGCACCGGCAGGCCGGTGAGGCGGTCGACGACGGCCGCCGGATCCACCCGGCCGATGAGCGTGGGGACGACGAGCAGGCCGTCCACGCCGGAGTCGAGCATGCGCTTCAGCGCGGCCTCCTCCTCCGCCGGCTGGTAGTGGGAGCAGGCCAGCATCAGCCGTGCCCCGGCGGCGGCCAGCGCCTCCTCTATGCCCTCCAGGACCTTCGGGTAGTAGAGCGTGGTGTCCGGCACGACCACGCCGACCAGCGCGGCCCCGCCCCGGACGGCCGGGGCGTGCTCGGCCACGAAGGTGCCCGCCCCCTGACGCCGGATCACGAGCCCCTCCTCGACCAGCTCGTCCACCGCGCGGCGGACCGTGGTGAGGCTGACCTCACGGGTGTGGGAAAGCTCCTGCTCGGTGGGGAGCTTCGCGCCGGACGCCCAGACGCCCGAGCGGATCTCCGCGCGGAGCTGGGTGGCGAGCCTGCGGAACTTCAACTCCCGTGAATCCGGCATGGCGTCAGCCCTCATTTCACTGAACCGAGGGTCATGCCCTCGATGATCCGTCGGCCGAGCCAGATATAGCAGGCGAGGACGGGCAGCACGACCGTGCAGACCCCGGCGAACAGGCCGCCCCAGTCGGCGCCGTTGTACTGCATCCGCTGCAGGAAGCCCAGCAGCGCGAGGGAGAGCGTGGCCTTCTCCTCGCTCTGCAGGAAGACCAGGCCGAACAGCGTCTCGCCCCAGTGCTGGATGATGTTGAGGATCATCGCGGTGATGATGCCGCTGCGCGCGAGCGGTAGCATGATCTGCCAGAAGGTGCGGTTGGCGGAGGCCCCGTCGAGCGCCGCGGCCTCCTCCAGCTCCTTGGGCAGCGAGCCGAAGAAGCCGGTCAGGAAGAAGACCGTGAACGGCATCGAGGTCGCGACGTAGAGGATCCACAGGCCGGTCAGGCTGTCGACGAGGTAGAGCTCGTTCATCATCACGTACAGCGGCAGGATGATGACCTGCGAGGGGATGCCGAGGCCGAGCGCGAAGAACGCGGTGATGCCGCTGTTCCAGCGGGTCAGGATGCGGCTCAGCGCGTAGGCCGCGGGAGCGGACAGCGCGATCGTGGCGACGGCCGTGCCGAAGACCAGGATCACCGTGTTGAGGGTGGCCCCGGCGAAGTCGCTGGCGGTCCACGCGCGGGCGTAGTTGTCCCACTGCGGGGTGGTCGGCAGCGACCAGGGCTCGGCGAAGATCGCGCGGGTGGACTTGAGCGAGGTCAGCAGCATCCACACCGCGACGGCCACGCTGAACAGGGCGAACAGCCACGCGAACGGCGAACCGAGCAGTTTGGACGGGCCGGGGAACTTACGGGTCATTGCCATGGGAGCCCCCTTTCAGAACTGGACCGTGTCACGGCGGAACAGCCGGCGCAGCAGCACGACCAGCACGCCGACCAGGGCGAGCATGACCATGCCGGTCGCGGCGGCGGAGCCGTACTTGGGCACGCCGCTGGCGAAGGCCTCGGCGTAGGCGTACAGGGCGGTGTTCCACACCTTGGTCGGCGGAAGCTGGCCCGCCGCGCCCGCGAAGGCGTAGATGAACTCGAAGATCTTGATCGCGCTGATGCTCCAGAGCACCGCGCAGACCCCGACGACGTCCCACATCAGGGGGAGCGTCACGTGCCGGAACCGCTGCCAGGCGTTGGCGCCCTCCAGGTCGCACACCTCGTAGAGGTCCTTCGGGATGCGGTCCACGGCGGCCATCAGGATCGTGGTGAAGAAGCCGGTCTGCACCCAGACCAGGCCGATCATGATGACGGAGAAGAGGTTCTCGGTGCCCAGCCAGTTCGGCGGGTCGTCCATGCCGAAGGCCCGCAGCGCCTGGTTGACGACGCCTTCGGCCTGGAAGAGGAACCCCCACAGGATCGACAGCACGATGCCGGAGATGATGTTGGGGAAGAAGATGATCGCCCGGACCGCCTTACGCCCGGCCATGTCGCGCAGGATCATCGTCAGCAGGAAGCTGAGGGCGAAGGTCGCGCCGCCGACGGCGAAGAGGATCGTCAGCGTGTTGGCGAAGGAGCCCTGGAAGACCGGGTCGAGCAGCAGCCGCCGGTAGTTGTCGAGCCCGGCGAACTCCATCGGCCCGGCCCCGGCCCACTTGTTGAGGCTGATCCAGGCGGTGGCGAGCGTCGGCAGGATGTAGAAGACGACGTAGAGGACGAGCGCGGGGGCGATGAACGGCCAGAACAGCCGCTTCCTCCCCCGGGCGAGCGGGCTGCTCTGCGCCGCGGGGGCGGCCGGCTGCCGCTGGGCGGGCTCCGTCTCGCGGACGGCGGTCGCGGTCATCAGCCGTTGAGCTTCCAGAAGTCGACCGAGGTGCTCTTGAGCTTGGCCACGAAGTCGGCAGCGGAGACCTTACCGGTGATCAGCTCGGTGTTCACCGGCTGGAAGACCTTGGTGTACCAGTCGGTGTGGTCCATCTTCACGCCGTCGAGGGCCGGATGGGTCCGCGCGGTGTCCAGCGTCTTCTTCACGTCGGCCAGTACGGCGGGCACCTCGATGTCCGCGCGCGGCGTGATGTTGTCCGTCTCGGAGGCGATCTTCGACAGCCGCTCCTTGTTCATGAAGTACGCGACGAACCGCTTGGCCGCCTCGGCGTTGCGGGCCTTGGCCGGGATCGCGAACCCGATCAGCGAGATCTCCTGGGTCTGCTCGCCCTTGGCGCCCTCGGGGAAGGGGAAGGAACGGTAGGCGAAGCCCTCCTTGGCAGACGGCTTGGTCTCGCTCGGCGCGAAGGTGCCCAGCAGCAGGAAGTCGGCCCCGCCGCCGGCCCACTTCTGCTGGACGGCCGGGAACTTGCTGCCGTCGTATCCCTTGACGAAGTAGCCGCCCTTGACGAGCTGCTCGATCTTCTGGACCGCGGTCACGAAGGCCGGGTCGTCGAATTTGGCGCCGGTCGCGTCCGTCGCGGCGGCGCCGAACGCGCCGGGCCCGAGGTCGCGCAGGATCGCGTGGTAGGTCCAGAAGGCCGAGTAGTCGGCGATGTCGGCGTCCAGCGCCAGCGGCCCGTCGCCCCGCGCGCTCTTGCGCCTGTCCAGCAGGGAGACGAAGTCGTCCCAGGTCTTCGGGGGCGCGGCGGCCACGTCCTTGAGCGCGTTGCCGTCGTACCAGATCTGCTCGGCCAGCACCTCGTACGGCACCAGCCAGGCCTTGCCCTCCGAGGTCGCGTACTCGCGGTACTTGGGATCGATCACGTCGCCGACCTTCTTGCCGGTCTCGCCCGGGATCTCCATGTCGTAGACCGGGGAGAGGTCCAGGCCCTGTCCGGTGGCGACGAAGGTCGACTTCACGAAGCGGTCGGCGGAGTCGACCAGGTCGGCGGGGACGTTCCTGGTGTTGAGCGTGGGCGCGAGCTGCTTGGAGACGTCGCGCCCCTTCCACTCGACCTTGACCTTGACGCCGGTCTCCTTGGTGAAGGAGGCGATGGCGGACTCCAGCACCTTGGCCTGGGGCTCGCCCGCCTTCCACATCGACCAGTAGACGAGCTCATTGGAGGTCTCGCCGGCCGAGCCGCCGCCGCAGGCGGCGGCGCCGAGGCCGAGCGCGCCCGCCACGGTCACGGCGGCGACGGTCCTGAGCACCTGGCGGCGGGGGAGGAATCCGTTCATCGAACACTCCTGGGGGAGGGGGTGGTTGTCGGAATCCTGGACGTGAAGTCATCTCTAAGTCAACATAATGAATTAGGGATGAATTTTGCGGTCCGTGCTGCTTTCCCGTGTCCGCAGGGGGTTGGCCGCGACAGTCGGTCCTAAAAATCTTGAAATACTTCTTTATTCATCACTTTTCTCTCCCGTTGGATACGGCTCATCCGATCCGAAGGAGGGGCCGTGCTGGAGATCACTCGTAGGACCGCGCTCAAGGCCGGAGCGGCGGGTGTGGCGGGAGCCGTCTTCCTGCGGCCCGGCACGGCGTCCGCCGCCGTGAGCGGCGACCTGGAACAGCGGGCCCTGGCCATGAACCCGCCGGTCTTCCTGCTGGAGACCGCCGTCCCGCCGCAGATGACCGCCGGGCAGGGCTCGACGCTGAGCATCACCGACCGGGCCGCGATCTGCGGGAGCCACTCGCTCCGCTGGGAGCACGGCCGCCGATCCACGATCACGGTCAGCGCCCCCATCGGCTTCGCCCCCGACCCCTACCGGCCGATGGACGACCAGGCCTGGCAGGGGACTGTGGACACCTTCTCGGTCTGGATCTTCAACGAGACGCCGGTGGACGACGCGGTCCGCTTCGAGTTCGGCCGGGGGGACCGGACCGACGCCTGGTTCGAGTTCCGGCTCGACTTCACCGGCTGGCGGACGGCCTGGGTCCGCTACGACTACGACATGCACGGCCGGCCGCATCCCGGCATGGACACCCTGCGGATCATCGCGCCCCGCCGCAGCGGGACGCTCCACCTCGACCAGCTCATGCTCAACGTGGCGCTGCGGCCGGACGCCCCCACCCGCGACGCCCAGGTGCCGGACGTCGCCAGGGAGGGCGAGGACTACGACAACCAGCACTGGCAGGCGCTCTACCTCTACGACACCCTGCTGACCAAGGCCCGGCCGGACACGGCCGCGCCGTCGGCGGAGGAGACGGCCTCGCTGCGCGCGCTGGTCACCCGCTACCGGGACGAATACCTCGTCTCACCGGTGAAGGTGGACGACGCGTCGGTGGCCGCGCTCGCCGGCCAGGTCGCCGCGCTCGGCGTCCCCGAGGCGTCCTCCAGCGGGGTGGGCCGCCCGGTCTTCTCCTACCAGTCGCAGATCTACCCGCCGGAGATCGCCGCCGAGCTCAAGACGTTCGTCAACGCGGTCACGCTGCGCGCCTACACCGACCTGATGAGGACCGTGGCGCTGGCCTTCACCTCGGCCGGCGCGGCGCACCGACCGGCACTCGCCGGCCTCTACACCCGGCTGGTCGTCCACCTGCGCGACCAGGGCTGGACCCGGGGAAGCTGCCAGGGCACCATCCACCACCTGGGCTACGACGCGCGCGGCTACTACGACTCGGTCTACCTGATGAAGGACGCGCTGCGCGAGGCCGGACTGTTCGAGCAGGTCCGCGCCGACCTGGCCTGGCTGACCGGGCTCGGCCGGATCTTCCGGAGCTGGGAGCACCGCAGGTCCTACGGCAGCGTCATCGACATCCTCAACACCACCTTCCGCGGGATGCTCGCGGCCGTGCTGCTCCGCGACACCGAGGCCGAGCAGGTCGCCTACCTGCGGTCGCTGCGGGACTGGCTGAACCGGGCGCTGCTGCCCAGCGCGGGCATCCAGGACGGGCTCAAGGTGGACGGGGCCACCTTCCACCACGTCGGGTTCTTCCCCGACTACGCCCGCGACGGCTTCGTCGGACTGGCCCCGCTGGTCTACGTGCTCAGCGGCGGAGCCTTCCGTCTCGCCGCCGAGTCGCACGCCTCGCTCAAACGGGCCGTGCTCGCCATGCGCGTCTACGCCAACAAGAACCACTGGCCCATCTCGATCAGCGGCCGCAACCCCAACGGGCTGACCGCCCTGTCACCGGTGCCCTACCAGTGGCTGGCGATCTCCGGCACCCCCGACGGCTCGAGCGACGTGGACCCCGAGCTCGCCGCCGCGTTCCTGCGCCTGCTGCCCGCCGCGCCGAACACCCAGCAGAAGCAGCTCGCCGTACGGCTGGCGGCACGCGGCATCGTCGCCGAACCTGACCCCAACGGCAACTGGACGATCAACTACGCCGCCCTGGCCGTGCACCGGCGGGAGAACTGGCAGGTCACGGTACGCGGGCACAACCGCTACCTGTGGAGCACCGAGGTCTACCACGGCGCGAACTGGTACGGCCGCTACAACACCTACGGTCAGATCCAGGTGCTGCACCGGGGCAACCCGGTCAACAACGCCGACAGCGGCTACGCCCAGGCGGGCTGGGACTGGAACCGCAGGCCGGGCACCACCGTCGTCCACCGGCCGCTGGACGAGCTGCGGGCCGACCTGACCGGGGCGATCGAGGAGATGCTGCTCACCGACTCGCGGTTCGGCGGGGCGAACACCATCGACGGCCGCAACGGCATGTTCGCCATGGAGCTGCGCGAGCACCCGAAGTACGAGGGCTCACACCGCGCGCTGAAGTCGGTCTTCCTGTTCGACGACCGCATCGTGGCCGTCGGCACCGGGATCGAGAACGACTCCCGGCAGGAGACCGAGACCACGCTCTTCCAGACCCGCCTGCCCGGCCGGGCGGCTCCCACCTACGTCGACGGGACCGAGCCGGTCGTGGCCTTCCCGCACGCCGCGCCGGACCTCACGCCGCGCTGGCTGCTGGACGACAAGGGCATCGGCTACCACCTGGCGGCCGGGCAGAGAGTCGGCCTGACGCGCTCCACCCAGACCTCGCGCGACAACGCGACCGAGGCCCCGACCAGCGGCGACTTCGCGACCGCCTGGATCAGGCACGGCACCGCCCCACGGGACGGGAGCTACCGGTACGCCATGGTCGTCAACACCACCCCCGAGCGGATGGCCGCGTTCGCCGACGCGATGGACGACCCGGCGAGCGCGCCGTACGCCGTGCTGCGCGCCGACACCTCCGCACACGTGGTGAGCGACCGGGCGACCGGGATCACCGGTTACGCGGTCTTCAAGCCCCTGGAACTGGCCGAGGGGCCGGTGCGCAAGGTGGACACGCCGTCCACGGTGCTGGTCAGGGGTGACGGGGACGACGGCCTGGTGCTGGCGGTGTGCGACCCCGACCTGCGGCTCTACAACGGCGTCGACCACGACCAGTACGAGCGCGGCCGGTACGTCGGCCACTACAGCCCCTGGTCGCGGCCGTGGCTGACCAGCCCGAGCCACCCCCACCGGATGCGGGTGACCCTCGACGGACGCTGGCGCGCGGACGGCGACCAGCCGTGCGAGGTGCGGGCACAGCGCGACCGGACCGTGGTCGAGTTCGAGACGGTGGACGGGCGGCCGATCCAGGTACGCCTGATCAGGGGATGACGGGCGCCCGGCACGGTCACACCCGGCCCAGGGGGTGACCGGCCGCCGGTGCGGTCCGCTCAGGGGACGACGGGAAGCCGGCACGGCCCCTGAGCAGGGGGCGGCCGGTGCGGGCGGGACCCGCTCAGGGGGCGACCTGCGGCGTCCGCGCCGGTCCGGCCGGGCTGGGCCCCAGCTCGGCGCCGAAGTCGTTCGCGATCCTCCGCATGCCCTCGGCGAGGTCGTCCCTGTCGAGCGCGTCGATCCGCTCGGCCGGGCCCGACACCGACATCGCGGCGACCATCCGCGAGCCGTCGTGCACCCCCACGGCCAGGCAGTGCACGCCGAGCTCCTCCTCGCCCAGGTCCATCGCGTATCCCCGGTCGCGCACCCGCTCCAGCTCGGCGAGCATGCCGGGCAGGTCGGTGATCGTGTTGGCGGTCCGCCTGGGCATGCCGGTCCGCTCGACGAGCGAGGCCACCTCGGCGTCCGGCCGTCCGGCCATCAGGACCTTCCCCACCGCGGTGCTGTGCGGCAGCACCCGCCTGCCGACCTCGGCGAACATCCGCAGCCGCCGGGGAGAGGGCACCTGGGCGACGTAGACGATGAAGTCGCCCTCCAGCACCGCCAGGTTGGCCGTCTCACCGGACAGCTCGACCATCTTCGCCAGGTACGGCTGCGCCCAGGTGCCGACCATGCGCTCGGCTACCCCGCCGAGCCGTACCAGGGCGCCGCCCAGCGCGTAACGGCGGTCGGACTCCTGGCGCACGTAGCCCCGGACGAGCAGCGTGCGCAGCAGCCGATGGATCGTCCCGTACGGCAGGCCGGTCCTGGCCGCGATCTCCGAGAGCCCCGCCTCCCCGCCCCGCTCGGCGAGCGCCTCCAGCACCTCCAGCGCCCGGTCGACCGACTGCACCCCACTCATACGATCTCCTCGCCTGGCGGCTCGGAGTCCGCATTCGCGGACACCCTGTGCTTGTTGACTCGCTCGCTGCGCTCGCTCATGCGATCTCCTCGCCTGGCGGCTCCGCATTCGCGGACATCCTGTGCTCGCTCATGGGACCCCCGGCAGGCCGCGCAGGGACGCGTCCAGGACCTGGGCGATGTGCGCGACGGGGAGCGCTCCGGCTCCCCGGCGGCGGATGGCCGAGGTGATCTGCATGGTGCAGCCGGGGTTGGCCGAGACCAGCAGGTCGGCTCCGGTGGCCAGCACCCGCTCCGCCTTGCGGTCCCCGAGCTCGCGGGCGGCCTCGGGCTGGAACAGGTTGTAGGTCCCGGCGGAACCGCAGCAGATGGATGACTCCGAGATCTCCCTCAACTCCAGATCGGGGATGGCGGTGAGCAGTTGACGCGGTTGGGATCGTATCCCCTGCGCGTGAGCCAGGTGACAGGCGTCGTGGTAGGCCACCGTGAGGGGCAGCGGATGCCGCTCGGCGGCCGGGCCGAGTTCGGCGAGATACTCCGTCAGGTCGACGGTCCGGATGGCCCGCGCCCGGTCCGCCCACTCGCCTTCGAGGATCTCGGCGTACTCCTTCATCGTCGATCCGCACCCCGCCGCGTTGACCACGACCGTGTCCACGCCCGCCCGTTCGAAGGCGGCGATCGTCCGCCTGGCGAACCGCTCCGCCTGCCCCTGAAGCCCGGAGTGCAGCGACAGCGCCCCGCAGCAGCCCTGCGAGGGCGGGATCACCACCTCGCATCCCTCCAGTGCGAGCACCCGGGCCGTGGCCGCGTTGACCTGCGGGAAGAACTCGCCCTGCACGCACCCGGTGAGCATCCCGACCGTGGCCCGGCGCCTGCCCCGCGCCTCGACCCTGCGCGGCAGCCGTACCCTCGCCGGGACCGCGGGAGCGAGCTCGGCCATCGCGGCCATCGACGGGTTGATCCGCTCCAGCCTCGGCGCGATCCTCCGGCGCAGCCCCGCGCTGAGCCGGAGCGGCAGCCGCATCGCCCGCAGACGCCGGGGGTAGGGGAAGAGCTGGAAGACCACGGCCCGCAACGCCCGGTCGTCCGGCCGCCGGACGTGCGTCCGCTCCACCTCGGCCCGCGTCTGCTCGATCAGCCGGTCGTAGCGGACCCCGGAGGGGCAGGCCGTCACGCACGCCATGCACCCCAGGCAGGCGTCGAAGTGCCCGGCCATCTCCGGCGTCAGCGGCGTGCCCTCGACGTGCTGTCTCATCAGATGGATCCGGCCGCGCGGCGAGTCCATCTCCTCGCCCCACAGGACGTACGTCGGGCACGTGGGCAGGCAGAACCCGCAGTGCACGCAGTCGTTGATCAGCTCGGGGTCCATTCAGATCCCTCCCACGGAGCGGCCGGGAGACATCCTCCGGCCGGGGTCGAACCGCTCCTTGACCCGCCGCAGCAGCGGCAGCGCGCCGACCGGGCCCCAGCGGTCGACCCGGTCGGCGAGCTCCTGCGGCGCGGTGAGCACGGTCAGCCCGCCGCCGAGGCGGCCGAGATCGTCACGCACGCGTGACACGAACTCCGCGAACGCCGATCCGCCGACGTCCGGGGGCAGGGTGACCTGCAGGGCCGCCGTCGCCAGCGATCCGCGCACGTGCGCGGGCAGTCCCCGGGCCATGATCGCCCGCAGCGCGCCGCCCGCGCGGGAGGGCGGGACCCGCACTTCCAGCAGCACGTCCTCGCCGGGCAGCGTCCCCCACCAGCCGGGCGGCCCGGCGGTGATCCGCGCCGTCCCGTGCCCGGCCATCAGGTCCCGTACGGCCCGCGCCCGCGCGTCGGCCGCCGTCCCCTCGACCAGCACGGCCACGACGGGCCCGCCCCGGGCGTCCGGCCAGTCCACCTCGATCGCGCTCGGCTCGGCCTGGGACGCCGCGAGCTCGGCGGCGAGCACGTCCAGGCCGGGCGGCGAACCGGGCCGCTCGGGCGCGTCCGGCCGGCCGTCGCCCCGCACGGCCCCGGTGCCCGGGGTTCCGGGCGCGGGCAGTTCGGCGATGATCCAGCGGCGGTCGTCCGGGATGGGATGGAGGCGGAAGGCGGCCTCGGTGATGACGCCGAGCGTGCCGTAGGAGCCGGTGAACAGCTTGCCCAGGTCGTAGCCCGCGACGTTCTTGACCACCTTGCCGCCGGACTTGGCGGTCGTGCCGTCCGCCAGCACGACCGTGACACCGATCAGCAGGTCGCGGGCCGTGCCGTGCCGGAACCTGCGGGGGCCCGCGACGGCGGTGGCGAGCACGCCGCCGACCGTGGCGCCGTCGAGGGGGACGTCGAGGGAGAGCTCCTGGCCCTCGGCGGCGAGGGTCTCGGCCAGCGAGTCCATGGTCAGGCCCGCCTGGACGCGGACGACGAGGTCGCCGGAGGCGTGTTCGAGCACCTGGTTCAGGCAGCAGGTGTCGATCAGCAGGTCGCAGCGCTCGGGCGGGGGACCCCAGTGCAGCCGGGTGCCGCCGCCGACCGGGGTCACGGCGAGGTCGTGCTCGGCCGAGACGCGCATCAGCGCCGCGACCTCCCCGGTGTTCTCGGGCAGCGCCACCCAGCGCGGCGAGACCCCGGCCACGGCGTCGTCGGGGCCGGCCTCCCGGATCGTCACGCCTGTCCTGTGCAGCGCGCCCGCCAGGGGCGCCCCGCCCGTCTCGTGCGGCGCGTCCATCAGAACTGTTCCGCCTGTCCTGACTCGACCAGCGGGTGCACGCCCTTGCGGACCCCGGGGACCTCGCCGCACAGGCGCGGGGTGGGGAAGACCTTGCCCGGGTTCGAGAGGCCGCGGGGGTCGAAGGCGCAGCGCACCAGTTGCATGGTGTCGAGGTCGTTGTCGGAGAACATTTTCGGCATATATCGGGACTTGTCTACACCCACCCCGTGCTCGCCGGTGATGGACCCGCCGTGCTCGACACAGAGATCGAGGATCTTGCCCGAGACCAGCTCGGCCCGCTCGCCCGCGCCGGCCTCCGCGTCGTCGAACAGCACCAGCGGATGCAGGTTGCCGTCCCCGGCGTGGAAGACGTTGGCCACCCGGATGCCGTACTCCCGCGACAACCGGTCGATGCTCGCCAGCACCTCGGGCAGCGCGGTCCTGGGGACGACCCCGTCCTGCACGATGTAGGCGGGGCTGATCCGGCCCACCGCGGCGAAGGCCGACTTGCGGCCCTTCCAGATCGCCGCGCGCTCGGCCGGGTCGGCGGCGACCCGCAGCTCGAACGCGCCGTTCTCCCGGCAGATCCGTGTCACCTCGTCGAACTGGTGCGTGACCTCCGGGACCGGACCGTCCAGCTCCACGATGAGCACCGCCCCGGCGCCCTCGGGATAGGCGCAGGCCACGGCCGCCTCGGCCGCCTCGATCGCCAGGGCGTCCATCATCTCGATCGCGGCGGGCACGATACCGCCGCCGATGATCGCCGATACCGCCTGCCCGCCCTGCTCGATGCCGTCGAAGGCCGCGAGCAGGGTCGTCACGGTCTCCGGCGCCCGCGTCAGCCGTACGGTGATCTTGGTGGCGATGCCGAGCGTGCCCTCCGAGCCGACGAACGCGCCCAGCAGGTCGTATCCGGGATCGGTGTTCGACAGTTCGACGATGTCGCCGTCGGGCGTCACGATCTCCAGGGCGAGCACGTGATTGACCGTGAAGCCGTACTTCAGGCAGTGCGCGCCGCCCGAGTTCTCCGCGACGTTGCCGCCGATCGTGCAGACCTGCTGGCTGGACGGGTCGGGAGCGTAGTAGTAGCCCAGGTCGCGGACCGCCTCGGTGATCGCCAGGTTGGTGACCCCGGGCTCCACCACGGCACGCCGGTCCGCCACGTCGACGGAGAGGATCCGCCGCATCCTGGAGGTGACGATCAGCACCCCGTCGGTCCGCGGCAGCGCCCCGCCGGACAGCCCCGTCCCTGCCCCCCGGGCCACGAACGGCACGCCGTACTCGTTGCAGACCCGAACCACGGCCGCGATCTGCTCGGCGGTCTCCGGCAGCACGACCACGCCGGGGGTGGCCCGGTGATGGGTCAGCCCGTCGCACTCGTAGGTGCGCAGCCGTACCGGGTCGGTGATCACCGCTCTGTGGTCGAGCGACTCCAGCAGGCGCCGGACCAGTCCGTCGGGTGTCTTCGTGCCCATCGTTCCTCCTCCCGCGTGCGCGGGAGCTCGGCAGTGCCCCTGCTCTCGTGATCACTCGGTCGATCGTGGACGACATCCCTCTATGTCGCATTCTCGCTCAGCATCGGGGCGATGGCGTCCGGCAGCGCTCCCGATTCCGGACGGCCCGCCCCGCATCGGGCCGGACGGGAGCGGGGACGGGCGGACCCGCCGGTGCGAGGACCGCCCGCCGCGCGCCCGCCGGCCTCAGGGCGTGCGCGACGTCACGGCATGCGCGCGTAGGCGGGAAGGGTGAGGAACTCCGCGAAGTCGTCGTCGAGGGCGACCTCCTTGAACAGGGCGGTGGCCTGGGCGTAGCGGGCATCGTCGTAGCCGGGCTCCGCCTTGATCTTGGCGAGCTCCTCGTCGATGATCCGCTCGACGAGCTCCTTCGTGACCACGGTCCCGGTGTCGGCGAGCTCGATGTCGTTGTGGATCCACTGCCAGATCTGGGAGCGGGAGATCTCGGCGGTGGCGGCGTCCTCCATCAGGTTGTGGATCGCCACCGCGCCCAGCCCGCCCATCCAGGCGGCCAGGTAGCGCAGGGCCACGTCCACGTTGTTGCGCAGGCCCGCCTCGGTGATGTCGCCCGGGGTCTCGGAGACCGACAGCAGGTCGGCGGCGGAGACCGAGACATCCTCGCGCAGGCGGTCGAGCTGGTTCGGCCGGTCGCCGAGGACGCCGTCGAAGACGTCGCGGCAGATCGGGACCAGATCGGGGTGGGCCACCCAGGAGCCGTCGAAGCCGTCGCCGGACTCGCGGGTCTTGTCGGCGGTGACCTTCTCCAGGGCGACCTTGTTGACCTCCGGGTCGCGGCGGGAGGGGATGAAGGCGGCCATGCCGCCGATGGCGTGGGCGCCGCGCTTGTGGCAGGTACGGACCAGCAGCTCGGTGTAGGCGCGCATGAAGGGGGCGGTCATGGTGACCGCGTTCCGCTCGGGCAGCAGGAACTCCCGGCCCCGGGTGCGGAACTTCTTGATCACGCTGAACAGGTAGTCCCAGCGTCCGGCGTTGAGACCCGCGGAGTGCTCGCGGAGCTCGTAGAGGATCTCCTCCATCTCGAACGCCGCGGGGTAGGTCTCGATCAGGACGGTCGCGCGGATCGTGCCCCGCGGGATGCCGAGCAGGTCCTGGGCCCTGACGAAGACGTCGTTCCAGAGGCGGGCCTCCAGGTGCGACTCCATCTTCGGCAGGTAGAAGTAGGGGCCCTTGCCCTTGGCGATCTGCCGCCCCGCGGAGTGGAAGAAGTAGAGGCCGAAGTCGACGAGCGAGGCGGAGAACGGGGCACCGTCGAGGGTGAGGTGCTTCTCCTCCAGATGCCAGCCGCGCGGGCGGACCACGATGGTGGCGAGCTCCTCGTCGGGCTTGAGCGCGTAGTGCTTCTCCCCGGCGGAGAAGTCGATGGTCCGCTCCAGCGCGTCCCGCAGGTTGAGCTGGCCGCTGATGGTGTTTTCCCAGGTGGGTGCGTTGGCGTCCTCGAAGTCGGCCAGCCAGACCTTGGCGCCGGAGTTCAGCGCGTTGATCGTCATCTTCCGGTCCACCGGGCCGGTGATCTCCACGCGGCGGTCCTCCAGACCGGGCGCGGGCGGGGCGACCCGCCACTCGGACTCGCGCACGTGCTTGGTCTCGGGCAGGAAGTCGAGGGTGCCGCCCGCCGACAGCTCCGCCTGGCGTTCCCGCCGCGCCTCCAGCAGCTCAAGGCGCCGGGCGCCGAACTCGCGCTGGAGGGCGGCCACGAAGGCCAGGGCCTCCGGCGTGAGGATCTCCTCGGACCGGTCCTGCGGGGGGCCGGTGATCTCAACGCCGTCCATGAGCTTCCTTTCCATATCATGGAAAATAACTTCTGAATTGTGGAATTGACGCTACTGGATGGCCCTGGCCGGGTCAAAGACAGGGTTGTCCTAAGGGCTGAGTGGGGGGAGTCCCCGATAGAACGGGCCTCCGTGCTGCGGCACAGTTGAGCCGGCTCCCTCCGCAGAGGGAGCCGGAAACCGGTCGTGAGAGGGAAGCGGGAAGCTTCTCCGGAAGTCGAGGATTGAGCGCATGAAGAAGAAGATGATGGTCGCGGGGGCGCTTCTGGGCTCGGCGCTCGTGCTGACCGGTTGCCGGGTCGACTTCGGGAACCGGAACCAGGAGGTCGTCTCCTACGACGTCGCCGGCAAGCTGACGCTCCTGGACGTCCGCGGCGAATCCGGAGACGTCGAGGTCAACGAGTCGGACCGGTCGCAGGTCCGGGTGACCGAGACGCTCCACTGGGGCGGCGAGAAGGGCAGCAAGGATGGCAGGCCCAAGACCGAGCATCCCGTGGCCGGTGGCACGCTCACACTGCGTTATGACTGCTCCGACTGCTCCGTCGACTACAGGATCGAGATCCCCAAGGGCCTCAAGGTCACGATGGACGTCGACTCGGGTGACATCACGCTGCGCTCGCTGACCGGGGAGGTGAACGCCACCACCGGCTCCGGCGACATCGAGGCCGGCACCCTGGGCGCCAAGCGGTTCGTTGCCGACTCCGGCTCCGGGACCATCGAGGCGAAGTTCGCCGCCGTGCCGGACCATGTCGAGATCGAGACCGGCTCGGGCGGCGCCACGGTGCGGCTGCCGAAGGGGGGCTACAACGTGACGGCCGAGACCGGCTCGGGCGACAGGACCGTCAAAGTCACCCACGACCCGTCCTCCTCCAGCGTCATCTCGGCGCGGACCGGCTCCGGCGACGTCAACGTCCTGCCCTCCTGAGCGGGGGCGACGGGAGGTCCCGGCGTTTCCTTTCTCCGCGAAACGGCCGATAACCAGATGAGACCCGGACGTTCACGTGGCACCATCGGAGGGAAGAGACCCGAGGGGTTCAGGTGTTCCACTCTGTGGAGAGGACGCACATGAACCACGCACCTGAATGGAGCAACGACATAGACACTCGTGAGCCGCTGGACATTGACCAGTTCGACGACCTGCCCGGCATCGGTGAGATGGACCTGGCCGAACGCCAGGCGCTACGCCGGGTCGCGGGGCTCTCCACGGAGCTTGAGGACGTCACCGAGGTCGAATACCGCCAGCTGCGACTTGAGCGGGTCGTTCTGGTCGGCGTCTGGACCTCGGGCACGGCGACCGACGCCGAGAACTCACTCCTCGAACTGAAACTGCTCGCCGAGACCGCGGGCTCGGAGGTGCTGGAAGGTGTGATCCAGCGCCGCCAGAAGCCCGACACGGCCACCTACATCGGCTCGGGCAAGGCGCAGGAGCTCGCCGACATCGTCTCCGCCACCGGCGCCGACACCGTCGTCTGCGACGGTGAGCTGAGCCCCGGCCAGCTCCGCCAGCTCGAGGAGGTCGTCAAGGTCAAGGTCATCGACCGGACCATGCTGATCCTCGACATCTTCGCCCAGCACGCCAAGAGCCGCGAGGGCAAGGCCCAGGTGGAGCTCGCACAGCTCAACTACCTGCTGCCGCGACTGCGCGGCTGGGGTGGCAACCTGTCCCGCCAGGTCGGCGGTCGCGCCGCGGGCGGCGTCGGCATGGGTGGCCGCGGTCCCGGTGAGACGAAGATCGAGCTGGACCGCCGCCGGATCCGCGAGCGGATGGCCAAGCTGCGCCGCCAGATCATCGAGATGACCACCTCGCGCGTGACCAAGCGGGCGCGGCGGCAGGAGCGCGAGGTTCCGGCCGTGGCCATCGCCGGCTACACCAACGCGGGCAAGTCCTCGCTGCTGAACCGGCTGACCGGGGCAGGAGTGCTGGTCGAGGACTCCCTGTTCGCCACGCTGGACCCGACCGTCCGCCGGGCCCACACGCCCGAAGGCCGTCTGTTCACGCTGGCCGACACCGTCGGATTCGTCCGGCACCTGCCCCACCAGCTCGTCGAGGCCTTCCGCTCCACGCTGGAGGAGGTCGGCGACGCCGACCTGATCCTGCACGTGGTCGACGGCTCGCACCCCGACCCGGAGTCACAGCTCGCCGCCGTGCGAGAGGTGGTCGCCGACATCGAGGGAGCCCGGGACATCCCGGAGATCGTGGTCATCAACAAGGCCGACGTCGCCGACCCGGTGGTGCTGGCCCAGCTGACCGCGCGCGAGAAGCACACCGTCGTGGTCTCGGCCCGCACCGGCGCCGGGATCGACGAGCTGCTGGCCGTCATCGAGCGCGAGCTGCCCCGCTTCGACCAGGAGGTCAGGCTGCTGGTGCCCTACCAGCGCGGTGACCTGATCTCCCGGGCGCACAAGGAGGGCGAGGTCCTCGGGGTCGAGCACACCGAGGACGGCACGATCCTGCACGCCAGGGTCCTGCCCGGCCTCTTCGCCGAACTGGAGAAGACCGCCAAGCCGGTCGAGACCGTCTGAGAGCGGTCGCCCCGCCACGCCTCGCCGTACCACGTTCCCGCTCAGGGACCGGCACGGTGGGGCGTGGCCTCGTTACGGGTCCGGTGGATACAGGGTCGGTGGATCGGGGCCCCGGCGGCGCGGGGACGCGCGGCGCGCGGGAGCATGGGGCCGCGCGGATCAGACCTTGCGCGGATCAGGCCTCGGACAGGGCACGCGGATCAGGTCCCGCGCGGGGACGTGCGGCGCGGAATCAGGAAGAGCCCGTCCCGGGCGCCTCGCGGCGGAACGCCACGAGCGCCACGTCGTCCTCCCGGGCGCCGAACTGCTTGATGAGCCGGTCGCAGAAGAGCTCCAGATCGCCTTCCACGACCTCCGCCAGCTGCCGGACGATCTCCAGGCTCTCGTCGAGCAGCTTGTCGCGGTCCTCGATGAGCCCGTCGGTGAACAGCAGCACCGTCCCTCTCTCCGGCAGGGTCAGCCGGTCGACCCGGTAGGTCTCCTCGGCCACGCCCAGCAGCAGGTTGCCCAGGTCGTGGTAGTGGACCGTACCGTCGCCGATGATCAGAGGCGGGATGTGGCCCGCGTTGGCCACCTCCATCTCCCCTGTCGCCGGGGAGATGAGTGTCAGGCACACGGTGGCGGTCATGCCGGGGTGGTAGCGCCGCAGCACGTTGTTGAGCAGGGCCATGGACACGCCCAGGTCCACCGTGCCGATGAGGGAGGCGCGCAGCGCGTGACGGAGCTCGGCCATGACCGTCGCGGCGAGCAGAGAGTGCCCCTGGACGTCGCCGATGGCGATGAGCACCTGATCGCCCAGCCGCAGGACCTCGTAGAAGTCACCGCCGACCTCGATGTTGTCGACGGCCGGCTGGTATCGCCAGCTGATCGACAGCCCGGGCGTCTCCGGGATCCGCGCGGGAAGAAGGCTGCGCTGCAGGGTGAGGGCGATCGCGTGCTCCTCGGCGTAGGCGCGCAGGGCGTCCACCGAGAGGGCCAGGGCCTGGCCGAGCTGGCGCAGGACGTTGAACTCGTCCGCGTCGAGGGGCGGGACCGCGTCCACCCCGAGGTAGACGGGCGGCCTGCCGATCTTGGTGCGGCAGATCACCGCTGAGGCGTCGCCGAGGGTCTCCGCGTCCGGCATCAGCTCCGCCCAGTCGCTGCCCGGGACCGTGAAGACCTCCGTTCCGGCCGTGTTGCCCAGGGACATCGCGCTCAGCCTGAGCAGGGTGTCCGGCGCCGCGGACTTGGAGACGGCGATGCCCTCCGGGGGGAGGGCGGCGAACCTGCGGGTCCGGCCGTCCGGCGGCAGGGCGAGCACGCCCGCGCGCCTGCCGAGGATCCGGGAGGCGCCTTCGACGGCCGTGGCGAGGAGTCCCTCGAAGGTGTCGCAGGAGTTCATCGCCAGGCTGACCTGGGTGAGGGCCGCCAGCCGCTCGGCCATCCGCTCGGCCCGCTGCCGCGCCCGGTAGTAGCGCAGCGTGGCCTCGACCGTCGCGGCGAACTCGTCGGGCTCGACCGGCTCCGCCAGGTAGGCGTCGGCGCCGCGTTCGAGCCCCTGGGCCCGGTCGGCGGGGGTGATCGCCGCCCCGGAGATCTGGATGACCGGTATCGAGGAGGTCGCCGCATCCGCCTTGATCCGCTCGCAGACCTCGTAGCCGCTCATGTCGGGCAGCCGTACGTCGAGGACGACCAGGTCCGGCCGGAGCTCCCTGACCTTGGCGAGCGCCTCCAGGCCGCCGGTGGCCTGCACGACCTCGTGTCCCGAGCGCCGCAGCCAGCTGGACAGGATGTAGAGCTTGGTCGGCGTGTCGTCCACGACCAGTACGGTGGCCGATCCCTCATTCATCGTGGTGCTCCAGCACGTTCCGTACCGCCTCCAGCAGGGTCTCCCTGCGCAGCCCGTGTTTGGAGATCACCGTACTGGCCTCCCGCGGGTAGTGGCTGGAGGTGGCGACGGTCACCACGAGCACCGGCACTTCACGTAGCCGCTGGTCGTCGGCCATCCGCTGGATCAGCGCCGCGCCGTCGAGCCGGGGCATCAGCAGGTCCACCAGCGCGACATCCGGCGGGTTCGCCGTCATCGCCTCCAGCGCGACCAGCCCGTCGGGAGCCTCGTCGATGTGGGCGGCGAAGCCGGTGAGCATCTGCCGGATCGTGTGGCGGAACTCCTCGTCGTCGTCGGCGATGAGCACCCGGCCGATCACCGGGGCCCCGTCGTACCGGTGGGGCAGCCGCAGGACGGCCGTGGTGCCCGCACCGGAGGCGCTGGACAGCTGGAGCGAGCCGCCCATCGCCTGGGCCAGGCGCCGGGCGTACGGCAGGCCGAGCCCGGTGCCCTTCGTCCGGACCTGGATGGGCCCCGGCACCTGGAAGAACTCCTCGAAGACGCGCTCCAGGTGCTCCTCCGGGACGCCGATCCCGGTGTCGGTCACCGTGAAGACCACCTCGTGGGTGCCGGCGTCGAGGTCGACATCCAGGCGGACCTCGCCCTCCTCGGTGAACTTCAGTCCGTTGGACAGCAGGTTGCGCAGGATCCGGGTGAGCATCACCTCGTCCACGAACAGTTCGGCCGCCTGCTCGGAGACCTTCACCGAGAGCGTGACGTCGGTGCCGCCGGTGGGACGGAGCGTCATGCGCATCCGCTCGGCCAGCGCCACCAGGTCCACCACGGCCGGCTGCGGGGCGAGCCGCCCTGCCTCGGCCTTGGCCATGTCGAGCAGCTCGCTCACCAGTGACAGCAGGGTCTCCGCCGAGGAGCCGATGAGCTGGATCTGGTGGAGCTGCTCCTCCGCCAGCGGATCCCCGCCGGGCCCCACCAGGAGGCGGACCAGGCCGATGATCGAGTTGAGCGGGGTGCGCAGCTCATGGCTGACCGTGGCCCAGAACCGGTTCTTGGCGTCGCTCGCCTCCCGTAGCTGCGCGGACTTCCCGTCCAGCTCCGCGTACAGTGCCACGACTCCGCGGTTGGTCTCCTCCAGCTCCTCCGAAAGCTGGTTGTACAGGGCGAGCACGCCCTGGTTGGTCTCCTGCAGCTCGGTGTTGAGCTGCAGGACCTCCTCCAGGGTGGCGGCGAGCTCGCGGTTCTGCTGGCGCAGCTCGTCGAGGGCGGTGGCGGGGGTCAGCTTGGTCAGCCTGGCGCGGATCTCCTCCGCCGAGGGCCTGGGGCGGCCCGCCGGGAGCCGTTTGAGCATGGTTATCCGTCCCGTGACGGGATCCAGCTCGATCACGTCGACGAGACGCCCCGCCAGCGTCACGCCGTCCGTCGGACGGAGGTCGGCCGTCGCCGACAGGTCGAGCGTGACGATCAGGCTGTCGTGTCCGAGCAGGAAGGCGGCGGACGCGCCGGCGCCCTCGCTCAGAACCTCCCGCCCGATCTCGCTCAGCGCCGTGGCCACCCGGATCTGGTCCTGGGCGTCCAGACCGACGGCCTCCGCCGCCTCGCGGCCCAGCTTGCGCATGGCGAACACGTCCTGGTCGTTCAGGACCCGGATCCGGATCAGCTCGTCGCCGGTCATCTCGCCCGTCATGACGTCCACGGCCTCATCGCGACCACGCAGGCGTCGTCCCTGCGGGTCCCCGCGTCGCGCAGCAGCGTGGCGGCGACGACGGAGGGGGGACGTGCGACGAGCCCGGGGTAGGAGGTGATGTCCCAGCGCTCGGAGAGCCCGTCGGAATGGAGCACGATCATGCTGTGCTGGGGCACCGCGTATTCGTACTGGCGCAGCGTGCGCGCCTTGTGGCCGGCGATGCCCGGCACCGAGATCATTCCCTGGCGGCCCTCCTGGTGCGCGATCCACGCCGAGACGTTGCCGAGTCCGGCGAAGCTCACCGTGCCCGCCGCCCGGTCGACCCGGGCCACGGCGACCGCGCCGCCCCTGGTCGAGCCGAGCCCGAGGTGGATCCGTTCCAGGACGGTGACCGGGGGGAGGTCGGTGTGCTGGAGGAACAGCCGCACGGCCTCCTGGGAGGCGTGGGCGGCCAGGCTGCCGTGGCCGAGCCCGTCACAGAGCATCACGGTCGTCGTGGCGTCGTGCTCGGCGACCACGAACGCGTCGCCGCAGACGATCTCCTCGCCGATCGGCCGGGTCAGGCCGCTCACGCGCGACGCGGGGCGCGGGGCGTCACGGGCGGTGAAGTACATGCCGAGCACAGTGCCCCGGCCGGGCATGGAATGAACCTCGTAACCGCTCGTCATCCGCGCGATGCCGCCCAGGCCGATGCCGAGGGTGCCCGCCGTGGAGTAGCCGTCGCGCAGGGCGCGGGAGACGTCGCGCATGCCGGGCCCCCGGTCGATCGCGATGACCTCTATCGCCGAGTCCAGTTCGGGATGGGGACGGATCAGCATGACCCCTTCGACGGCGTGTTTGACCAGGTTCGAGGCGGCCTCGCTCACCGCGACGGCCACCCGGCCGGCGTCCTCCTCGTCGAACCCCCGGTCCTCGGCGAGCATGACGGCGCTACGGCGGAGGGCGCCGATCGCGCTCGCGTCCTCGGCCCTCGTCCAGGTGTCGTTCTGGGAACGGATCACCTTGCCCATTTCGTCACCGTGATCAGCGTGCCCTCACCGGGAGCCGACTGCAGGTCGAACTCGTCGACCAGGCGGCGGGAGCCGCTGAGCCCGAGTCCGAGACCGCCGCCGGTGGTCCACCCGTCGGTGAGCGCCTGCGGGATGTCGGGGATGCCGGGCCCGGTGTCGCTGAAGGCCAGCCGCAGGCCCTTCCGTATGCCGTTGTTCACGATCTCGATCCGCACCTGCCCTCCTCCCGCGTAGACGAGGGCGTTGCGGGCCAGCTCGCTGGCCGCGGTCACCACCTTCGTCTGGTCGACGAGGGAGAGCCCAACGTCCACGGCGGCGGTCCTGACATGCTGGCGCACCAGGACGACGTCGCTGTTGCTCTTGATGGGCAGCTCGTCGAAGGTCGTCACTGGGCGGCCGTGACGATCTGCGCGCCATCGAGGTGGTTCAGCAGCGCGACGCCCTTCTCCAGGTTGAGGGCGGTGCGCACGCCGCCGAGGGAGAGGCCCAGCTCCACAAGGGTGATCGCCACCGCGGGCCGCATCCCGACGACGACCGTCTCGGCGTCGAGCATCCGGGAGATCGCGGCGATGGTGGCCAGCATGCGTCCGATGAACGAGTCGACGATCTCCACGGCGGTGATGTCGATGATCACCCCTCGGGCGCCGGTCGCGACCACCCGGTCCGCCAGGTCCTCCTGGAGCGCGAGCACGCTCTGGTCCTGGAGGTCGATCTGGATGGAGACGATGAGGATGTCCCCGAGTTTGAGGACGGGCACGCGGTCCATCATTCCTCCACGGTCCGTACGGCGATGCGGGTCCCCCTGTGCTTGACGAACTCGATGCCGCTCTGCCGCAGCGCGTGCGCGAGCGCGTCGGCCAGTGAGGCCTTCGTCACGATGTCGCCGAACTCGATGCCGAGGGTGACGATGGTGTGGGCGATCTGCGGGCGGATGCCGGAGATCACGCACTCCGCGCCCATCAGCCGCGCCGCCACTACGGTCTTGAGCAGGTGCTGGGCGACCTGGGTGTCGACCGCGGGCACGCCGGTGATGTCGATGACCGCGTGCTCGGAGCCGGTGTCCACCAGCGTCTGCAGCAGTTTCTCCATCACCACCTGGGTCCTGGCCGAGTCGAGCGTGCCGACGAGCGGCACCGCGACGATGCCCTCCCAGAGCTTGACCACCGGGGTGGAGAGCTCCAGGAGCTGTTCGGCTTGGTCGATGATGATCCTCTCCCTGGCCGCGGCGTAGCTCTCCATCGTGAAGAGCCCAAGCTCGTCAATGACCCGGGAGAACCAGACGAAACCTCGCAGGGCCTCGGGAGAGCCGTCGTTCTCGACGATCTCGTAGAGCGCCTCCTTGAGCCCGAACACCACTATGGCGGTCTCGGTGGGCGTGAAGCCCTGGCGGGCCCGGGACCGGGAGAGCTCGGCGAGCAGTCCGCGCAGGTCGCTGGAGTCGGAGGACTCGCCGAACGACTGGCGCAGGGCCTGGTAGAGCTCGCGGAGCTGGCCGACCAGGCTGCCGCGGTCCACATGGCCGTTGGAGGAGGAACCGGCGATCTCCAGCCAGCGCTTGAAGACGGGTTCCTCGTTCTCCTGAAGCAGTTCTTCGATGCGACGCCGACCGGCGTCCGCGTGGACGGACAAGGTAACTCCCATGCGTGCGGCCTGTAGATAGCTCGCACGAAAGATTACACTGAACGTCCTGCTTAGGGCCTATTTCGGGTGGGCTGCGGGGTGGTTTCGCTCACAGGTCCGGCGGCCCCGGATCGGGGCTCGGCCGACCGGCGCCGCCGCCCACGCCGAGGGTCTTCCCGGTGCTGGGGCCGCCCGCGGGAGGGGCCGGAACAGCACGGCCGCGCCCGCCGTCCCCCTTCGTCGCCGGGGAGACGTTCGCCACTGATCGCGGGTCGTGTACGGCGCCGCGGCGGCGCCCGGCCCCTGCGGGCCGGCGGGGAGGGCCGGGGCGCCGCGACCCCCTACGGCCTCTTGTCAGGCTAGGTGGATCGGGAGCCGTATTTCAATGAGCGAGCTTGCCGGAGAGGGGCTTCGTGGGCTGGACTGGTGAAGCGCGAAACCCGTACAAAGGCCCCAAAAGTGACAGTGGTCGGCCGAGGTTTGGATTGCTACCATAAGGCAAATCTACCGAGATTTTAGGGTGCAAGTTGTCTCGGAGACTGCTGTTGCAGGCGTGAAATAAGTGGTCCGAGCTGCGAAAACACACTTGAGGCCGGATATGGCCGTGGAACCGGTACGTCGGATGTGGTTACGGCGAAGCGGCGTTCTTCCCAATTAGCCTGTACAGCGAGCTCACTTGTGAAATAACGTAACTGAACTGAAATCGCCTGATCATGATCCCGGCGATACTGTCGCCGCACCACGATATGCGGATGAGAGCAGGAGACCCCCCAATGTCGTCCGGACTCACAGCGGACCCGGTGGGCACGGAGCCCGGCAACGGCTGGGTCCGCCCTTCGCGCCCGGAAGCGGTCTCCCTCCCGATGTCCTCCCCTGCGTACAAGGCGGTGATGCGATGACGGTCCGCCTTCTGACCAACATCGGCCGGCTCTGGACCGGCAATGACGTGTGCAGCAACGCCGCGATCCTGGTCCACAACGACCGGATCGCCTGGGTCGGCCGTGCGGCCGACCTGCCGCAGAGCGTTCCCGGCGTGGTGGACGACATCGTCGATGTCGATCACGTCGAGAACCTGGGCGGCGCGCTGGTCACGCCTGGTCTGATCGACGCCCACACCCACCCGGTCTACGCGGGCAACCGCTACGCCGAGATGGCGATGCGCTCCAGCGGCTCCACGCCGTCCGCGATCACCGCCGCCGGCGGTGGCATCGGCTCCACCGTCACGGTGACCCGGGGAACCGACCCGTGGACCCTGTGCAACGGTGTCCGCGAGCGTCTGCGCGACTGGCTGCTCAGCGGCACCACCACCGTGGAGGCCAAGACCGGTTACCACCTCACCCGCGACGGCGAGCTGGCCGACGTGCGACTCCTGCGCGAGCTCGAAAAAGAGCCGATGATGCCGCGCGTGCACGTCACCTTCATGGCCGCGCACGTCGTCCCGCCGGAATACTTCGGCCGTCAGCGCGACTACGTCGAAGCCGTGGGCGCATGGTGCGCCGACGCGGCCGCGGCGGGAGCCGACAGCGTCGACGTCTACTGCGACGAGGGGCACTTCACCACCGAGGAGGCCCGCTGGGTCCTCGCCTCCGGCCGCAACGTCGGCCTGCTGCCCCGCGTGCACGCCGGCGCCTACAGCCGTCGCGGCGCCGTGCAGCTCGCGGCCGAGCTCGGCTGCGCCTCCGCCGACCTGCTCCACCACACCTCCGACGAGGACATCTCGATCCTGGCCCGCTACGGCGTCCCCGCCGTGGTCTGCCCGGGAACCGCCCTCCAGCGTGGCAGCCTGCCGCCGGTCCGCCGCATGCTCGCCCAGGGCGTCACGGTGGCGCTCGGCAGCGACCACAACCCCGGTCACTGCGGAATCACCTCGATGTCCCTGGTCATCAGCCTCGCCGTGGCCGCCTTCGGCATGAGCGTCGGCGACGCGCTCCGTGCCGCGACCCTCGGCGGAGCCACCGTCCTCGGCGTTCCCGACCGGGGCGTCCTCGCTCCCGGCCGGCTGGCCGACATCGTCCAGTGGGACGCCGACCACGAAGGCGCCTTCGCCTGGGCCTTCGGTCTCAAGCCCCGCCGGGTCTGGCGCGGCGGCAACCCCGTCCAGTAGGGGCCGCCGCCCGGTCGCCCGTCAGGGACGCGCGGCCGTCCGGCGTGGACATGGCACGGAGAGCGACCCGATGATCACGCCAGTCCCGGTTGGGCGATCGCTTCTGGGTAATCTCTGCATATGTCGCCATCGGTCGCTGTTGTCACGGACTCCACCGCGTATCTGCCGCGGGAGGAGACCTCTCGTCTGGGGATCGCCACAGTGCCTCTCCAGGTCGTGGTGGGTGGCCGGCCGCTCGACGACGTGGCGCAGATCGACGGCGCGACGATGAACGACGCACTCAGGGAATGGGCCCCGGTGACGACCTCGCGGCCCGCCCCGCAGCGCTTCGCCGACGTCTACGACGAGGCGGCGGCCCGGGGCGCGGTCGCCGTCGTCTCCATCCACCTGTCGGGGGAGATGTCAGGCACGGTCGAGGCGGCCCGTGCGGGAGCCGAGGACGCGCTGATCCCGGTCGAGGTCGTCGACAGCAGGTCGATCGCCATGGGCCTGGGGTTCCCCGTCCTCGCCGCGGCCGAAGCCGCGGCCCGGGGCGCGACCATGACCGAAACGGCGGACGCCGCCCGCCGGTGCATGGACTCCACCCGTAGCTTCTTCTACGTCGACACTCTGGAGTACCTGCGCAGGGGAGGCCGTATCGGCGCGGCGGCGACCCTGCTCGGATCCGCTTTGATGATCAAACCGCTGTTGCACATCACCGACGGCGTGATCGTCCCCCTGGAGAAGGTCCGCACCGCCGCCCGGGCCATCGCCCGCCTCGAAGACCTCGCCGTTCAGGCCGCCGGGACCGGTCCGGTGAACGTCGCCGTCCAGCATCTCGCCGCCTCGTCCCGTGCCGAGTCCCTGGCCGCACGCCTGCCCCAGCGCATCCCCGGGCTCGTCAAGGTCACCGTGGTCGAGGTCGGCGCGGTCATCGGCGCCCACGCGGGCCCCGGCATGCTCGGCCTGACCGTCTCACCCGCCTCCTGACGCGCTGACCTTCCCCGCCTCCCTCCGGCGCGCCTTGTCCACAGGTCCGCCGCAGGCTCGGAGAGATTGTCCACAGAGCCGCGTTCGGCCAAGGACGGCCCGGTGACGTCGCCGTAGCGTCCTGGTCGTGCGGACCACAGATCAGGCCACCGAGCGGTTCCGGGCCGAGTCACGGCTGCGGGTGCTGACGGCCTTCGACACCCCCGATCCCGCGCCGCCGCCCCTGCCGCCCCCACTCCCACTACGCCCGGCCCACCAAGCCCTTCCCGCCCACCCCGGTAGTTCGGCCCGCCCGGATGGCTTCGCCCGTCTGGACGGTTCCACTCGCCTGGATGGTCCGGTCAATCCGGATGGTTCAGCGCGCTTCGACGGTCCCGCCGCCCGGATGCGCTCCACGCCGGTTCCGCCCTCCTTCGAGGCCCTCCGTACGGCTGTCGCCGCCCAGGCCCCCATGCTCGCCCCGGGGCGTCCAGGACTGCGCCTGCTCCTCCTCATCGCCCTGATCGCGGTCGTGATCGGCGGCGTCTATGCCTGGCGATCCCAACCGGAGCCCGAACCTCTGCCCCCGCCCCCGCCCGTCTCGGGCCCCTCCCTTCTGACGCCGGCCTCCATCCTTTCCCCGCAGTCCGGTTCCCTGCAATCCGGTTCCGCGCAGTCCGGTTCCTCGCGGTCCGGCACCCTCATCGAGGTCACCGTGCACGTCACCGGCAAGGTCCGCCGGCCCGGAGTGATCACTCTGCCTGCCGGCTCCCGGATCACCGACGCGGTCCAAGCAGCCGGGGGCGTCCGCAAGGGGGCCGCCACCGGCCCCCTCAACCTCGCCCGCAAGCTCGTCGACGGCGAACAGATCATCGTGGGCGCAGCCGGTCCCGCCGCTGCGGCTCCTCCCATGGCTGATCCTGCCCCGGTCGTCCTCGACCTCAACACCGCGACCCCCGAACAGCTTGAACAGCTGCCCGGCGTCGGTGAGGTGCTCGCCCGGCGCATCGTCGAATACCGCGACGGCCATGGCGGCTTCCGCACAGTCGAGCAGCTCCGCGAGGTCAGTGGCATCGGCGATCGAAAGTACGCCGAGATCAGAGAGAAGGTCCACGTTTGACTCCGCACCTCCCGGAGGCGGAGCGATGAGCCGGTTCGGCGCCTCCTCCTCGCTCCGCGACGACGGCGTGACCGAGCGAGGCCTGCGTGCACACACGCTCCATCTGGTTCCGCCCGCCCTCGTCGCCTGGGCGACAGCGCTCATCCTGCTGGGCTGCCCGCCCTCGGTGGGTGCCCTGGTGGCTGCGGTCGCAGCCGCGGGCGCGCTCTCCGCGGCCGTGCTGGTCCCCGTCGGCGGGATCGCCGGCTGGCGCAACGTGTTGATCGCGGTGCTGGGGTGCGCGGCGGCCGTGGCCGGGACGGTGGCCTTCCGGGTGCATGCGGTCAGTACGGGGCCGGTGGCCGAGCTGGTGGAGAAACGCGCCTCGTCGGTGATGGAGGCGGTGGTGACGGACGATCCCCGGGAGCCGACGCAGCGCGGAGGGCCGTTCCGGAGGGAGAGTTTCGTGGTGCCCGCGCGGATCGAGGCGATCGGGACAGGGGCGGGCAGGGTGACGTTGCAGGCTCCGGTGGTGATGCTCGCTTCGGGAGGGGAGTGGCGGTCTTTGCTGCCGAGCCAGCGGATCGCCGTCCAGGGCCGGTTCGGCCCGGCCGACTCCGGCGAGCTGCTCGCGGCGGTGGTGCTGGTACGGGGGCCGCCGCGAATCATGGGCGGGCCCTCATGGGCGCAGCGTATGGCCGGGACGCTCCGGTCGGGGCTGCGGGAGGCCGCCGGCGTGCTGCCACCGCTCCAGCGAGGCCTGTTGCCGGGGCTCGTCGTCGGCGACGTCTCCCGCATGGACGGACAGGTCAGAGCCGACTTCAAGGAGGCCGGGCTCAGCCATCTCACCGCGGTCTCCGGAGCCAACCTGGCGATCGTGGCAGGGGCGGCGGTCGCGTTGGGCCGGACCGCGGGGCTGCCGCTCGCAGCCCGGGCGGTGCTGGCGGTGTCCGCCATGCTCGCCTTCGCGCTCGTCGCCCGCCCGTCGCCCAGTGTGCTCCGTGCCCTTCTGATGGGCACCGTCGCCGCCGTGGCGCTCGGTACGGGCCGTTCGCGTGACGGTGTCGCCGCTCTGTCGGCGACCGTTCTGGGGCTGATCCTTTTCGACCCCGCTCTCGCCCGGTCCTACGGCTTCGCCCTGTCGGTCTGCGCCACGGGCGGCATCCTGCTCCTCGCTCCCCGCTGGCGGGACCGGCTCGCGACACGGATGCCCCGCTGGGCCGCCGAAGCGACCGCCGTGCCCGCGGCGGCCCAGGTCGCCGTCACCCCGGTGCTGGTCCTGATGGCCGGGCAGCTCGCACCGGTGGCGATCCCCGCCAACCTGCTGGCGGGGCCTGCGGTCGCACCCGCCACCCTGCTCGGATCCATCGCTGCGCTGGTCGCCCCCCTGCATATGGGGCTCGCCCAGCTGCTGGTCCGCCCGGCGGGTCTCGCCGCCGGATGGATCATCGAGGTGGCGGAGCACGCCGCCGGGACGCCTCTGGGGGTGATCCCGTGGCCGGGTGGCGTCGCCGGGCTGATCGCGCTGGCCGTCGCGGCCCCGGTCGCCATCCTGGTACTGCGCCGCCGGTGGTCACGGCGGATCGCGCTGGCCGTGACGGCCGGAGCGATCGTCGCCGTCACCATGGCGGAGCCGATCGTGGCCCGCTGGCCGCCCGATGACTGGCTGCTGGTCGCCTGTGACGTCGGCCAGGGAGACGCGTTGCTGGTCGCCGCCGGGCAGGGAAAGGCGGTGGTGGTGGACGCGGGGCCTGACCCGGTGCTGATGGACCGGTGTCTGCGGTCCATGGGGATCCGGGAGGTGCCGCTGGTCATCCTCACCCATCCGCACTTCGACCATGTCGGCGGACTGGAGGGGATCTTCCGGGGGCGCGGCGTGGGAGCGGTGGTGGTGACCCCGCACAGCGTCGCGGAGCGGGAGAACGTCAGGCTGAGCGGCGACCTCGCCCGTCGCCGGGTCGTCGAGTGGGTGGCGCGGCCAGGTGCGAGCTGGCGGTTCGGCCCCTCCGAGCTCACGATCATCGCTCCGCAGGCCGAGGCGTCTCCGGAGGGGCGGGGAGAGGGAGCGGTCGTCAACAACGCCAGCGTCGTGGTGCACGTGCGCTGGACGGCAGGGACGGCGTTGCTCAGCGGAGACATCGAGACCGAGGCCCAGGCGGAGCTGCTCCGGCGAGGTTTCCCGCCGGCTGACATCCTCAAGGTCCCTCATCACGGATCAGCTGGACACGACCCCGGCTTCTTCGCCGCTACCGGCGCCCGCGCTGCTTTGATCAGCGTCGGAGCGGACAACGACTACGGCCATCCCGCCCCGTCGACCCTGGCCCGGCTGAACAGGCTCGGCGTGCGGGTCTACCGGACGGACCTGTCGGGAGCCCTCGCCGTGGTGGCCCGTGAGGGGGGCCTGGCCGTCATCCCCCGAGGTCGTTCCGGCCGGACGGGGGGTCGTTCGGGGCCCTGACGGCGGATGACGCCGGCGGAGCTGAGTCCCGTTGACTCCCTCCCCACGGTTGAAGCCCGAGGTCTTCACACTCAAGGAGATTCGATGAAGTGACCACAGGGCGGATGCCCGTATCGGGACCGTTTGAGGTGCGTAACAGCTATCTTCCCGGCTCCGTGGGCGCTGGACATCCGGTTCTCCATCCACTCGGAGATGGGACGGGCGTTTGACAAGTTTTCCGTACGGCGTACGGTATGGCGTACGGTTCACGTCGGCCGAGATGCAGAGGGCTCTGGTCCGCCTCCGCGCGGGATGGGAGACCGGCGACCGGCGTACCGGGTAGAGCGTGTCGACGAAAAGGAGCGAGCAGTGACGGAAACCCAGGGATCCCCGTTCGGCGGTGGCGCCTTCACTCCGGCGGCCGAGGATCTGCAGAGCGTCGAGGCGTGGTTCGCCGAGTACGACGCCCACAGCGCGAAGGTCGATGTCGAACGCATGGCGGACATGGCGATGTTCCCCCTCAACGTGGTGACCGACAGTGCCGACGGTGAAGGGTTGGCGGCCCAGTGGACCCGCGAGCGGTTCACCCGCACGATGGCCGAGGTGATGGGAGGCGGCGAGCCGGGTGACATCGCGATGGAGTCGACCCGTACGCCGCACTTCCTGACCAGGAACCTGGTCGTCGTGGTCACCGACGCGACGGTGACCGCGAACGGAGAGTCGTACGGCATGCGCTACGCGGACCTGCTGGTGAGGGCCGGCGGCCGATGGGTCTTCCAGACCATGGTGCAGGGAGGATGGGCCGAAGCCTGGGAGACCCCGCAGGACGCCTGACCCCTACGTCCCCTCGCCGTCACGGCCTCCCCGTGCGTGCTTCCCCGGGTTTCCCCGTAGTCGACCTCCCCGGGAACGTTCTGCCATCGGCGGACCGTTTCCCCGTCCCCTGTCCCCCCTGGGGCAGGCCGGGTGTCCCCCCGTGGAGTCAGCGCGCGGCCTTGAGCGGCCGGTGGAACTCGGTGTTCACGTCGGCGGCGTAGACCGAGCGGCTGCAGCGTGCGCAGCGATACATGATGGGGCCCTCGTCGAGGGTCGTCCCGCAGTGCGGGCAGGCGTGGCGGCAGGTAGTGGAGTTCATATGGGTTTCACCTCCCTTGCTTGCTCCGAGCCTGCCCCATGACGCCTGCATTCGGATTGCGAACGGCTTGCTGATTGCGATTCGGCCACCGGCACGTGGCATGCTGCTGGACATGGCGGCAACCGATCCAGCACCCGTGATCCTGATACTCGGCGACGAGGAGTTGCTGGCCGACCGCGCGGTGGGCGAGGCGATCGCGGCGGCCAGGGCGACGGACCCGGGCACCGAGGTGTACGACCTGATCGGCGGGAAGGTGGAGCCGGGGGAGCTGACCCGGCTGTCCTCGCCGTCGCTGTTCGGCGACAGGTCGGTGGTGGCGATCCGCTCGGCCCAGGACCTGTCCAAGGAGGTCGTCACCGAGATCGTCTCCTATGCCGCCCATCCGGCCGACGACACCGTGCTGGTCCTCGTCCATCCCGGCGGGGTCAAGGGGAAGGCCCTGGTGGACGGGGTCAAGAAGGCCGGTGCCCACGTGGTCGCCGTGACCAAGCTGACCAAGCCGGCCGAACGGCTCGCGTTCGTCAAGGCCGAGCTGAAGCGGGCGGGGCGGAGCATCGGCGCCGACGCGGCCGCCGCCCTGCTCGACGCGGTGGGCAACGACCTGCGGGAGCTGGCCGCCGCCTGCAGCCAGCTGGCCTTCGACACCCCGGGCAAGGCCATCGACGAGGCGGCCGTCGCCCGTTACCACCGGGGGCGGGCCGAGGTCAGCGGGTTCACCGTGGCCGACTCCGCTGTCGAAGGACGGCTGGGCGACGCTCTTGAGCAGCTCCGCTGGGCGCTCGCCACCGGAACGGCCCCCGTCCTGCTGGTGAGCGCGCTCGCCGGAGGGCTGCGCTCGCTCGCCAAGGTGGGCGGTGCCCCGCGCAACCTGCGCGGCGGGCAGCTCGCCAGCCATCTCGGCATGCCGCCCTGGAAGATCGACCGGGTCCAGCGGCAGCTGAACGGCTGGGGCCCCGACGGCATCGCCCGTGCGCTCCAGGCGGCCGCCACCGCCGACGAGCAGGTCAAGGGCGGCGGCGCCGACCCCGCCTACGCGCTGGAGCACATGATCCAGACCGTCGTGGCCAGCCGTACCGGCCGTTAGCTCCGTCTCCCCGATCACGATCAGGCAGCTGCCCCTCCGATGCGGTCAGCGCGGCCCTGTGATGGGGGCTCAACAGGGGGCTGACCCCCATGCGGTCGGCGTGGCCCTGTGATCCACCCGGTCCGATGGCGGGTCACCTCGCCTTCAGGGCGCAGGCGCTCCCCGGACAGCCCGGCGCCTCCCGGGCGGAGGCTCTACGGGCGCGAGGGGGTGGGCTGCGGGTCCGGGGCGACGCGGGTGCGCCGGGGTGCGGGGAGCTGGCCGAGGACGGTCGCGCTGAGGGCCAGCGCGAAGCCGGTGAGCTGAAGCGGGCTCAGGGACTGGCCGAGGGCGATCCAGCCGAGAAGCGCAGCGGTGAGCGGGCTGAGGGTGCCGAGCAGGGACACCTGGGCGGCCGGCAGCCGGGCGATGCCGCGGAACCACAGGGTGTAGGCGGCGGCCGTGCCGACGAGGCCCAGCCAGAGGTAGCCGCCGACGGAGGCTCCGTCCAGGGCGGGCGGCATGCCCTCGGCGGCGAGGGCCACGGGGGCGATCATCAGGCCGCCCGCGGTGAGCTGCCAGCCGGTGAGGGTCAGGTCGCTCACGCCCGGCGGCTTCCCCCAGGAGCGGGTGAGGACGACCCCGGCGGCCATGCCCGCCGCGGCGACGACGCCCGCGGCGACGCCGACGGCGTCGAGGGCGGCGTTGGCCCGGAGCACGACGAGGGAGACGCCGACCGTCGCGGTGATCCCGGCGATCACGCGGTGGACCGGGACGGTCTCGCGCAGTACGGCACGGGTGAATCCGGCGACGAGGAGCGGCTGGATGGCGCCGAGCACTCCCGCCACGCCGCCGGGCAGCCGGTAGGCGGACAGGAAGAGCAGGGGAAAGAACATGCCGATGTTCAGCGCGCCCAGCACCGGCGCCCGCCACCACCAGCTCCCCCGGGGGAGCGTCCGCGTCATGGCGATCAGGAGCAGGCCGGCGGGGAGGGCGCGGAGCAGGGCGGTCAGCAGCGGGCGGTCCGGGGGCAGCAGTTCGGTGGTCACGATGTAGGTGGTGCCCCAGACCGCGGGGGCGAGGGCTGTGGTGGCGATGAGGGCGAGACGGGGGGCCGGCATGGGGACTCCTTCATTAAACTCAATACTAAGTAACTTAGCACTAAGTTATTTACCGTCAAGCTATGATGCTGTCATGACAGAGGACCCGGTCGACCGGATCGTGTTGCAGTGGAGGCGGGAGCGGCCCGATTTGGACCCCTCCCCGATGGGGGTCTTCGGACGGATCTACCGGATCGCCCGGCTCATGGGGGATCGCATGGAAGAGGTGTACGGGGCCCGCGGTCTCGGCCGGGGCGAGTTCGACGTGCTCGCCACCCTCCGCCGGGCCGGCGAGCCGTACACGCTGTCGCCCAAGGCCATGACCGCCACGCTCATGCTGACCTCCGGCGGCATGACGGGACGTCTCGACCGGCTGGAGCGGGCGGCTCTGATCGTCCGCGCCCCCGACCCGGACGACCGCCGGGCACTGCGGGTCAGCCTGACCGCCCAGGGACTCCAGTTGATCGACGAGGCCGTGGCCGCGGGACTGGGGCCTCAGCACGAGGTGCTGGCCGCGCTGCCGGAGGAGGATCGCGAGCGTCTCGGCGACCTGCTCAGGACTCTGCTGGGCGAGCTGGAGTGATCCGGACCGGTCCGGTGAATCGCCCGAGCCGGGTGACGGCTCCCGCCCGCCGGAACGGGGTCCCTGTCACGTGCGGCTGCGCTCGTCCACTGAGGCAGGGCTGCTGATACGGCCGGCGGCGCCCGCATGCCGGCGCGAGGGTCCTGCCCGCGTGTGGCGGCTTCCGTCGGAACGTCGTATCCCGGTGAAACGCCAGAACGCCGCATCCCCCGTGAGGGGGGTGCGGCGTCCGGAAGAACCTGGGTTACTTGGCGGCCGAGAGCTCGACGACGCGCTGGGCGATCGCCGACTTGCGGTTGGCGGCCTGGTTCTTGTGGATCACGCCCTTGCTGGCGGCCTTGTCCAGCTGGCGGGAAGCGGCGCGCTGGAGCACGACGGCCTGGTCGACGTTGCCCTGGTCGGCAGCCTCGCGGAACTTGCGGACCGCCGTCTTGAGGGACGACTTGACAGCCTTGTTACGCAGCCGGGCCTTCTCGTTCTGCCGGTTGCGCTTGATCTGGGACTTGATGTTCGCCACGAAGAAGCCTCGGTGAATGTCGTCGGAGTGGGGCGCGCGGGCAGAGAGGGCGCGCCACACGCAGTTGAACAGGCTACCAACTGCCTGGACGGTCGCTCAAATCGACTGCCTGGACAGAGGGATGCCTGATCAGCTTACCGTGCTGTCGTCATGGACGGGACCAGAATCGCTCGTACTCCGCCCAGTCTTCCGCCGTGGCCGCGAAATCGACGTACAGGGCCAGCCCGAACCGCTCGCGCGGCTTGCCGTAGGCGGTCAGCGCCAGCCGCGCGCCCTCGGCCGCCGTCGCGACGCTCTCGGCCGCGTCGACCCACGGCACGTTGTGGTCGTGGTAGGCCGGGGCGCCGACCAGCACGGTCTTCTCCGGCGGCACGAGCTCCAGCGCGAGGCCGCCCTGCCGTACGACATGGCCGCCGTAGAGCAGTTCGGAGGGGAGGCCGGAGTCGTAGGTCATGATCGCGACCTGGTCGGTGAGGGCCGCGACCTCCTTGAAGTACTCGGGCGACCAGTACTTGTCGTGGCCGAGGACGGCGCGGACGGCGGGGCGGGTCAGCGGGAACGGTTCGATCTGCGGCGTCGAGGTGGAGAGCAGGCCGCCGCCGACGATCGGGCGCGTCCGGGTCAGCAGATCGAGGAACTCGGTGTCGCCGCTGCCGATCGGCTCGAAGTTGTAGTGCACGCCGTCGAAGCCGAGCGTCATGGCGCCGCTCACGCTGTCGAGCACGCGCTGCCTGGTGGCCGGGTCGTCGAGGTCCAGGCCGCCGTCGACCTTCTGGCCGAGCCACGCCGACACCCGCACCTTCGGCAGCTCCGCGCGCCACCGCTTCAGGAAGTCCTCGGCGGCGGGATGCTTGGCGGCGGGCAGCGTCCCGTCGTACTCGAAGGGGCCGGAGTGGACGTACACGTCCTTGATCCCCGTCTTGCGCAGCCGGACGGCCAGCTCCTTCAGATCGGCGGCGTTCTTGCGGCCGTCCACCCACGCGTGGCCGAGCCACAGGGCGTCGTGACCGGTGGTCTTCGCCCACGGGGCGGGTGTCCCGGTAAACTGGATCGTGAGGGTGGCTGCGGCCACCCCGGGAAGCACAAGGAGCACGGCCGCCACCATCGCGAGAAACCGCAGGCCGCGCCGTGCTCTGGTCCGGGCAATCACCCGGACATGTCACCATGGAAGACGGCTGGTATGCCAGTCGTCGATCGTCATCAATCCCGTCGAAACGGACACCGGTGCGCATTCAGCCTGGCCAGACCGATCCCGCGGTGATCCGCAACTTCTGCATCATCGCGCATATCGACCATGGCAAGTCAACGCTTGCCGACCGCATGTTGCAGATCACCGGCGTGGTCGACGACCGCTCAATGCGCGCCCAGTACCTCGATCGGATGGACATCGAGCGCGAGCGCGGCATCACCATCAAGTCGCAGGCGGTCCGGCTGCCGTGGCAGGTGGGCGACACCGACTACGTCCTCAACATGATCGACACCCCCGGGCACGTCGACTTCACCTACGAGGTGTCCCGCTCGCTCCAGGCGTGCGAGGGCGCCATCCTGCTGGTCGACGCCGCGCAGGGGATCGAGGCGCAGACGCTGGCCAACCTCTACCTGGCCATGAACAACGACATGACGATCATCCCGGTGCTCAACAAGATCGACCTTCCCGCCGCGCAGCCGGAGAAGTACGCCGCGGAGATCGCCCACCTCATCGGCTGCGAGCCGGAGGACGTGCTGAAGGTCTCCGGCAAGACCGGTGTGGGCGTCCGGGAGCTGCTCGACCACGTCGTCCAGAACGTTCCGGCCCCGGTCGGCGACGCCGACGCGCCCGCCCGCGCGCTGATCTTCGACTCCGTCTACGACACCTACCGCGGCGTGATCACCTACGTCCGGGTCATGGACGGTCACCTGGGCAAGCGCGAGCGCATCCTGATGATGTCCACCGCCGCGGCCCACGAGACGCTGGAGATCGGCGTCATCTCGCCGGAGCCGAAGATCGCCGACAAGGGGCTCGGCGTCGGCGAGGTGGGCTACCTCATCACCGGTGTGAAGGACGTCCGCCAGTCGCGGGTCGGCGACACCGTGACCTCCGTCGCGCGGCCGGCCGCCAAGGCGCTCAGCGGCTACGAGCACCCCAAGCCGATGGTCTTCTCGGGGCTCTACCCGATCGACGGCGACGACTACCCCGAGCTCCGCGAGGCGCTGGACAAGCTCCAGCTCAACGACGCCGCCCTGGTCTACGAGCCGGAGACCTCCGCGGCCCTCGGCTTCGGCTTCCGCTGCGGCTTCCTCGGCCTGCTCCACATGGAGATCGTCCGTGAGCGCCTGGAGCGGGAGTTCAACCTCTCGCTCATCTCCACCGCGCCCAACGTGGTCTACCAGGTGATCATGGAGGACGGTAAGGAGGTCACCGTCACCAACCCCTCGGAGTTCCCCACGGGCAAGGTCGAAAAGGTCTTCGAGCCGATGGTGAAGTCCACGGTGCTGGTCCCCTCGGAGTTCATCGGCGCCATCATGGAGCTCTGCCAGAACCGCCGGGGCAACCTGCAGGGCATGGACTACCTGTCGGAGGACCGCGTCGAGATCCGCTACACCATGCCGCTCGGCGAGATCATCTTCGACTTCTTCGACCAGCTCAAGTCCCGCACGCGCGGTTACGCCTCGCTGGACTACGAGCCCTCCGGCGAGCAGGAGTCCGAGCTGGTCAAGGTCGACATCCTGCTCCAGGGTGAGGCCGTGGACGCCTTCAGCGCCATCGTCCACAAGGACAAGGCCTACGCCTACGGGGTGGAGATGGCCAAGAAGCTCCGCGAGCTCATCCCGAGGCAGCAGTTCGAGGTGCCGATCCAGGCCGCCATCGGCGCCCGGGTCATCGCCCGTGAGAACATCCGCGCCATCCGCAAGGACGTCCTCGCCAAGTGCTACGGCGGCGACATCTCCCGTAAGCGCAAGCTGCTGGAGAAGCAGAAGGAGGGCAAGAAGCGGATGAAGATGGTCGGCCGGGTGGAGGTCCCCCAGGAGGCCTTCGTCGCCGCGCTGTCCACCGAGTCGTCCACCGACAAGGCCAAGAAGTAGCCGCTCCCGGCCCTCGGGGGTGAGCCGGTGGATGCCGGCCCACCCCGCGATCGGGGCGGCGTCACGGTCACCGGGGCCTTCCGGGCCGCCACGGTGACAGGGCCTTTCGGGTCGTCCCGGTCACCGGGGCTTTCCGGGTCGCCAAGGTGACCGGGAGCCGATGCGCCGCCCGCTCCGCCCACGGCGACGAGATCGCCGAGCGGGTGCGGAGCGGAGGCGCAGACGTGCGGGCGGGGTCGCCGGTGACCCAGGACCTGCGGCCCCGCCCGGTCTGTGGGACGGGCGCCTCAGCGCAGGACGCTGTAGAGCGCCGAGGTCAGCGAGGCCTTGGCGTCGTCCTGGTCGATGGACCACATCATGGAGCCGCCGAGGCCCTTCAGGCGGATGTAGGCCGCCTTCTGGGTGACCGTGGTGGGGTCGTCGTATGACCAGAACTCGTTGCCGTCGTAGATCCAGGCGGCGCCGGTCCGCAGGTCGCGGTAGCGCTTGCCGGGCTTCTTGACGAGGTTCTCGTAGTCGTCGACACCGGCGGCCCAGGTGCCCGGGGCGGGGCCGGTGGCGCCCTTGAACAGGCCGTTGCCGCCGCCGGTGACGCCGGTCCAGCCCTGGCCGTAGGCCGGGACGCCGACCACGATCTTCCTGGCCGGGGCGCCACGCGACAGGTAGTCGCGGACGGTCTGGTCCACGCTGTACTTCACCGTGTTGGGGTCGCGCCGGTCGGTGAACAGGTTGCCGTTGTGGCCGGTGACGGTCTCCCACGAGCCGCGCAGGTCGTAGCCCTGGACGGTGGCGAAGGTGAAGTGCCTGAAGAGCTCGCGCACCTCGAAGCCCGAGTCGATCTTCGCCGCCGCGGCGGGCAGGTAGGCGCTCAGCTCGCTCTTGCGGTCGAAGTCGTTCATCTGGCGGCGGAGCTCGGCGGTGAACAGCGTGAAGTTGCGCTTGTCCTCGGGCCTGATGACGTTGCCGTCGGCGCCGGAGGAGCCCGGCCACTCCCAGTCCAGATCGATGCCGTCGAAGACGCCCGCTCCCGCGCCGGGCGCGGCGCCGGGCAGGTTGCCCTTGAGCCACAGGTCCACGCAGGAGGCCGCCAGCTTGGTACGGCCCTCGGCGGTGAGCACCGCGTCGGAGAAGTACTTCGAGCCGCTCCAGCCGCCGAGCGAGATCATCGCCTTGAGGCCGGGGTGCTTGGCCTTGAGCTTCTTCAGCTGGTTCAGGTTGCCGTTGAGGGCCTGGCCGTCGGCGTCGGCGGCGCCGTCCACGCTCTGGTCGGCGGGCACCGGGCGCTGCCAGTCGGCCCAGGCGTCGGAGGAGACGCAGCCGCCATCGGCGCCGACGAATCCGAACGCGTAATTGATATGGGTGAGCTTGGCCGCCGCACCGGTGGTGTCGATGTCCTTGACGTGGTAGTTACGGCCGTAGATGCCCCACTGAACGAAATAGGCGACGCGCTTGAAGCGGTCGCCGTGGTCCGGATGTGCCTGGGCCTGGGCGGGCACCGGTGCGGCCAGGGCCGTCAGACCGGCGGCGAGGGCCGCCGCGAGCGTGTTCCGGAGGAGTCTCTGCACGGGCTTCTCCACCTGCTGGGGGGGTAACTTATAGGAAACTTTCCTTTAAGTTTTCCCGGATCGTAGACCTGGGCGAACTGAGCGTCAACGGTCTTCCGTGGATTTGCCGCATAGCGGTAACCGGGGCGTACGCCCCCGTTCCGCCGCACGATTCCACGGCCGCGTCGGACGGCCGTCGTGCCGCTCCGCGATGCGTGGGGGCGCTGCCGTACGGTTCCGCGATGCGTGGGCGGACCGCCGTACGGCTCCGCGATGCGTGCGTGCTGCCGTACGGCTCCGTGATGCGTGGGCGGACCGCCGTACGGCTCCGTGGTCAGTGGGCGCGCAGCGGTCCGGTGGGGAGTCACGGTCCGGGCATCGCGGCCGGAGCGGCAGACTTGGTGTCGTGCCATCCACTCTTCCCGACGGTGATCCCGTACCGGCCTCGGGCCGGCTCCCCGACAGCGCGCTCCACGGGCTCGGCGGGCGTCCGTTCGGTTTCTACGTCCACGTGCCCTTCTGCGTGACCCGCTGCGGTTACTGCGACTTCAACACCTACACGGCGTCCGAGCTCGGCCCCGGCGCCTCGCACAAGGACTACGCCGACACCGCCGTCGACGAGGTACGGCGGGCACGGGCCAACCTGGGCGACGCGGACCTCCCGGTCGAGACCGTGTTCTTCGGCGGAGGCACCCCCACCCTGCTGCCCGCCGGGGACCTGGTCCGGATCCTGGGTGCGATCGAGGAGGAGTTCGGGCTCGCTCCCGGCGCCGAGGTGACCACCGAGGCCAACCCCGAGTCGGTGGACCCGGCCTACCTGTCCGAGCTGCGCGCCGGCGGGTTCACCCGGATGAGCTTCGGCATGCAGAGCGCCCGTGCGCACGTGCTGGAGGTGCTGGAGCGCCGGCACACTCCCGGCCGCCCGGCGCGGGCCGTACGGGAGGCCAGGGAGGCCGGGTTCGACCACGTCAACCTGGACCTGATCTACAGCACGCCGGGGGAGAGCGACGACGACTGGCGGGCCTCGCTGGCCGCGGCGATCGAGGCCGGGCCCGACCACGTGTCCGCCTACTCGCTGATCGTGGAGGACGGCACCAGGTTGGCGGCCAGGATCCGGCGCGGCGAGCTGCCGATGCCCGACGACGACGTGGCCGCCGATCGCTATCTCATCGCCGACGCCATGCTCGCCGAAGCCGGCTTCGAGTGGTACGAGGTGTCCAACTGGGCGACCTCGGAGGCCGGACGCTGCCGGCACAACCTGCTCTACTGGACCGGCGGCGACTGGTGGGGCGTCGGCCCCGGCGCGCACAGCCACGTCGGCGGCACCCGCTGGTGGAACGTCAAGCATCCGGCGGCCTACGCCCAGCGCCTGGCCTCCGGCGTCTCGCCCGCGCACGCGCGCGAGGTGCTGACTCCGCAGGACAGAGCGGTGGAGCGGCTGATGCTGGAGCTCAGGCTCGTCCGGGGCTTCCCGCTCAGGGAGATCGAAAGGCCGCCGGTCGTCGCCCGGGCGCTGGCCGACGGCCTGCTGGAGATGGAGCCGTTCAAGGCGGGCCGCGCGGTGCTGACACTGCGCGGCCGCCTGCTGGCCGACGCCCTGGTGCGTGATCTGACCTGAGAGCCGCCGACGAGGCCCGGGGGAGATGTAAGTGCCGGGCGTGCGTCGCCGGTCAGCTGATGAAGCGGATGTTCAACGGATAGCGGTACCTCTCGCCCCGGCTGGCCGCTACGGCGGCGACGATCATCAAAATGATCGACCCGATCCACACCACGAACATCAGGATGAAGCCGATCAGCACGAACGCCAGGATCCAGGAGACGAAATAGGCGATCATCAGGGTGAGCTGGAAGTTGAGCGCCTCGGCCGCCTGGTCCCGCACGTAGGGGGAGTCGTCCTTCTTCGCGAGATAGACCACCAGCGGGCCGACGAACCAGGTCAGCAGGCCCAGCAGATGGGCGAGCATGGCCATGGTGGTGTCGTCGCTCCCGGGCCGCGGGCCGTACGTCCCCGGCGGCGCCGGGTATCCGTAGCCGGGCGGCGGGCCGTAGGCGCCGGGCGGCGGATACGCCCCCTGGTAGCCGCCCTGATGACTCTGCCGGTAGTCGTGGCCGTCCGATCCGTACGGCGACGCGGCCGGTGGCGGGTAGCCCTGGCCGGGCTGAGGCTGGGTGTGGCCGGGCCGGGTGTGGTCCTGGCCGGGCTGAGGCTGGGTGTGGCCGGGCTGGGTGTAGCCGGGCGAGGTATAGCCGGGCTGGGGCGGTGGGGGGTAGCCGGGCTGGGACGGCCGGCCGGTGTGCCCGGTGGGCTCGTCGTCCGCGGACCCGGGCCGCGGTTCCTCGGGACTGTCGCTCATGACCCCTCCTGATGGGTGTGGGGTTGGCCATCCTCGCCGGGAACCGTCACGAAGTCGATCAGTTCCTCGACCGGGCCGAGAAGCTCCGGCTCCAGATCGGCGTAGGTGGCCACCGATCCGAGAATGCGGCGCCAGGCGTCACCGGGCTCCAGATCCCAGCCCAGAGCGGCGATGACCCCTTCTTTCCAGGGTACGCCGCGCGGCACCGACGGCCAGGAGGCGATCTTCAGCACCGAGGGCTTGACCGCCTGCCAGACGTCGACGAACGGGTGCCCGACGATCAGCACGTGCGGTGCGGAGACCTGGGCGGCGATCCGGCTCTCCTTCGAGCCGGGGACCAGGTGGTCGACGAGCACGCCCAGGCGGCGGCCGGGGCCGGGCTCGAACTCCTCGACGATCGAAGGCAGGTGGTCGACCCCCTCGAGATACTCCACGACCACGCCCTCCACCCGGAGGTCGTGGCCCCAGACCTTCTCCACGAGCGCGGCGTCGTGCACGCCCTCCACGTAGATCCGGCTCTCCTTGGCCACCTGGGCCCGCAGGCCCTCCACCGCGATCGAGCCCGAGGCGCTCCGCCTCGGGCCCCGCGGCGCGGCGGCGGGCCGCACCAGCGTCACCACCTTGCCCTCCAGGAGGAACGCGGCGGGCTCCAGCGGAAACAGCCGCCGTCGCCCGAACCGGTCCTCAAGCGTGACGGCCTCCTTGTCGCAGGCCACCACGGCGCCGCAGAAGCCGCCGTCGGCGTCCTCCACGACCAGGTCGAGCTCTGCGGGGACCTGGGGGATCTTCCCCCTGAGGGGGCGCCGCCAGTCCTCCGACAGCACGTCACGCTCGTACATCACCGGCCGCCCACTCTCTCTCGGGGATCAAGTGGACGGTAGCAAAAGCCGCGATCACCTGCCGTACGGTCCCGGCTGTCCCCACTGTCCCGCCGCGGCGGCCTGGCGCTTGCGGGCGCCGCTCCGCTTCACCAGCACGACGATCGTCACGATGACGGCCAGCAGGAAGCCCAGGCCCGGCACCGCGAACAGCGCGACGGCCCCGCCCACCACCGAGTCGGCGGCGATCTCCTTGCCGACGCCGAACTTGGCGCTCGCCCCCTCGGCGGTGGTGCAGGTGAGCGGGTAGTCGCCGGCCTTGTCCACCCCCACCCGCAGGGCCAGTTCCCAGATGACGCCGTCGGAGGTGACGGTCTGGTCCAGGCTCGGCTGCTGGAGTCTGACGGCCCCCGGATCGCCCTGGATCTGGCACTCGAACTTGGTGCCCGTCGCGGCGGAGACGTAGATGGCGGGCTTGTCCGCCGGGTCGAGCTTGACCGTCACGGTCTGGCCCGGCTGGAACGAGCTGGTGGGCGCGGCGTCGGTGATCGCGCTGAAGATGCCGCCGGCGAACCCGGCGATGCCGACGATCACGCTGAGCACGAAGACGAGCCAGGCGCCGACGATCCAGCCGATGCCGGGCTTGACCTTCGTCTTCGGCGACGGGCCCTGGGGTGCCCCGTAGCCGGGAGGCGCGTATCCGTAGGGAGGGGCGCCCTGGTGCTGCTGCTGGCCGTAGGGCTGCTGGGGGGCGCCGTGACCCGGGGCGCCGTAACCGGGGGCGCCGTGACCGGGGGCACCGTGACCGGGGGCGCCGGAGGGGCCGCCTCCGGAGGGGGATACGAAATCGTTCGACATGTCGTAAATTGTGGGGCTTGCCGCTTGTATACCGATAGCAGTTGACTTGCTGCCCGCTTGGCTTCATCATCCTGACGCCGTGTTATCGCACCCCGTGGGCTGGAGCCGTACACTTGGCACTCGGGAACACAGAGTGCCAGAGCTGGTGTTTTACGTTCGGGCGCAGGCAGGGAGGTGAGCGCGTTGGTCGACGACCGCAAGCTGGCGGTGCTTCGCGCCATCGTCGAGGACTACGTGTCCACCAACGAGCCGGTGGGTTCCAAGGCTCTCGTCGAACGGCACAACCTCGGCGTCTCGTCAGCGACCATCCGCAACGACATGGCGGTGCTGGAGGAGCAGGGCTACATCGCCCAGCCCCACACCAGCGCCGGCCGGGTGCCCACCGACAAGGGCTACCGGCTGTTCGTTGACCGGCTCTCGCAGGTGAAGCCGTTGTCGAGTGCCGAGAGGAAGGCCATCGAGACCTTCCTCGCCGGAGCCGTGGACATCGACGACGTCGTGATGCGCACGGTGCGGCTGCTGGCGCAGCTCACCCGGCAGGTCGCCGTCGTGCAGTACCCCACGCTGACCAACTCCACGGTCCGGCACGTCGAGCTGGTCCCGCTGAGCGAGCGCAGGCTGATGTTCGTGCTCATCACCAACACCGGGCGGGTCGAGCAGCGCGTGGTCGAGCTGCCCGACGTGGTCGACGAGACCCGCGTCGCCCACCTCCGCGCGACGCTCAACGCCTGCCTGGACGGGTGCGGGCTGGCCAGGGTCCCCGACATGGTCGCCGACCTGCCCGAACGGCTTCCGGCGGAGGACCGCCCGCTGGCGGCCACCGTCCTGTCGGTGCTGCTGGAGTCCCTCGTGGACCGGCATGATGAAAAGATCGTTTTCGCCGGGGCGGCCAACCTCGCGGGAGCCGACTTCACCGTCGGGCTCCGCGACGTGCTGGAGGCCCTGGAAGAGCAGGTGGTGCTCATGCGCCTGCTCGGTGAGACCTCCGATCTGTCGGCGCTGACGGTGCGGATCGGCTCTGAGAACCCCTACACCGGGCTCCAGGGCACGTCGCTCGTCGCCGCCGGATACGGTTCGGGGGACAAGCAACTGGCCCGGCTCGGTGTGCTGGGTCCGACGCGAATGGACTACCCGGTCACGATGGGCGCGGTGCGCGCGGTGGCACGCTACGTCAGCCAGATCCTGGCTGCATCCTAAGAGGTCAACTAAGTGGCTAAGAGCGACTACTACGGCACCCTCGGGGTGCGCCGTGACGCCAGTGCGGAAGAGATCAAGAAGGCCTACCGCCGCCTGGCGCGGGAGCTGCATCCCGACGTGAACCCCGACCCTGAGACTCAGGAGCGGTTCAAGGACATCACGCAGGCCTACGAGGTCCTGTCCGACCCCAACAAGCGCCAGATGTACGACATGGGCGCCGATCCGTTCGCCGCGGGCGCGGGTGCGGGCGCCGGAGGCTTCGGCGCGGGCTTCCCGTTCAGCGACATCATGGACGCCTTCTTCGGCGCGGCCGGCGGCGGCGGTGGCCGCGGTCCCAGGTCACGTGCCCGCCGGGGCCGCAACGCCACCATCCGGGTGGAGCTCGACCTGCGCGAGTCGGCTTTCGGCACCACCCGCGAGCTGGTCGTCGACACCGCCGTGCTCTGCGAGGTCTGCACGGGCTCCGGCGCCGCGGCCGGCACCCACCCCGACACCTGCGACATGTGCCACGGCCGGGGCGAGGTCTCCCAGGTCACCCGGTCCTTCCTCGGCCAGGTCATGACCTCCCGCCCCTGCCCCCAGTGCGGCGGGTTCGGCTCGATCATCCGCAACCCCTGCCAGGAGTGCTCCGGCGACGGCCGGGTCCGCACGCGGCGGACCATCAAGGTCCGCATCCCGGCCGGCGTGGAGGACGGCACCCACATCCAGCTCGCCGGCGAGGGGGAGATCGGCCCGGGCGGCGGCCCGCCCGGCGACCTGTTCCTGGAGATCGTCGAGCGCGCGCACGAGATCTTCGAGCGCCGTGGCGACGACCTGCACTGCACCGTGCAGATCCCGATGACCGCCGCCGCGCTCGGCACCATCCTGACCATGGAGACGCTCGACGGCGCGGAGGAGCTCGACATCCGGCCGGGGACCCAGTCCGGGCAGACCATCCCGCTCTACGGCCGCGGTGTCCAGCGCCTCAACGAGACCGGCCGCGGCGACCTGCTGATCCACGTCAACGTGGAGACCCCCGCGCGCCTCGACCCGGCCCAGGAGGAGCTCATGCGCGAGCTCGCCAAGCTCCGCGGCGAGGAGCGCCCGCCCGGCAAGTTCGCCCCCGGCCAGCAGGGGTTCTTCTCCCGGCTGCGGGACGCGTTCAATGGCCGCTGACAGGTACGCCTCCCGGCCGCGCCGGCCCGGCCGATGACGGTCCCGGTCTTCCTGGCCGATCCGGCCGACCTGGCCCGGCAGGAGTTCACGTTCGGCGGTCCCGAGGGACGCCATGCGGCCGCCGTACGGCGGCTGCGGGCCGGGGAGCGGCTCGATCTGACCGACGGCGCGGGCGCCGTGGCCGAGTGCGTGGTCCGGGAGGCGGGCCGGGACTCCCTCCGCGTCGAGGTGCTGCGCCGCTATGAGGTGCCGGCTCCGCGGCCCCGCCTGGTCGTGGTGCAGGGGCTGCCCAAGGGCGACCGGGGCGAGCTGGCCGTGGAGATGATGACCGAGGCGGGGGTCGACGTGATCGTGCCCTGGGCCGCGGCCCGGTGCGTCACCCAGTGGAAGGGCGAGCGGGCGGCCAAGTCGCTGAACCGCTGGCGTTCCACGGCGAGGGAGGCCGGCAAGCAGTCCCGCCGCTTCCACCTGCCCGAGGTGACCGAGCCCGCCACCACGGCCGGGGTCGTCGCACTGCTGTCGGCGGCGGCCCTGGGCGTCGTGCTGCACGAGGAGGCGGCCTCCCCGCTCTCCACCCTGGAGCTTCCCGGCGCCGGTGACATCGTCGTGGTGGTCGGCCCCGAGGGCGGGGTCGCCGATGCGGAGATCGGCGCGTTCCGCGAGGCGGGAGCGGTGCCGGCGCTGCTCGGGCCGACGGTGCTGCGCACCTCGACGGCCGGGGTCGCCGCGGCGGCGGTGCTTCAGACGCGCACCGGCCGCTGGTGACCCGCTAGCCGCCCGAGGAGACGGAGGTCGTCGACTCCGTCGGCAGCGGTGCCGGCTGGTCGTCCGTCGGCGGGCACTCCCCGGCCGTGCACGGGTGCTCCGAGGGCGTGGTCGCCTCCGAGGGCTTCGGGGTCGGCGCCGGTGTCTTCCTGCACTCCTCGGGGAGCTCCTCGGGCTCGACCGCCGTGCTGTCGGGGGGCGTCGTGGGGCAGGTGGGCGAGGGCGTGGCCTTCGGGGTCGGCGTGACCTTGGGCGTCGGCTTGGGCGTCGGCCTGGGGGTCGGCGCGGTGCTCCTGGAATGGGTGGGCATCGGCGCGGGCTCCGTGGTGCCGGGCCCAGGCTTGGGCACCGCCGGAAGCCGATCGCCGCCGTTCGAGGGGGCCCGCGAGGTCGCGGACAGGTCGGGTGAGGTCGACTGGGTGAAGTTGACGTCGCCCACCTGCCGGGTCACCTGCTCACGGAACTGCGGGACCACCATGACGATGGTGGCCGCCACCAGGACGGCTCCCGCGACTGAGGCTCCGGCGCGCCACCACATCAGCCCGCGGAGCCCCCGTTTCTCTACGCGGGCACGGATGATCTCCAGTCCGTCCGGGGAGGGAACGACCGAGTTCGCCTCCGCACTGAGGACACGGCGGAGCAGCTCGCCGTACTCGTCGGGGGAGTCGGTCATGACAGTTGCTCCAGTGAGGTTCGTAGGGCGGCCATACCGCGAGCCGTGTGGCTCTTGACCGCGCCCTTGCTGATACCCATCGCATGGGCGATCTGCGCTTCCGACAGGTCTCCGTAGTAGCGCAGGACCAGTGCCTCCCGCTGGCGCGCGGGCAGGCCGCGGAGGGCCTCGATGACGGCGGACCGCTCGAACTCGCCGATCGCGCCGTTCTCGGCGCTCGGCGCGTCCGGCATGCCCTTGGGGGCGTACTTCTCCACGACCGCCCGGTGCCGGAGCACCGATCGCGATCGGTTGACGACCGATTGGCGCAAGTAGGCGAGTGCCTTGTCGGTGTCGCGCAGTCGACGCCAGGCGCCATGGATGGCGACGAACGCGTCCTGCACGACTTCCTCCGCGGTTGCCATATCGCGGACGAGCAACACAGCGAGACGCACAAGCGACCGATAATGCGCGCTGTACAGCGCGGTAACGGCCATGTCGGCATCCCACCCGACGGGCACCGCCCCGAGCGACCTGTCGGCCACGAGGGTCTCGGTGGTCACATCAGTGGGACGCTCGGCCTTCCCCGAGGGTTTACGCTCTTCCGGTTCATTAGGGGGCATGACCCAGTCGTGTCCTCGCCAGGCGGCCATATCGTGCGAATCGCAATGGTCTGTAGTTGTTGAAGTTTTGCATACCCACCTTATCTGCGTGGATCTTTCTTTGCTGACGATGGACCATCACCGATTGACAACGTCCGAGGGGGATAGGGTGCCTGCATGGTGAGCGAAGCCGACTGCCTGTTCTGCAAGATCGTGGCCGGGGAGATTCCCGCGAAGATCGTTCATGAGACCGATCGCACGCTGGCCTTCCGGGACGTCAACCCCCAGGCCCCCACCCACGTGCTGGTGGTCACCAAGGAGCACTATCCGGACGCGGCCGCGCTGGCCGCCGCCGACCACGGGCTCGCCGACGACGTCATCAAGGCGGCGCACGCGGTCGCCGAGCAGGAGGGTGTCGCGGCCTCGGGATACCGCCTGGTCTTCAACACCGGAGCCGAGGCGGGCCAGACCGTCTTCCACGTGCACGGACACGTGCTCGGAGGGCGCGGGCTGACGTGGCCGCCCGGATAAAACCGGCAGGCGCGATCGCGTCGATCACGGATACGATGGCGTAGAAGTCCCACGCCGATATCTGGAGGCGAACAGGCCGAAAGGCCCGCCTATGTCCGAGACAAACGATTCCAGCAGAACCTCCCCACCGCGATCGAAGGGTCCCAGCCGGACCCAGGCGAAGGTGGTGATTCCGGACGATCACTCGATGGTCAGCCTGCTGGGCTCGCGCGACGAGCTGTTGCGTGTCATCGAGGGTGCCTTCCGCGCCGACATCCACGTCCGGGGCAACGAGATAACCATCACCGGCAGCCCGGAGGAGAGCAGCATCGTGGTGCGGCTCTTCGAGGAGCTGTCCGAGCTCGTCCAGGGAGGCGCGGAGCTCACGACGGACGCCGTGGAGCGCAGCATCGCGATGCTGCGGATGACCTCCGACCGGCCGGCCGAGGTGCTCTCCCTCGACATCATCTCCTCGCGGGGCCGGACGATCCGTCCGAAGACCGTCAACCAGAAGCGCTACGTCGACGCGATCGACAGGCACACCATCGTCTTCGGCATCGGTCCCGCCGGCACCGGCAAGACCTATCTCGCGATGGCCAAGGCCGTGAAGGCGCTTCAGGAGAAGAAGGTCAACCGGATCATCCTGACCCGCCCGGCGGTCGAGGCCGGCGAGCGGCTGGGCTTCCTGCCCGGCACCCTCTACGAGAAGATCGACCCCTACCTGCGCCCGCTCTACGACGCGCTGCACGACATGCTCGACCCCGACTCGATCCCCCGGCTGATGGCCGCGGGCACGATCGAGGTCGCTCCCCTCGCCTACATGCGCGGCCGTACGCTCAACGACGCCTACATCATCCTCGACGAGGCGCAGAACACCTCGCCCGAGCAGATGAAGATGTTCCTGACGCGGCTGGGCTTCAATTCGAAGATCGTCGTCACCGGTGACGTCACCCAGGTCGACCTGCCGGGTGGCACGCTGAGCGGCCTGAGGGTGGTGCAGGGGATCCTCGAAGGCATTCCCGACATCCACTTCAGCCGGCTGACCAGTGCCGACGTGGTGCGGCACAAGCTCGTGAGCGACATCGTGGACGCCTATGGGCGCTATGACGAGACGCAGCGGCAGAGCGCCCCACCGGCGATCAAGGGCGTGGCCAAGCGTCCTCGGGAGACAAGATGAGTACGAGCGGGCCGCGTGGCGCGCGAGGAGCGGTGAACGACCGATGAGCATCGAGGTCAACAACGAGTCCGGCGTCGAGGTCGACGAGGGACTCATCGTCTCGCTGGCCGGGCACGTGCTGGAGCGGATGGACATCAACCCGCTCGCCGAGCTGTCCATCCTGATCGTGGACGAAGAGGCCATGGCGGTGCTGCACGAGCAGTGGATGGGGGAGCCCGGTCCGACGGACGTGCTCTCCTTCCCGATGGACGAGCTGCGTCCCGGTCCGGGCTCCGGAGCCCGGCAGGAGGGCGACGCCCCCACCGACCCCGCGCTCCTCGGCGACGTGGTGCTCTGCCCGCAGGTGGCCGCCAAACAGGCGGCCGAGGCCGGGCACAGCACCGAGGCGGAGCTGGAGCTGCTGTGCACGCACGGCATCCTCCACCTGCTCGGTTACGACCACGCCGAGCCCGATGAGCACAAGGAGATGTTCGGCCTGCAGGGCGAGCTTCTGGAGTCGTGGCGGGAGGTGCGCCCCCAGCGGTGAACCTCGCCAACGGGTGGTTGTTCTCGGCCGTCCTCCTCGTCGTGGTCGGCGGCCTGATAGCCAGCGCGGAGACGGCTCTGACCCGCATCTCACGGGTGCGCGCGGAGGAGTTCGTCCGTGACGGGCGCCGGGGCGCCGGGCGCCTGCAGGCGATCGTCGCCGATCCGCCGCGCTACCTCAACCTGCTGCTCCTGCTCCGGCTGAGCTGCGAGCTGATCGCCACGGTGATCGCCACGCTGCTCTTCATCGACTGGCTCGGCGACCAGGGCTGGGCCTACGCGGCCGCGGCCGCGGTCATGATCGTGATCAGTTACGTGATCGTCGGCGTCTCCCCGCGCACGCTGGGCCGCCAGCACGCGGAGCCGATCGCGCTGGCCAGCGCCCCCCTCGTGTACGGACTGACCCGGATCTTCGGGCCGCTGCCCAAGCTGCTCATCCTGCTGGGCAACGCCGTGACGCCCGGCAAGGGCTTCAGGGAGGGGCCGTTCACCTCCGAAGCCGAGCTGCGCGACCTGGTCGACCTGGCCGAGGAGCGCAGGGTCATCGAGCCGGACGAGCGGGAGATGATCCACTCGGTCTTCGAGCTCGGCGACACCCTGGTCCGCGAGGTCATGGTGCCCCGCACCGACATGGTGTTCATCGAGCGCGGCAAGACGTTGAACCAGGCCCTGTCGCTCGCATTGCGCAGCGGGTTCTCCCGGATCCCCGTGGTCGGTGAGAACGAGGACGACGTCATCGGCATCGCCTACCTCAAGGACGTCGTGCGCCGGATGCAGGAGACCGGTGACGACGGCCGTGCCGAGCAGATCGAGACGATCATGCGTCCGGCCACCTATGTGCCGGAGAGCAAGCCCATCGACCAGCTCCTGCGCGAGATGCAGGCCCGCCAGATCCACCAGGCCATCGTCATCGACGAGTACGGCGGGACGGCCGGCCTGGTCACCATCGAGGACGTCCTCGAAGAGATCGTGGGAGAGATCACCGACGAGTACGACCAGGAGGTTCCCCGGGTGGAGCCGCTGGAGGACGGGTCGGTCAGGGTGACCGCCAGGCTCCCGGTGGGCGACCTGGCGGATCTGTTCGACATCGAGCTCGAGGTGGAGGACGTCGAGACCGTCGGCGGCCTGCTGGCCCACGCACTGGGCCGGGTGCCGATCGCCGGTTCCGAGGCCGTGGTGGAGGGGCTCAGCCTGACGGCGGAGAGCCTCGCCGGGCGCCGCAACCGGATCGGCACGGTCCTCGTCAGGCGGACCGTCCAGCCCGAGCCCGACTCGGTGGGGGCCTCCGCGGAGAATGACTGAAAGAAGAATGCGCGGCGGGTGATATCCACCCAAGTGGTCCGCAAGTAATCTGCAAGCCGCGTCCGCCATTCTCATCTCACGGCACCCGGTCGCGCGGGCGCCGGTGGAGAGGTTTCCCGCGCCGGGAGGGGTTCGCGGCGCAGGGGACGGCTCCATAGGGGGAAGAGCGCGGATACGGCTTCCAGCTGGTTCTGCGTCGCTGGCTTAAGGGTGTTCTCAGCCGCATAATGCGGTTGAGGGCACCCTTAGGCGTTTCTCGATGATTGCCGCTTTTGCCGAATGGGAAGAAAGCGGATCGGCGGGGGAAATGACTCCTCGCACGTGACATCGGGGGAACAGTCATGACGCGGGGGATTCGAACTGCCGTGGCGGCCGGCGTCTGCGCGGTCCTGGCCGGGGCCGTGGCGGCGTGCGGCGCCGGTACGGACCACACGGCGAAGGACGCCGGCTCGGAGCTGGAGCGGCTGCGCGGGGTGTTACCCAAGGCGCAGGAGTTACCCGACGGTTTCTCCGCCTGGCGGGGCGAGGGGTGGAAACCCCCTTTCCGCCCGGCCGACCGTGACTGCCGGCTCGTCCTCGACCTGGCGGGAGGCAGTTCGCCGGAGCCTGCGCCGGGAGCCCGGGTGGACGCGACCTACCCGGGCGACGAGCTGGGAGAGCTGGCCGGGATCGGTCTGGCCTCCTACACCGGTGCCGGCGCCGAGCGGCAGTTCGCCGAGCTGACCCAGGCCCTGGAGGGCTGCCCGGTCGCCAGAAGCCGCCTGGCGGGCAGGCGCACCTCCCTGAGGGTGTCCAGCCTGAAGCTGGACGCCGTCGGCGACGACGTGCAGGCCAAGCGGCTACGCGGCCGGCTGAACGGCTATCCCTACGAGATGCACGTGGTCTTCGCCCGTATCGGCGGCACGCTGATCTCGCTGGTGCACACCGGTATCGCCGACGTCGACGTCAGGCGGACCCAGCAGCTCGCCCAGTTCCTCGTCGACCGGGCGGCGGTCTGAGGGATCGCCGGCCGTACCGCCGTCGGCCGTCGGCCGTACTGTCGGCGGCCTCGCCGTCGCCGGCTATGGCCGGTACGGGAGGATCCGCAGCTCGCCCTCGGGGGCGAGGGCGGTGATCCGCCGCGAGGCCTCCTGGTCCCGGCGGACCTCGACGACGCTCCTTCCGGCGCGGGCGTCCACCCGGTAGCCGTCGCCCTCCGGCACGGTGACCTCGACGTCACCGCCCTCCCCGGCGACCGCCCTGACGTCCTCGGGGGCGCGCTGGAAGCCCAGCACGGCGTCGCCCCTGCCGACCTCGACGTCGACCACGGCGGATCGCAGGCCGGTCCCGGTCACCTTTCCCGACCCGGCCCGCGCCCGCAGCGCTCCCCCCGCATCGGCCACGGTCACCTCGCCCGAGGCGGTGGACAGCCGTAGATCGCCCTGAACGCCGCGGGCGGACACGCTCCCGAAGTCGGTCGAGGCCTCGACGTCGGTGGCGGGGGGCAGGCTCAGGGTGTACTCGGCGCGGCAGGGGGACTCGCGGGGCCGCACCTTCACCGGGCAGCCGACGGTGAGCTGCAGCGTCCTTCCGTTCCACATCTCGGACATGCTGGGCTTGCCCCCGGAGAAGCCAGGGGCGCCCTCAAACCAGATGATCTCCCGCTTTATGGAGATCTGTCCGGCCGTGCCGGGGACGATCGAGATGTTGACCCGCCCGCCGGTGCGCAGCACCAGCTCCGGCGAGGTGAGCGTGTACTCGCGGACGGAGGCCTCCGACAGCGTCGCGGGACGGAGGAGGGAGGTGTCGTAGCGGTCGCCGGCCGCCTGTGTCCGGCTCACCTCGGACCATCCGGCCAGCGCTATGCCCGACACGGTCAGCGCGGTCAGCGCTCCGCCCACTGCGATCCAGGCGATCCGGACACTGCTTCGCATCGGCATCTCTCTCTTCAGACCTTCAGGAATCGCAGTACGGCGAGCACCCGGCGGTGGTCCTTGTCCGCGCCGGACAGGCCGAGCTTGGTGAAGATGTTGTTGATGTGCTTGCCGACGGCGCCCTCGCTGACCACCAGCGCCTCGGCGATCCCGGCGTTGGACCGGCCCTCCGCGATCAGCGCCAGCACCTCGTACTCCCTGCGGGTCAGCAGGTCCAGCGGGTCGCTGTGCCTGCGGAGCAGGAGCAGCGCGGCCAACGGGACCACCACCGTCCCGACCAGCAGGACCGACAGCGCGGTCAGGCCCACGATCACCACCAGGGCCAGCAGGGAGATCGGAAGGCCCGTCACCACGTGCGAGGTCCGGAGCCAGGCCGGTGCTGACCAGTGGGCACGGATCCGGTCCCAGGGGGTGGTCGGTTCGGTCGTGGTCATGGGACCACCGTAGGGATCGCGACCACCCGGCGACATGGGCCCGGTATCCCGGAAAAAGGTAGGGCGGGCTCCACCACGGGAGCGCGGATCCAGGTCAGGGAGGGGGCGAGGGCCGGGTGGGGCGGGCGCTCGGACCGTGCTCCGTCATTTCCGAGCCCCCCCGGGTCGAGCGCGGACCGACGATCAGTGCGTCGCGTTGTGCGGAGCTCAGGCGGTCCGGCCTCGGGGTGATGGCGTACTCGCCGTGCCCGAGCCGCTCCACGGCGAGCGGGTCGGAGAGGATCGGACGGCGGCTGATCGCGTCCAGGGCGTCGGCCGCCCGCTGGACGGGCCAGTCCAGCGCCGTGGCGAGGTCGTCCACGGTGAGGGGCCGAGCGGCGTACACCAGCGCGGCCAGCACCGTCAGCGCGTCGCGCACGACGGCGTCGGTGAGGCCGCTGTCGTTCATCTGATCGCTGATCCAGGCGAAGAAGCGAGCCATCCGGCCCAGCCGGGTGCCGGCGGGCGTGCCGGCGCCGAAGATCTCGATCCCGTGCCGCGCGGCCGCCGCGACCTCGGCGTGCGCCCCGGTGTCGGCTTTGAACGCCCGGAGCCAGACGTCGTCGTCGACGACGTACCGCTCGCGGCGGCCGGCATCCTGTGTGCGCCTGACCAGCTCGATCGCTTCGAGGTAACCGATGGCCTTGGACACCGACGCCGGGCTGACCTGTAGCCGGCGTACGAGTTCGGCGGACGTCAGGCCCCCGGAGTCGGAGGTGAGCAGGCAGACGAACACGCGAGCGGGCATCCGGGGAAGGCCGGTCCCGACCAGCAGCGTCGCGAACTGCTCCACGAAACCGCGCACGGACTCGGCCGGCCGCCCGTCGGCCGGTGGTTGCGCGGCCGGAACCGGTCTGCGGCGGTGGGCGCGCTGCCCGGCGGCCTGCTGGGCGCGGTCGGCCAGGTAGCCGCCGGGCGCGCTGTTGCGTGCCACTTCGCGGCTGATCGTGGACGTGGGCCTGCCCAGCCGCCGGGCGATCTCGGCGTATCCCAGCTCTTCGACCAGCCAGATCGCGATCTGCCGGCGATCCTCGTGGGTCAGCCTGCCTCCGGGCATCGGCTCGCCCTCCTGTCGGTTCGGGTCCACGGGTGCGTTCACCAACAGTACATTGCAACGGCTGGTTGGTGTGGATTGCATTTATCGACAATGCTGTTGCAACGATCGGCGTGAAAGCCCAGTACTGAAGCGCGTCATTGAAGGTTTGTTGTTGACGATCATTGAAATGCAACGTAGCCTTTTATCATCTGGAAAGATTCGGACAGGACGAGGAACCCCTTATGGCAAGAGCGTTGGATGTGACCCGGATGCGAGCTCGTGTCTCCGAGCTGCTCGCGGAGTACCGGATTCCGAGTGCCGCGATCGGCGTCCTCAGCGACGGGGAGATCACCGACTTCGCGGTCGGCGTCAAGGACATCTCCACGCGGGAGCCCGCGACGGTCGACACCGTCTACCAGTGCGGCTCCGTATCCAAGACATGGACCGCCCTCGCCTTCATGCAGCTCGTCGACGAGGGGAAAGTCGCCCTGGACGAGCCGGTGCGGACCTACCTTCCTGATTTCCGGGTCGCCGACCTCGACGTCAGCGCCAGGGTGACACCCCGCCATCTCCTCAACCACACCAACGGCATCGAGGAGGACTACGGAGATCCGGGCGAGGGCGACGACGTGTACGAGCGCATGGTGGAGAACATCGCCGGCGCGTGCCAGGTCCACCCCCCGGGCCACACGCACGGCTACAGCGCGGCCCTGGGCTACGCGATCCTCGCCCGCATCATGGAGGTGAGCGACGGCAAGCGGTGGGACGACATCATGAAGGACCGCCTGTTCGACCCCTTGGGACTGACCTCGACGAGCAGCCGGCGTGAGCACGTGGACCGGAACCGGGCCGCGACCGGATACCTGATCCGATCCCTCCAGGAGGGGCCCGTCCTCTCACCGCTGGGTCACCTGCCGCGCTCCTTCGGCCCCGGAGGCAACGTCAACACGACAGCCCGGGAATTGCTCATGATGGCGTACGTCTTCCTCAACGAAGGAAAGGCGCCGAACGAGACCAGAATCGTCTCACCCGGCGCCATCCGTGAGATGACGGAGTCGCGGGTCCCCATACCTGACCCGTACATGTTCGGGCCGGAATGGGCACTCGGCCTCATCGTGTGCGATTGGCACGGCCAAACCGTCTACGCCCACGACGGCAGTGCGGTCAGCCAGAGCGCCCGCCTGCGGATCCTGCCGGAATCGAACATCGCCGTCTCGATGCTGGTGAACGCCGGGCCGCGCGACAGCTTCTACCGGAAGGTGTTCAACGAGATCCTGGCCGACCTCGGCGCGGTCACGATCCCCGACCTGCCGGAGCCCGACCCGGCCCTGGCCCTCGACCTGTCCGGGTACGAAGGCTCCTACGGGCGCCCCGGCACCCGCTACGAAGTGGCGGCCGAGCGCGGAAAGCTCCACCTCAGATTCACCCTGAACCCCATGGAGGCGCAACTCCTCAACAAACCAGAACAGCTCGACTACGAGCTGTTCCCGATCAGCGAGAACCATTTCCTGATGCCTTCGGACGATCCGCTCGAGGACCCTCAGACCGTCGCGATCTACGACTTCAAGGATGGTGCCGCACAGTATCTTCACCTCAATTGCCGAGTGAGTCCGAGAGTCGATGAGGAGGGTGCCACGGTGCACGTCATGGCTGTTTCCGCGATTTCCGACAACGACGGTTTCTGGGATTCCCTGAAAAAGGCGTATGGCCGGCTTCCCAAGGGCGCCAAGTGGACGCTGGCGGTGGCGAGCACCGACGGGACCAAGGCGGTGAACGTCATCGTCCATGACTCGATCGACGGCGTCAGGAGCTTCTTCGAGGATCACGTCGGCCCCTTCGCCGCGACGGAATACTTCGAGGCCGACGCGTCCAACGCGGTCGGCCTCCCCGCGACGTAACCGCTCCTCGCGCTGTTCGTCCGTCCAAGCCGCGACGGCGGCGCACCGTTCGGATCCATGCGACCGTCGTCCCGTTCGGGAGTGCGTGCGGTCATCGACCACCACGTTCAGGCCGCCCGCGAGCCGGGCCGCGAGGCGCCGCGGGGGAGACGCCGCCGCATGGTTCATGGGCGCGACACGGCGGACGGCGGGCAGGCCGGGTGGGGCCGGACGCCGCGCGCTGACTACCCTGGCGCTGTGAGTGACGCGACCCTCGACCCCGAGGACAACAAGATCATCGTTCTGGCCCGCTCCGCGCGGGCCCGCAACGGCGCCGCCGAGGGGGCCGCCGTGCGCGACGAGACCGGCCGGACCTACTCGGCGACCAATGTGGCCCTGCCGTCGCTGACGCTCTCGGCGCTGCAGGTCGCCGTGGCGATGGCCGTCTCCAGCGGCGCCGAGTCCCTGGAGGCGGCCGCACTGGTCACCGCGGGCGACGGCCCGGCCGACGCGGACGCGCGGGCGGTCCGTGAAATGGGCGGCAGGACGCTGCTCGTGGCCACTCCTGACGGTGCCGTGCGTCAGAGCTGAGGCCGACATCGGCGACAATGGTTGACGTGAGTTCCTCAGCTGCTGATTTCCACGCCGGTTTCGCCTGCTTCGTCGGCCGGCCCAACGTCGGTAAATCCACGCTGATGAACGCGTTGGTCGGCACGAAGGTGGCGATCACCTCCTCCAAGCCCCAGACCACTCGCCGGGTCATCCGTGGCATCGTGCACCGCCCGGACGCCCAGCTCATCATCGTGGACACGCCGGGGCTGCACCGGCCCCGCACCCTGCTGGGCGAGCGGCTGGACAGCCTGGTGCTGTCCACGCTCACCGAGGTCGACGTGATCGGGTTCTGCGTGCCCGCCAACGAGCCCATCGGCAAGGGCGACCGGTTCATCGCCGAGAAGCTGGCCGCGGTCAAGAAGACGCCGGTCGTCGCCGTCGTGACCAAGTGCGACCTGGCGACCCGGGAGCAGATCGCCGCGCAGCTGCTCGCGCTCTCCCAGCTCGCGGAGTTCGCCGAGATCGTCCCGGTCTCGGCGAAGTCGGGGGAGCAGCTCGACGTGCTGGCCGGCGTGCTGATCGACCGGCTCCCCGCGAGCCCGCCGCTGTACGAGGGCGGCCAGCTCACCGACGAGCCCGAGCAGGTGCTGGTGGGCGAGCTGATCCGCGAGGCGGCGCTGGAGGGCGTCCGGGACGAGCTGCCGCACTCGATCGCGGTCGTCGTCGACGAGATGCTGCCCCGGGAGGGCCGCGACGACCTGCTCGACATCTACGCGCACATGTTCGTCGAGCGTCCGTCCCAGAAGGCCATCGTGATCGGGCACAAGGGCAGCCGGCTCAAGGATGTCGGCAGCCGGGCTCGCCAGCAGATCGAAGCGCTGCTCGGCACCCGCGTCTACCTCGACCTGCGGATCAGCGTCGCCAAGGACTGGCAGCGCGACCCCAAGCAGCTACGCCGCCTGGGCTTCTACGACTGATCCCGGCCCCGTTTCACGGCGGTGTCGAGGTGGTCTCCGCCCTCCGCGTCTTTCGCATTTTTCTGGATATACGACATTTAGTTCGTATGTGTACGGGGCATTGGCGAGGGGGGCTGTCGTCGTGTCCGGGGTATGGAGCTCACGGGAACGACTACAGCGCGGGGGCCGCAATGACCGACTACACCACCTACACCCTGTGGATCGTCGAAGGAGACATCGGGCAGGACTCCGCCGGAAAGGACCTCTTCTCGCCCGACAGCCCGATCGACTACAGCGATCTGAACCCCGCGGCCCTGTTGTGGCTGACGGAGCACGGCTACGAGGATCCGGGCAGGCGGGTCGTGGTGACCCCGGCGGGCGAGGTCCCGAAGGGAACCGTCGTCGCCTCCTACGACGTGGCGCTCTGAGCCCTCCGTGACGGGCGCTCCGGTATTGAACGGTGCTGAATATGCATGATCGCCGGTCAAATCTCTCATCACGTCCGAAGTGATGTCCAGGTGATCAGAGGGGCCGGGAGGCCCAGCGTTCAGGGGCGGGCTTCGAAGGAGTTGAAGCTGACCTCCACACCGGAGCCGCCGTGCCGGGCGTGGGCGAACATGCCGATGGAGCCGGAGGCGAACGGCCGCTTCCTGTCGAGCCGGGAGAGGACCTTCCTGCCGTTGACGCTCAGGCTCAGACTGGTCCCCGCCGCACCGCTGCGGCAGGTCGCCTGCAAGACGATGAGCCGGGCGGGGCGCAGACCGGGGACCGGGACGTGTCTCACCGAGGCGGGCGCTTCCCCGCTCTTGCCGATGGAGGCGTCACCGCTGCTGGTGATCGAGAACTCGTAGCGCCTGGCTCCCTCGTCCAGCCCCCGGCAGAAGACGCCGAAGTCGCCCTTGCCGCGCAGCATCCGGACCTTCGCGGTGATGGTCGTGTTCTTCACCGGAGCGGTCAGGGGAGCGATGACCGGAAGGTAGGCGTCGGCTTTGGCGGTGATCCGGTAGGCGCCCTGGGACGCCTGGTGCCTGCCCTTGCCCGAGGCAGCCGTGGTCCAGCCGCGATCCGCGCCGCTGAAGTCGTCCCGGAACGGCAGGGTCCGCGCCGTCGCGGGCTCGGCGGTGGGCTCCGCGGAGGACGGCGGCGCGGTCGGACTCGGGGACGGGGACGGGGAGAGCGCGGCCGTGGGCCCCGTCGCCGGGTCCGGCGCGGGCTGGGCGGTGTCGCCCGCCGCGGCGGCCGGCTGGGTCGCGGGCGGGTGACCGGCGGGGTCCTCCCCGGCGGGCGTGAAGAAGGCGATGCCGGCGATGACCAGCGAGATCGCCACCCCCGCGAGGATGGGAGTGGCGATCGACCGGCCCCACCGGGCCGAGGGGACGGGGTCGTCCGCGGGGGCCGGGCGTGGAGGCGGGGGCCAGAGCGCGCCGGGTTGGTCCGCCGGCCGTACGTGATCCGGGTCCGCCCCGCCGGGAGCCGAGGAGGGCCGGTCGAGGGGGGCGGCGGGGAGGTCGAGCGGTCGCGGGGCGGGCGGGCCCGGTGTGGTGAGGGCTGAGGGGGGCCGGTCGAGGGGGGCGGCGGGGAGGTCGAGCGGTCGCGGGCCCGGCGCGGGGGCCGGCTGGGCGAGGGAGGTGGCCGGGTCGGTGGCGCCCGTCAGGATCCTGAGGATGTCCTGCACGCTGGGGCGGCTGCCCGGATCCTCGGCGAGAGCGCGGCCGGCGAGGTCGCGGAGCGCGCCGTGCAGGCCGGTCAGGTCGGGGCCGGCGGGGCGGTCCGTGCGGCCGGCGGACGGGCCGCGCCCGGTCGCCGCGTAGAGGACGACCCCACCCCAGGCGAACACGTCCGACGCCGCGCCGGCGTCCTCACCCCGTGCCTGCTCCGGCGCCATGAAGGAGGGCGCGCCCTCCTCGGCGCGGGCGGAGGGGCCGGAGGGACGGGTCACGCCGAAGCCGGTCACCCGGGGCCCGAGCGGGCCGAGCAGGACGGCGGACGGCTTCAGATCCCGGTGCACGACGCCGGCGGCGTGGATGGCCTGCAGGGCGACGGCGGTGGACACGGCCAGCGCGTCCAGGCTCGATCCGGTGAGGGGGCCGTGCTCCGCCACCCGCCGGTGCAGGTCCTGCCCCTCGACGTACTCGGTGACCAGGTAGGCCCGGTCGCCGTCGAGCCCGGCCTCCAGCACCGGGACGGTGCAGGACCGGGCGACCCGGGACGCGGCCTGCGCCTCCTGCCGGAACCGTTGCCGGAGAGCGGGATCGGCGGCCAGACGGGGGTGGACGACCTTGACGGCGACCTGGCGGCCCTCGGGGTCGCGGGCGAGGAAGACCTCACCGGTCCCGCCCTGCCCAAGCCTTCTCACCAGGCGGTACGGCCCAATGACGGTGTTCATCGTCCCCCGCTTCCCGAGATCTGATAGAGGATCTTAAGGGGTGTTTCGGGCATCCCATCGGTAAGTCGTTTGATCTCGTCTTGGTGAAGGAACGCCCGGCCCCGGAGGTCACGGCATAGCCTGCCGGACATACGGGGAATCCGGAGGCGTCATGACCGAAGAACCCGCGGACTCGGGCGCGCGGGCAGAGAACCCGCCGGCCCCTTCCGGGGAGCACGAGCCGTGGTCCGGCCCGGAGCAGGAGCCCGGATCTCCGCCCGCGCCCGGCCGGTCGCGGCGGGTGAGACGGTTCCGGCTCGCGGCGTGGGTCGCGCTGGTCCTGGCCGCGATCGTGGTCGGGGCGTCCGTCATGTGGGTGAACGGCCCGCCCACCGAGGCCGAACTGCGGGAGAAGGCCGGACTGTTCAACAAGGACAGGCTCCGGATCGGGGTGAAGAGCGACACCCCCGGCATCGCGTTCCAGGAGCAGAGCGGCAGGCGGGCCTTCAAGGGGTTCGACATCCAGATCGCCTACCTGATCGCCGCGGACCTGGGCTACCGGCCGGACAAGGTGGACTTCCTGGCCATCGAGACCGAGGACAGGGCGCGCATGCAGGCCCTGGACGCCAACGGCCGGTTCGTCGGGGTGGACCTCGTGGTCGCCACCTTCAGCGTGACACGTGACCGGCAGGAGAACCCCTCGGTGGGCTTCTCCACGCCCTACCTCTACACCGAGCAGTCCGTGGTGACCCGGTCCGACTACCCCGGAAAGATCACCTCCCTGGGGCAGCTCGAAAACAAGAAGGTGTGCACGCTCGGCACCTCGACCTCCGAGACGGAGCTGGCCAGGGCGACGAGGGCCACCGTCACCGCCAAGAACCTGATCAGCGACTGCGCGGCGGGCCTGGAGGCCGGCGATTTCGACGCGATGACCACCGACGCGGCCATCCTGGCCGGGTTCGTCGCGGAGTCCGGCGGGGCGTTCCGCCATCACGACATCGCGCTGGAGAAGACCGAGATGTGGGCGGTCAACGCCGGTTCCAACAAGGCGCTGCGGACCCTGGTCGACCTCGCCCTCTACCGTTCCTACGCCGATCCCCAGGACCAGAGGTGGGAGCAGGCCTACCAGGCGTACATCGACCCGCTGCTGCCGGCCAGCCCCAACGTGAACGTGGCCCAGGCGGAGCAGCCCTGCGCGCTCCCTCCGCCGGTGCGCAGATGGCCGTGGGAGCGGACCCTCCCCGTCCAGGACTGCCCGTCCCGTTGAAAGGCGCCGGGCGGGTCAAGGACGCGCCGAGGGACCAGGAGTGGCTGCTCGCGCTGCTTCCGGTGTTCCCCCTCGTCCTGCTGGTCATGCGGCTGTGGTACGCCAGCCGGCAGGACACCCAGACGCTGCTCCTGCTGCTGCAGAACATCAGCCCGCTGGGCCTGCTGAGCTCCGTGCTGCTGACGACCGTCTGGGTCCTGCCCGCCCTCATCCTGGGCGGCCGGGTGCTCGGCACCCTGTACTGGATCAGCACGGGCCGCTCCTCCTGGCTGGTGCGCACCGCCGAACGGCTGCCCGGCTGGGTGGTCGGCCTGGCCGTGGTGGTGGGCATGTGCGCCTGGCAGCTACGGTTCCTGCCGACGCTGGCGATGCTGTCACTGGCCGTGGCGGGACTGGCGGTGCGGGACCGGTTCCCCCATCACGAGGGGCTGCGGGGCACCGTCTGCTACGCGCTGCCCGTGATGGTCGCGGTGATCTCCTACATCGTGTTCTGGCCGGCCATCGGGGCGGCGTTCGCCGCGCGCGACCTGGCGACCTCGCTTCTGCTCACGCTTCCGCCGGGGCTGGCGGTCCTGCTGACCGGCCCGGTCCCCCGGGCGCCGGCTCGGGCGCTCACCCACGGCATCGCGATCGCGATGGCGGTGTTCACGCCGTTCCTCGTGGGCGTGGTCGTGATGAAGGCGCCGATCCTCCCGCTGATGGCGCTGCAGATGAGCGAGAAGGAGACACCGCGGGTGCTCGTGGGCCATCTGGTCGCCAGCGACGACGAGATGTCCACCGTCCTGGGGCGTGAAGGTGTCGTGAGCTTCGTCCAGAACGACCGGATCCAGTCCAGGGTGCTCTGCCCGGATCCCGGTGAGGTGCCCAGAACCTGGGTGAACCTGCACGGCTGGAACGTCGAGCAGAGCGTGGTCTCCTGGCTCGCCCCGGCCCCGCCGGCGGCCCCGGTCGACCCGCGCTGCCAGGGCCGCCCCAAGGACTGAGGGCCCGGGGGCGGCCGGAGTGCGAGGACGGCCCCGCCCGGTCACGCGCCGTCGACCGCCGCGAGGATCTTGTCGAAGGCCGGGGTGAGCTTGGCGGCGGTGGCCCTGCCGGCGTTGACCAGGTAGATGTTCACCAGCCGGTCCGTGCCGCCGACCAGGCCCTCCACGATCGTGCCGTTGCGCTTGCAGACGACCGAGCCGTCGCCGGCTGCCGAGTCGAGGAGCTTGCCGCCGAACTCGCCGCAGTTGCCCTCGAACTCCTCGCGCACCTTCGCGATGCCGTCACCCGTCACCACGTCGACGCGTAGCGCCAGCGGGTCCGAGGCCTCCTGAGGCTCGTCGGCGGCGGTGTAGATGCACGCCGTCGCCCTGACCGACTCCATGGTCTCCAGCGGGTGGTCCTCGCGCTTCTCCCGCAGCTCCCAGGTCAGTGACGTGGCCTCGGACAGGCCCGCGACGGTGAGCGGGCAGCCGCCGGTGTCCTTGGCCTGCGCGCCGGTGTCCTTGGCCCGCGCGCCGCCGTCCGCCCCGCCCTCCCCGGCGGCGGGCCCGGCCTGCGAGCCGCAACCGGTCAGGAGCGCGCCGGCGACGGCGATGGCGAGAATGTGGGTGCGTTTCATGATGGGGCCTCCCGTTGACTGCCCCATTGGTATGGCGGAGCGCTTGCAGCCCGCTCGATCATCGCTTGCCACCGGCCTGCCCGGAGCCGCCCATACCCGTGACGGCCCGGCTCGGGGGAGCCGATTGGACAGCGTGGTGCCGGTGACCACCTTGCCCGTGACGGCCCGGCTCGGGGGGAGCCGAGCGATCTACCGGCGGCGGGCGCCGTTACTGGCGGTAGTCCTCGACCTCGCCGATCGGGCGCGGCGCCGCCGAGTCGGGGTCCTCCCCGAACTCACGACGCGCCCGGCGCTGCCTGAGCAGGTCCCAGGCCTGGTCGAGGGCCTCCTCAAGCTGCGTGATCCGGTTGTTCTCCTCGTGCGAGGAGATCGAACCGGAGGCCAGCCGTTGCCGGAGACCGTGCTCCTCGGCGATGAGCTCGTGGATGTGGGTGAGGATGTCGTCGTCCTTCATTTCATTCCCCCTGTCTGGACTCCTTTCGGGACTGTATCCGATGCGGAGATCTCATAATGTGGGCGCGTGTCCCAGGTATTTGCAGTCGTCTGCTAGCGTGCTATGCATGCTGCGCGGTCTGCTTCTTAGCTGCCGCGACGAGGGCCTGTAGAAGGCCGGCTCCCTCGTCGCGGAGCGAGCCATGCGCGTCGGCCACGATTGTCTTTCCAGTCGAGGAGCCCTTGCATGTATCCGCAGCAGCAGCCCAGCCCCATGCCGTTCAAGCGCTACGAGTCCTATGCCCCGGTCCGGCTCGACGACCGCACCTGGCCCGGCAAGGTCATCGACAGGGCCCCCCGGTGGTGCGCGGTGGACCTGCGTGACGGCAACCAGGCGCTGATCGACCCGATGGACTCCCACCGCAAGCTCAAGATGTTCGAGCTGCTGGTGAAGATGGGCTACAAGGAGATCGAGGTAGGTTTCCCGGCCGCGTCGCAGACCGACTTCGACTTCGTCCGGCAGATCATCGAAGAGGGTCTGATCCCCGACGACGTGGTGATTCAGGTCCTGACCCAGGCCCGGCCCGAGCTGATCGAGCGGACCTTCGAGTCCATCCAGGGCGCGGCGACGGCCATCGTCCACCTGTACAACTCCACCTCCACGCTGCAGCGCCGGGTCGTCTTCGGCCAGGACCGCGAGGGCATCACCGCCATCGCCGTCGAGGGCGCCAAGCTCTGCAGGAAGCTGGCCGACGCCTCCGACGTGGACGTCTACTTCCAGTATTCTCCGGAGTCCTTCACCGGGACCGAGCTGGAGTACGCCGTGGAGGTCTGCGACGCCGTCAACGAGGTCTGGCAGCCCACCCCGGACCGCAAGGTCATCGTCAACCTGCCCGCCACCGTCGAGATGGCCACGCCGAACATCTACGCCGACCAGATCGAGTGGATGCACCGCAACCTGGCCTACCGCGACTCGATCATCCTCTCCCTGCATCCGCACAACGACCGGGGCACCGCCGTGGCCGCCGCCGAGCTGGGCTACATGGCCGGGGCCGACCGCATCGAGGGCTGCCTGTTCGGCAACGGCGAGCGCACCGGCAACGTGTGCCTGGTCACGCTGGGCATGAACCTGTTCTCGCAGGGCGTCGACCCGGAGATCGACCTGTCCGACATCGACGAGGTCCGCAGGGTCACCGAATACTGCAACCAGCTGCCCGTCCACCCGCGTCACCCGTGGGGCGGCGAGCTGGTCTACACCGCCTTCTCCGGCTCCCACCAGGACGCGATCAAGAAGGGCTTCGAGCACCTGGAGCGCGACGCCGCCGCCGCGGGCGTCCCGGTGGAGGAGTTCACCTGGGCGGTGCCGTACCTGCCGATCGACCCCAAGGACATCGGCCGCACCTACGAGGCGGTCATCCGGGTCAACAGCCAGTCCGGCAAGGGCGGGGTCGCCTACATCATGAAGGCCGACCACCAGCTCGACCTGCCGCGCCGCCTGCAGATCGAGTTCTCCCGCGTCGTCCAGGCCCGTACCGACGCCCTCGGCGGCGAGGTGAACCCGGCCCAGATGTTCGAGGTCTTCACCGACGAATACCTGCCGAACCCGACCAGCCCGTGGGGCCGCCTGGGCCTGCTGGCCCACCGGACCGTCTCCAGGGGCGACGAGAAGGACGCCATCAGCGTCGACCTGCGTGTCGACGGTGAGATCCGCGAGATCGAAGGCGTCGGCAACGGTCCCATCTCCGCCTTCTGCGACGCGCTTGCCGGGATCGGCATCCGGGTCCGCGTCCTGGACTACGCCGAGCACGCGATGAGCGCGGGCACCGACGCCAAGGCCGCCTCCTACATCGAGTGCGAGATCGGCGGCGAGGCCCTGTGGGGCGTCGGCGTCGACGCCAACACCACCACCGCCTCCCTGAAGGCGATCATCTCCGCCGTCAACCGCGCCACCCGCTAAGTACGGCCCGCGCGGTTCCCGGCACGACCTGCCGGGGCGACGCGCCCGACAAGCGCCCACAAGGCCTCACGTCGTCCATTCGACCGCGCCCTCCGCGTGACCCGCGGACGCGCGGTCGAGTCATGTCCGCATCCGGGCATCCGGGTCCCCGAGCGGCGGAAGGACCCGGCCGGCTGCCGGTGGGCTTGACCTTCAAGTCGGATGAACCTCGACAATCAGCCCCATGGACGGCAACGCACCACAATTGCTGAGCATCAGCGCCTTCGCCCGTCGCGTGGGCCTCGCACCGAGCGCTCTGCGTTTCTACGACGACTGCGGTGTCCTGCCGCCGGCGCACGTCGACGGCGCGAGCGGCTACCGCTTCTACCAGCCAGAACAGGAGAAGCGCGCCGTTCTCCTGCGCGAACTGAGGGAGGCCGATGTGCCGCTGCCCGACGTCGCGGTGGTCCTCGACGGCCCGCGGGAACAGGCGCAGCGGGTGCTGCACGCGCACCTGCGCAGGATGCTCGACAGGACCGAGAGAGGACGCTCGGCGATCGAGGAGATCCTGCGGTCCCTCCCGGTGACCGGTAGCCATGCCGAGGCCAGGGTCGGGGGCGCGGAGCTGGCGAGCGCCATCCGCCAGGTCGTGCCGGCCACGGCCTCGGACGAGGGATTCCCCGTGCTCGGCTGTGTCCTGATCGAGCTCGGCGACGGCGAGGTCCGGCTGGTGGCCACCGACCGCTATCGCCTGTCGATCCGTGTCCTGCACCCGGCGGCCATGCACGGGGACCCCCGCCAGATCCTGGTGCGGGCGGCGGACCTGGTGGAGATCGGGCCGTGGGCGGCGCGGAACGCCGAGGTCACCGTCGAGTTCGACGGGGGAGCGGCCCGGCTGCGGGGTGCCGGGGAGTGCCGCGTCCTGCCGCTCTTCGAGGGCCGCTTCCCGTCCTACCGCGAGGCCCTGTCTGTCCTCGGCCCGCCCGAGCACCGGATGATCGTCGACCGCCTCGCGTTCCGGGACGCCCTCCTCAGCCGGGGGGACACCTCGTACGTCACCGTCGCCACGGCCGGGGACGGACTCGCCGTCACGATCGCCACGGCCGGAGACGGCCCCGCCGCCCGTGCCGGTACGGGCGGCCCCGACCCCGCCACTTCCGGCGGCGCGGCTACGGACGGGCCTGCTGTCTGTGCCGATACGGGCGAACCCGGACCCACCACCCCCGGTGCGGCGGCAGACGGAACGGGCTCCACCGTCGCCGACACGAACGGAACCGTCTCCACCGTCGCCGACACGATCCGTCTGGCGGCGATCTGCTCGGGACCTCCGCTGCGGATCGCCTTCGATCCCGCCACGTTGATCCCCGCCCTGGAGGCCGGCGTCGGGCCGGACGTCCTGCTGGAGGTCTCCACCACGACCCACCCCGTCATCGTCCGCTCCGCCGACCAGGGCAGCTTCACCACGCTTGTGATGCCCGTGGCCCCTCTCTCCCTAGGATGATCATGGATCCCAATAACCCCGTCGTACGGCTGTGCACGCAGGGCATGCAGGCCGAGAGCCAAGGCCGGGCCGACGAAGCGCGTGATCTGTTCCTGCAGGCGTGGAAAGCCGCGCAGGACGACTACGAGGCGTGTATCGCCGCGCACTACCTGGCCCGGCACCAGCCCACCCCGGAGGAGACCCTGCACTGGAACCAGGAATGCCTGGACCGCGCCGACCGGGTCGGCGACGAGCGGGTCCGTGGCTTCTACGCCTCGCTCCACGGCAACATGGGCAGATCCCACCTGGAGCTCGGCCAGGTCGATCAGGCCCGCGAGCACTTTCTGCAGGCCGCCCGGCGCGTCGACGACCTCCCCGCCGGCCAGTACGGTGACTGGCTCCGTTACTGCGTCGCCGAGGGACTCCGATCCACCCGCGCCGCCACGGCCGGCGGCACCGCCGACCCGGTCCTGGAGATCCTCGGAAAGCTGTGCGCCCGCGCCGACCTCAAGGCGCTCAGCCTGCTCCTGCCCGCCTACATGGGAGACCTCGGCACGGCCGATGACGGCGAGCGGATCACCACCGCCCTGCGGATGCTGCACGCCGAACGCCGCCTCCCCGCCGACGAGCAGGCCGCCGTCAGCCAGGCCATCACGGCGAGGACCGCCGGCGTGTGAGCGAGCGGGCGCACGCGCACTGCCCGTACTCCAAGGCGCTGCTGGGCAACGTCGACGTCGGCCTGCACCTCGCCTGATCATCCCGGCTCCGGTGGGTCGCGGCCGTGAACCATATATTTTACAGATAAAACACCAGGTAAGCTTATATGTATGGGGACCACGGACGAGCGACAGGGCACGCGTGCGCCCATGCGAGGAGGGCTGCCACTGAAAGGGGTGTTCCGGCTCCGGCGGTTCGGCGACATCTGGCACAAGAACGCGCTCAGCGCGGTCATCGCCCTGGCGATCCCCGATCTGGTCCTCCTCGCGCTGGGCCGTCTGGACCTGGCGGTCTACACCTCCGCCGGGGCGATGTGCGCCCTGTACGCGCACGGCCTGCCGTACGCGGCTCGGGCGCGCACCCTGCTCCGGGTGGCGCTGGGAATGATCGCGAGCGTGGGGGTGGCGCTGACCGCGGCCGGCCTCACCCGATCCACCGTCGTCCTGATCATCGTGGCCGCGGTGCTGGCCGCCCTGCACAAGGTGGCGTGCGACGCCGCCCGGATCGGCCCGCCGGGAAATGTGATCTTCACTTTCATGGCCGCGACGTGCGCCTTCATGCCCCAGCGGCTCAGCGAGGTGCCCTTCCACCTGGTGCTCGCGACGGCGGGCGCGGCCCTGGCCTGGCTGGTCTGCATGGCCCCCGGGATCGTCCGCCCCGACGGCCCCCAGCGCATCGCCGTCGCCCGCGCCCTGGAGGCGGCCGCCCGTGCCCTGGAGACAGCCGCGAGGGTCCCGGCGGCGACCGCGGGGAGCCCGGCGGCTGTTGCGGGGGTTCCGGCGGCGGGGGAGAGCCTGGTGGAGGCCGTGGGGAGCTCGGCGGCGATCGCGGGGGTTCCGGCGACGGCGGGGGGCCCGGCCGCAGGAAGCCCGGCGGCGGACGCCGCCGTGTCGCGGGCACGCCACGACGCCGCCGCCGCGGTGAACGCCGCCTGGCACACCCTCCTTCTCGCCCCCGCGGGGCCGGGTCGCGGCGCGCTGGAGCGCCTCCTGGCGCACGCCGAGGAGTCCCTCGCCACGGGATCCGCCGCCGGCGATCGGCCCGCCGCCTGGGCCGCCGACGCCGACCGTCTCGCCGCCTGGGCCGGGGACCTGCGCCGGAACCGGCCGCTGCCCCAGACGGGTCTCACCGAGGCCGAAGCCGCCGAGCTGACGGGCATAGCGGTGGAACGGGCCGCGCGCCGCGGCCGACCGCGCGTGCTGCGGGCGTTTCACCCGGCCTCCCCGCTGTTCCCGATCGGGATCCGTGTCGCCGTCGGGTCCGCTCTCGCCGGCGTGATATCGATGGCGACCGGGGTCGGTCACCCCTACTGGGCGATCGTGACAGCCGCCTCCGTCTTCCAGGCCAACGCCGTACTGTCCTGGCACCGGGGGCTGCAACGCGCGCTCGGCAGCTTCGCCGGCCTCCTGCTGTTCACGGCGCTGCTGCCGGTCAGCCGGACCGGGCAGCTCGCGCTGGTGCTGCTCGTGCTGCTCCTGCAGTTCGTCACCGAGGCGCTGATCACCCGCAACTACTGGCTCGGCACTGTCTGTGTGACCCCGATGGCGCTGCTGCTGACCGAGTTCCCCGGCTACCAGCCCGCCGGGTCGCTGATCGCCGACCGCTGGCTGGACACCTGCGTGGGCGTCGCCGCAGGGCTGCTCGGCTGCCTGCTGGTGACCAACCGCCGCACCGTGAGCCGGATCGACGGCGCGCTCCGGCGGGTGGCCGTCACGCGGGCCGCCGCGGAACGCCTGCTGGAGGCCGGTTCTCCCGGAGCGGGTGACCGGTCCCGGGCCCGCGGCCTGCTCGTCACCGCCCTGGTGGAACTGCGCGAGGTCACCGAGGTCGCCGCCGGAGAGTGGTGGCAGCGCGCGCTGCCGGAGGAGCGGATAGCCCGGGCCGAGCAGCAGGGGCACCGGACGCTCGCCCGGCTGGCCGGGCCCGTCCGGGATCCGGCCGGGATAGAGTCGGCTCCGGGATCATGATCAGTTAGGGGAAGCGGGGGCGTGGAGGACATCGTCGCGCAGGTGATGCGCCAGTGGGAGCGAATTCATCCGGAGCTGGACGTCACGCCGATCGCCGTGATCGGCCGCCTCAACCGCTGTGTCCTCCTGCTCCAGCAGGCCACCGACGCGCCGCTGCGCGAGCATGGCCTGACCCGGCCCGAGTTCGACATCCTCGGCACGCTGAGACGGCTGGACCGGGAGCTGACCCCCAGCCAGATCGCGAGGGAGACCTTCGCCTCCGGGGCCGCCGTAACCAAGCGGGTCCGGTTCCTGGAGGAGCGCGAGCTGGTGAGCCGCCGCCCCGACGACCGGGACCGGCGGGTCTCCCACCTGGCGCTCACCGAGCAGGGCCGCCTGCTCATCGACCGGCTGCTCCCGGAACAGCTCGGCTACGAGGGGGCGCTGCTGGAGGCCATGGCCCCGGAGCGGCAGGGAGAGCTGGCGGACCTGCTCGGAGAGCTGCTGCTCCTGCTCGAAGGCCGGCTGGGCGTCCGCCAGCCCTGACCGCAGCTGGACAGGCTGGGAGAGCACATCTACGACGCCGCGTAGCTATAAGTCACTTTTAGTTTCGCGTCTGATCGACACCTGAAACTAAAAGTAACTTGTAGTTGGTAGTGGTTAGTCGAACTCTCCGTCCTTCACGCCTCCGATGAATGCGTCCCATTCGCCGGGAGTGAAGATCAGTGCGGGGCCGGTCGGATTCTTGCTGTCTCGGACGCCTCTACGGCCGCCGGACAGTTCGGCGACCTCGACGCAGTTGCCGCCGTCAGGTCCCGACCGGGTGGACTTGCGCCATGCGACAGTGTTGAGTTCCTGGGTCAGCTCGTCCATCGCTGTAGCGTCTCCTTGATCAGCCCTAGGGATTCGCGCTGGGACAGTGCTTCGGAGCGAATCCCGTCATATCTATATGCTAGAACGCTGACGTCTTCTGGTCGCTCCGTTACTCGGCTCATGACTCCAGCGGACTCGACGTATGCGGTATCAAAGACTCCCTGCGTCTGTGCGATGGCGAATCCGCCAGCAAGGCCCGTCGTGGAGTACGCCTTGAGAGGAAGAACCTGGATGGTGATTCGGGGAGCCTGACCGGCTTCAAGGAGATGGGCGATCTGCGCCGCCATCACAGCAGGGCTGCCGATCGGCCGGTGGAGAACCGCCTCATCGATAACCACCCAGAGCAGAGGCGGCTGAAGGCGCTTGAGAATGTTCTGGCGCTCCATACGAGCGGTCACCTGTTCCTCGACCTGCTCAGGCGTAACGCCGATATCGCCGCTCAGGACGGCCCTGGCATAGTCCTCTGTCTGGAGGAGGCCAGGTACCACCAGCGGTTCCCAGGAGCGGAGAGCCTCCGCCGTGGCCTCCACGTCGAGCCATGGCCGGAACCATGCGGGGGCCGCCGTGTGGCTGACCATCGGCCACAGTCGTATCAACGCCCCGTCCGCCTCCAAGGCCTCGTCGCAGTATCGGGCGAACTCCTCCGACGGTGGCCGGCTCGCGGTCTCGATCATGCTGATCGTTCCGACCGAGTATGGGATTTTCTTCGACAACTGGATCTGGGACCAGCCTTTGACCTTGCGGTGTCGCCGCAGCTCGAAGCCGAAGAGCGCGGTCGGCGACTCCGAGGGATAGAGATCACTTTCTTTCGGCATCCGATCTCCCGGGGGCTTTCATCAACATTTCAATGATCATGTCGTCGAAGCTGTTGATAACCGTTTGAAGTCGATTGACTACCGAATGTATCCGAGGTTTGGGACGGTGGGAAGGGCGATCGGGATCGACTTCTTCGGATGGGTGAGTTCATGAAAGCGGTGAGCGCGGAGCCGAAGCTCCACGGCGAGGTCAGTCTTCCCGGTGTCCGTGAGTCCGTTTCGCGAGCGCGCTCCGAAGTGCGTGAATGGTTCGGGGAGGCGCATCCTGCGATCGACGACGTCGTGCTGGCCACGTCGGAACTGGTGACGAACGCGATCGTGCACTCCAACGCGGATGCGGGTGATCTCATCCGCCTCACCGTCACCGAGGCGGAGGGTTTCATCGGTATAGAAGTCAACGATCCGGGCTCAACGTTTTCGGGACCTCATGTCCGGAAGGAAGCAAACGCGGAGGACGGCCGGGGCCTGTTGATCGTTCGCGAGATCTCGCTGGCATGGGGGGTCCGCGAACACGGCTGTGGCCTGGGCCGTACGGTCTGGTGTGCCATCCGAGCCGCCCCGCTCCCCGATGACCCGTCCGCTCCCGAACCGGTGTCCGGGTAATCCGGTCAGGGAGACGGACGCGGCTCCCTGGCCGATCGCGCGCCGACGACCAGGGAGCCGGGTGGCCCTGCCTTCTCCTTGGAGGGGTGAGAGGCAGGGTCACCCACCACCAATGTCCGGCCGGAGCCTTCCCCCGTAGCCCGGCCGGATCGATCCCCCGATGGAGAACCATCCCACCCCCATCGGGGGATCACCTCTGTCCGAACGTTCTGGTTGCGCCGTACGGCCGCCGGGTCGCTCTCCATCGAGGCCATGCGGTCCGGCAGGTCAGGGTGCGGAGTTCAGCTCGGCGAGTTCCAGGGCACGACGGTGCAGAGTCTCCGAGCGGATCCGTAGAAACTCCCCGTAAACGCTGCACTGATTCTCCGGGAAGCCGATGTGAAGGGTCCGGGAAGCCGATGTCAGGGAGACGAGACTGTGCCAAAAAGAGAGTGACGTGTCCAGGCGTTGGTGATCGCGCTGCCAGGATTACGCTTCCCTCGTCGGTCATTTGAACATCACGATCCGGCGTTCGACAGGCCGCGGTTGATGACCTCGTCGCGGAGCCGCTTCAGCGCGACCGCGACACCGTCGCGTTCGATCCGCCAGACGTCCCAGCCCGCACATGCCTTCGTCCCGGCGACTGCGGCTCCGGCGGCGGACAGGGAGTGGAAGGCCTGGCCCGTCTCCAGCCTGATCGCTCCGTCCGCCTCGACGGTGGCGAAGTGGACCACGCCTCTGACCGTCCGGAAGATCTTGGTATCCGGTTTCATCAGGCCGTTCTTGATCAGGTCGAGAAGCTCGACGCCGTAGTGCGAACGGCGCCGGGGTGCGGCCGGCTCGGGGACGACGACAGTGATCTGCGGCAGCCGGAAGCCGAGCCTGGCCGGGCTCCAGACCTCCTCGCAGAGGAGGCGGTAGAGGCCCTGCCGCTGCTCGATCTCCTGGACGCCGAACTCCGGGCAGGGCCGGAACGCCAGGTCGAGGCCGGCGGCTCTGAGGTAGTGGGTGAACGGGGTGTTGCGCAGGCGGCTCTTGGGGTGCAGGGAGGCCGCGAGCCGGTTCTCGGCGTAGTAGTGCTCAAGCTTCTGCCCGTAGGGGTCGTCCCGGAAGCTCGCGTTGACGGACTTGGGCAGGAGCAGCAGGGCACCGAGGCGGTTGCGCCAGAGGTCGAACTCCGCAGGGGTTCTGACGGCATCGGTGTGCCGCTCGAAACGGTTGGCCCAGATGTGCTCGATCTCGTAGTCGCGGGAGCCCCGGAGAAACTCGTACTCATGCTCTCCCCCCTCGCACGCGCGCTGGACGTGAGCGGTCATGCGCGAGAGTAGGTAGCGGACCAGGCGGCGGTTGTTCGCCCGGAGGCCGAAGGAGGCGATCTCGCGGAAGTCGTGCTCCAGTAGGGAGGCCTCCCGGCCGAGGACGGTGGCGACCTCCTCGGCCGTCCGGCAGATCCGCAGGACCGGGATCAGCCGGTGGATGATCTCGTCAAGGTCGCGGCGCTGCACGGGCAGGTTGTTGACGCACCGCCGTACGTAGACGAGGTCGAGGAACGCCGCGGCCATCGAGCACTTCTCGGCGAAGGTCTGGTCGGTGTCCTCGGGGGAGACGACGGAGAGCAGAAGAGTGAACTGGTTGTCGAGGCCGTTGTAGCCGTTGAAGAAGACGGCAGCGAGCTCGGGCCTGAACTCCCCGCAGGCCCGGAGTAGGACGCGGTAGCGCTCGGACACGTCCGTGAGCTTCCTGATGAATTCCCACGCGCCGGCCGGCCGGTCGATCCCCAGCTGGATCTCGTTGCGCAGGATCCACTCGTGAACGGCCCGCCCGATCTCGGCGGCGTCGGTTGACGTCTCGTCGAAGTGCGCGTATTGCGCCAGGAGGAAGGAGCGGACGTAGGCACTGGGCGTGCCGGCCTCGGGAGAGTCCGTCTCCGCGGAGGTGAGACGGGCCAGCATGTCGGCCCACGACCTGCTCAGTTCCTCTCGTGTCTGCGGGTTGACCCGCCGGAACAGGTGGCCTTTCAGCAGGTCGACGTGGCTCAGCCGGAGTCCCCGGTCGTTCATGGACACGAAGATCTCGCGTCCGTTCTCCTGGTCGAGGGCCTGGATGCCGACCAGGCACACGCGGTCGAGCAGCCACCGGACGAAGGGCACCAGGGCCTCGCCGCGCAACACATCGGGGAAGTCGCCGTCGATCTCCCTGCTCCGATCGTGGAGATTTCGCACCGAGACATGGGCGTCGTCGAGCAGCGTGAAATCCTTGAGATCGTTCCAGTCGGTGACCAGGGAGTTGAGAAGCTGGGCGCGGGCCAGTTCCTCGGAGCTGCCGACCTTGAAGCTCCGCCTGCCGTGCCGGGCTGTGTAGGTGAGCCCCTCCAGCTCATCGGCGTAGATCCACTTCTCCTGATCGATCAGCAGCTGCCGGAGGTAGATCAGCAGGAGGTGGAGCGTGGTGACGCGCTGCTGGCCGTCGACGAGGAAGGTGCGGCCGTCGCTCTCGTGGTAGACGTAGGGGCCGAGGAAGTAGGGGGCATAGCCGTTGACCTCGTCGCGTTCGTGCAGGGGGTTCCACTGGCTCAGGAACCGGTTGCTCAGATCGTCGATCAGCGTGCGGACCTCGTCACGGGTCCAGGTGTACTCCCGCTGGTAGTAGTCCAGTGCGAAGGAGTTCTTCTTGAAGAGGTTGTGGACCGTTACACCTTCGCCGTGAATGGGACTGTCCGCCATGAACTCGGGAGCGCCTCTCGCCTGCGGGGGTGTGGCTCGTCGAGAGCCCGCTAACTCTCATTTATCACGCCGAAAGCGGCATCGTTACCGATCCTGTCGAAGTCGTGACCCTGACTCCGGCCCTACCTGATCTTGAGGCGACCTTCCCGTCTCCGGCGGACCCGGGGTGCGGGGCTCAGCCGTGGTTGAGGTCGATGACGCAGAAGCGGTTGCCCTCGGTGTCGGCGAGGACGACGAAGTCCGGGTCGTCCGGATAGAGGTTCCAGTCGACCCGTTCGGCGCCGAGGGACACCAGCCGCTCGACCTCACCGGCCTGGTCTTCGGCGTAGAGGTCGAGGTGGACGCGCGGATGCTCCTGCACGGGCGTCTGGCTGAGGCCCAGCGCCAGCGCCAGCGCGAGGCCTGGGCCGCCGGCCGGCTCCAGCACGATCCAGCCGTCCTTCGTCTCGCTCTCGCGGGGGACGTAGCGCAGTGCCTGACTCCAGAAGTCGGCCGCCCGCCGTACGTCGGCGGCACCCAGCACGACCGTCCCGATGTTCAGCATGGGGCGATTGTGGCATATGTCGCCCTTCGCGCTGGAGATCGCTCCCGGAAGGTCAGGCCGGCAGGCCGAGGAAGGCGGCCTGGCAGCGCATGGAGTGGTCGAAGGCCGTGCCGGTGTCGAGGACCGTGTTGTTGAACTGGCCGAACAGCTCGAAGCTGAGCCAGCCGAACAGGCCCGTCCAGGCGATCAGGCTGCGGACGATCACGTCGTCGGGCACATCGGGGATGATCGCGCGCACGCGTGCGGCGTCCTCGCTGAACGGGGCCGGCACGGGCGGGCAGACGTCCGGGGGGTTCAGGGCTCCGGCCCGGTAGGCGTCGGAGATGATCCGGCCGTAGACGATGGTGTCGCGGACCGCCGCGGCGACGGTGTCCTGCGGCGCCTGGTAACCGGGCACGGGCGAGCCGTACAGCAGGGCGTACTCATGCGGATGGGCCAGCGCCCAGTCCCGTACGGCGTGGCAGACGGCCAGCCACCGGCCGGTGTGGTCCTCGGGCGGGCAGGCGGCGTCGGCGTGCTCCACGGCCTCGCCGACGGCGTTGTAGCCGTCGATGATCAGAGCGGTGAGCAGGTCGTCCCGGGAGGGGAAGTAGCGGTAGATCGCCGAGGAGACCATTCCCATCTCGCGGGCGACCGCGCGCAGGGAGAGGCCGCCCGCCCCCTCGGTGGCCAGGTGCCTGCGGGCGATGTCGGTGATCTCACGGGTCAGCTCGGCTCGGACCCGTTCCCGTGCTGTGCGGCTTGAACTCATGCCCGGAACCATATCAGAGCACTGAAAATAAAAAAGAGCACTGCTCTTGACGAGCTGCGCTCTTTCAAGAGAGCATTGCTCTCAGAACGGAACGCCACTCTGCAAGGAGCCCTCGATGCTGTCCCTCGCCAAGAACACCAACCTCCTCGTCATGTTCCTGCTGGAGCTGGGCGTTCTTGCCTCGGTCGGCTACTGGGGTTTCGTCGTCGGCCAGAACCTGCCGGTGAAGCTGCTCCTCGGGCTCGGCGGACCCGCCCTGTTCATCGCCGTGTGGGCGGTCTTCGGCGCGGCCAACGACGCCACGATCCCGCTCACCGGGGCAGCACGGGTCCTGCTGGAGGTCCTCTGGTTCGGTGGCGGCGCCATGGCGCTGGTCATGGCCGGCCGGCTCGCCCCGGGTCTCGTCTTCGCCGCCGTCTACGTCGTCAACGCCGCGCTGCGGCTGTTCTGGAACCAGTGAGAGCGCGGTTCCGGGGCCAGTGAGAGAAACCACGAGAGAAGGAGAACGGCCATGGGCAAGCACGTCATCGTCGGAGCCGGTCAGGTCGGCTCGCAGGTCGCCACGCTCCTCGCCGGGCAGGGCCACGAGGTCGTCCTCGTCAGCCGGTCCGGCTCCGGCCCCGGCGGCGTCGAGAAGGCGGCGGCGGACGCCTCCGACAGCGCGGCGCTGATCCGCCTCGCCAGGGGCGCCGACGCGCTCTACAACTGCGTCAACCCGCTCTACCACCGTTGGATGCGGGACTGGCCGCCGATCGCGGACTCGCTGCTGGCGTCCGCCGAAGCCACCGGCGCCGGATACGTCATCCTCGGCAACCTCTACGTCTACGGTCCCCCCGGCGGGCCGATGCGGGAGAGCGACCCGCTCCGGCCGACCAGCGAGAAGGCGGGGGTGCGGGTCCGGATGTGGCAGGACGCGCTGGCCGCGCACGAGGCCGGGCGGATCCGGGTGACCGAGGTGCGGGGGTCGGACTACTTCGGCCCCGGCTGCCTCGACCAGTCACATCTGGGGGAGCGGTTCGTCCCCCGCCTCCTGGCGGGCAAGCCCGTCCGTTTCGCCGGAGACCCGGCCCAGCCGCACAGCTGGACCTACGTGCCCGACGTGGCCCGCGCCCTGGTGACGGCCGCCACCGACGACCGGTCCTGGGGCCGGGCCTGGCACGTCCCGACCGCCCCCGCCATGTCGGCCCGCGAGGTCGCCGAGCGGCTGTGCGCGCTCGCCGGCGTCCCCGACCCCGGGGTCAAGGTCATGCCGCACTGGCTCATCCGCGCGGCGGGCACCGTCTCGCCCATGCTCGGCGAGCTGGAGCACGTCCGCTACCAGTTCGTCAGCCCCTTCGTCATCGACTCCACCGACTTCCGGTCCACCTTCGGCATGGCCCCGACCTCGATGGACGAGGCGCTGGCCGCGACGCTCGCGTGGTGGCGTGTCCGCCTGGCCGCGGCCGCGTAAGCCGTACGCTCTGAACATGAAGACCGCCATGATCGGCCTCGGGGACATCGCGGAGAAGGCATACCTGCCCGTCCTCTCCGCGCTGCCCGGCCTCGACCTCCACCTGTGCACCCGCGACCGCGCCACGCTCGACCGCCTGGGCGACGCCCACCGGATCGAGCGCCGCTTCACCTCGGTGGACGAGGTGCTCGACGCCGGGATCGAGGCGGCCTTCGTGCACGCCGCGACGAGCGCCCACGTGAAGATCGTCGAGCCGCTGCTCCGGGCGGGCGTCCACGTCTACCTGGACAAGCCGATCGCCTACACCCTGGCCGAATCCGAGCGTCTGGTACGGCTGGCACGCGAGATGGAGCGGTCGCTGCTCGTCGGCTTCAACCGCCGCCGGGCGCCCTCCTACGCGGCCCTGCTGGATCTGCCGCGCCACCTGGTGGTGATGCAGAAGAACCGCAGGGGGCTGCCGGAGGATCCGCGGACCGCGGTCTTCGACGACTTCGTCCACGTCGTCGACACGCTCAGGTTCCTGGTGCCCGGGGAGGTCGAGCACACCGGGATCCGGACCAGGGTCAGGGACGGCCTGCTGGAGCACGTGACGCTGGAGCTGTCCGGCGACGGCTTCACCGCATTCGGGATCATGAACCGGGTGGGCGGGGCGGCCGAGGAGACCGTGGAGGTCATGGGGGAGGACGTCAAGCGCCGGGTGGTCAACCTCGCCGAGGTGATCGACTACGCCGGGGCGGAGACGCTGACCCGGCGCGGCGACTGGACGCCGGTCTCCCGCCAGCGCGGCATCGAGCAGGTCTGCCTGGAGTTCCTGGACGCGGTCCGCTCCGGCGTCCCGGTCGGCGCGGAGGACGCCCTGGCCACCCACGCGATCTGCGAGGACATCGTCGCCGCCGCCACGCCGGCCCCTGATCCCCGGCATGCCGACGGCGACCTCCCCGTCTGAGGTGACCTCCGCCTGAGAGGCGACCGCGCCGTCCGGGCGGGGGCGCCCGCCCGGACGGCGCGGTCGCCGCCCGAGGGCGGCCTTCCCGTCCGGGCGGAGGTCTCTCCGCCGGAGCGGTGCCCTCACCGCCGCCGGACAGGGGAGTCCCGCGCCGTCGCACCCCGGCGGTACGGCGACGCGGGACGGTTCTCCGCCGTGGGAGCGCCGGCGTCAGCGCTGGTCCAGATACCGCCGGCCCAGGGCGCGCAGCCGCTCGTGGGCCGACTCGTAGACGCCGGACACGCCCAGGTAGGACTTGGGAACCTTGGCGAGCATCGTGTAGTTGGTGTCGCAGACGTTGCCGACCGGCGCCTCGCCGATCTGGCTGACCAGCTGGTAGGCGTCCAGGACGTCCAGGCCGGTGAGGTCGGCGGCCCAGGTGACCAGGTCGTGCTGGCTGATCCGGAAGGCGTCCTCCAGCGGGCGGGCCGAGCCGGTCGACATCAGATGGCCGTCGTCCTCCAGGCGCGGCCACGGGGTGCTCACCCCCTTGATCAGCTCCACCGCGACCACGGTGTTCATCGCCGCCTCGACGGCCGTGCCGCACACCTCGCCGTGTCCCTGGCGGGCGTGCCCGTCCCCCACCGCGAACAGCCCGCCCTCGACGTTGACCCCGAGGTAGACGGTCACCCCGGCGCGCAGCTCGGGGGTGTCCATGTTGCCGCCGTGGGCGTCCGGGGTGATGGTCATCCGGGCCTCGGAGGCGCCCGGCGCGACGCCGACCGTGCCGTGCATCGGGTCCAGCGGGAGCTCCACCGTGAAGTCGCCCTTGCGGGCGTGGTAGCGGGCCACGCCTTTCTCCACGTCGATGTCGTAGCGCCACACGACCTCCTCCAGCGGAGGGGTGAGCATGGCGGTGGCGTGCGTGCCGGTCAACGCGCCGAAGTGCGGGAACGTGGCGGACACCGCCCAGTCCCTGGCGGGCTCGATGGAGACGAAGTGCAGCGCGAGCGTGTCGCCGGGCTCGGCCCCCTCGACGTGGAAGGGACCGGTGACCGGGTTCAGGTAGGGGAAGTCGCAGACGCTCGACGGCAGGTCCTCGACCGAGCGCACCCGGCCGCCGAAGCAGTCCTCGGTGTACATCTCGACGATCGTGCCGGGCCTGATCCTGCCGATGGCGGGGCGCCCGCCGAAGGTGTAGCTCAGCTCCTCGGGAGCCGGCCTGTAGGAGACGACGTTCACCGCACACCCGCCCGGCTGAGGCCCGTCACCGAGTTGAGGAGGGCCGAGGTGAAGCCCTCCTCCACCTCAAGGAAGATTTCGAACATGTGCTCTGTCCTCGCGTGATCGAATGGATGGGGCGGGGGTGTGCGGCATGTCCCCGGCGTCGCCGGGACGCGGTCGCTACCGGGAACGGGGGGACTTCTCCGAGGTCTCGCCGCCCAGGGCGGCCAGCAGGGGGCGGCGGCCGTAGGCGTAGAAGGTGGCGAGCACGAGCACGCCGATGCCGAGCCAGATGAGCCCCAGGACCTGGGCCGCGATGTTGGCGTTGATCACCACGTAGATCAGGATCGCGAAGCCGATCACGGGGGCGATCAGGTGCCGCCACCAGTCGCGGCTGCCGTTCCGTATGACGTAGTGGACGACCACCGAGATGTGCAGCGCGAGGAAGGCGCTCATCGCACCGAAGTTGACCAGGCTGCTGATCAGCGGGATGCCGTCCTCGCGGGTGGTCAGGTAGAGCCCGACGGCCAGGGAGACGGCGGCCACCAGCAGGGTGGCGTTGACCGGCACCTTGTGCCTGGGGTGGACCTTGGCCAGGAAGGAGGGGAGCTGGCGGTCGCGGGCCATGGCGTACAGCAGGCGCGAGGTGGCGGCCTGGGCGACCAGGGAGTTGGCGAAACCCCAGGCGATGGCGGTGGCGACGGCGGTCAGCACGCTGAGCCAGTGGCCTCCGGCGAACTCGGCCATGTCGTAGAACGCGGTGCCCGCGGGGTCGCCCTTGGTCAGCAGCTCGGCCCGGTTGGGGGTGAGCAGCGCGCCCACCCAGGTCTGCACGATGAACAGCGCGCCCGCCAGGCCCAGCGCCGCGACCATCGACTTGCCGATCTTGCGGCTGTCGGCCTTGCTCTCCTCGGCCAGCATGGAGATGCCGTCGAAGCCGAGGAAGGACAGCACCGCCACGGAGACCGCGCCGAAGACCAGCGGCCAGGAGAACGTCTGGGAGTCGAACAGCGGGGTCAGCGCGCCGGCCTGCGCCTTGCCCATGGCCAGCGCGCCCAGGCCGATGACGAGGAAGATCGCCAGCACGATGAGCTCGCCGATCAGCATGATCTTGGTGATCCGCGCGGTCATCTGGATGCCCGCGTAGTTGACGACCGTGTTGAGGATCACGAACACGATCAGCCATCCCCAGATCGGGATGACGGGCAGGAACGAGGCCATCGCCGCGCTCGCGATGAGGTAGAGCAGCGCCGGCACCAGCACGTAGTCGAGCAGGATCACCCATCCGGCCAGGAAGCCGACGGTGCCGGTGATGCCCCGGCCCGCGTAGGTGTAGACCGAGCCGGCCATCGGGAAGGCCTTGGCCATCTGCGCGTAGGACAGCGCGGTGAAGGCCATGGCGACCATGCCGATGACGTAGGCGAGCGCGACCATGCCGCCGGAGGCCTGGAAGACCCCGCCGAAGATGCCGAACGGCGCGATCGGGACCATGAAGATCAGACCGTAGACGAGCAGGTCGGTGAAGCTCAGGGACCTTCGGAGTTCCTGCTGGTAGCCGAATTGCTCCAGGGAGGGCTCAGTGGTCATGGACGGCTCCTAGAAGATGGGGGCAGTCGCAACGATAGGACTTTTCCTTGAAAATGAAAAGATTTCAGACGGAAGCTTCTAGTGGACGATGTCGAAGTCGAGGCCGTCTGCCCGGCCGATGTGCGCGCGCCTCCGTACTCCCCGGTCCTGAAGCGTCAGCCGTCCCCGCGCGGTGACGATGGAGGTGCCGTCGGCGATCGCGTCCACCGCGGGCACGGCGAGCGTCCCGGCGCGCGAGCCGAGCGCGGCGAGCATCAGCACCGCCTCGTAGCACCCCTGCCCGTGCCCGTTGAGCAGCGGCGCACCGGCGCCGAACCGGCGGATGTAGCGCTCGCCGAGGCTCAGGCTGTCGTCGGTGACCAGGCTCGCGAAATAGCCCATCGCCCCGTAGAGCTCACCGGTCGCGTCGCCGCCGATGCCGAGCAGGCCGTGCTCCTCCAGTGCCCCGCACAGGCGCGCCCACGACAGTCCCGCAGCGGTGAAGGCCCGGTTGAAGGTGACCAGGTCGCTGCCGATCAGGCTGAGCAGCACGGCGTCGGGCCGGCTGGCGGCCAGCCGCTCCAGGAGCGGGGCGAAGTCGCGCACGCCGTACGGCACGAACCGCTCGCCGACGATCGTGACGTTGCGGGCGGTGAGGTGGCGGCGGGCCGCGTCGTGGACCAGGTGCGGCCAGACGTAGTCGTTGCCGAGCAGAAACCACCTGCGGGCACGGCGCCGGTCGATCAGCCAGTCGAGTCCGGGCCTGAGCTGGCGGCCGGGGGTCTCACCCAGGAAGTAGACCCCGGGCGAGTGGCCGCCCCCCTCGTACGGCGGGGCGTAGACGAACGGCACCCGCCCGGCCAGGGCGCGGACCACCGCGATCCGCACGTCGCTGCCGTGGGTGCCGACCACCGCGTCGATCGCACCGCTGCCCGCCAGGTCGCCGACCTCGGCGGCCACCTGCGCCGCGGGTCTCCCGCCGTCGATCAGAACCAGTTCGACCGGCCTGCCGAGCACCCCGCCCGCGAGGTTGACCTCGTCGGCCGCGAGAATGGCACAGTTGATCGCGCACGGCCCCACCAGGCCGAGGACTCCGGAAACCGGCACCACAAGCCCGACGCGCAGGGCGCCGCTCCGGATGAGCTCGGCTTCCAGAGGTTCTATAACCGGTGTGATGGCTTCTGCCACGTTGACGAGTATCCTCCTAAAAGGAGGGTCTTGGCAGGCCCGTTACTTAGCCGGGATACAGACGGGAGCTTCACATGGTGACGACCGGACTGGGATCCTCGCTCGCCTACCTGCTCAGCCGAGCCGAGCGCAGTGTCAACCGCGGCCTCGCCGCGGCGGTGACCGCCGAGGACGTCACGGTCGAGCAGTGGCGTATCCTGCGCGCCCTGGCCGACGGCCGGGGCCACTCGATGGGTGACCTGGCCGAGGCCGTGCTGATGCCGCACCCGACGCTGACCAAGGCGATCGACCGGCTCATCGACCGCTCGCTCGTCTACCGGGGACACGATCCGGCCGACCGCCGCAAGGTCGCCGTCTTCCTCGCCGACCGTGGCGCCGAACTGCTCGCCCGGGTGGAGGGCGGGGTGGCCGGTCACCACCGGGTGATCGAGGCCGCCTACGGCACCGAGCGCACCGAGCAGCTCATGCGCGACCTGGAAGGGCTGGTCAGAGCCCTGGACGAGCCCTCCCGGCCCCTTGAGCGGAACCTGAACGGCCCCGTCCGTTCGTAACTGTCCCGCTCAGTCGAGCGGGACATACGATGGCGGCCCGGTCTCCGGACGGAGGCCGGGCCTTCTCCGTCAGGGGTAGAGGCCCCGCATCCGGTGGGCCTCGGCGACCCTGCCCACGCCGATGACGTGGGCGGCCTGGCGCAGGCTGAGCCCGCGTTCGGCGGACATCGCCGCGACCGCGTCGAAGGACTCCTCCATGAGGTCGCGGAGCCTGGTGTCGACCTCCTGCGCGCTCCAGGAGCAGGCCTGCAGGTTCTGCACCCATTCGAGGTAGGAGACGATCACGCCGCCCGCGTTGGCCAGGATGTCCGGCACCACGGTGATCCCGGCGTCGGCCAGGATCCGGTCCGCCTCCGGGGTGGTGGGGCCGTTGGCGCCCTCCACGATCAGGCGGGCCTTGATCCTGGACGCGTTCTCCGCGGTGATCGCGCCCTCCAGCGCGGCGGGGACGAGCACGTCCACGTCGAGTTCCAGCAGGTCCTCGTGGGACAGGGCGTCGGCGTGGCGGTAGCCGTACACGCCGCCCGTCTCCTCCACCCACGCCCGCAGGTCCTCCACGTCCAGGCCGGAGTGGTTGACCACCGCCCCGGTGGCGTCGGAGACCCCGACCACGCGGCAGCCGGCGTCGGCGAGGTAGCGCGCGGCCGGCGCGCCGACCTTGCCGAAGCCCTGGACCGCGACGGTGCGGCCCTCGGGAGAGCCGGACATGGCCTTGAGCGTGGCGATCTGCACGCCGCGGGAGGTGGCTCCGGCCCGGCCCAGGGAGCCGCCGAGGGTCATCGGCTTGCCGGTCACCACGCCGGGCACGGGGTAGCCCGCGTTCACCGAGTAGGTGTCCATGATCCAGGCCATGGTCTGCTCGTCGGTGCCGACGTCCGGGGCGGGGATGTCCTTGTCCGGGCCGATGATCGGCAGGATCTCGTTGACGTAGCGGCGGGTGACCCGTTCGAGCTCCCGCGTGGTCAGCGTGGCCGGATCCACCGACACGCCGCCCTTGGCGCCGCCGTACGGGATGCCGACCAGCGCGCACTTCCAGGTCATCCACATGGCCAGCGCGGTGACCTCGTGGATGTCGGTGGAGGGATGGAAGCGGATGCCGCCCTTGGCGGGGCCGCGGGTGGTGTTGTGCTGGACCCGGAAGCCCTGCACGACGTCCATCCGGCCGTCCTCGCGGCGGACGGGCACCGAGACGGTGAGCGAGCGGCGGGGGGTGGCCAGCATCGTGCGCAGGCCGTCGTCCAGATGGAGCCGGTCGGCTGCCTGGTCGAGCTGGAGCAGCGCGGAGTCGAGGGCCTGACGGCCGGGGCTGACGAGGGTGGCGGTTGCCGGCGTCATTGACGGCACCATAACGGTCATGAAGGAGAGCCTCCATACGGTGAGCGGAGCGCCGTTGCTCTGCTCAGGGCTGTTTGTGATGATCACACTAGTTGTGCGGTTTTTACCTGCCAACCTAGGCATATTGTGTTCTTATGACCGAATTTTGTGCGTTTCCTCACTTGCGGCTGAACTGTTGTTATTGATCAGACCGGTTGGGCACGGTGAGGGCAACGCGCCAATATGGCAGGCTCCTGCCTGGACGCCTGCCGTTCTGTAGTGCTGAGGGGATGAACGTGCCGGAACTTGTGGTCGGGCCGCTGCTGCGTTATGTGAATGAGACCGGCGCGTCGGTGTGGGTGGAGACCAGCGAGCCGTGCGAGGTGACGGTGGAGGTCGGGCAGGCGCGTTCGCGGGCGCTGACGTTCACCGTGCACGGCCACCACTACGCGATCGTGGACGTCGGCGCCGAGGGAGCCTACGAGGTCCGGCTCTCGGGGGAGACCGTGTGGCCGCTGCCGGACCAGCCGCCCAGCCGCATCCGCTTCCTCGGCCCCGACGGGCCCAGGCGGGTGATGTTCGGCTCCTGCCGGACCAGCGTGCCGCACGACACGATGCACGTCATCTCGCACGGGGTGGACGTCCTGCGCGCCTACGGCTGCAGCCTGATGGAGACCCCCGAGGAGGAGTGGCCCGACCTGCTGCTCCTGCTCGGCGACCAGGTCTACGCCGACGAGCCGTCCGTCGAGATGCTGGAGTTCATCAAGAACCGCAGGGACGGCGAGCCGGTGGGTGAGATCGCCGACTTCGAGGAGTACGCCGAGCTGTACCGGCAGGCCTGGACCGACCCGGAGATCCGCTGGGTCCTCTCGACGGTGCCCAGTGCGATGATCTTCGACGACCACGACCTGCGCGACGACTTCAACACCTCCGCCTCATGGCGCGAGCAGATGGCCAAGGTCTCGTGGTGGCCGCGCCGGGTGGTCTCCGGTCTCGGGGCCTACTGGATCTACCAGCACCTGGGCAACATGTCGCCGCGGGAGCGCGAGTCGGACGAGCTGCTCAGCAAGCTGTGCGCGGCGGAGGGCGACGGGGCCGAACTGCTCGACGCGTTCGCCGAGCACGCCTACGACGTCCCCGCCGACAACCGGTGGAGCTACTCCCGCGACCTCGGCGGCACCCGCCTGATCATGCTCGACTCCCGCTGCGCCCGGCAGCTCACCCCGGGGGACCGGCGCATGATCGACCCGGTGGAGTGGGAGTGGCTCACCGAGGAGCTCCGCAGGGGCGGCGTCGAGCGCTTCGTCATCGGCACGTCGGTGCCGTTCCTGCTCCCGGCCGGCATCCACCACATCCAGAACTGGAACGAGGCCCTGGCCCAGGGGGCCTGGGGCAAGAGGGTGGCCCGCTGGTCGGAGGCCCTCCGCCAGGCCGTCGACCTGGAGCACTGGGCGGCCTTCCGCCGCTCCTTCGAGGACCTGTCCACGCTGCTGGCCGAGACCGGCAAGCCCGTGGTCGTGCTCTCCGGCGACGTGCACTACTCCTACGTGGCCAAGGCCGAGGGGCTGCCCATCTACCAGCTCGTCTGCTCCCCGATCCGCAACCCGCTGAGCCGTACGCTCCGCCTGGCCAACATCGTCGCCCAGTTCGGTCTCGCCACCCTGATCGGCGGGTGGCTGTCCCGTCTGGCCAGGATCCCCAAGCCCCCGTTCACGTGGCGGATCGTCCACGGCCCCTGGTTCTCCAATGCGGTGGCCACGCTCTCCCTGGGCGCCGACCCCCTGTCCGTCCGCTGGGACACCGCCACCGGCACCGAGCTGTCGGAGGTCACCACGGTGGAGCTGGCCGGTCACGGATGACCGGGGCGGACCGGTCCGGTACGGCCCGCGCCGGAGGGCGCGAGCCGTACGGGAGGGGTCACTTCGCGAACTCCGCGAGGGTGTCGGCGAGCTGGTCGACGGCCCACAGGAGGTCTTCCTCGGAGACCACGATCGGCGGGGCGAGCCGGATGGTCGAGCCGTGGGTGTCCTTGGCCAGGACACCGCGGCGCATCAGTGCCTTGGAGATCTCGCGTCCGGTGGCAAGGGAGGGGTCGATGTCGACGCCCGCCCACAGGCCGCGGCCGCGCACGGTCACCACACCCCGGCCGATCAGGCCGCGCAGCCGCTCGTGCAGCACCGCCCCGAGCTCCTTGGCCCGCGCCTGGTACTCGCCGGTGTTGAGGATCTCGATGACCGCGTTGGCCACCGCGCAGGCGAGCGGGTTGCCGCCGAAGGTGGAGCCGTGCTGGCCCGGCTTGATCACGCCGAGTACGTCCTCGTTGGCGGTGATCGCCGAGACCGGTACGACGCCGCCGCCCAGGGCCTTGCCCAGCACGTAGATGTCGGGGACGACCCCCTCGTGGTCGCAGGCGAAGGTGTCACCGGTACGGCCGAGGCCGGACTGGATCTCGTCGGCGATCATCAGGATGTTCTCGGCGGTGCAGAGCTCGCGGACCTGCGTGAGGTAGCCGTCCGGCGGGACCAGCACGCCGGCCTCGCCCTGGATGGGCTCCAGCAGCACCGCGACGGTGTTGGCGTCGACGGCCTCGCGGATCGCCTCGACCGAGCCGTACTTCACGACTGTGAAGCCCGGGGTGTAGGGGCCGAAGCCGTCGTGGGCGTCCGGGTCGGTGGAGAAGCTGATGATCGTGGTGGTGCGGCCGTGGAAGTTGTCCTCCATCACGATGATGTTGGCCTGCTCCGGCGCCACGCCCTTGACCTCGTAGCCCCACTTGCGGGCCACCTTGATCGCGGTCTCCACGGCCTCGGCGCCGGTGTTCATCGGCAGGACCATGTCCTTGCCGGTGAGGTCGCCCAGCCCGGCGGCGAAGGCGGCGAACTGGTCGTGGAAGAAGGCGCGGCTGGTCAGAGTGAGCTTGGCGAGCTGCTCCTGCGCCGCTCCGACGATCTTCGGGTTACCGTGACCGAAGTTCAGCGAGGAGTATCCGGACAGGCAGTCCAGGAACCGCTTGCCCTCCACGTCGGTGACCCAGGCGCCCTGCGCCTCGTGGATCACGATGGGGAGCGGGTGGTAGTTGTGCGCGCTCCGGCGCTCGCTGAGCTCGATGAACGTCTCTGTGCTGGTCATCCGATATTCGCCGTTCCCTGTTCTTGGCCGTTCTACCTGTGTTTATCCCCGGATTTCGAGCGTGCAGCACTTGGGACCGCCGCCCGCTTTGCGCAGCTCCGACAGTTCGACCGGGATGACCTCGAAGCCGTGGCGCTTGAGCTCCAGCTGAAGGTTGGCCGCCTCGGCGTTGATCACCACACGGGTGCCGTCGCTGACCGCGTTGAGGCCCAGTACGGTCGCATCGTCCTCGTCCGCGATGACGGCGTCGGGGAACAGGCTCTCCAGCACTTCCTGGCTCCCCGCCGAGAAGGCCCCTGGGAAGTATGCCACGTTATGTCCGTTTAGTGGGAACAGTGCGGTGTCCAGGTGGTAGAAGCGCGGGTCCACCAGCTGCAGCGTCACCACCGGGCGGCCGAGGAACTCCTGGGCCTCCTTGTGCGCGGTGATGTCGGTGCGGAACCCCGTCCCGGCCAGCACCACGTGGTCGAGCGTCAGGAAGTCACCCTCGCCCTCGTTGGTGAACGCCGCCTCGTGCACCCGGTCGTAGCCGTTGTCGGTGAACCACTTCAGGTAGGCGGGCCCCTCGGCGGCCCGCTCCCGGTGCGTGAACCGCGCGCCGTACACCCGGCCGCCGACCACCAGCGCGCCGTTGGCGGCGAAGACCATGTCCGGCAGGCCCTCCACCGGGTCGATCAGGCTGACCCGGTGACCGAGCTCCTCGTAGGCGCTCTTGAGTCCCTCCCACTGCCGGATCGCCACCTCGCGGTCCGCGCCGGCCTCGGGATCCATCCACGGGTTGATCGCGTACTCGACCGCGAAATAGTCAGGCCGACACATGAGGTAGTGCCTCGTCATGGAGAACCCCGTAAAGGACGTTGTGGTGGGAACGGCAACAGCCTAGGAACGGGGTTCGCGCGGGCCAAGAGTCCGATCATGCGTGTTGGCGCAGGTCCCTTGCGTGCTTCAGGCGACGAACGTCGATCCGTTGCGTGAGGTGATCAGCGGGGTCTCGATCAGCCGGGAGAGCACGATGGAGCTCTTGGTGCGCACCACGAACGGCTCGGCGGCGATGCGCTCGATCACCTGCTCCACGTGGCGGACGTCGGTGGCCCTGATGTGCAGCAACGCGTCGGCCTCCCCGGTGATGGTGCACGCCGATATCACCTCGGGAAGCCGGGCGACGGCCACCCCGATCGCCGACGGTGAGGTCTTGCCGACGCAGAACAGCTCCACATACGCCTCGGTGGTCCAGCCGAGCGCCGTGGGATCCACCCGCGCGGTGAACCCGGTGATCGCCCCCGTCTCGCGCAGGCGGTCCACCCGGCGTTTCACCGCCGACGCCGACAGGCCCACCCTCTGCCCGATCTCCGCGTAGGTGCTGCGGGCGTCCTCGACGAGCGCCCCGATGATGTCACGATCCAGCCGGTCCAGTTCCACGCTGTTTTGTAACACAACAGCGCGCGCCGTTCCGCCACGCGTCGGTCCGCGCCGCCGTGCGAGGAGCCGGGGATCGAGGGGAGCGGGCGCGCCGCAATCCCGGGAACGCGCGGGTCAGAGTGCGGTGAGGGGCTCGGGGAACGGGTGGGGCGGGGCCCCGTGAGGAAATCCGGGAACGGGTGGGCCCAGGCCCCGTGGAACGGGACGCGCCGGGCCTCCGGGAACGGGCGGGGCGGTGCGGGGCTCCGTGGAACGGGACACGCCGGGTCCCCGGGAACGGCGGAGGGCCGCGACGGACTGTCGCGGCCCTCCGTGTGTCTGCGCAGGTACGGCGCCCCGGGGTGGGGGCGGCCCCTCAGGCGGGCTCGGCCTCGCCCGTGGCCTGCTCCATGGCCTCCTCGGGAGAGGCCTCCAGGTCGTCGCCGGCCTGGGCCAGCGCCGACTCCTTGTCCAGGCGGACCCAGCTCGTCACGCTCTCGACGGCGAACAGCACGCCCAGGTAGAGCGTGAGCGCGGCCAGCACCCAGGTCAGCACGCCGAGCGCGGCGCCGGCGCCGAGCAGCAGGAGCCGGAGCTCCCAGCCCAGCCCCGCCTTGAACACCCAGTCGGGCGGCCAGATGCTCTGCCGGGTCCGGTACACCGTGTCGTAGGTGTGGTAGCCGACCACGTAGAGCAGCACGAACAGCAGCCACTTGGGCGCCTCGGCCGCCAGGCCGACCAGGATGATCGTGAGGAACTCGGCGGCCCGGATCAGCGGCGGGGCCAGCCAGTCGAGCTTGCCCAGGTGGTCGCGGGCCGCGGTCGGCAGCACCAGGAGCACCATGACCACGGCCGGGACCAGCAGGACCGGGCCGTCGTCCAGCATCCCGGTCACCGCCATCGCGATGATCGCGAGTAGCGCGACGAGCGTGGCCGGCACCGGGGGCAGCCCCGGTCCCATCTTGTCGCGTAGCGCCGTCACCAGCGGACCGTCGTCGCGGTAGGCGAGCAGACGCGCGGTCTGCACGCGCAGCCGTTCCTCGTAGGGGTCCGGAGCGGGGGTGGTCTGCGGCTGGGTGATCATGCGAGCGACCTCATCAGACGTCCGGTGAGCGAGTAGGCGGTGGCGATGCCGCCCCAGATGATCAGCGTGATGAAGGTGACCCGGGCGTCGAAGAAGGCGCTGACGATGGCGATGGCGGCGAAGCGCTCACCGATCGGGAAAACGATCATCTTGCGGGCCCAGTGCACGGCCCGGTTCCTGCCTGCCTTGCTCCACATCTTCAGCAGCCCGCGGATCCCGCCGCTGCGCGCGACCTTGCGCTGCTCCAGCGCCGCCCGGAGGTCGGTGTCGGCGCTGATCGCCAGCGACACCGAGGGCAGCGGCGACGGGGGCTTGCGCCGGTTGGCCGCGCCGAAGGAGAAGTCCAGCAGGTGCTTGATGGACTGCATGCCGAGCGCGGCCAGCGCCAGCGTCCACACGTCGCCCACGCCGGAGACGGCCGCGCCGACCGCCAGGCCGGCGAAGACCACGTATTCCTTGAACCGGTCGAAGGTGGCGTCCAGCCACGCGCCGAGCACGCCGAACTTGCGGGCGTAGCGCGCGACCTGCCCGTCCACGCAGTCGAAGACGAAGGCGAAGTAGATCAGGATGCCGCCGGCGACCATCCCGGGCCGCGCGCCGGTGGCGAAGCACGCCGCCGCCGCCACGCCCAGGGCGATGGAGATCAACGTGACCTGGTTGGGCGTGAGCCCGCGCCGGGCCGCCCAGCGGGCGATGAAGCGCGAGTAGGTGCTGACGAAGTAGGTGGTGAAGAAACCGTCGGCACCCTTGACCGCGTTGTTCAGCCGGGCCTTGTCCTCGTTGAACGTGGACATCTCGGCCACTGCCTCGTCGGCCTGCTCCCGGGTGTTCAGCCGGCGGAAGAACAGGTCGCGGCGGCCCCGGGTGCCGACCGAGACGCCCCGCCGTACCAGGCCGAGGACCAGGAGCTGGAGCAGGTCGTCCTCGGGGCCGAGCAGGTGGGCCATGTCGGCCAGCTCGCGGGCGGCCTCGGCCAGCGTGACCGCGTGCTTGTGGTGCAGGTGCAGCGGGCCGAGCAGGACGGAGTTGGGCCGGGTCACCGCGTGGTAGGCCGAGCCGACCGAGATCACCCGGGACTTGCTGGCGCGGACCCGGACCGGGAGACCCTCCAGCGTGCGGTCGCCGATCTCCGGTTGCGCCTCGTCGATCGGGACGTCGGGGACGATCGTGTCGCCGTTCTCGTCCTCCTCGCGCGGCTCCTTGGTGATCAGCGCGAGCGCTCCGCGCTTCGACTTGGTGATCTGGTAGATCAGCTCGTCGTGGATCAGCGAGTTGGCGGGCAGGATGAGCAGGTTCTCGGTGGCGTGCTCGACCGCGTCCGCGACGGCGCGCAGGTCGCCGGCCAGGTCGGAGGTCTCGACGAGCCGGCCGGGGAAACCCCGGTAGGCCGACGCGTCGCCGGAGCGGGCGATCGTCACCGGTGCGGGGTCGAGCGAGGCGAGCTGACCGTGCAGCTTGCCGATCACAGTGGGGCAGCCGGGGAGCGCGGGCAGAGTCAGCGCGGCGGACGGCGTCGACTGGCCGGAAGCGGCATCGGGGCCGGGCGATGAGCCCAGCAGGACCACGCGGGGCATGGCACCCTTTCGTGCGGGGGCGGGGTGAAACGTGGCGCGGGGAGTTCGCCAGAGGCCAAAGTTTAGTGAGTTTTGGATGAACAACATGCACCCGTGATCCATCTGTGCCACTTGATCATGGTTGAAGCCGTGCCACACGGGGCATCCCACTAGACTGACCAGGTGAGTCTGTACCGTGACGACGGCATCGTGCTGCGCACCCACAAGCTGGGCGAGGCCGATCGCATCGTCACAGTCCTGACCAGGCGCACCGGAAAGATCAGGGGGGTCGCCAAGGGGGTCAGGCGGACCATGTCGCGTTTCGGCGCCCGGCTGGAGCCGTTCACCCACGTGGATCTCCAGCTCCACACCGGCCGCACGCTCGATATGATCACCCAGGCCGAGACGATCCGCCCGTACGGCGAGGCGCTCGTCACCGACTATCCGCGCTACACCGCGGGCAGCGCGATGCTCGAGACCGCCGACCGGCTGACCCTGGGGGAGAAGGAGCCCGCGCTCCGCCAGTTCCTGCTGCTCGTCGGCGGCCTGCGCACGCTCGGCTCGGGGGAGCACGAGCCCCGGCTGGTCCTCGACGCCTACTTCCTGCGCTCGCTGGCCGTCGCCGGCTACGCCCCCGCCCTGGAGTCCTGCGCCCGTTGCAAGGCTCCCGCGGTGCGGGCGTTCGCCATCGTGGCGGGGGGCGTGGTGTGCGGGGGCTGCCGTCCGGCGGGCGCCGCCGTGCCCGCCGGGGAGACCCTCGCGCTGATGGTCGCGCTGCTGAAAGGCGACTGGCTCACCGCCGACGCCTCCGAGGGCCGGCACCGCGCCGAGTGCAGCGGGCTGGTCGCCGCATATCTCCAATGGCACCTGGAGCACGGCATACGCTCTCTCCGACACGTAGAAAGGGAGCCCGCCACGTGAACGTCCGTCCCCCAGCCCCTCACCCCACCGGGGTCACCCCGCCCCCCATCCCGCGCGCTCGCGTGCCCCGGCATGTGGCGATCGTGATGGACGGCAACGGCCGGTGGGCCAAACAGCGCGGCCTGCCGCGCACCGAGGGCCACAAGGCGGGCGAGGCGTCGCTCTTCGACGTCATCGAGGGCGCGATCGAGCTCGGCATCCCCTACCTGTCGGCCTACGCCTTCTCCACCGAGAACTGGAAGCGCTCCCCCGACGAGGTCCGCTTCCTGATGGGGTTCAACCGCGACGTCATCCGCCGCCGCCGGGACGATCTCCACGCCATGGGCGTGCGGGTCCGCTGGGCCGGCCGTCCCGGCCGGTTGTGGAAGAGCGTCATCCAGGAGCTGCAGGACGCGGAGAGGATGACCGAGCGCAACTCCACGCTGACCCTGCAGTTCTGCGTCAACTACGGCGGCCGTGCCGAGATCGTGGACGCGGCGCTGCGCCTGGCGCAGGACATCGCCGCCGGGCGGGTCAGGCCGGGCCGGGTGAAGGAGGAGACCTTCGCCCGCTACCTGGACGAGCCGGAGATCCCGGACGTCGACCTGTTCCTGCGCTCCTCGGGTGAGCAGCGCACCTCCAACTTCCTGATCTGGCAGACGGCCTACGCCGAGATGGTCTTCCTCAACCGCCTGTGGCCCGACTTCGACCGCCGGGACCTGTGGGAGGCCTGCGAGACCTACGCCAAGCGCGACAGGCGGTACGGCGGAGCCCTGCCGAACGCGGTTACCGAATAACGTCACGTTCCGTGTGAAGCCGACCCGCGGTGGTCGGCGGAGGGTGACCTCAGGCGCGGCGGCGGGCCCGGTAGGCCGCGACGTGCATGCGGTTCCCGCAAGTACGGCTGTCGCAGTAGACCCGGGAGCGGTTGCGCGACTCGTCCACGAAGACGTGGCCGCAGTCGGGCGCCGAGCAGGTGCGCAGGCGCTCCCACTCGCCCTCGACGAGCAGGTGGGCCAGCGCGACGCCCAGGTCGGCCGACAGGTGCTCGCCGAGGGAGGCGCCGGGGGCGAAGTAGTGGACGTGCAGGGCGTGGCCGTCGTGCTCGGTCAGGCGCGGGGTGATGCGGGTGCCGCTCAGCAGCGTGTTCAGCCGGATGACCGCGGTGGCCTGGTCGGGGGCGGTGAAGACCTTGTGGAAGGCCTCGCGCAGGGCGCGCACCTGGCCCAGGTCCGCCTCGCCGAGCTCGCCGACGCCGCTGACCTGCCGGTTCTCCACGAATTCAGTCAGTTGCTCCAGGTCGGTCAGCTTGTCTTCGCCGCCGGTGGAGGGCGAGGTGTTGACGAGATCGACCACAGTGGCGAGCGAGTACACCATGTCATGTCCAAATGGCATGTTGCCTCCTGTTGAATGCGGTTCTAACGTGGGGGGGCGCGTACGGCGGCTCGCCGTCTCGGAAGCGTATCTCTCCGGCGCGTGTTCGGGGGCCCGTCGTGACCGCACGCCGCCGCACCGTCCTGGCCGCCGTGACCGGAGCGGCGGTCATCGCGACGTCGGCCACGCTCGTCCGCCTGTCGGGTGAGCCCGCCACGGTCTCGGCGCTGTTCCGGTGCGCCTACGCGCTGCCGTTCCTGGCGGTTCTCGCCTGCTGGGAGGGCCGCCGGCTCGGTCCGATGGCGGTACGGCGGCGCGCGCTCGCCTGGCTCGCGGGCCTGATCTTCGGTCTGGACCTGCTGCTGTGGCACCACAGCATCGACTATGTCGGCGCGGGCCTGGCCACCGTGCTGGGCAACCTGCAGGTGTTCGTGGTCGCGTTCGCGGCCTGGGCCCTGCTGCGCGAGCGGCCCTCCACCCGGCTCCTGGTCGCCGCCCCCGTCGTGTTCGCGGGCGTGGTGCTGATCTCCGGCCTGTTCGACGCCGCGGCCTACGGCTCCGACCCCCGTCTCGGCGTGATCCTCGGCGTGGCCACCGCACCGGCCTACGCGGCCTTCATGCTGATCCTGCGCGGCTGCTCGGAGGAGGGCCGCCGGAGCGCCGGGCCGCTGGCCCACGCGGTCGCGTCCGCCACGGTGCTGATCGCTCTGGCCGGCCCCTGGCAGGGCGCCGCAGGCCTCACCCCGCACTGGCCCTCGCACGGCTGGCTGCTGCTGCTCGCGCTCGGGCCCCAGGTGCTCGGCTGGGTGCTGATCACCTACGCGCTGCCCCGCCAGCCCGCCGCCCTCACCGCGCTGCTCCTGCTCATCCAGCCCGCGGGGACGCTCGCGCTGTCCGCGCTGGTGCTGGGGGAGCGCCCGTCGGCGGTCCAGCTCGCCGGGTGCGCGGTGATCGCCCTCGGCGTCCTGTACGGCTCCCGCCCGGAGCGGCGCCCGCCGGCTCCTCCGCCCCGAGCCCTCGACGGCGGGGCGGGCCACGCCGGCCGCCCGCGCTCTCAGGCCCGGCTCGGCACCCCCGCGGGCTTGACGGCGGCCGAGGAGCAGGAGGCGCAGGTGCCGAAGACCTCGACCGTGTGAGTGATCTCGGTGAAGCCGTGCTCGGAGCCGACCGCCTCGGCCCAGCGCTCCACCGCGGGCCCGGCCACCTCCACGGTCCGCCCGCAGCGGCGGCAGACCAGGTGGTGGTGGTGATCGCCGCTGGCGCACGCGCGGTAGACCGACTCCCCGTCGTCGGTCCGGAGCGTGTCGACATGGCCGCTGTCGGCGAGTGCCTGGAGCGCCCGGTAGACCGTGGTCAGTCCGATCTTGGCGCCTTCCGCCCGCATCTCGGCGTAGACGTCCTGCGCGCTGCGGAAGCCCTCGCTCTGGCGGAGGATTTCATGGACGGCATCACGTCTGTTGCTCATGGGCTGGACTCCTGTGGTCGGCTTCGGCGTACGAATCTACCGAGCCCGAGGGCCAGGACGAACCCTGCGAGGGCCACGATCACAATGATGGCGCCCGGCGGGACCTCGATGTAGAACGAGGAGGTCAGCCCGCCCACCGTGGAGATCATCCCGAAAAGCATGGAGAGCGCCATCGTGCTCCGGAAACCCCGGGTGAGCTGCTGGCTGGTCGCGACCGGGACCACCATCAGCGCGCTGACCAGCAGCAGCCCCACCACGCGCATGGCGATGACCACGGTCAGCGCGGCGGTGACGGCGATCAGCAGGCTCAGGAAGCGGACCGGCAGGCCACTGGCCCTGGCGACCTCCTCGTCCTGGCAGAGCACGTAGAGCTCGCGTCCGAAGAAGGCCACCATGCCGAGCACGGCGGCCGCCAGCAGGCCGATCACCCACACGTCCTGGGTGCTGACGCTGCTGATCGAGCCGAACAGGTAGGACATCAGGGTGGCGTTGCTGCCGCCCGGGGCCAGCGAGATGAGCAGCACGCCTCCGGCGATGCCGCCGTAGAACAGCAGCGCGAGCGCCACGTCGCCGCTGGTCCTGCCGCGCGCGTGGACCAGCTCGATCGCCACGGCGCCGAGCACCGAGACGGCCACCGCGGTCAGCACGGGGGCGGTGCCGGTCAGGAAGCCGAGCGCCACGCCGGTCAGCGCGACGTGCCCGATGCCGTCGCCCAGCAGCGCCAGACGGCGCTGCACGATGAACGTGCCGATCGCCGGGGCGGCCAGACCGACCAGGAGGGCGGCGATCAGCGCCCGCTGCATGAAGTCGAACTGCAGAAGGTCGATCACGATGTGGGTCTCCAGTCGAGCGGGCTCGCGGGCTTCTCCTCGGCGTGCGGATGCACGTGGTCGTGGCCGGGCAGCGCGTGCGCGCCGACGGCATGGGGCGGCGGGCCGTCGTGGCAGACGAATCCGTCCCTGAGCACCACCGCGCGGGTGATGAGCGGCTCCAGGGGGCCGAGCTCGTGGGCCACCAGCAGGACCGTCTTGCCCTGGTCGACGAGCGTGGACAGGGTGTCGGCCAGGAGTTGCTGGCTCTGGGCGTCCACGCCCGCCGTGGGCTCGTCCATGACGAAGGTGTCGGGCTCCCCGGCGAGGGCGCGGGCGATCAGCACCCGCTGCTGCTGCCCGCCGGACAGGGCCTGGACCGGGTCCGCGGCGCGGCGGGCCATGCCGACGGTCTCCAGCGCCCTGTCGGTCGCCTCGCGGTCGGCCGGGCTGGTCGGGCGGAGCCGTCGCTGCCTGGCGATCCTGCCCGAGGCGACGACCTCGCGGATCGTCGTCGGCACGCCGCCGCCCACCGACAGCCGCTGGGGCACGTAGCCGATCCGCCACCACTCGCGGAAGCGGGCGGGCGGCGCGCCGTACAGGAGGGTCGAGCCGCCGGACAGCGGCGTCAGGCCGAGCAGGGCGCGGATGAGGGTGGATTTGCCCGACCCGTTTGCGCCGAGCACGGCCACGACCTCACCGGGTTTGACGGTCAGGTCGATGCCGCGGAGCACCGGACGGCGGTCCAGGCTGACCTGGCCGCCGCTCATGGTGAAAACTGCCTGGTTGGATGTCACGTGTTGCCTTTACGAGCAGCTGAGTGCCGCCTGAAGTGCGGTGAGGTTCTGGCGCATGGCGGACAGGTAGTCGCCGCTCGCCGGCTGGCTCTCGACCGGGTCCAGGACCGCGGTCTTGGCGCCGACCTCCTGAGCGAGGACCTCGGCGACCTTGGGGCTGACGAGGGTCTCGGTGAAAATCGTAGTCACTTTCTCCTGCTTGGACACTTTCGCCACTTCGGCCAGCCGGGCGGGGGAGGGTTCGGCGTCCGGGTCGAGGCCGCTGATCCCGATCTGGCGGAGCTTGTAGCGGTCGGCGAGGTAGCCGAACGCGCCGTGGCTGGTGACGATGGCGGTGGAGGCGCACTTGCTCAGCCCCCGCGCCAGCTCGCCGTCCAAGGCGCCGAGGTCGGCGGCGGTCTTGGCGGCGCGGTCCCGGTAGCCCTGCGCGTGCGCCGGGTCGGCGGCGGCGAGCTTCTCGCCGAGCAGGGTCGCGACGGTCGCGAAGCGGGACGGGTCGAGCCAGAGGTGCGGGTCGTAGGCGACCTCGTGGCCGTGCTCCTCCTCGCCCGCGTGCTCCTCCTCGCCGGCGGCCGCCGGGAGGGTCTTGACCGCCGCCGCCGCGTCGAATCCCCGGTCGGCGGCGTGCTGCTCGACCGCCTCGTCCACGGCGGGCTGCACGCCCTTGATGTAGGCGACCAGGCCGGTCTTCTCCAGCCCGGCCACCTGGATCGGCGTCAGCTCCAGGTCGTGCGGCTCGACGCCGGGCTTGGTCAGGCCCGTGACGGAGACGTCGGGGCCGCCCACCCGCTCGGCCAGCCACTGCAGCGGATACATGGCGGCGGTGACATCGGTCCTGCCTCCCTGCGCGCCGCCCGGCCGGGCGGAGTCGGCTGAGCCGGAACCGCAGGCGACGGTGGTGGCGAGAACGGTCGTGATAGCAAGCAGACCCGCGCCACGCATACGCATACGTCGGGAAAAGTCGGACACCATGTCCACTAGTATGCGTGCAAATGAAAACGGTTGTCAAAACCGTCTCAGAAGGCTCCGAACCGGTCGGCCGCCAGGAGCAGCAGGAAGGTGAGGAGGGCGACGCGCAGGATGCGGCCCCGGACGCCGAGCGAGGGCCACGACATGTAGGCGAGCCAGCCGACGAACCCGATCACCGGCAGCACCGCGAGGCCGCCCCAGAAGGACGGTACGGCGAAGCCGACCAGGAGCAGGACCACGAGCGCCACCGGGGCGATCCAGCGGGGAAGCTGGAACAGGAAGACGAGCGGGGCCGCGCTGCGTCTCTCCACCTCCTTGCGCAGACCGGTCGCCCCCGGGGTGAAGAACTGCTCACCGGGCGGGAGCGGACGCTGTCTGCGCTGCTGAGGACGCTGCCGGGCCAGAGGGTGTGCGGGGCGCTCGCTGCGTTTGTCGGCCACGGCCCGAGCCTAACGCCGGGACACCGGGAGCGGGGGGAACGGCGGGCTCTGACATGCTGTGCGGATGCTTGCTCTCATCCGTTACTCGGTGCCCTCCGGCCAGACCGAGGAGTTCCTGGCCCAGGCGCATGACATCGTCGACACCCTGGCCGGGCAGCCCGGCTACGTGCGCGGCCGCGTGACCCGGTCGGTGGACGAGCCGGAGCTGTGGGCGCTGGTCAGCGAGTGGGAGGGGGCGGGGTTCTACCGGCGCGCGCTGGGGGCCGCGCGGATGGCGATGTATCCGCTGATGACGCTGATGATCAATGAGCCGAGCGCCTTCGAGGACGTGGACCGCATCTGACCGGCTCTCCCCGGAGTGGACCGCTCCCGCGCGGCCTCCGCGGGGAGGGGCGGCGCGATGGTTCATGCGCGCGTCCCGCCCGTCCGGCTCCCCTAAGCTGGGAACTCAATCATTCCTCGCCGACCTCCAGCCGGATGGAGATTTTCCCTTATGGCACGCCGTACGGACATCATGGACACCATCGTCAGCCTCGCCAAGCGACGTGGCCTTGTCTATCCCTCCAGCGAGATCTACGGCGGCCTGCGCGCCTCGTGGGACTACGGTCCGCTGGGTGTGGAGCTCAAGAGCAACGTGAAGCGGCAGTGGTGGAAGAGCGTGGTGCAGGGCCGTGACGACGTGGTCGGCCTTGACTCCTCGGTGATCCTGGCCCGCGAGGTGTGGCAGGCCAGCGGCCACGTGGAGACCTTCACCGACCCGCTGACCGAGTGCCAGGCGTGCCACAAGCGCTACCGCGCCGACCACCTCGAAGAGGCCTACGAGGAGAAGCACGGCAAGCCGGCGGTCAACGGCCTGGCCGACATCACCTGCCCCAACTGCGGCAACAAGGGCTCCTTCACCGCGCCCAAGCAGTTCAGCGGCCTGCTGAAGACCTACCTCGGCGCGGTCGAGGACGAGTCCGGCCTGGCCTACCTGCGGCCGGAGACCGCCCAGGGCATCTTCATCAACTACCTCAACGTGCAGCAGTCCGCGCGTAAGAAGATCCCGTTCGGCATCGGCCAGATCGGCAAGTCGTTCCGCAACGAGATCACCCCGGGCAACTTCATCTTCCGCACCCGTGAGTTCGAGCAGATGGAGATGGAGTTCTTCGTCAAGCCGGGCACCGACGAGGAGTGGCACCAGTACTGGATCGACGAGCGCTTCCGCTGGTACACCGACCTGGGCATCAGCCAGGACAACCTCCGCATCTACGAGCACCCGCAGGAGAAGCTGTCCCACTACTCCAAGCGGACCGTCGACATCGAGTACCGCTTCAACTTCACCGGCAGCGAGTGGGGCGAGCTGGAGGGCGTCGCCAACCGCACCGACTTCGACCTGACCGCGCACGGCAAGGCCTCCGGCACCGACCTCAGCTTCTTCGAGCAGGACACCGGTGAGCGCTACGTCCCGTACGTGATCGAGCCGGCCGCCGGTGTCGATCGCGCCACGCTCACCTTCCTGCTCGACGCCTACACCGAGGACGAGGCGCCCAACGCCAAGGGCGTCATGGAGAAGCGGACGGTCATGCGTCTGGACCACCGTCTCGCGCCGGTCAAGGCCGCGGTTCTCCCGCTGTCGCGCAACGCCGACCTGTCGCCGAAGGCCAAGGACCTCGCCGCCCAGCTCCGCCGCCGGTGGAACGTCGAGTTCGACGACGCGGGCGCGATCGGCCGCCGCTACCGCCGCCAGGACGAGATCGGCACGCCGTTCTGCATCACCGTCGACTTCGACACCCTCGACGACCAGGCGGTGACCATCCGCGAGCGCGACTCGATGGCCCAGGAGCGCGTGGCCCTCGACCAGGTGGAGTCCTACCTCCGCGGGCACCTCAACGACTGACGAGCGCTCCTTCCGACCGACGACGGCCGGCGGCCCCACAGGGGGCCGCCGGCCGTCGCTTTTCCGCTGCGGCCGGTGGCCCGGGAGCGCCTTGTACACCACGGCGTGAACCTCCGGTGAACGCGCCTGAATGCTGAGACAATTGGTTTATACCAATTGGTTTATACCAATTCTTGGGGCGGCCGATATCGCGGTTGTTTTGACTCCGATTTGAATTGGATTAGACCGCTGTGTGGGCGCTGACGTGCGTCAATGCAGTGACTCCGGTTGTGTGACGTTTCATCGTCTTATTCGTCGGTAGAGTCCGAAGGGAGGCGGAACCACGCGTCGTTTGAAGTCGCAGAAGGAGCAACCGTGCCCAAGTACGTTTACGACTTCACCGAGGGCAACAAAGATCTCAAGGATCTGCTCGGCGGTAAGGGGGCCAACCTGGCCGAGATGACCAATCTCGGGTTGCCGGTGCCCCCCGGCTTCACCATCACCACCGACGCGTGCCGCCGGTTCCTCGACGACGGCACGCTCCCCGCCGGGCTGGAGGAGGAGGTCTCCCTGCACCTGGCCGCGCTGGAGGAGCAGATGGGCCGCCGCCTGGGCCAGGCCGACGACCCGCTGCTGGTGAGCGTGCGCTCCGGGGCGAAGTTCTCCATGCCCGGCATGATGGACACCGTCCTCAACATCGGGCTCAACGACGAGTCGGTGCACGGCCTGGCCAAGCAGGCCGGCGGTAACGAGCGCTTCGCCTGGGACTCCTACCGGCGTCTCATCCAGATGTTCGGCAAGACCGTCCAGGGCATCGAGGCCGCGCTGTTCGACGACGCCCTCGAGGAGATCAAGAACGGCCGCGACGACCTGGAGCTGGAGGCGGCCGACTTCCAGCGGCTCGTCGAGACCTACAAGGGCGTCGTCCGGGCTCAGACCGGACAGGACTTCCCCGCCGACCCGCACCAGCAGATGCGCATGGCCGTCAAGGCGGTCTTCGACTCCTGGAACGCCCCGCGCGCCATCCTCTACCGCCGCCAGGAGCGCATCCCCGCCGACCTCGGCACGGCGGTCAACATCTGCTCGATGGTCTTCGGCAACTGCGGCATGGACTCCGGCACCGGCGTGGCCTTCACCCGTGACCCCGGCAGCGGCCACCAGGGCGTCTACGGCGACTACCTGCAGAACGCCCAGGGCGAGGACGTGGTGGCGGGCATCCGCAACACCATGTCGCTGCAGGAGCTGGAGGGCATCGACAAGCCCGTCTACGACGAGCTCATGCAGATCATGGAGAAGCTGGAGAACCACTACCGCGACCTGTGCGACATCGAGTTCACGGTCGAGCGCGGCAAGCTCTGGATGCTCCAGACCCGCGTGGGCAAGCGGACGGCGGGAGCCGCGTTCCGCATCGCCGTACAGCTCGCCGACCAGGGCCTGATCGACCTCGACGAGGCCGTGATGCGCGTCACCGGCGCCCAGCTCGCCCAGCTCATGTTCCCGCGTTTCGGCAAGGACGCGGACAGCACGAAGATCACCACGGGGATGAACGCCTCCCCGGGCGCGGCCGTCGGCAAGGCCGTCTTCTCCTCCGAGCGGGCCGTCGAGCTCGCCGCCCGGGGCGAGGCCGTCATCCTGGTCCGCCACGAGACCAACCCCGACGACCTGGCGGGCATGATCGCCGCCCAGGGCGTCCTGACGAGCCGCGGCGGCAAGACCTCGCACGCGGCCGTGGTCGCCCGCGGCATGGGCAAGACCTGCGTCTGCGGCGCCGAGGAGCTGGAGGTCTCCGCCAAGGAGCGCAGGTTCACCGCCCCCGGCGGCGTCGTCGTCTCCGAGGGGGACGTCATCTCCATCGACGGCTCCAGCGGAGCCGTCTACCTCGGCGAGGTGCCCGTGGTCGCCTCCCCGGTCGTGGAGTACTTCGAAGGCGCGCTCGACCAGGACGACGAGCTCGTCCAGGCCGTGCACCGCCTCATGAGCCACGCCGACGCCTCCCGGCGGCTGGACGTGCGGGCCAACGCCGACAACGCCGAGGACGCCGCCCGCGCCCGCCGGTTCGGCGCCCAGGGGATCGGGCTGTGCCGTACCGAGCACATGTTCCTCGGCGACCGCCGCCAGCTCGTCGAGGACCTGGTCCTGGCCACCTCCCCGCAGGAGCGGGAGCGGGCGCTGGCCGCGCTGGAGCCGCTGCAGAAGGCGGACTTCACCGGGATCTTCCAGGCGATGGAGGGCCTGCCCGTCACCATCCGCCTGATCGACCCGCCGCTGCACGAGTTCCTGCCCGACTACACCGAGCTGTCGGTGAAGGTCGCCCTCGCCGGCGAGCGGGCCGGCGACAAGGACCGCCGGCTGCTCGCCGCGGTCAAGCGCCTGCACGAGCAGAACCCGATGCTGGGCCTGCGCGGCGTACGGCTCGGCCTGGTCATCCCCGGCCTGTTCGCCATGCAGGTCCGGGCGATCGCCGAGGCGGCCAAGGCCGTCCCCGGTGCCCGCGCGGAGATCATGATCCCGCTCGTCGCCGCCGTCCAGGAGCTGGAGACCGTCAAGGACGAGGCGCGGGCGATCCTCGCCGAGGTCGGTGTCGAGGCCCTGGTCGGCACGATGATCGAGGTGCCGCGCGCGGCGCTGACCGCCGGGCAGATCGCCGAGGCCGCGGAGTTCTTCTCCTTCGGCACCAACGACCTGACCCAGATGACCTGGGGGTTCTCCCGGGACGACGTCGAGGCCGCGTTCTTCTCGAAGTATCTGGAGCTGGGCGTCTTCGGTGTCTCGCCGTTCGAGTCCCTGGACCGCGACGGCGTGGGCCGGCTCGTGCGGATCGCCGCCGAGGAGGGCCGCAGGACCCGTCCCGACCTCAAGCTCGGCATCTGCGGTGAGCACGGCGGCGACCCCGACTCGATCCACTTCTGCCACCAGGCGGGCCTGGACTACGTGTCCTGCTCGCCGTTCCGCATCCCGGTCGCCCGGCTGGAGGCGGGCCGCGCGGCGCTGGTCTGCGCGGACTCCGACACCCGATAGGACGGCACCCGGTCAGGACGGTCCCTGGCCGGGACCCCGTGGTCGCAGGCCCCGGAGTCATCAGGTGTTTCCCTCCCGTTCGGCATGGACCGCTCCTTTAGTGGATAAAATCACTGCACTTATGCACGGTTACGACGAGTACGACCAGGCCAGATGGGTGCCGGAACCCCCCGGCAACCCGGAGAGAGGCCCGTTCGAGCGGGACCGGGCGCGGGTGCTGCACAGCGCGGGGCTGCGGCGGCTCGCGGCCAAGACCCAGGTGGTCGGGCCGGGGGAGACCCTCGGCAGCGGGCAGCACATCCCACGCACCCGGCTGACCCACTCGCTGGAGTGCGCGCAGGTCGGCCGGGAGATGGGACAGTCGCTCGGCCGGGATCCCGACCTGATGGAGACCGCCTGCCTGGCCCACGACCTCGGGCACCCGCCGTTCGGGCACAATGGGGAGACCGCGCTCAACGAGCTCGCCGCCGGGTGCGGCGGGTTCGAGGGGAACGCGCAGAGCCTGCGCCTGCTGACCCGGCTGGAGGCCAAGGTCCTCACCGAGGACGGCCGCAGCGCCGGGCTCAACCTCACCCGCGCCTCCCTGGACGCCGCGGTCAAATATCCCTGGACCCGCGAGACGAGCCCCAAATACTGCGCCTACGGCGACGACATGGCCGTCTTCGAGTGGATCAGGGAGGGCGCGCCCAGGGGGCGGGTCAGCTTCGAGGCCCAGATCATGGACTGGGCCGACGACGTCGCCTACTCGGTGCACGACCTGGAAGACGCCCTCCACTCCGGCGCCGTCGCGCCGGAGGCCCTGCGCGACCCCGCCGAACGCCGTGAGGTCTGCGCCACCACCCGCGCCTGGTACGCCCCGGAGGCCGAACCGGGCGAGCTGGAGGACCTCTTCGGCCGCCTGGTCGCCCAGCCGCTCTGGCCCCGCCACTTCGACGGCTCACTCGCCGCCCTCGCCGCGATCAAGGGCCTCACCAGCTCGCTCATCGGCCATCTCTGCCGGTCCGCGCAGATCGCCACCCGGGAGTCCTACGGCCCGGCCTCGGGGCGCTACAGCGCCGACCTGATCGTGCCCAGGGCCACCCGCCTGGAGTGCGCCCTGCTGAAGGGGCTCACCGCCCACTACGTGATGACCAGGGACGCCCACAACGCCAACCAGGCCAGGCAGCGGGAGCTCATCCACGACCTGGCCCACCTGATCATGCTGGGTGCCCCGGGCACGCTGGAGCCCGCCCTCCGGCCCTCCTTCGTCAAGGCCGCGAGCGACGCCGGGCGGCTCCGCGTGGTCGTCGACCAGATCGCCTCGCTCACCGACACCTCCGCCGTCACCTGGCAGCGGCGCCTGTCCGGACGCTGACCCCGGGGCCGCCGCCTCCGCGGCTCCCGGGACCTCCGCCCGGCGGGGCTAACCGCCCACCGTGATGTGCTCGTCGTCCGGCTTCGGGGGCTTCTCGGTGCGCTTGGGCTTGGCCCCTGGCTTGGACGTGCACAGGGTCACGCATCTGGGCGCCGCCCCGGTCCGGGCCAGCACGGCCTGCATCTCGTCCTTGGGCGACAGCGTGCGGTTGCCGTTCAGCCAGGCGTCCAGGTAGTTCCACGGCCTGACCATGCCCCGCCGTACCCACCAGAGCGAGGGCTCGGTCTTCCAGGAGATCGCGAAGTAGAGGTTGCTGGCGGTGTAGCGGGCGTTGCCCGAGTTGCCGACCTGGCCGAGGACCTGGCCCGCGCTGACCCGTGTCCCCGGCACGATCCCCGGCGTCACCCTGTCCAGATGGCCGCCGAGGTAGCGCACGCCGTCGTCGCCGATGACGCTGACGAACCGGCCCTCGCGGTCGGCTCCCCGGTCGGTGGAGCGCTTCCAGCGGTTCTTGGTGTTGACCTCGTGGACCACGCCGTTCACCGGCGAGACGAACGAGCATCCCTTGGCCGCCCAGACGGTGGTCTTGGGCAGGACCAGCAGTCTGCTCTCGTAGGTCACCCTGCAGTCCTTGACGGGGAAGGCGTAGGTGTGACCGGACACCTTCGGCGGCGGCACCTGCACCGGGTCGCCGGCCTTGGGCCGCTCCACCGTCACCCGTACCGGCGGCACCTTGGGGACAGCCGTCTGTGTCGGCGACGGAATGGTCGCGGTCACCGCGCCCGGCGCCGCGGCGACCGCCTCGGCGGAGGGGGCCGGAGGCAGCGTGCTGATGCCCGCCACTCCACCCGGTGACGCGCAGGCCCCTGTGACGAGCAGCACGCCGGTTACGCCGACCAATCGTGCCATATGCCCCGATCGCATGATCTCCACCCGCGTAACTTATCGAGAATCGGCCGTTACCTTTGTAACCGACCTTCCGATTGGTCATGGCCCGTTCCGGAAAGTCGCCTCCGCCGTCAGGCTCCGAGCTGTCGCGGGCCGCCACTAGACTCGCGGCGTGGCAGGCCGGATCAGTGACGAGGACATCGCGCTCGTGCGGGAGCGCTCACCGATCGCGGACATCGTGGGTGAGCACATCCAGCTCCGCAACGCGGGCGGCGGAAACCTGAAGGGGCTGTGCCCCTTCCACGACGAGAAGAGCCCCTCCTTCAACGTCACCCCCACCCGGGGCTACTGGTACTGCTTCGGCTGCGCCGAGGGCGGAGACGTCATCACCTTCGTCCGGCGGCTGGAGCACCTGTCGTTCGGCGAGGCCGTGGAGCGGCTGGCGAACCGGGCCGGCATCCAGCTCCGCTACGAGCAGGGCGGCTACGTCCCCGGCCGGGAGCAGGGCGAGCGGAGCCGGCTGATCGAGGCGCACCGGGCGGCGGCGGAGTTCTACGCCGCCAAGCTGTCGGCGCCGGACGCCGCGATCGGACGCAAGTTCCTGTCGGAGCGCGGGTTCGAGCGGGTCGACGCCGAGCACTTCGGGGTGGGATACGCCCCCGCCGAGTGGGAGGCGCTCGCGCGCCACCTGATGGCCCGGGGGTTCACCAGCGCCGAGCTGATCAAGGGCGGTCTGGCCAAGGAGGGGCGGCGGGGCCCGATAGACCGGTTCCGGGGGCGGCTGGTCTGGCCCATCCGCGACATCACCGGTGACGTGATCGGTTTCGGCGCGCGGAAGCTGAACGACGCCGAAGACGGTCCGAAATACCTCAACACGCCCGAGAGTCCGCTCTACAAGAAGAGCGAGGTCCTCTACGGTGTCGACCTGGCCAAGAGGGAGATCTCCAAGCGGTCCCAGGCGGTGATCGTCGAGGGCTACACCGACGTGATGGCCTGCCACCTGTCGGGCGTGCCGACGGCGGTGGCCACCTGCGGCACCGCCTTCGGCGAGGAGCACATCAAGGTGCTGCGGCGGCTGCTGCTGGACCAGTCCGGGTCCCAGGGCGAGGTGATCTTCACCTTCGACGGCGACGCGGCGGGGCAGAAGGCGGCGCTGCGGGCCTTCGCCGATGAGCAGAAGTTCGTCACCCAGACCTTCGTGGCCGTGCAGCCCGACGGGCTCGACCCCTGTGACCTGCGCGTACGGCAGGGCGAAGCCGCCGTGCGGGACCTGATCGCCAGCAGGGAGCCGCTGTTCGCGTTCGCGATCCGCAGCATGATCTCCCGCTACGACGTGAGCACCAACGAGGGCCGGCTCTCCGCGCTGGACGCCGCCGCGCCGATCGTGGCCGGGATCAAGGACCGGGCCCTGCGCCAGCTCTACGGCGTGGACCTCGACCGGTGGCTGGGTTTCAACAACGAGCGTTTCGTCATGGACCGGATCGCCGAGATCTCCGCCACGGCCCAGCCGCGCCAGCAGAGCCGGCAGCGGCCCGCCGGGCCGCGGAAGGTCGCCGACCTCACCGATCCCGGCGTGCGGACCGAGGCCGAGGTGCTGAAGCTGGCCGTGCAGCGTCCCGCGCTGCTCGGGCCCGGCTTCGACGCGATCGGCCCGGCGGCGTTCACGCTGCCCGAACACGTCGCGCTCTACAAGCTGGTCATGGACACCGGGGGCACCGCGGCGGCCGGGCACGGCGGCCGTGAGTGGGTGGACCGGCTGCTGGGCGGGGTGACCGACGCGCTGCGCGGGGTGGTCACCCGGTTCGCGGTGGAGGAGCTGCGCGCGGACGTGGCGAGCGAGGAGCGCTACGCCTCGGCCATGCTGGCCGCGCTGGAGCTCGTCTCGGTGGTCCGGGCGATCGAGCAGCTGAAGTCGCGCATGCAGCGGACCAACCCGGTCGAGGAGCAGCAGGAGTACAACCGGCTGTTCGGCGAGCTGGTCGCGCTGGAGCAGCAGCGGCGCGTGCTGAGGGAACGCGCCGCCGGAAGTTGATCGCGTAATTGGCTTTAATTTCCATACGCTGATTCGACCAAACCCTAATGAGGTCTCGGTTCGATAATGATCCGGGCCTTACCTTCGGTGACAAAAATAGGTCTGCCATTTTGGGGACCCAATACAGCAGACTGTGTCCCGTGGGTGCATCGGTGCTGCCAAGTGGGCCGCCATCGGTAGACCAGGTGGCCGACCTCGTTGCGAAAGGGAGAGAGCGCGGAAGCGTCACGGTCGATGACGTGGCCGCCGCTCTCGACAAATCCGAGCTGCCGTCCGACGCGCTTGAACGCGTCGTCCGCATGCTCGCCGAACACGGAGTGGAGGTCCTCGAACCCCAGGGCGATGAGGAGACCACCCGCTCCGATGAGGAGGATGTCGGTAAACGTGCTCCGACCAGCGATCTTGTCCGCATATACCTGCGGGAGATCGGACGGGTGCCCCTGCTCACGGCCGAGGAGGAGGTGGAGCTCGCCAAGTCCATCGAGGCCGGGCTGTTCGCCGAGGACAAGCTGACGAGCGTCGTCTCGCGGCTGGCCTTCCCGGAGTTCAAGGAGCTGGTCTGGCAGGGCACGCGGGCCAAGCAGCGGCTGATCGAGGCCAATCTGCGGCTCGTCGTCTCGATCGCCAAAAGATATGTGGGCCGCGGGATGCTGTTCCTGGATCTGATCCAGGAGGGCAACCTCGGGCTCATCCGGGCGGTCGAGAAATTCGACTACACCAAGGGATACAAGTTCTCCACGTATGCCACATGGTGGATTCGCCAGGCGATCACGAGGGCCATCGCCGACCAGGCGCGCACCATTCGCATTCCGGTGCACATGGTCGAGACGATCAACAAGCTGGTCCGGGTGCAGCGCCAGCTCCACCAGGATCTGGGCCGTGAGCCGGCGCCCGAGGAGATCGCACTGGAGATGGACCTCCCGATCGACCGGGTGATCGAGATCCAGCGCATCGCCCAGGAGCCCGTCTCGCTGCAGTCGCCGATCGGCGAGGAGGACTCCGACCTCGGCGACTTCATCGAGGACGCGGACGCGGTCGTGCCGATGGAGGCCGCGGCCTTCATCATGCTGCAGGACCAGCTCGACGACATCCTCGCGACGCTGTCCGACCGTGAGCAGCGCATCATCCAGCTGCGCTTCGGCCTGGCCGACGGCCACCCCCGGACACTGGAGGAGGTCGGCCGGGAGTTCGGCGTGACGCGGGAGCGCATCCGGCAGATCGAGTCCAAGACCCTGGCCAAACTCCGTCATCCGACCAGAGCTCAGATGCTCCGCGACTATCTCGACTGAGAGTCCTTACGGCGAAGGCCCCCTGGTTCCACGTCCCGGGGGCCTTCGCCGTTCCCGGCCGGCGGCGCCTCGCGGGCCAGTGGCGCTTATCACACCGAGCTGAGGGCCACCTGGATTGGTGAAGTGGGGTAAGGGGAAGCTAAGTTAGGGACGCCTAACTGACTTTCAGGAGCCTTCATGCCCCCCGTCCTCCGTTCTGTCGCCGCCTGCGGCTTTCTCGCCATCGCGCTCACAGCCTGCGGCTCGGCCGACGACGGTGCCGCCGACGGCGGCCTGACGACCGGCAGCGGCAGCGCCGCCGGCCCGGCCACCCACGCCACCCCGACGGGCAAGGTCACCGAGACCGTCGACGTCGCGGCCACCGACACCACGTGCGTGGCGGCGAAGACCGCGCTGCCCGCCGGCGTCGTCAGCTTCCGGGCCAAGAACGACGGCAAGCAGCCCACCTGGCTGTATCTCTTCCGGGCGGACAAGACCGTGGTCGGCGAGCGGGCCAACATCGCCCCCGGCGCCACCGGCGACCTGGTCGTCGAGCTCGCCGCGGGCACCTACCAGCTCGCCTGCAAGCCCGGCCACGAGGGCGACGGCATCCGCCAGGAGGTCACGGTCACGGGCGAGCTCGCCGTCCAGGCCGATCCGCGCGTCACCCGCGCCGTCGAGGACTACCGGGCCTACGTCGCCACCCAGGTGGACGACACCATCGCCACGACCGAGAAGTTCGTCGCCGCGGTCAGGAAGGGCGATGTGAAGAAGGCCAAGGCCCTCTACGCCCCGAGCCGGTTCGGCTGGGAGAGCATCGAGCCGGTGGCCGAGGCGTTCGGCGACATCGACCCCAAGGTGGACCTGCGCGAGGCCGACCTGGAGCAGGGCCAGAAGTGGACCGGCTGGCACCGCCTGGAGAAGGCGCTGTGGAAGGCCCCGGACACGGTCAAGAAGGAGGCCGAGTACGGTGACACCCTCCTGACCGACCTCAAGGAGCTCAAGGCCAGGCTGCCCAAGGCCGAGATCACCGCGAGCTCCATGGCCAACGGGGCCAAGGAGCTTCTCGACGAGGTCGCGACCGGCAAGGTGACCGGCGAGGAGGAGGCCTTCTCGCACACCGACCTGTGGGACTTCAAGGCCAACGTGGACGGCGCGCTCAAGGTCTACCAGCTCCTCACCCCGATCGTGATGGAGAAGAACCCCGGCCTCGTCACCACGCTGGACGCCGAGTTCGCCGACCTGGACAAGCTCCTGGCCAAGTACGCCGAGGGTGACGGCTACGTCTCCTACACCGACCTGTCCAAGGACCAGGTCAAGGAGCTCGCCGACGCCGTCAACGCCCTCGCCGAACCGCTGTCCGGTCTCGCCGCGGTCGCCGCGAGCTGATCCTTACCGAAGGGGGAGAAATGCCCGATCTCAGCCGCCGCCGGCTCCTGACCGGCGCAGGCATCGCCGTGGGCGCCGGAGCCGCCGCGGTCGCCGGCGCCGGCCTGGTACGGCAGGCGCAGCCGGCGCCGGTCCAGGCCGACGCCCCCGGAGGGGCGATCCCCTTCCACGGCGCTCACCAGGCCGGGATCGCCACGCCGGTCCAGGACCGGCTGCACTTCGCGGCCTTCGACCTGAGCACCGACTCCCGCGAGAAGGTGGTGGCGATGCTGAAGGCCTGGACCGCGGCGGCCGTCCGGCTGACCGCGGCGCAGGAGGTCGGCGGCGGGGCGACGGGCGCGGAGCTGGCCCCGCCGGACGACACCGGCGAGGCCATCGGCCTGCCCGCCTCGCGGCTCACGCTGACGGTGGGCTTCGGCCCCTCGTTCTTCGACAAGCTGAAGCTGCCCAGGCCAGACCGGCTCAAGGAGCTGCCGCACTTCCCCGCCGACAAGCTCGACCCGGCCCGCAGCGGTGGTGACCTCTGCGTGCAGGCCTGCGCCGACGACCCGCAGGTGGCGGTGCACGCCGTACGGAACCTGGTGCGCATCGGCTTCGGCACGGCGTCGGTCCGATGGTCCCAGCTCGGCTTCGGCAAGACGTCCTCGACCACGCCGGACGCGCAGACCCCGCGCAACCTGATGGGCTTCAAGGACGGCACGAACAACATCGCCGGCACCGACCACAAGGAGCTGGACGAGCACGTCTGGGTCGGCGACGAGGGGCCCGAGTGGATGCGCGGAGGCTCCTACCTGGTGGCCCGGCGGATCCGGATGCACATCGAGACCTGGGACCGCACCTCCCTGAAGGAGCAGGAGGACATCTTCGGCCGGACCAAGCGCGAGGGCGCCCCCTACGGCGGCACGCGCGAGCACGACCCCGTGGTCCTGGACAGGATGCCGATCGACTCCCACGTACGGCTGGCCAACCCGGCAGCCCTGGGCGGGGCGACGATCCTGCGCCGGGGCTACTCCTTCACCGACGGCAGCGACGGCCTGGGGCGGCTGGACGCGGGCCTGTTCTTCCTGGCCTACCAGCGCGACCCGGAGAAGGGGTTCATCCCGATCCAGCGCGCCCTGGCGGCCAAGGACACGCTCAACGAATACATCCAGCACGTCGGGTCCGGAGTCTTCGCCTGTCCGGGCGGGGTGCGGCCGGGCGCGTTCTGGGGCCAGGGACTCCTGGCCTGACCGCACCTCCCCCTGCGGCCGGGGGGGGGAGGCCCTGTTCTCCCGGCGCATACAGGGGCAGACTGGGCAAATGGAGGCGCGGCCCGCGGTAGACGACGCCGCGCTCGGGCGCGGGGCATGGTCCGTGCTCGACGCGAACCGGGCGGGGGCCGCCACCGTGCCCGCCCCCGGCCTCTACCCCCACCAGTGGAACTGGGACTCCACCTTCGTGGCGATCGGCCTGGCCCGCTGGAACACCCGCAGGGCGGGGGCGGAGCTGCTGGGCCTGCTGGCCGGGCAGTGGCGCACCGGGATGGTGCCGCACATCGTCTTCCGCCCGGCCCGCACCGAGGCATACTTCCCCGGCCCCTCCGTCTGGCGCTCGCGGGAGAATCCGGCATCCCCCAACGGGACGCCCACCTCAGGTCTGACCCAGCCGCCGCTGCACGCCCTGGCCGCCTGGTGGGTGTGGCGGCACGCGGCGGACCGCGAGGAGGCCGCGGCCCTCGTCCGCCGGCTGTATCCGATGCTGGTGGCCCAGCACGCCTACCTCGCCACGACCAGGGACCTGGGCGGGGGAGGGCTGGCCGCGATCGTGCACCCGTGGGAGTCGGGGATGGACGACAGTCCCGTGTGGGACGCCCCGGTGGGGGCCCTGCCCGCCGTCCGCTACGCGTACCGGCGCGAGGAGCCCCCCGGCTGCCACTCCGACAGCCACCAGGACCGCTACGTCTGGCTGGCCCTGCGTTACCGCGACTCCGGCTACGACGCCGCCTACCTGCGTGAGGACCATCCGTTCGCGGTCGAGGACCCGATGTTCAACGGGATCTGGCTGGCCTCCTGCCAGGTGCTCGCCGAGCTGGCCCCGCTGGCGGGCGCCGACCCCGGGCCGCACCTGGAGGCGGCCGAGCGGATCCGCGCGGGGCTGCTGGAGCGGCTCTGGTCCGACGGTGTCTTCCGCGCCCGCGACCTGCGCAGCGGGCGACTCAGCCCGGTCAGCACGGTCGGGTGCTTCGGGCCGATGCTCGATCCGGGCCTGCCCGCCGACAGGGTGGAGAAACTGGTGGGCGTGCTGGAGTCGCCCCGGTTCATGGGCGCCGCCGGGTATCCGGTGCCGAGCTGCGAGATCCGCGCGCCGCAGTTCGACCGGTCCCGGTACTGGCGGGGGCCGTCCTGGGTGAACACCAACTGGCTGCTCCGGCTGGCGCTGGCCGTACACGGCCGGACGGACCTGGTGCGGCTGCTCGGCGCGGGAACGCTGCGTCTGGTACGGCAGGCGGGTTTCCGCGAGTGCTTCGACCCCTTCGACGGCAGCGGCCGGGGCAGCGGGGACTTCTCCTGCTCGGCCGCGCTCACCCTCGATCTGCTCGCGGATAACGTGGGGATATGAAGCTCTTCAACCGCATGCCCGCCGAGGTCCGCGCGGCCGTCGTCCCTCCCGACCGGGTGCTGACCTACGCCGAGGGGCCCGACGGCTATGTGATCGCCACGGACCGGGCGCTCTATCTGGGCGGTGCCCGGCTGCCGTGGTTCCAGGTGGACCGCGGCGTCTGGGACGAGGAGGGGCTGACGGTCGTCACCACGGCCGGGCAGTCGCACCGGGCGCTGCTGCCCGAGCCGGGGCGGATCCCCGAGGCCGTGCGGGAGCGGGTGACCGCCTCGATCGTGGTCAGCCAGTACGCCCCGCTGGACGCGCGCGGCGGAGTCCGGCTGGTGGCCAGGAAGGCCGACGACGACCGCATGATCTGGGAGTTCGTCTTCGACCCCGGCATGGACCCCGCCGACCCCGGCCTGCGGGCCCTGGCCGAGCAGGCGCTGGAGGAGACACGCCGTAGTTTCGGCGTCTGACCGTAGGGGGTCCGGCCACGCGGAAGGGGGGCGGCCACGCAGAAGGGGCCGGCCACGCGGAAGGGGTGCGGCCTCCGGGCACGGACGCGCGGAAGGCCCCCGCAGGGGGCCTTCCGCCGCCGGTCTTCAGGGCCGCCGGTCCGCTTAGGGGTGCGGGGAGACGGCTCTGTCGTCGTCCGGCCAGCCGGTGCCCGTCTCGTCGTGTTTGGCGGTCTGCACGCCGTTCTCCGACTGCAGGAAGGGCAGCCGGTTCTTCGCCACATGGCTCACCTTCGTCTTCGCGACGTCGGTGACCTTCGAGACCCGCGCGCCGACCAGGCCGGCGGCCTCCTGCACCGAGGGGCTGTCGGACACCCGCTGGGCCATCCGCTTGATCTGCTCGTATCGCTCGCGCCCGGCGCGGCTCCCCAGGATGTAGCCCACCGCAAGACCCACCCCGAACATCACTCGGTAACGCATCTCCACCTCCACAGCCGTGCTCCGCCGGACCCCTACCCGCGGATCGCGAGTTCTCTCCGACCTACCCCGGTGTAGCGATGCGACACACACGCTCAGAGTGCGCTAATCTATTCCTGCGCCGCAAGGAGCGGGGAAAACTTCCCCGGGCCGGAGCAGCGCAAAGCACGATCCCGTGTAGCTCAATCGGCAGAGCAGCCGGCTGTTAACCGGCAGGTTATAGGTTCGAGTCCTATCGCGGGAGCCACATCCGAAGGCCCCCGGAGCCCAGCTCCGGGGGCCTTCGGCGTTCCATGTCCCCATTCGGCAGACAAATCATCTTCAGTCATAGAAGATGACAGACACTGCGTCATGTATCGCTATGCTCACCTGTCAAGCGAGGATGGCGCGGTTGCCGCGGAACACCAGCGATCGCAGCGGGGCAAGGGCCGCTGCACACAGGGCACCGCGCCGCCCGGAACGGCTGTCTGTGCCCGTGAGCCACGCATGGGTGGTTGTTCTGTGCTGATATGGCAGAGGTCCCGGCGCCGCGCACCGGATCTGATCCAGGGTGTCCGACGCGCCGTGTCCACATTCTTGAAGGCGAGGGGGCCTGTTCCGGTCGTGCAGGAGATCGATGTCGCAGCGGCCGCGGACTTCCTGAGGTTGTTCCACGCCGAGAACCCGGCCGCGGGGCCGGTGGAACCCCGCCTGCGCGAAGTGCGGGCCGAGATCTACATGACGGGGACCTACACGCACACCCCCGAAGAACTCACCTTCGGCGCGCGGGTGGCCTGGCGCAACAACTCCCGGTGCATCGGGCGGCTCTACTGGCACTCGCTGCAGGTGCGTGACCGGCGGGAGGTGAACACGGCCGAGGGCGTGGCCGTGGAGTGCGTGAACCATCTGAGGGAGGCCGCGCCCAACAACAAGGTCCGGCCGACGATCACGGTGTTCGCCCCGGACCGGCCCGGCAGGCCGGGGCCGAGGATCTGGAACGAGCAGCTGATCCGGTACGCCGGGTACGCGATGGACGACGGGTCCGTCATCGGCGACCCCCGGTACGTGGACTTCACCACGATGGTGCGCAAGCTCGGCTGGCCCGGTGGGCCCGGCTCCCACTTCGACGTGCTGCCGCTGCTCGTCTCGGCGGGGAACGGCCCGCCGCTGATGTGCACGGTGCCCGGCGACGCCGTCCTGGAGGTGCCGCTCACCCATCCGTCCTACCGGTGGTTCGAGAGCCTCGGGCTGCGCTGGCACGCCGTACCGGCGATCTCCAACATGTGCCTGGAGATCGGCGGGATCCACTACCGGGCGGCGCCGTTCAACGGCTGGTACATGGGCAGCGAGATCGGCGCGCGCAACCTCGCCGACATCGACCGCTACGACCTGATGCCGATCATGGCCCATCTTCTCGGACTGGACGCCACCGACGACCGCTCACTCTGGCGCGACCACGCCCTGGTGGAGCTGAACGTGGCGGTCCTGCACTCCTTCGAGCAGGCGGGGGTGACGATGACCGACCACCACACCGAGTCCCGGCGTTTCCTGACCCACGTGGCGCGCGAGGAGAAGGCGGGACGGATCTGCCCGGCCGACTGGAGCTGGATCGTTCCTCCCATCTCGGGCTCGGCCACGCCGGTCTTCCACCGCTACTACGACGAGGCGGAGCTGTCGCCGAGCTTCGTCCACCACCCCGACTCCGTGGACCGGGGACTCGGTCACTGGCCCGTCAGCTGATCCGGACCGCGGCGGTTCCTGTCGTAAGGTCGGTAGCCCGACTGCTCAGGAGGATGCCGTGCGCATCGCATTCGCCGGCCTGGCCACCAGCCATCCCTTCACCGACGCCCGTACCGTCGCCCGCCGCGCCGAACTGGTGGTGTGGGAGGAGGACGCCGACCGGCTGGCGCGCTTCGCCGAGGAACACCCGGCGGCCACCGTCGCCCCCACCCTGAAGGAGCTCCTGGCGGCCGAGCCCGACGGCGTCGTCCTCACCGTGCCCACGCCGCGGACGGCGGAGGCGCTGGGGCCGGTCCTGGAGACGGGTGCGCCCTGTTTCGTCAACAAGCCGGCCGCCGCCACCCGCGCGGGGCTGCGGGAGCTGGACGCGTTGATCGCGCCGGTCGCCGGACGGGTGATGTCCGGCTCGGTGCTCCGTTTCGCTCCCGGGTTCGCGGGCCGGAGGGTCGACCCCGCGGAGGTCCTGGCGGTCCGGGCGACGGTCCGGCACGACGTGGGCCTCTGGGCCACCGGCTACAACCCCTGGCAGGACGATCCGGCCGAGGGGGGCGGCACGATGGTGACGATGGGCATCCACGGCGTGGAGCTGCTCGTCGCCCTGCTCGGCCCCGACGTGCGGCTCGTCGGCGCGGCGGGGGCGACCCGTCACTACGGTTCGCTCCGCTCGGAGGACACCGGCGTCATGGCGCTGCAGTGGGGGAACGGCGTCCCCGGCACCGTCGAGATCCTCGGGGTCACCGAGGAGGAGTCCTACACGGTGACCGTCCACACCCGCGACGCCGCCGAGACGATCGTGATCCAGGGCGGGGACGACGTGCTGCGGGGCCTCGGCTACGAGGGCACGATCGAGGCGTTCCTCGCCATGGTCGGGGGAGCGCCCAGTCCTGTCCCGTGGGAGCAGACCCGCGCCATCCTCGACGTGCTGATCTCGGCGCGCGAGGCCGTCCCGCCGAGCTGACGCCGCGCCGCGCCCATTGACATCCGGAGCCTGTCGAAGTTACGGTCTGGACCGTAAATGAGAACAAGGAGGCCGGATGCGCACGCTGGCGGAACTGGACGAGCGGCTGTCACGACCGCGTGACGGGCTCGCCGACGATCTGGGCAAGCTCGACGGGGACATCATGATCCTCGGAGCCGGCGGCAAGCTGGGGCCGAGCCTGGTGCGCCTGGCGCTGCGCGGTGTGCGGGCGTCGGGGGTGTCCCGGCGGGTGATCGCGGTGTCGCGGTTCTCCGAGCCCGGACTGGCGCAGTCGCTCCAGGAGAGCGGCGCCACGGTGGTGGCGGCCGACGTCGCCGACGAGGAGGCGCTGCGCGGCCTGCCCGACGCCGCGAACGTGGTCTTCCTGGTCGGCGCCAAGTTCGGCACCGCCGGGCGCGAGCACGCGACCTGGTTCACCAACACCTACCTGCCGGGACGGGTGGCCGACCGGTTCCGCGGCAGCAGGATCGCGGCGCTGTCCACGGGCAACGTCTACCCCCTGGTGCCGGTCGCGAGCGGCGGCAGCACCGAGGACGGCCCCACCGGCCCGGTGGGCGACTACGCGATGAGCTGTCTGGGCAGGGAGCGGGTGCTCACGCACTTCGCGGCGGAGTACGGCACGCCGCTGTCGCTGATCCGGCTCAACTACGCGGTCGAGATGCGCTACGGCGTGCTCGTCGACCTCGCGCAGCGGATCCTGGCGGATCAGCCGATCGACCTGACCACCGGGCAGGTCAACGTGGTCTGGCAGGGCTACGCCAACGAGGTCACGCTCCGCTCGCTGCCGCTGGCCGGCGCCGAGCCGTGCGTCCTCAACGTCACCGGCCCCGAGCTGGTCTCGGTACGGCAGGCGGCGGAGGCCCTCGGCGAGGCTCTCGGCAGGCGGCCGGTGTTCACCGGCGAGGAGGCCCCGACGGCGCTGCTGTCCAACGCCGCGCGCTGCCACGGGCTGTTCGGCTACCCGGATCTCACGCTCACCGAGCTGATCGGGCATACGGCGCGATGGGTGGCCGACGGCGGGCCGCTCCTCGGAAAGCCCACCAAGTTCGAGCGTCGTGACGGCAAGTTCTAATCGAGGGGGATGGCACGTGCTGAGCACGGCACCTGGGACGCACGCGTCCGTGCATGATCTGTTCCGGCGGGGATGTGTGATCCCGGCCCACCCGCTGGCGCTGACCGGCGAGCGCCGGCTGGACGAGCGGCGCCAGCGGGCGCTGACCCGCTACTACATCGAGGCGGGGGCGGGGGGACTGGCCGTCGGGGTACACACGACGCAGTTCGCCATCCACGGCACCCCGCTGCTGCCCCCGGTGCTCGAACTGGCGGCCGAGACCGCCCGTGAGTACGACCGGGAGGTGCTCCTCGTGGCCGGGGCCACCGGCCCCACCGCCCAGGCCGTGGCCGAGGCCGAGCTGGCCGCGTCGCTCGGCTACCACATGGCCCTGCTCAGCCCCGCCCAGGGGCTCGACGAGGACGAGCTGATCGAACGGGCGCGCGCGGTGGGGGAGGTCCTCCCCGTCATCGGCTTCTACCTCCAGCCCGCGGTGGGCGGCAGGCGGCTGTCCCGGAACTTCTGGACAGAGCTGGCCGCGATCGACTCGGTGGTCGGGATCAAGGTGGCGCCCTTCGACCGCTACCGGACGCTGGACGTCCTGCACGGCGTCTGCCGCGCGGGCAGGGAGGGCGAGGTCGCGCTCTACACGGGCAACGACGACCACATCCTCGCCGACCTCATCACCCCGCACCGGGTCGTCGTCGACGGCCGCGAGGTCGAGCTGGAGTTCGTCGGCGGGCTGCTCGGCCAGTGGGCGGTCTGGGTGCGGCGCGCGGTCGAGCTGCTGGAGGAGGCGAAGCGCGCCCGCGCCGGCGACGACGTGGCCGTGCGGCGCCTGCTGACCCTCGACGGCCACCTCACCGACGCGAACGCGGCCATCTTCGACGTGGCCGGCGGCTTCCACGGCTGCATCCCCGGCATCCACGAGGTGCTCCGGCGCCAGGGCCTGCTCGCCGGGCGCTGGTGCCTGGACCCGGCCGAGGACCTGTCCCCGGGCCAGCTCGCCGAGATCGACCGGATCTGGGCCGCCTACCCCTGGCTGCGGGACGACGACTTCGTCGCCGAGGGTCTCGACCGGTGGCTGGGCTAGAGGGTCAGCCGGTACATCGTCAGCGGACGGCCGCTCGAACCGCTGGAAAGGTTGCCGGTGCGCTCGGCGAGCCCCGACAGCTCCAGGCGGTGCAGCATCCGGCGGGCCGTCCGCTGCTGCACCCCCAGGCGCTCGGCGATCTCGCGGGTGGTGAGCGGCTCGTCGCCCACGGCGGCCCGAGCCTCGATCAACCGCTCCAGCGTCGGGACCGACAGCCCCACCCGGCGCGCGATCACGTTGAGGCTCTTGCCGCCCGCCGGCGTGGGGGCGACCGATTCGAGCACGATGTCGGTGTCGGCGCGGAGCGACAGCACCGCGGCCACCTCGCCGATGCGGCGGGCGCGGGCGAGGGCGCGGCGTGCCAGGCTCTCGGCCTCCGCCGCGCTGCGCCCCAGCCCGAATCCCACCCGCACGACCTGGTTGTGGCTCGCCAGGCGCGACAGCATGGGCAGCGAGGAGAAGCCCCCCGTCGCGTCGGAGAGCGGGCCGCGCGTGGTGACGAGCAGATGCGTGCCGCCGCGGAAGGCGGCCAGCGTGCCGCCCAGCGCGGTGGCCTCGCGCAGCAGGCCCTCCTCGCTCTCCACCTCGATCAGCCCGAGCGCGATCTGCGCGTCCTCCTGGGCCTGCCCCTCGGCCGACTGCAGGAGCTGGCGCAGGGCGACGCGGACCGAGTGGACCGACGGGACCAGGCGCAGCACGTGCATCTCCTCGCGCAGCGCCTCGTGGACCGAGCTGAGGCAGGTGACCACGGCGTGCCCCCTGCCCCGGCGGTGGAACGCGACGGCCTTCTTCGAGCTCATCCCCTGGCGGTAGGGGAGGGTCCGGATGTCCTCGGTGGGCAGGCCCGCCTCGGCGAAGGTCGTCACGATGTCGGCGGAGGCCAGGGTGTCGACGGACAGCCGGGTCACGTCCTGTCCCTCGTGCTGGAGACGGACGAGCGCGCTGAGCAGGGTGGCGCCGGAATAGTCCACGAAGGAGGCCGGCCGCGACAGCACGTCGGCGTCGCGTGCCAGCATGTAGGGCACGATGCCGGTGAAGAGCCATCCCTCGACCGACGCGGCGTGGGCCTCCACGATCGCGGGCGCCTGCGACTCGTGGTCGTAGTCCAGCCGCAAGGCGCTCACCCCCAACTGCTCCTCGCAGGTGGCGGCCACCTCGTCGACCAGATCATGGGGACCGACGACTCCGATGACGATGCCCACCCAGACCTCTCCATTCCCTATTACGGTCAAGACCGGTTTATGGTCTGACCCTACCTTTTGCGAGGTGCTCGTTGGCTCTGACATTTCCCAGCATGGCCGGATCGGACGGACGGACGCTCGGCGACGAGGAGGTGGCGGCCGCGGAGCGGGTGATCCGTTCCGGGATGCTCAGCTCCGTGTGGGGGACCGAGGCGCGAGCGCTGGAGCGTGAGATGGCGGAGCTGTACGGCTCCCGCCACGCCATCGCCTGCAGCTCTGGCACCGCGGCCCTCCATCTGGCCGTCGTGGCCGCCGCGCCCGACCCCGGAGACGAGATCATCACGACCCCGCTGACCGACTTCGGCACAGTGGCCCCTATCTTGGCGCAGAACGCCGTCCCTGTCTTCGCAGACGTCGATCCGGCCACCGGGAATCTTGATCCGGACGCGGTGGCGGCGCTCATCGGCCCGCGCACCCGCGCGATCATGGCCGTCCACCTGTTCGGGGCCCCGGCCCGGACGGCCGAGCTGCGGGCCCTGGCCGACGAGCACGGCCTGGCCCTGATCGAGGACTGCGCCCAGGCGTGGCTGGCGACGTCGCCCGACGGGCGCCCGGTCGGCAGGGTGGGGGAGGTCGGCTGCTTCAGCCTCCAGCAGTGGAAGCACATCACCTGCGGCGACGGTGGTCTGGTGATCACCGACGACGACCGGCTGGCTCACACGATGCGTCTGTTCGCCGACAAGGGCTGGGACAGGGCCGTCGGCCGCCATCATGTGAGCTTCGGGCTCAACTACCGCATGACCGAGCTGCAGGCGGCGGTCGCCCGTGCCCAGCTCGTGAAGCTGCCCTGGGTGGTCGAGGCCCGCAGGCGCACCGCCGCGCGGCTGCTGAAGGCCCTGGACGGGCTGGCCGGGGTCCGCCTGCCGGAACCCGAGGGGCATGCCTGGTGGCTGTTCCCGCTGGTGCTGCCCGGCGGGGGAGCCCCGGAGCTGGCCGAGCGGCTGGCCGGCGCCGGGATCCCCGCCAGGGCCGGTTACCTGGCCGAGCCGCTCAACCTGGCCCCGGTGTGGGACGGGCCCGTCTACGGCACCTCGCGCTTCCCGCTGGACGGCCCGCCCGCGCCCTGTCCCGAGGCCGAACGCCTGGTCGCGGAGAATCTCCTGGTCATCGACTGGAACGAGCACTACACCGACGAGCACGTCGACGCGGTGGCCGCCGGGTTCGGTCGATGATCACTTACCGGGTACCGGCCTTGGCGGTTAGTTACGTTCGTATTTCAGGCATTGACCCGCCTTTAACCAGGTGGCTAGGTTTCGGTCTAGACCGGTATTAGCAAAAAAGGAAAGGAAGGCGCCGATGAGGAAGGTCGCCGCTGCCGGCCTCGCGGCCGCCCTGGGAGTCGTGCTCGCCGGATGTGGATCCGGCTCCGATTCCGGGTCGGGCAAGAGCACGGTCACCATGTGGATGTACCCCGTCATCTCCGACCAGGCCAAGAGCCAGGCGTTCTGGGCCAAGGTCGAGAAGGGCTTCGAGACGGCGAACCCCGCCGTCGACCTCAAGATCGACCTGCAGCCCTGGGAAGGCCGCCAGGAGAAGGTCACGACGGCGCTGGCCGCCAAGAAGGGCTTCGACCTGGTCGTCCTCGGCCCCGACCAGATCCCGCAGTACGCCCAGCAGGGCTCGCTCGTCGCGCTCGACGATCTCGTGGCCCCCGCCAAGTCGGCCTACCTGCCAGCGGCGCTGAACGCCCTGACGGTGGACGGCAAGCTGTACGGCGTGCCGATCTACCAGACGATCACGGCGCCGATCTACAACAAGAAGGCCTTCGCCGACGCCGGGGTCACCGAGGTGCCCGGCACCTGGGCCGCGCTCAAGGAGGCCGCGCCCAAGCTGGCGGCCAAGAAGGTCGCCGTCCTGGACTACCCGGGGGCTCCCGAGGTCAGCCTCAACCAGAGCTTCTACCCGCTGCTGTGGTCCAACGGCGGCAGCGTGTTCGCCCAGGACGGCAAGTCCGTCGCCTTCAACGGCCCGGAGGGCGTGGCGGCCCTGCAGCTCCTGCTCGACCTCAAGGCCGCCGGCGGGATCCCCGAGAACGCCGCGACCAAGAGCAACGAGATCGAGGGCGGCCCGCTGGCGTCCGGCAAGACCGCCATGTACCACGCGGCGACCGCGCTCCAGGCGGTCCAGCTCGGCGCCGCGATCGGCGCCGAGAACGTGGGGATCGGGCTGCCGCTGGAGGGCAGCAAGCGCGTGGCGTTCGGCATCCCCGGCGGGCTGGTGCTGGCCAAGCACTCCCCCCAGCAGGCCGAGGCCAGGAAGTTCGCCGAGTATCTCTCCTCGCCCGAGGTGGCGGCCGACCTCGCCAAGGAGTCCGGCTTCTTCCCCGCGCGCACCGACGCGACCGTGCCCGGGCAGTCGCCGGAGGCCACGGAGTTCGCCAAGTCGCTGGAGTTCGCCTTCCCCGGCGACACCCACCCCAAGGCCCGGCAGGTGATGTCGCTGATCGCGCCGCACATCCAGGCGGCGCTGCTCGGCAAGGAGGACGCGAAGAAGGCCCTTGACGCGGCCGCCCAGGAGGCCAACACGCTGCTGGCCAGCGGCTGAGCCAACCATGCACCTCCCCGCCGTGCCGTACGCGGCGGGGAGGTCCGATTGAGAGGGGGTGACCCTGTGCGACAGCGGTTGCGAGATCCCATGACGGGGCTGCTGTTCGTCCTGCCGATGCTGGTGCTCTTTGTGATCTTCCGGTTCGTCCCCACGCTGGGGGCGGCGGGCATGAGCCTGACGGACTACAAGGTCAGCGGAGAGTGGAGCTTCGTCGGGGTCGACAACTACGCCAGGCTCCTGGACGATCCGCTCTTCCTGGCCAGCCTGCGCACCACGCTGCTCTACGTGGCGGTCTACGTCCCGCTGACCATGCTGGTCTCCCTCGGCACCGCCCTGATGCTCAACGCGGCGATCTACGCCAAGGGGCTGTTCCGCGGGATGCTGTTCCTGCCCTATGTGACGAGCTTCGTGCTCGCCGGGGTGATCTGGCGCTGGATCTACGAGTTCGACGGCCTGCTGAACGGGCTGCTGGCCAAGGTGGATCTGGGCCCGGTCGGATTCCTGGAGCAGTCCTCGCTGGTGCTGCCCGCCCTGGCGGTGGTCTCGGTCTGGAAGGGGTTCGGCTACTCCATGCTGATCCTGCTCGCCGGCCTGAAGTCCATCCCCGGGTCCTACCTGGAGGCGGCCCGCGTCGACGGGGCGAACGCCTGGCAGCGCTTCCGGCGGATCACGCTGCCGCTGCTGCGGCCCGCCCTGTTCTTCGTCCTGATCATCGAGACCATCGGGGCCTTCCAGACCTTCGACACCATCTACGTGATGACCGGAGGGGGGCCGGCACGGGCCAGCTACACCCTCATCTACGGCCTCTACGAACAGGGCTTCAAATTCTTCGACTTCGGCTACGCGGCGACCCTGGGCATGGTGCTGTTCGCGGTGGTCCTGGTCGTCTCGCTGATCCAGCGCCGCCTGCTCGACCGGGGGACCTCATGACGATCACGGCCTCCCGCCCCACCGCCACGGAGAAGAGGAAGACGGCGGCCCCCGCGCCGCGCCGTACGTTCGGGAAGTGGCCGCTGACGCTCCTGCTCGGCCTGGTCTCGCTTCTCACGGTCAGCCCGTTCCTGGTGATGCTCGTGGTGGCGCTCTCGCCCGCGGGCAGCCCGACGGTGCCCGCGCAGTGGCCCTCCGAGCTGACCTTCGACAACCTCGTGCGGACGCTGTCGGCCTCCGGGTTCCTCGGGTGGACGATGAACTCGCTGATCTACGCGCTCGTCTCCGTGGTGATCATCCTGATCACGGCGTCGATGGCGGGCTACGCCTTCGCCAAGAAGCGCTTCCCCGGCCGGGACGCCCTGCTGTGGGCCTTCCTCGCGACGATGATGGTGCCCTTCCAGGCCACGCTGATCCCGACGTTCGTGCTGGTCTCCGACCTGGGCGGGATCGACACCTACTGGGGCCTGATCGTCCCCACCCTCGCCAGCTCCCAGGCTGTCTTCCTGATGCGCCAGTTCATCAAGGACCTGCCGGACGAACTGTTCGACGCGGCCCGGGTGGACGGCGCCTCCGAGTGGCTGGTCTACTGGCGGATCGTCGTGCCGCTCACCAAGCCGATCCTCGCCACACTGGGGGTCTTCGTCTTCCTGTGGCACTGGAACGACTTCCTGTGGCCGCTCGTCGCCGCGCAGGGCGACGCGATGCGCACGCTGACGGTCGGCCTGACCACGCTGCGGGGCGAGGAGGTCCCGCTGGCCGTGCTGATGGCCTCCGCGACGATCTCGGTGCTGCCCTGCCTGCTCGTCTTCGCCCTGCTCCAGCGCTACCTGGTCAACAGCATCGCGATGACCGGCCTGAAATAGGCTCGCCGGATGGACATCGACTCACGGGCGGCGAAGCTGCGCGACCGGCTGCGCGGCACCCTGGTAGCGGCGGCGGCCACCCCCATGACCGCGGCCGGCGAGGTGGACCTCGACCTGGCCGGCGACTACCTGGCGGGCCTGGTCGCCGACGGGGCCGACGGCCTGGCCGTGCTCGCGCACACCGGACGCGGCCCCTTCCTCGCGCCGGAGGTCCGCGCGGGCGTGATCACCAGAGCCGTCGCGACGGGCGTGCCGGTGATCGTCGGCGTCGGCGGCTCACCCGGAACGGCGGACCCATCCGGTACGGCAAGCTTGTCCGGTACGGCAGGCCCGTCCGGTTCCGGTACGGCGGGCCCCTCGGATGCGGCGGGCCGATCCGGTGCGGGCGGCCCGTCCGGTGCGGCGGAGCACGCCGGTGGGGCCGTCGACCGGATGGTGGCCGAGGCCCGGATCGCGGCCGACCTCGGCGCGGACGCCGTCATGGTCTTCCCCACCGACGATCCCTGGGCCGCCCACGACGCGATCTGGCGCTCGACCGGCCTGCCGATGATCGCCTTCGACCTCTACGTCAGGCCCTACCCTCCCGGCGTCCTGCGCCGGCTGGTGCGCCACCCCGGAGTGGCGGGGCTGAAGACGGCGCTGCTGTCGGACGCGATGGGCTGCCAGGAGGCGATCGCCATCACCCGCGAGGCGGGCAGGCTCCCCATCACCGGCGAGGACCGGATGTTCGGCCCGTCGCTGCTGTGGGGGGCCGAGGCCGCCCTGGTGGGCATCGCGGCGGCGGCGGTGGAGGTCACGGCGGAGGTGATGACCGCCTTCGCCGGCTCCGACCTGCGCGGGTTCGAACGGGCGTCCGCGCGGCTCGACCGGCTGGCCGCCGCGACCTTCACCGAGCCGATGGAGGGCTACGTCCAGCGGATGCTCTGGCTGGCCGCCGCCGAGGGACGGATCCCGGACAGCCACGCCCACGACCCGTACGGCCCCGGCCTGGCGGAGGACCGGGCACTCCTGGCGGCCTTCGCGACCGGGACCGCCCGGATCCCCTGAGACCGGCCGGGAACGCCCCGCTCCTCCACCGGGAGGCACCGTGGGCGAACCGATCACTTCGTCAATCCGCTGAGCTGTGGGAACGTCGCTCAGGCGGGCAGATCCCAGGATGGGCCGTCCGGTTCGCCCAGCCAGACGTACTGGCGGTCCCCGGTGACGGTGAGCCCGAACGCGGACTGGTGCGGCGATCCGGCTGCCTGCCAGGTCAGGATGGCGTCCTCGACGGCGTCCCACAGCCGCAGCGGGCCGTGCTGGTGGACCGTCCACCCTCCGGCCGGGGCCGGCCGGGTGTCGGCCCGTGATCCGGTGCCGACATCCAGCAGGATCGTCGTGCCGTCACCCGATGCCCGCTGGGCGGCCGGCGCGGCGAGCTGGGCGACGAACAGAGCGGCCTCCTCGTCGAGGATCGCCGGGTCGATGCGGGTCTCCCTGGCATCTCCGATCCCTGTCATGACGGGTGGTCGCGGCGGCGGCAGGTGCAGCCGAGCGGTCATGAAATAGAGGTCGTCTTTCAGGAGCCGCCCGCTTGCTGTGCCGTCGCCGGCGTGGGTGAGGTGGGCGAAGGCGACTCCGCCCATCCAGCCCCACATCGGTGCCGTGATGGTCCCTCCGGCGCGCACCTGCCCCATCCATGCCGGGGGGATGGTCCGCACTGAGCAGGTGCCGATCAGCCGGTCGTATGGGGCGCCGTCGTGGTGGCCGTGCAGGCCGTCACCCACGACCAGAGTGGGCGCGTATCCGGCTGCGGCGATGGCCATGCGGGCGCGCTCGGCCACGGCGGGGTCGTACTCGATCGAGGTCACCGCGTTGCCGCCGAGGCGCCGGCACATCAGTGCGGTGGAGTAGCCGGTGCCGGTGCCGATCTCCAGCACCCTGTCACCCTCGCCGATGCCGGCGGCTTCCAGCATCCGCACGACCAGACTCGGAGTGGTGGATGACGAGCTGGGCGAGCCCGTCACCGCCCCGGAAGCGTTTTCGGCCAGGATCCCGTCGACCTGGGTCACCCACGTCTCATCGGTGTAGACCAGGCCCAGCCAGTCGCTTTCGTCCATCTCGGCGCGGCGGACGGCTGTCCACAGGTCGCCGCGGACCGCGTCGCGCAGGAAGACGGCGTCGCCGACGAACAGCTCGCGCGGCACCTTTTCCAACGCCTCGCGCCAGCCGGCGGATCCCACGATGTCTGCCAGCGTGTGGCGGAGCTTTGCGGCGGTGTCGCTCACGACCACCATCCCTCCAAGATCACATCGGCGAAGGCATGCGCCATTGCGCCGGCATCAGGTAACCAAGCCCACTGGCCGTTCGGGTTGCATTCGATGAAGGTCCACGTTTCGGGTTGCTCGTCGGCGGCGCTGAGAGCGAAGTCGAAACAGCCGAACACCAGCCCAAAAGCATCGAGGTAGGCGCATAGGGCGGCCCTGATCGGTCCGGGCGTCTCGACGGGCTCGTGAACCAGCTTCTCCCAGTCGCCGCTGCGCCAGTCGAGAGCACCACCGGGGGAGGTGATCCGCTGGGCGAACACCCGCCGCCCGATGACCGTCACTCGGGCGTCCGCGGTCTTGGGCACCTCCTGCTGGAACAGGTGGGCGGTCACCGCCACCGACTCGTCCAGTTCCTCCGGGTCGATGCGCCGGGTCCAGATCGCTGCCACGCGGCCATCCGGACCCGGCGGAACACCCCGGAAGGACTTGTAGATGATCGGGCCGTGCTCGGCAGCGAACTTCCGCACCTGCTCCACGTCGTTGGTGACCAGGGTTCGCGGGATGGCCAGCCCGAGTTGGGCGGCCATTTGGAGCTGGGCGGGTTTGTAGTCGGCACGGTTGATCGCGGCAGGGTGGTTGACGTACACCGCGCCGGACAGGTTGTTCAGGATGCCGCCGAGCCCATGCTGGGCTTCGGCGACGGCGAACTGCTGCTCTACCACGGGCGGCGACACGCAAGGGCGGTACCGGAGATGTGGACCGCATCCGCGCCACCACCCGTCATTTCGGTGACCTGGACGACCTGTACGGCGGCGGTCACGCCCGCCGAGCCGTCGCCGCCTACCTGGTGCATGACGTCGCGCCACTTCTACGCGGAACCGGTGGCGGGTCCCGGCCGGACCTGTTTCGCGCGGCTGGTGAGCTCGCCTACCTGGCGGCCTACATGGCGATGGACGCTGGAGCCCATGGGCTCGCGCTGCGCTACTACGTCCAGGCGGTCCGGCTGGCCGACGAGGCCGGCGACCGGGCGCTACGAGCTACTGCGCTGCGGTCCATGGCGGTCCAAGCCCGCGAGGTCGGCCATAACCGGGAGGCACTTGCCCTGGCCGACGCCGCCGCATCCGCCCTTGGTGACTGCGGTCCGCAGCGTATCCTGGCGTGGATCACCGGGATGCAGGCTGAGGCGCATGCCGGTGTCGCTGATCGCTGGGATGCACTGCTGCTGCTGCGCCGTACCGAGGCTCAGCTTGAGCGCGCCGACTCTCTGCCCGAGAAGGAGTGGGTCGGCAACTACAGGCGGGAGTCGCTGCAGCACCAGACGGGGCTGGCGCTCACCGCGCTGGGCGACCATGCCGGTGCTGCACAGCACTTCGCCGCGTCCATGGGCACGCGACGGCCGGTGGAGCGGCGTACCCGCGCCATGATCGGCCTGCGGTGCGCCCATGCTCACCTACGCGGCGGCGACGCTGAGCGGGCCGCTGCGACCGTGCTCGGTCTCCGCGAGGACCTCGCGGGGATCGCCTCTGCCCGCGTCCACCGTGAACTGCGGCAGCTTCGCCAGGAGTGGCAGCCGTACCGGGCTGCCCCGCATGTCGCCACGGCGGATTCTCTCGCTGCCGGACTGCTTCACTGACTGCCGTGTCGTGTGGCCCTTACGCGGAACTGCTGGAGTGGCCGATCGTGCACGAGGAGCCCGGGACGGCCGTCGTCGCTCCGCCGCACCTCTACCGCTCCGGGGGAGCCGGCGGGGAGCCGTGGCCGGGGGGGATCTTGAGGCCGAACAGGTCGGCGGCGTTGCGCCAGGCGACCCGTTCGGCGGTCTCGCCGGTCAGCCTGGCCGCCGCGACCGCGCCGAAGGCGGAGGCGGGGTCGATCAGTGTGGCGTCGGTGCCGAAGAGCAGTTGCCGGGCGTCGACGGCGGCGGCGACCTCGGCGAACCGCCCGGCGGGCGCGTGGGACCAGCAGGGTTCGAGGTAGAGGCGGTCGCACGCGCGGGCCGCCTCGATCGCGTGCCGCCACCCGGTCGCCCCCATGTGGCCCGCGATCGCCCGCAGGCCGGGCAGGTCGAGACACGCCTGCGCGAGGTCCAGCACGGAGGCGTCCCAGGTGTGCACGAGCGCGGGGCAGTCCAGCTCGGCCAGCATGGCCAGCGCCTCGCGCATCTGCGGGGAGGTCACGGGTGACCTGGTGTAGTCGGTGTGGATCTTGGCGCCGACGAACCGGCCGGTCGGCAGATACTCGCGCAGGTCCCGCTCGGCGTCGGCGAGCCGCCGGGGGTTGACCGTCACGTAGCCGTAGAGCCGGTCGGTGCCTTCCAGGACGGAGGCGAGCGCCCGGTTGCCGGAGGGGGCGTCGTAGATGACCGCCTCGGTGGCGGACACCACGGCCAGGTCGATGCCGTAGCGGTCCATGACCGCGTGGTTCACCTCCGCCACGTCCATGGTGAAGAACCACGGTCCCCAGTGGGCGTGCACATCGATGATCATGACTGTGCCTCCAGGCCGAGCAGGCGGCGGGCGTTGCCGCCCGCGACGCCGGCCACCTCGTCGGGCGTGAGCCCGCTGGTGGCCAGGCGCAGCAGGGGCACGACCGGCTCGTAGTGCGGGGTGCGTGAGCCGTACAGCAGGCGCTCGGCGCCGACGTGCGCGGCGGTGGTCTCCAGGGCGTCGGGGGAGTTGAGCAGCCGGGTGGAGGTGTGGAAGCCCGGCTCGTCGGCGGCCGTCACGAGGAAGTCGCCGAGGTGGTAGAAGTGCGTGTCCAGGAACACCACCCGGGCGCCGAGCCCGGCGAAAGGACGCCAGAAGCGCCGCACGTCCCCGCCGGTGAGGATGGCCAGCCCGAGGTCGGTGGCCCGCCGCGCGACGTGCCGTACCGAGGGGAAGTCCGCCTCGACGCCCTGCTCGTCGGGGAAGAGCCGGACCGCGCGCGCTCCGGAGCCCGCGAGCCGTTCCAGCTCCCCGCCCGCGCCGACCGGGTCGCGGAGGTCGACGGCGCCGACCGGGAGCAGTTCGGGACGGTCCAGTGCGAGGATCTCGTCGTTGCCGGAGCGCACGTCGAACAGCGCGGCGCGCAGGCCGGCCACCGCGCCGGCCGTGATCCGGTGCCGGGCGAGCGTCTCGCACACCTCGGCCGGGGCGCCGGGCGGGCCGTCGCGGTCGGGGTAGGCGCCGACGAGTACGTCGACGTCGAGGGTCACCGTGAGGTCCCCGATCAGGCCCTCCGCGTCGAAAGCTGTCATGCCGGCAACGATCCGTTCTCCGAGTTCTCTATACCGGTCTTGACCATAATTGCCTTTCTTGCGATCCACAAGCGTCAAGCCAGTGAAAGACTGTTGACAGCGGATGCTCAAAAAATTACGGTCAGGGCCCAAATCGAACAACAATGGACTCGCGACACGGCGGCGGCACGCTCCGGAGCATGCCGCCCCGCGGACCCGAGCCGCTCCGGGCCGCGCGAGCCCGCCTCGCCGCGACCCCCACCGAGCGCGACCCCCCACTCATTTCGAGGAGGTACGGCCATGCCGCGTCCCCATCCGGCGCGCTGGATCGTCCTGACAGTCCTGACCGCCCTCGCACTCGTCCTGCCGCTCACCTCACCGGTCCAGGCGGCCGCCCGGGCGCCCCTCGGCGCGCCGCCGGCGCGCTGCGGCGCCCCCGGCTTCCAGACCTTCGGCCCGGCCACGACCACCGGCGCCATCGTCGGCGCCGTCCTGCACGGAGGCCGCGGCTACGTGGTCACCCGCGGCCTGAAGCCGCCGATCGTCGCCGAGTTCGACCTCGCCACCCGCAAGGTGGTCCGGGCCGTCCCGCTGCCCGACGGCCCCGCCGACGGCGCGCCCGAGGGCGCCTGGGCCACGACCGTGTCCGGCGGCAAGATCTACATCGGCACCTACCCGGTACCCGACCTGTACCGGTTCGACCCGGCGACCGGTGAGGTCGAGCACCTGCACTCGTTCGGCCGCAACGGCGGGTTCGTGTGGAGCCTGGCCACGGCGCCCGACGGCACGATCTACGCCGGCACCTACAGCGACGGCCGGGTGTGGGAGTACTCGCCGGCCACCGGCGCGGTGCGCAACTTCGGCGTCCTCGCGGCCGGCGAGCGCTACGTCCGCTCGATCGCCGCGGACGCCGACAACGTCTACGCCGGCCTGCTCGACAAGGGCAGGCTGATGGCGATCGGCCGGACCGACGGGACCGTCCGCGACATCACCCCGGCCGCGCTCGGCGCCAAGCCCGCGGGGTTCGGCGTGCTGGCCGACTACGGCGACCGGCTGCTGGCCGGCAGCGGCACCTTCCTCGTCGACGTGCGCAAGGACGGCAGCGACGCCCGGGTCCTCGACCTCGGCGCGACCAGCCTGGACGCGATCACCGTCGCGGCCGACGGCACCGCCTACCTCTCCTCCCGGCCCTACGGCTCGATCTACCGCTACCGCACGGGCGACACCGCCCTCACCGAGGTCGGCACCCCGCCCTCGCCGGGTGACGAGCACCGCGCGCTCGCGCTGACCGACGAGCACACGCTCGTCGGCTTCGCCGGCAGCGGCGGCGTGTGGTCGATGGACCTGCGCACCGGGAAGTCGGAGTTCACCGAGCTGCTCGACGCCGGGATCCCCGCGGGGCCGGAGCGGCCGCAGTCCATCCTGCTCGACCCGCGCAAGGCGATCTACGTCGCCGGCCACTGGGCCGTCGAGGTCCGCGACCTGCGGACCGGGGCCCACCGCAGGATCCGGGTGCCGGGCGAGCCCAAGGCCATGCTGCTCCGCAATCACAAGATCTACGCCGCGCTCTACCCGAGCGGGCAGATCATCGAGCTCGATCCCCGCGACGACCGGATCCGGAGCCTCGGCTACCTCGGGAACGGGCAGAAACGGCCCTGGGACATGGAGTACGACCGGCGTAGCGGGCTGCTGCTCATCGCCTCGGCGCCTCTCGGCGCGGACCTGTCGGGCGCGCTCACGCTGCTCGACCCGGACACCGGGAAGATGGACGTCTACCACGACGTCGTCCCGGACCAGAGCCTGATGAGCCTCACCGTCGACGGCGGGATCGCCTACCTCGGAGCCGACGTGCTGGGCGGGGGCGGCACGCCGCCCACCCGGAGCGCGGCGGCCGTGGCGGCCTTCGACCTGCGCACCCGGAAGGTGCTCTGGCAGGTCACGCCCGTCCCCGGCAACCGTACGATCCAGGACGTCATCGTCCACCGGGGCCTGCTGTACGGCGTGTTCAAGCGCAACGCGGGCTGGTTCGTCATGGACCTCGCCACCCGCACGGTGATCCGGCAGGGTCCGCTGACCGGGTACGGCGAGCTGTACGTCCACCGGGGGAAGGTGTTCGCCTCCACCTACTTCGGCGGCGGCAACGTCCACCAGCTCGGCCCGGACCTCGCCGAGCCCAAGCTCGTCGCCACCGGGCTGGGGGACGAGTGGTACACCAACCCGCAGCTGGCCTTCGAGCCGAACTCGTGGAACGCCTGGACACTCGTCGGCCGTGACCTGGCGCTGGTCCGCATGGACCCGGGCTGCCCGACTCTGGACGTCACCCCGTGAGCCCGCGCGCGACGACGGCCGCCGTGTCACCGCGGTAGCGCCGGCGGAGCGCGCCTCCACGCCGCCGTCCCATGACGGCCGGCTCCCCACGCCGTCGTGGCCACGCCCCTGTGGCCACGACGGCTCTGCGGTCTGCGGTCCGGTCAGCGCCGGCCGGAGATCGCGATGCGGACGAGGTTGCGGCCACGCAGGCCGTACAGCGCGCGGCCCGACGGGTCGAGGGAGAGCTTCGGCTCCCCGCCGAACCACTCGCCCGCCAGGCCGTCGGCGATCGTCGTCGTGGTGAGCCGGGGCAGGTCGACCTTGTAGACGCGGTTACCGTCGGTGCCGTAGGCCACCAGCCCGGTGACGACGAGCTCGCCCCCGCGGTCGGCGACCTTGGCGGTCCGGGTGATCCGGCGGCGCAGGAAGTCGTACTCGAACAGCACACCGGTGTTGGTCAGGCCGTACAGGGCGAGGGGGGTCTGCCCGAGGGCGGCGACGTAGCGCGCGCCGGGCACCGGTTCGAGCTCCCACAGGAGCTTGCGTCCTCGCAGGTCGAAGGCCGCCAGGCGGGCCGTGGTGGTCACCGGGGGCAGCCCGAGGCCCTCCTGGACGTTCGTGCCGAGGTAGGCCGTGCCGCGCCGGGTGGCCACCGAGTACACGCTCTGGCGCTCGACGACCGGCCGGTAGGTGTCGAACTTCCCGGTGCGCGGGGAGTAGAGCGACAGCGCCCCGTTGATGTGGCCGGGCTCGGGCTGGGTGGGCATCACGATCAGCCCCGTCAGGGCGTCGTAGGCCAGGTCGCGCGGGCGGTCCTGCTGGTTGCCGGTGCGGGCCAGCAGCCGTGCCGAGTCCTCGCCGGCCCGGTGGGCGTAGAGCAGGCCCTGGGTGTAGACGCCGAGATAGGTGGTGTCCTTGAGCGTCAGCGCCGTCTTCGGCTCGCCCGGGATGCCCAGCCGGGTACGGGTCCCCGCGGCCACGTCGTGGATGTCCGCGCCGCCCTTTCCGCCCACGTAGACGCGGCGGCCGTCGGAGTGCACGGACATCGGCTGCTCGGGGGCGGCCCGGAAGCCGCGCTGGACGAGACTGCGGTACTCCAGCGAGCCGGTCGCCGGATCGTAGACGAAGACCGCGCCGTCCTGGACGCCGTAGACGCGGCCGTCGTGGACCAGGAGCCGGTGGGTGGCGGCCTCGGGGTAGGCCACGCCGAGCGACTCGACCTCGCCGCCGGACAGCGGGCACCGGTACAGGGCGCCCGACGGCCGGCCGGCGAAGTAGACGTATCCGTCGTGGATGACCACCGAGGTCACGTACTTCTCCCCGGGGGCGGTCGCCTTGAGGATCCGGTGGTCGGCGGGGTCGGAGGTGGACAGCACGAGCACCTCGCCGGACGACGAGATGCCCGCCGCGAGGTGGGTGTCGGAGATGGCCATGCTCGCCACGAAGTCCCGGCTCGCCAGCTCCGCCGGGAGGATCTCCCGCTTCGCGCCGGTGGCGCGGTCGATCGCCACCAGGTGGGCGTGCGCGCCGACGCCCGCGTAGACGGTGGTGGCGTCGGCGGCGACGCTGCGCACGTACTGCTCGCCCGGCGTCGCGACGCCCAGGTCGCGGCTCGTGCCGGTGGCCGGGTCGTACTCGATCACCCTGCCGGTCGGGGACAGGCCCATGTAGACCTTGCCGTCGGGCGAGGACGCCATGGCCCAGATGTAGTCGTCGGAGTAGCCGGCGGCCTTGGTGACGGCGCCGGCGCGGGTGTCGAGCCGGTAGAGGTCGGAGGAGCCGCCGTGGGTGCCGACGTACACGTCGGCGCCGACGGCGCACATCGCCCACACGCCGATGCCGGTGGGGATGTCGAAATGGGCGGTGACCGCGTCCGCGGCCAGGTCGTAGGAGCCCACCACGTTGGGGGACAGTCCCCGGGTGGCGGCGTAGAGGACGTCGCCGGCGAACTCGGCGTTCCCCAGGGCGTTGGTGACGCTCGCGGGGCCGAGGTCGGTGAGCGTCCCCTCGGGCTGCCCGGTCGCTCCGTGGGCGGATGCGGCCGGAACGGCCGCGGAGACGGCGCCTGTGGCGACCGTGCCGGCGGCGAGCTGGATGAATCGACGGCGGGGGATCATGCGTGCCTCCCGGGAAGTTGTGTCGCGCGCAAGCTATAACGGACCCGGCCGTAATGTCTATGAGGTGTCTTCCGGTCCGTTCGCTAGGCTATTGACGGTCATTCCGTCGTCTGGAAAGATTTCGGTCTGTGCCGAAATTGGTCGATCTGCCGGTGGTAGACGCTCATCGCCTGGTCGGGCCCGTGCCGTTCGACGATCTGCCCGCGGATCCGCGGCCGGACATGGACCGGCTGGGCATCGAGGCGGCCTGCGTCACCCACACCCTGAGCCTGTACGCCGACCCGGCGGCCGGGAACGAGGCGCTGTCCGCCCTCGACGACCCCCGCCTGATCCCGGTGCCCGTGGTGGTGCCGGGAGTGCCCGGAGCCTCGGTCCCGGCGACCCTGGACGAGGTCCTCGACTGGGACGTCCGGCTCGTACGGCTCTGCCCGGAGCGGCACAGGTTCGAGCTGACCGGGCCCGTCGCGCTGCGCTGGCTGGCGGCGATGGCCGCCCGCGACCTGCCGGTGGCCGTCGACCTGGAGGAGACCTCGCCCGCCGCGCTGCGCACCCTGGCGGCCGAGATCCCGGACCTGCGCGTGCTCCTGCTCAACCCGGGCTACCGGCGGCTGCGCGCCGTCGCGGAGCTGATGGCGACGGTCCCGAACCTCTGGCTGGAGATCGGCACGGTCAACACCCAGCGCGGAGTCGAGTGGCTGGCCGAGCGGTACGGCGCGGACCGGCTGGTGTTCGGCACGGGCGCGCCCGTGCTCGACGACTGCGGGCCCCGCTTCCTCCTCGACCACCTGGAACTCGGGGCCGCCGAGGTGGAGCTGATCGCCTCGGGCGCCCTGCGGAGGCTGATGTGATCCTCGACGCCCACGGCCACATCGGCGCCTGGCCCGACTTCCTCATCCCCGACCCCTCGGCCGGGGGGCTGGTGGCGATGATGGACCGGCTCGGCATCGCCGCGATGGGGATCAGCGACCTGCTCGGCGTCGGGCCGGACGCGGTGGAGGGCAACCGGCGCGCCTTCGAGGCGGCGGCCGAGCACCCCGGCAGGTTCGGCGTCTGGCAGGTCTACAACCCCCACCACCGCACGCCGCTGACCGACCGGCCCGGCGTCTGGGGCGTCAAGCTCCACCCCGACGTGCATCAGTGCCGCCTGGACGACCCGCTCTACGAGCCGGTGTTCGCCCTCGGGCTGCCGGTTCTCGCACACGGCCAGACCGACTCGCCCTGGAGCGATCCCGCGCAGTTCGCCGCCGTGGCGGCGCGCCATCCGGAGGTGCCGCTGCTGATGGGGCACACCGGGCTCTGGCCGTACGGCTTCGCGCGCGCGGCCCGGCTGGTGGCCGACCACCCCGGTGTGCTGCTGGAGGTCTGCGGGTCGAAGATCACCGGCCGCTGGATCTCCCGCCTGGCCGCGCTCGCCGGGGCCGAGCGGGTGGTGTACGGCTCCGACGCCTGCTTCCTGGACCTCCGCGCCGGCCTCGGCCGGGTCGCCCTGGCGCCGCTCGCCGAGACCGACCGCGACCTCATCCTGGGCGGCAACCTCGCCCGCGTCCTGGGCGGCCGCCTCGCCTGACGTCCCGCCCGCTCCCTGAGGACCGTTCACCGGGCATCGCGCCCACGCATAGGAGGACCGTTCGCGTGAAACTCGCCATCGACGGAGGCACCCCCGTCCGCTCGGCGTCCTGGCCGTCCTGGCCGCCACCGCTCTCCGCCGGGCAGCGCGAGCTGGTCACCGAGGTGCTGGAGAGCGGGCTGTGGGGGGCCACGCAGGGATCGCTCTGCACCGACCTGGCCGCCGCGTTCGCGGCCCGGTCCGCCGTGCCGCACGGCGTGACGGTCGGCAACGCCACCCTGGGGCTGTTCGCCGCGCTGCGCGGCCTCGGGGTGGGGCCGGGGGACGAGGTGATCATCCCGGCCTACACCTTCGTGGCCTCGGCGACCTCGGTCATCCTCGCCGGGGCGATCCCGGTGATCGTCGATGTGGACCCGGTGGACCTGCACCTGTCCGCGGCCGCCGTGGAGGCGGCGGTCACGCCGAGGACGGCCGCGATCATGCCGGTCCACCTGGCGGGCAGCCCGGCCGACATGGACGCTCTCACCGCGGTGGCCGTACGGCACGGCCTGGCGGTCGTGGAGGACTGCGCCCAGTCGCACGGGGCCCTCTACCGGGGCCGTCCGGTCGGCGGCCTGGGCGACGCCGGGGTGTTCAGCTTCCAGGCGAGCAAGGCCATGACCGCGGGGGAGGGCGGCGTCATCGTCTGCCGGGACGAGGGCGTCCACGCCCGCACCTGGTCGGCGTGCAACCTCGGGCGGCGGCTCGGCGGCGCGTGGTACGGCCATCCCGAGGTCGGCTGGAACCTGCGGCTGACCGAGATCCAGGCGGCGCTGCTGCTGCCCTGGCTGGACCGGCTGGAGGAGGAGATCGCGCGGCGCAACGCCTTCTGCGAGGCGGTGGAGCGCGAGCTCGGGCGGCTGTCCGTGCCGTGGGGGCCGGCGTCCGCGGGATCGGGTGCCGGAGGGGCGGGGGTGTCCTCGTCCGTGGAGCCCGATGGCTCCCTGCCGGTGACCGTGGTGCCGCAGCCCCCGGGGACCACCCTGGACTCCCGGCACCTGCTCATGCTCCGGGTGAACGCGCCGGTCGACCGGGAGTTCCTGCTCGCCGCGATGGCGGCCGAGGGGGTGCCGCTGGACGGCGGCTACCCGCCGCTGGGGACGATGTCCGCCCTGACGGAGGCGGGCGCGCGGGTCGAGCCCTGCCCGGCGGTGGAGGCCGCCTCGCGGACGGTGGTCTGGGTGCGCCAGTCGATGCTGATGGAGGAGGCGGACGGGGCCTCGGACGTCGTCGAGGCCCTGGCCAAGGTGCTCGGCGCGGATCGGTGATCAGGCCGGCGGGCGGCGTGCCGGAGAGTCGGGGCGCCGGCCGAGGTGCTCGGCGCGGCTCGGTGAGGTGATCGGGCCGGCCGGGCGGTCCGCCGGAGAGAGGCACGGATCGCCGCTCGCCGGCGGGCGGAACGCGCCCCGGTGAGCGGCCCGGCCGTCGCCGGAGGGCGGGAGAGCACGGGATCATCTAAATTCGGCCCATACCGAAAACTATCTCTTGACGCGACAGCTCGCTCTTCTTAGGTTTTCGGTCATGACCCTTATTGGAGGAATCCGACGATTCCTGGCTGTCGCGCTGGCCGCGTCAGCCGTGCTCGCCGCCGCTCCACCCGCCTCGGCCGCTCCACCCGCCTCGGCCGCTCCACCCGCCTCCGCCGCGCCCGGCCCGATCGAGGCGCTCGGCGTGCCGCTCCAGGACGTCCTGCTCATCGGCGGCGTGGTCGCGCCGGGACCGGGCGGCGCGACCGTGCTCTGGGGCGTCTCCTCGGGCACCCCGGCGCACCTCAACGCCGTCGATCCCGCCACCGGCGCGGAGGTCGCCAGGTACGACCTGCCCGGCGCGGGCGGAGCCTGGGCGGTCGACGCGGCCCCGGACGGCTCCGTCTACGTCGGCAGCTACGGCGACGGCCGCCTGTACCGCTGGACGGAGCAGGGCGGGATCCGCGACCTCGGCCGCCCGCTGGCGTCGGAGAACTTCATCTGGACGGTGGCCGCCGACCCGGCGTCCAGGATCTACGGCGGCACCTCGCCCGGCGGGAGGCTGTTCGGCTACGACCCGGTGAACGGCGTCCGCGACTACGGAAAGCTCTCCCCGGCGCACGCCTACGTCCGCAGCGTCGCCGTGGCGGGCGGCAAGATCTACGCCGGCACCGAGGCCCCGGCGGCGGTCTTCGAGGTGGACGCCGAGACCGGCGCGTCCACGCGACTCCCCACGCCCCCGGGACTCGACCCGGCGGGCAAGTGGGCCTACGACGTCAACGTCGCGGGCGGATACCTCTACGTGCGCTACAGCGACGCCTTCCCGGGCCCGGCGCACGTGTGGGACATCGCGGCCGGGGCCTGGGTCGACGAGCTGGAGGCGGCCCACGGCCTGGATGTCTCCCCTCCGGACGAGGAGGGCCGCGTCTACCTGGTCAAGGCGGGCGAACTGGTCCGCTACGACCCGCGCAGCCGTACCGTCACCCCCACCGGGATGCCCTTCACCGGCCGGGTGGCCAACACCCGCGGGATCGGCTGGGCCGAGCTGGACCTGCCCGACTACCCGGGCAAAAGCGTGGTGGGCCTGCTCTGGCGGGGCATGATGTTCCGCTACAACCCGCAGACCGGCGCGCGCTCCTTCGTCCAGACGGCGGTGCGCGGCGAGCCGATCGACGTCACCGCCCTGTCGGAGGGGCCCGACGGGCGGATGTACGCCGGCGGCTTCCTCAACGGCGGCTTCGCCGCCCTGAACGCGAAGACGGGTGAGCGGGAGGAGTTCCACACCTTCTCCCAGAGCGAGGACATGACCACGCACGACGGCAAACTCTACGTCGGGGCCTATCCCCAGGCGCGGGTCTACTCCTACGACCCGAAGCTGCCCTGGAACAGCGCCGAGTACTCCCCGAGCCCCGAGCCGGGGCCCGCGGACAACCCGGCCCGCCTGTTCGACTTCGCGGCCGACAAGCAGATCCGTCCCAGGGCGATGGTGTCGGCCGGCCGCTACCTGGCCGTCGGCACCATGCCCGACCTCGGCCACCTCGGCGGCGTGCTGGCCCTGTGGGACCCCCGGGAGGGGTCGCTCCGCACGGCGCAGCGGCACGTCGTCAAGGACCAGAGCATCGTCTCGCTGGCCTACCGCGACGGGGTGGTCTACGGCGGCACCTCGATCTACAGCGGCCAGTCGGCCACGCCGCCCACCCAGACCGAGGCCCGGCTGTTCGCGTGGTCGGTCAAGGAGAACCGCCTGCTGTGGGAGATCACCCCGGTCGCCGGCAAGCCCGCCGTCCCCGCGCTGACCTTCGACGACCGCGGCCGGCTCTGGGGCATCGCGGGCGGCGAGGTCTTCGCGGTCGACGTGCACGCGCGCAAGGTCGTCTCACGGGTCACCCTGTCGCCGAGCGCGAGCGCGAGCGGCCGGCTCGTGTTCGACAAGCGGGACCGCACGCTGTACGGCGCGCACGCGGGGTCCTCGCTGTTCTCGCTGGACCCGCGGACGAGGCGGCACGCCGTACTGCGCGAAGGACCGGTGCACCACCTCGCGGTGCACCGGTCAGGGGACGTCTACTTCGCCGAGGGGCCGCAGCTGTACCGCTACGACCCGCAGAGCCGGTAGGTGGAGAAGTTCTCCGTGCGTGACAGGTAGAGGTGCCCGTCGGCGCCCTTGACGAGGTTGGAGATCGGGCGGGTGATGAGTGTGAACTTCATCGCCGCCCGATCGATCCGGTAGACCTTGCCCTGGACCTTGCCCCACAGGGCGCCGGCGTGGAACTCGATGTTGGTGTCCAGCCAGACCTGGGTCTGGCTCTGCCAGGGGTAGGTCTGGTGCTTGGCGGTCCGCAGGGTCTGCCCGGTGGCCGGGTCCACCTCGAACAGGGCGTCGGGGGTCAGCCCCCACAACCTGCCCGCGTCGTCGAAGGTGATCGAGCCGAGCGCCAGGTCGCCGGGGACCGGCGCGGTCTGCCACTTGACCGAGTCGGTGGCGATGTCGTAGGCGAACATCTGGGCGGCGTCGCCCTGGGGCACGCCGACGCCGCCGAACGCCGAGGTCGTGCCGTAGAGGACGCCGTCGCGGTAGGCCAGCCCGACGATGCTGTGGCCCGGCACGATGTTCCGCTTGATCACCTTGCGGCCCGTCGCCGGGTCGTACAGCCCGAGCACCCCGCCGACCGTGCCGACCTTGGGCACGGTGCCGAACGCCAGCCACTCACCCGCCGAGACCATGGCGAACGGCCGGTCCTGTTCCTGGTCGCGCAGGTCGAGCAGCTGCTTGAAGGCGGTCCCGTCGAACTCGTAGATCCGCGCGCCCGGATACACCCCGAGGTACAGCTTGCCCTTGTGGGTGACGAGGCCCTCGCTCTGGCCGATGTCCGGCCACGACTGCGTCTGGCCGGTCGCGGGGTCGTAGGCGGCCAGGCCGCCGGTGAAGAAGCCGCCCGCGTAGATCCGCCCGTCGGGACCGGTGGTCATGGACCGGATGCTGACCGGCTGGCCGGTGAGCGTGCCGGGCAGCAGGCGCCCCTCGCCGGTCTTGCGGTCGTAGTTCCAGATGCGGCCGGTGGAGCCGGTGCCGACGAGGGTGTGGCCGACCCAGCCGAGCGTCCGCGCGGCGCCTCCGCCGAACTCGGTGAAGCCGAGCTTGACGAGCTTTCCCGACGTGAGGTCGTAGCGGGCGAGCTCGTCGTCCTGCCACAGGTAGAGCTGCTGCCCGTGCCGTCCGCCGCCCACGGTGAGGTTGTCGACGTCGTCCACGACGTCCTTCCAGACGCCCCGCGCGGTGTCGTAGACGCCCATGGGATTGGTCGAGGTGGTGGTGACGTAGCGGACCAGGAGGTAGCGGCCGGCCAGGTCGAGGTCGTAGGCGTAGCCCTTGCCCTCGATCGGCGGGTCGATGATCTTCCGTGTCGTGCCGTCGGGGGCCAGCACCACCACCTTCATGCTCGCCGCGCCGACGCCCGCGTAGACCGTGCCGTCGTCGGCGATCGCCAGGTCGCGGATGTACTGCTCGCCGGGCACCGGGGAGCCCAGGTCGGTGACGGCGCCGCTGGCGGTGTCGTAGCGGAACACCTTGCCCGAGGGGGAGGTGCCGCCGTAGACGGCGGAGCCGTCGGGGGTCGCGGCCACCGTCCAGACGAAGGTCTCGCCCGCGATCGGGACGCCGAGGTCGGTCACCTGGTCGGTGTCCGGCCGGTAGCGGTAGAACCGGGCCTGGGCGGGGCTCAGGGGGTAGGTCCCGACGTACACCGAATGGTCGGGGGCCACGGTCACGGCCCAGGATCCCAGGGCGCCGGGGAGCGGGCGCTCGGCGATGAGCCGGCCGTCGCGGGCGTCCCGGATGCCGAGCTGCGCGGGGCCGGAGGCGCTGGAGGTCACCGAGTAGACGCGCGGCCCGTCGGGGTGATCGGCGTCGAGCGCGGTGCCGGCGGTCGTGGCCCCGGTGAGGGGCAGGGTGCCCAGGGCCTGCAGACCGCAGCCGGACGGGGGTGCCTGCCGTACGGCCTGCGCCGGGCCGGCGGCGAGAGGGAGGATGAGGGGGATGAGGAGAAAGGCGGTGACGAGCGCCGCCAGTCGAGATCGCACGGGCTACCTCCGGATGGTGCCAAATTACGGTCTTGACCGTAATTTCGCGCCTCCCTCTTGGCAAGGGGCGTTGCGGAGAAGATGCAGAACATGGTTCGGTAGGGTGCGGGCAAGGAGGGGCGCGGATGATGGATCTGGTGCTGTCGTCGGTCGAGCGGGGCGTGCTGACGCTGACGTTCAACCGGCCGGAACGGCTCAACGCCTGGACCGACGCGATGGGGCGGCGATACTTCGACCAGCTCGCGGAGGCGGAGAAGGACCCGGAGGTCCGGGTGATCGTCGTGACCGGGGCGGGGAGGGGCTTCTGCGCCGGCGCGGACTTCCAGACCCTCAACGCCATCCAGGACGGCTCCTACGAGGGGGAGCCGGACAGGCGTCCCACCACCTTCCCGGCCACGATCGGCAAGCCGGTCATCGCGGCCGTCAACGGCGCCTGCGCCGGCCTCGGCATGGTCCACGCCCTGGTCTGCGACCTGGTCTTCACCGCGGACGAGGCCAAGTGGACGACCGCCTTCGCCCGCCGCGGCCTGATCGCCGAATACGGCCTGTCGTGGATCCTGCCCCGGCTCATCGGCCAGGCCAGGGCCATGGACCTGCTGCTGTCCGGCCGCACGTTCACCGGCGCCGAGGCCTGCGAGCTGGGCCTGGTCAACCGGTCGGTGCCCCGCGAGAGCCTGCTGGCGGAGGTCCAGGCATACGCCGGCGAGCTGGCGACGCACAGCTCGCCGGCGTCGATGGCCGTGATCAAGCGCCAGGTCTGGGGTGACTGGAACCAGACGCTGGAGGGGGCGGAGTCCGCCGCCGTGCGCCTGATGGCCGAGTCCTTCCGCCGCCCCGACTTCGCCGAGGGAGTGGCCAGCTTCGTCGAGCGCCGCGCCCCCGGGTTCCCGCCCCTGTAAGCCCCGTCTGGCCGCGGGGGACCGGCGGGCGGTCGGTTCGGGTCGTGGGGGCCGGTGGGGTCAGGTCGCGTGGGGCGGCCGGGTCGGGTCGCGTGGGACCGGCCGGGGTCGGGACGCGTAGGCCCGGTGGGGCGGTCGGGTCAGGTCACGTGGGACAGCCAGTGGGGGGCGGTCGCGAAGGGGGTCGCGCCGGCGGTGACGGCCTTCATGAGCCGGGCGGCCGCGGCACGGGCGTTGTCGATGACGTCGCAAGGATAGGCGTAGCGGATCCGGTGCTCCTCGAACTCGTCCTCGTCGTCCAGGAAGATCCGGCCGTCGCGCATGCGGATCACGTCGAGGTCGAGGTCGACCATGGTCACCTCCCCGTCGCGCCACTCGGGCACGGTCGAGACGTCGCAGTAGATCTCCGTCTTGTTCGGCGCGGCGTTGAAGGTGGCCGTCCACCAGGCGTCGCGGGGGAAGAGCATCACGAACGCGTCGGACCAGGTGACCATCGGCCCGGCACCCTTCCTGCCGCTGGTGCCGGCCACGCACCCGGTCCAGACGCCGTGCTCGTCCTCGCCGAGGAGCAGGCTCCGGTGGTGCCAGTGCAGGGAGCCGTCGTACTTGCGGTAGACCACATTCACGATCTCGTGTGACATCCCTCGACCATAAGGGTTGACATGGATCTATGTATTTCCTACCTTTAAACTAGGTTAAGAGTGTCAGTGCAAAGCCCCGGGGAGCCGCCGTATGAGACAGCCAGTCGACCGGCGCGGGAGCACCCCCGCGCCGCCGGGGGAGGGGATCGCATGAGCGCCTCCATCGCCGTCGTCGGCGCCGGGCCGACCGGCACCTGCCTGGTGGAGCGGATCTGCGCCAACGCGGCCGACCTGCTCGCCTGGCCGTCGCTGGACATCCACGTGATCGACCCCTACCCGCCGGGCGGCGGGCGGGTATGGCGCAGGGAGCAGCCCGGACTGCTCTGGATGAACTCCGCCGCCGCCGGCGTGACGCTGTTCACCGACGAGTCGGTCCAGTGCCAGGGCCCCATCCGCCCCGGCCCCTCGCTGGCCGAGTGGCTCGGCTGCGAGCCCGGCCGGTTCGCCTCCCGGCCGGTTCAGAGCGCCTACCTGTCCGACGTCTTCTGGCGCGCGGTGAACACCGCGCCGCGCGGCGTCCGGGTGCACGTCCACGCCACCCGCGCGCTGGACCTGACCGACGTCCCCGGCGGGCAGGCGGTGACGCTGGAGGACGGCCGGACGATCGAGGCCGACGCGGTGATCATGGCGCAGGGACACGGCGACGTGACCCCGACCGGGCAGGAGCTGGCCCTGGCGGACGTGGCCGCCCGCAGCGGGCTGCGCTACCTGCCCACCGGCTATACCGCCGACCTCGACCTGGACCAGGTGCCCGGCGGCGAGCCGGTGATCGTGCGGGGCATGGGGCTGGCCTTCGTCGACCTGATGGTGCTGCTCACCTCGGGCCGGGGCGGCCGGTTCGTCCGCGAGTACGACGGGGAGCTCGTCTACCTGCCCAGCGGCCGGGAGCCGCTGCTCCAGGTGGGATCGCGCCGCGGCGTGCCGTACCACTCCAAGACCGGATACCCGTTCCGGGGCGCCCGCCCGCCGGTGCCGCGTTTCCTCACCGCGCAGGCGCTGGGCGAGGGACCGTGGAACTTCCGCAGGGACGTGTGGCCGCTGGTCGCCAAGGAGCTGGGCTTCGCCTACTACCACGAGCTGATCACCGCCCACCCGAAGCGCGCCCGGATGAGCTGGGAGGAGTTCGAGGAGGCGTACGCGGCCGAGGAGTGGCGCGACGCCGGGATGCGGGCGCTGATCCGCAGGGCCGTGCCCCGGCATCTGGACCGGCTGGACTTCGACCGGCTGGACCGGCCGCTGGAGCGGATGCGGTTCGGCGACTCGGCGGGGCTGCGCAAGTGGATGCTCGGCTACCTGGGCGCGGACCTGGAGCGCCGCTCCGACCCCGCGCACAGCGCCGACCACGCCATGATCCTCGGGCTGCTGTCCGTCTACGGCGTCCTCGCCGAGCTGGGCCTGTCCGATCCGTGGTTCCACGGCTTCCTCAGCTACATCGCCAGCGGCCCGCCCGGCCCCCGGCTGGAGGAGCTGCGGGCACTCGCCAAGGCGGGGGTGGTCACCTTCCTCGGCGCGGACCTGAAGGTGGAGCACCGCGACCGGCGGTGGCAGGCGCAGAGCCCCACCGTCCCCGGCGGGGTGGCGGCCAGGACCCTGATCGAGGCCCGGCTGCCCGCGCCCAGCGTGAGCCGGGCCACCGACCCGCTGATCTCCGCGCTCCGCGACCGGGGCGAGATCGACGAGGAGTCCGGCCTGCTGAAGGTACGGCCGGCCGACCGTCGCCTGCTGGACCGGTCGGACACCCCCCACTCCCGCAGATTCGCCTTCGGTCCCTGGGTCGTCGGCGGCTGGGCCGCCGGCGGATTCGCCCGGCCCGGGCTCAACGCCCCGCTTTTCCGGCACGCCGACGCGCTGGCCCGGATCGTGCTGTCCGAGGCCACCGCCACCCAGATCAGACATGTCGCCTGATGGCGCTCACGTCGTTCACGTCGTTCGGATCGCTCAGGCCGCTCACGTCGTCCAGATCGTTCAGGTCGTTCAGGTCGTTCAGGTCGTTCAGGTCGCCAGGGCCCTCGCCCCCCGGCCCGACGTGCTCGTCTGCGACGAGCCGGTCTCCGCGCCGGACGTGTCGATCCAGGCCCAGGTGCTCGACCTGGCCGGGATCAGCGGAGCCGGCGGGCCCCGGCCGCCGGAGTGGCGGGGTAGATCTCCGGCGCCGCCCAGCCGCGCTCGCCGTACGCCCGGGTCACCGACTCCCGTACGGCCTCCACCCGGTCGTCGGCCACCAGCGCGATCGCCGACCCGCCGAACCCGCCGCCGGTCATCCGCGCCCCCCTGGCCCCGCCCCGGACCGCCGACTCCACGGCCACGTCCAGCTCGGGGCAGGACACCTCGTACTGGTCGCGCAGCGACAGGTGGGAGGCGTTCAGCAGGGCCCCGATCTCCCGAACGGCTCCGGCCCGCAGCAGTCCGATCAGCGCCTCGACCCGGTGGTTCTCGGTCACCACGTGCTGGGTGCGCCTGCGCTCGTCGCCGCTGAGCCTGCCGAGGGCGCCCGCCAGGTCGGTGACGTCGCGCAGCGCGTCCACGCCCAGGTGCTTGGCGGCGTTCTCGCAGTCCTGACGGCGCCGGGCGTACTGCCCGTCGGCGAGCTCGTGGTGGACCCCGGTGTTGATGATCAGCAGTTGGAGGCCGTGCTGGGCCAGGTCGAACGGGATGGCCCTGGTGCCGAGGCTCCGGCAGTCCATGAACAGGGCCTTCCCCTCCTCCCCGAGGGCCGAGGCGGCCTGGTCCATGATCCCGCACGGCATGCCCACGAAGTCGTTCTCGGCCCGCTGCGCGGCGAGGGCGATCTCCATCTTGGTGAGGCCCAGGCCGTACAGCTCGTTGAGCGCGGTCCCGACCACCACCTCCAGCGCCGCGCTCGACGACAGCCCCGCCCCCTGCGGCACGTCTCCGTCGATCACCAGATCCGCGCCCCTGACCGGGTGGCCCGCCTCGCGGAGCACCCAGAACACGCCGACGGCGTAGCGCGCCCAGCCCTCGGCACGGCCGAGGGTCTCGACGGTCTGCGGCTCGCCCGCCTGGAGCGACCGCAGCCGGACGACGTCGTCCTCGCGCGGCGCGACCGCCGCGGTGACCCCCCACGGCACCGCGAACGGCAGCACGAACCCGTCGTTGTAGTCGGTGTGCTCGCCGATGAGGTTGACCCGCCCCGGAGCGTGCCACACCCCCTCGGGCTCCACGCCGAACGACTCACGAAAAGCTTCAATAACGCGCATGATCCAACACTCCTCAACAACGTCCCCTCGTAGGTTAGCGAGTCGGCGGAACGCCGGTTCCACCGTCGAAGGTCACATCTTGAACGCGTACCGCCCGGTGGATGTGCGAACGGGGCCGACCTTTGGTTGAATGCGGCAGTACGGCGTGCGCACGAGGGGCGGTAGCTCAGCCGGTTAGAGCAGGGGACTCATAATCCCTGGGTCGCGGGTTCGAGTCCCGCCCGCCCTACCCTTCGTGATCACCCGAAAAGCGCCCTCGACCTGCGTGTTCACGGCCGGGGGCGCTTTCGCCACTGTCAGCGGAAAGAGAATTCATGGGCTCCGGGTCCGGTGGCCCGGTGTCTTTGGCGACAACGATCGCCTCATGAGTCCTAAGCCGGTGAACGGACGACACCGCCCAGTAACGGTCCGTACACGACATCCCGCGTCAGGACAACGCGAGTCAGCCGTACCGCCAACAGCAGAGCCCCGTCCACCGTCGGATGATCGACGTTCTCGTCTTCGTCCTCGTCGCCTGGTGCGTGTCCGGGATCGAAGCCCGCGGCCCTCATCGCGTCCACCAGACGATCCGGATCGCTCCCGTACCGCCAGGCGGGAATCATGGGGTTGAAGGAGGTCACTGTCTTCCCGTCACGGGCGTACACGAAGTTGTGGGTCGCGTGGTCGTGACGCAGGACCGATACAACCTCTGTTGCGGTCGACAGAGCTCGTAAGGCCTCGCGTCCTATCGCCTGCCACCCGCCTATCTCGATGAGCACGGTCCATCCGCCCAGCCGCCCAGCCAAAACCGTGTCGGGGAACAGCCCCGCATCATTCGACTCCTCGTACGTGAGCAGCCGGATGCCCCCCTCGGCGGCACCTATGCGGCGAAGCGCCTCAGGCTCGTCGAGCCCCCACACGAAGGTCAGGCACCACACGTCACCCAACTCATAGTCTTCGGCCAGCCAGGCGACGTCGGCGTATGTGATCTCCATCCAAACCACTTCCAGCCGTCGCTTCCTTGGTTATGCCGCCAAAGTAACGACCATCTCCGACATGCGTGCGTTTCTGGTCCACGGCTCTTGAACACCGGGTTCCTCGGGCTCCGGGACCGTGACGGACGATCCCGGTAAGTGAAACACCCTTCACTCCGTGGGATCGCGGGTTCGAGTCCCGCCCGTCCCACTCTCCGTGACCACCCGAAAAGTGTCCCTGACCTGTCTGTCCGCCGTCAGGGGCGCTTTCGTCGTATCCGGCCGTCCTCATTTCACGGTGCCACACCGTCTAACCGGGGAAACTCATACACCACGCCCGTGGACGAAGGCAAAACCCGCCGCCGACGTCCGTGCCGTAAAGAGAGCGCAGCGTGACCGTGGTATTCCTTCGTCGCATCTTGACCGAAACTCGGAAAGATCGACATAGTCGGGTGAATGACGTATGAGGAACTGGCCTTCGGGGATGGCGACCCGGACCGGGAGCCGTGGTTGCGCTCCTGGATGGCGGCGCATGTCAGGCTGCTGATCGCGTCACTGGCAGTGGCCGGCCTGGCCGGGGCCGGTGGCTGGTATCTGTACGAGCGATCCTGGCTGCCCCAGCCTCCGCCGGATATCGCGCTCTCACCGTCATTTGAGTTCGAGGTGGCCATGTGCGGGTGCGACGGCCTGCCCGCGACGACCGTCGAGCAACGGCAGGAGGCCGAGGCCATGCTCCGGGCGATGCCCCAGGTGACATCGGTCGAGGTGCGGAGCGGCGAGGAACGGGCGGACCAGTGGCGCAGAAGCCACAGAGGGATCGGGGACACCGAACGGGCGCAGCTTGCGTCGTCCCGCTCCGGCGACGTCCTGCATGGTGTGCTCCGGCGCGCTGAGGACTTCCCCGCCATAGTCGAGAAGATGAGGTCGGCGCCGAGGGTCTCCAACGTGTACCGATCGGGGGTGAACTTCTGGGCGGGCAGGGCCGAGGCCCGGATCTCCCTGTGCGGGCAGGATTTCATCTCCCAGAACGCACCCGAGTGCCGGCGGAGTAAGCGCGCGGGAGCGACGGGGACGGTCACCGAGGAGGAGAAGGCGGCTGTCGTCGCCCGGCTGCGGGACCTGCCCGGAGTGGAGACGATTTACTTCCAGGACTCCGGCCACGCCCTGAAACTCGTGAAGCTCTCCTATCCGGACTACAAGCCGGATGGGCCCTTGCCGGGTTCTCTCTATGTCAAGTTCTCCGATCCGGCCCTCGCCCGTGCGATCACCCCCGCCATCGAGCCGTTGCCCGGCGTCCGGGCGGTGGAGCCGGTCCTACCGGAGGAATGACGGACTTCGGGTGACGGTGAGAGGTTTTCAGAGCTGACGGGTCGTCGGCGCGCGAACGGCCTGCGGGCGGCGTCGGCGGGACGCCGTGCGGCCGGACGGTCAGGTGTCGATCAGCCGCTGGATCGCGTCTCCGTACCGGACGACGATCGCGCTCCGGTCGGCCGCGAGCAGAACAGGGTCCTGCACCACATGCATGCTGGTGAGCAGCCCGCCGAGCTGCGCGGCGATCAGATGGGCGCGCAGCTCGGCATCGCCGCCCTCCAGGCGCCGGACGAGGGGCTCGGCGAAGACGTTCTCGATCGTTTCCCGCAGGGTTCGCTGCACCTCCCCCCGGTCCGAGGCCCGGAACAGGGCGGCGAGAGCGGTCACCGCCAAGGCGCCCGGCCTGGACGACGGCAGGCACACCACGTGCTCCACGATCGCTCGGCCCATGCCTTCCAGCGGGCCCTCCATGACTTTGATCGCGGGCAGGTCGACCGTCATCGCCTCCAGGAACAGCTGTTCCTTGGACCCGAAGTGACGGATGACGAGGGCCGCGTCGACCCCCGCGCGGGCGGCGACGGCCCGTATGCCGACGGCGTCGAAGCCCTCGTTGCGGAAGAGCTCGTGCGCGGCGTCGTGGATGGCCTTGCGGGTCACCGCCGCCGGCTGCCGGGGCCTGACGGCGCGCAGGCGTGTGGTCATCGAATCTCCTTGAGCGCGGAGACCCCGGGCTTCAGCCGTGGGGGGGAAGACATGGTGGACGTGCTCCTCGGTGGGGCGGGTCGGTGGGGTCGGGGCGATAAGTCATCATAGATGACTTACCCTGGTCATCAATGTTGACAAAGCCCGCGGTCAGCCGCGGGGAGGAGTGGGGGAGCAGTCCATGGACCGCCTGAAGGACAAGGTCGCGATCATCACCGGCGCGGGCAGCGGGATCGGCCTGGCCGCGGCGGAGCTGATGAGCCGCGAGGGCGCCCGCGTCCTCGTGGCGGACTACGACGCCGCATCGGCCGAGAGCGCCGCCGGCGCCATCGTCGAGGCGGGTGGCCGGGCGGTGCCGTGCACGGTGGACGTCACGGACGACACGTCCGTGGGCGACATGGTGGAAGCGGCCGTGCGCGAGTTCGGACGGCTGGACGTGCTCTGCAACCACGTAGGCGGGACGGACCCGCGCAAGGACCTGGACCTGCTCCGCCTCGACATGGAGGAGTTCGGCCGGGCCGTCGACCTCAACGTCCGCTCCACCCTGATGGGCTCCCGGCACGCCGTCCCGCACATGATCCGGGCGGGCGGCGGCTCGATCGTCAACACCGCCTCGGTGGCCGGCCTGGTCGGCGACGTACTCCAGATCTCCTACGGAGCGGTGAAGGCGGCGGTCATCAACATCACCAAGTCCATCGCCGTCCAGTACGGCCCGCAGGGCATCCGCTGCAACGCGGTGGCCCCGGGAGCGATCATGACCCCGGCGCTTCTGGACAACCTGCCCGCCGAGGTGATCGAGGCGCTGAAGGGATACAACGCGCTTCCCTATCTCGGCGCTCCCGAGGACATCGGCTACACCATGGTCTTTCTCGCCTCCGACGAATCCCGCTATCTGACCGGACAGCTTCTGGTGGTGGACGGAGGAATGACCAGCCAGTCTCCCGCCGTTCCCGGACGCCGCGCGATGCTCCCGACGGCATGACACCTCTCGGCCGGATCATTCCCGGTCCGCGGATCAGGAATGATCCGCGAGAAAGGCCGTGGCCGAGCAAGTCCCAGGTCGTTTTCGGGTAGTGGCAGCTCAGGCGTGGATGATCCCGTCCGTGACCGGGGCGCGGGTGGATCACCGGGGGCCGTCCCCGGACGCCAGCAGGTCGTGGAGGGACCTGGCGTGCCGGAGGATGCGGCTGGAGCCCTTGCGTGCCGCGAAGGCGGCCAGGGCGGGGATCCGCCCCCGGGCCTCCGACCAGCGGGCGAGGCGGGCCGCCAGGGCGACCAGGTCGGTGTGGGCGGCGGTGGGGCGGCTGCCCTGGGCGGGGAGCAGGAAGGGCAACGCCGCGGTGAGAGCTCGCCACATGTGGTGGTGGGTGCCGTTCGCGGCCTCGGCTTCCACCGTGTCCACCAGGAGCCGCAGCGTGATCTCACCCCGGAGCACCCGCTGGGCGAGTTCCGTGCCGACGTCCTCGGCCGGGAGATCACCGGCGGCGGCCAGGCTCCGGAGCGCGCGGAAAGCGGGAGTGGTGCTGTCGTGGGTGAACGGTGAGGGGAAGATCCGGTGCGCGAGCAGGATGGCGACGGCCCGTCCGGCGGGTCCCTCGGCGGCGGCGAGATCGTCCAGGCACCGCGAGTGCATCGCCGCGCTCCAGGTGGGGACCGGCTGGTGCGGCAGGAGATGGGCGGCGACCACCTCCCGGTGGGAGGGCAGGACGGCGGCCCACCACTCCATGAGGTCCCCGAGGTGCCCGTCGCACACGGGGTTGACGTGCCGGGGCTGGTCGGCGAGCAGTTCGTCGATCAGGGGCAGGCCGGTGGGCGCGGCCCGCACGGTGGAGGTCATCCAGATCCGCGACCCGAGGCCGTCGTCCTCCCCCGACCAGGCCACCCGTACGGCGGGGTCGGGCAGCCCGCCGTCGGCCATCCAGCGGGCCGCCCGGCGGCCCGCCTCCGACTCCAGCGCCGCGGCCCGTACGGCCACCGCCGGGTCGATCCGCCGGGGCAGCCTGAGCAGCGCCTGCTGGAAGTCGGCGGGCAGCGGCACGGCGTCCGCCGCCTCCAGGGTCTCCAGCCTGACCACCAGCTCGGCCGGGTCGAGCCGGCCGTTGGACAGGCTCGGCGTGGCGAGCAGCAGCGGCGGCAGGGTCCCGGCCCTCAGCGCGGCGAGGATCTCCGCGTGGCGGCGCAGGACGAAGCGGTGCAGCGGCGAGACCCGGTTGGACCTCGGCAGGTGGTCGATCTCCTCGACCGCCACAGGCGGGAGCCCGCGCTCGCGCAGGACGCGGTTGACGAACGCGCTGTGATGGCTCTCGTGCACCCGTCCGGGGTCGACCAGCTCGGCCGCGAAGGCGACCATCCAATCGGCGGGCTCTCGCCACTCCTCCGAGATCAACCGCTTCTCATGGTGCTTGACGAGCGGGGCCAGCTCCGCGCGCAGCGACTCCCGGTCCTGCGCGGCGAGCCGGACGAAGGCGGCCAGGCAGCGTTCGGCCGCTCGCCAGCCCTCGCGCAGATACATGCGGGCCAGCTGCCTGGCAGTGCCGGGCGGGGCGATGGCCGGGACCGGCAGGGGCGGGGTGGGCAGCGGCCGCGGGACGAACACCTCCTCGGGCTCGGGCTCGGGTTCCGGCTCCTCGACGGTCTCGCCCCCGACGACCGCGGCCAGCCGGTTGTGCAGGTCGGGCGCCAGCCTGCCCGTGCCGCCGCGGAGGACCTCGGCGCCGAGCGGGGTGAAACGCCCGGCGTGCCGGACCGCCAGGCGCACAGCCCGTTCCTGTACGGCTCGCGCCTCGTGGCCGAACGCCATGGCCAGGGCGGGAGCCAGCTCGTCGGCCCGATCGGGCGCCTGCCGTACGGACTCCTCCAGCCAGCTCAGACCGGCGCGGACCAGGCCGCCCTCGGCGCGGAACAGCAGCCCCTCCAGCGCCTCCACCACGTCCGCCGGATCGAGGCCGGTCAACCGCCGCAGGTGCTTCAGCGACAGCTCGGCCACCGGCCCCGGCGCGGTGGGCAGCAGCCGCAGGTAGTCGATCGCGTGGGGCTCGATCTCAGCGGGAGCGGGTTCGAGCAGCTCGTGGAGGCGGGCGAAGAACCGCAGGTCGGGACCTTCGCCGCCGAGCAGGAAGCGCCGCCGGCAGCCGTCGAGCATCAGCGTGCGCGGCACCCGTCCCTCGGCCGCGAGGGTGCGGAGAGCGCCGAGCCAGGAGGTCGCGCCGGCCGGGTCGGGCCGCTCGTCCCGCAGCGCCCGGCCGACGCCGTCGGCCTCGAAGATCCGCGGCAGCAGGTGGTCGAGCAGCGGATCGGTCCGCAGCTCGCTGAGCCTGGCCTCCCGGGACACCCACCCGACCACGAGCGGGTCGTGCGCGGGCGGGGTCACGCCGGTACGGCGGAGCAGGGCGAGCGCCGGCGCCAGGTTCTGATCACCCAGGTTCCGACGGCGCCGGGGACGGATCCGGAGCGCGAGCCGTACGGCCAGATCGGCCTGCCATTCGGCGGGCCGCGCGGCGATCACCGCAAGCAGCGGCTCGATCCCGCCGGCGACGTCCCAGCGATCGAAGTCCCAGCGATCGAAGTCCCGGCGGTTGATCCAGGTCACCACGGCCGCCGCGCCGCCGATCGTGCCCGCGCCCGCGATCCGCATCGGCTCGATCCAGCCGTCGGTTCTGGGCCGGGTCTCCCAGTCGTCGTCGTGCCAGGCCATCGACCACAGCTGGGTGAAATGGTGCTCGGAGATCTCCCCGGCGTCGCGCAGCCGCTGCGCCTCCGTCCGCTGGGCCTGCCGGACCCGGTCGCGTTCGGCCTCGTGGTCCGCCAGCGGCTGCCACGCCTTCTCCCGCGCCACCGCCACGTATCCGGGCAGCTCGCGTGCCACCTCCCGCCGTCCGGCGTCGTCGAGCGCCGTCACCGTCTCCACGATCTTGGCCACGTCGCCGGTGTCGACGAGCTGGCGCACCTGCTCCCAGGCGGTCAACCGCACGTGCTTCGGTCCCATGTCACGGATCTCCAAGATCAGATGTTCGGCCGGGATTGGAGATCTTTACAGAACCCGCCGACATTTCCGCTGACGGAGGTGCCCGGGTACCAGCCTGTCTGAGGTGTCCGGGGACAAGCCGTCCAAGGCGTGGGTCCCGGTTTCTCCGGCCCGGGGCCCGTATGCGGCTGTCCGGGTGACCGTCGCCTTGCGTTAATCAGTCGCCTGGCGTTGATCATGGGGCGTGGCCGAACTCCTCTTCGACTCGGAGGCTCCGGCAGAGCCGAAAATAGATCATGCAACTGATCGTCATCCTGTGGCGTGCCCAGAAGGCTGTTTACCCCGTCCCCGATATGACTGATCGGTTATAATAGGGCGATGAGCTGGGAGATCAGTCTGCATCCCGAGGTGGAAGCGTGGTATCTGGAGATCTGCGTGAGTGATTCCGAGACGGCAGATCTGATCAAGGACGCCATCGACCAACTCGCGGAGGAGGGGCCGACGGCTCGGCGGCCGTTGGTCGACCGGCTGCAGGGGAGCCGCTTTCACAACATGAAGGAGCTGCGGCCTCCCTCATCGGGGAGTAGTGAAATTCGGATCATCTTCGCGTTCGACCCGGCTCGGGAAGCCATCTTCCTGGTGGCCGGCGACAAAGCCGGCAACTGGGAAGGCTGGTACCGCCAGGCGATCCCATTGGCCGATGAACGGTTCGAAGAGCACTTGATCGCGTTGAAGGAGGAGGGGCGATGAGCGGCGGATACTCCAAGTGGACCGACGTCAAGGCGAAGGCGCGGGCGCTCGACCCGCGTTCGGATGCCGAGCAGGTGGTCGGGCAAGAGGCTGCCCGTCAGCGCCGGGAGGCGTACGTACGCGGCTATCAGCTCGCCGAGATGCGTAAGGCGGCCGGCATCACCCAGGTGGAACTCGCCGAGGCTCTTGGGGTGACGCAGGCGCGAATCTCTAAGATCGAGAACGGCGAGGTGTCCGGCATCGATGTCGTACGTGCCTATGTCACGGCGCTCGGAGGAACGGTTGATCTCGTCGCGACCCTGGGCGATCGAACCTGGAAAGTCGCCTGACAGGGATTGGCCCACCGAACCGATTCCCACGAGTGCTGTGTGAGCGGGGAAGAATCTCAGGTCACTTGCCTGTCCGGGATCTTCGAGGCATCCCACCCCACCGGTTTCGAGTGTTTCCGGATCCCGCTGGAGGCCGCTGGCGTCCGCCGGCCGGGGCAAGGCGCCCTCCTGGGCATGCTCTCCACGTCGCTTTCGCCACGGCAGCCGCCGGACGACCGTACCGGACCTCGTGTCGAGGACGTCTGCTCGCGGGCGGATCGGCCCGGTTATCTTGGGAGAGGTGGATGAGAACCGGGCCCGGCGGGTCGTCGACGCGTTGCGCGAGCGTGGCATAGACGCCCATCTGGCGAGGGTCGGCGTTTACCAGTTCGGGGTGCGCGTGCTGTTGCCCGGCGGGCGTGAGGCGGACTGGGACACCGACGGTACGGCGGGCCTCGAAGCCCTGGTGATGCGCAACGGGATGATGGTCGGTTTCGTGCCCGTGATCGAAGGGTCCGAGGACTTCGACGAGCGGCAGGTCGTCGACGCCATCGCGCGGACCGACTACGACCAGCCCATCGCCCGGCAGCGCGCGGTGGCGCCGCCGGCCGAGCCCCTGCCCCGTGTGGGCGGGGTCTTCCGTCGCTTTCTCGACGGCTTCCGCTACCGGTGACGGCGCCCTGCGCGCCGCGAGTGTGACACCGAAGCAGACCGGATCCGGATCCCGGCGGACGGTGACCGGGAGGACTGCCTCCACGGCCGTGCCGCCGCCCGGCGCCGGGTCGATCGCGCGGGTGCCGAAGCTCACGGAGGTCACCGCGTGACGACGCGGAGCAGCCGCGGGTCCAAGCCTCTCATCGGGTAGCCCGTGGCGCCGGGGTAGAACCAGGGGCTCGGCTCGCCCGCCTGGAGCCGGTCGATGGCGACGACGGCGTCGGCGGCGGACTTGCAGCGATGCGCCGCGGCGAAGGACGCGATGCGGCCACGCTGGGCGGGCAGCCAATCGGCCAGAACCTGCGGGTCCCCGTCGTACCACCAGGTGAACAGCTCTTCCTCCCACAGCAGGGCGGTCGACCAGTGGCAGGCCAGCCGTACCAGCCCGGCGTCGGCCTCGTGACCAGGCAGGCCCGCGAGGCGGTCCAGCCAGGGCCGCAGATCCTCGGTCGCATGGGCGAGGCCCTCCACGAGCTCGGCGACGCGTTCGGCGGGCCGTCCGTCGGTGAGTGCCGCGGCGAGCAGGGCGGCGAAGGCCCGCTCGGCGGCGGCCCGCTCGTGTGCGGGCCAGCCGGCGAAGCCCGCGCCGTAGGAGGCCAGGCCGCGAAGCTCTCCGGCCGGGTCGCCACCCGGAGCGTCCGACGCCAGGTAACGCAGGACGCGAGGCATCAGGCGGCGCCACAGCAGCGGATACTGGTCCTCGTCCCAGTGGTCGACGGTCTTTCGCATGAAGCTCGCGACGAGTTCGTCGGGTACGGCCGCGGGGTCGCCGCCGAGCAGGCGCAGATCCTCTTCGGTGTGGCAGCGGGTGCAGCCGCCGACCTCGCGGTCCAGCGGCGGCACCGCCGCGAACACCCGGTCCACCTCGTCCAGCCAGCCCTGTTTCACGGTGCGGTGTCCAGGGCGTCGCGGGCGTCCATGAGGGCGAAGCCGAGCAGGTTCGGGCCCCGCCAGGTGGCGGGGGAGGCGGCGCGCTCGTCGTCGGCGGTGAGTCCGATGCCCCAGATCCGATCGACGGGGCTGGCCTCGACCAGGACGCGGCCACGGGTGCCGAGCAGGAAGTCTCTCAGCTCCGGGTGCCGGCCGAACTTGGCGATGTTGCCACGCACCACGATCTCGTAGCGGTGCTCGTCCCACACGGCCTCCTCGAAGCCGCGGACCTCGCGGCCGAGCTTCTTGGCCTCGCCGGGATGCCCGGCGGCGAGGATCCGCGCCGCGGTCTCGCCGTCGCCGAACAGCCACGCCTTGTGCGCCATCATGTAGTGCTCGGCCGACCGGAAGAGGTGCCCGTCCGCAGTGAAGGCGACCTCCCACCACTGGCTGAGGCACCCGGCGCCGACACCCCCGCCACGGGATGGCTGATGGCCCCAGAAGAACAGGTAGCGGAGCCGTCGGCCTGCCTGCTCGGCGGTGATCGCCTCCTCGACGGAGCGGGGCAGCCTCATGGTCTCGGACATCGTCATACCGTGCCATCCCCGGATACGAATGGACTATCCGATATCGCGAGCTTTCCGGGGGGCTACGCTGAGGCGGTGGACATCGGCTCGGGACAGTTGGTGCGGGAGGCGTTCCCCCGACTCGCGGCGGAACTGGCCGTTCTCCTCCGGCAAGAAGGGGAAGACGTCCTGGCCGCGTCGGTGGACGGCCTGCGCGTGCACTCCGCCTGCGGGTGCGGGGACGACTTCTGCATGAGCTTCCACACCGCCGCGCCGCCGGACGGCGCCTACGGGGACGGGCACTGGAACATCATGCTGAAGCCCGTCGAAGGGATGCTCATCCTCGACGTAGTGGACGAGGAGATCGTGTTCGTCGAGGTCCTCTACCGGGAGCGGCGCACCCTCTAAACCAAGACGCCCGGGCGAGCCTCGGCATCCGCCGGGCGGCAATACCGGTCAAGGAACGGGCGGTCCGCGCAAGGGATTTCGGTTGGTATCCCCGAAGCCTCCTTGCGGCCGCCGCAGTCGTTCGCCTGATGTGCCCGGGTCTGGCCTTTAAGCTGACGCGTGTGGCGCCTCAGCTCTCTCTTGATGCCGGTCATTGTGACGCGCTCGCTGCCGCCCGCGCGCTTTCCGTCTGGGTGGGGGCCGGGCGGGCGGTCACCCCTGGCGGTGCGCTCAAACCCGTACTGGTCCCGCAGGCCGCCGAGGCTCTGGGTGTGCCGTGCCCGGCCAAGGTCCGGCGAGCCGGCGACATCGCCGCAGTCCATCGTCCGTGGGTGACCGCACTGGCCGCCGGATTCATCACGATCTCCGGAAGCCGCGCCGTACGAGTGGAGGCACCGGCGGAGACGACCCCGCAGGCCTGGTTCGTGGCGCTGGAACAGGTGCTCCAGGCGCAGGTGATCGATCCGTGTGACGCCGACTCGCGCATTGTCTGCCAGGTGACGCTCACCGTGATGGTCACCGAGCCGCCGCCGTTCGGGCAGGCGTTGCGTCAGGTGGTCGCCGAGATGATGGTGCAGCGCGGTGACTGGGACTGGGACGCCCCCTACCTGACCGAAGAGGTCATGGTGCATCCCGTTGATCGGGTCGTCGAGATCCTGCGCGACTTCGGCGCGCTCGACCGACGCATGGCGCTCACGCCTCTGGGGGAGTACGCGCGGGCCGAACTCGGCCGTCGGGTCCCGCCGCCGATCACCAGGGACCTGCCCGCCGCTGAGGTGCTGCGCTTGCTGGCGGTCTTGCCCGAGGAGGAGATCTGGGAACCGGTGTGGCGCTGGCTCGACATCGACCCGTTCCGGGTCGATTCCACGCGTGACGCCCTTCGAGAACTGCTGCTGGCCGCCGCGGATGCCACCCCTGCCGGACGGATCAGCGCTGTCGAGGTGATCGGCGAACGCGGCGAGTACGCCCTGCCACTCTGGCGTGAAGTGCGCGAGCATCCCGTGCTCGGCGCGCATGCCAGGTCGGCTCTCGCCGACCTGGACGATGGGCCCGCTCTCGCTCAGAGGGACCTGTGGTGGATCGCGACCGACCATGCCCTGGCCGCACTGGAGCGCCACGGCGTGACCGACGCCTGGTACATCCTGCGTGACGTGGTCGACGGAGGCGCCCGTGACGCCGTACGCGACAGCGGCCATCCCGATGCCGCTGTTCTGCTGGCCGCGCTACCGTCCACCCCGCCGCCGATTCCCGCCTACCAGCTCAAGATCTCCCTGTACGGCGGGCTGTGGCGGCGTGTTCTGGTCCCCGAGAACCTCACCCTGGGAGGCCTGCACGGAGTGATCCGTGTCCTGTTCGGCTGGGGCGACGATCACCTACACGTGTTCGAGACCGCCAAACGCAGGTATGCCGATCCCTTCCACGGGCTGGAGGAGTGCGGCGACGAGTACGCCTACCGGATCAACCGGGCGCTTCCGTCACCTCGCTCGAAGATCACTTATATTTACGATCTCGGTGACTGCTGGAAGCACGAGATCGTCCTGGAGAAGGTCCATGATGAAGTCACCCACCCGGTCTGCGTGGGCGGCAAGGGGGACAACCCGATCGAGCACTATGACCCCGAATACCCCGAAGACTCCGTTCCTTTCGATCAGGACGCCGTCAACAAGCGACTGGCGGCGCGTTTGAGGTCGGCCGAAGTCGCGTAGCGGTGCCATGTCGCCGGACATGTCCACCCTGATGATCGACGAGGCGCTGCCCCGGTTCCTGGACGAGCCCGCGGGGTTCGCGTCCAGGGAGATGGTGTGTGGGTTAGCCGTTGGTAGCCGGCGGTGAGTGCTGGAGTTCGATGTCGCTCATCTGGGCCAGTAGATCCTGGACGTGTCCGGCTTCGATGGGTTCGGGGGCGTTGGCGATCCAGAGCGGGAAGGCCCAGTAGCGGCGGGCCCAGCGGCGCCAGAGGATGACCCATCCTGGATGACCGGACTCCAGGTCGCGGGCCAGTTCGGTGGCGCTGTCCGGGCTCGCTGCGGGTTCCGCGCCAGGGGGGTCGGTGCGTGCCGGCTCTGCCCCGCGACGGCGGTGGCCTCTTCGCCGGACGTGACCGGGATCTTTCGCTGGCGTGGCCATGAGAACCACCGGCTTTCTCTGTGGCTGAGATGGGAGGCCGGCGTCCAGGACAAGGGTGGGATCAGGTCCATGGACGCCGGCCTTTGGGAAGGTCCACGCTCGGCACGGGGGAGCCGTCAGACGTGGACCAGCTCCGGGTTCAGGGGGATGGGGAGAAGTGGGGAATGATCCCGCCTGCCCGGAGGTCGGGGGAGGTTAGGGCTGGCGGGGTGGGGACGGCAGGTCGAACCAGACGGCGGTGCCGAGTTGGCCGGTGCCGCACAGCCGGGTCCACTGGGCGCCGCAGCGCCCGTGGGTGAGTTCGGTGACGATGCGCAGGCCCCGGCCGCCGAGTTCAAGGTCGTCGAGGCGCTCGGGGAGGGGGAGCGGGCGCTGCAGGAGGTACGCGATCAGGGCGGCCCCGGCTCCGGCGTCGACGACCTCGGCGCGGACGGGCAGGCCGTGGTCGTGCAGGAGGCGGAGTTCGTAGGGGCCGGGGGCGTAGCGGGTGGCGTTGGTGACCAGTTCGGAGGTGACGATCTCCAGCTCGTCGAGCACGTCTGTGGCCAGCGGCAGCTTGGCCAGCTGGTCACGGAACACCTCCCGGGCCCGTCGGGCCGCGCTGGTGGGAGGCAGACACCAGGCGGTCACCCGGAAGCGGTTGTGGGGCCTGCCGTACTCGCCGGGGTCTGGGACGGGAACGTGCCCGATGAGCATCGTTGCTCCTAACGGGTGGGTCTGGGGGCGGTTCCGCGATCAGGTCAACAGATGCGCGGCAGGCTCGCTTGGGTCTCCCCTGTCGGAAAGCCTGAGGTCAGCGGTGCTTCCAAGACCGGCGGCGCACATGGAACGTCTTCACGGGGGCGTACGGACAGAGCCAGCGGTCATGTCTTTCTGTGACCGAACGAACACTCGTCGCTGTCACGCCTTGATGATGCAGCGTAAGCCGCCCCTCAGGCAAGTCATTCCTAGAAGAAAGATTTTCCTCTGAGAGACAGCGTTCCCTCGGCCTGTTCCGAGCACTACGCTCCCCACGAGGAAGGAGGTAGTCATGCCCGTCGAACCCACACCGCGACGTCGACGCCTGGGTGCGGAGCTCAGGCGCATCCGCGAAGCCCTCGGCTGGACCCAAGAGGAAGCGGCCGGCCACCTCGGATACCAGTCGCTCTCGACGGTCAGCAAGATCGAGAACGGGCTGCAGGGGCTCAGGATCCAGCAGCTTCCCCACTTCTTCGAGGTCTTCGGCATCACTGACATCGGACTGCGAGAAGAACTCCGCGACCTCGTGCGCCGGGCCGGTGAAGTCGACTGGTGGCAGCGCTACGAGGGGGTGGTCGATGACCCGCTCGGCGACTACCTCTCCCAGGTGGAGAGTGCCAGCGGCCTTTTCGTCTTCAACCCTCTCGCCGTCCACGGCCTGCTCCAGACCCCCGAGTACGCCCGGGCGGTGACCGAAGGCAGCAGGGTCTGGAAGACACCCGAAGACATCGATCACTTCGTGGCGTTACGGCTGGAGCATCAGCGCACCATGCTGGAGCGCCGGCCCCCACTGAAGATCTGGACGGTGCTTCCCGAGGGCCTGCTGCGCCAGGAAGTCGGCGGGCGGGCCTGCATGCGCGCTCAGATCGAGCACCTGATGCACCTCGCCCGTACCAACCCCGCCGTCACGATCCAGGTCCTGCCGTTCTCCGCCGGAGCCCATGCGGGAATGGACGGCCCATTCATGATCATGACTTTTCCCGCAGGTCGCGATCTCGTGTGCGTCGAGTCCCTGCGCGCCTCCCTGCACCTGAACGAACCCGAGACCGTCGGGCTCTACCGCACCACGAGTGACCTGCTGAAGTCCGATGCGTTGTCGCCGAAGGCGTCGCTGCCGCTCCTTACCACGATCGCCAAGGACCTCTCATGAACAAGAACACCCTCGACCCCGCTTGGATCGAGACCCAGCTCCGTGACGCCCGTTGGCAGACCAGCAGCCTCAGCAGCGGCGGCACCAACTGCGTTCAGATCGCCTTCCTGGACGGAGGCATTGTGGCCCTGCGCGACTCCAAGAACCCGGAGAAGGCCCCGCACCTGTTCACCGACGCCGAGTACGACGCCTTCACCGGCGGCATCGAACGCGGCGAACTCCGACGTCCTTGAGCTTGCGAGCCCATCTGGACGAGGCGGAGTGACGGTACATATGAGCTCATCGTGCCGTCGTCGCCGCGTCGCGGCCCGGGTGTCCGCCGCAGCCTCCGGGGAGTTGAGCGAGAAGAGCTTGGTGACCTCGGAGGAGGGTCTGCTGCTTCATCGACGGTCGCCTCCGCGCAACCCAGAGATTTCTACGAGCGGCAGCAGGTGATGGCAGCTCAGTAGGGCTCCCAATCACCTCGGTAGAAGCGTGGCCTTGGTGCTCTCAGGGGTGAAGGGGGGCCGGGACGATCAGCAGGCGACACGGCCATTCGGCTCTCGGTCATGAACTGAACGCTGTCCTTGCCCCGGGAGCCGACTCCAGCACTCGCGTGTTGGCGGCGCGACTCAAAGTAGATCATGTACGTGCTGGATGAACCTGTGCCACTCGCCTGGCCGGGTGCTGCTGTGCTTGTTGTGCTTCAGGGTCAGTTCCAGGGTCTTCTTGAGGGGGACCGGTGACTGCATGATGGCTTCGTTTCGCTGTGCGAGCCTGGTCATTTCCTCTCGCGTGGGTGGCCGGTTGCTCTTTTGGCCGTTGCAGCGCGCGTGAGTCGGGGCCAGGTTCCAGACCGCGTCCAAGTCCAGAGGCGTGTCCTGGTCTCCGGAACGGAGAAGCCTCATGAACGAGTAGGGGAACACGTGGTCAACGGCGATGTCGTCGTTCGGCGTGATGGATTCCGCGCAGATCAGGCAGAGGCCGCGTTGGAAGCCGATGACCGCGTCCGTGACGCCGGCGACCGATCGGCGGCGCTGTCGGTCGGTGATCTGCAGGGTGGTCAGGTCCACGACGACACCCTCACGGATCAGGCTCTGGCCGATCCCGATGGCGAAGGACGTCTCCACGATGCTCCAGCGGGCTGACAGTTCGCCCCGCAGAGTCGCGGCCTGTTCCGACCCGGCGATGTCGCGGAGTTCCTTGCTCAGCCGGACGACCCGTTCGTGGGAGCGGCCGGTCACCTCGTAGAAGCGATGCGGCACCTCCGCTCCTTCGCCACGCAGGTTGTGGAACTTCTGCATCACCATCCTGGGCATCGAGTCGATAGCCGCCGCCAGCAGCTCTTCGGTGGGGCTCCCGAGCCTGAGCGACTCAGCGGCCTCTCGCTCGGCTACCGAGAGGAAGTCCTTCTCTCCCAGTTCGCCTTTCTGGGATACTTGAGGTGCCTGGCCGAGATGGCGTACCAACTCCATCGCGTACGGCACCGCCAGGTCTCGGAGCAGGATCTCCGACCGGCCTTCGGCGGCGGCGTCCAGAAGCGCGGAGCCGAGGGCGAACTTGTAGGTACGGCTGTTCGCCCCTATCAGTACGGCCATGCGCCACGAGGACCGTGCGCTCTGTTCCCAATGAGAGAGATCCAGCCCCATATGACGACCGCCACCCTTGGTGTGTATTTGTCGAAATACAGGCCATTTTCACCGCTCGTGCAGGGAAACGCGCACGACGGAGGAGCCTGGTAGTCTCCGGGTTTTCCGAAAGAGGCCATCCGTGCGTGAAGGAGTGCTCTGAGGTGGGGAAACTCGTGCGGGACAGGATTCCGGAGATCATTCGGGAGCGCGGCGGGGAACCGGTGGTGACCGTGCTCGGGGAGGCCGAGTATCGCGGGGCGCTGCTGGAGAAGCTGTTCGAGGAGTCGGCTGAGCTGCGGGAGGCCGCGGCGACCGAGGTGGCCGAGGAGATCGCCGACGTGCTCGAAGTGCTGCGGGCCATCGCCACGCTGCACGGGCACGAGTGGGCGGACATCGAGAAGGTCGCCGAGGTCAAGCGAGCCGAGCGAGGGGCGTTCCTCGAACGCGTCTACCTCGAAGGATGAGGTAATCAGGGGCAATCTGTGGTCCTTCCTCCCCGCCCCTAACGCCACCCTCCGGAGTCCGGCGAATGATCGAAAATGGGTTGATCTTCTCGGTAGGGTGAACGCGCATGCCGGTTCGAAACCGAGCCGTTCCGTGTGGGGGGCTGTAGCGCAGTCGGCCGTCGCGCTTTCTCCGGCAGGGGAAGAGAAATCCAGCCGGCCCCCACCCCATGGAGGATGACGTGGACTCCGAGACTGTCTGGACGGTCCTGCGAGCGCTTGGCGAGGCCAGGAGGCTCCCGCTGGACGATCCGGATCGCAGGTGGATCGCGCACGCGGCGCTCGCACTGGTCCGTGATGGGCAGCAGCGCCACAAGCAGGACCGTGATCACGTCGCGAAAGAGGCCGACGCCGCGGTGCTGGCGGCCACCGCGATGGGCAGTCCAGACCGGGTAATCGACGTTCCCATCTCGGAGAGACCGGTGGGGGAGCCGGCCGGAGAGCTGCGCAGGGCGCGGCGTTGCTACGTCTGCAAGGAGCACTTCACCCGGGTGGGCAGCCTGTATCACCTGCTCTGCCCCTTGTGCGCGGCGTCCACGCCGCGCGCCGTACGGCCCGTGCCGACCTGTCGGGGCGGCGGGCGCTGGTCACCGGGGGGCGGACGAAGATAGGGCACCAGCTCGCGCTGAAGATGCTCCGCGACGGTGCCCATGTCACGGTCACTACCCGCTTTCCGGCCGACGCCGTCAGGAGGTTCGCCAAAACCGGCGACTGGGCCGGGCGTCTGGAGGTCGTCGGGATTGATCTGCGCGACCCCCGGCAGGTCATCGCGCTCTGCGACCGGTTTCTGGCGTCCGGGGACCCGTTGGACATCCTGGCCAACAACGCCGCCCAGACCTTGCGCAGACCGCCGTCGGCCTATGCCGCCCTGGCCAAGGGCGAGCGATCCGAGCTCCCGCCGGGGGCGTCGACGGTTCCGGGATTTGTGCTGATCGCCGGACTCCGCTGGACGTGATCGACGGTGCCGCGCGGGTCTACGACCCGATTGTGCGCGGCGAGGCGGGCCATCCAGTGCACGGGGTCTTCCTCGGAACCAGCGAGGCTGATCTTGGCGGATGGGGTGGAGGAACTCTACGTTTCGGCCGCGGGCCTGGGAGATCAGGGGGTCAAGACGCTGGCGAGAGCCGTACGGCCCGGGCGGCTGTCGGTGGCCAGCAGCGCCATCGGGGCCGTCGCCGCATCCGGAGGTCGCCGCCGTGCGGAGCGTGCACCGGGCCGCTCGACAGGCGTAGAGCTCGCCGAAAACTCGGATGCGCGGAGGTCGTTCACCTGCGACAGTGCCTGACTGTGAACATCAACGAGGTCGTCATCCGGCGCGCGGAGGGTTCTGACGCCTCCGCAGTGGCTGAGGTGCGGCTGCGCTCCTACATGGCGGCGCTGCCGACGGTCCGCCGGGCGCACACCGACGAGAAGGTGCGCGAGTGGTTCCTGCAGGTGGTCGTGCCGTCCCGTGAAACCTGGGTGGCGACCGCGGAGGGTTCCGTGGTCAGGATGATGGTGCTCGACGGCGACCATCTGGACCAGCTCTACCTGGATCCGTTCTGGCGTGGCCGTACCATCGGCGACCAGCTCGTCACGCTGGCCAAGAAGCGCCGACCGGACGGGCTGGAGTTGTGGACGTTCCAGGTCAACGGGCCGGCCCGGCGGTTCTACGAACGGCACGGCTTCGTCGCGGTCGAGCGGACCGACGGGCGGGACAACGAGGAACGCGAGCCGGATATCCGATACGTGTGGCGACCCGCCTGATCGCGCCGGAGGGGAGGGGATGGTCTTTCCGCAGAGCCGTTGGGCCGCTACTCCATCTCCAGTCGTAGTTTTTCCTGCCACACGATATCGGGACGGATGATCTTCATTCCTTCAATGGTCTGCCCAAGGGGGAAGCCATCGTCGCATGTCATGAAGTAGCCGCACTTCGCGCGGAGCGCGGCTGCCAGATGCAGTGCGTCGGTTGCGCCGAAGGGCTTCGAGCCTTTTTCGTGTTGTGATCCGTAAGCATCGCGAAGGCAAACGGCTTCGCGGACGAGATATCGGTCTATGTCGACCCATATGGTGCCAGGCGAAATGAACCACGTTCGGAGTCGCTCGCGTACTTTCTCAGAGCGTTCCTGGCGTAGGCGCGCGTTGCCGTTGCAAAGGACCTCGGCCTCGATCAGAGGAGAGGCGGCCATCTCGGCCTCTCGGGCGAAGATTCCATCGAATAGGGCGACTGCGCTGCGCCACCGTTCCTCGCCCGTGCTCTTGTTGATGTCCTCATTACGTGTGATCAAGTCGAGATATACGTTGGCGTCGGGATATATGCGAGGGAGGCTAGGCACGCCTGACCTCCCGGATGTAGTCGTCGACGCTCTGACCGCCCAGCCAGTCCGGTGCGATCCCTAGCAGTTCTGAAACCGGTGCGAGCGCTTCTGGTTCTTCGGGGAGGAGTTCTAGGTGTTCGATTTCGATCTTCACCACCTGTCCCCGATCGTTGCGCCATATCGTTCCACGAGCCAGTACCCGCTTACGCCACATGCTCTCGACAACGGTCTGCATCTCGGCAGGAAGTCGTCCGAGGACGGCTCGTCGCGTTGAGGGGTCGAACAGGCTCACCGAGGACACGCCCTTGTTCAGGCGACGCACGCTCATCTGGTCGATCCAGCCGGCTACCGACCCGAGGGAGGTCTGTGTTCCGGTCACGGCGAGCCGGGCATGTTCGCGAACAGGTTCAGATACGGGGAAATGCGGACCTACCGCGTCGTTGACCGTGGCGAAAGAGACTTCCTGGATGCCTTTGCCGGGGTTTCCGATCTTCAGTAGCCGCTCGACAGTTGTTGCGGTGTAGTACTGGGGAACTTCGGGAGTCTCCTGAAGCTGTTCTACTCCGGAGACCAGCGCGTGGATAGAGGCAAGCAGAGAGGCATAGTCGCGGCGCGGAGTTTCCCTGGCGGTCAGGCGTACAACGAGCTCTTGGTCATCATGGCCAAGGTCCTGCACGATCCACTCTGGTCTGGCCGTTTTCTGTCGAGCGAAGACATGATCGATCTCATTCAGCGCATGCTGGACTTGAGCGAGAGTATCGGTGTACCGCGTGAGATCAACCCGATCTCTCCCCTCGCGGAGGCGGATTTCCAACGCATTGGCACTCATGACTTCACCGTAACGGGGCTGGCGTGGCAGGACCATCAGCCTGGGCCGTCGTTCGCGCTGCGCCATCATCGGCTCCTCGGCAGTAGGGGATCTGCGGCCCGGTCGAGCGCCACGTCAGCATCATCAACTGTCAGCCGAGTCCGAGTGATCGCTTCTGCCAAAAAAGGTCGAACCTCGGGACATCCTCGAAATTTGTCAGTCCTCGTCGTCAAAATCGACGGTAACTCTCCAACCTCGCCCCCGGAGGTCTGCCGATGGCAAGACGCCGTACACCGGCCAGACGGAGACCACGCCGTCGCAAGGGCAACGCGGACTGGTTCCCTTGGCTGGTCGCCGCCATCGTCCTTGTAGTGGTCGCCAAATGGTTCATTGACCTGGTCCTCGCCAACTGGCCACTGGTTCTCGGCCTCGCGGTCGTGCTGGTGGCGGGTCTGGTCGGCATGCTCGTGGTCCGGCGTCGAATGATCGACGCCCGGCAGCGGGAATGGCTGAGAGAAAATGCTCACCTTGAACGTGTCGACCGTATGACCGGCGTTCAGTTCGAATCCCTCGTCGAGGCCCTGCTCCAGCGTGACGGGTTCCACAAGGTCCACAGGATCGGCGGCAGCGGTGATGGCGGTGTCGACGTCATCGGAACCGCGCCCACTGGAGACCGCTTTGTCGTCCAGTGCAAGCGCTGGACCAAATCCGTCGGTTCTCCTGAGGTACGTAACCTCCTCGGTGCCCTCCACGCCTATCCAGATCACCGTGGGGTTCTCGTCGCCACGGCGCACTTCACCGCTCCGGCCAAACAGTGTGCGGTGGGAACGGACCTGATCCTGATCGATCGTGAGCAACTCGCCGCTTGGCTGACCGGATCTTTTGCCCTTGCTCTGTCAGCGCGCGCAACCGGTGGTTCATGGCCTTTGCGCCGGCCCGTATCGCCCCCTCCTGAGAGTGACCTGGGCCTTGAGGACGCAGGATGAGGGGCTGACCGGGTCAGCTTATGGGCCGCTCGTCCAGGTATCAGCGGCGGAGCCGGTTGAGGATCGCCTGCACCGTGCCGTCCTTGAGGCTCTCGGCGGTCGCCCCGTCGACCTCGCTGCCTCCCAGGAGTGAGGAGTTGGCGGCGTTGACGACGGCGTTGACGTTCTGCGTGGTGATGTCCCCCTGGACCAGCGTGATCCTCGTAAAAGCCGAGTCTGCCAGCAGAGCCTGGAACGAGAGCATGCATCACTTTGTCGATCGGCTCCCTTCGTGGGCGGACATCGAGAAGGTCGCCGAGGCCAAGAGGGCTGAGCGAGGGGCGTTCCTCGAACGCGTCTACCTCGAAGGATGACGTAATCGGGGCAATCTGTGGTCCTTCCTCCCGCCCCTAACACCGCCCTCCGGAGTCCGGCAAATGATCAAAAATGGGTTTATCTTCTCGGTAGGGTGGACACAGTGCCGGTTTGAAACTGAGCCGTTCTGCGTGGGGGCTGTAGCGCAGTTGGCCGTCGCGCTTTCTCTCACAGCCGCCGCGGCGCTGGTGGCCACCGCGATGGGCGGTCCAGACCGGGTGATCGACGCTCCCATCTCGGAGAGATCGATGGGGGAGCCGGCCGAGCTGCCGGAGGTCCAGGTGGTCAACGCGGTCGCGCCGTTCCTGCTGATCGACCGGCTGCTGCCGTTGCTGCTCACCGCGCCTTTCCCATGCCGGTACATCGTGAACATGTCGGCGGTGGAGGGACAGTTCGTGGTGCCGCGGGTCTACGACCCGATCGTGCGCGGCGAGGCGGGCGACCCGGTGCAGGGCGTCTTCCTCAAGGACTACGCGGAGGCACCGTGGTAGGCGGGCCGCACGGCGGGGATCGTACGGGCAGCATGGTGGCCGGGCGGCGCGACCAGAACGACGCTGCCCACAAGGATCACACGGGCATCGTGACAGCCGAGCCTTACGGCCGGGATCGTGTGGAGATGTTGTGGTAACCGAGTATTCCGGCAAGGACCATGCCGAGCCGCGCGCCCTCGATGGGTGGCCACGGTTCTCGGTCGCTCCGGACGGCTGCGGCGGCCCATGAAGCGGAGAGACAGGTACGTTTCAGCCAGGTGGAGCCTCGCGCGCCCACCGGGGCGGCTCGCGTCTGACGGCTTCGATCGCCGCGCGGGTGGGTCGTCCGACCGAATCGGGGACCCGGTCGAGGGGGACGCCGAGCGCCTCAGCCCAGAGGGCGCGCCAGGAGAGCCGCCGGGCGGCTTTCCGCTCGGCGCGGTGACGGCGACGGTCGGCCTCCGCCCGGGCCGCGGACTCGTCCCGCAGCCACGGCGGGGTTTTCCGGAGCAGTCCCGCGACGTGGTCGGCCGCCCAACGGCCGCTTGCCGGGCGGAGCCGCCGGATCACGTCGGCGGGTATGCCGAACATCTCGGCCACAGACTCGTCGGACAGCCGGGAGGCCGCTCGGGTGGCCTGGTCGACGGCGGCTCGCTCGGCTCGGCGCCGCTGGGAGGCTTCTTCGGCGGCACGCCGCTCCTCCGCGTGGACGGCTCGTTGCAACTCCACCTCCGCACGCGCCCGCAGTAGCCATGCAGGAGGTGAGGAGGCCGCCTCGCGGAGGAGGGGGGCCAGTAGGTGGCCGCCGAACTGGGGCAGCTCGGCTGGGATCATCTCAATGGGCACACCCAGCTCCTGTTCCGCGTCCCGGGGCGAGACCAGGAGACGGATGAGCTCCACTGATCTCGGGGTGAGTTCGGCAAGCATCGCCTCCAGCTCGGTACGAGAGAGGCGGGCATCGCGCAGCATCTCGGTGAGCGGTGGGACGCGGGGGTCCGCCATGCGCTGAAGGGGTCTGAGAGGCCCCGGCCAGACGCCGGCGGCGGCCATCAGCGCAGCGGCCCACAGCAGGACACGTACGCAGTCCGCGTCGAGGGTGGGCTTGGTCGTCTCTATCTCCGCGCGGGCCACGACGGCGCGTGCGAGGTTCAGCTTGCGGGTCTGGACGGCCTTTCTGGCGGCCTCAGAGCGAGAGACCGCCCGCGCGGCGGCGCGTAGCTCAGCGTCCGCATGGACGTGGTCGGCCAGAGCGTCCACATCAGCGGCACGGTAGTAGCGGACGGTGAGGGTCTGGCCGTACTTCCGGATCTGCTCGGTGGCCACGGGTGCCAGACCGGCGGCGGCAGTGATCCGTTTGAAGCGGTCGGCCGAGACGCCGAGCCTGGCCGACGCCTCGGTAATGGTGCAGCGGCGCTCCGCGGCGAGGAGTCGCCGGAAGTGCTCGATGTCGGCTTCGGCCGCCCTGACGGAGACGGGATCGAAGGTCCGGTCGGGAAGGCGCCGGAGCAGGCCGGTCGTGGTCGCGAGCTCGATCTCCCAGACGCTGAGCCCGAGCAGTTGCCGGACCGCGTTCCTGCCCAGGCCCCGTGCCATGGCCCCACCTCCCGTGTCGGACGTCAGTGTGCCGGGCCGCTACGACATTTCAGCGAGTCGTCATCCGGCTACGGAGAGCAACCGAGACGCCGTCGTGGGTGTGGCAGACGTCATCCCCCGTAGCTCGCCGTTACCGGAGACGGCGGCTTCGCACTGTGTGCTGCGCACCCGGGGGCGGATCACCGCCACCGGGTTCACCGACGAACATCACCGGGCGACTGCTCGGTGCCAACCGGGACTACGAAACCGGGACTACGAGGGGAAGCCGTCAGTGCCTGCGCTTCCTGCCGTGGCCGCTGGGGCGGCCCCGCGAGCCGGGCGCCGGGCTCCGCACGAGGCGCAGCCGGCTGTTCCGGGCCAGCATCGGCTCGTACACCAGCGTGCGCAGCTCCTCCAGGGCCGCTCGCGCGGGATGCCCCGAATCCAGCACCTCCGCGACGAGTTCGGGCGCGTTCCTGCCCGCCGACTCGCCGAGCTGCTCCATGACGGCCTCGGGGCCGCCCAGCTCCAGCAGGAGGATCAACCCCTCGGCCATCAGCAGGGAGTGCTCGTCGGCGGTGAAGTTCTCGGGGCGCAGCTCTCCCGCCTCCAGGAGGGCGGTCAGGACGAGAGGCCCCAGCACCGGATCACGCCGGAGCCCCGTCTGCGTCGACCGGCCGCCGGGAAGTACCTTCACCAGGGTGGCGAGCATGGCGGAGGCGCGGGTGCGGAAGGGGCAGGCGCGTATGGCGTCCAGCAGCGGCTCGACGTCACCTCCGTGCGCCGCCAGCCAGCCTTCGAGCTCGACCGCAGCCGTCTCCTGGGGGTAGTGCTGGGCGAGCACGCCCAGCAGTTCGCCTGCCGTGGCGTCTGTCAGCTCCCCGACCAGCGGGGCATCCCGCCCGTCGGCGAGCATCCGCTCCCGTACGGCTCGCGTGCCCAGGGGTGTCAGCCGTACCAGCGGGCCCGGCTCCGCCAGGCGCGCCAGGAGCCGGGTGCGTGCCTCGGGCGGCAGCGGCAGGTCCTCCTCGGTGAGCTCGAACTCGTCGAAGACGCCGGGACGCAGATCACTGGAGTACAGCTCGTCGGGCACGCCGTGGCTCAGCTCGACGGCACCGAGGCCGGAAAGGGCGTCGAACACCGCCAGCAGCTCCCGCTCGACCTGACGGCGCCAGAGGTCCTGACGGAAACCGTCCTCCTCGGGGTCGATCAGGAAGTACTCCTGACAGGCCAGCCACACCGTCTCCTGCAGCCGGGCCACGGGGATCGGGGTCGGCAGGCTGTACATCGTGTTCAGCACATCGGGCAGCAGCACGTCGAACGCCGTGGCGAGCATCGAGGAGCGGTACCACCCGGAAGCGGGTACGCAGATCGCGGCGCCCAGCTCGAAGACCGCCTCGAACGCGCGCCGCCACAGCGCCTCCGGGTCACGCAGGACGGGGGCGGCCTTGGCCACCGGGACCAGGCGGCCCGTGCGCACCCGCACCAGGCCCGTCTTCTTCGCCCACGCCAGCAGGAGGCCCACTTGGGGCATCTCGGCGGAACTGCGCACCCGCAGATCCTGCTCCCCGGTGCCCAGCAGCGCCGCCAGCTCGCGGGCGTCGGCCAGCCGCAGGTTTCCGGTCTTGGTGAGGGGCTGCCCGCCCGTCCCCACCCAGCCGGTCAGGGCGGTCAGCTGCCGTACGACCTCGCTCCGGGCGGCCTCGGCGGCGAGTTCGGCGGCGGGAGGGATGGTGACGGGAGGCTGGGGGAAGGCCCGTTCGTCGTCGGGGACGGCGCCGGCGAACTCGGCTGCGAGGAGCTTGTCGAGCACGTCGGCGTCGAACCGTATCCGGCCCGCGTCGACGTCGCGCTGGAACCTGGCTACTGCCCTTTCGTCGTCGAGGACGATGCCGTTGTCGAGGGCGGTCTGCGCCCAGAACTTCCCGATGCCCTGCCGGACCGGGTCGGCCAGCGCCGCCGGATACTCCGCCTCGGCCTCGGCCACGGCCGCCTCCAGCTCCGCCGAGGAGGCACCCCGAGGGTCGCGCAGGCCGGACGCGGCGAGGTAGCGCAGGAGTGTCAGCAGGCTTTCCGGCGCGGTGGCGAGGACATCCCGCTCGGCCACGAGGTGCCGGGGAATCCATTCCAGCAGGAAACGCCGTACCTGCCGCGCGTCCCAGTAGGCCAGCCGCCCGTCGCGGCTGCGGTGCCGCGCGTCCAGGGCCGCCGCCAGCATCGCCTCGTCGGCCCACATGCCGTGCTCACCCGCCCAGGCGAGGCAGCGGCGGACCAGCAGGTCTTTCGCCGACTCGAACTCCTCGGCCTCCTCGGGATCGAAATGTGTCCGCACCATGAACCCCCGTACTCATGTTGCCGCGACCAGGTCGACTGGACCGGCATGATCCTCACGAAGGCCGAGTCTGCCAGCAGGGTCGCGGTATACGTTTCGTTTCTTCCCGCTCCGACGCTAATCACGTCCACGGACCGCCGGATACCTTCCACTCTGGCTAGGCTTGACGGCCATGACGCAACTGAGCAAGGCGGAGCTGGACGCGCTGGTCGAGGAGGCCGTCGTCGATGCCTACGATGAAGACGAGCAGCTCTCCGGGTTCCACGTCATGATCGACGAACATCTGGCGCTGCCGTTCCAGACGACCGTCCTGGGGGTCGAGGTCACGGTCAAGAAGATCGATCTGCTCCCGGGGCGCGGGATCGTCGCGATCTGCGTCCGCGGGTCACACCGGCAGGCGATCGGCATCCTCGACCTTCCGCTGCCGGCTCCGCCGCCCGGAGGCTCGGAGTGGATCGAGGCCTACCGGCACTGGGGGTCCTGACGATGAGCGAATATCAGTACTACGAGTTCCTGGCGGTGGACCGTCCCCTGGACGCCCGTCAGCAGGCCGAGGTCCGTGCGCTGTCCACCCGGGCCCGGATCACCGCCACCAGCTTCACCAACGAATACCACTGGGGCGACTTCCGCGGCGATCCGCGCCGGATGATGGAGCGCTACTACGACGCCCATCTGTATCTGGCCAACTGGGGCACGCACCGGGTGATGCTCCGGCTGCCGCGCCTCCTCCTCGACCTGGACGTCGCCGAGCGGTACTGCGTCGGGGAGCAGGTATCGGCGTGGGTCTCGGGCGAGCATCTCATCCTCGATCTGACCAGCGAAGACGAGTCGGGCGAGTGGGATGAGTACGCGGAGGACTCTCTGTCGGCCATCGTCGGGGTCCGGGCCGAACTCGGCGCCGGTGATCTGCGGCCTCTCTACCTCGCCTGGCTGGCGGCCTTCGGCGGGTGGGAGCGCGACGAGGACGCCTTCGACGACGCCGACGAGGACGGGCTTGAGCCCCCGGTGCCGGCGGGGCTGGGGTCGCTGAGCGCGTCCCAGCGGGCACTGGCCGACTTCCTCCGTCTCGACGCCGATCTGCTCGCCGTCGCGGCCGAGGCGAGCCCGGCGCCGGCCGTCGTGCGGGACGATCCGCGCAGGCTGGCCAAGGGCATCGCCGAGCTGACCGAGACCGAGAAGGACGGACTGCTGCTGAGGGTCGTCCAGGACCAGGGGGCACAGGTCCGGATGGAGCTGCTGCGCCGGTTCCGCGGCGGACCCGGGAGTGACGACGGTGATCTTCCCCGGCGTAGTGTGGCCGAGCTGCTGGACGCCGCGGCGGAGCGTCGTCAGGGACGCGAGCGCCGTGACGCGGCCAGGCGCGCCGCGGAAGAGGCCCGCCGCGAGCAGGAGCGGGCGCTGGCCCGGGAGAAGCGGCTGGAAGCGCTGGCCAGGGACGAGGACGGAGCCTGGCTGCGCGTCGACGCGATGATCGGCGCCAGGAAGGCGAGCGAGTACGACGCGGCCGTCGAGCTCCTGAAGGATCTGCGGGCCGTGGCCGAGCGCGCCGGCCGTCTCGGCGACTTCACACAGCGCTTCACGCTCCTGCGCCACCAGCATCTGCGCAAGCCCAGCCTCATCGAGCGGTTCGACCGCGCCCGGCTCGACCATCCGCCTACCGGCTGACGGGACGCCCGGCGTCTTCGGCCGCGACGAAAGGGAGCCGGCCGCCCTCCACCCGTACGGCTCGCCGTACCATCGCGGCCGCTCGCGGGTCGGCGCGGTCGACCTCGGTGCGGGCGGTGCCGAGCCGGGTCTGGGAGGCGGGTGTGATGCCGGAGGGCCGGACCGGCGCGCGGCAGGGACATCCCCGAATGCCCACCGAGGAGTTGGAGGAGTTCGACGACCACGTCGTTGGTCTGGGCAAGGTCGTGCACGAGTCCGGGCGGCCCGAGGCGGGATCATGATGGATGCGGCTCCCCGTTCCGGGCCGGAACCGCGCCCCCCGTACGGCATGTGCCTGGTCGTGGCGGGGTGCTCAGCCCGCGGCCCCGCAGAACACCTTGACAGCGATGCCCATGACCTCCTGCGTGGACGGGTTGCGGGTCGAGGGGTTGATCGACATGGTGAGGGCCTTGCCCGAGTCGGCGCGGAACGCGAAGGTCTGGTAACCGATCAGTTCGCCGCTGTGGCCCCACACCGTGCCGCACGGCAGGGTGTACGCCTGCAGGCCCAGCCCGTAGCCGAATCCGGCCCCCGTCTTGACGGTCGTGCGCATGGCCCGCAGCGACGCGGCGCTGGTCAGTTTGCCGCTCAGCAGGGCGGACATGAACCGCTCCAGATCCGCCGTGGTCGAGATCATCTCTCCCGCCGCCCAGTCGAGCGAGGGGTTCATCCGCGTGGCGTCCACGAGGTCGGGCACCGGCTCGTACCCCTTGGCGTGCGGCGACGGCACCCCCGCCCGGTCGCCCGGCACCACCGTGTGGCGCAATCCCAGCGGGCGCAGGACGCGGCGCGCGACCTCCGCACCGTAGGCCCGGCCCGTCAGCTTCTCCACCAGCAACCCGAGCACCACGTAGTTGGTGTTGGAGTAGTGCCACAGGCCGTCGTCGGGCAGCTTCTTGGCGAAGGCCACTTCCAGCAGCTCCCGCGGCTGGAAGGAACGGAACCGCGCGTCGCCGCGCCACCGGTTGGTCGAATACCCCGGCTCGCTCATGTAGTCGTGCAGATGGCTGGTGTGGTTGAGCAGCTGGCGGACCGTGATGTGTTCCCCGTCCGGCACCAAACCCGGCAAGTACTGATCGATGGGGTCGTCGAGCCGCACCTTGCCCTCGTCCACGAGCTGGAGCACCACGGTCGCGACGAACGTCTTGGTGACGCTGCCGATCCGGAAGTACCCGCTGGGCGAGGGCTGCCCGCCGCGCCTGATGTCGCGCACCCCCACGGCGTCGGACCAGGTCCGGTCGCCGTCGGAGACCCGCGCCAGAGCGGCTGTCGCCCCGTTGCCCGCCACGATCCTCTCCAACTCGGGGCCTACCCCGGCGCCCTGGCCACCTGCCGCGACGGTTACCGCTACCAGCACGTTCATCATCGTCTGCATCATGGGCTCAACGCTATGGAAGGCCGGCCCGCGGCTGAATGGGGTGCGCCGCCCGTTCCTCCTGCGGAAAACCACAGCACTGCGGAAAACCGCAGCACGAGGCCGGCAAGCGGCGATCATGGCCTTGGAGACCGGCAGGCGCCGATAATCGAGTGATCGGGATAGCGCCTCGCCGGCCATGGGGGGCGGGTACTGCCGCCGCCGAACGGATGCGTACGCTTCCTGTCCACCGGGCCCACGAGACGGGCGGTGTGCGCGAGGCCGTCAGGGCGCTGGAGGCCGTGGCGTCCGCGCGGCAGCCAGCCCCGGTGAACCGGCCGATGACCGACAGAGCCCCTCCCCGAGGGGAAGGGCTCTCCACAATGTGACTGCACGATGACACTGGAGGAGACAATGACGGACGCGCCGCCGCGTGAGCTTGAGGAGAGGCTGCGGGACACCCGCGCGAAACTGGAGAGCGACGTCGATCTCTGGGTCGCGACGCCGGGCTCCTCGGGCGACGTCCACCTCATCCCGCTCTCGTACCTCTGGGACGGGACCGCGTTCCTCATCTCGACGCCGCGTGCCTCGGTCACCGGCCGCAACCTGCTGGCGGACGGCCGGGTGCGGCTCGGCCTCGGGCCGACGCGCGACGTCGTCGTCGTGGACGGCGCCGCCGAGCCGGTGGATCTCGCCGACCTCGCTCCGGAGACGGGCGACGCGTTCGCGGCCAAGACCGGTTTCGACCCGCGCGAGCTCGACGAGCCCTACCAGTACTTCCTGGTCCGGCCGCGACGCGTCCAGGCCTGGCGGGAGGCGAACGAGCTGCGGGGACGCGATCTCATGCGCGACGGCCGCTGGCTCGGCTGAGCGCCGCACGGGAGCACAACCGCCCCGTCCCTCCGTGTCACCCGGTCCCGTCGGGGCCGGTGGTGCGGTACCGCTCGACCTCCGACCACGCGGCCGACATGCCGGCCAGGCACCGGTCGAAGACCTCGGAGTGCCGGAGATAGGCGGCACGGCCGGGGCCGGGGCGCACGCACAGGTCGTCTCCGTCGTTCACCGACCAGGGCTGGACGTCGTGGCCGAGGGCGCCGGGCAGCAGCGAGGCGACTCCGCGGGCTCCCAGCTCGCTGGTGAGCTGACGGCGGACCGGCCGCCCCAGCGCGTCGGCGAAGATCTGCGCCCAGACCTCGGACCGGGCGCCTCCGCCGGCCAGGCGCCAGGGGCGGTCTCCGATGTCGGCTCCGCTGGCCAGGACCCGGTCGAGCTGGACCCGGTGGTACTGGGCGACCCCCTCGATGACCGCGCGGGTGAGATGCCCGCGGCGATGCACGCCGGAGATGCCGAGGAAGGTTCCCGAGGCCGCGGGGTGTTCGGGGGCGCCGTTGACGAAGGGCAGGAACAGCAGGCCGTCCGCTCCCGGCGGCACCGTGGCCGCCTCCTTCAGGAGATCCACCGCGGGGACGCCGCCGACCTGACCGTGCGGCACCGACGCGGACGCCAGCCATTCGAGGTTGGCGGCCGAGGTCGGCGCGACCTCCATGGCCAGCATCGTGGTGGGGTCGGGCATCAACGCGCTCATCGTGACCTCCGGCGCCGGGGTGCGGGCGGGCACCACGACACCGTTGATGGCCCACGTCCCGACGATGATCGTCACATCTCCCAGGTCGCGTCCCCCGGCGCCCAGCGTCGCCGCCACGCAGTCCATGCAGCCCGCGATCACCGGGAGCCCTTCGGGGAGTCCGGTGCGCGCCGCGGCCTGGGCGCTCAGCCCGGCGACCACGTCGCTGGACTGCCGCAGCGGGGGGAACCGGTCGAGGTCGGTGGCCGGCAGCCCCACCAGCTCCAGTGCCGTCGCGCTGTACGCGCGGGTGTCGAGAGCCACCATGCCGAAGGCGCTGGCGTCGCTGTAGTCGGCGCTCGCGACACCGGTGAGCTGCGAGGTGACCCAGTCCTTGCAGGACAGGGCCCACCGGGTGGCCTGGTAGGCCTCCGGCTCGAAGTCGTGCAGCCAGCGCAGGAGCACGCTGGGCTGGGCCGCCCAGGGGATGGAGCCGGTCTCCCGGGCCAGCCGCCGAGCCGCCTCCGGCGGGATCGCGTCCACGATCTGCTGGGCCCGGCTGTCCGACGACGCGATGGCGGGCCCGACCGGCCGCAGGGAGGCGTCGACCGGATAGAGGCCGTTGCCGTGGGCCGCCACGCCGATGCCGGCCGGCGCGTATCCGTCGGCGGCCAGCTTGCCCGCGAGCTCGCCGAGCAGCGACATGACCGTGTCGGCCAGCCCGAGCATGTCGACGTCGTGACGGTGCGCGGTCGCGCAGGTGCGGGGCGTACGGGCGTGGACGACGCCGAGTTCCCGCCCCTCGACGTCGAAGGCCGCGGCCTTCGAGGCCGTGAGGCCGATGTCGACACCGATGTAGCACGTGGCCGGGGATGTCACGGGATCCTCCTGTCGCTGCTCCGTTGTGCCGCCGAAGTGGTCAGCGCCCGTGGCCGGTAGCGCCGCAGCTCGGCTCCGTAGTCGGCCAGTTCGGTGCGGGCCCGCTCGTCGTCCCAGCCGAGGTGACGCACGGCGATGGCGGCGCAGGCGGCCGCCGCCCCCAGGCCCATGTCAGGGCCGAGTCCGATAAGCGTACGTCGCAGAAGTATGTCGCCCAACGTCACGGCACCCTCGTCGCGCACCGCCATGATCACCTCGGCGGCGAGCGCGCCCGACTCCTCGTGGACGACCTCGGCGAGCGCGGCGTCCGTGGCGGCGATCTCGAGAACTCTGCGTGCCCGCACGCCGTAGATGTCGAGCAGCCGGCGCGACTGCGCTTTGGTGAGCGGCGACGAGCGCATGAAGTCCTCGGCGAAGGCCCGCCAGTCGGTGGTGTCGGCGCCCGGCAGCGGCCGCTCGCGGGTGAGGCATCGCCGGGGCGCGCGTCCGAGCACCCTCAGCACCTCGTCGGTGACGTCCTCGGCGAGGGCGCGGTGGGTCGTCAGCTTGCCGCCGATGACCGTGAGCAGCCCCGGGTGGGCCGGAGCGTGGCTGTGGACCGTGTGGCCGCGGCTGATCTTGGCGTTGTCCGAGACTCCGGCGGTGTAGGGGAGGGGCCGGATGCCGGCCACGCTGTACAGCACGTCGGCGGGTGTGAGACCGGCGCTCGGGAAGATCCGGTTGGTCTCGGCGAGCAGGTAGTCGATCTCGGCGTCGCTGGCGACGACCTCGTCGAGATCGCCCTCGTAGGTCAGGTCGGTGCTTCCCAGCACATAGCGGCCCTCCCAGGGGAAGACGAAGATCGGCCGCTGGTCGGCGGCGGCCTCGAAGAAGATGCAGGTGCCGGGCGCGCCCGGGAACGGGTCGACGATGACGTGGCTGCCCTTCGTGCCGCCGTTGAGGCGCCGGCTGGCCACCTGCCCGTCGAGGATGTCGTCGATCCACGGGCCGGCCGCGTTCACGGTGACGGCGGCACGGATCTCCGTCCGCTCGCCGGACCGGTTGTCCAGGGCCCGCACGCCGGCGACGCGGCCGCCCTCGGTGATCAGATCCGTGACCGTCGTGTGGGTCAGCACCCGTGCGCCGAACCGCTGGGCGTCGAGGAGGAGTTCGACGCAGAGCCGCTCGGCCCACGGCACCTGCGCGTCGTGGAACAGCGCCGCCCCGCGGAGCCCGCTCGTCGACAGGGCGGGCCACCGCCGGGCCAGCGCGCGGGCGGAGACGCTGCGGCTCCGCCCGTTCCCCCGGCCCACCGCCATGACGTCGAACGCGGCCAGCCCCAGGCGGATCAGCAGGCCGGGCCTGCTGTTGCCCGCGTAGAAGGGGATGAGCATCGGATAGTCGTGAACGAGGTGCGGGGCGTTGCGGAAGAGCAGGTGCCGCTCGCGGATGGACTCCCTGACGAGCTTGAAGTCGTAGCGTTCGAGGTATTTGAGGCCGCCGTGGATCAGCCGGCTCGACGTACTCGACGTGCCCGAGCCCACGTCGGCGCGGTCGACGACGACGACGCGCAGGCCACGGGCGGCGGCGTCCCGGGCTACGGCGAGCCCGTTGATACCGGCTCCGATGACGGCGAGGTCGACGTCGTCGTCAGGTCCGGTTCGGTGGTGCGACATGGGTTGCTCCCGGGGATGACGGGGGCGGGTCCCGGCGGTCTCGCGCCGGGACCCGCCCCCTCGGAGGGGTCAGGATGCTGCGTTGCCGGCCGACCGCTCCCTGAAGAGCTCGTAGGCGTCCTCGGGCTTCGCGTCGTCGTGCACGACCGCGCGGACCGCCGCGAGCATGGCGGCGGGGTGCTCGCTCTGGAAGATGTTGCGGCCCATGTCGACGCCGGCGGCGCCTTCCTGGATCGAGCGGTAGGCCATCGTCAGGGCGTCGAGCTCGGGCAGCTTCTTGCCGCCCGCGACGATGATCGGCACCGGGCAGCTCGAGGTGACGGTCTCGAAGCCCTGGTCGACGTAGTACGTCTTGACGATGTGCGCGCCCATCTCCGCGGTGATCCGGGTGGCCAGCCGGAAGTACCGGGCGTCGCGCACCATGTCCTTGCCGACGGCCGTGACGCCGAGTACGGCGACGCCGTGCCGCTGGCCGGCGTCCACGAGCGTGGCCAGGTTGGCGACCGACCGCGACTCGTGCTCCCCGCCGACGAACACCTGGATGGCCACGGCCGCGGCGTTGAGCCGTACCGCGTCCTCGATGTCCAGGGCGATGTGCTCGTCCGACAGGTCGCGCAGGATGCTCGGGCCGCCGCTGGCGCGCAGGACGATCCCGGCGTCGCTGTGCGCGGGGATGCTCGTGCGCAGCGCGCCCCGGGTCATCATGATGGCGTCGGCGTCGGGCACCAGCGGGGCGATGTTGGTGTCGATGCGCTCCAGCCCCGCCATGGGCCCGAGGAAGTATCCGTGGTCGAACGCCAGCATGACCGTCCGGCCGGTGTCCCTCCTGAAGATGCGCGAGAGGCGGTTCTGCAGGCCCCAGTCCTGGGCGTGGGCGCCCTTGACGTGGAAGCCGCCGGCCGTGGGGGCGGTCGCCTCGAAGTTACGGGCCTCGAGCAGACCGTCGGTGTCAGCCATGGCTGTTGTCTCCTGTGGTTGTGGTGGTTGCGGCCGCTGGTCGCGGCCGTCTTCTGAAGCGGGAGGGCGTGCCGGCTACGCGGTCGCCCCCACCGGCGAGAAAGAGGACCAGGAGCACGAGACCGCCCTTGAGGAGGTTCTGTGCCGCTGTGCTCCAGCCCACGAGATTGACCAGGCCGTCGAGCAGGATGAAGAAGAGCGCGGCTCCCCAGACGCCGACGGGCACGGCCCGTCCGCCTGAGATGAGCGTCCCGCCGATGACGACGACGGCCACGGAGTCGAGCAGGTAGCGGGTCCCGAGGTCCGCGGAGGGCGCGATGTAGGCGGCCAGCAGGGAGCCGGTCAGACCGGCCAGCGCGCCGCTCGCCAGGTAGGTCGTCGCGATGATCCGCGCGACGGGGATGCCGGCGCGCTCGGCGGCCCGGCGGTTCTGCCCGACCGCGATCAGCGACCGCCCGTAGATCGTACGGCGCAGCAGCACGATGACCAGCGCGGTCACGCCCGCGACGGCCACGGCGAGGAGCGGTATCCCGGCCGGCCGTACGTTGAGCAGTTGCCGCAGTCCCGCGTCCGGCACGGCGGTGAAGCCGTTGGCCAGTGACAGGGTGACCGATGAGGCGATGAGCCCCGCGGCCAGAGTGGCGATGATCGGCGGAACGGACAGGCCGAGGATCGCCACGGTGCTGATCAGCGCGACGACGACGCCCACGCCGACACCCGCGAGGATCCCCACGACCGCCGAGCCGGTGGACGCGGTCACCGCGACCGAGACGAACCCGGCGAGGGAGATGATCGGCGCCACGGAGACGTCGATGTTGCCGGGGCCGGCGGTGATGACGAGCATCTGCCCGAGCCCCACGACGACCAGGTAGGGCGCCAGGGACAGGGCGAGGGAGACCGTCTGGCCGCCGCCCTGACCAGAGATGATCACGATGATCAGCCAGACGAGCACCGCGGCGGCGAAGCCCCAGATCCACGGGCGCGCAACGAGCGCACGGATGTTCATCGCAGCACCTTTCCGACCACGACGCGGCCGGCGAGCACGGCCAGGACGATCACGCCTTGCACGGCCGACTGCATGTTGGTCGGCACGTCGAGCAGGCTCAGAACCACGCTGACCAGGCCGAGGGTCACGCCGCCGACGGCCACGCCCCAGGGCACGGCGCTGCCGCCCTGGAAGGAACCGCCGCCGAGGATCACCGCCGCCACCGTCATGAGGGAGTAGCTGGAGGCCGACGACACGTCCCCGCCACCGGTCTGGGAGGCCAGGACGAGACCGGACAGCACGCCCAGCGCGCCCGCGGCGGCGTAGGCCATGACGCGGGACGCCAGCGGGCGCAGACCGGCCCGCTCCAGCGCCACCGGGTTGCTGCCCAGGCCGCGCATCCGCACTCCGAGGGTGCTGCGTGCGGTGAGGAGGTAGACCACCGCGGCGACGGCGAGGATCGGCAGCAACGGCGCGGGGAAGCCGGCCGGCTGCCACATGCCGAAGGACGCCAGCCACTCCGGGGTCGTTCCGCCGGGCGTCGGCAGGGCGAACAGGCCCAGGCCCAGCCAGACGAACGACGCGCCGAGGGTGGCGATGAGCGACGGCACCCGGCGGAGGTGGATGAGGGCGCCGAGGACGGCGTAGGCCGCGACGAGCGCGAGCAGGATCAGGGCGCCGGTGGCCGGAGACGACACCAGCGTGGTCGCCGAGACCACGGTGACCAGGCCGACGAAGTTGCCGATGCCGAGGTCGATGTCGCCGACCGACATCAGCGTCATCTGGGCCTGGGCCGCGATGACCAGGGGTACGGTCGCGGAGAGGACCAGCGAGAGGCCGGCTACGGTCAGGACGTCCGGCTGCAGCGACGCGCAGACGGCGATCATGATGATCATGGCGACCGCGCTGACCACGGCCGGGGCCGTCCGGCGCATCCGCGCCCGGGTCGGCAGGGCCGGCAGGGCCGGCGCGAGGAGCTCACTCATGGCTCTGCTCTCCGTCGGACTCGGCGAACGAGACGGCGATGATCTGCTCCTCGGAGATCTCCTCGCCGGCGAGTTCGGCGACCACCCGCCCGGCGCGGAAGACGTAGACCCGGTCGCAGTGAGCCATCTCGGCGTTCTCGCTCGAGTACCAGACGACGCTCCGGCCCTGCGCCGCCTCGTGGCGGATGAGCTGGTAGAGGTCGGTCTTGGTGTGCACGTCGACCCCCCGGAAGGGGTCGTCGAGCAGCACGAGGTCGGCCGTCGAGGCGAACGCGCGGGCGACGATGACCTTCTGCTGGTTGCCGCCGCTGAGTTCGGTCATCGCCGCGTCCGGGCCGCCCCGGATCGACAGACGCTCGACCCAGCTCCCCACGGCCGCGCGCTCCTCGGCGGGGCGGCGCAGACCGTGGCGGGCGATGCCCCGCATCGCGGTCACGATGAGGTTCTCCGCCACCGTCCACAGCGGCAGGACCCCGGAGCGCTGCCGGTCGCCCGGCACGTACGCCCGGCTGCCGTGCACCCTGGTGTCGCGCCGGGCGGGCCGCCACAGGCGTTCGAGCACCTCCTGCTGGCCCTGGCCCGCCAGGCCGGCCAGGCCCACGACCTCTCCCGCGCCGACCCGTACGGAGACGTCGTGCAGTCCGGAGCCGGTGGCCCCGCGCAGCTCCGCCATCACCGGGCGGTCCGCGGGCTCTCCCGCGGCGGCCGCGGCCGGCTCGCTCCCGGCCCGGTCGGCGACCTGAGCCCCCATCAGGGTCAGCACGTCGTGCTCGCCGAGCCCGGCCGCGGGCCGGTCGGCGATGACGGCGCCGTCGCGCAGCACGGCGACGCGGTCGGCCACCGAGAGGATCTCGCGGATGCGGTGCGAGATGAGCAGGACCGCGACGCCGCCGGCGGTGAGGCCGCGGACGTAGTCGTACAGCGAGCGCGCCGCGTCCGGGCCGAGGGACTCGGTGGGCTCGTCGAGGATCAGCAGATCGAGCCGGTCGACCAGGCTGGCCCGGGCGATCTCGACCATCTGGCGCTGGGCCAGCGACAGATCCTCGATCCTGTCGCCGGACGTCACCCCGTGGCCGGGAAACATCTCGCCGAGCCGGCGCCGTGCCGCGTCGCCGGCCGCCCGCCGCCACCTCAGCCGCGGCAGGCAGTGGCGCGAGGACACCCAGATGTTCTCCGCGACCGTGAGGTCGGGGCAGAGCGACGTCTCCTGGTAGGCCATCCGCACCCCGCGGAACGCCGCGGCCCGCGGTCCGGCCTCACCCGAGGTCTCCCGCCCGCCCACCGTGACCGTGCCCTCGTCACAGGCTTCGAGTCCGGCGAGGACGCGCATGAGGGTGCTCTTGCCGGCGCCGTTGTGGCCGACGAGGCCGAGCACCTCCCCGGCGCGGACCTCGAGGTCCACCCCGGTGAGGGCCCGGGTGCGCCCGTACGTCTTGGTCACGTGTCTGGCGACGACGACGGGCTGTCGATCGGACGATCCCCGGTCCGCCCCCCGCGGAGCCGCGAACGGCTCCGCGGGAAGGTTGTGGACGTGCATGACGCGACCTCCTCCGTGCCTTCCCTGACTCAGCCGGCGGCGGTCGGGATCGGCGGCTGCACCGGCTTGCCGCCGGTCTGGACGGCCTTCACCTGCTCGCGGAACAGCTCACGCGTCCAGGGCCAGGCGGCGTACTCGTCGGGCTTGAGCGCGGCGGCCCACGCGTCGCGGTCCTTCTGCTCGACGAGGACGATCGGGAAGGTCAGGTGCTTGGGCACCTCGCGCTTCTCCAGCAGGTCGAGCGCCGCCCACAGCGCGGCGACCGACTGGCCGGGGTCGGACATGACGGCCACCGAGCCGTTGTCGATCTTGTTGTCCTTCCAGTAGTTCAGCGCGCGGCCGTTGGTCTCGAAGGTCACCGCGGGAACGGGCTTCCCCGCCGTGGCGAAGGCCTGGGCGACGCCGTAGCCGTCGCCGCAGCCGATGACCCCGTCGACCTTCGACACGCTCGAAAGCACGCCGAGCACGGCCTTCTGCGCGGTGGCGCCGTCGCACATCCCGTTCACCGTCGCGGCGGTCTTCACGCCGGGGTAGTCGCCGAGGATCTTCTTGGTGGTGTCGAACATCTCGGACTCGGGCTGCGAGCCGACGACGCCCCGGCTGACGATGACGTTGCCCTTGCCGCCGATGCCGTCCAGCAGCGGCTTGGCGGCGTAGGTGGCCCAGTCGACGAAGCTGTTCTGCAGCACGTACGCGCACTCGGAGTCGATCGCGGAGTCGAAGACCACGACGGTGACGCCGGCGGCACAGGCCTGCTGGATGACCGGCTTGAGCGCGGTGGGCGAGGACGGGTCGATGAGCAGGGCGTCCGGCTTCTGGAGCAGGAGGCTCTTGATCTGGGCGACCTGCTCCGTCGCCGAGTTGTCGCCCGGCGCGTTGACGACCTTGTACTTGCTGATCAGGCCGTCGGTCTGGGCCTGCGTGGCCGCGGCCTCGAACTTGGCGATCATCGTCTGGCGCCAGCCGTTGCCGATGAAGCCGTTGCTCAGGGCGATGAACGGCTTGTCGCCGTCCGGCTTGGCGTCGGGGGTGGCGGCGGAGCTACAGCCCGCGGCCAGGACCGCGAGGGCGGCCAGCGATGCCACGGAGGCCGTGCGCCAAGGCCGGGGTGTGGGACGGGTACGCATCGTGGTCTCCAGAGAGAGCAGGTCCGCCGGAGCGGTGGAATCGAGGCCGCGAACGCATCGCTCACGGGGAGCATGGTCGGGCAGTCATTACAGACCTGTAATGACAAGCAAACTAAATCGATGTTACGGGCATGTCAAGAGTCACTTTTCTGGCTGATCTTTCCGGCGGATGGTGGATAATCATCACGGTGGGCTCGCTAGCCTGTCATTACAGGTCTGCGGACGTGGCATGCTTTTCTGGACGCTGCCGCCAAGGAGGTTTCCGTGACGATGACGTATCCGCGCCTCAACCGGGATGGGGCCGAACCGCTGTGGATGCAGCTGATGCGGGCGTTGCGAACCAAGATCGATTCCGGTGAGCTCGGCCCGGATCAGCCGCTGCCGTCCGAGGCGGAGCTCAGCGACATGTTCAGCGTCTCCCGCACCGTCGTCAGGGAGGCCCTGCGCGAGCTCGTGCAGCAGCGTCTGATCTACAAGGTCAAGGGGCGCGGCGCCTTCGTCTCGCCGCGCAAGACCGAGCTGCGGTTCATCGGCTCGATGTCCGGCTCCGCCGACGACCTGCGGGAATCAGGCCGTCGCGTGACGACCCACACCATCCGCCAGACCCTCGGCGAGGCGGACGAGCGGGAGGCCGCCCTGCTGCAGATCCCCCTGGGGGAGCAGGTCGTCAGGATACGGAGACTCCGGCGCGTCGACGGGCAGCCGTGGCTGCTCGTCGACACCGCCCTGCCCGCCCGCCTGGTGCCCGGCCTGGAGCGCGCCGTACTGGAGAACCAGTCGCTGTACGACGTCCTGCGACGGCGGTACGGGCTCGAACCCGCCGCCGCCGACCGGTGGATCGAGGCGGTCTTCCCCGACCGGGAGGACGCGGCGGTGCTCGAAGTCTCCACCTCGACACCGCTGCTCGGCATCGAATCGGTCGCGTGGCTGGACGACAACACGCGCTTCGAGGCCTACTACGCCCTCCACCGCAGCGACCAGACCCGGTTCTACGTCGGCATCCGCTGACCGCCTCCCGGCGACGCGCCCACCCGGAGAACCGCCAAGTCCAGCGTTCCGCGCGTTTGACAGCAGAAGTGTTTGACGCCACAAGCGTTTGACACCGGAACGGGAGAACCCGGCCGCCGTAGTCGGCGACCGGGCCCTCTGCCTGGGACTTTCGGTGATCAGGCCGTCATGGCGACCAGGATCCGGCGGGCGCCGGTGAACGGCTCCCGGCCGTGGGCGCACAGCATGTTGTTGATGATCATCAGGTCGCCCCGGCGCCAGGGGAACCCGTAGGAGACCTCGTCGTAGGCGGCCTTGACCGCGGCGAGGTCGGCCGGGTCGATCGGGGTGCCGTCGGCCAGGTACGCGTTCCGGGGCAGGTCGGCCTCGTCGTACAGCGACAGCAGGGCCTCGCGGACCTCCTCGTCCAGGCTGGTGACGTGGAACAGGTTCGCCTGGTTGAACCAGACCTGCTCCCCGGTGAGCGGCTCGGTCTGGTGGGAGGGCCGGTGGTGCCTGGTGCGCAGGCCGTCCTCGGTCCACTCGAACGTCTGCCCGTGCCGCGCGCAGTACTCCTCGACCGCCGCGGGGTCGTCGGTCTGGAACGACTCCTGCCAGGACAGGCCGAGCCCCTCCCGGAACGCCCTGGCGTACACGACGCCGTCGGCGAACCTGTCCCGCACCTCCTGGGGGATCATGCGGAACACCGCGCGGCTGTCGGCGATCGGGGTGGCCCCGCCGGTGGCCGCGGCGGTGTCGCAGTAGAAGAACAGGTGGCCCGGCCAGCTGTCCGAGTAGGAGTTCTCGTTGTGCATCGGCAGCGGCTGGTCGGCCGGGTACTCGGTGGAGGTGTAGATCGACTCGGTGACGGACGTGCGCGGGGTGGAGCGTTCGGTGTAGCGCAGCGGGTCACCGCCGACGGCCCGGACGATCCGGTCGAACAGCTCGAGGTCGGCCGGCAGGTCGCGGAGCAGCACCGCGCCGTGCTGGGCCAGCGCGGCCCGCAGGCTGTCGCGGTGGGCCGCCACCCAGTCGAGATGGTCGGTCATGTCCGGCCCGAGACCGTACACCACGATCGTGGTGTGGTCGTTGCCGTCGAGCTGTCCGGTCACCGGCCCGAGCTGGGCCAGTTCCTCGGGAATGACACCCGTCATGATGCGGTGGTTCCTTTCAGGCGGCGTTGCCGTTCCTGCATGCCGATGAGGTCGTCGGGGAGCGAGTCGGGCACCTCGGTGTCGAAGCGCCGGAGCAACCGGATGGTGGACGCGCCGATGGTGATCGCGGCCATCATCAGCGCGAAGACGACGTAGGTGAAGCCCACGCCGCGCCCGTCCCCGGTGCCGATGACCGCGCCGACCGAACCGGCGAGCGCGCCGTCCGGCTGCAGCAGGGGGTTGAACAGGGAGGTGGCCAGGGGCGCCAGCACGGCGAAGCCGAGCGGCAGGGTGGACCACGAGATGGCCTGGTTGAGCGCGAGCACCCGGCCGTGGAAGCGCTGCGGCACCTTGACCTGGATCAGCGTCACGTAGATGCCCTGGGAGACCGTCATCGCCATCGCCATGCAGAAGACGCCGGTCGTGACCACGACCAGGGACGGCTGCAGGCCCATCACCAGGCATCCGGCGGCCATCCCCAGGTTGCCCAGGAACACGCCGATCATCCGGCGCTTCCTGGGGCCGCCCCAGAGCGCCATGATCACTCCACCGGCCACCGCGCCCAGGGCCTCGGCCACCGCGACCTGGGCGACCTGGTCGACCGTGCCGAAGGAGAGCGTCAGCGGGACGGTCAGCACCAGGGCCGGGCCCAGGAAGATGTTGGCGACGGCGAAGTAGATGACCATGGCCCGGAACCCGCGCAGGTTCCAGGAGAACCGCAGCCCCTCCGCGATCGCGGTGACCAGCGGCTCCTTGCGGCGGAAGCCGAGCGTGTCGGGGAAGCGGACCATCAGCAGCACCGCGAGGGCGAACAGGTAGCTCACCATGTCGATGGCGATGATGCCGGGCAGGCCGATCGCGACGTACAGCCCGGCGCCCAGCAGGGGGGCGAACAGCATCGCGAACCCGTTGGTGAGCTGGGTGAGGCCCACCGCGTGTCCCAGATAGCGCTTGGGCACCAGCTGCGGCACCGCGGTCTGGAAGGCCAGCCGCTGGTAGGTGCCGGCCATCGAGTTGAGTGGCAGCAGCAGGTAGATGACCCACAGGTCCAGCCGTCCGGTCCACAGCAGCAGCGCGATGCAGAGCTGGACCGCGCCCGAGATGCCGCTCGCGGTGATCATGACGCGCCGCCGGTCGAACCGGTCGATGAGCGGTCCGGCGATGGGCAGCATCGCCACCCCGGCGACCAGCGTCAGCGCCCACAGCAGACCGAGGTCGGTCACCGAGCCCGTCCGGTCGAACAGCCACACCGGGATGGCGAAGCCGGTCAGCGCCGACCCGGTCGCCGAGACGAGCTGCCCGATCGCGACGCTGAGGAACCTGGTGTTGCTCGGCTCCACCACGGGCGGCCCCTCGGCCTGTCCGGGCTCGGCCGGGTAGTGCGTGTCCTGAAGCACCCACGCGGCGTCGGGGCCCCGCCCGGCGGGGCCGTACTCGGCGGTCTCGCGCCGGGCCATCGCCGGGTGGATGCCCGTGACGATCTCGGCCAGCTCCTCCGCCCGGTGCTTGAGGAAGAAGTGCCCGGCCTGGTCGAGCACCACCAGCCCGGTGGTCTCGGTGAGGAACTCCCACTCCCGGTACCGCTCGGTGTGGTAGTCGGTGACCGGGTCCTCCGAGCCGACCACCGAGATGATCGGAGCCGACATCGGCTCCGGCCGCCGGTCGAGCAGCTCGGTGAAGTACTCCTCGGCCGCCCGGGAGTCGGCCCGCATGTTGCCGATGATCCGGTCGGCCTGCTCCGGGTCGAGCGCGTCGGTGTCGACGCCCATCCCCTTCAGCCAGTTGGCGGACTCGCGGTTGCTGCGCAGCTTCTCCAGCCGGGTGCGGACCGCGCCGATGACGCCCTTGAGCCGGGCGAACGGGAACATGGCGCCGATGTAGATCGCGTCCACGTCCCGGCCGGCCTCGGTCAGCTTCCGGGCCACGCCGACCGCGATGGCGCTGCCGACGCCGCAGTGCCCGTAGAGGACCAGCGGGCCGTCCACCCGTTCCCGGACCTCCGCCACGATCCGGTCGACCAGCTCGTGGAAGGGGAGCCCCTCCTCGGTCAGGCCCACGTCGTGGCCGGGGATGGCCACCGAGTACAGCGCGTGCCCGGCGGGGAGGGCGTCGGCGAGCGGCTGGTAGACGATCGCGCTGCCGCCGCCGTACGGGACGCAGACGTAGGACAGGGTGCGCTTGCCGGCCGTCTTCGGGGTCAGCTCGTACAGCAGCGGCTGCGGCCCGGTCGCCGCGTCGGCGCCGGCGTCGATGAAGACGGCCAGCTCGCGGATGGTGCGGTTCTGGAACAGGTCCATGACACCGACCGGACGTCCCGAGCCGTCGGACGCCTTGCGGATCCGGGCCACCACCTGGGTGGCGAGCAGGGAGTGGCCGCCGGAGTCGAAGAAGTCGTCGTGGACGCCGATCTGCTCCAGGCCGAGGACCTCGGTCCAGATCTCGGCCAGCATCCGTTCCGTGGGGGTCTCCGGCTCGACCAGCTCGGCGGTGGCGTCCCGGGTCGCCTGCGGGGCCGGCAGCGCCTTGCGGTCCAGCTTGCCGTTGGGGGACAGCGGCAGCGTGTCCAGGGTGACGAACGCCGTCGGCACCATGTAGTCGGGCAGGCTCTGCTTCAGCGCGAGCCGCAGCTCGGTGACGTCGACGTCCGTCTCGGCGGGGGTCGTCAGGTAGGCGACCAGCCGCTTGTCACCCGGGGTGTCCTCGCGGACCACCACCACCGCCTCGGTGACGTCCTCGCGGTCCCGCAGCGCCGTCTCGATCTCGCCGAGCTCGATGCGCAGGCCGCGCAGCTTCACCTGGTGGTCGATGCGGCCGAGGAACTCCAGGTTCCCGTCGCGGCGCCAGCGCGCCAGGTCGCCGGTGCGGTACAGCCGGGCGCCCAGGTCGCCGCCGAACGGGTCGGGGACGAACCGTTCGGCGGTGAGCGCCGGGCGGCGGTGGTAGCCCCTGGCCACCCCGACCCCGCCGATGTGCAGCTCGCCGGGCACGCCGACCGGGGTGGGGCTGCCGTGGACGTCGAGCACGTACAGCCGCATGTTCGCGATCGGGGCGCCGATCGGCAGGGTGACCGCCCCGGCGATGGCCTCGGGGGTGCAGTGCCAGGAGGTGACGTCGATGGCGGCCTCGGTGGGACCGTACAGGTTGTGCAGCTCGCAGTCCGGGAGCACCGCCGTGAACGTGGCCGCCGTGGCCACGGGGAGCTCCTCGCCGCTGCAGATCACCCGGCGCAGTCCCGTGCAGTCCCCCGCGGCCCTCTCGTCGTCGGCGAGGAACACCGCCAGCATCGAGGGGACGAAGTGGGCGGTGGTCACGTTCTCACTGATCAGCAGGTCACGCAGGTACGCCGCGTCCTTGTGCCCGCCCGGCTTGGCGAGCACCAGCCGCGCTCCGGTGAGCAGGGGCCAGAAGAACTCCCACACCGACACGTCGAAGCCGGCGGGGGTCTTCTGCAGCACGACGTCGTCGTCGCCCAGCCGGTAGGTCCGCTGCATCCACTGCAGCCGGTTGACGATGCCGCGGTGGGTGTTGGGCACGCCCTTGGGCCGGCCGGTGGACCCCGAGGTGTAGATGACGTAGGCGGCGTTGCCGGAGGTGACCGGCGGCCGGGGATCGGCGGTGGACCGGCCCGCCCACTCGCCGGACTCGTCCAGGTCCAGGATGGTCGCGTCGGTGGCCGGGACGCTCGCCCGCAGGTGCCCCTGGGTCAGCACCACGGGCGCGCCGGCGTCGTTGATCATGAAAGCCAGCCGGTCGGCCGGATACTCCGGATCGAGCGGCAGGTAGGCCGCTCCCGACTTGAGCACGCCCAGCAGCGCCACCACGAGCTCGGCCGAGCGTTCGGCGTAGACGCCGACCAGGGTCTCCGGCCCCACTCCCAGCTCGCTCAGCCGGTGCGCCACCCGGTTGGCCCGCTCGTTCAGCTCGGCGTAGGTGAGGTGACTGCCCTCGAATGTCACCGCGACCGCGCCGGGGGTACGGGCGGCCTGATCCTCGATCAGGCCGTGCAGCGTCGCCCCCTCGTCCAGCGTGGCGGCGGTGTCGTTCCACACGTCCACCAGCAGCGTCTGCTCGGCGGCGTCCAGCATCGGGAGCTCGGACACGCGGGTGGCGGGGGCGGCGACGATCGCCCGCAGCAGGGTGACGAAGCGGGTCGCCATGCTCGCCACGGTCGCCTCGTCGAACAGCGCCGTGTTGTAGACGAACTTGACGATCAGCCCGTCCGGTATCTCGATGACGTGCAGCTCGATGTCGAAGCGGGTGGCCCGCAGGTCCATCGGCAGCCACGCGATGCGCAGGTCCGAGCTTCCCGCGTCCGCGATCCTGCCCATCTGGTAGTTCTGCAGCGCGAACATCGCCTGGAACACCGGTGACCGGCTGACGTCGCGGGGCACGCCGAGCGCGTTGACCAGCTGCTCGAAGGGGACCTCCGCGTGGTCGAAGGCGTCGAGCACGCCGACCCGGGTGCGTTCGAGCAGCTCGTCGAAGGTGGGGTCGTCGCCGAGCCGCGCGCGCATCGGCAGCATGTTGACGAACATGCCGACCACGTTCTCCAGCTCCGCCAGCGACCGGCCGGCCGAGGAGGAGCCGACCGCGAAGTCGTCCTGGCCGGAGTGCCGCGCCAGCAGCACCTGGTAGGCGGCGAGCAGCGTCATGAACAGCGTCGCGTTGCGTTCCCTGCAGAGCCGGTTGACCGCGTCGGTGAGCTCGGCGTCGACGTCGACGATGTGCCAGTCGCCCTCGAAGACCTGGGTGGCGGGCCGGGGCCGGTCGGCGGGCAGCTCCAGGGCCGGCACGCCGGCGAGCCGCTCGCTCCAGAACGTCAGCTGGCGCTCCAGCTCGTGACCGGTCTGGGTCTGCCGCTGCCAGTGCGCGAAGTCGCCGTAGGAGATCGGCAGGCCGGGGAGCGTGGTCTCCGCGCCGGCCCGCAGGGCGTGGTAGGCCGCGGCGAGGTCGCGCAGCAGCAGGTCCACCGACCACCCGTCGCCGACGATGTGGTGGGTGCTGACCAGCAGCCGGTGATCGTCGTCGGCCAGCCTGATCAGCAGGGCGCGGAGCAGCGGCCCCTCGGCGAGGTCGAACGGCTCGGTGGCCACCTCGTCGATCAGCACCTGGGCCGCGGCCTCGTCGTCGGCCGTCACGAAGCGCAGCGGCACCGTGACGGAAGGCTCGATCTGGACGGTCGGCCGGCCGTCGGAGTCGGCGGGAAAGCGCATCCGCAGCGCTTCGTGCCGGACCGGGAGCGTCTGCAGGGCCTGGTCCAGCAGTTCGAGGTCGACCTCGCCGGTCAGGCGCATCGGGATCGGGATGTTGTACTGGCTGGTGCCCGGAGCGAACTGCTCCATGAACCAGACCCGCTCCTGCTGGTAGGACAGGGGCGGGGCGGCGCCCTCGGGGCGGGGCTTCACGGTGGCGGTGGCCCGCCGGCGCAGCCGCTGCTCCAGCAGTGCCCGGCGGGCCGCGGAGGGGGCGGGGGTCGATAAAGGGGGCTGTGGGGTGGTCTCTGGGGTGGTCGTCATGGCCGGCCGTCACCTTCCGCTGTGAGTAGCCGCTCGACATCCTCATCGCTGAGCTGGTCGAGGTCTTCGTTGAGCCGCCGTTCGATTTCGGCCGCGAGGTCGGCGACGGTGGCGTAGGAGAAAAGTCCGCGGACCGGGATGTCCACCTCGATCTGACCGCGGATCCTGGCGATGGCCCGGATCGCCAGCAGGGAGTTGCCGCCGAGTTCGAAGAAGTCGTCCTCGGCGCCGACCTTCTCCACCCCCAGCAGCTCGGCGAACACCTCCGCCACCAGCTCCTCCGCGGCGGTGCGGGGCGCGACGTACCTGCGCTCGGGGGCCGCCGACGGCGCGGGGAGGGCGGCGTGGTCGAGCTTGCCGTTGGCGGTCAGGGGCAGGGCGTCGAGGGTGACGTAGCCGGACGGGATCATGTGGGCCGGCAGGGTGGCGGCGAGCGCGTCGCCGATCGCCGTGAGGTCCGCCTCGCCGACCAGGTAGGCGACGAGCCGCCTGCCGTCGGAGGTGTCCTCGCGGACGCTGACGGCGGCGTCGCGGACGCCGGGCCGCGCCCGCAGGGCCGTCTCGATCTCGCCGGGTTCGATGCGGTAGCCGTGGAGCTTGATCTGGTCGTCCGCGCGGCCGGCGAACTCCAGGCTCCCGTCGGCGCGCCGGCGCGCCAGGTCGCCGGTACGGTACATCCGCCCGCCGGGGGGCCCGTAGGGGCACGGCACGTAGGCGGCGGCGGTGGCTCCCGGCCGGTTCAGGTAACCGCGGGTCACCTGGGGGCCGGCGACGTAGAGCTCGCCGACGACGCCGGCGGGCGCCGGCCGCAGCCCGCCGTCCAGCACGTAGGCGGTGTTGCCGGGGGCCGGACGGCCGATCCCGACCGCGCCCGCCTGGTCGACGGGCAGCGCCTCGCCGGGCGCCACGTGGGCCGCGACGCAGCCGACGGTGGCCTCGGTGGGGCCGTACTCGTTGACGACCGTGACGCCCGGATGCCGCTCCCGCCAGGCGGTGACCCAGTCGGCGGGCAGCGCCTCACCGCCCAGCACCAGGTCGGCGCTGGGGGCCGCGCGGTCGGGCAGCGCCGCCAGCAGCGCCAGGTGGCTGGGGGTGGCCTTGAGGAACGTCGGCCGGTCACCGGCCGCGACGCCGTCGTCGAGGGCGGCGAACCGCACCGCGCCGCCGACGGTCAGCGGCCCGAACAGGCCGGTCACGGTCAGGTCGAAGGAGATCGGCGAGTGCAGCAGCGCCTGCCCGGCCAGGCCGGGGTAGGCGGTGCCGGCCCACGCCAGGTAGGCGGCCACCGAGCCGTGCTCGACCACGACGCCCTTGGGGGTGCCGGTCGAGCCCGAGGTGTAGATGACGTAGGCGACGTTCTCCGGCGCGGCCTCCGGGGAGGAGCCGGCGGCCGGCTGCCCGGTCCACTCGCCGGGGTCGTCGACGGCGAGCACGGTCGCGCCGGCGGCCGGCAGGGCGCCCGTCAGGTGCCGCTGGGTGAGCACCACCGCGGCGGCGGAGTCGGCGAGCATGTACGCCACCCGCTCCGCCGGGTAGCCGGGATCCACCGGCACGTAACCCGCTCCGGCCTTCCACACGCCCAGCAGGGCGGGCAGCAGCTCCAGGCACGGTTCGGCGTACACCGCGACCAGGGACTCGGGGCCGACGCCCGAGCGCCGCAGCCGGTCCGCCACCCGTCCGGCGGCCTCCTCCAGCTCCGCGTAGGTCAGCCGCCGGTCACCGACGATCACGGCGGTCGCGTCCGGGGTGCGTGCGGCCTGCGCCTGCACCATGCGGCACACCGTGGCGTGCTCGCGCGGCGGCTCCTGCGCGCCCGCCTCCAGCAGCGACGCGCGCTCGGCCTCATCCATCAGCGGCAGGTCGCCGATCCGGGTGTCCGGGTCGGCCGCGCCCGCGGCCAGGACGCGCAGGTAGCGGGCGACGAACGTCTCCGCGGTGCCCCGGTCGAACAGGTCGGTGCGGTACAGCAGCCGGCTGGTGCCGGTGGTCAGGTCGAACGCCAGGTCGTCCTTCGAGGTGCTGTAGGGGATCGGCTCGATGCCGGAGTCGGGGATGTAGTTGAAGCCGATCTGGTAGAGCGGCTGCACCCCCGGATCCCGCTGCGGCGCGATCGCCTCCACGACCGCCTGGAACGGGATCTGGCCGTTCTCCATGGCGTCGAGCAGGGTGGCGCGGACCCGGCCGAGCAGCTCGGCGAAGGCCGGGTCGCCCGAGGTGTCGGTCCGCACCACCATCTGGTTGATGAACATGCCGACCAGCCCGGCGACCTCCGGCAGATCCCGGCCGCTCATGGTCACCCCGACGACGGTGTCGTCGTCGCGGGACAGCCGGGACAGCAGCGCGACGTAGGCCGTCAGGAACACCATGAACGGCGTCGCGGCCGAGCGGCGTCCCACCGCGGCGGCCTGCTCCTGCAGCTCCTCCGGGATCGTGAAGCGGACCTCGTCGCCGGCGTAGCCGAGCTGGGCGGGCCGCGGCCGGTCGGTGGGGAGGGTGTGCACGGCGGGCAGCCCCGCCAGCCGCGACCGCCAGTAGTCCGTCTGGTCGGCCAGGGCCTGGCCGGTGAGCTGGCCGCGCTGCCAGGCCGCGTAGTCGGCGTACTGGATGGGCAGCTCCGGCAGGCCGGCGGGCCGCCCGGCCGCCGCGGCGGCGCACAGCTCGGTCAACTCCGTCGTGAGGATGACGGCCGAGGTGGCGTCGAACACGGCGTGGTGGACCACGAAGCCGACCACCCAGCGCGCGTCGCCGGTCCGGGTCACCGTGGCCCGCCACAGCGGGGCGCGGTCGGTGGGGACCGCGGCCCTGGCGGCGGCCAGGGCGTGGTCGTACATCCGGGCCTTGCGCTCCTCGGCGGGGAGCGCCCGCAGGTCGTGCACCCGCACGTCGAGGTCGACCTCGGCGTGCACCACCTGGCGGAGGGCGCCGTCGACGATCCTGAAGGAGGTGCGGAGCACCTCGTGCCGGTCGACGACGGTCTTCAGCGCCGCGACGACCTCGTCGGCCTCGATCGGGTGCAGGATCTCCAGCGAGCACGGCAGGTTGAACACCGGCGAGCCGGGATCCAGCTGGTCGGCCAGCCAGATGCGTTCCTGGCCGAAGGAGGCCGGAGCCTCCCATTCCCTGGCGGTCATCCCGTCACCCGCCCTGACGCAGGCTGAGGGGCCGCATGTCGGTCCACACCGTCTCGATGTGGTCCAGGCACTCCTGCTTGGCTCCGCTGAAGCCGGCCTCGTGCCACCCGGCGGGGAGGATCCGCCCCGCGGGCCAGATCGAGTACTGCTCCTCGTCGTTGCGCACGACCAGATAGGGGTGGTCGGTCATGGTTCCTGCCTTGTTCATTTACGGTCCAGCTTGGGGATGGTGGTGGCCGGGCGGGACTGCTCGGCCTCGCCGTCGGCGGCCCGCAGCCGTTCGACGACGAGCGCCAGCTCGGCCACGGTCGGGGACTCGAACAGGCTGCGCATCGGCAGCTTCACGCCGACGGCCTTGCGCAGCGAGGCGATGAGCTGCACCGCGATCAGCGAGTTGCCGCCGAGTTCGAAGAAGTCGTCGTCGATGCCGACCCGCGACACGCCGAGACCGTCGCTCCACACCCGCGCGATGGTCGCCTCCAGCTCGTTGCGCGGCGTGGCGTGGTCGTCTCCGGCCTCCGCGGACCCGGACCGCTCGTCGGCTCCGGTGTCCCCGGCGATGGTGTCGGTGGTCCGGGACCTGGCCCGTTCGGCGAGCTCGGCCACCGGCAGCGGGTTGATCACGACCTGCGGGCCCAGGCGTGCGGCCAGCACCCGGCGGAACGCCTCGGCGCCGTCCACGGGGGAGATCCCGTCGCCGGCCGGCGCGGTCGCCGCGGCGGCCCCTCCGGCCGTGCCGCCGGGGACGGCGCCGAGGTCGCCGGTGACGGCGTCGCGGTTCACCCGGCGCAGGACGAAGTCGCCGATCTCCACCAGCACCCGGCCGTCCTCGTCGAACAGCGTCAGGTCCGCCGAGACCACGTCGTCACCGCCGTCGGCGTAGCGCAGGTGGCTCCAGAACCGGGCGGGCAACGGCCCGCGCACCAGCACCCGGCCGTAGGAGAGCGGCAGGTAGCTGCCCTCCCCGCGGCCCTCGCCGAACGCGGTGGCCACATCCAGCAGCGCCGGGTGCAGCACCCAGCGCTCCAGGTCGGCCATGGCGGCCTCGGGCGCGACGATCCTGGCGAGTTCCTCGTCCGGGCCCACGTGGTGCTCGCCCAGCGCGTCCCAGCGGGGACCGAAGGTGAGCATGCTGGTGCGGCCGGTCTCGCGTACGGCCGAGCTCGGCCGGCACCGCGCCACGATCGACGGGGCGTCCACCCCGGCGGCCGGCTCGGAGCGGACCCACGCGGCCGAACCGCGCACGTGCGTGGCCGAGTGGCCCGCCGTACGGCTCACCACGCGGAACTCCACGCCGTCCGCCGAGGTGGTCAGCTCCACCCGGTACTGCGCGGTGGCCCCGTCGGGGACGGAGAACGGCTCCAGGAACGCCACGTCCCGCAGCTCCACGGCGTGGTCGGCGTCCGGAGCGGGCAGGCACGCGGCCACGGCGGCCCGCGCCGTCTCCAGGTGACCGGTGCCGGGCACCACCGGCACCTGGCCGATGCGGTGCTCGTCGAGCAGCCAGTGCGTGGTGGCCGACACCAGCCCGTGGCACTCGGCCTCCCCGTCCTGGCCGGTCACCCGGCTGGACAGGACCGGGTGGTCCACCGCTCCGGCCACCCCGCCGCGGGCGGCGCGGAACCCGTCGGGCGCCGCCACCTCCACGGCCATGCCGACCTCGGTCCAGCCGCCCCAGTTCTGCGAGACGACCGGCGCGCGCCAGCCGTGCGCGCTGCGGGCGTAGGCGTCCAGGAAGTTGTTGGCCGCGCAGTAGTCGACCTGGCCGAAACCGCCGACCACCGAGGTCACCGAGGAGCAGAGCGCCACCCAGTCCAGCGGGAGGTCGCCGAAGACCTGCGCCAGGGCGAGGGTTCCGGCGATCTTGGGGGCCAGGACGGCGGTGGCCGTCGCACGGTCCTTCACCTCGGCCATGCCGCCGCCGGGCAGACCGGCGGCGTGCACGATGCCGTCCAGGCCGCCGAACTCGGCGTCGACGCGCTCGCGCACCGCGCGCAGCTCGGCCGGGTCGGTGACGTCGGCGGCCAGCACCAGCACCTGGGCGCCGGCCTGCTCCATCCGCCGGATCGCGAGGATGGCCCGGCCCGTCCGGTCCGCGCCGCCGTGCACCGCCAGGTGGGTGTCCCACTCCTCGCGGGGCGGCAGGCCACTGCGGCTGAGCAGCGCCAGCCGGGCGCGGGCCCGCCGCGCGAAGTCCTCGGCGAGGGTGATGCCGATCCCGCCGATCCCACCGGTGATCAGGTACCGGCCCCCGTCGCGGACCACCGTGGACCCGGAGGTCTCCGCGCCCACGGGGACCTGGGCGTAGTCGGTGACCCAGCGGCGGCCGGCGCGCAGCGCCACCTCCGTCTCGTCGGCGGGCCGCAGCAGCTCGGAGACGAGGTCGGCCGTCTGCGCGGCGCCCGCCTCCGGGTCGGCGTCGATGTGGCGGACGGTCAGGCCGGGCAGTTCCAACGGGACCACCCGGGCGATGCCGGCGAGGGTGGCGTGCTCGGGGCGGAGCAGGGCGCCCTGCGCGTCTGAGGCGCCCGACGACACCACGTCGAGGTGGACTCCGTCGGTCACCCCCGCGCCGGCCAGGGCCTGGACCAGCTCCAGCAGGCTGAAGAAGCCGCGCTCCTGCGCGTCCCAGGTGGCGGCGATCGCGCCGCCGGCGGGCACGCCGTCCAGCGCCAGGGCGTGCACGATCCTGGCGGGGGCGCCGGCGGCGAGCAGCGTCTCGTGGTCGCCGGGGCCGGCCACCCGCACGGTGACGCCCCGGGCGCGCAGCTCGGCGACGAGCTCCTCCCCGCGAGGCCCGTCGGCCAGCACCAGGCAGTCGCCGAGGTCGGTCCGGCGGAGGTCCGGGGCGGCCTGGCGCCAGGTGGGCACCGCGAACCAGTCGTCCAGCGGCAGCGGGCCACGGCGCCGGACCGGCGCGGCGGCTGCGGCCTGGTCGACCGGGTCGGCGTCGATCCAGTAGCGCCGGCGCTCGAACGGGTAGGCCGGCAGCGGCACCCGGCGGGCCGCCGCGCCGAAACCGTCCGCCAGCGGCACGCCGGCGGACCACAGCGTGCCCGCCGCGTCGTAGACGGTGACGGCGTCCCCGGCCCGCTCCCCGGGGCCGGGCAGGCTGGGCAGCGGCGCGGGCGCTCCCTTGGGGAGCTGCATCCTGGCCAGTCCGGCCAGCTGCCGTCCGGGCCCGCACTCCACCAGCAGCGGCGGCGTGTCGCCGTGCGCGGCGAACAGCCCGGCGACGCAGGCGCCGAACCGGACCGGCTGCCGCAGGTGACCGGCCCAGTACGCCGGGTCCGTCGCCTGCTCGGCGGTGATGGGCTCACCGGTGACGTTGGACCAGAACGGCAGGCTCGGCGCCTGCCGCGGCACGGAGGCGACCAGCGCGGTGAACTCGTCGAGGATCGGCTCCATCATCGCCGAGTGGAACGCGTGCGACGTGCGCAGGGCCTTGCAGCCCACCTTCCGGGCCTTCAGCGTCTCGGCGAACGCCTCGATCGCGTCCGCGGGACCGGCCACCACGCAGGTGCCGGGGCCGTTGACGGTCGCCACCGACACCCCCTCCGGCAGCTGTCCGGCCAGCGCCGACTCGTCCTGCTGGACGGCGAGCATCGCGCCCGGCGGCATCGACTGCATGAGCGCGCCGCGGGCGGCGACCAGCCGTACCGCGTCGGGCAGGGTGAAGACCCCGGCGACGGTCGCGGCGACGTACTCGCCGATGGAGTGGCCGATCATCGCGGCCGGCCGTACCCCCCAGCTCTGCCAGAGCCTGGCCAGCGCGTATTCCACGGTGAACAGCGCCGGCTGGGTGTAGCGCGTCTGCCGGAGCGTCTCGTCGGCGTCGGGCGCGGTGCCGAACACCAGGTCGCGCAGGTCGAGGCCGAGGTGCTCGGTGAGCAGGCCCGCGCACTCGTCGACGGCGGCGGCGAACACCGGCTCCGTCCGGTACAGCTCCGCGCCCATGCCGGCGTGCTGCGCCCCCTGCCCGGAGAACAGGAAGGCGACCGCCGGCGGGGTGGCGCGGGACTCTCCCTTGCGGCGGCGCTTGCGGTCGCGCAGCGCGGCGACCGCGTCGGCGCGGTCGGTGGCCACCACCGCGGCCCGGTGCGGGTACTCCATCCGGCCCACCCGCAGCGTGTGGGCCACGTCGGCGAGGTCGAGGTCCTCGTTGGCCGCCAGGTGCCCGGCGAGCCGGTCCACCGCGGCGTCAAGCGCGGTGGCGGTCTTGGCGGACACCTGCAGCAGGTGGGCGGGCCGCGGCGGCAGGGGGGCCGCCCCGGCGCGCGGCGCCTCCTCCAGGACCACGTGCGCGTTGGTGCCTCCGATGCCGAAGGAGCTCACTCCGGCGCGCCGCGGCCCGCCGTCGGTCTCCCACTTGCTGAGCGTGGACGCCACGTAGAACGGGGTGTCGTCGAAGTCGATCGCCGGGTTGGGGCGTTCGTAGTTGATCGTGGGCGGGATCAGCCCGTGCTTCAGCGCGAGCACCGCCTTGATCACGCTGATGATGCCCGCGGCCTGGCTGAGGTGGCCGATGTTGGACTTCACCGAGCCGATACCGCACCAGCCGCGGTCCTGCGTGGCCCGCGTGTACACCGCGGACAGGGCGGCGACCTCGATCGGGTCGCCCATCGCGGTGCCGGTGCCGTGCGCCTCGACGTAGCCGATCGTGCGCGGGTCGATCCCGGCGAGCCCGACCGCCTGCGCGACCGCGGCGGCCTGCCCGTCGACGCTGGGCGCGGAGAAGCCGACCTTGCCGGCGCCGTCGTTGTTGATCGCGTTGCCCCGCACCACGGCGTGGATGTGGTCGCCGTCGGCGATGGCGTCCTCCAGCCGCTTGAGCACGGCGACGCCGACGCCGCTGCCCCAGACGGTGCCGTTCGCGTCGGCGTCGAAGGGCCGGCAGTGACCGTCGGGGGAGGTGAACCCCTCCACCCCGATGTATCCGGTCGCCGGCGGGTGCTCCACGTTGACGCCGCCCGCCAGGGCCATGTCGCACTCGCCGCCGCGCAGCGCCTCGCAGGCCAGGTGGAGTGCGACCAGCGACGTGGAGCAGGCGGTGTGGATGGTGAAGCTGGGCCCGCGCAGGTCCAGCCGGTAGGACACGGTGGTGGCCACGTAGTTCGGCGAATTGGCGGTGGCGAGCCCGATGCCGTGGCGGGTCTCCCACACCTTCTTGTTGCGGACCAGGTTCTCCCACAGGTACTGGTTGCCCCCGGTGCCCGCGTAGACGCCGATGGAGCCGTCGTAGCGCGCGGGGTCGGTGCCGGCGTCGTTCAGCGCGGTGTAGCAGGTCTCCAGGAACAGCCGGTGCTGCGGGTTGAGGATCTCCGCCTCCCGCGCGCTCAGGCCGAACAGCCCGGCGTCGAACTGGTCGTATCCCTCCACGTACGGCGCCTTCGACACCCAGCTCGGGTCGTCCACGTCCTCCTCGGACACGCCCCTGGCCACCTGCTCCTCGCGGGTGAAGGTGGTGATCGACTCGACGCCGTCGACCAGGTTGCGCCAGAACTCGCCGATGTCGGCCGCGCCCGGTACCCGGGCGGCCATCCCCACGATGGCGATCGGCTCGACGCCCTCGTCGGTGACGTCACTGGTCATGGTCGTTCTCCTGTCCGGTGGTGCTGTGGACGCGTCGTGTGCGCCGGTTACGGTTGCGCCGCGCTTCGGCCCGGGAGGCCGCGCGGGCGAGTTCGGAGTTGTCGTCCTGGGGTCGGTCGGCGGAGCCGCCCGCCTGGGTGTCGATGAAGGCGGCCAGGGCACGGATGTTCGGGTAGTGGAAGAGGTTCACCATGCGCAGCTCGCGGCCGAGCCGGACGCACAGGCGGGCGTGCACGGCGGCCAGCGCCAGCGAGTGGCCGCCGATGTCGAAGAAGTTGTCGTCGAACCCGACGGCGTCCCGCTCCAGGACCTCACGCCAGACCGCGGCGATCAGCTCCTCGGTGCCGGTCGACCCGGCCCCCGGGATCGCGGACGGCGCCGCCACGGGGTCGGCGACCCGCATGGCGCCCGGTGCGGCGGCAGGCGAGAGCGGCTCGGGCAGGGCGACCGCGCCCACCGGGACGGCCGGGTCGGCGGCCAGCGCGCCGACCACGTTCACGTAGTCGGCGAGCATCGCGTCGACCCTGAAGGCGTCGAACAGGTCGGGGTTGTAGACGACCTCGACGGAGAACGCGCCGGCCCGCTCCGCCACGTACACGGTCAGGTCGAACGGCGATCCCGGCTTGTCGACCTCGATCGTCTCGCTGCGCAGCCCGGGGAGGTCCAGCCGGGGCTCGGTGAGGTTCAGCACGTTGAACATCACCTGCACCAGCGGGGCGCGGGAGGTGTCCCTGCGGACGCCGAGCTCCTCGACCACCCGCTCCAGCGGTGCGGCCGGGTGCGCGGCGACGTCCAGCAGCTCGCGGGTGCACCGCCGTACGTGGTCGGCGAAGCCGGCCTGCTCGTCCGAGCGCAGCCGCAGCGGGACCATGTCGATGAAGAACCCGACCAGGTCGTCGAAGGCGGCCACCCGCCGGTCGGCGACGACCGCGCCGACCACGTGGTCGGCGGTGCCGGTGAGCCTGTGCAGCAGCCGGCCGAGCCCGGCCAGCAGCACCCCCGCCGGGGTCGCCCCGAGGTCGGCGGCGAGTGCGCGGACCGCGGCGTCGGTGCCGGGCGGCAGAGTCACGCGGGCCTCGGCGCCGCGGTAGGTCTGCACCGCCGGGCGGGGCCGGTCGCGGGGCAGGTCCAGCACGGTGGGCGCGCCGCGCAGATGCCCGGCCCACCAGGCCAGGTCCGCCTCGCCGTCGCGGCGGTCCCGCTCGGCCCGCCAGACCGCGTAGTCGGCGTACGACGCCCGCAGCGGCGGGAGGTCCGCCTCCCGGCCGGTGACGGCGGCCGTGTAGGCGGCGGACAGGTCGGTGTAGAGCGTGTCCCGCGACCAGCCGTCGAACACCGCGTGGTGCAGGGTCAGCGCCAGCACGTGCTCGTCGGGGCCCAGCACGTACAGCCACGCCCGCCAGGGGGAGCCGCCCGCCAGGTCGAACGGCGCGGACGCGCCGGCCGCCAGCCGGGTGCGCAGCTGGGCGTCCCGCTGGGCCTGGCCGTACCCGCTCAGGTCCACCACGGTCAGCGCCACGTCGGCCGGGGGCTCGCAGACGGCGTACGGCACGCCGTCCGTCTGCCGGATCCGCCAGCGCAGTACGGCGTGCCGCTCGGCGACCGCGCGCAGCGCCGCCCGCAGCGCCGGCACCTCCAGGGGGCCGCGCAGCGTCTCGGCCAGCGCGATGTTGTAGGGCGCGGCCTCGGGGGCCAGCTGGTCCAGGAACCACAGGCGGCGCTGCGGCGGGGCCAGGGTCGGCGGGTGGCCGACGGTGAGTTCCGGCCCCGGCAGCCGGCCGGCCTTGTCGAACCGCTCGGCGATCGCCGGGAGGGTACGGCCGGCGAACACGTCGTCCACCGTCACGTCCAGGCCCAGTTCGCCGCGGGCGGCGGCGACCAGCCGCATCGCCGTGATCGAGTCGCCGCCGCTCGCGAAGAAGTCGGTGCCGACGCCCAGGCGACGCCACACCGCCGCGAGCGCCCGTTCGGTGGCCGTCTCCCCTTCCGGCGAGTCGTCGGCGGGGCGTGCCGCGACGGCCAGCTCGCGCAGCTTCGCCCTGTCCACCTTGCCGGAGGCGTTGATCGGCAGTTCGGGCAGGCGCAGCACGCGTCCGGGCAGCATCGCCGAGGTCAGCCGGGAGGCGGCGTATCCCGGGTCGGCCGGGGCGTCCCGCGGGGTGAGGAAGGCGACCAGCTCCAGGCCGCCGCCGGGCCCGGGGACCGCCTCCACGGCCGCCTGCGTCACCGCCGGGTGCTCCTCCAGGACGGCCGCGATCTCGCCGAGCTCGATCCGCTGGCCGCGGACCTTGACCTGCCCGTCCCGGCGGCCCAGGTAGACGAGCTGCCCGTCGTCGGCGTACCGCACCATGTCCCCGGTCCGGTAGAGCCGCGCGCCCGGCTCGCCGGAGAACGGGTCGGGCACGAACGCCTCGGCGGTCAGCGCGGGCCTGCCCTGGTAGCCGCGGGACACGCCGGGGCCGCCGATCAGCAGCTCGCCTTCGGCGCCGGGCTCGACCTGGCGGAACCGGTCGTCGACGACGTAGCAGCGGTGGCCGGGTGTCGCGTGGCCGATCTGCACCGGTGTGGCCTGCGGCGCGACCAGCTCGCCGGTGACGGCCGACACCGTGGTCTCGGTGGGCCCGTAGATGTTGACGATCCGGCGGCCCGGCGCCGCCCACCGGTTGACCAGCTGGGCCGGCACCGCGTCGCCGCCGGACATCACCACCCGCCAGCCGGGCAGCGTGGCCGGGTCGAGCAGAGACAGCACGGCCGGGGTCGCGAACCCCCAGGTGACCCCGTGCTCGGCGATGAAACGCTGCAGCCTGGCCGGGTCGGTGCGGTCGGCGTCACCGGCCAGCTGCACCGCCCCGCCCACGGCCAGCGGTACGAACAGGTCGAGGACGGAGGCGTCGAAGCCGAGGGACGAGACCGCCAGCGCGCGGGTGGTCTCGTCGGCCCCGATGCTCGCGACGGATCCGAGGACGAAGTCGACCAGGTTGCGGTGGGTGACGAGCACGCCCTTGGGGCGGCCGGTGGAGCCGGAGGTGTACAGCACGTAGGCGAGGTTGTCCGGCGCCGCCGGACAGGCCGGCACGTCGGCCGGGTCGGCCGATCCGTCCGGGCCGGGCACGGCGACGCACCGCAGCCCCGCCTCGCCCGCCGCCTCGGCTCCCGCCCCGTCGCACACCACGACGTCCAGACCGGCGTCGGCGGCCATGTCCCGCAGCCGCAGCCGCGGGCCGGCCGGGTCCAGCGGCACGTAGCAGCCGCCGGACAGCAGCACGCCCAGGAGCGCGACCAGCAGCGCGGGCCGCCGCTCCATGCAGATCCCGACCTTGGTCTCCGGGCCGACGCCGAGCGCGCGGAGCCGGGCGGAGAGCGCCGTGGCGCGGCCGGTCAGCTCGCGATAGGTGATCTTCTCGTCCCACTGGGCGACCGCCACCGCGTCCGGCACGGCGCGGGCCCGCGCCACGATGAGATCGGCGACGGTCCCCTCCGGGAAGGACGGCTGGTCCGTCTCCGGGCGGTGGGTGAGGCCGCTCATCGCCCACCGCCCGCGGGCACGGAGTCGGTGATCTGCAGGCGCAGCTCGCTGAAGTAGCGGTTGCCGTCGTGGTCGGGGACCCAGGCCTGCTCGGGGGTGGGCAGGGCCTCGCCGATCACGACGGACACGTCGTCCCCGGCGGTGCGCAGCATGGTGCACAGGACGCCGACGTAGTGGGGGCTGGTGAGATCGAAGTAGCAGGGTTTCACTTCGGTGCCGATCTT